>NZ_WUFT01000014.1 GCF_010668805.1 Rhizobium phaseoli | reverse complement strand
TGCCATTGTGGTTCGAGCATTACAACACGCTTCACCCGCACAAAGCTTTGGGATATCGATCTCCCCGCGAGTTCTTAAACCGTCAAACAGAAATCTGATCCTGTCCGGTTTTTATGGGGCAACTCCAATAGGCGCTAGGGACGGATAGGAGTATGGGATGGCCAGTTCAAAGTTCAAAGATCCGCAACTGGGCGTCTATTGCTGTGGGCATATGTTCCGGCGTGAACGGCCTGCGCTTCTCGTCGCTAGGGAAGACGGGGACTGGCAGTTTTTGTGTGGAAGTGTTGATCACAGTGATCCACTTGAACCATTTCACATTAGCGTCGGCGTTTTGCTTGATGTCGACCCGACGCTAAATCAGATCGCAGATCTTCCACCAGAGTGGGAAGCTGAGCGCGCTGAAATTGGAGGCCCCTGGGTAAGGACGGTCGGGACGCAATAGGTACGCTGAGATGGCTGCGCTTCAGGTGTGGTAGCTGTTGAAAGCGCTGAACCTCATCGGACCGAGCGTCGGTGACACGTTGCGAGCAACTAGCTGAAACAGGTTTCTTGTGCGGTGTTGGTGTTGGTTGCGGAGATGCCCCCGGCATGGTCAGCCGGGGCCTGCATCCAAGTGATGAGTGGCCGGAATCGTTGGACGTTTCGGCTCGTCCAGCAACGACACGGTGGCCAAATTACTTCAATGCCCGCTTGCCTCCGGCTGCAGGTCCGCATCCGTCAGCGTCCCCAGGAAGGCGACGATGTCGTCGATTTCGGGGTCGGTCAGCGCAGGCCCATCGCCCGGCTTCCGGCCGAAGGGCGGGTCCTGGTTGAGGTTGTCCCAATAGGCCTCAGGCAGGTCGTCGTATCTGCGGATCGTGCCGTCGGCATTTTTCGGATACCAGCGGCCGGGATCGCTGTCGCGGCTGGCATAGAAGGAGACGACGTCGCGCAGCGTGTGGAAATAGCCGTTGTGGAAGAAGCTCTTCTTCAGCGCGACATTGCGCAGCGTCGGGGTGCGGAACAGGCCGCAATATTCGCTGTGGCCGGCAAGGTCAGTCCGCTGCGGACCGCAGAGGCCGAGATCGTGATAGTTGGGGTCGCTATTGGCTGAGATCGCCATATTGCGGGGGGCGGCGAGGCCGAGGAAACCGAAATCGGAAAATTGCGGCGGCTCGCCGTCATTGGCGGGTTCGCTTAAGTGGCAGCTCGAACAGTTGCCCTTTGCGGGATCCTCGAACAGCTGACGTCCGTGCAATTCCTGCGTCGTCAGCGTCGCCTTGCCGGCGAGGAAGGCGTCGTAGCGGCTGGAATAGGGATAGAAGTCCGGGCCGCTTTGCTCGAAGGTGGCGAGCGCCTCGGCGGCGGCGTCGAAAGTATCCTCCGGATTGTCGAACACCGCCGCGCCGAAGGCCGCCTTGATGGCGTCGGCATAGGACGCCTTGCGCAGCTTGGCCGCCACATCGGCCGCATCCTTGTTGCCCATCTCGAAGGGCGAGAGCAGCGGGATCTTTGCCTGGTCGGCGCCGTGATCGACCCGGCCGTCCCAGGTCAGGCCGCCGGTCGGGCCATTGTCGACGCTTTCGTCGCCCTCATCCTCGGAATCGTAAAAATGCTCGCTGAAGGAGGGCACCGCCTGCAGATAACGCAGCGTCGGAACAGCGCGCAGGCCCGGCTGGTTCATGTCCTTGCCGGCCATCTCGACCGGCTTGACCGATGCCGGGCCGAAGGCGTGAGCGGGATCATGGCAGGAGGCGCAGGCCTGCAGCCCCGAGGCCGACAGAGAGGCGTCTGAGAATATCTTGCGGCCGAGCGCGGTCAGCGTTTCCGCCCGGGCGAAGGCTTCGGCGCGCGACATCGGGCCGGGATGCACGCCGAAAGCCACCGCCGCGCTGCTTTGCCGCAGGGGCAGAATGGCCAGACAGAGCGCTGCCGCACCGATACCGACGGCCAGACCGGTGCGCGCAAGCCAGATGATTTTCATCGTCATGATAAGGATTCCAATAGTTTGGCACTGCGTTCCTCCATGATCGAACCTCGCTGCAACAAATTGATGACAGTCATTCTCCCGTCGTCTCGGGCAAGCCCGGCGTCACAAAGTTGATAGACGGCGGGAATAGCGTCTGTGCGCCCCCCCGAGCGTTTTTCGCTCCCTCTAGCCAACGCCCCCAGTCATGAGGTGCCCCCTGTGAAAAGACTGAAACTCCTCAATGCCCTCTGTCTCGCCGGATCGGCGATGATGCCGCTTGCCATGGCGACGGCAGCCCATGCCGCACCCGCTGGTTACGACAAGATCGACAATATCGTCGTCATCTATGCCGAAAACCGCAGCTTCGATAATCTCTATGGCAGCTTTCCCGGCGCCGATGGCCTTGCCAATGTCAGTGCCGAGCAGGCCCGCCAGCTCGACCGCAACGGCCAGCCGCTCGCCGAACTGCCGCCGGCCTGGGGCGGCCTGACCGCCAAGGGCGTGACGCCTGCTGTCACCGAAGCGCAGTCGGCCCATCTTGCCAATGCCAGCTTCGCGATCGACGATCCCAAGGGTTTTGCCCAGACGCCTTCGGTCATCACCCGCGATCTCTGGCACCGTTTCTACCAGGAGCAGATGCAGATCGACGGCGGCAAGAACGACAAATTCGTCGCCTGGGCCGATTCCGGCAGCCTGGTCATGGGCCATTATGACGGCTCTATCCTGCCGATGTGGCAGGTGGCGAAGAAATACGTCATTGCCGACAATTTCTTCCAGGGCGCCTTCGGCGGCTCGTTCCTCAATCACTTCGCGCTGGTCTGCGCCTGCGCGCCCTATTATCCGGATGCCGACAAGAGCCCGGCCAAGCCAGTGATCGCCAAGGTCGATGCCGACGGCACGTCGCTTGTTGTGGCCGACAACGCCCCGAAATCGGCGCTGGAGGGCGCCCCGAAATTCGTCTCCGACGGCACGCTGACGCCCGACTTCTACGCCGTCAACACCATGCAGCCGCCCTACCAGCCGAGCGCCAATCCACCGGCCAAGGACGGCGATCCGGCCTATGCCGATCCGACTGCCGCCACGACGCTGCCGCCGCAGCATGCGGTGACCATCGGCGACCTCCTGTCGCTGAAAGGCGTCAGCTGGTCCTGGTACGGCGGCGCCTGGCAGGCAGCACTTGACGGCAAGAACGCCACGCCGGTGCCGAACTTCCAGTTCCACCATCAGCCCTTCAACTATTTCGCCAATTTCGCGCCCGGCACACCGGCGCGCGCCGAACATCTGAAAGACGGCGGCCTTGGCGGCGAGGCCTTCCTCAAGGATATCGACGCAGGCAAGCTGCCGGCGGTTTCCTTTTACAAGCCGCAGGGCAACCTCAACGAACATGGCGGTTATGCTGATGTCTCGAGCGGCGACCAGCATCTTGCCGATATTGTCTCGCACCTCGAGAAGAGCCCGCAATGGGGCCATATGCTCGTCGTCGTCACCTATGACGAGAATGGCGGCTTCTGGGATCACGTCGCGCCGCCGAAAGCCGACCGCTGGGGTCCGGGCAACCGCATTCCGGCCTTCATCATCTCGCCCTTCGCCAAGGATGGCAGTGTCGATCATACCCAATACGACACGACCTCGATCATCCGCCTGATCACCGCGCGCTACGATTTGCCGGTGCTGCCGGGCATTCTCGCCCGCGACAAGGCGCTTGCTGATAACGGCCGGCCGCCGATGGGGGACCTCACGGCCGCGCTCGACCTGACGCATTGACAATTGCGGGCGGCCCCGGCGTTGACCGGGACCGCCCCTTTCCATGTTGCCGTCACCGGCGCAGCAGCGGCCGCAAGGCGGCCTGGGTTTCCCTGAGCAATGGCAGATAACGCGCCTTCATCTCGGCGGCCGGGACGAGAGCGGCCGGGGCGCCGATATTGATCGCCGCAATGGTGTCGCCGCGGTCGTTTTCCACAGGCACGGCGATCGAGCAGAGGCCGATCTCCAACTCCTGATCGATGATGGCGTAACCTTCGGTGCGGATGTGGCGGAATTCGGCGATCAGCTCGTCCGGATCGGTCTTGGTATTCGGGGTGTTCTGCTTCAGCTCGCTGCGGGCAAGGATGGCGCGCGCCTCGGTCTCAGTGAGCGCCGCGAGCAGCACGCGGCCCATCGAGGCGCAATATGCGGGCAGGCGGCTGCCGGGGGTGAGGTTGATCGACATGACGCGGCGCTGCGAGGCCCGGGCGATATAGACGATTTCGGTGCCATCGAGCACCGAGGCCGAGGCGCTCTGGCCGGCGCGTTCCGAGAGATGATCGAGATGCGGCTGCAGCAGCGCCGGTAGCGGCGTGGCTGAGAGATAGGCATGGCCAAGCCGCAGGATCTTCGGCGTCAGGATGAAGAACTTGCCGTCGTAATCGGCATAACCGAGCTCGGCCAGCGTCAGCAGCGACCGTCGCACGGTGGCGCGGTCGAGATCCGTCAGCTTGGCCGCCTCGGCGATCGACAGCCGCTGCCGCGTTTCGCCGAAAGCTTCGATGACCTTCAGGCCGCGGGCAAAGCCGCTGACAAAATCCGTTTCGCGCATGGTTCGGTCCTCCATCCATTGAGTTTGTGCGTTATATGAACAAAAGTCAAATAACGCACAAATTATCTTGCAGTCTACCCTTTCTGCGCTTTATCTCTGCAACAGGAGGACGGGACAAAACTCCCGACCGGATCGAGCCAAGGAGAGGTCGCCGCATGGACAAGACAGTCGGGAGCACGGCGGAAGCCGTTTCCGAGATCGGTGACGGCGCGACCGTGATGATCGGTGGTTTCGGCGGCTCGGGCGCGCCGATCGAATTGATTCATGCCTTGATCGACAGGGGGCCGAAAAACCTCACCGTGATCAACAACAATGCCGGCAATGGCCGCATCGGCATCGCGGCGATGATCGATGCCGGCATGGTCAGAAAGATGATCTGCTCCTTCCCGCGTTCGTCGGATCCGCGCGCGTTCACCGACAAATATCTTGCCGGCGAAATCGAGCTCGAACTGGTGCCGCAGGGCACGCTGGCCGAACGCATCCGCGCCGGCGGGGCCGGCATTCCGGCCTTCTACACGCCGACGGCCTACGGCACGGAACTCGCCGACGGCAAGGTCATCGCCGAATTCGACGGCCGCCATTACGTGCAGGAACGCTGGCTGAAGGCCGATTTCGCCATCGTCAAGGCAGAGGTCGGCGATATCCAGGGCAACCTCACCTACAACAAGGCCGGCCGCAACTTCAATCCGCTGATGTGCATGGCCGCGGCCAAGACCATCGTCCAGGTTTCATCCATCGTGCCGGCCGGCGGCATCGATCCCGAGCATGTGGTCACACCCGGCATCTTCGTCGACCGCGTCGTCGCTGTTCCCCATCCGCAGCAGGAAGAAGAGCTCATTCGAGCCGGAGTGGCCTACGTATGACCGTCGATCTTAGAGAAGACATCAAGCTCTCCAATGCGCAGATCGCCTGGCGCGCCGCTCAGGACATCGCCGACGGCGCCTATGTGAACCTCGGCATCGGCTTTCCCGAAATGGTCGCGCGTTATCAGCCGCCCGGCCGCGAGGCGATCTTCCACACGGAAAACGGCATTCTGAATTTCGGCGAACCGCCGGCCGAAGGCGAAGAGGATTGGGACCTGATCAACGCCGGCAAGAAGGCGGTGACGCTGAAGCCGGGCGCGGCCTTCTTCCATCACGCCGACAGTTTCGCCATGGTGCGCGGCGGCCATCTCGACGTCGCCATCCTCGGCGCCTATCAGGTCGCCCAAAGCGGCGACCTTGCCAATTGGCGGGTCGGCAGCAAGGGCGTGCCGGCCGTCGGCGGCGCCATGGATCTGGTGCACGGCGCCAAGCAGGTCTGCGTCATCACCGAGCATGTCACCAAGACAGGCGAGCCGAAGCTGGTGGAAAAATGCACCTTCCCGCTGACCGGTGTCGCCTGCATTACCCGCGTCTATACCAGTCATGCCGTCATCGACATCGTCGACGGGCGCTTCGTCCTGCGCGAGAAGCTGGCCACGATGTCGCAGGAGGAATTGCAGGCGATGACCGGCGCGGCCCTCCATGTCGTGGGGCCGGTTGCCGACCTCGTCGTCCCGAAACTCTGAGGAAAAGCCATGACCGAAGCCTTTATCTGCGACTATATCAGGACGCCGATCGGCCGCTTCGCCGGCTCGCTCTCCCCGGTGCGTGCCGATGATCTCGGCGCCATCCCGTTGAAGGTGCTGATGGAACGCAATGGCGCCATCGATTGGGAAGCCGTCGACGATGTGATCTTCGGCTGCGCCAACCAGGCGGGCGAGGACAACCGCAATGTCGCGCGCATGTCGGCGCTGCTCGCCGGCCTGCCGATTGCTGTCCCGGGCACGACGATCAACCGGCTCTGCGGTTCCGGCATGGATGCGGTGATCACGGCGGCGCGCGCCATCCGCGCCGGCGAGGCCGAGCTGATGATCGCAGGCGGCGTCGAAAGCATGTCGCGGGCACCCTTCGTCATGCCGAAGGCCGAGACGGCCTTTTCGCGGGCGGCTGAGATCCACGACACGACGATCGGCTGGCGCTTCGTCAATCCTGTGATGAAGAAGCAGTACGGCGTCGATTCCATGCCGGAGACCGGTGAAAACGTCGCCGAGGACTATAAGGTCAGCCGCGAGGATCAGGATGCCTTTGCGGTGCGCAGCCAGGCCAAGGCCGCCGCCGCCCAGGCGAGCGGACGGTTGGCGAAAGAGATTACTGCGGTGACCATCCCGCAGCGCAAGGGCGATCCCGTCATCGTCGACAAGGACGAGCATCCGCGCGCAACGACGATCGAGACGCTGGCGAAACTCGCCACACCTTTCAAGAAAGAGGGTGGCACGGTGACCGCAGGCAATGCCTCCGGCGTTAATGACGGGGCAGCCGCGCTGATCGTCGCTTCGGAAGCGGCGGTGCGAAAGTATGGCCTGACGCCGATCGCCCGCATCCTCGGCGGCGCGGCCGCCGCCGTTCCGCCACGGGTGATGGGCGTCGGGCCGATCCCGGCCTCGCGCAAGCTGATGGCCCGGCTCGGCATGACCCAGGAACAGTTCGACGTGATCGAACTCAATGAGGCCTTTGCCAGCCAGGGGCTGGCGGTGCTGCGGGCGCTCGGCATTGCCGATGACGATCAGCGGGTGAACCGCAACGGCGGCGCGATCGCGCTCGGCCATCCGCTTGGCATGTCGGGCGCCCGCATCACCGGCACGGCAGCGCTCGAGCTTCTGGAGACCGGCGGGAAATACTCGCTGTCGACCATGTGCATCGGCGTCGGGCAGGGGATCGCCATAGCTTTGCAGAGGGTCTGATGAAAGCAAAGCCACATGTTGGTCCCTGGAAGGCACCACATCTCCAAAAGGCGCTAGGACGAAAGAGGCAGCGGTAAAGCTAGCGTCTTGGGAGAAGGGACGTACCGCGGTGCCTCAGCCCTCGAACATCTTTTCCTGACGCTGGCGCAATGCGTTGAACACGCTTTCGGGCAGGCGCAATTTCGCATCCTCAGCAAAACGCCGGTTTAACGTGTCGAAATGTGCATCCGGATCGGCCGTGAGCAAGGCGATCTCGTCAAACAGATCGAGTTCCGCCTCTGAAAGCATTGCATACGGCGCGGGTTGTGCTCCCCATGTGTCCCATGGCAGGACTTCGCCACCGTTGAGAGTGGCGAGGTCGCGGATCAGGTTGCCGGCGATGAACCAGAGACCACGAAGCTGTGCGAACTCGATGCCGAACAGGTTTGGATCGAGTTCTCCGCTGCGGCATCTGCGCCAGGCGTCGGAGGCGGTCAAGAACTGGTCGCGCGGAACGTCGTGGATGTCGAAGCCGATTCCGAGATTGCGGATGAAGACTTCGTCTAACTGACTGTCCAGCAGCGCCCAGCGCCCATCATCCGCCTTCCAGTACTCGCAGACCCAATGATCTTCGAACTTACCTGGATTAAAGTAGGCGCCGAAGCCACCCCGGCCTCGGGCGGGAACGCCGTGATGGCGAAGGATTGCGATGGAAAGCAACATGTAGTGGCGGCAGATGCCGACCAGGCGTTTCTCGGGCGAACGGGCGACAGAAAGCGGACGATCGTCGAGTGCTAGCATCGCATCTAGAATCTTCTCCGTCGGTCGGATGTGGCTCTCGGCGCGGCGCGCCTCGGGAATTTTGTAACCGTAGAACGGCTTTGCCGCATGTTCGTAGATCAGCAAAGTCTGCACCGTACGGGCGACGCCCGCCGGATCTGCCGGCAATACATCGAAGCGCGCGGAATGGCGGCCGGGAGCACTAAAGGGAGAATGCTTCGTGTAATGTTCGAGCCTACGTTGTTGAGCGCCCTGCGCTCGCAAAAGGGCGGAAAGGATTGTGGCGTTCATGACAATCTCCTGTCGTTGGACTGACTGTTCGCCTGTGTTTGCCATCGAATTTGATATGCCGCTTGATCCTGGTTGCGGAGGTTGCTTCCTGGCCTCCCGCTCGGCATGTCCGCCAGCGCCGCTGGCGCTTGTGGAGACCGGCGGGAAATATTCGCTGTCGACCATGTTCGTCGGCGGGCATTGCGATCGCGCTCGAAAGGGTTTGAGAGCGCTTGAGCCGTTGCACGCCATGTCAGGCTTCGGTAGAGATCGGGCATGCTGATCCGACCCGCAGACAACGACGATCGAGATGCCATCTGGAAGATCATCGGCCCGACGATCCGCGCCGGTGAGACCTATGCGCTCGACCGCGATCTCTCCGAAGCCGATGCGCTCGCCTACTGGATGGGGCCGGACCGCGAGACCTTCGTCGCCGAAGAGGATGGCATGATCCTCGGCACCTATTACATCAAGGCCAATCAGGCCGGCGGCGGCCGGCATGTCTGCGATTGCGGCTACATGACCGATGCAGCCGCCAGCGGCCGTGGCGTCGCCCGCCTGATGCATGAACATTCCCTGCAGCACGCTCACGAAAGCGGCTTTCGCGCCATGCAGTTCAATTTCGTGGTCAGCAGCAACCGCCGCGCCGTCCAGCTCTGGCAATCCCTCGGCTTCGACATCGTCGGCCGTCTTCCCGGCGTCTTCCTTCATCCGACAGAGGGGTATGTCGACGCGCTGGTGATGTTTCGGACTCTGTAGAACTGCCCGCCCAAAAAAGATGTGAGTGTGCTGTCGAAATCGCAGCGGTTCAAACGTCTTTAGATCGCAGACGCGAAGTGCGGTAGGCTTGCCGTATGCGTCGCGATCACTCTGTCGGCAGGGAGGTTATGAAGCCATGGGTGTTTCCTATCGTTGGGTCATCGTCGCCTTGGGCGCATTGATGTCGTGCGTGGCCATCGGCGCGATGTTCTCGCTGGCGATTTTCCAGGAACCGATCGCGACCGCGACCGGCTGGTCGCATGTCGGCATTGCCAGCGCGATGACGCTGAATTTCATCGTCATGGGCTTCGGCGGCTTCCTCTGGGGTGCGGCCAGCGACCGCTTCGGCCCGCGCATCGTCGTGATGATCGGCTCCGTGCTGCTCGGTCTGGCGCTGGTGCTGGCCAGCCGCGCCGAGACGCTGCTGCAGTTCCAACTGACCTATGGCATCCTCGTCGGATTGGCTGCCAGCACCTTTTTCGCGCCGATGATCGCGGCGACCATCGGCTGGTTCGACGAAAATCGTGGCCTGGCGGTGTCGCTCGTTTCCGCCGGCATGGGCGTCGCGCCGATGACGATCTCGCCTTTCGCGCGCTGGCTGATCTCGGCCTATGAATGGCGGCCGGCCATGTTGATCATTGGCGTCGCGGCCTGGGTGCTGCTCGTGCCGGCCGCCCTCTTGGTCAGACGCCCGCCGGCTGAGGCCGCCGATACCGGCGCCGAATTCGCAGTCGACGGCGCCCAGCCGCAGCTCTCGAAAGTCTTCCGGTCGCCGCAATTCATCGTGCTCGGCCTGACCTTCTTTGCCTGTTGTGCGGCCCATTCCGGGCCGATCTTCCACATGGTCAATTATGCGACGATCTGCGGCGTCGCCCCGATGGCAGCCGTCAGCATCTACAGCGTCGAAGGCCTGGCTGGCCTCGGCGGCCGGCTGCTCTATGGCAGTCTTGCCGACAGGATCGGGGTGAAGCCGGTGCTGGTCGCCGGCCTGCTGGTGCAGGCGGGGGCGCTTGCTACCTATCTCCTCGTCAGCGAGCTGACCCAATTCTATGCGCTCGCCATCGTCTTCGGCAGCGCCTATGGGGGCGTGATGCCGCTCTATGCGGTGCTGGCGCGGGAATATTTCGGGCCGCGCATCCTTGGCACCGTCCTGGGCGCGGCGACGATGCTCTCCAGCCTCGGCATGGCCTTCGGCCCTCTTATCGGCGGCTGGATCTTCGACACCTTCGCCAATTATTCCTGGCTGTTCATCGGCTCGGCGATGGTCGGGCTCGGGGCTGCAGCCATCGCGCTGGCATTCCCGCCGCTCGTGCGCCCGAAGCCGCAGCCGGTCTTTGGAGTGGCTCCTTGATGAGATGGTGGTCGGTGAGGTCAGCCCAAAACCCCTCCCCAACCCCTCCCCACAAGGGGGAGGGGCGAACGTGCCGCACCGCTTCACGTACCCCTCCATCGTACCAATCCGTCGGAGGTTAACAGCCAGCTAGACCTCTTCTGTTGGTTGCCGCCGGACACCGCAGCTTAGCCCCTCCCCCTTGTGGGGAGGGGCTGGCGAGGGGTCTTTGGGTGCTCGGAACCGGCCATCCCCCACGATGCAATTCTCCCGCTTTCGTGCATTGCCCTTCGCCGATTTCGGCTGATAGACTCCCCCAATCTGTTTCATCACCTATGTCCTTGGTTTTTCGGGAGGCTGTCTTAGCCATGGTAGAACTTGCGCAATCGCTCGCATCGATCAAACTGCCGGATCTCGCCGGCAAGGCTGTGCTGATCACCGGCGCCTCGACCGGCATCGGGGCGGCGCTCGCCCGCGCTTTTGCGGCGCAAGGCGCTAAGGTCGGCGTGCACTACAATGCCAGCCGGGAGCCGGCAGAAGTGCTCGCCGAGGAGATCAGGGCTGCCGGCGGCACCGTGCATCTGATCCAGGGCGACGTGTCGCGCGAGGGCGAGACCGAGCGCGTCGTCGAGGAGACGGCGAAGACCTTCGGCCACCTCGACGGCCTCATCAACAATGCGGGCGGCATGCTGGGGCGCAAGCCGACGTCGGAATATACCGACGCGCATTATGCCGCTGTCATGGATCTCAATGCCCGCTCGGTGCTGGCGGCAACGCGGGCGGCCCATCCGTGGCTGAAAAAGCAGGGCGGCTTCATCATCAACACCACCTCGATCGCTGCTCGCAATGGCGGCGGCAACGGGGCGATCCTCTATGCGGCATCGAAGGGCTTCGTTTCGACGATCACCCGCGGCCACGCCAAGGAATTCGTCGCCGACAGGATCCGCGTCAACGCCGTGGCGCCTGGCGTCATCGCCACGCCCTTCCATGAGCGTTATACCAATGACGAGCAGATGGAGCTGCAGCGCAAGTCGATCCCGATGGGTTTCGTCGGCACGTCGGAGGATTGCGTCGGGGCCTATCTCTTCCTCGCCTCGCCGACGCTGTCCGGCTACATCACCGGCCAGATCATCGAGGTCAATGGCGGCCAGTTGATGCCGTAAACGCCCTCTCTGCCCGGCGACATCGTTGCTTTTCCTATTCCGGAGGGAACTTTAGAACGGCCGTAACGTTTCCCGCTTGGTATTTTCATTGAGCGGGGCATCATGAGCTTTTCATTTTCGGAACTCGACTTCCTCAAGCCGGAGCTGGGGGCGGAGTATACGGGTTCCGGTACCCATTTCGCCGTCTTCTCGGCGCATGCGGAACAGATAGAGCTCTGCCTGTTCTCTCCTGACGGAAAGAAAGAGATCGCCCGGATGCCGCTGCCGAAGCGCGAGGGCGACATCTGGTCGGGTTATGTCGCCGGCGTCGGGCCGGGCACCGTCTACGGCTATCGCGCCCATGGACCCTATGACCCTAACGCCGGCCATCGCTTCAATGCCAACAAGCTGCTGCTCGACCCCTATGCCAAGCAGGTGACCGGCGAATTGCAATGGGACGACGCGCTGTTCGGCTATCAGATCGGCGAGGACGACCTTTCCTTCGACGAGCGCGACAGCGCACCGTTCACGGTCAAGGGCGTGGTCCAGGATCCGGACTTCGACTGGGCGGGTGAAGAGGCAATCCGCCGGCCCTGGCCCGATACCATCATCTACGAGGCGCATGTGCGCGGGCTGACGATGACGCATCCGAAGGTGCCCGACCGGCTGCGCGGCACCTTTCTCGGCATGTGCAGCGATCCGATCATCGACCATCTCGTCAAGCTCGGCATCTCGGCGATCGAGCTTTTACCGATCCAATTTTTCCTCGATGATCGTTATCTCCTCGAAAACAAGCTGAGGAACTATTGGGGTTACCAGACGCTCGGCTTCTTCGCGCCGCAATCGCGCTACATGTCCGGCGACAAGATCACCGAGATCAAGACCATGGTGCGGAAGTTCCATGCCGCCGGCATCGAGGTGATCATGGATGTGGTCTACAACCACACGGCCGAGGGCAGCGAGAAAGGACCGACCCTGTCCTTCCGCGGGCTCGACAATGCCAGCTATTACATCCTCTCGCCCGATGATCCCCGCCACACTTTCGATACGACCGGAACCGGCAATACGCTGAATGTCGCGCATCCGATGGTGATGCGCATGGTGCTCGACAGCCTGCGCTACTGGGTCGGCGTCATGCATATCGACGGCTTCCGCTTCGATCTTGCCAGCACGCTCGGACGGCAGGATCTGGAATTCGACCGCCAGGGCGCGTTCTTCGGCGCCATCAGGCAGGATCCGGTTCTCTCCGGCGTCAAGCTGATCGCCGAACCCTGGGATATCGGCGAGGGCGGCTATCAGGTCGGCGGCTTCCCGCATCCCTTCCGCGAATGGAACGACAAGTTCCGCGACGACGTTCGCCGTTTCTGGAAGGGCGATGGCGGCATGGTGTCGGAGGTAGCGGCCCGCGTCACCGGTTCGGCGCCGCAGTTCAACCATTCCGACCGGGGCGCCACCTCCTCGGTCAATCTTCTGTCGGCCCATGACGGCTTCACGCTGATGGATACAGTGTCCTTCGACGACAAGCACAACGAGGCGAACGGCGAGGATGGCCGCGACGGCCATTCCGACAATCATTCCGATAATATGGGCGCCGAGGGCGCAACCGATAGTCCGGACATCAATGCCGCACGCGCCCGGCGGCGGCGCAACATGATTGCGACGCTGATGCTCTCCCAGGGCGTGCCGATGATCCTGGCCGGCGACGAGCTCGGCAACAGCCAGGGCGGCAACAACAACGCCTATTGCCAGGACAATGAAATCGGCTGGACGGGCTGGGATGGGCTCGACGATCCCTTCCTCGAATTCTGCCGGCAGGCCATCGCCTTCCGCAAGGCGCATCCGGTGCTGCGGCAGGAGCGGTTTCTGACCGGCGAGACCAGCGAGGACGGGCGCATCGAGATCGCCTGGTACAAGCCGGACGGCAGCTTCATGGATGAGGGGGCCTGGAACGACGATGGATTGCAGGTGCTCGGCGTCTATGTCTCAAGGAGCGCGCTTGCGCCTGAGACCGAGACGATGGACGACCTTTTCCTGGTCTTCAACGCCGGCGGCGATTGTCAGATCCACCTGCCCGAGGTGAACGGGCTGGAAGAGTGGTCGCGGGTTCTCGATACCGGGACGGAGACGGACGCCTTCGAGGTGCACCATGAGGACAATCCAGTCATGGTCTATGCCCAGAGCGTCGCGGTCTTTGCGCCGACGGGCCAGACCGAGCCGCCGAAGGACGCGACAAAAGCCGAGCGGCGCCGCTGGTTCCAGTTCGGGCGCCGGAGCAAATAGCGGGTCGCAGAAAAGATGAATGCCGAAACCATCACCGAACTTGGTCTCGTCTATGTCAGCGACACCGAACCAGGCATCCGCAGACGAAGGAAGGGTAAGGGCTTCAGCTATGTCATGCCCGACGGCACGACGCTTGCCGATGAATTGCAGCGGGCGCGCATCGGCGCGCTCGGCCTGCCGCCGGCCTACGAGAATGTCTGGATCTGCCTCTACGACAACGGCCATTTGCAGGCGACGGGCATTGATGCGCGAGGCCGCAAGCAATATCGCTATCACAAGGAATGGCAGTCTTTCCGCAGTGCCGGGAAATTCCATCAGCTGATCGAGTTCGGTCGAGCGCTGCCGAAGATCCGTCGCACCGTTCTGCGCCATCTCGACACCGGCACCGAGGATGTCCACGGCGTGCTGGCGGCCCTGACGACCTTGCTCGACGAGGCGCACTTACGCGTCGGCAACCAGGCTTATGTCCGGGAAAATGGCACCTATGGCGCAACGACGCTGCTCAAGCGGCACCTGAAGATCGTCGAAGGGCAGATCGAGCTGAAATTCCGCGCCAAGGGCGGCAAACGCGTACAGCGCAGCCTCAAGCATCCGCGGCTGCAGAAGATCCTGGAGGAGATCGCCGATCTGCCCGGCCGGCAACTGTTCGTCTGGAAGGATGAAAGCGGAGCGCTGAAGCCGATCGATTCCGGCAGGCTGAACGCTTATCTGGCCGAGATATCGGGAATTCCAATCTCGGCGAAGACCTTCCGCACATGGGCTGGCTCGCTGGCGGCTTTCGGAGCGGCGCGCGAGGTGATTGCCGGCGGCGCCCGGCCGACGGTAAAACAGATGTCGGAAGCCTCCGCCGAGGCATTGCACAACACGCCGGCGATTTCCCGCTCGAGCTATATCCATCCGTCGATCATCGCGCTCGCAGGCAACGATCATCCTCTGATCGAGAGCGGCAGCGAACCGCTACGGGGCTTGCGGGCCGAGGAAAACAGGCTACTTGATTTCCTCACACGCGAGATCGAGGAATGAGCCCCAAACATCCATCGGCAAGTCATCCGCCGAAATCAGACGTAGCCCTGACCCATCCTGACCGGTTGTACTGGCCGGACGAGGACGTGACGAAGCAGGCGCTCGCGGACTATTATGCGGCGGTCTGGCCGTTCATGGCGCCTTTTCTCGTCGACCGGCCCTTGGCGCTGCTACGCCTGCCGGACGGGATAAAGAGCCATCAGCGGTTTTTCCAGAAGCATGCCTGGAAGGGCATGAATCCTCATATCGAGGAGATCGCCGATCCGCAGGATATGGACGGCGAAAAGCTGCTGCGCATCGTCGATTTCGACGGCCTGGTGGCGCTGGTGCAGTCGGCCGCGCTCGAAATTCACCCCTGGGGCACGACGACCGATCATTGGGAAAGACCGGATATGATCACCATGGATCTCGATCCGGGCGAAGACGTCGCCTGGAGCGCGGTGATTGCGGCAGCGCTTGACGTGAAGGCGCGGCTCGAAGCCCGGGGCCTTGCCGCCTTCGTCAAGACATCGGGCGGCAAGGGACTGCATGTGGTGTCGCCGCTCGCGCCGAAGGCCGGCTGGGCCGAGGTGAAGGATTTCGCCCATTCGCTTGCCGAAAGCATGTCGGCTGACGCACCGGAAAAGTATCTGTCGACCGCGACGAAGGCCAAACGCGGCGGGCACATCTATATCGATTATCTTCGCAACGGCCGTGGCAGCACCGCGGTTGCGGCCTATTCGACGCGGGCACGACCGGGCGCGCCGGTTTCGATGCCGCTCGATTGGTCCGAATTGAACGAGGTCAGCGGCCCGGCCGCCTTCACGCTTGCCAATGTGCCGCAGCAATTGAAGACCCGGCCGAAGGACCCGTGGGGCGATTTCTTCGATGCCGCCGTGCCACTGAGCGGTTAGCTCATTCCTCGCTGTCGAGCTCGGGATAATGCCGGAAAATCCCGTCCTCGTTGAAGGCGAGGCGGCGAGGCGAAGCGATATAGCCGGCGATGTTCGGACGTTTTTCCACTCGATCATGCAGGGCGAGCAGCGCCGGATATTCCGCTTTGCGCCTGGCCATGGCTTTCGGAAAGGCATAGGTCAGGCCCTCGATCATCTGGAAGAGCGACAGGTCGACATAGGTCAGCGCATTTCCCACAATATTGTGGGAACCTGCAGGGTTCTGCCGCAGAACACGCTCGAAATAACCAAGGAATTTCGGAATGCGATCGCGGATGAAGGCGGCGGAGCGGGCTTTCGCTTCCGGCTTCTGGTCCTCGTAGTAGAGCGACGTGTCGATCGGGTGATGCGTATCATGCACCTCGGCGACAAAATCGGTGATGGTGAGCTGCAACCCATTGGCGACGTGGCGAAGGCCTTCGTCTTCAGGCGCAAGGCCAAGCCTCGGGCCGAGGTAAAATAGGATGTTGGCGACATGCGGGATAATCAGGTCGCTGTCCTTCAGGAAGGGCGGGGCGAAGGGGATGTGCGGTTCGCTGTCGCTCTTCATCAGGGTGAACATGGCATCCGTACCGCGACTGGGCTCTCGGGTGATGTCGACATAGTCGGCGCCGGCTTCCTCCAGCGCCAATCGCACAAATTCGCCGCGCCCCTGAAGGCCGTCCCAATAATAAAGCTCGTATGCCATGGTGTTCAATCCCTCGGTTGACGACCGGAGTCTGTTCGCAGTTCGTCCCTGGCGTTTTCAGGGGTGCAGCGCCGCGTGTCGGGCATCGTCACCTCTTCTGCTGCAAAGGGGTCAAACCAGTGCTGCGGCCGAAAGTTCCGGTCATAGGGTCGCTTCAATATCGGAACAAAAGCTGGTTTTATCAGGTTTGCGTGGGAACACCGCCCACAATAAAGGAACCGCGAGCATGGAAAACCAAATCGTCAAAGCCGATGGAAACGGGGCGATCGACGTCAACGGCCAGGTGTCGCCGGTCACCTATACCGTCAGCCTCAAGGAGCACTCCTACGAGGTAGACATCCGCCTGATGGCGCCACGTGACTGGCTGCTGCAAAGAGGTTTCGAGCGGGATGCCGTGCTGGTCAGCCAAAGCGGTGCGCGCATTACTGTCTGTCACGACCGCGGCCGCCTCGATCCCGCCGACACGATCTCAATCGAACTGTCGGCGCGTGATGACAGCTGCGGCAATGAGGTGGATCTGATGCGCAAATATCCCGAATTCGACGGCGCCGGTACTGGCTAAAACGAGGTCGGCGATGGGGCCCGCGAGCGGCTATTTCCGATAGAGTTTTTGCGATGCGGCAAAGGCGCGGCCGATGTCGAATAAGGGCGGCTGCGCCGGCGCGCGGGGATCGCGGAAAACCAGCCCGACGAGATTGTCGACGACAAGGATGAAGCCGAGCGCGAGACCGAGATAGAGCAGGGCGGCGATGACGACGAGCGACATTTCCATCCCTCTAGACGATCGCGGTCGAAGTGCGGCCGCCGGCTGCGACGGGCGGCATAGGGAGAATATCGGACTGGCCGTCATTCATGGCAACTTCCCCGGTTTCGCCATAAACTGCCAGTGGATGTTCTTGTTCCCAACTATGGGGCGAGGGCTCAACTTTTTTTGGAAGCCTCAAAGCTTGCAGCGTCATCCGGCCTCTGTTCACCCCCGCATGGAAGCCCGTCCTCTGCAATTCGATAATGCACAACTAATTCAAGCGTATGACAAACAGCATCAAAGGGCGCCGCAACGACGCCCTTTTTATATCCAGCTCATTAATGTTCGAAATTCAGGGCGCCGCCTTGCGGCTCGCTGTCCGTTTTGGCGCCGATGTCACGACCCCGTTTGTCTTGCTGCCGGCGACGCTACGCTTCGCCTTGGGTTTGACTTCCTTTCCATCAGAAGAGGCAGCCGAGCCCTCAAGTGCTTCGCGCTCGTGTCGTGCCTGATCCCAATGGATGGATTCTCGCCCCGTCGGATAGCCCTCTTCTTCCCAGAGGGCGTATGCACGTTTTTTGATCCACTCGTCCCGAGTTTCTGCCATCGCTGATCTCCAGTCACATGATGCCGTCGTTCGAACGCGATACTGCTTGAATGGTTCCAGAGGAACGGAGCCGTTTCAAGCGAAATCGCCCTGCAACCGGAAATTATTTCGCATTGCAGCATAATAGGGTTGAGAAGAGACGTTCAGCGCGCGCCAAACTCGGCCGCCTTGTGCAGATCTGACACGAACTCCAGGTGCAGCCGGTGACGTTCTGCCTCGTCGCGAATGCGCAAGAGATAAGAAGGGTGGATGGTGACCAGAACAGGCGAATGGTTTGCCGGCTGCAGGATATGGCCGCGCACTGGCGTCAGCTTCACCTTCGGCCCGAGGAGCGCATAAACCGCGCTTGCGCCAAGCGCCACGACGAGCTTCGGTTGCAGGATGTTGACCTCGGCGCCGAGCCACCAGGCGCAACGCCGGATCTCGCCGGCATTGGGTTTTGCGTGCAGCCGCCGTTTGCCGCGCGGCGTGAACTTGAAATGCTTGACGGCATTAGTGACATAGCAGCGCTGGCGGTCGAGACCCGCCTCCTCCAGACAGCGATCGAGCAACTGGCCGGCGGGGCCGACAAAGGGCCTGCCCGTCAGGTCCTCCCGGTCACCCGGCTGTTCGCCGACAAGAACAATCTCGGCTTTCCCTGAGCCTTCGCCGAAGACGATCTGCGTGGCATTCCGGTAGAGATCACAGCGGGTGCAGCCTTCGGCCTGATGGCGCAGTTCGGCAATGTTTGTCGCATTCGCGACGTCGAGCGCCAGCGCGGGACCGACGGTTGCAGCTACGTTCATGACGGCAGTCCTCATTTCTTCGGGATCAATCGATCCGTACCGGGATTGTTCCTGCCTTCGCGTCGGTCTCTGGGGGGCAAAATGATCACGGCGAAAAATTTCGCGTCATGAGAGAGGGTCGGCGCGATTGAACGCTGCCGTTTCGCGGCTATATTGGCCAGCGATGTTCTATCTCCTGTCGACCTACTGGCCGCATATCCTCTTTGTCGTTTCGATCGCCATGGGGGCCGCGGCGGCGATCCATGCCGCCATGACCAAGGAGGAGGTGCGCGCGGCGATCGGCTGGGTCGGCGTCATCATCCTGTCGCCGATCATCGGTGCGGTGCTCTATGCGATTGCCGGCATCAACCGCATCCGCCGCAAATCGCTGAGCATCCGCCGCGACGCGCTGCTGCCGGCGGCCGAAATCGACGAGCTGGAAACGTTCGACGCCGAGGCCGAGACGGTGATCAGCCAGTTTGGCCGCCGCTTTTCCGCGCTCCAGACGCTCGGCGACCGGGTAACGCGCAATCCGCTGACCTCAGGCAATTCGATCGACGTGCTGGAGACCGGCGACGAGGCCTATGCGGCGATGAAATCGAGCATCGACGAGGCGGCGCGCAGCATCCTGCTCGAAACCTATATTTTCGATCGCGACGCGATCGGCCTTCGCATCGCCGATGCGCTGATTGCGGCGGCCAAACGCGGCGTGGCGGTCCGGGTGCTGATCGACGCGGTCGGCGCGCGCTATTCGGTGCCGAGCATTCTCGGCCATCTCCGGGACGGCGGCGTCACCGTCGCCGTCTTCAACGGCAACGTCATCATGGGCTTGCGGCTGCCCTATGCCAATTTGCGCACCCACCGCAAGATCCTGATCGTCGACGGGAAGATCGCGCTGACCGGCGGCATGAACATCCGCGCGGGTTTCAGCGAGGAGGCAACGGGCGAGAGCTTTGCTCACGACACGCATTTCAGCGTCACCGGCCCTGTTGTCGCCGACCTCTTCGACCTTGCCGCCGAGGATTGGCGCTTCTCCACGCAGGAGCTGTTGAACGGCGAGGCCTGGCGCATCGAACCGCCGCAGCGCAGCCCCGGCGATCCCATCCTGATGCGCGTCGTCGCCTCCGGGCCGGACCGCAGCGTCGAGACCAACCACAAGATGCTGATGGGCGCCTTTTCCGTGGCGCGCCAATCGATCCGCATCATGTCGCCCTATTTCCTGCCGGACCGCGAATTGATCAGCGCCCTGGTGACGGCGGCGCGACGCGGCGTCGAAGTCGATATCGTCGTGCCCGCAGTCAACAACCTGGTGCTGGTCGACCGGGCGATGACGGCGCAATTCGACCAGATCCTCAAGGGTTACTGCCGCATCTGGCGCTCGACCGGCAGCTTCAGCCATTCGAAGCTGCTGACGATCGACGGCACCTGGGCCTATGTCGGCTCTTCCAATCTCGACCCGCGCTCGCTCAGGCTGAATTTCGAGGTCGATCTTGAAGTGTTGAACGAGGGTTTTGCCGGCGAGATCGACGAGCATATCGAGGAAACCCTGAAATCGGCAACGCCGGTGACGCTCGACGGTTTGCGCGCGCGGCCCTTCCCGGTGCGGCTGCTCGAGAAGGTGCTGTGGCTGGGTTCACCCTATCTCTGAAGGATTATTTTGGGGTTTGACGTGGCAAGTTCCGCTTGCCCTCCTATACTGCCGAGAGAAGCCTTCTTGATCAACGGAACGATCGCGCCTTCCGATGCACGCCAGAAAAGTCAATTTTCCCGCCACCATTCTCGCCTCGATCAGGAGCAGGAAAAAGCGGCTCGACCCGGCCTATACGGATACCAGGCCGCGCAGCGCCGGGACGCTGATCGCTTCCTACAACGTGCACAAGTGCGTCGGCACCGACCGCCGCTTCGATCCGGAGCGCACCAGCCGGGTGATCCACGAAATCGGCGCCGACGTCATCGCGCTGCAGGAGGCCGATACGCGTTTCGGCGAACGCACCGGCATTCTCGACCTCGGCCGGCTGGAGCGCGAGACGGGACTGATCCCGGTACCGGTCGCCGGCATGGCCAAGGCGCATGGCTGGCACGGCAATGTCGTGCTCTTCAAGAAGGGGCTGGTGCACGACGTGCACCAGGTCAAGCTGCCGGGGCTGGAGCCGCGCGGCGCGCTGGTGGCCGAGATCGAGCTGGAGCAGGGCGGGGTGCTGCGCATCATCGCCGCGCATTTCGGCCTGTTGCGCCATAACAGAGCCCAGCAGGCCCGCATGCTGGTCGACCTCATCAATGACAGACGGGAGATGCCGACCATCCTGCTCGGCGACCTCAACGAATGGCGGCTCGGCGACCGCTCGTCGCTCAACACCTTCCAATCCGCCTTCGGTCCGCTGCCCCCCGCCGTCCCCAGCTTCCCCGCCGGCCTGCCGCTCCTCGCCCTCGACCGCATCATCGCCAACCGCAAGGGCATCATCTCGGAGGTGGAGGCGCATGATACGCCGCTGGCGCGTATTGCCTCGGATCATTTGCCGATCAAGGCGCTGATTGATCTGGGGCAGGTGCGTGGGTAGAACTGTGGTTGAAAAGTGACGCTGCTGGATGTCGCTAGCCTTGTCGTCTCCTTCGGGAGAAGACGGCCTTGGCAACGACCGTGAGACGGCAACCGATGATTTCCCTTCTAACGCATCCTTCGCCACGAGTGATGCTATCGATCCGATCGCCCAGCTTAATACGCAACCATCGCAGTCCACGTTAGCTGACCAGGCGACTAAGGTCAGCGAGACCGCTTGTTCAAGCCGTCGGGCACTTCTTCAAATCGTCGAGCGACGGCTAAAGGTGGCATATCTCGGAACGACTTCAGGTGGACTCGTTCCCAGCCGTCAGACCAGGAAAATCCGACGCCGCGCGGGCCGCCTCTGCGAGCTGTTGTCCTGCCGGACGTCGAGCTTCTTTAGCACGCCTGACGGAACACCACTCGGTGTCCGAGTGGTGGCGATTGGCCAACTATCCGCTCAGGTGACAGGCGAGACACATGGAAATCGCGCCGCTTGCCCTGACCGCGCTAGGGAGCGTTCGCCACTTATCAGAAAGATGACGAAGGGACCACGCCGATCGTTGGGACGGGTGATTTGTGCTCCGGCATTTTGTTTCCTTGCTCGTCGCCGGCGCTTAGGGCCTCGCGCACTTCATCCTCTTCCCAACCCGCCTCGATGGCGGAAGCCACGAGCGTTTCGATTTTCTCGGTTTCCGAGCTGTGCGAGGTCTCGTCGAGGTGGCGTCTGGCGGTCTCAAGACATTGACGGAGGTTCGAAGTGCGGTTGGCGTCGTGACGGTCGTAGCTTGGCGATGCGACGTAGGTCATTTGAAAGATCCCTGCTGATCGAAAGGAACACCTGAAAAGAGAGCCGGTTCCACTGCGTGTCTGCGGTAAGCGCCACCGGGTGACTTCAGGGATGAGCGGCATCTACTGGCGCTGGTCCGCCTGCATCCGCAGCTCTGGTAGACCACCATATCGCGTGCTGGGATTTTCACGACCGATAAGGGACATCGGATCATGTACTTTGAGACCATTTCGGAGGTGCAAAGGGATTTGTGGAGCGGCGGCCCAACTTGCGAACAAACACCTCTTGACGCCTCCCTCGGTTTGAGAAATGCTAAGATGTCAGACCAATTTGGAAGTCTGACTGCCTGACAAGAAAAATGGGGAACCATGAAGGCAAAGCTTAGCGATAGGCCGGTGATCCGGCCGCTTCCCGCCATGGACCGCGCGCGCCAGGTGACTGATGCGCTGGCGGATTATGTCGAGGATGCTAGGCTGCAGGCCGGAGACCGGCTGCCGGCCGAGCGAGAGCTGATGGCAGCCCTTGCCGTCGGGCGTTCGACCATTCGCGAGGCGATCCGTCATTTTCAAGCGCTCGGTGTCATCGAGACGCGCAAGGGCAGCGGTACCTATCTGTTGAAGCCAGTGTCCAGGGCCACGATCCATATGCCGCTGTCGTTTGACGCGGTGCATCTGCGCGACGCGCTGCTGCAGACGCTGGAGGTTCGCCGCGGCATCGAATGCGAGGCGGGCATGGTCGCCGCCCGGCGGCGCACTGCGAATGACCTCGTCGTCATCGAGGAAAAGCTGAACGCGATGGAGCATGTGCACCTGGCGAAGGGCACGTCCGGGCCGGAGGATCTGGCCTTCCATCTCGCCGTTTACGACGCCACCCACAATCCGCTGTTTCGCCAGTTGCTCGAGCAGATGCGCGAGACCTTCGAGCGCTTCTGGGAGCATCCCTTCGACCGGCAGGATTTCGCCCGCCGGTCCTTTCCCTTTCACCGCACCCTTTTCAACGCGATCGCCGCCGGAGATGCCGAAGCGGCGCGCGCGGAAACATTGAAGATCCTCGACATCGTCGAGGAAGACATCAAGGAAATGTCCAAATGAGCAGCGGCGAAGACCCGTTCGATCTTGCCTCCATCATCACCGCCCACGACGACCGCAACTTCGCAGACGCCGTCGTGCCGCCGATCTTCCAGACTTCGCTTTTCACCTTTTCCGATTACGACGAGATGATCACCGTCTATCGCGGCGAGAAGGTGCGGCCGACCTATACGCGCGGGCTGAACCCGACAGTGCGCGCCTTCGAAGAGATGCTGGCAAAACTCGAAGGTGCCGAGGATGCGCTGGGCTTTGCGAGCGGCATGGCGGCGATCTCCTCATCCGTGCTGAGCTTCGTCGAGCCGGGCGACCGCATCGTTGCCGTTAAACACGTCTATCCCGATGCCTTCCGCCTGTTCGGCACCATCCTGAAGCGGATGAAGATCGAGGTGACCTATGTCGATGGGCGCGACGAGGAGGCGGTCGCCAGGGCGCTGCCCGGCGCCAAGCTCCTGTATCTGGAAAGCCCGACGAGCTGGGTGATGGAGGCGCACGATGTCGGCGCGCTCGCAGCGCTTGCCAAGCGCCACGGCGTCGTCTCGATGATCGATAACAGCTGGGCGAGCCCGTTCTTCCAGCGGCCGCTGACGCTCGGCGTCGATCTCGTCATCCATTCGGCCTCGAAATATCTCGGCGGCCACAGCGATGTGGTGGCGGGCATCGTCGCCGGCTCGAAGGAAATGATCGCCCGCATCAAAGCCGAGGCCTATCCCTATCTCGGCGGCAAGCTATCGCCGTTCGACGCCTGGCTCTTGATCCGCGGCCTACGCACGCTGCCGCTGCGCATGCGAGCGCATGAGGCATCGGCGCTCGAGATCGCCCGGCGCCTGCAGAAGCTCGAGGTGGTGGAGACGGTCTGCCACCCGGGCCTCGCCAACCGACTACCCGCCGGCCTCAACGGCACCTCCGGCCTGTTTTCCTTCATCTTCCGCGACGGCGTCGATATCCGCGCCTTCGCCGACCACCTCAAGCTCTTCAAATTGGGTGTAAGCTGGGGTGGTCATGAAAGCCTGATCGTACCGGGCGAGGTGGTGCTGCAGCAGAAGGCACAGCCGAATTCCGCGCAAACCTTTGGCATCCATGCGCGATCCGTACGCCTCCATGTCGGCCTCGAAGGAACCGAGGCGCTGTGGAGGGACATCGAGGGGGCGCTCGCCGCCGCCTTGCAATCCTGAAACCCAAGAACCTAAAAGGGGGAACTGAGCATGAAAAAACTAATAATCTCGACGCTCTTTGCTTCGATGATGGCGGGTACGGCCTTTGCCGATACGACGCTGAAGCTTGTCGAAGTCATCACCAGCCCGGAGCGCACCGAAACGCTGAAATCGATCGTCGGCAAATTCGAGGCGGCCAATCCCGGCACCAAGGTCGACATCATCTCGCTGCCCTGGAACGAAGCGTTCCAGAAGTTCGCGACCATGGTATCGGCCGGCGACGTGCCCGATGTGATGGAGATGCCCGATACCTGGCTGTCGCTCTATGCCAATAACGGCATGCTCGAAAGCCTCGAGCCCTATCTCGCAAAGTGGGAACACACCAAGGAGCTGACGCCGCGCGCGCTCGAACTCGGCCGCGACGTCAAGAACACCGCCTATATGCTGCCCTACGGCTTCTATCTCCGGGCAATGTTCTACAACAAGAAGCTGCTTTCGGAAGCCGGTGTCGCCGCGCCGCCGAAGACACTGGAGGAATTCACCGCCGCTTCGGAAAAGATCTCCAAACTGTCCGGCAAATACGGCTACTGCATGCGCGGTGGTGCCGGCGGCCTCAACGGCTGGATGATCTTTGCCGCCTCGATGGCCGGGTCGAACAAATACTTCAACGACGACGGCACCTCGACGATGAACAGCCCGGGATGGGCCAAGGGCATCGAATGGATGGTCGATCTCTACAAGAAGGGTTATGCGCCGAAGGACAGCGTCAACTGGGGCTTCAACGAAGTCGTCGCCGGCTTCTATTCCGGCACCTGCGCCTTCCTCGACCAGGATCCGGATGCGCTGATCGCCATTGCCGAACGCATGAAAAAGGAAGATTTCGGCGTCATGCCGCTGCCGAAGGGCCCGGACGGCAAGTCCTTCCCGACGATCGGCTATGGCGGCTGGTCGATGTTCTCGACCAGCGGCAACAAGGATCTCTCCTGGAAGCTGATTGCCACCCTCGAAGGGCCGGAAGGCAATATCGAGTGGAACAAGCGCATCGGCGCCCTGCCGGCCTATACGGCGGCCGAGAAGGATCCCTTCTATGCCGGTGACCAGTTCAAGGGCTGGTTCGAGGAACTGGCGGACCCGAACACGGTGCCGACTGTGATGCCGACCTATCTCGAGGAGTTCGCCTTCTTCAAGGATTCGCTGGCGATCAAGACCTCGCAGCAGGCAATGCTGGGCGATATCTCGGCAAAGGATCTGGCCAACCAGTGGGCGGAATACCTGACCAAGGCGCAGCAGAAGTTTCTGACGAAGAAATAGGGGTGACGGGGGCTTCGAGCCAGAAGCCCCCTCATCCGCCCTACGGGCACCTCTCCCCGAGGGGAGAAGGGACTCGTGGCGGCGCCTCATTCCCCTTCTCCCCAGCGGGGAGAAGGTGGCCCGTAGGGGTCGGATGAGGGGGCTCCGGTCTCTCCATTCAGAAACGCCACCAATTCCCAACCGGGTAAGACAATGGAACCTGCAATCTGATGACCATTTCCGCCGATATGCTCGACATGCGTCGCGACCGCAGGCCATGGCTGCGTCGTCTTGCCGATGCTTCGGAGCCTTATCTCTATAGCGCCCCGTCGCTGATCCTGATCATCGCGGTGATGCTGGTGCCGCTGACGGTCGGCGTTTCCTACGCCTTCCGCGATATCCAGCTGCTCAATCCGTTTTCCGGCGGTTTCATCGGGCTTGATCATTTCCGCGAGCTTGCGGGCGATCCGGCCTTCTACGGAGCACTGAGGAACACGCTCTGGTGGACCGGCGCCTCCGTCGTGCTGCAGTTTAGCTTCGGGCTCATCCTGGCGCTGTTGCTCGACAAGCCGTTCCCGGGCCGGGCGATCGCCCAGGCGCTGGTCTTCCTGCCCTGGGCGGTGCCGTCCTTTCTCGCCGGCCTCAACTGGGCCTGGTTGTTCAATCCGGTGATCGGGCCGATCCCGCACTGGCTCTTTGGCCTCGGGCTGATGCATGAGCCGGGCAATATCCTTTCCGATCCGAATTATGCGATGTGGGGGCCGATCGTCGCCAATGTCTGGTGGGGCATTCCCTTCTTCGCCATCACGCTGCTGGCCGCCCTGCAGGCGATCCCGCGCGACCTCTACGAGGCGGCGTCGATCGACGGCGCCGGCTGGTTCCAGCGCTTCCGCTCGATCACCCTGCCGTTTCTGGCGCCGACGATCGCCATCACCGTGCTGTTGCGCACCGTCTGGATTTCGAATTTCGCCGATCTCATCGTGGTCATGACCAATGGCGGGCCGGCCGATCGCACGCAGATCGTCGCGAGCTATATCTTCACCACGGCGTTCAAGCGGCTCGATTTCGGTTATGCCTCGGCGATCGCCCTGGTGCTGCTCGGGCTGCTGCTTGCCTATTCGATGCTGATCATCCTGCTGCGGCAGACGCTGCTGAACAAGGATTGAGCCGATGAGACGATCCGTCATTCCCACCGTCGCGCACCGTCTGGCGATCCTCTGCTATATCGCCTTCGCACTCTTCCCGCTGTTCTGGCTGCTCAAGGTCTCGGTGACGCCGAACGACCTGCTCTATAGCGAAGGCGTGCGCATGTGGCCGTCGCGCACGACATGGGAGCACTATGCCTTCGTGCTGCAGCACAGCGCCTTTCCGACCTTCTTCAAGAACAGCCTGATCGTCTCGACTTCGACGGCGGTGACGGTGACGATCTGCGCCTCGCTCTCCGGCTATGCGCTGTCGCGCTTCAATTTCCGGGCGAAATACTGGATCGTCGCGCTGATGCTGCTAACTCAGATGTTCCCGCTGGTCATGCTGGTGGCGCCGATCTTCAAGATCCTGTCGCCGCTGCATCTGACCAACAGCCTGACCGGGCTCGTCATCGTCTACACCGCCTTTAACGTGCCTTTCGCCACCTTCCTGATGCAGTCCTTCTTCGACGGCATCCCCAAGGATTTGGAAGAGGCGGCGATGATCGACGGGGCGACGCAGTTCACGGCGTTTCGCCAGATCATCCTGCCGCTGACGCTGCCGGGGATCGCTGCGACACTCGGCTTCGTCTTCACCGCCGCCTGGAGCGAGTTGCTCTTTGCGCTGATGCTGATCAACGGCAATGACGCGGCGACCTTCCCGGTCGGGCTTCTCACCTTCGTTTCGAAATTCTCGGTGGATTTCGGACAGATGATGGCGGCGGGCGTCATGGCGCTTATTCCGGCCGGTCTCTTCTTCCTGCTCATCCAGCGTTATCTCGTCCAGGGCCTGACGGCCGGCGCGGTCAAGGGTTAAACAAATGGCATCGATCGATATCCAGAATATCCGCAAAGCCTATGGCCATGTGCAGGTGCTGCACGGCGTCGACCTGGAAATCAAGGACGGCGAATTCGTGGTGCTGGTCGGCCCGTCCGGCTGCGGCAAGTCGACGCTCTTGCGGATGATCGCCGGGCTGGAGGAGGTCACATCAGGCGAAATCCGCATCGCCGGCGCCAGGGTGAACGAGCGACATCCCAAGGACCGCGACATCGCCATGGTGTTTCAGTCCTATGCGCTTTATCCGCATATGAACGTTGCCGGTAATATGAGCTACAGCCTGAAACTGCGGAAGACGGCGAAGGAGAAGATCGCGAGCGCTGTGGCTTCGGCCGCCGCCAAGCTCGGCCTCGATCCATTGCTCGAACGCCGGCCGAAGGCGCTTTCCGGCGGCCAGCGCCAGCGCGTCGCCATGGGCCGCGCCATCGTCCGTCAGCCGAAGGCCTTCCTGTTCGACGAACCGCTCTCCAATCTCGATGCGCGCCTGCGCGAACAGATGCGCGCCGAAATCAAGAAGCTGCACGGCGACCTGAAGGCGACCTCGATCTACGTCACCCACGACCAGATCGAGGCAATGACGCTGGCGGACCGGATCGTCGCCATGCATGGCGGCGTGGTGCAGCAGGTCGGCAGTCCGCTCGAACTCTACGATCACCCCGCCAACCTGTTCGTTGCCGGCTTCATCGGCTCGCCGGGGATGAATTTCCTCGAGGCGAGCTATGTCGAAGGCGGCGTCAAGCTGCAGGACGGGACGATCGTGCCGCTGGCAAAACCGCTGCCGTTGGCCGACGGCGCCAAGGTGACGCTCGGAATCCGGCCGGAGCATGTGCTGATGACAAATGATGGAGCGGGACTTGCCACCGATGTCGAACTCGTCGAACCCACCGGCTTCGGCATCATCCTGCATCTTGCCCTGCACGGCCTGCCGTTCAAGATCTTCACGCTCGATCGCGAAGCGCTGAAGGCGGGCCCGAAGGTCAATGTGGCTTTCCCGGCGCAGTATCTGCATGTGTTCGACGGCGAGGGAAAACGCTTGGAATGAATGGCCAATTCTCGCGCGTTGCGAGCTGAAAAATCTTTTGCCGCATCGCCCAGGAAGATTATATCTCTCGAGTGATCTTGCTAGACTGGATACCATGACCGACACTGTTCTCGACCGCTTTCTCCGTTATGCCGTTATCGACACGCAATCCGATCCTGCCTCGTCGACGCAGCCGACCACCGAAAAGCAGAAGGATCTCGGCCGCGTGCTGGTCGATGAACTGCTGAAGCTCGGCCTGGCCGACGCGCATCTCGATGAACATGGTTATGTCTACGCGACCATTCCTGGAAATAGCGACAAGGCGGTGCCGGTCATCTGTTTCTGCTCGCACATGGATACGGCGCCTGATTTCAGCGGCACGGATGTCAAGCCGCAGATCATCCGCAACTATGCCGGCGGGGATATCAGGCTTGCCGGCGATCCAAGCCGGGTCATCCGTGTTTCCGAGCATCCCGAGCTGAACAACCAGATCGGCAACGACATCGTCACGACCGATGGCACGACCTTGCTCGGCGCTGACGACAAGGCCGGGCTGGCGGAAATCATGACTGCGGCCCAGTTCCTTGTCGATAATCCGGCTATCCGGCACGGGACGATCAAGATCCTGTTCACGCCCGATGAGGAAGTCGGGCGCGGCGTCAACAAGGTCGACCTGAGGAAACTCGGCGCCGACTTCGCCTATACGATGGACGGCGAGACAGCCGGCCATATCGAGGACGAGACCTTCTCGGCCGATGGCGTCGAGATCGCCGTCTCCGGCGTGGCGATCCATCCGGGTTTTGCCAAGGACCGGATGGAGAACGCCATCAAGATTGCCGGCGCCATCATCGACCGGCTGCCGAAGGAGATGGCGCCGGAGACCACCGAGGGAAAGCAGGGTTTCATCCATCCGACAGGCGTGACCGGCTCGATGGAAAAGGCCTCGCTCAGCCTCATCATCCGCGACTTCACCGACAAGGGACTGGTGGAAAAGGAAGCCATGCTCGAAGCCATCGTCAAGGCGGTCATGGCCGGCTATCCCGGGTCGACCTATCATTTCCAGGTCAAGGAGCAGTATCGCAATATGAAGGTGGTGCTCGACCGGCATCCGGAGATCGTCGACAACGCCATCGAAGCGGTGCGCCGGGCCGGCATGACGCCGGTGCGCGGCAGCATCCGCGGCGGTACAGATGGCTCGCGCCTCTCCTTCATGGGTCTGCCATGCCCGAACATCTTCGCCGGCGGCCACGCCTTCCACTCGCCGCTCGAATGGGTCAGCAGTCAGGATATGGAAAAGGCGGTCAAAACGATCGTCGAGCTTGCCAGGGTCTGGGAAGAGCGCGCTTAAGGCGCGCTTTTACTTCATGCAAAACCGAAACTGGTTTAGCCGCCGTTCGCTGCAATGCTGCCGCGCAGCATGACGCTGTCATAGGCAGGGCGCGGGATAGGGATCGCGATCGGCATACCCGGGTCGGGTTCGATCGAGGTTTCCGGTGAGGTCACAGGTGCCGTGATCTGCATCGGCATGGGATTTGCGATGGGCGCCATACGTGCCGTGGGCGCCATATTTATCGCGGACATCGTGCTCGCCGTCGCCATCGAGTCGGGAGCCGGGAGAGGAACGGGAACGGCCGAGGGGATCAGCGCCTCGAATTGCGGCGGCAGCATGCTTTCTCCAGGCACATAATTCATCGCCACCTCATAGGCGGGAAGCGGCGGCGGTGTCTCGAGTGTGCCGTCGGAGTCGCGCTTCTCATAGAAGGCGTTGCCGCCGGCGACCGCCACATAATGCATGTTGTTGTAGGGGAATTTCAGCCCGTCGGTGTGGAAGAACATAGCATCCTTGACCGCAGGATGGCGGGCGCCCTTCAGGATCGCGTCGGCAGCGGTCGCCAGCTCGGTTTCGGCCTGCGGCTTGACTTCGCGCGTCATCACGCCGGGCGCAAACTGTTTTTCCTGGGCGACGACGCCGCAGATCGAAGGAGGATAGGCGCCGGAGGTGAGCCGGTTCATGACGACGGTTCCGACAGCCATATAGCCGTCCTCATCCGAATGCTGCGATTCGAAATACATCGCGCGCTGCAGGCAGTCGCGGTCCTTGGTCGTATAATTGAAGGTGACCTTCGCCGCGTGAACCTGCTTGGTCTTCGCCGACGTTGCCGCCGGTTTCGATGTCGTCGTGCAGCCTGTAGCCGCCAGCCCTGCGAACAAAATCCCGATCAGGGATTTTCCAAAGGAAATCTCCGCCCTCAACGCCAGGTGCCTCCTGTGGGATTAGTCCTACTTTTATCGTGAAAATCTTTTACTCGTACTGTGACTAAAATACAAACAACCATAGATCACAAAAAGCCAAAGGGACTCTCGCCACATGAGAGTCCTGCAAGGAGGCGGGTGATGGCGACAACCTCCATCAGCTGCGGAACAGCTTCCAGCGGGTCGGCTTGAAGGCCACGCGGTTGCGGTCGAGCCTGTCGGCCTCGCTCGGCGGCAGCTCGATCTCGATATGCGGGCGGTCATTGCCGATATCCAGTTCGATATGGCGGGTACCGGCCACGCGGCGGCTGGAAACCGGCTGGCCGGCGATACAGTTTTCAGCCGATTCGCAGAGCCTGACGTCATGCGGTCGGAAGTAGAGCTGCGCAAGGCCTTCCGGCTCGCCCTCGGCATTGAGGCCGAGCGAGCGGCCTTCAAAGCGGATGTCGCCATCGGAGATTTCGACCTGCAGGCAGTTCGACTGGCCGATGAAACCGAAGACGAAGGGAGAATTCGGGTTGTCGTAGACCTCATCCGGCGTGCCGACCTGTTCGATCGCACCCTGGCTCATGACGACGACGCGGTCGGCAAGCTCCAGGGCCTCATCCTGGTCGTGGGTGACAAAGACGGTGGTGTGGCCGGTGCGGTCGTGGATATCGCGCAGCCACTTGCGCAGATCCCTGCGCACCTGGGCGTCGAGCGCCCCGAAGGGCTCGTCGAGCAGCAGCACGTTCGGCTCGACGGCCATGGCGCGGGCGAGAGCCACACGCTGGCGCTGGCCGCCGGAAAGCTGGGCCGGGTAGCGCTTCTCCAGACCGGAAAGCTGGACGAGGTCGAGCAGTTCCAGCGCTCGCTTGCGGATATCGGCCTTGGCGGGCCGCCGTGCGCTGTTCCTGACCTTCAAGCCGAAGGAGATATTGTCGAGTACCGTCATGTAGCGGAACAGCGCATAGTGCTGGAAGACGAAGCCGATATTGCGCTGCTGCACTGTTTTTCTCGAGGCGTCCTCGTCGCCGAAGAAGATCTGCCCCTCCGTCGGGCTTTCGAGGCCGGCGATCAGGCGCAGCAATGTCGTCTTGCCGGAGCCCGAAGGGCCGAGCAGTGCGATCAGCTCGCCGGAGCGGATGCCGAGCGAGACATCGTGCAGCGCCGGGAAACGATCGAATTCCTTGCGGATGTTTTGAACACGTACTTCCATTCCAAATCCTTCAGTGCCGCCGGCTAGCGGCGATTTCAGCGCTATAGCGCATTTCCAGCAGCGTCTTCAAAACAAGCGTGACGAGCGCGAGCATGGCGAGAAGCGTGGCGACGGCAAAAGCGCCGGTGAAATTATACTCGTTATAGAGGATCTCCACCTGCAGCGGCATGGTGTTCGTCTGGCCGCGGATATGGCCTGACACCACCGAGACGGCGCCGAATTCGCCCATGGCGCGGGCGTTGCAAAGCAGCACCCCGTAGAGCAGGCCCCATTTGATATTCGGCAGCGTCACGTGCCAGAAGGTCTGCCAGCCGCTGGCGCCGAGCGAAAGGGCCGCCTCTTCGTCAGCCGTTCCCTGTTCCTGCATCAGCGGGATCAGTTCGCGGGCGACGAAGGGGAAGGTGACGAACATGGTGGCGAGGATCAACCCCGGCACCGCAAACAGGATCTTGATGTCGTGAGCGCTGAGCCACTGGCCGAACCAGGTATTGGCGCCGAACAACAGCACGAAGACCAGGCCCGATATGACGGGTGAGACCGAAAAGGGCATGTCGATCAGCGTCGTCAGAAAGGCCTTGCCCTTGAACTCGAATTTGGCGATCGCCCAGGCGGCGGCGACCCCGAAGACGAGATTGAGGGGAACGCTGACGCCGGCAACGATCAGCGTCAGGCGGATCGCCGAGAAGGTCTCGGCGTCTGCGAGCGCCTGGAGGAATGGGCCGGCACCCTTGCGGAAGGCCTCGACGAAGACGGCTGCGAGCGGCAGCAGCAGGATCAGCAGCAGGAAGACCAGCGAGACGACGATCAGCGTCAGGCGGGCGATCCGGTTTTCGGTGGTCACCGAACGCAGCTTCACCGGTTGAGCGGTTGAATCAGGCGCCATAGCCGTACCTCCGCCTGCTCCAGCTCTGGATGAGGTTGATCACGAGCAGCATGGCGAACGAGATGATCAGCATGATCGCCGCAATACCGGTCGCTGCCGCGTAATTATACTCTTCGAGTTTGATGATGATCAACAGCGGCGCGATCTCCGATTTGAACGGCAAATTGCCGGCGATGAAGATGACCGAGCCGTATTCGCCGACGCCGCGGGCAAAGGCGAGCGCAAAGCCGGTGAGCACGGCGGGCGCCAGCCCCGGCAGCAGCACGCGGAAAATCGTCTGGAAGCGATTGGCGCCGAGCGTTGCGGCAGCCTCCTCGACCTCCTTGTCGATTTCCTCCATCACCGGCTGCACCGTGCGCACCACGAACGGCAGGCCGACGAAGATCAGCGCCACGACGATGCCGGCCGGCGTAAAGGCAATCTTGATGCCGAGTGGCGTCAGAAACTGGCCGATCCAGCCGTTCGGCGCATAAAGCGTCGTCAGCGCGATGCCGGCAACGGCGGTCGGCAGCGCGAAGGGCAGGTCGACCATGGCATCGATGATGCGCTTGCCGGGAAAGCGGTAGCGCACCAGCACCCAGGCGAGGATGATGCCGAAGACGGCATTGACGATTGCGGCGATGAAGGCGCTGCCGAAGCTGATGCGCAGCGCGTTCAGCGTGCGCGGATCGAGCGCGATCGACCAGAATTTCTCCCAGCCGAGCGCGCTCGACCGGACGGCAAGGCCCGAGAGCGGGATGAGGATCAGAAGGGTGAGCCAGGTCAAGGTAAAGCCGAGCGCCATTCCGAAACCCGGAATGACACTCGGCCGCCTGAACCGCCACCGCGTGGGGCTATGTGCTTTCATGAAGTCTATTATTGGGCCGGCTTGTAGATCTGGTCAAATACCCCGCCGTCGCCGAAGAATTTCGGCTGTGCTTCTTTCCAGCCGCCGAAGTCGTCGATGGTCGCGAGCGTCAGCTTCGGAAAGCGGGCGATGTCGGCAGGATCGGCGGCTTCCGGCTTGATCGGCCGGTAGTAATGCTTGGCAGCGATCTTCTGGCCTTCGTCCGAATAAAGGTAGTTGAGATAGGCTTCGGCGACCTTGCGCGTGCCCTTCTTGTCGACATTGCCGTCGACGATGGCGACCGGCGGGTCGGCGCGGATCGAGAAGGTCGGCGTGACGATCTCGAACTGGTCGGGACCGAGTTCCTCGAGCGAAAGATAGGCTTCGTTTTCCCAGGCAAGCAGCACGTCGCCGAGGCCGCGCTGGACGAAGGTGGTCGTGGCGCCGCGCGCGCCGGTATCGAGAACCGGAACGTGCTGCAGCAGTTTGCCGACATAATCCTGCGCCTTGGCTTCGTCGCCGCCATTGGCCTGCTTGGCCCATGCCCAGGCGGCGAGGAAGTTCCAGCGGGCGCCGCCCGAGGTCTTCGGGTTCGGCGTGATCACCTGCACGTCGTCCTTGACCAGGTCGCCCCAATCCTTGATGCCCTTCGGGTTGCCCTTGCGGACGAGGAAGACGATCGTCGACGTATACGGCGTCGAATTATTGGGGAATTTCGTTTTCCAGTCGGCCGGGATCTTGCCGGTCGCCTTGGCAATGGCGTCGATATCGCCTTCGAGGGCCAGGGTCACGACATCGGCGTCGAGGCCGTCGATGACCGAGCGGGCCTGGGCGCCGGAACCGCCATGCGAGGCCTGGATCGTTACGGTTTCACCGCTGTCCTTTTGCCACTTGGCAGTAAAGGCAGCATTGAAATCCTTGTACAATTCGCGAGTCGGATCATAGGAAACGTTAAGCAGCGTCTGATCCGCGAAAGCAGGAGCAATGCTCCCGATCGCGAAGCTGCCCGCCATGACCGCGGCCGCTAGGAGCCGGGTGAACCGTTGTGTCTGCATGGGAACCCTCCTGTTTTCTGTCTTAACTCTATCAAGTCAGTCGTATAATGAAACAAAGGTTCTTTCGGATCCGGCCCTGCCGTTAGAATGTCATTCCATTTGAGCGGTGATTTTGAAATAGACGTGCCGAAGTTGGCCGCGGCCAATTCCGTGCCGTCGCCGCCTAACCGCGGGGCCCGTGTTTTTTTGGCCACAGTTCCTCCACGAAAGCGCCATGGTGCTGCTGATTTTTGCCCAGATTTTGCCGCGATGCCCCTTGCGGATTCCTATATGGCCCCCGTGCGGTCGTATTCTCCGACCGCTACGCGGGGGCATCCTTGAAATGCGCCTCGCATTCCAAACCTGTTAGGGCCATTCAAAATGAATATCAGAACTATCCTTTTTGCCTCCGTTGCCGCCCTTGCCGCGGCCTCCGGAGCCCGCGCAGCCGACGCCATCGTGGCGGCGGAACCCGAGCCCGTGGAATATGTTCGCGTTTGCGACGCCTACGGGACCGGCTATTTTTATATTCCGGGGACGGAAACATGCCTTTCGGTCGGCGGCTACATCCGTACCGAAGTGCGCTTCGGTGAGCAGATCTCCGGCGATTCCGACGTAAACTTCTGGACTCGCGGTCAGGTCACCTTCCAGGCCAAGAACGACACCGAGTACGGCACGCTCACCGGCGTCATCACGCTGCGTTACAATGCCGACAATGCCTCCGATCAGGAAGCTCTGCTGGATGAAGGCTATATCGACATCGCCGGCTTCCGCGTCGGTAAGCTGTACAGCTGGTGGGATGACGACATGAGTGGCGAGACCGATACGCTCGCCAGCAACGAGACGACCCACAACTCGATCCGTTATCAGTACGAGTCCGGCGCGTTCACGGCCGGCCTCTCGGTCGACGAACTGGAAGAAGATTACGCCACCAAGCCGGACGACGGCCCGAACAATTTTGGTGTCGCAGGCCAGGTCTCCTACAAGGCCGGCGCCATCAGCGCTTACCTGCTTGCCGGTTATGACACCGACACCAGCGAAGTCGCGGTTCGCGGCATCGTTTACGCCGACATCGGCCCGGGCACCCTCGGCATTGCCGGCGTGTGGGCAAGCGGCGCCAACTACTACTACGAAGAGTCCGAATGGACGATCGCAGCAGAATACGCCTTGAAGATCAACGACAAGTGGTCGGTCACCCCCGGCTTCCAATACTTCGAAAACATCGCTCTCGACGCTGACGGCAACGGCTTCAGCGGCGGCAGCGCCTACACCACCGGCGTCACGATCGACTACCGTATCGTCGACGACCTCAGGACGAAGCTCAGCGTGCAATATCACGATGAGGACGAAGGCGACGACGAAGTGTTCGGCTTCCTGCGCTTCCAGCGCGATTTCTAAGATAGCCTGATTACAGACGAGCGGGCGCGACCTTCGGGCCGCGCCTTTTTTATACCCGCGAGTCGGCGATGAAGTCGGAATAAAATTCGTCGACCGTCCGTGCCTTGCGCATGGCGGCAAGCACGCCGTCCGATTGCAGCCGCCGGGCGATGGCGGACAAAACGTTCAGATATTCGCCGCGATTGTTTTCCCCGAAAAGCAGCACGAAGGCGATGTCCGTCGCGATATCGTCGATTGCCTCGAAATCCAGCGGCTGGGCAAAGCGGAGGAGAAGGCCGCGCGGACTGGTCATGCCGTCGATCGCCGCATGCGGAATGGCGATACCGTTGCCGATGCCGGTGGAGCCGAGCTTCTCGCGCGCTTCGAGCGCCTTGAGGATGGTCTGGCCATCGACGGAGAAGGCCTTGGCCGCCTTATCCGCTATACCCTGCAGCGCGCGCCATTTCGTCGGCGCCGACACGCCGATGAAGGTGTGTTCCGGCCGGATGATGTTTGGAAGGTTCATGTCATTCTCAATACTGTTCGGGCGGCGGGAGGGAAGGGCGGTCAGTCCGGTTCCCTGAGCCGGTAGCCGACGCCGGTCTCTGTGGTGATATAGTGCGGCTGGTCGGGAATCTGCTCGACCTTTTGCCGCAGCTGCCTGATGTAGACGCGCAGATACTGCACATCCGCCGCCGGCCCCCATACCTGCTTTAGAAGAAACTGGTGTGTCAGCACCTTGCCGGCGTGTTGGGCGAGCACTCGCAGGATGTCGTATTCCTTCGGCGACAGTTTTATGTCCTGGCCGTCGACCTTGACGATGCGCTTGACCAGATCGATCGACAGTCCGCCCGTCTGAAAGATCGCCTTTTCGCCCTGCTGCTGCAGGCGGTGGCGCAGCGCCACGCGAATGCGGGCGCCGAGTTCGTTGACGCCGAAGGGTTTGCTGACGTAATCGTCCGCCCCGCTTTCCAGCGCCTTGACGATGCCGGCCTCGTCTGTGCGGCTGGACAGGATGACGATGGGCATGGAATGCCCTTGGTCGCGCCACTCCTGCAGCAGGTCGTGACCTGATGTATCGGGCAGGCCGAGGTCGAGCACGATGAGGTCGGGCATGGCGTCGGCAACTGACTGACGGGCGCTGGCGGCGTTGGCCGCCTCTTGTACTTCGTAACCCTGCGCGGTCAGGCCGACGCGGAGCAGCTTGCGGATCGGAGGCTCATCGTCGACGACGAGGATTTTGACGGTTGAACCGCTCATCAAAGTTCATCCAGTTTCGGAATGTCGTGGGGTTTCGGCAGGCGGATGGTGAAGACGGCGCCCGGACGGCCCGTCCGGTTGCCGGCGGTAATCGTGCCGCCCATCGCCTCGATAAAGCCGCGGCAGATGGAAAGGCCAAGCCCGGTGCCGGCGCGCACCTGATCGCCCTTGCGCACGCGGTAGAAGGTGTCGAACACACGGTTGAGATCGGCCGGCGGAATGCCCGGGCCTTCGTCGGAGACCTGCAGAACGACGTAATCGGCATCGGCCCAGCCTCCAATGTCGATCACCGATTCCTCGGGCGCATATTTCGCGGCATTGTCGAGCAGGTTGAACATCACCTGCTCGAACAGCACAGGATCGACACGCACCATCGGCAGGTCGGCGGGGATATGCATCTCGGTTTTATGGTGTTCGAGGATCTTTGCCGCACGGCGGAGCGCGGTGCCGGCGATATCGCCGGCATAATGCAGGGCGTGGTTCGGTTCCATCGCGCCGGATTCGATCTTGGTCATGTCGAGCAGGTTGGCGATGAAGCGGTTGAGGCGCTCGGATTCGTCGACGACAGTGGCAAGCAGGTCGCTGCGATCTTCCTCCGGCATCGAGGCGAAATAATCGCGCAGTGTGCCGGCGGCGCCGAGGATGGCGGCAAGCGGGGTCTTGAGGTCATGCGAGATCGAGGTGAGCAGCGCCGAGCGCAGCCGGTCGGCTTCGGCCGCGAGCCTTGCCCGGTCGACATCGGCGACGAGCTGGACACGTTCGATGGCAAGGGCCGCTTGGTCGGCCAGTGCATCGAGCAGCCGCTGCTGCTCCGGCGTCAGCAACGGCCCATCGCGACGGTCGCTGTCGAGGCCAATGACGCCGACCGCGGTGCGCCCGGTCCTGAGTGGCACGTAAAGGCGCTTGGCGCCGGGCAGGGTATCGGCGCCGCGGCCGGCGGCATGATTGTGCTCCCAGGCCCAGCGGGCGGCGGCGATATCGGCATCGTCGAGCGTGTCGTCGGGCGGATAACCGGCCTTGACCGCGATGCTGCCCTCCTCAGGCAGCAGCAGCACGACACGGACCTTCAGCATCGAGGCAAGCTGGAAGGCGGTCGCCCAGAGCACGTCGTCGAGCGTGCCGGTGCCGGCGAGCTTTTTCGAGAAGAGATAGAGGTCTTCGGTGGTGCGCGCCCGCTGCCTCGCGGCGGCGGCCTGGCGCTGCACGGTCGCGGTCAGATTGCTGGCGATGATGGCGACGCCGAGAAAGAAGAACAGGGCAAGCACGCTTTCCGGATCGCTGATCGTCAGCGTGTAGCGCGGCGGCAGGAAGAAGAAATTGAAGGACAGCGCGCTGAGAATGCAGCTGTAAAGCGCCGGCCGCAGGCCGTGAAGGACGGCCGAGGTCAGCACCGCCATCAAAAAGACCAGGGCGAGGTTGCGCACGTCGAGCACCTGGTCGAGCACGACGCCGACGCCGAGTGCGATGGCGACATAGGCGGTTGCCAGCAGGTAGGTTCTGAAATCCAGTGGCGGCGCGGTGGCGGCCGCCCTGACCCCGCGGGCGGTGGTGCCATCCTTCTCGCTGCCCGAGATGACATGGACGCTGATCTCGCCGGTCTTGCGGATCAGCTCGTCGGTGATCGAGCGGTTCCACCAGTCGCGCCAGGTCGGCTTTTTCGGGGCGCCGATGACAATGTGGGTGACGTTGTTGGCGGTGGCGTGGCGGACGAGTTCTTCGGCCACCTCGCGGCCGGGAAGGGTGATCGCCTCGCCGCCGAGCTGTTCGGCAAGGCGCAGGGTGGCGGCGACGGTATCGCGCTCGGCCTCGCTGAGATTGATCGAGCGGTTGGTCTCGATATAGACGGCCGCCCAGGGGGCGCGCAGCCGCGAGGCCATGCGGGCTGCGTAACGCACCAGCGAGGCGGAGCGCGGGTGGTGGTCGACCGAGACGAGGACACGTTCTCCCGCCGCCCAGGGACCCGATATGGCGTGGGCCTGCATGTGGGTCAGCAGCTGGTCGTCGACGCGCTGGGCGGTCTTGCGCAGCGCCAGTTCCCTGAGTGCCGTCAGGTTGCCGGGGGTAAAATAGTTGGTCAGCGCCCGCTCGGCGGTGCGCGGCATGTAGACCTTGCCGTCGTGCAGACGCTTGATGAGATCATCCGGCGTCAGATCGATGATCTCGACGTCATCGGCAATGTCGATGATCGAGTCCGGCACCGTCTCGCGTACGCGGATACGGGTGATCTGCGAGACGACGTCGTTCAGGCTTTCGACATGCTGGATGTTCAGCGTCGTATAGACGTCGATGCCGCGATCGAGCAATTCCCTGACATCGAGATAACGTTTCGGATGGCGGCTGCCCTCGGCATTGCTATGGGCGAGTTCGTCGACCAGCACGAGATCAGGTTTCCGGGCGAGGATGCCGTCGAGATCCATCTCCTCAAGCGCGCGGCCCTTGTAGTCGATTTCGACGCGGGGGATGATCTCGAAACCGCCGACGAGCGCCTCGGTCTCCTTGCGGCCGTGCGTCTCGACGACGCCGATGACGACATCAAGACCGTCGGCGATCTTGGCGCGGCCGGAGATCAGCATCTCGTAAGTCTTGCCGACCCCCGGGGCAGCGCCGAGAAAGATCTTCAGACGGCCGCGCGTTTCCGCCCGGGCTTTTTCGAGAAGCGCATCGGGCGATGGCCTGCCGGCCTGGTCGCGATTGTCGTCTGGCATGCGCGTGGTCTTTCCTGTCGGCGAGGCTTGCTCCACTTTCCCTCATCCCTGTGCTCGTCACAGGGATCCAGCAGCGTCGCGTCCGCGACGCTAAGGACTCTTTTCACGCGAAAGACTTCGCGTGGCTGGATTCCTGTGACGAGCAAAGGAATGAGGGCGAGGTTGTGGCCCGCCTACCTTCACTCAGTCATAGAAGCATCAAGCCGCTGATTCAACGCCAGAACATTGACGGTGGGCTCGCCGAGAAGGCCGAGCTCTCGGGCCTGGACGGCGCCGTCGACGAGCGCCTTGACCTTGGCCTCATCAAGACTTCGCGCCTTGGCGACACGGGCAACCTGGAAATAGGCCGCCTCGGGCGAAATGTCGGGATCGAGGCCGCTGCCCGACGCCGTGACGAGGTCGGCGGGCACGTCCGAATTCGGGTTATCCGCCTTGGCCGCATCGTAGTCGCTCTTGACGCGGTCGATCAGTTTCTTGCTGGTCGGGCCGAGGTTCGAGCCGCTGGAGGCGGCGGCATTATAGCCGTCGCCGGCAGCCGAGGGACGGCCGTGGAAATACCTGTCTGAGGTGAAGGCCTGGCCGATCAGTGTCGAGCCGACCACCTGGCCGTTCTTCTCGATGAGGCTGCCATTCGCCTGGGTGGGGAAGAGGGCCTGGGCCGCACCGGTCATGGCGAGCGGATAGAGAAGGCCGGTGATCGCGGTGGTGGCGACGATCATGACGACGGCCGGGCGAAGTTCTTTCAACATTGTTGTTACTCCTTGGAGTGTTCACGCGGAGACCGGTTCCGGCGAGGAACCGGGTCTTCCGCTAGGCGAGGCCGAGGGCTGCGACGGCCATGTCGATCGCCTTGATGCCGATGAAGGGGACGATGATGCCGCCGAGGCCGTAGATCAGCAGGTTGCGCGACAGCAGCGCGCCGGCGCCGATCGGGCGGTAATGCACACCCTTCAGCGACAGCGGGATCAGCGCGACGATGATCAGTGCGTTGAAGATGATCGCCGAGAGAATGGCGCTTTGCGGCGTCGAAAGCCCCATGACGTTCAGCACGCCGAGCTGCGGGTAGAAGGTCAGGAACATCGCCGGGATGATGGCGAAATACTTGGCGATGTCGTTGGCGATCGAAAACGTCGTCAGTGCGCCGCGCGTCATCAACAGCTGCTTGCCGATCTCGACGATCTCGATCAGCTTCGTCGGATCGCTATCGAGATCGACCATGTTGCCGGCCTCGCGGGCGGCGACCGTGCCGGTGTTCATGGCGACGCCGACATCGGCCTGGGCAAGCGCCGGCGCGTCGTTGGTGCCGTCGCCGCACATGGCGACGAGCTTGCCCTTGGCCTGTTCCTCGCGCATCAGCGCCAGCTTCATCTCCGGCGTCGCCTGGGCAAGGAAATCGTCGACGCCGGCCTCGGCGGCGATGGCGGCTGCCGTCAGCGGGTTGTCGCCGGTGATCATCACGGTGCGGATGCCCATGCGGCGCAGCTCCGTGAAGCGCTCGCGAATGCCGCCCTTGACGATGTCCTTCAGCTGGATGACGCCGAGCAGCCTGCCGTCGCGGGCAACGGCCAGCGGTGTGCCGCCCGATTTGGCGACCTCGTCGGCGATCGCCTGCAGTTCGCGCACGACCTCGCTGCCGTTCTTTGAAGGCGCGTCGCCATTGACATAGGTCAGCACGGCATCGACCGCACCCTTGCGGATCGAGGCGCCTTCAAGATCGACGCCGCTCATGCGGGTCTGGGCGGTGAAGGGCACGAAGGTGGCCCTGAGGCTCGCCATGTCGCGACCGCGGATCGCATATTTTTCCTTGGCAAGCACAACGATGGAGCGTCCCTCAGGCGTTTCGTCGGCCAGCGAGGCGAGCTGGGCGGCATCGGCGAGATCCTGTTCTGAAATGCCGCGAACCGGGCGGAGGCTCGTCGCCTGGCGATTACCGAGGGTGATCGTGCCCGTCTTGTCGAGCAGCAGCGTGTCGACGTCGCCGGCGGCTTCGACGGCGCGGCCGGACATGGCGAGCACGTTGAAGCGGACCAGGCGGTCCATGCCGGCAATGCCGATCGCCGACAGCAGCGCGCCGATCGTCGTCGGGATCAGGGTGACGAAGAGGGCGACGAGCACGATGATCGGGATCGAGCCGCCGGCATAGATGGCAAAGCTCGGGATCGTCGCGGTGGCGAGCACGAAGATCAGCGTCATGCCGGCCAGCAATATGTTGAGCGCGATCTCGTTCGGCGTCTTCTGGCGCTCCGCGCCTTCGACCAGCGCGATCATCCGGTCGATGAAGGTCGAGCCGGCCGCCGCGGTGATGCGCACGCGGATCCAGTCGGACAGCACCTGGGTGCCGCCGGTGACCGCCGAGCGGTCGCCTCCGGATTCGCGGATGACGGGGGCGGATTCGCCGGTGATTGCCGCCTCGTTGACCGAGGCCACCCCTTCGACGACTTCGCCGTCTGAGGGAATGATATCGCCGGCCTCGACGAGCACGAGGTCGCCGACCTTAAGGCTGGTGCCCGGCACCATGCGGTAATCGCTGCCATTATTGCCGGTCAAGAGCTTGGCCTGGGTTTCGGTGCGCGCCGTGCGCAGCGAATCCGCCTGCGCCTTGCCGCGGCCTTCGGCGACGGCTTCGGCGAAATTGGCAAACAGCACGGTAAACCAGAGCCAGAGATTGATCTGGAAGGAGAAGCCGAGATTGCCGTTGCCGGCTGCGAGGTCGCGCAGGAAAAGCACGGTGGTCAGCACCGAGACTGTGGCCACGACGAACATGACCGGGTTTCTGGCGAGTGCTCGCGGGTCGAGCTTCTTGAAAGCGGCGCCCACGGCCGGAATGAGGATGCGACTATCGACGATACTCGCGGATTTTGCCTGGCTCATAAGAGACTCCAGCTTGGAAAGAGGATGGCGAACCGGATGCCGGTCAGCCCTGTAAAATCTTGAGGATCGCCGCGCCGACGAGCAGGCCTGCCATCATCACCAGAATGATGTCGGAGGCTTGGGGCCTTGGGCCATTTCCACGGCCCGGCGTACCGGGACGTGGATGAAGAGCGCTGCGAAGCCTGTGACGGAGGATCATGGCATCACCCTCAGAAGGTCTGGCCGGCGATCGTCACCAGGTGCTCGACGACGGGGCCGAGCGCCAAGGCCGGGAAGAAGGTCAGGCCGCCGACGATCAGGATCGTGCCGACGAGCAGGCCGACGAAGAGCGGACCGTCAGTCGGGAAGGTGCCTGCCGAGGCCGGGACCGTCTTCTTGGCGATCAGCGAGCCGGCGATGGCAAGCGCCGGGATGATGACCAGGAAGCGGCCGGCGAGCATGGCGATGCCGAGCGTCACATTGTACCAGGGCGTGTTGCCTGTCAGTCCGCCGAAAGCCGAGCCGTTATTGGCCGCAGCCGAGGTATAGGCATAGAGGATTTCGGAGAAACCGTGCGGACCGGCGGTGCCGATCGAGGCGACGGCCGACGGCAGCACCGTGGCGATCGCGGTGAAAACAAGCATGGCGAGCGGCAGGCAGAGGATGGCGAGAACGGCCATCTTCATTTCTTTCGCCTCGATCTTCTTGCCGAGATATTCCGGCGTGCGGCCGACCATCAGGCCGGCAACGAAGACGGTGACGATGATGAACAGCAGGATGCCGTAGAAGCCGGCGCCGACACCGCCGACGATGACTTCGCCGAGCTGCATGTTGATCAGCGGAACGAGCCCGCCGAGCGCGGTGAACGAGCCGTGCATCGCATTGACCGCGCCGCAGGAGGCGGCGGTGGTGATGACCGCAAACAGCGAAGACAGGGCGAGGCCGAAGCGGACTTCCTTGCCTTCCATATTGCCGCCGCCAAGACCGAAGGCGTGCATCAGCGGATTGCCGGAGGCTTCCGCCCAATAGGTGACGGTGACGCCGGCGAGGAACAGCACACCCATCGTCGCAAGGATCGCCCAGCCCTGGCGCTGGTTGCCGACCATGCGGCCAAAGACGTTGGTCAGCGCCGCGCCGATCGCGAAGATCGAAACCATCTGGATGAGGTTGGAGATCGCATCGGGGTTTTCGAACGGGTGGGCTGAGTTGGCGTTGAAGAAGCCGCCGCCATTGGTGCCGAGCATCTTGATCGCAAGCTGCGAGGCGACGGGGCCGACGGCGATCGTCTGCTGCGCGCCTTCGAGCGTCGTTGCATTGACATAGGGTCCGAGCGTCTGCGGCACGCCGAGATAGACGAAGACCAGCGTCAGCACGATGCAGATCGGCAGCAGCACATAGAAGGTCGCCCTCGTCATATCGACCCAGAAATTGCCGATCGCCTTGCCCGAAGCGCGCGAGAAGGCGCGGATGAAGGCGAGCGCAATGGCCATACCCGTCGCCGCCGAGACGAAGTTCTGGACGGTGAAGCCGGCCATCTGGGTCAGATAGGACATGGTGCTTTCGCCGCCGTAGTTCTGCCAGTTGGTGTTGCTGACGAAACTGACGGCGGTGTTGAACGAAAGATGCGGCGGGACGGCCGCCATGCCGGCCGGATTATAGGGAAGGCCGGCCTGCAGGCGCAGCAGCGCATAAAGCACGATGACGCCGAGAAGGTTGAAGAGCAGCATGGCGAAGGCATAGGAGGTCCAATGCTGCTCCTCGCGCTCGCCGGTGCCGGCCATGCGGTAAAGTCCGCGTTCGATCGGAACGAGGACGGGTGAGAGGAATGTGCGCTCGCCGCTGAAGACACGCGTCATGTAACCGCCAAGCGGTTTGACGAGCACGAGGACGATCCCGCAATAAAGCAGGATCTGAAGCCATCCGTTGAGGGTCATGGAGGTAAACTTTCAATGCCGGCTGCTTGTCGGTCGCGCATGCGCGACCTCAAAAGCGCCGGTTCTCTTCAGAAGCGTTCCGGGCGAAGCAGAGCGTAGGTGAGGTAGACGGTGAGAAACACGGTCACGGCACCGCTCAAGATATAATCGAGGGTCATCGTCGTTTCTCCGTCAAAGCCTGTCGCAGGCTTTTGTGTAGGCAAAGCACAGCGCGAAAAATAGGATCGCGGTGCCAAGCAGAATGATATCCATCATGATCGTGACTCCTGTTGTTCTTGTTGGAGTCAGACAAGACAAAGGGCGCACACCTTGAGGGGTCGCCTTTCATGCTTTCTGGCGTGGAGATGATCGTTCGATCTCTCGGCGATGAATATGGAGCCGAAGGGCATAAAGGTTCGAGACGGGCAAGCGGCCGTCTATATAAAAATCTTATAAATGCTTTTCAGTGAGCGCGCTAAGGATCGACCCGGAACCGGTATTGGCCTTGGGCGCTGCGGCCGTCCACGGAGTGGACACGCCAGTCGATGGTATAGAGGCCGGGCGCCATGGCAGGGTCGAGAGGGACCTTAAAGATCGATCCTTCAGGACCGGAGAGAAATGGCTTGCCCGTCGGAAGCGCCATACCCTCAGCATCGAGCAGGATGGCCGTCGAGCGGGCAAGATCGACCGGGCCGGTGAAGGTGAGCTCGAGATTGGCGGGCACCAGCCTTTCTTCCTGCTGCGGCGGGAGCGATGCTTGTTCGAGGGCCGCAGACGCCTCACTTGCGGCAAAGAGAAGGGAGACGAACAGACAGAATGACGCGATCGACTTCATGATGGTCTTCCTTATCTTGCCGATCCGCATGTGCCCGGAGTCGTCATGCTTCCGTGGCGCTGTGCCGGCGCACGGCTAATAACGCTGCCGATGGTGATTTCGATCCCTCGTCTCGACGGCAACGCGCACTGGCTGCGGCTGCCGGCCTTTCGGCAGTGCGACAATCGGGTCCACAAGCCGGCGCCAGAATTCCCGCAATGACCTTGATATCGTCGGGCCGCAAGACCGATTTCCGCCGATATTATCGTAATCTTTCTTCATCTCTCTGCCTGCTTCCTGGACGGGATCCCGAATGAAGAATGTACTCCCCGACGGCCTCGGCTGGAATCATACAGAGGTCTTGGAAGGCAAATCTTTCGGATTAGAGCAATGGGCATTTCATCACATGTTGAGCAGAAGCTTGATCTGTACGATTGAAGTGCCGGCCCTTCCAGTCTTATAGTCGCTTCAACGTCACTCGATGAACCGAGGGGCCATAGGGAAGGAAACCGACAATGACCAAAGTCCGCGCGCTTGTCCTCGAGCGCCAGCATGAGCTTGCGCTTCGTGATATCGATCTGCCGCTCGAAACCGGCCCGGGCGAGGTGAAGATCAGGATCCATACCGTAGGTGTCTGCGGTTCCGACGTGCATTATTACACGCACGGCAAGATCGGCCCCTTCGTTGTCAATGCGCCGATGGTGCTCGGCCATGAAGCGGCAGGCACGGTGGTCGAGGTCGGGGCCGGCGTCACGCATCTGAAAGTCGGCGACCGTGTCTGCATGGAACCCGGCATTCCCGATCCGAATTCCAAGGCTAGCCGGCTCGGCATGTACAATATCGACCCGGCCGTGACCTTCTGGGCGACGCCGCCGATCCATGGCGTGCTGACGCCGGAGGTCGTGCATCCCGCCAATTATACCTTCAAGCTGCCTGACAATGTCAGCTTCGCCGAGGGCGCCATGGTCGAGCCCTTTGCCGTCGGCATGCAGGCGGCCAGCAAAGCCAAGATTACACCAGGCGATACCGCCGTCGTCCTCGGCGCCGGGCCGATCGGCACGATGGTGGCGATCGCCGCTCTTGCCGGCGGCTGCGCCCGGGCGATCGTCGCCGATCTCGCCCAGCCGAAGCTCGATATATCAGCGCAATATCAGGGCGTCATCCCGGTCAATATCCGCGAAAAGAATCTGAGCGAAGAGGTCGTCCGGCTGACCGACGGTTGGGGTGCCGACGTCGTCTTCGAATGCTCCGGCTCGCCGAAGGCCTGGGAGACGATCATGGCGCTGCCGCGCCCGGGTGGCGTCATCGTCGCCGTCGGCCTGCCGGTCAACCCGATCGGTTTCGATGTCTCGACGGCATCGACCAAGGAGATCCGTATCGAGACGGTGTTCCGCTACGCGCACCAGTATGAGCGCTCGATCGCGCTCCTGGCATCCGGCCGCGTCGATCTGAAGCCGCTGATATCCGAGACCTTCACATTCGAGGAGTCGATCAAGGCCTTCGACCGCGCTGTCGAGGCGCGGCCGAGCGACGTCAAGCTGCAGATCGTCATGGAGTAGGGCGCCGCACCACTTTTACGAGTGCCCGGCACTCGGCCTCATCTTGCGAAAGGCAAGGGCCGCGGCGGCGGCGACAGCCGCGGACCCGAACGCAATCAGCAGATGGCGGTGAAGGGAAAGGTGGCCCAATATCTGCTCGATGCCGTGCCCGAACAAATAGCCGAGCGCGGTGAAAAGCTGCCCCCAGATCAAAGCGGCGATGGTGTTCAGGACGACGAATTTTCCGGTCGATATCCGCGTCGTCCCGATGACGATGGGACTGATCGTCCGCAATCCCACGAGGAAACGAAAGGCAAGGATGAAGCCGGTCGGATATTTTTCCAGAAGTTGGGTAACGCGGGCGAGCGCCGGCTTTTCCATCAGCCGGCGGACGAGGCTCCATCGGGCCGCGTAACGGCCGGCAAAGAACCAGAACTGATCGCCGGCGAAGGATCCGGCCATGGCCGCGAGCGACGCCGACCAATAGGGAAGCAGCCCGCGATGAGCGACCACGCCGCCGAGAAAGGCGGCCGTTTCGCCTTCGAAGGCCGCCCCCAGAAAGATCGCCAGCAGGCCGTAATGCTCGATCAGCAGTTCGATGGACACGCGGGTTCGCCTCCAGCTCTTTCCGAGGTCAGGTCACGGCTGAACCGGCTTCAGATCGCCAAGCAGCGTCGGGATCAGCTCCGACACCGTCGGATGGATCGGCACCGACCATTGCAATGCGGGATAGGTGGTCCCGGCATTCATCGCATCGATCAGGCCGTGGATCACCTCGTCGCCCTCGATGCCCAATATCGCCGCGCCAAGAATCTGCTTGGTCTCGGCGTCGGCAATCACCTTCATGAAGCCTTTGGTCTCGCCGCGCTCGTTGGCGCGGCCGACCCGGCTCATCGGCCGGGTCGAGACCATGATCTTGCGCCCCGACTGCCGCGCTTGTTTCTCCGTCATGCCAACGCGGCCGAGCGGCGGGTCGATGTAGAGCGCATAGGCGAGGATGCGGCTCGAGAGCTTGCGGTCGTCGCCGTCGAGGAGATTGGCGGCGGCGATCTCGAAATCATTGTAGGAGGTGTGGGTGAAGGCGCCGTGGCCGTTGCAGTCGCCGAGCGCGAAGATGCCCTCGACATTGGTGGCGAGCCTGTCGTCGACGGTAATGAAGCCGCGTTTATCGGTGATAACGCCGGCGGCATCGAGGCCGAGATCGTCGGTGTTCGGCGTGCGGCCGGTGGCGATCAGCACATGGCTCGCATCGATTGTCGCCGCGCCTGCGGTGACGCTTACCCCGCCGCCATTTCCGGCAAAGGCGATGTTGCCGGCATCGGTGTGGACGCCGATGCCTTCGGCGCGCAGGATCTCGGCGATCGCATCGGATATATCCTCGTCCTCGCGCGATGCGAGCTTCGGCCCGTGTTCGATGACGCTGACTTCGGCGCCGAAGCGGCGATACATCTGCGCAAATTCCAGCCCGATATAACTGCCGCCGATCACCGCCAGATGCCGCGGCAGCGTGTCGAGCTGGATGATCGAGGTGCTGGTGAGGTAATCGATATCATGGATACCCGGCAGCTCGGGGATAACCGGCCGCGCGCCGACATTGAGGAAGATGCGCGGCGCAGTCAGCGTCTCGCCGTTGACGCTGATAGTCTTCGGGCCTTCGAAACGGGCTTGGCCGTAGATTACGCTCATGCCGTCCATGCCGGTGAGCCAGCCGATCAGGCCATTGCGGGCGTTCATCGTTACGGTTTCGGCGCGGGCCCTCACCACCTTCATGTCGATGGCGATTTCGCCGGGGATATTGACGCCGTAGGCGGCGCCGCTTCTGGCGACATGGGCGGCGCGGGCGCTGGCGACCAGCGTCTTGGTCGGCATGCAGCCGGCATTGACGCAGGTGCCGCCGAGGAATTTGCGCTCGATCAGCGCCACCTTCATGCCCTTGTCGACCATCCGGGCGGCAAGCGACGGGCCGGCCTGGCCGGCACCGATAACAATAGCGTCGAAGTTTTTCATGCGACGGCCCCCGCAATCAGCACCGCGCCGATGACGGCGACGGCATCCTCGATAAGGGCGGCCGGCAGGTCCTTGCCGAAGGAGACGGCAAGCCGGCTGCGGGCGGCAGCGCCGCCATAGGTGCCGATGACGGCGCCGATCACGCCGGCGATCAGCCCGCCGAACAGCAGGCCGCTGGCGGCCCCGATCGCAGCACCCGACAGCGCCCCCGAGACGATGCGGGCACCGAACTGCATCGGCACCTTGCGCGACGGCGTCGACGGCAGCTGGTCGGCGACCAGCTCGGTGACCGCGAGGATCGTAAAGATCCACGACGTCCAGCGGTAACCCATGAAGGCAAGCGGCGTCTGCGACACGTCGAACCAGCCGAGCGCCGCGCCCCAGGCGACGGCGGCCGGCGCCGTCATGGTGCGAAGGCCTGAAATGACACCAATCAGCAATGCAAGAAGCAGAAACATGCGCGACCCCTCATTGCCGGCTTTGTGCCGCGAGAGGGAAGGTTGCACATTGTCAGGCGCGTGGCAATTCGCCCTTCGCCGACGGGCTAACGCGCGTCATGTCAAATCGGAATCATGCGACGCGCTTTAAGTCTCTGTTCTATGCATGTCGTTGTCCCAAGCGGCTGCACAATTTTGGCCGGCATGCATGAGGGTGGCAATCTGTCAGGAGGCCGCGTGTTGGTTCCAAGGGCGAATTTTCGCGCTCGGGATTGACATGGATGTCGCCATTGGGCAAGTAATACACCTGCATCAACCAAAACGCGTGTGGCGCGACCACCGCTTTCTCGATGAGTTCCGATTTTTCTGCATACGCCACCGATGATCTGCTCCGAATGATAAATGATGGAGAGGATCGTGGGAAAGACTTTGCCTACCATGCACTATGGACCGTGTTTAAACGATGGCGCAAGGGGATCGACCTGGAGCCGCTCATCGAACTGCTTCAATCGGAGAAATCAGGCGAGCGGGAACGGGGGGCTTGGTATCTCGATGAAGCTGACCCGCCTGCGGACCTTATGGCCGACTTTATTATCAAGCTAGCCGATGACCCGGTGGGCCACTGCCGATGGCGGTTTGTGGCTTATGTGAGAAACTCCAGGCTCTATAGCGATGCCATTGCGGATCGTCTCGCCGCCCGCCTGCTGGACCGCGATCTCTACGTGAGAGCGGAAACGATCTTCTGGGCGGTGGTCGTCAACGACAAGTATTTTGCTCACTTTTCGGAAGCAGTCCTCGCCGGCGCCGGCACAACGCCGTTTAAGTTCAGAAATCCCGAGACTACCGCATTTTGGCGGGAGTCGGAGCGCAAGCGTGCGGCACGAGGAATCGAAATCGCGCAGCGCCTTCGCGCAGGGGAATCGGTGACGAGCATTCGTGAAAGCATGCCTGAGGAAGACAGTTTCAGCTTCGATAAGCTGGCCTTTCTTAGTCATGCAATAAAACGCGCCGTCGAGCGCAGAGTTGCAAAAAACACCTAATTCGCAAACGCGGCGATGCCGGTGATCGCCCGGCCGATGATCAGCGCGTGGATGTCGTGGGTGCCCTCATAGGTGTTGACCACTTCGAGGTTGACGAGATGGCGGGCGATGCCGAATTCGTCGGAGATGCCGTTGCCGCCGAGCATGTCGCGGGCCGCACGCGCAATCTCCAGCGCCTTGCCGCAGCTGTTGCGCTTGAGGATCGAGGTCAGCTCAACCGGCGGATGACCTTCCTCCTTCATGCGGCCGAGCCGCAGGCAGCCCTGCAGGCCGAGCGAGATCTCCGCCGCCATATCGGCGAGCTTCTTCTGGATCAGCTGATTGGCGGCGAGCGGCCGGTTGAACTGCTTGCGATCCAGCGTGTATTGCCGTGCCCTGGCATAACAATCCTCGGCAGCACCGAGCGCGCCCCAGGCGATGCCGAAGCGCGCCGAATTCAGGCAGGTGAACGGCCCCTTGAGGCCGGTGACGCTGGGCAGGAGATTTTCCTCGGGCACGAAGACCCCGTCCATCACCACTTCGCCGGTGATCGAGGCGCGCAAGCCCACCTTGCCGTGAATGGCGGGAGCCGAAAGCCCTTTCCAGCCCTTTTCGAGGATGAAGCCGCGGATGAGGCCGTCCTCGGTCTTGGCCCAGACGACGAAGACATCGGCGATCGGGGCGTTTGAAATCCAGGTCTTCGAGCCGGTGAGGCTGTAGCCGCCGTCGACCTTTTTCGCGCGCGTCGCCATCGAGCCGGGGTCGGAACCGTGATCGGGTTCGGTCAGGCCGAAGCAGCCGATCCATTCGCCGCTGGCGAGTTTCGGCAGGTATTTCAGCTTCTGTGCTTCGGAGCCAAAGGTGTCGATCGGCACCATGACCAGCGAGGACTGCACGCTCATCATCGAGCGGTAACCGCTATCGACCCGTTCGACTTCGCGGGCGATCAGGCCGTAGGCGACGTAACCGAGACCGGCGCCGCCATACTCAGGCGAGATCGTCGGGCCGAGCAGGCCGAGTTCGCCCATTTCGCGGAAGATCTGAGGGTCGGTCTTTTCATTGCGAAAGGCGTCGAGAACGCGGGGCGCAAGCTTCTCCTGCGCATAGGCATAGGCCGTATCCTGCACCATACGCTCCTCGTCGGTCAGCTGCTCCACCAGGCGGAACGGGTCGGCCCAGTCGAAAACTTCGCGCGTATGCTGCATGTCGGCGTCTCCTCACCTTGAATTCAGGCCTGCCTCGCTCAAGGTCGCATAGACCCGCCAGGCGACCGCGTCAACAGAAGGCGGTCGTATCGAAAAGACAGCGTCCGCCATCTTTTCAAAAGCGTCGGCATGATCCACTTTGCCGGCGATCGATTCTGGAACGAGGAGACGGAAATGTCGTCAAGCGATCTGTTCGTATCGGCCGAAAGCGCCGAATGGGTCAACCCCGAGCCCGGCGTCGTCAGGCGCATCATGACCTATCTGCCTGAGATGATGATGGTGGAAGTGGCCTTCGAAAGCGGCGCCGTCGGTGCTGCCCATTCGCATCCGCACATCCAGGCAAGTTATGTCGCCGAGGGCAGCTTCGAAGTGACGATCGACGGCCGGACCGAGGTGCTGCACCAGGGCGGCAGCTTCATCGTGCCGCCCAATCTCGTCCATGGCGTCAAGGCGCTGGAAAAGGGCAGGCTGATCGATGCCTTCACCCCGCATCGGGCCGAGTTTCTCAAATAATCAGGTTTCGGCTTCTGGCCGGCGCGGCGCGCCCGCTGGAGTGACGTAGGGCGGTACGAAGCGCGCATCCTCGCCGCGCACTGCCTCACGCAGGAAGTCGATGACGGCGCGCACGCGCGGCGCCTGTTTCAGGTCGCGATGGCAGGTGATCCAGTATTGGCGCTTGAGGTCGATTTCCTCGGGCAGCACGCGCACCAACTCCGGATAGCGGCTGGCGAAGAAGTAGGGCAGGATGCAGAGGCCGAGGCCGTTTCGGGTGGCGGTGAGCTGCGCGAAGATGCTGGAACTCTGGAACTGCGGCTTGATGCGCGGATGCACATCGCTGAGATAGTCCAGGCCCGGCGCGAAGATCATTTCCTCGATGTAGCTGACGAAGGGATGGCCGAGCAGGTCTTCGCGGCAGGTGATCTCAGGCGCTTTTGCCAGATAGTCGCGCGAGCCGTAGATCTGCAGGTGATAGTCGGTCAGCTTCTCGGCGAAATAGGGCCCGCCCTTCGGCTCGTCGAGCACGACGGAAAGATCGGCCTCCTTGCGCGACAGCGACATGATCTGCTGGATCGTCACCAGTTCCAGCGCCAGGTGCGGATGCTGGGCGGCAAACCGCGGCAGCACGGTCGCGAAGAAGAAATTGGCAAAACCTTCCGGCGCGCTCAGGCGCACGAGGCCGCGCTGCGCCATCGAGCCGTCGGCGAGGTCGGCGCGCAGGCGCTCGGTCTCCTGCTCCATCCTCTCGGCTGTCTCGATGAAACGCGTGCCCATGGCGGTCAGCACGTAGCCGCGCGGATTGCGCTCGAACAGCTTGACCTTGAGGGTGAATTCCAGCCGGTCGATGCGGCGCGAGACCGTGGCATGGCTGGAGCGCAGCTGGCGAGCCGCCGTCGAGAGCTGTCCAGTGCGGGCGACGGCTAGAAAAAACTGCAGATCGTCCCAAGTAAACTGCGGTGGATTGTTCATCGCGATCCCCTCTGTTCAAAAATGAACAGATACTGTTTGGAATTAGTTGTAAACCACCCGTTGCCTCAAGGCTGAATTTCCTTGATCGTAAGCTAAGGGTCGGTCGCTCTGAGGAGTGCGGCTGGCCAAATCTGAACAGATCCGCAATCTGGCCAATCTCTGGGAGGAGAGAATATGCGTATGAATCTCATTGCATCAGTTGCATTTCTGCTTGCAAGCAGCACTGCGGTGCTCGCGCAGAGCGCGACCGACGGCAAGGTCAAGATCGGCATCCTGAACGACCAGTCGGGTGTTTATGCCGATTTCGGCGGCAAGTCTTCCGTCGAGGCCGCCAAGATGGCGGTCGAGGATTTCGGCGGCAAGGTGCTTGATGTGCCGATCGAGATCGTCGATGCCGACCACCAGAACAAACCGGATATTGCCTCGAACATCGCCCGCCAGTGGTACGACACCGAGCAGGTGGATGCGATCATGGAATTGACGACCTCGTCGGTGGCGCTTGCCGTGCAGGCGATCGGCAAGGAGAAGAAGAAGATCGACATCGTCACCGGTGCGGCGACGACCGATCTCACCGGCAAGGCCTGCTCGCCCTACGGCTTCCATTGGGCCTACGACACGCATGCGCTCGCCGTCGGCACCGGCGGCGCTCTCGTCAAGCAGGGCGGCGACAGCTGGTTCTTCCTGACTGCCGACTATGCCTTCGGCTATTCGCTGGAGCAGCAGACCAGCGATTACGTCAAGTCGAGCGGCGGCAAGGTCGTCGGCGCCGTCCGCCATCCGCTGTCGATCCAGGACTTCTCGTCCTTCCTGCTGCAGGCGCAATCATCAGGCGCCAAGGTGATCGGTCTGGCCAATGCCGGCCTCGACACCTCGAACGCCATCAAGCAGGCGGCCGAATTCGGCATCACCCAGGGCGGCCAGCATCTGGCGGCGCTGCTCTTCACGCTCGCCGAAGTGCATGGTCTTGGCCTCGAGGCGGCACAGGGGCTGACGCTGACGGAAGGTTTTTACTGGAACCGCGACGACGAAAGCCGCGCCTTCGCCAAGAAGTTCTTCGCTCGCACCGGCAAGATGCCGAACATGATCCACACCGGCACCTATTCGGCAGTGACGCAATATCTGAAGGCGGTGCAGAAGGCCGGCACCGACGAAACGGAAGCCGTCGCCAAGCAGCTGCATGAAATGCCTGTTGACGACGTCTTCGGCCGCGGTGGCACGGTCGGCGCCAATGGCCGCATGATCCACGACATGTACCTGCTGCAGGTCAAGAAGCCTTCCGAAAGCAAGGAGCCGTGGGATTACTTCAACGTGCTTGCCACCATTCCCGGCAAGGAAGCCTATATCGATCCCGCCAAGAGCGGTTGCGATCTGGTGAAGTGAGCGCAATGGCGGTTTCCGCAATTGAAACTCAGGAAAAGCCGCGGGTGGTATTGTCCGCCCGCGGCCTGCGCCGCGATTTCGGCGGCTTCACGGCCGTCAAGAACGTCGATCTCGACGTGCATGATGCGAGCGTGCATGCGCTGATCGGCCCGAACGGCGCCGGCAAGACGACGGTCTTCAACCTTTTGACCAAGTTCCTGCAGCCGACAGCAGGTACGATCACGCTTATGGGCACCGATATCACCAGGACGCAGCCCGACAAGGTGGCGCGCATGGGATTGGTACGCTCCTTCCAGATCTCGGCGGTCTTTCCGCACTTAAGCGTTCTCGACAATGTGCGCGTGGCGCTGCAGCGGCCGAACAATCTTTCCACCCAGTTCTGGCGGCCGCTCTCGGCGCTCGACCGGCTGAACGCGCGCGCCGAGCAACTGCTTGCCAGCGTCGGGCTTTCCAAGGAGCGCGATCAGATCGCCGCCGATCTCTCCTATGGCCGCAAGCGCGTGCTGGAGATCGCCACCACGCTGGCGCTCGATCCCAAGGTGCTGCTGCTCGACGAACCGATGGCCGGCATGGGGCTTGAGGATGTCGCCGTCGTCTCATCCATCATCCGCGACGTCGCCCGCGACCGGGCGGTGCTGATGGTCGAGCACAATCTCTCCGTCGTCGCCAATATCTGCCAGCATGTCACCGTGCTGCAGCGCGGCGAAATCCTCGCCGAGGGTGACTACGCCACAGTCAGCCAGGACGAGCGCGTGCGCGTCGCCTATATGGGCACGGAGGAGCATTGATGGCCGCTCTCCTCGAAGTCCAGGGACTGAACGCCTGGTACGGCGAAAGCCACGTCCTGCACGGTGTCGACATGCGGGTGGCCGAAGGCGAGACGATCACCATTCTCGGCCGCAACGGCGTCGGCAAGACGACGACATTGCGCACCATCACCGGCATCGTGCGGTCCCGCAAGGGCAGGATCAGCTTTGCCGGCAGCGACATGATGCAGGTGCCGCTGCACAAGACGGCCCACCGCGGCATCGGCTTCGTGCCGGAGGAGCGCGGCATCTTCTCGACGCTGACCGTCTCGGAAAACCTGCTGCTGCCGCCGGTGGTGGCGAAGGGCGGCATGACGCTTGACGAGATCTACGAACTCTTTCCCAATCTCTACGAGCGCCGCGGCAGCCCCGGCACCAAACTTTCCGGCGGCGAGCAGCAGATGCTGGCGATCGCCCGGATCCTGCGCACCGGCGTCAGGCTGCTTATTCTCGACGAACCGACGGAGGGGCTTGCCCCCGTCATCGTCCAGCGTATCGGCGAGGTGCTGCAGACCCTGAAAGGCCGCGGCATGACGATCCTGCTGGTCGAGCAGAACTTCCGTTTCGCCAGTCGTATTGCCGATCGCTTCTATCTGATGGATCATGGGCAGATGGTGTCGGAATTCCCGGTCGGCGAACTGCCGCAGCGCATGGATACGCTGCACAAGGTTCTGGGAGTATGACCAGATGATGATGATCTTCGGCATTCCCCTGCAGGCGCTGCTCGGCCAGCTGCTGATCGGCCTGATCAATGGCTCGTTCTATGCGCTGCTCAGCCTCGGCCTCGCCATCATCTTCGGCCTGCTCCGGGTGATCAACTTCGCCCATGGCGCGCAATATATGCTCGGCGCCTTCGTCGCCTACCTGCTGCTGACTTATGCCGGCATCGGCTATTGGCCGTCGCTGATCGTGGCGCCTGTCATTGTCGGCCTTGCTGGCGCCATCATCGAGCGGCTGTTCCTGCGCCGGCTCTACGATCTCGATCCGCTCTACGGCCTGCTCTTCACTTTTGGGCTGGCGCTCGCGGTCGAAGGCACCTTCCGTTATCTCTACGGCTCCTCCGGCCAGCCCTATGCGACACCGGCAGCCCTAGCCGGCGGCGCCAATCTCGGCTTCATGTTCCTGCCGATCTATCGCGGCTGGGTGGTCGTCGTCTCGCTCGTCGTCTGCCTCGGCACATGGCTGCTGATCGAGAAGACCAAGCTCGGCGCCTATCTCCGCGCCGCCACCGAAAACGCGGTGCTGGTGCAGGTCTTCGGCGTCAACGTGCCGGTGCTGTTGACGCTGACCTATGCGCTTGGCGCCGGCCTTGCCGCCTTTGCCGGCGTGCTGGCGGCGCCGATCTATCAGGTCTCGCCGCTGATGGGCTCGAACATGATCATCGTCGTCTTCGCCGTGGTCGTCGTCGGCGGCATGGGATCGATCATGGGGGCGATCATCACCGGTTATGTGCTCGGCATCGCCGAGGGCCTGACCAAGGTGTTCTATCCCGAGGCTTCCAACATCGTCATCTTCGTCATCATGGCGATCGTGCTTCTCATCAGGCCAGCGGGCCTCTTCGGCCGGGATGCCTGACATGACCGACATCACCGACACCATCCAAACGGAAAAAAGCCGAACCGCCCTTTCGGTGCAGGCGGGTTTCCTCACGGTTGGGCTTTTGCTCCTGCTGCTGGCGCCGTTCTTTTTCTATCCGATCTTCCTGATGAAGTTGCTGTGCTTCGCGTTGTTCGCCTGCGCCTTCAACCTGCTGCTCGGCTATACCGGCCTGCTGTCCTTCGGCCATGCCACCTTCTTCGGCGGGGCCGCCTATTTCACCGCCTATACGGTGAAGGAATGGGGGCTGCCGCCGGAACTCGGCATTCTGATCGGCGTGGCGGGTGCGGCGTTTCTCGGCTTGGTGATGGGCTTCTTCGCCATCCGCCGCCAGGGCATCTATTTCGCGATGATCACGCTGGCGCTGTCGCAGATGTTCTTCTTCTTCTGCCTGCAGGCGAAGTTCACCGAAGGCGAGGACGGCATCCAGTCGGTGCCGCGCGGCAATCTCTTCGGCTTTATCGATCTGAACAGCTCGACCAACATGTATTATTTCGTGCTGGCCGTTTTCATTATCGGCGTGCTGATCATCTGGCGTTTCATCAACTCGCCCTTCGGCATGATCCTGAAATCGATCCGTGAAAACGAAAACCGGGCAGTTTCGCTCGGTTATTCCGTCGCGCGTTACAAGCTCGGAGCCTTCGTGATGTCGGCCGCGCTTGCGGGGCTGGCGGGCGCGGTGAAATCGATCGTCTTCCAGTTCGCAACCTTGACCGACGTCGCCTGGCAGATGTCGGGCGAGGTGATCCTGATGACGCTGCTCGGCGGCATCGGCACGCTGATCGGCCCGCTCTTTGGCGCCGGGCTGGTGGTGGCATTGGAAAACTACCTCGCCACCTCGGAATTTCCGGTGACGATCATCACCGGCATCGTCTTCATGGTCTGCGTGCTGATCTTCCGCCGCGGCATTATCGGCGAATTCTACGCCTCGCGGCTGGGGCGCAAACTGGGCTTCGTCTATCGCCGCTGAACGGGCGGACCTCTTCGCGTCCCGCGGGGAGAGGAAAGCGGCAAGCATCTGAAGCTTCGTGTGGGGCACATGGATCGTTACGACTATATCATCATCGGAGCAGGCAGTGCCGGCTGCGTGCTTGCCAACCGGCTGTCGGCCGATGGCAGGAGCCGGGTGCTGCTGCTGGAAGCCGGCGGCAGCGACAATTACCACTGGATCCATATCCCGGTCGGTTATCTCTATTGCATCAACAATCCGCGCACCGACTGGTGTTTCACCACGGCGCCCGAAGCCGGATTGAACGGCCGGGCGCTGAGCTATCCGCGCGGCAAGGTGCTCGGTGGCTCCTCTTCGATCAACGGCATGATCTATATGCGCGGCCAGGCGCGCGATTACGACCTCTGGCGGCAGATGGGCTGCACCGGCTGGGGCTGGGACGATGTTCTGCCCTTCTTCCGCAGGTCCGAGGATTTTTATCGCGGCGAAGACGAGATGCATGGCGCCGGCGGCGAATGGCGCATCGAAAGGGCGCGCGTGCGCTGGGCCGTGCTCGACGCTTTCCAGCAGGCGGCGAGAGAAGCAGGCATTCCCGAGACGGCAGATTTCAACCGCGGCAGCAATGAAGGGTCCGGCTATTTCGACGTCAACCAGCGTTCCGGCATTCGCTGGAACACCTCGAAGGCTTTTCTGCGCCCGGCGCGGAAACGCTCCAATCTGACCGTCCTCATCAAGGCGCAGGTCCGGCGGCTGCTGGTGGAGGAGGGGGTGGTCGCCGGCGTCGAATTCCAGCACGATGGCGTGGCGAAACGCGCCTATGCGGGCAAGGAAACCATTCTTTCGGCCGGGTCGATCGGCTCGCCGCATATTCTGGAACTCTCAGGCGTCGGCAGGGGCGAGGTTCTCCAGCGGGCGGGCGTCGATGTCATCACCGAAGTGAAGGGTGTCGGCGAAAACCTGCAGGACCATCTGCAACTGCGGCTCGCCTACAAGGTGACGGGCGTCCCGACGCTGAACGAGAAGGCGACGAAGCTGATCGGCAAGGCGGCGATCGGGCTCGAATATCTCGTCCGCCGCTCCGGGCCGATGGCGATGGCGCCGAGCCAGCTCGGCATCTTCACCCGCTCGGGTCCGGACCGGGAAACGCCGGATCTGCAATATCATGTGCAGCCGGTCTCGCTGGAGAAGTTCGGCGATCCCGTCCATCCTTTCCCGGCGATCACCGCGAGCGTCTGCAATCTGAGGCCGGAGAGCCGCGGTTCGGTGCACCTGTCGAGCCCGGATTTTGCCGCGCAGCCGACGATCAGCCCGAAATACCTCTCGACGCAACGCGATCGTGACATAGCTGTCCGTTCAATACGGTTGACGCGCAAGATCGTCGCGCAGCCTTCCTTCGCTCGGTTCAAGCCGGAGGAATTCAAGCCGGGACCCAGCTATCAGACCGAGGCCGATCTGGAGCGGGCGGCGGGCGAAATCGGCACGACGATCTTCCATCCAGTCGGCACCTGCCGCATGGGCGCCGACAGAGACAGCGTCGTCGATCCCCGTCTGCGCTTCCGGGCGCTCGGCAAGCTCAGGATCGCCGACGCCTCGGTGATGCCGTCGATCGTCTCGGGCAATACCAATTCGCCGACGATCATGATCGCCGAAAAGGCGGCAGCGATGATCCTCGAAGACAATCGATAGGAGAAGACCATGGCAAGGATCGCATTCATCGGGCTTGGCAATATGGGCGGGCCGATGGCGGCCAATCTGGTCAAAGCAGGTCACGAGGTCCTCGGTTTCGATCTCGCAGCCTCCGTGCTGAAGGCGGCCGAGGACAGCGGCGTCAAACCGGCAAGCCATGCCAGCCAGGCGGTCAAGGACGCCGACATCGTCATCACAATGCTGCCGCAGGGCAAACACGTGCTGACGGCCTGGACCGATATCTTGCAGACCGCGGCGCAAGGCACGCTGGTCATCGATTGCTCGACTATCGATGTCGACAGCAGCCGCAAAGCGCATGAGATGGCTAAGGCCGCAAGCTGCCTGTCGCTTGACGCTCCAGTCTCCGGCGGCACCGGTGGGGCGAGCGCCGGCACGCTGACCTTCATGGCCGGTGGCTCGGATGAGGCCTTCGCCAGGGCGAAACCGATCCTCGAGGCGATGGGAAAGAAGATCGTCCATTGCGGCGAGGCCGGCGCCGGCCAGGCGGCGAAGATCTGCAACAACATGATCCTCGGCATTTCGATGGTCGGCGTCTGCGAGGCCTTCGTGCTTGCCGAAAAACTCGGTCTCTCGCATCAGGCGCTCTTCGACGTCGCCTCGACCTCATCCGGTCAGTGCTGGTCGATCAATACCTATTGCCCGGTGCCCGGACCGGTGCCGACCTCGCCCGCCAATAACGGCTACAAGCCGGGTTTCGCCGCCGCCCTGATGCTGAAGGATCTCAGGCTTTCGCAGGAGGCGGCGCTGGCAAGCGGCGCGTCCACGCCGCTCGGCGCCGAAGCGGCCCAGCTTTATGCGCTCTTCGAAAAACAGGGTAACGGCGGACGGGACTTTTCCGCCATCATCGAGATGTTCCGCGAGAAGCTATAAGCGACGAAGTAGAGTGGTTCAGCTTTTGATGAACACGCAGAACCACCCTAAGCCTTTGTTTTAACGCAATTCCGGACGGAAAACCGCTTCGCACTTTTCCTGGAATTGCTTTACAAGAGATAGCTGACCGGCTCGTTTCGAACCGGATGCGGAAAGACGCCCATACCGACGCCGAAGATCGACTGCAGCGTTTCGGCCTGCATGATCTCCGTGGGCGTGCCTTCGGCGGTGATCCAGCCGCGATTGAGGGCGATGATCGCATCGCCGTAGCGTGCGGCGAGGTTGATGTCGTGCAGCACGATGATGACGGTCAGCCCGCGTTCATGGCTGAGCTCCTGCACCAGCGAGAGGACGCTTGCCTGATGGGCAAGGTCGAGCGCCGATGTCGGTTCGTCGAGCAGCAGGCAGCGGGCGTCCTGGGCGAGCATCATGGCGATCCAGGCACGCTGGCGCTCGCCGCCGGACATGTTGGCGACGAGACGATCGGCAAAATCGTCAAGCTCGGTGCGGGCGATCGCCTCCTCGACCATGTTGCGATCGGTCGCGGTGAAGCGGCCGAGCGTGCCGTGCCAGGGAAAACGGCCGAGCGCCACGAGTTCCCGCACGGTCATGCCGTCGGTCGCCGGCGTGAATTGCGGCATGTAGGCGACGTGCCGGGCAAATTCCCGGGCGCCCCAGTCCCTTGCCGGTTTGCCGTTAAAGGCGATGGCGCCGGATTTCGGCGCGACCTGGCGGGCGATGATCTTCAGAAGCGTGCTCTTGCCGGAGCCGTTTGGCCCCACGAGACCGTAGATGCGGCCCTGGTCGAGCGTCAGGTCTATGCCATGCAGGATGGATTTCGGCCCGATGGCATAATCGATTCCCGACAGGGCAAGGAAAGGCGAAGGCATGATCTGCTCCAGGTTCGGCGCTGCGAACGGGCTCGGGAGGGCGAGCCCTTCCTTTCCCTGCAAAACTAAACCCGGATTGTCAACTTATGCTTTCCGCTCGGCACCATTCGACGCGCCGATTGGATGCCCTTGTCGAAATCCTCCAGGCGTCAACTCAAGCCTTCGACACCGAGAAACTGAGCCTGGTGTCGCCGAACGAGATGTCGATCTCACCGGGTTCGGTCAGTTCGACCGCGCCGCTCAACGTGCCTGTGGTGATCAGCGCGCCTGCCTTCAGCGATGTCTCGGGGCGCTGACCGTCATTGGCGTAGTCGACGAGCCAGGTGAGGACGTCGCCCTTCGGATGCTGCGCCGGACCATCATAGATCGAGCGGCCGGCATGGGTGACCTTGAGCTGCGTACCGCCGGCGGTGTCGACCACGCTTTTTTCGAGCTTCGGGCCGAGCACATAACCGCTATTGCCGAGCCGGTCGGCGGTAAACAGCAGGAAGGAAACGCCGCCGCTCTCTCTCACGGCGCTGACCAGCAGTTCGGCGCCGAGATAGGCAGCGGAGATCGCCTCGACCACCTCGGCGCGGCTATAGGGAGCACCTGAGCGGATCGGCAGGTCCTTGCCGAGACGGACGGCGATCTCGGTCTCAAATTTCAGACCGGGATACCAGGGGATGCTGGCGCCGGCGGCGGCCTCGGAGTAGGGATGCAGCGGAGCGGTAACCGCCTGGCCCTCAGGCGAGACCGTCACTTTCCAGGCGTTGCTGGAGATACCGTCTGCGGCGGCGAGGAAATTTTGCGTCTCCATCGCCTGATGCAGATCGGTTGGCAGGGTGAAACTGCCGGTTTCCTCCTGCTTGCCGGCCTGGCGCAGGCTGTGAAACCTGGCGGCGACCGCGCGCGGATCGAATGCCTCTGTCATGCTGTCTCCTCGAACTGATTGTCGAGGTGCACACTAACGGCAAGGCAAGAACGAACAAGACCGTTCTTGGGTCGTTGTTGGAAAAGCTCTTATTCCATCGCCGCATACCAGCGATCGCGATAAGCTGCCAGGCCTGCGATATCGGTCGGCGGAACATGCGTCGCGGCACCCGATAACGGCCGGATGCCGGTGAGAAGGGCCGCGCCCTGGCTGGTGCCGGTTGTGCCGGGAACGGCCAGGACCTCGCGGCCGGCAAGGGCGGCAAGCAGGGTCAGATAGGTCTCGTTCAGGGCAAAAGGCCCTTCGACGATAATGGGGCCCTTTGCGCCGATCAGCCCGAGGCAGGCGTCGGTCATGAAAGCGAGATAGAGGCAGGCCGTGGCATAACGCTCCTCGCGGCTTGCTTCCTGCGCGCCGATCCAGCGGCTTGCCTTTCCGGGAAAGGGTCCGGAACCGGCGGCGATATTGGGCAGCAGCATCATGCCCTTTTCGATGACCGGGCCGATCGCCGCTTGGGCGGCTTCATCGTCGACAGGACCGATCTCGGCCGAAAGGATTTCGAATTCCCGCCCGCCCATGAAACGCGAGGAGGGAACGGCCCGGCCATAAGCATCGACATTGGCGAGCGCGTCGCGTTTTTGATCGAGATGATCGAGATCGCCGCCGACGCCGAAATTGATGACCCAGGTGCCTGTGGAGACGACGGCGAAGGGTGCTTTCCGATGGACCAGATGCGGCAGCAGCGAGGCATTGGAATCGTGAATGCCGCAATAGACTGGTACCGGTGCTGCAAGGCCGAGCTCGGTTGCGATCTCGGGCAGGACCGGGCCGAGTGCGTCGAAGGCGGAGCGGATCGGCGCCATCAGGGCGCGGATGCCAAGCCTGTCGACGAGCGAGGAATAGTCGCCGGCCTTCGGGTTCCAGAGGTCGGTGTGGCAGCCGAGCGAGGTGAGCTCATTGGCGGCGATCCCTGTCAGCCGCGCCGTCCAATATTGCGCATAGGTGAGGATGGTCGCCACCCCAGCGAATTGCTCGGGAAAGGCGGTCTTCTGATAGTGCAGCTGCGCCCCGATGTTGAGGCCCATCGCGAGGCGCGGCGAGAAGGTTTCGTCGAAGGCGGGACGCAGTGCCGTATAGACATCACGGATTTCCGCGGGATATTCGTGTTCGTAGTCGATGACCGGCATGGCGAGCGTACCGTCCTCGCCGAGCAGCGCGGCGGCGGCGCCGTGGGTGGTGACCGAGATGGCATCGAAACCCGTTTCCCCCGCAAGCCTCTTCAGCGCGTCGAGGGCGAAGGACCAGAGCGCCTCTATGTCGTAGTGCGGGTAGGGACCGGTTTTGATTGCCATGTTCGGCCGCTTCAGGACGGCGATCTCGGCGCCCGTTTCGCTGTCGAGCACGACGACTTTCGCATTGGTCTTGCCGATGTCGAGAACGGCGATGCGGCGATAGGAGGTGGTGTTCATAGCATATGGAAGAGGGTGACGAGGTCGCTTTGCACCGGCGAATTGTCGGGGTTGGTCGCCATGATATCGGCCATGTGCGCCCACCATTTCTTCATGACCGGATGCTCGGGCAGGCGCGCCATAGTGTGATCGGCCGGCCGCGTCAACACGCCGAACAGCGTGTTGGTGTCGCGGTCGAGATAGATGGAATAGTCGCTGGCGCCCGACTGATGCAGGAGATCGACCAGTTCCGGCCAGATCTCGTCGTGCCGCTTGCGGTATTCGGCTTCCATGCCAGGGTTGAGCTGCATCTTGAAGGCGTGTTTTTCTGTAGTCATCGGGAGCTCATGAGCTTGACGCGGCGGGCGATGATCGGGATGGCGATGGTGATGATCAAAAGCAGGCCGATGAAGATCGACATGACGATGCCGGGCACATTCAACAGGCCGAGGCCGAAGGTGACGAGGCCCATGACGAAGGCGGCGATGACGACGCCGCCGATCGTGCCGGAGCCGCCGAGGATCGAGATGCCGCCGAGCACGACCATGGTGACGACTTCGAGTTCCCAGCCCTGAGCGATCGACGGCCGGGTCGAGCCGAGGCGCGAGGTCAGGCAGACAGCGGCGACACCGCTCATGATGCCGGTCAGCAGGAAAAGGATGAATTTGACGCGCTCGACCGGGATGCCGGAGAAGCGGGCAGCAAAATCATTGTTGCCGATCGCATAGACCTGCCGGCCGAAATTCGTCGCATGCAGCAGGATGGCGAAGAGGATCGCCAGCACGAAGAACAGCACGAATTCGAAGGAGAATACCCAGCAGACGTAGCCCTGGCCGAAATAGGCGAAATCAGCAGGGTATTTGCCATAGGCCTGGTCGCCGAGCACGATATAGGAAATGCCGCGGAAAAGGCTCATCGTGCCGATGGTGACGACGATCGACGGCAGTTTCAGCACCGAGACCAGCACGCCGTTGAAGGTGCCGCAGGCAAGGCCGGTGCCGATGCCGATCAGAACCAGGCCCGGTGTACCGACGCCAAGCTGCGCGGCTGCTCCCATCGCCGTCGAGGCGAGCGCGATGATCGCGGCGACCGAAAGGTCGATCTCGCCCGAGATGACCAGTAGCGCCATGGCAAAGGCGATCATCGCCTTTTCGGTGAAGTTGAAGGTGGCGTCCGAAAGATTCCAGGCGTCGAGGAAATAGGGCGAGGCCAGGGAATTGAAGATGAAGATCAGGATCGCGACGGCAAAGAGCAGCACTTCCCAGCTCGCGGCGATGCGGCGGAAGGGTGTGCCGAGCCGGTCTGGGATGACCCGCTTTTCGCGTGTGGACACGGTGCTCATGCTGCGGCCTCCGTTCTGATCTCGGCTGCGGCGCGGTCGCGCAGGATGATGCGGCCGCGGTTGCGCTCGCGCCTGGCGTTGAAGGCGACGGCGAGAATGATGACGGTTCCGGAAATCGCCATCTGGGTGAAGGGTGAAATGCCGATGACCGGCAGCGCATTCTTGATGACGCCGAGGAAGAGTGCGCCGAGCACGGTGCCGGCGACCGAGCCGACGCCGCCGGCAATCGAGATGCCGCCGATGACGCAGGCCGCGACGCTGTCGAGCTCGAAGCCGTTGGCGATGTCGACATAGGCGACGGCATAACGCGACACCCAGAGATAGCTTGAAAGCCCGGCGAGCGCGCCTGACAGCACGAAGGCCAGGAATTTCGTCCAGCCGGTATCGATGCCGGCATAGACGGCCGCGGTCGGATTGCCGCCGGTCGCATAGGCCGAGCGGCCGAACTGGGTATATCTGAGCAGCACATAGATCAACAGCACGATGACGATGCCGACCCAGCCGAGGACGGGGAGGCCGAGGATCGGCGTGCGCGGTACCGACAGGAAGACCGGCGTCATCTGATGAGCGTTGACCCAGGCGCCGCCCGAGAGCACGAAGGCCATGCCGCGATAGATGGTCAGCGTGCCGAGTGTGACGACGATCGGCGGGATTTCCAGCGCCCAGACGAGAAAGCCATTGATGGCGCCGAGGCAGGCGCCGATGACGATCGCCGCAAGGATCAGCACGACGAGCGGCAGATCGGGATAGGCGGCATTCATCATCGCGATCGCCATGCCGGTGAAGGCGAGATTGGCGGCAACCGACAGGTCGATCGACTTCGTCAGGATGACTGTCATCTGCGCCAGCGCCAGGATGATCAGGATGGAGGTATCGTTGAAAATGCCGGCGAGATTGTCCGGTGTTGCGAAGTCCGCAGCCCGCGTCGAAAAGATCGCAATCATCACCACAATGATGAGAAACAGCAGGGTTTCGCGTTTTCTGATCAGTCTTGCCATGCTCTTACCTTACGCATTGTGGGCCTCACGCATTGCCGGTGGCGGCGCGCACAAGCGCTTCCGGCGTCAGCTCGGCGCGTTCGAAAATGCCGGCGGCCAGGCCTTCCTTCATCACCAGAACGCGGTCCGACATGCCGATGATCTCCGGCAGCTCGGACGAGACCATGATGATCGACAGGCCCTCGGCGGCGAGTTCGCTGATGAAGCCGTGCACGGCCGCCTTCGAGCCGATGTCGATGCCCTTTGTGGGTTCATCGAGGATGATGACCTTCGGCGACGTCGCCAGCCACTTGCCGATGACGACCTTCTGCTGATTGCCGCCCGACAGCGTGCCCACCGGCACGGAAAGGGCGGCAGCCCGCAGATCCAGCCGCTCGGCATATTTGCGCGCCAGCGCAAACTCTTCTGCCGCTCTGAGAAAGCCGCGGCGCGAGGTGCGGGTGAGCGACGGCAGCGTCATGTTCTGGAAGATCGGCATCGGCAGCGCCAGCCCGTGGCGGCCGCGCTCTTCCGGCACATAGACGATGCCGGCCCGGATGGCGTCCTGCGGCGAATGGATCGCGACCTCGCGGCCTTCGAGCATCATCGTGCCGGAGAGCGGCCTGGTAATGCCGAACAGCGATTGCGACAGTTCCGAACGGCCGGCGCCGATCAGGCCGTATATGCCGAGAATCTCGCCTTTGCGCAGGGTGAAGGATATGTCGCGGAATTCGGTGCGATGGCTGTAGTTGCGGATCTCCAGAACCGGACCGCCGATGGCGACATCGATCTTCGGAAAGGCGTTCTCGACGTCGCGGCCGACCATCATCCGAACGATCTCGTCCTGCGGCGTCTCCTTGAGACGGCCCTGGCCGATGGCACGGCCGTCACGGAAGACGACGAAATCATCGGCGATTTCGTAAACCTCGTCGAACTTGTGGCTGATGAAGAGGATCGCCTTGCGCTGTTCCTTCAGGCCCCGGACGATGCGGAAGAGATCGTCGATCTCCTTGCGGGAAAGGGCTGCCGTCGGCTCGTCCATGATGACGATGCGGGCCTCGATCGACAGAGCACGGGCGATCGCCACCAGATGGCGCTGCGCAATGGAGAGGTCTTTGAGCCGGATCGTCGGGTCGATATTGCTTTCGAGCGCGATGAGCAGCGCCTTCGAGCGGCTGTTCATCGCCTGCCAGTCGATGGTGCGTAGCCGGGTGCGCGGCGCATGGCCGAGGAAGATGTTTTCGGCAACCGTCAGCTCGTCGAAAAGCACGGTTTCCTGATGGATGGCGGTGACGCCGGCATCGATCGCCGCCTGGGCGCTGGCAAAGGTCACCGGACGGCCGTCGACCAGGATCTCGCCTTCGTTCGGCCGGTAGATGCCGGTCAGGATCTTGACGAGCGTCGATTTGCCGGCGCCGTTTTCGCCGATCAGCGCGGTCACCGTGCCGGGGTGGAGGGCGATGCTGACATTGTCGAGCGCCTTCACGCCCGGAAAGATCTGGGAGATGCCGCGCATTTCCAGAATGGCGGGCGCATCGCCGGTTTTGCTGTCCGTGGCGGTTTGTTGAAAGGCGGCGTTCATCAGATTTCTACCAGTGTCGAATGGGAAATCCCGGCGGCTTGAAGGCCGCCGGGTTTTTCTGTGTTTGCTCCGGATCAGAAGACCTTGGAGAACTGGTCGATGTTCGAGGCATTGTAGACGAAGGGATCAGCCATGGCGGCTTCGCCGTTGTCGCCGATCTTGATCTTGCCCATGCGGCCGGCAGTGATTTCGCTGCCCGGCTTGCCGTCGGCGTCACCCTTGACCAGGTGATAGGCGATCTGGGCTGCGGAATAGCCGAGGTCGATCGGGTTCCAGATGGCGAATTCCTTGGTGGCGCCCGACTTGATCGCGCCGGCCATTTCGGACGGCAGGCCGAGACCGGTGACGTAGACCTTGCCGACAAGGCCCTTGTCTTCGACGACCTTCGAAGCGGCGAGAACGCCGACCGTCGTCGGAGCGACGATGACCTTGACGTTCGGGTTCGACTTCAGCAGGCCTTCGGCTTCACGATAGGACTTGTCCGAGAGATCGTCGCCATAAACCGTGGTGACGAGGTTGAGGCCCGGGAAATCCTTGAGCTGCTTCTTCATCTGGTCGATCCAGATGTTCTGGTTGGTCGAGGTGGTCGTTGCCGACAGGATGGCGAAATCACCCTTGCCGCCGTCGAGGTGGTCCTTGACGAGCGTCAGGCACATCTTGCCGATCAGCTCGTTGGACGACGGGTTGAGCTGCAGGATACGGCCTTCCGGCGCGACGCCCGAATCCCAGGAGATGACCTTGATGCCGCGCTGGGCAGCCTTCTTCAGCGCCGGAACGAGCGCGTCTGGATCGTTGGCCGAGACGGCAATGGCGTCGACGCCCTGGGCGATCAGCGAGTTGATGACTTCGATCTGGCCTTCCGCCGTCGTCGACGTCGGACCGGTGTAGATGACTTCTACGCCGCCGAGTTCCTTGGCGGCTTCCTGGGCACCCTTGTTGGCGGCGTCGAAGAAGCCGTTGCCGAGCGACTTCACCACCAGGCCGATCTTGATGTCCTTGGCGCTTGCAGTGCCGGCCATCATGGCGACGGCGAGCGCTACACCGAGCGCAAGTGTCTTTGCGAGTTTCATGTACTTTCCTCCCTTAAAGATTAGACTTCCACACCTCGGCGGCGCCTCATGCGACCGACGAGGAATCCTCCCTCACAGCCTGGGCCACCGGGCTGGCGACAACGAGCCGGACGCCGGCATTCTCGACCATGCGAGCTGCCTCGTCCGAAATCGCGTCATCAGTGATGATCACAGAAACGCGGTCGAGCGCGCAGAGAATGAGGCTCGACCGGCGATTGAATTTGCTTGAATCGGCCATAACGACGAGTTCGTCGGCCTGGTGCATCAGCTTCTGCTCACTCTGAATGATCAGCGCATCCGCCTCCATGATGCCAAGCGGGCCGACGCCTTGGGCGCCGATGAACATGCGCCGCGCATAAAAATTGCGGATCGCGTCATTGTCGAAAGGCGACAGGATCAGGCTCTGCTCGCGATAGATCGCGCCGCCCGGCACCGTCACTGTGTTTTTGGAATGCTTCACCAGATGTTCGGCGATCGCGAAAGAATTGGTCATGACCTGCAAGCGATGGCCGGCCATGTAATGCACCATCTGGAAGGTGGTCGTGCCGCCATTGATGATGATGGCGTCGCCCGCTTCGCAGAGATCGACGGCCGCGCGTGCAATTGCGCGTTTCTTATCGATGTTGACCGATTCTGACACCCGGAAGGGCCGGCCGGCAAGATTGCCGAGTTGCGGCGGATGCACTGCCTCCGCGCCGCCGCGGACGCGGCGGATCTTGCCTTGCACATGAAGAGCCGCAATGTCGCGCCGGATCGTTGCTTCAGAAGCTTCCGTCAGCTCGGAAATGTCCTGGATCGTAACGACCGACTTTTCCTGAACGGCGCTTAAGATAATGCGGTGGCGTTCGCGTTCGTGCATGGGGCTCCTCCTCTGGTCATATTTATTTCGCATCCGTTAATGCGTGTCAATCACAAACGATCATAAATTTTCATATTGCGATGCAGCATAATCGATTTTGATCGTTTTCGATTGACAAGCGCACTTTTGATGCGCGATACCGTGAGCGAAAGGGCGCGCTGATCGCGGCGCCTCACAAGCCTTTATGGGAGGATGATATGGCGGCGAACGTCCGGCTTCTGGATAACCGGTGGGATGATGCTTATGCGGCAGGCCTCGATGAGCCCGGCAAGCTGCTCTATCGCTCCAACCTGCTCGGCGCCGACAAGCGCATCACCAATTACGGCGGCGGCAATACCTCGGCGAAGGTAATAGAAACCGATCCGCTGACCGGCGGCAAGGCGAAGGTTCTCTGGGTCAAGGGTTCGGGCGGCGACGTCGGCACGATCAAGCTCGACGGTTTCGCCACCCTCTACCAGGACAAGCTGGAATCGCTGAAAGGTATCTATAAGGGTGTCGAGGACGAAGACCGCATGGTCGGTTTCCTGCCGCACTGCACCTTCAACCTGAATGGCCGCGCCGCCTCGATCGACACGCCGCTGCACGGTTTCGTGCCTTTTACCCATGTCGACCACATGCATCCCGATGCGATCATCGCGATTGCCGCCTCGAAGAATTCCAGAGAATTGACACAGCAGGTCTTCGGTGACGCGATCGGCTGGCTGCCATGGCGTCGCCCGGGCTTCCAGCTCGGCCTCGACCTCGGTGCTTTCGTCGCCGCAAACCCGAATGCCAAGGGCGTCGTGCTCGAAAGCCACGGTCTGTTCACCTGGGCAAACGACGCCAAGGCCTGCTACGAGCTGACGCTCGATATCATCAACAAGGCGATCGTCTGGTTTGCCGACAAGACCGAGGGCAAGACGATTTTCGGCGGCGCCGTCGCGCAAAGCCTGGCCGTTGGCGAACGCCGCGCCATCGCCGCCCGGCTGATGCCGGAAATCCGGGGTCGCATCGGCCAGCAGGAGCGCAAACTCGGACATTTCGACGATCAGGAAGCCGTGCTCGAATTCGTCAACTCCCGCGATCTGCGCCCGCTCGGCGCGCTAGGCACCAGTTGCCCCGATCATTTCCTGCGAACCAAGATCCGCCCGCTGATCGTCGATTTCGACCCTGAAAAGCCGGATGTCGACGCGATCGTTGCCGGCCTAGACAAGGCGCTGGAGGATTACCGCGCCGATTACGCACGCTATTATAATGACTGCAAGCATGACAATTCACCCGCCATGCGCGACGCCAATCCGGTCATCTTTCTCGTTCCCGGCGTCGGCATGCTGTCATTTGCCCGCGACAAGGCGACGGCCCGCATCGCCAGCGAATTTTATGTCAACGCCATCAACGTCATGCGCGGTGCCTCGACGGTCTCGGAATATCAGGGCCTGCCGGAACAGGAAGCCTTCGATATCGAATACTGGCTGCTCGAAGAGGCCAAGCTGCAGCGCATGCCGAAGCCGAAGAGCCTTGCCGGCCGCGTGGCCTTCGTCACCGGCGGCGCCGGCGGCATCGGCCGGACGACGGCCGCACGTCTCGTCGGCGAGGGCGCCTGCGTGGTGCTTGCCGATATCGACCAGGCGGCGCTCGAGGGCACCGAAGCCGATTTCGTCAAGAAGTTTGGCGCTGATGCGGTGCGCAGCGTTCGCCTTGATGTCACCAAGGAAGATGCGGTGATTGCCTCCTTCACAGAAGCCTGCGTCGAATTCGGCGGCATCGATATTCTCGTCTCGAATGCCGGCATTGCTTCGTCTGCGCCGATCGAAGCCACCGAGCTTGCGACGTGGAACCGCAATATCGATATTCTGGCGACCGGCTATTTCCTGGTTTCGCGCGAAGCCTTCCGCCTGTTCCGCCGTCAGGCGCTCGGCGGCAACATCGTCTTCGTCGCTTCTAAAAACGGCCTTGCCGCCTCGCCGAATGCGTCTGCCTATTGCACCGCAAAGGCTGCCGAAATCCATCTCGCCCGCTGCCTGGCGCTGGAAGGTGCGGATGCCGGCATCCGCGTCAACACCGTCAACCCGGATGCGGTGCTGCGGGGTTCGAAGATCTGGAGCGGCGAATGGCGCGAACAGCGCGCTGCCTCGTCCAAGATCGAAGTGGATGATCTCGAGGAACATTACCGCAAGCGTTCGATGCTGAAACTCAACGTGTTTCCGGAGGATATCGCCGAGGCGATCTACTTCCTGGCCTCTGACCTTTCGGCAAAATCGACCGGCAACATCATCAATGTCGATGCCGGCAACGTGCAGAGCTTTACGCGGTAATATCTAATCGGCGGCGGATGTGTCTGCCCCTCACCCTAACCCTCTCCCCGTTCAGACGGGGAGAGGGGACTTGCCCAACGAAATGTTGGAGTGGGACGGAGACGGTGCGGCATATCCCCTTCTCCCCGTCTGAACGGGGAGAAGGTGCCGGCAGGCGGATGAGGGGCAGGCCCCACGGCAGTCCCAATGTAGAAATTGCATAACCGGGAGGAAAAAATGGCCGAGTTCAGGATCGCGCAGGATCTGGTCGCGACAGAAAACGACAAGCGGACAACCGCATTGAAAGCCGATTACGAGGCGCTGGGTGCGAACCTTGCCCGCCGGGGCATCGATATCGAAGCGGTTACCCGCAGGGTGGCGGAATTCTTCGTCGCCGTTCCCTCCTGGGGTGTCGGCACCGGCGGCACGCGCTTTGCCCGCTTCCCCGGCACCGGCGAGCCGCGCGGCATCTTCGACAAGCTCGACGATTGCGCCGTCATCAACCAGCTGACCCAGGCGACGCCAAACGTCTCGCTGCATATTCCCTGGGATAAGGCGGATGTGAGCGAATTGAAGGCCAAGGGCAATGCGCTCGGCCTCGGCTTCGATGCGATGAATTCGAACACCTTTTCCGATGCGCCGGGCCAAGCCCATTCCTACAAATATGGTTCGCTCAGCCATACCGATGCGGCAACGCGGGCGCAGGCGGTCGAGCACAATCTCGAATGCATCGAGATCGGCAATGCGCTCGGCTCCAAGGCACTGACGGTCTGGATCGGCGACGGCTCGAACTTCCCCGGCCAGAGCAATTTCACCAAGGCTTTCGAACGTTACCTCGCCTCGATGGCCGATATCTACAAGGCGCTGCCCGACGATTGGAAGCTGTTCTCCGAACACAAGATGTATGAGCCGGCCTTCTATTCGACGATCGTCCAGGATTGGGGCACCAATTACCTGATCGCCCAGACGCTCGGCCCCAAGGCCCATTGCCTCGTCGATCTCGGCCATCATGCACCGAACACCAATATCGAGATGATCGTCGCCCGGCTGATCCAGTTCGGCAAACTCGGTGGCTTCCACTTCAACGATTCGAAATATGGCGACGACGATCTCGACGCCGGCGCGATCGATCCTTATCGGCTGTTCCTCGTCTTCAACGAGCTGGTCGATGCCGAGCAGCGCGGCGTCAACGACTTCAACCCGGCCCATATGATCGACCAGTCGCACAATGTCACCGACCCGATCGAAAGCCTGATCAACAGCGCCAACGAAATCCGCCGCGCTTATGCGCAGGCGCTGATCGTCGACCGCAAGGCGCTCGACGGATACCAGCAGGACAATGACGCGCTGATGGCGTCGGAGACCCTGAAGCGGGCCTATCGCGCCGATGTCGAGCCGATCCTCGCCGAAGCTCGGCGCAGGGCCGGCGGCGCGATCGACCCGATCGCTGCCTACCGCGCCAGCGGCTACCGCAGGAAAGTGGCGGCCGAACGCCCGGCCTCCGCTGCCGGTGGTGGCGGTATCATCTGAACGATAGGTCGTCCCTCACGACCTGAAGCCAAACTGATTGAGTTGGTTGCCGGCAGCGCAGGGGCGAAGCGCTGCCGGCTGCCCTGCCGCTTACGGCTTCCAAGCCCCGGCGATCTGGCGGGTGGCGATGTTCAGCCGGTTCCAGACATTGATATTGGCGATGGCGATGACGAGTGCCGCAAGGCTCCTGCCGTCATAATGCCGGGTCGCCTCATCCCAGATATCGTCAGGCACCGGGTCGGCGCGGTCGCTGACGCGGGTCACCGCCTCGGTCAGCGAAAGGGCTGCCCGTTCGCCGTCGCTGAAATAGGGCGAGTCGCGCCAGGCGCTGACGGCAAAGAGCCGTTCGTCCGTCTCTCCAAGTTTCTTCGCAACGCGAGGATGGCCGTCGACACATGCGCTGCAGCCGTTGATCTGGCTGGCCCTGAGATAGACGAGTTCGAGCAGCTTCGGCGACAGACCGGTCTCGGCCGGCACCTTGCCGAGGGCAGCCAGTGCCTGCATGGCTTCGGGAATGACGAGGGCGGGATTTCCCATTCTTTCCTGCATGACCACTCTTTCCTGCATGATATGTCTCCTTGATGTGTTTGTCGTTTGACGCTCGGCCGGCGCTGTCACATCGGCCGGGTTTCGTTCGTCATGGCTTTGACGGAATGCAGCGGAGGAATGTGACAAATGGACGAGAAAAAATGGCTGGCTGACGAATTCGAAGCGAACAGGGCGCATCTGAGGGCCGCTGCCTATCGTATGCTCGGCTCGCGCAGCGAGGCCGAAGATGCCGTCCAGGAAGCCTGGCTGCGGCTCAGTCGTACGGATACGGCAGATGTCGGTAATCTCGGCGGCTGGCTGACGACGGTGGTGGCGCGCATCTGCCTCGACATGCTGCGCACGCGCAAGACCCGCCGTGAGGAACCGCTGGAGATGCCGGTCCATGCCGCGATCACCGATCCGGCAAACGATCCGGAGCGCGATGCAGCCTTCGCCGAATCGGTCGGCGTGGCGTTGCTCATCGTGCTGCAGACGCTGGCGCCCGCCGAACGTGTCGCCTTCGTGCTTCACGACATGTTCGATCTGCCCTTCGACGAGATCGCGCCGATCATCGGTCGTTCGTCCGCCGCTGCCCGTCAGCTTGCAAGCCGCGCCCGCCGCCGGGTGCAAGGGGCAGACGAAGCGCCGGATGTTGATTTCGGCCGCAAACGCACGATCGCGGAGGCGTTTTTGACGGCGTCGCGCAACGGCGATCTTGAGGCGTTGCTTGCCGTGCTTGCCCCCGATGTCGTCTTCCGGCCGGATGCGACGGCGGCGCGGTTCGGCACCATCGGCGAAACCCGCGGAGCGGCCGATGTGGCCGCAGCCTTCAAGGGGCGGGCGCAGGCGGCAGAAATTGCCGTTGTCGACGGCGAGCTCGGATTTGTCGTGCAAATCGGCCGCCAGCTCCGCGTCGTCGGGGTGCTGACGATCGCCGATGGCAGGATCGCTGCGATCGACGCCATTGCCGATCCGGATCACCTCCAACGGCTTGACTACTCGATCCTTCGGGATTGAAAATAAACGCTGATTTGCCGGATCTTCGCGAACAGGCGCGCTTTGGAACAAGTGCGCCATCGACGGTTTCTCGGCGGCGGATCCCGTGTCATTGTCCTTGACAGCAGCGCCCTCAGCTTTATTCTATTATAAAGATTTATATAGCATAACTATGGAATTCAGGCAATATGACCATGTCAAGCGACCAGGCGAAGAAGCCGCTTCTCCTCACCAATGTCAAACCGATGGCTTTCGGTGCGGGCACAGCCGAGGGGGCGATCGACATTCTCGTTGATGCCGATGGCAGGATCGCTAAAATCGGTTCGTCACTCGCGATCTCTGAGGATGTGAGGCGCATCGACGGCAAAGGCGCCTTCGTCTCGCCGGGCTGGGTCGACCTCCACGTGCATATCTGGCACGGCGGCACCGACATTTCCATCCGTCCCTCGGAATGCGGCGTCGAGCGCGGCGTCACCACGCTGGTCGATGCCGGTTCGGCCGGTGAGGCGAATTTCCATGGCTTCCGCGAATATATCATCGAGCCCGCGCGTGAGCGCATCAAGGCCTTCCTGAACCTTGGCTCGATCGGCCTCGTTGCCTGCAACCGCGTCGCCGAACTCAGGGATATAAGAGATATCGATCTCGACCGCATCCTCGAAGTCTATGCCGAAAACAGCGAGCACATCGTCGGCATCAAGGTGCGCGCCAGCCATGTCATCACCGGCTCCTGGGGTGTCACCCCCGTCAAGCTTGGCAAGAAGATCGCCAAGATCCTGAAAGTGCCGATGATGGTGCATGTCGGCGAGCCGCCGGCGCTTTATGACGAAGTGCTTGAGATTCTCGGGCCCGGCGACGTCGTCACCCATTGCTTCAACGGCAAGGCCGGCTCGAGCATCATGGAGGACGAGGATCTCTTCAATCTCGCCGAGCGCTGCGCCTCCGAGGGCATCCGCCTCGACATCGGCCATGGCGGCGCCTCCTTCTCCTTCAAGGTGGCGGAAGCGGCGATCGCGCGCGGGCTGCTGCCGTTCTCGATTTCGACCGACCTGCACGGCCATTCGATGAACTTCCCGGTCTGGGACCTGGCGACGACGATGTCGAAGCTGCTCAGCGTTGGCATGCCCTTCGACAAGGTGGTGGAGGCCGTCACCCACGCGCCGGCATCGGTCATCAAGCTGTCGATGGAGAACCGGCTCTCGGTCGGCGCGCAGGCCGAATTCACGATTTTCGACCTCGTCGATTCCGACCTTGAGGCGACGGATTCCAACGGCGACGTCTCCGTCCTCGGCAAGCTGTTCGAGCCGCGGTATGCGGTAATCGGCGCCGATGCCTTTACTGCCGGCCGCTACGTGCCGCGGGCACGCAAGCTCGTGCGCCACAGCCACGGTTATTCCTACCGGTAGGATCCGCTGATGAGCGAAGCGTTCAGCGGTTGCGCCAGCCCATCAGCTTTTCGATCCGCTCCGCCGAACTGCGCACGTGCGCGGTATAGTGGTTCTCGTCGGAAAAGGCCTTCTGCTCCGGTAGCACGATGGAAATGGTAGCGACGCACTGGCCGTCGCGATCGCAGATCGGCGAGGCGATGCAGGCAACTGCATAATCGGATTCCCCCGCCTGGATCGACAGGCGCGCCTCGAAGGCCTTGCCAGCGGCTTCCGACAGGGTGCTCGGATCGATCTCGGCGCGGCCGGTCGGTGACGAGCGGGCGCAGCGCTTGAACAGCTCGATGCGCTCCTCCTCCGGCAGGTGGCCGGCGAGCAGGCGGCCAGACGCCGTCCAGTTCAGCGGCACGCGGGTGCCGACGCGCGACGCCACCTGGAAGTGGCTCGGGCCGTCGGCCATGGCAAGCACCAGCATATAATCGCCGTCGCGGCCGCAGACCTGCACGGTTTCGCCGGCCTGGCGACAGAGATCGTGCATCTCGTGGGTGGCGATGCTCATGAAATCCAGCGACCGGGCATAGGCAAGGCCGTAATGATAGAGGCGGGCGCCGAGCCAGATCGAGCCGTCCGCCTGACGCGTCAGCATGTTCTTCTCGACCAGATCGTCGACGATGACGTAAACGGTCGACAGCGGCGCCTTCACCGCCTTGGCGATCGCATAGACGCCGGCAGGCGACCCGGTCTCATAAAGATGATCGATCACTTGAAGCGCACGGTCGATGCCGCTGACGCGGGCGCGACGCACACCCTTGCCCGCGACGTCGTCGGCGTGGGCCTCATCTTCGGTGTAAACTGCGGGTGATGTCTTTCCGTCCAATTCCATGAACCTCGTTAAAACTGCGACCATGTTACATTACTATGGCATAGCGGTCGCTGTGGCAAATCGCAACATCTTGTAGGTTGATCGTGCGGGCGGATGCGACGGCGACAGAAGCTTGAAGAGTTATGTGAGACGAACTTTAGGAAAGAAAAACTCACGGATTACCCTTCAGCCACCACCTTCGGCGACGATTCCCGACGGAAAGCATCAATAGCGATCTGTGTCGCGCATACCCCGAATGAACGTTGCGGAATCGACCGGTTCGTCAGGCGGCTGCATCGAGGCGGTCAATGTCTTCAGCCGTTCTATATCGATCGCTTTTACCGATGTCTTCATGGGCACAAGTTGCGCGACCGGCTTCCCATGCCGCAGTATCTCGAAAGTCTCTCCGGCTTCGACGCGACCGAGCAATTCGCTGAGACGGACCTCGGCTTCCTCTAGATCGACACGCATCATGATGTGTCCTCGATGTCTATTTCCCGGTCATCTTATCCGAAAACTATGCAGTCGTAATCCCGCTTGGAACAACAAGCCGTAGCTTGAGTTTGACCCCTGAACCCAGGAGATCATGATGACGAATTATCCGACACCGCCGTTCCCATCCCAGAAACAGCCGATGCCGGGTTTTACCGCGCAGATGGATCCCGTCCCCGATCATGGCGAAAAAAGCTATCGCGGCTCCGACCGACTGAAAGGCAAGCGGGCGATCATCACCGGTGGCGATAGCGGCATCGGCCGGGCAGTGGCGATAGCCTATGCCAGGGAAGGCGCCGATATCGTAATTTCCTATCTCGACGAGGATGAGGATGCCGACGAGACAAAGCGGCTCGTCGAGGAGGCCGGTCGCAAGGCCGTGCTCGTCAGCGGCGATATCCAGGATCCGGCTCTGTGCCGGCAGATCGTCGAGACGGCGGTCAAGGAGCTCGGCGGTATTGACATCCTCGTCAACAATGCCGCGCATCAGGCGAGCTTCAAGAGTATCGACGAGATCAGCGACGAGGAGTGGGAACTGACCTTCAAGGTCAATATCCATGCGATGTTCTACCTGACCAAGGCGGCCGTTCCCCATATGAAGCCCGGCAGTTCCATCATCAACACCGCCTCGATCAATTCGGACAGCCCGAACCCGACACTGCTTGCCTATGCGACAACCAAGGGCGCGATCCAGAATTTCACCGCCGGCCTCGCCCAGCTTCTGGCCGAGAAAGGCATTCGCGCCAATGCCGTGGCGCCGGGGCCGATCTGGACGCCGCTCATTCCCTCGACCCTGCCTGAGGAAAGCGTCAGCAACTTCGGCAAGCAGGTGCCGATGAAACGGCCCGGCCAGCCGGCCGAGCTGGCAACGACCTATGTGATGTTGGCCGATCCCTTGTCGAGTTATGTCTCCGGCGCGACAATCGCGGTCACCGGCGGCAAACCGATCCTCTAAACCGGTTTGCCGTAGCCACCGCCGGTCGGCGTCGTGACGATCACGGCATCGCCGGCGGCAAGCATTGCCTGATCAGCGCCCTCCAGCCTTTCGACCTTGCCATCGGCGCGGCGGATCTCGGTTTTTCCCAATTGCCCGTCTTCCCCGCCGTTGAGGCCGAACGGCCGGATCGTGCGGTGGGAGGAGAGAATGCTGCAATCCATCGTCTCCAGGAAGCGGATGGTGCGCTCGGTTCCGCCGCCGGAGCTATACTGTCCCTTGCCGCCGGAGCCACGGCGGATGTGGAAATCCTCGAGCACGACGGGAAAACGGAATTCCAGCACTTCAGGATCGGTCAGCCGCGAATTGGTCATGTGGGTGTGCACACCATCGGCGCCGCTGAAGCCAGTGCCATCATTGAGCAGACCGGCGGGGCCGCCGGCACAGATCGTCTCGTAATATTGATAAACGGCGTTGCCGAAGGTCAGGTTGTTCATTGAGCCCTGGGCTGCCGCCAGCGTGCCGAGCGCCCCGAACAGCGCGTTGGTCACATGCTGGCTGGTCTCGACATTGCCGGCGACGACGGCGGCGGGATAGGCCGGGCGCAGCATCGAACCGTCGGGCACGATGATCCTGATCGGCCGCAGGCAGCCGGCATTCATCGGGATCGGCTGCTCGACCATAACCCGGAAGACATACAGCACGGCGGCGCGCGTCACCGGTTCCGGTGCATTGAAATTGGTCGGCTGCTGCGCGCTGGTGCCGGTGAAATCGACCGTCGCCTCACGCGCTTTTCTGTCGACGGTGATTTTCACCTTGATGACGGCGCCCTGGTCGGTGGGATAGGTGAATTCGCTGTCGCTCAGCCGGGCGATCACTCGGCGCACGCTCTCTTCGGCATTGTCCTGCACATGGCCCATATAGGCTTCGACGACGTCGAGCCCGAAATGGGAGACCATCTTGCGCAATTCCTGCACGCCCTTTTCGTTGGCGGCGATCTGCGCCTTGACGTCCGCGAGGTTCTGGGCCGGATTGCGGGCGGGATAGGCATGGTCAGTCAGCATCGCTGCGAAGTCGCCCTCGCGGAAACGGCCTTTGTCGACCAGCAGGAAATTGTCGATCAGCACACCTTCCTCGTCGACCTTCGTCGCCCGCGGCGTCATCGAGCCCGGCGCCTTTCCGCCGATATCGGCATGATGACCACGCGAGGCGACGTAAAACAGAATGACCTCTCCCGGATCGTCGAAAACCGGCGTAACGACGGTGATGTCGGGCAGATGCGTGCCGCCATTATAGGGAGCGTTGAGCGCAAAGACGTCGCCCGGGCGGATGCGGCCTTCATTGAGGCGGATGATCGTTTCGACCGACCGGTCCATCGAGCCGAGATGCACCGGCATATGCGGCGCATTGGCGACGAGCGCGCCGGTGCGGTCGAAGACGGCGCAGGAGAAATCGAGCCGCTCCTTGATGTTGACGGAATGAGCCGTGTTCTGCAGCGTCACGCCCATCTGCTCGGCGATCGCCATGAACAGATTGTTGAAGACTTCGAGCATAACCGGGTCGGCGCTGGTGCCGATCGCCGCGTTGCGGGAAAGCGGAATCTCGCGGGTGAGCACAATATGGTCGTGGCCGGTAAGCCTTGCCTGCCAGCCGGCTTCGACGACGATCGTCTGATGTGGTTCGATAATGAGGGCAGGTCCCTTGAGGACGGCGCCCGGCTTCAGCCCGTCGCGCCTGAAAATGCCGGCTTCGCGCCATGTTCCGCCGGAATAGAAGCGGGTCGTGCGAAGGGCTTCCGGCTCGGAGGCTTCCGCCTGTATGTCCGCTTCCTCGATGTCGGCGCCGCCGCCAATGCCCTCGACTTCGATGGAATCGACGACAACAGGCCGGTCTTCAAAGATGAAGCCGAACTGCTTCTTATGGGCGGCGGCAAAGGCCTGCGCCATTTCTTCCTGCGGCCCGAAGGCGACGGGCAGGGCGGTGTCGGTGCCCTTGTATTGCAGGTGCAGGCGGGTGACGATTTCCATATCGCCAGCCTCGACACCCTGCAGCGTCAATTCCTCGCGCACCTCCTCGGCCAACCCGGCCCGGATGTCGGCGATCGTCGTCAACGCCGTGGCGAGTTCCGTGAGCACCGCGCGCTGGCGCGTGGCGCGAATATCGGCAAGACCCATGCCATAGGCCGAGAGAATGCCGGAGAAGGGGTGGATCAGCACGGTCTTCATGCCGAGGCTGTCGGCGACAAGGCAGGCATGCTGGCCACCGGCGCCGCCGAAGCAGGTGAGCGCATAGTCCGAAACGTCATAACCGCGCTGGACGGAGATCTTCTTGATGGCATTGGCCATGTTCTCGACGGCGATGGCGAGAAAACCGTCGGCGACGTCTTCCGCCGTCCGCCCGCCGCCGATCGTCTGCGCCATGTCGGCGAAGGCGGCACTCACCGTCTCGGCATCGAGCGGCAGGTCCTGCAACGGCCCGAAGATTTCAGGGAAGAACTCCGGCAGCAGCTTACCGGCCATGATGTTGGCGTCGGTAACAGTGAGTGGGCCGCCGCGTCGATAGGATTTCGGGCCGGGCGTGGCGCCGGCTGATTCAGGACCAACCCGGAAGCGCGAACCGTCATAGCTCAAGATCGAACCGCCGCCGGCAGCGACGGTGTGGATCTTCATCATTGGGGCGCGCATGCGCACGCCGGCGACTTCGGTCTCGAAGGCGCGTTCCAGTTCACCGTCGTAATGCGAAACATCGGTCGAAGTGCCGCCCATGTCGAAGCCGATCATCCTGTTGAAACCGGCGATGCGCGAGACCTCGACCGCGCCGACCACGCCGCCGGCGGGGCCGGAGAGGATCGCGTCCTTGCCCTGGAAGAGGTGCGCGTCGGTCAGCCCGCCGGAGGACTGCATGAACATCAGCTTTGGGCCTTCGCCTTCGCCAGTGCCGAGCTCGGCGGCGACCTGATCGACATAGCGCCGGAGAACCGGAGACAGATAGGCGTCGACGACGGCGGTGTCGCCGCGGCCGACAAGCTTGATCAGCGGTGAAACCACGTGCGACGGCGAGATCTGCGTGAAGCCGATCGCGCGCGCGATGGCGGCGGCCTGCTGCTCATGCTGGGGATAGCGATAGGCATGCATGAAGACGATGGCGACCGCGCGCAGGCCCTTGCTGTAGGCGGCTTCCAGTGCTTGCCGCAAGACATGTTCGTCGAGGCCGCGTTCCACCGTGCCGTCCGCCAGCACGCGCTCGTCGGCCTCGATAACGTCGGAATAGAGCAGTTCCGGTTTGACGATTTTTTTGGCGAAGATATCGGCGCGGGCCTGGTAGCCGATCTCCAGCGCATCGCGAAAACCCTTCGTCGTCACCAGCAGCGTCGGATCGCCCTTGCGTTCCAGCAGCGCGTTGGTGGCGACCGTCGTTCCCATCTTCACCGCGCCAATGAGATCGGAAGGGATTGGTTGGCCGGCTGCTACACCAAGTAGCTCACGGATCCCGTGCACCGCCGGGTCGCGATAGGCTTCCGGATTTTCCGAGAGCAGCTTGTGGGCGGTGAGCGAACCGTCGGGACGGCGCGCGACGATATCGGTGAAAGTGCCGCCGCGATCGACCCAGAAATCCCACTGTCTGCCCATCATCCGGCCTCCCATTGAACTGAAAATTTATTGACGATTTATCGATAAAATGTCAACGTTATCTTCTCGAAATCATGGAGGGGCGGCATGGCAGATCAGCGCGGGCGACAGGAAATCGGACCGATCGTCTCCTCCGCACACCTGGCAGATGGCGCGCTGCCGGCTCTTTCGGAGCTGGAATTCGGCCTGATCCTCGCCGGCAATGCCTTCGATCGTTGGATGGTCCGCTGCATGACGGCAGCGGGCGAGCCCGGCTGTGCTGCAATCGACGTGCTGGTGCTGCATTCGGTGGCCCACCGGCAGCGGCCGAAGCGGCTCGGCGACCTCTGCAGCGTGCTCGGCGTCGAGGATACGCATCTGGTGATCTACGCGATCAAGAAGCTGGAAAGACGTGGCCTCGTGACAAGCGCACGGGCAGGCAAGGAGAAGCTGATCGCCGCCACCGAAAAAGGTTTTGAAACCTGCCTGAAATACCGGGCGGTGCGGGAGGCGTTGCTGGTGGAGTCTATGAAGGGGATCGGGCTCGATCCCGCGGTGACATCGGCGGTGGCGGCGACGCTCCGGGTGCTTTCCGGGCATTACGATCAAGCGGCAAGGGCCGCCGCCTCTTTGTGACGGCAGCCCTTGGCGGGGGCAGGGAAAGATCCCCCGAGATTTTAAGCGGATTGTTCAGCCGAAGCAGGGCATCGCCGGCAGATTGGTGCGGCTTGCGAGCGCTCCGATCATGTTGCCCACTGAGGTCGGGCGCGGTTCGCGTTTACCGGCCGCCGTCTCCAGGAGTTGCTTGAAATCTTCAAGCTTCACGCCGTCGGCGCGCAACACCATGGCGATCAGGGGGTCGCGAAGGGCTTCGGATATCGTCAGGTCGTCTCTGGTCTTTCTCATGGTTGTCCTCCTTTCGTGGGCGGTCGCCCGTGTTCCACTTTCCGCTGCCGTGTTCTCGACATTGACTTTCGCGTTTTGTGGTGTTACCGGTAAGTAACAATGCATTTGTTACCGATCGGTCACATCGATGTCAAGGACTACGTCCGCGAAAAGATCAGAAACTTTGAATGAAATCTCCGTAGCCGCTCCAGAAAATCGAATCCCGCCGAGGGAGCGTATCGTCTCGACCGCGTCGGAGCTTTTCCGTGAGCGCGGCATCCGCGGCATCGGCGTCGATGCCATCGCCGACGCCGCTCTGACCAACAAGATGACGCTCTACCGGCATTTCGGCTCGAAGGACGAACTCGTCTGCGAGACGCTACGCCGCGCCTCCGAAAAGGCGGGTGCGATCTGGCGTGAGCTGGAGGTTGCCTATCCCGGCAATCCGCGCGCCCAGCTGTATGCCTGGGTGGAAACGCGGGCGCAATGTCTGAACGGCGAGCCCGCCGGCTGCGATCTCGCCAATGCCGCCATCGAACTGAAGGGCGAGGGCCATCCCGCCCACGAGATGATCGAACGGCACAAGGCCGAACAGCGCGATCGCCTGGCCGCGCTCTGTTCGGCGGCCGATGCGCGCGAGCCCGAGCTTCTTGCCGATACGTTGACGTTGCTGCTCGAGGGGGCGCGTGTCAGCCGCCAGGCGATGGGCGCTGCCGGCTGCTGCGGTCATTTCGCCAAGGCCTGCAACGCGGCGATCGCGTCTTTCGCCTGAATTCCTTCGGGAACCTTACCGCTTCCATACCGTTCATCCATCACCGGAGGACAAAGTGGAGACCGGGAGATGAACCACGTCTATCTCAAGCGCCTATATGCCAAACGCGCCGAGCTCGAAGCCAAGCTGGAGCTCCATGACGCCCGCTATTGTTTCGGCGAGGAAGAGGTCGATGACGGCACCGACAGCGATCTGCGTCAGCGGTTGAGCGAAATCTCCGACGAAATAGCTGCGCTGGAAGCAGGCCGGGCCGCCAGAGCGTGATGCCAAAACTGTCGGCGGTCTCGGACGACATTGGGCCGACCGGGCCTAAAATCTACCTGTTCTAAGTCCGGAGGATTTCCATAGTCCGTTCGTCGAATTTCCCTTGGTAGAAATGCTCGATCACCCGGTGGAAGGGCGAGCCATGGTCGCTGATCGCGGCAAACAATGTCATCGACGAGCGCAGCTTCAGGTCGTCGGGTGAACCGAGGATCTCATGCGCCGATCGGCCGTCAACCGACAATATCGCTTCGATGCAGCGTAGCAGCCGGCTTGAGAGAATGGGATCGGCAAGATAGGCAGCGGTTTCCTCGGCCGAGCGGATCGCATATTTTTCCGCCGTTGCCGACGTGCCGAGACCAGCGATCTGCGGGAAGATGAACCACATCCAATGGGACGTCTTGCGCCCGGCTTTCAGCTCGGAGAGCGCCTGTTCGTAAATGCCGTTCTGGGCGTCGATGAAACGGTCGAGATTGTAATCGATATCACCGGCCATGGTCCTTTTCCCTTTTCCTGCATTATGCAGCCTGGGCCAAGGTCTCCACGCCCGGCGAGGTGATTTTACCCGCGCGAGCCGAACTCGCCTTCAGCAGACCCTTTCGGCATAAGGGCTGCTCTCACGGCAATGGCCGTAAGGCTGATGGTGCGGCGCGCTGTCGCCAGCGGGGGCGGCAATGGCCGATGTCGTCACCGGGTCCGTCTCGCTGGAAGAATATGCGGCAAAACCGACAAAGCTCAAGAGAGCCAGCGCTGCGACCACGACAATCCGCTCGAAGCCCGAAAGTTTCTGGGCGCTGACATGTTCCACATAGTCGCGCTCGCCCAAGCCGGCGGTTCCATCCTCCTTTACATGGAGGGTCACCATATCCTGGCGACGGGTCAAATTTTCACAATCTGTCATCTTCATTACTCCTGCAACACATGTGGCGCCGGTCTCTCAAGAATAAACTCTCAACCCTCATGGCGGACCGACTCCCGCATGCGTGCAGCATGTGTGTCTTTAATCGCGGCAATTGAAGGGGCAATCTGCAAACTCAGTGTTCAAAAAATCGTCCTAATAAATGCAAAATATCGTGATGCTCTGGCTCGCCGGAATGATCCGGGGTAGTCCAGAGGATCATCTTTCAGTGGATCGTCCCATGAGCAAATCCTTCGGCGCGATGTCGGTCGCCCAGCTTTCCGTTCTCATTCAAGGTGGCGCGGCCGATCCGGTCGACGTGGCCGAGGCGGTCTTCGACACCATCGCCGCTTACGCCGACAAGGCGGTCTTCACCACGCTGACTGAAAGCCGGGCGATGGAGGAGGCGCGCGCCTCTTCTAAGCGTTTGCTGGAAGGCCGATCGCTCGGATTGCTGGACGGCATTCCGATCGCCTGGAAGGATCTTTTCGATATCGAAGGCCGGGCGACGACGGCGGGTTCCGTCGTGCTGGCCGGAGACGCGCCGGCCAAGCGCGATGCGGTCGTCGTCGACCTCCTCCGGCAGGCCGGCATGGTCGCCATCGGCCGCACCAATATGAGCGAATTCGCCTTTTCGGGCCTCGGCATCAATCCGCATTACGGCACGCCGGTCAATCCACGCGGCACCGACCTCCCGCGCATTCCGGGCGGCTCGTCCTCGGGCGCCGGTGTCGCGGTCGCAGCCGGCCTGGTGCCGGTGGCGATGGGCACGGACACCGGCGGTTCGGTGCGCATTCCGGCCGCCTTCAACGGCATCGTCGGCTACAAGGCGACCCGCGGCCGTCATGCGATGGACGGCGTCTATCCGCTGGCCATGAGCCTGGATTCGCTCGGACCGCTCTGCCGCAGCGTCAGGGACGCAGTGTGGATCGATGCGGCGATGCGCGGTCGGATCGCATCTGACGTCGTCGAGCGTCCGCTGCAGGGGCTGGAACTGCTCGTGCCTGAAAATATCGTCTTCGACGGAGCCGAACCGGGCGTCATCGCCGCATTCGAGGCCGGTTTGGAACGTCTTCAAAGGGCCGGCGCCCATGTTGCCCGTGCCGTCATTCCCGCCTTCGACGCGATTTTCGATCTGATGACGAGATATGGCCCGTTGGTCACCGCCGAAGCTTTCGCGCTTCACCATGAACGCTTGGCCGGACCGGATGCGGACAGGATGGACCGCCGCGTCGTCATGCGCACCCGCTTGGGAAGCAGGACGACCCTTGTCGATTACCTGGCGATCCTCGAGGCGCGCAAACGGATGATCGCGGATGTCGAGCGCCTTGTCGGCGACCGGCTGCTCGCTTTTCCGACGGTCGCCCATGTCGCGCCGCCGATCGGACCGCTGGAAGGGGACGACGAGCTGTTCTTCGCGACCAACAACAAGACGCTGCGCAACACCGCGCTCGGCAATTTCCTCGACTGGTGCGGCGTCTCTATCCCCTGCGGCACGGGTGCCTCAAGCATGCCGGTCGGCCTGCTGCTCTCGGCCATGGCCCGTCGCGACGAAACGCTGCTGGGAGTTGCCCTTGCCGCCGAGCCGGTCGTCCGCGGCGATTTCGCCTGAGGCGGCAATTGAACCGGCTGGCTTTTATTGCCATGGATGGCAGAAGGAAATATTGGAGGAAGGCACGTGCAGATCTTGCAAAACGGACGCTTCGCGGTTTCGACGTGGTCGCTGCATCGGCTGCTCGGTGCCGTTTATGCCTACAGTCCCGATCCCGACAAAAGTTCTGCGCCGAAGGAACCCTATGGCCCTGGTGCCGCGGCACTCATCGACATTCCGGCGGCGTTGGCGGCGCGCGGCGTCAATCGGCTGGAGGTCTGTTCCTTCCATCTGCCGAGCCTTGAGGCCGGCTATCTAAGTGATTTGCGCGATGCGATGACGGCCTCGAAAGTGCTGTTCCAGACGCTGCTGGTCGAGGACGGCGATCCGAGCCATGCCGAGACGGCCGAACGCGACGTCAGATGGATGGCGGAGTGGATCGATATCGCCGCTGCACTGGGGGCACAGCGGATGCGCGTCATCGCCGGCAAGCAGAAACCGACCGAGGAAAACCTGAACCGCGCCGCCTGTCACCTCGGCTGGCTGGCCGAAAAAGCCGAAGGCAGCGGTGTGCGCATCGTCGTCGAGAACTGGTTCGACCTGCTGCCGTCGCCGGTCGAGATGAACTGGCTGCTGGACCGGCTGGACGGCAAGGTCGGCCTCAACGGCGACCTTGGCAATTGGGCGGCACCCGCGAAATATGAAGGCCTGGCCGACATCATGCGCCGTGCCGAGATCTGCCACGCCAAGGCCGATTACGGTGTTGGCGGGCTCGATGCCGACGATTACCGCAGGTGCCTGGAAATGTGCGAGAGGGCCGGTTATGCCGGTCCCTTTACGCTGATCTACGACTCGCCGTTTTTTCCCGACGAATGGGACGGCATCCTGCTGCAAAAGCAGTTTATCGAGGATTTCCTGCGCGAGGCGCCGGCCCGCAGGTCGGCTTGAACCGAAGCGCTATTCCTCACGCGGAAACCGCTGACTTTCCTCCAGCACGTTCAGGTCCATGTGGTTGCGCATATAGCGCTCCGACGCTTTTTGCAGCGGCTGATAGTCCCAGGGATAATAGGCGCCATTGCGCAGCGCTGCGTAGACCACCCAGCGGCGCGCCTGGCTTTCGCGCACGGCGGCGTCGAAATCGGCAAGGTTCCAGCGCCGCCTGGCCTGGTCGACAAGCCTCGCCAGTGCGTCGGCATGCGCCGGCTTTCCCGCCAGATTGTCGAGTTCCTGCGGGTCGGCTTCGAGGTCGAACAGCATCGGCGGGTCCTTGTCGCAGAGCGAAAGCTTGTAGCGTCCGTCCCTGAGGCAGACGAGCGGCGCTTCGGAACCTTCCGCGGCATATTCCATCGTCACGGGACCGCGGCTGCCGGTGCCTTCGGCGAGGCCTGCGAGATCCTCGCCCTCGGTCCACGGTTTCAACGCGGTGATGTCGATCCCGGCAAGACCGGCGAGCGTCGGCGTCACGTCGAGGGTGGAGACCGGCTGATCGATGCGTTTCGGCTTCCAGCCGGGTGCCGCAATCATCAGCGGGACGCGCGCCGATCCCTCGAAGAAGTTCATCTTGAACCAGAGGCCGCGGTCGCCGAGCATGTCGCCGTGGTCGGAAACGAAGAGGATGATCGTGTTGTCGGCCATGCGGGTCCGTTCCAGTACGCCGAGAATGTCGCCGATCTTCTCGTCGACATAGGAGATATTGGCGAAATAGCCCTGCCTTGCCCGCCTGATCTGTTCGCGACTGATCTCGAAAGCATCATGGTCGCAGGCTTTCATCAGGCGCCGCGAGTGCGGGTCCTGCCGCTCGAAGGCAATCGGCGCCACCGCCGGGTCAAGCGCCGGGCAATCTTCATAGAGGTCCCAGAATTTGCGGCGTGCGACATAGGGATCGTGCGGATGGGTGAAGCTGACGGTCAGGCACCAGGGGCGTTCGTCGTGGCCGCGTGAGAGATCGAACAGCTTGCGGCTCGCGTGGTAGGCGACCTCGTCGTCATATTCCATCTGGTTGGTAATCTCGGCAACGCCGGCGCCGGTGACCGAGCCGAGATTGTGATACCACCAGTCTATGCGCTCGCCGGGTTTGCTGTAGTCGGGCGTCCAGCCGAAATCGGCGGGATAGATATCCGTCGTCAGGCGCTCCTCGAAGCCATGAAGCTGGTCGGGCCCGACGAAATGCATCTTGCCTGATAGAGCCGTCTGATATCCGGCGGCGCGCAGATGATGCGCATAGGTCGGAATGTCGGAGGCAAATTCGGCGGCGTTGTCGTAGACGCGCGTCCGGCTCGGTAATTGCCCGGACATGAAGGACGCCCGCGCCGGCGCGCAGAGCGGGCTTGCCGTATAGGTGTTGGCGAAGCGCACGGAGCGTTCAGCCAATACTTTCAGGTGCGGCGCATGCAGGAAGTCGGCAGGCCCGTCGGGAAACAAGGTCCCGTTCAACTGATCCACCATCAGGATGAGAATATTCGGGCGCGCCATCCGGCTCCTCCTGTGCTATTTGAAGATTTTATTGAAGCGCCTATTCTCGTGCCTGTAAAGACGGCATTTTTGAATGGCTGCCTAAAGGAAATTTTATGCCAGACCACCCGCTTGAGCTTGGATGGATGCGCATCTTCGTCGAGGTCGCGAGACTCGGTAGCTTTTCGTCGGCTGCAGCGCTGCTCGGGCTTACCCAGCCGGCCGTCAGCTACCAGATCCGCCGGCTGGAGGAGCAGTTCGGCGTCAGCCTGCTGCGTCGCCAGCATCGCGGCGTGACGCTGACTGCCGAAGGCGAGCGGCTTCTCGAGGTCACCGTCAAAGCGGTCGGCGATATCGATGCGCTTGCCCGCAGCTTCCGCGCCGAAGCCCAACGACCGGTCGTCCGGCTCAGAACCGACTATGCTTTTTCATCGCTTTGGCTGATCCCGCGCATGGACGGCTTCCGGCTTCTTCATCCGGAAACGGATATACAGATCGTCGCGACGCAGCGGTTTTCGGCCGGTTTTCGCGACGAGGCGGATGTCGCGGTCGTTTTCGGCACGCGGGCGGAATTCGGCGCAATCGGCACGCTTCTGCTGCGGGAAAAGGTCGTGCCGGTCTGCACGCAGGGCTTTCTCGATCGCAATGGCCCGTTCGAGGATGCGAGGCAGCTTGCCAAGGCGGTGCTGATCCATCTCGACACGCCGATGCCGTCACCCTGGTTCGACTGGCGCAGTTATCTGACCGAATTCTCCGTGCTTCGCGACATCAATGCCGGCCGCGGGGATATCAGCTTCAATACATATTCGCTGGTCGTTCAGGCGGCGCTGAGCGGGCAGGGCGTGGCAATCGGCTGGATGGGGCTCGTCGATACGCTGCTCTCCACGCATATGCTGGTCGAAGCCGGCCCGCCGCTCGAGGCGCAGGACCGCGGTTACTGGCTGGTGCCGCCGCGATCTCCAGGCGCGCACAGCGAAAATCTGGCTGCCTGGCTGGTGGACGAAGTCGGAGGGAGCGGCTGACACCGGATTATTTCTCCGCAGCAGAGGCCTTGTCATCGGCGGCGGCGACCGACATTGTGGGAACGAATCCATAGCGAAAGTGACGCAAGCATGCGAACGATCGGATATATCATCGGACTGCTGATGGTCCTCCTCGGGCTGATCTGGATCGGGCAGGGAAGCGGCTATTTTCCTTATCCTGCGTCCAGCTTCATGATCGCGCAAACGATCTGGGTGTTGTGGGGCGCACTTCTGGCCGCAGCCGGCATTGCCGTCATGATCGTCGTCTCGCGCCTGCGCCGGAGAGTATGAACGCCGCCGCTGCCGGGCAGCAATGGCCGCTGGCGGTCTGATGAATTGAGGAGAATGGCATGGGTGCAACTGAGATCGACGGCTTTGCGGAGCGGATCAGGAACAGCCGGGATGGCATGATCTCCGCCTGGGTCGGCATTCCCGACGCCACGCTTGCCAACCACCTGGCGCAGGAGGCCTTCGACGCGGTCGTGCTCGATATGCAGCACGGCATGTGGGACATGCCGTCGGCGGCCAATGCCATCGGTCAGGTGCGGCTTGCCGGCAAGCCGGCCCTGGCGCGCATTCCGGTCGGCGATTTCGCCTCCGCCTCGCGGCTGCTTGATGCCGGCGCCTCCGGCATCATCGCGCCGATGATCAATTCGGCCGAAGACGCGCAAGCCTTCGTCAGGACCACCAAATACCCGCCTGTCGGCGAGCGCAGCTGGGGGCCGTCTCTGGCACTGAACCATATGGGCCTGTCGGGCGATGATTATCTGAAAAACGCCAACGCGCTGACCGTCGCCATCGCCATGGTCGAAACCCGGGCGGCGCTTGAGGCGATCGACGGCATTCTTGGCGTTGCCGGCATTGACGGTATCTTCGTCGGTCCCTCCGACCTTTCGATCGCGCTGTCGAACGGTGATCAGGTGGCGCCGAACGCCGCCGAGATCGACAGCGCCATGCAGCATGCCGTCTCGCGCTGCCGCGCCCACGGCAAATTCGCCTGCGCCTATGCCGCCGACGGCGAGCGGGCCGGCGAACTGTTGAAATTCGGCTTCGACCTGGTGATCGCCGGCGCCGAGACCACGCAGCTGCGCTCCGGCGCCCGCCGCGCCATCAATGCCGCCCGCAGGATCGCTTCGGCCAATTGACCCAGGCGGCGGCCTCATCGTTGAGGAGCTTTGGTCAGCGGGTCGGTTTCATTGCCAGCCAGATCACATGACGGGCGCCGCCGCGTTTGCCGTTGGCGCGGGTGTTGACGGCATCGACGGAAAAGCCGCTGTCCTTCAGGCGGCGGGTAAAATCCGGATCGGGACCGGATGACCAGACGGCGAGCACGCCGCCGGGACGAAGCGCGTCGCGGGCGGCGCGCAGGCCGGCGAAATCATAGAGCCGATCGTTGGATTTGCGGGTCAGCCCGTCCGGGCCATTGTCGACATCGAGCAGGATCGCGTCATAGGCGCCCTTGCCGGCACGGATCGCTTCACCGACATCGCCCTGATGGATGGCGACGCGCGGATCGTCGAGACAGCCTTTGAAGACTTCGGCCATCGGTCCGCGCGCCCAGGCAACGACAGCAGGCACCAGTTCGGCGACGGTGACGCCGGCATTTTCGGGAAGGATGGCGAGAGCGGCGCGCAGTGTGAACCCCATGCCGAGCCCGCCGATCAGCATCCTCGGTTTTGGATGGGCCTTGATCCGCTCCCAGGAAAGCGTTGCAAGGGCCTCTTCCGAGCCGCTGAGGCGGCTGTTCATCAACTCGTTGGCGCCGAGCATGATCGAGAACTCGCTGCCGCGCTGCTTCAGCCTGAGTTCGCCGTCTTCGCCGGGAATGGTCGCGGAATCGAGCTGGATCCAGGGCAGCATGACGGTTTCGCCTCACTTGAAAGAGCCGTCCCCTAGCATAGGGCAATGAGTGGGGCCAGTCAGCAGGGCCTCGGAGGCCATTTGAAAACGGGCGGTGTTCGGACGGCTGTCGGTGTTGGGGCGCCTCAAACGTCCTTTGTCAGACGAGGCGCCACCTCGTAGATTGCAACGACACTTTGGAGATTGGAAACATGGCGCTCAAGCGGATGGACAATGTAGGCATCGTCGTCGAAGACCTCGCCGTGGCGATTGATTTTTTTGGCGAACTCGGCCTCGAGCTCGAAGGACGGGCCATGATCGAAGGAGAATGGGCCGGACGTATTACTGGACTGGGCGATCAGCGTGTCGAGATCGCCATGATGCGCACACCTGATGGCCACAGCCGGCTCGAACTCTCCCGCTTCCTCACGCCTGATATCGTCGCAGATCACCGCAACGCTCCGGTCAACGCGCTCGGCTATCTCCGCGTCATGTTCACCGTTGACGACATCGGCGACACGCTTGAAAGGCTTCGCGCGCGTGGTGCGCAGCTCGTCGGCGAAGTCGTCCAGTATGGAGACACATATCGGCTCTGCTATATAAGAGGGCCCGAAGGGCTTCTCCTCGGGCTTGCCCAGGAACTCAGCTGAGCCGCCTCAGATCATCCGTATGAAATGCTGCGGCTCCACTTCGACGATCTCGTCCTGCGGCGCGGCGGAACGGCGGCGGATATCCTCGACCTCGTCGGGTCGGAGACGGGCCTTCGGGTCCTCGAAGCGGATGTCGGGATCGGGCACGGCCGAAAGCAGCAGCTTTGTATAGGGATGCAGCGGATTGTCGATTACCCTTGCGGTGCTGCCCCATTCGACGATCTGGCCGGCATACATCACAGCGATGTCCTCTGCGATATAGCGGGCGGTGGCGATATCATGGGTGATGTAGAGCAGGCCGAGGTTCATCTCCTGTTTCATCTCGTTCAGCAGGTTCAATACGCCGAGGCGCACCGAGACGTCGAGCATCGAGGTCGGCTCGTCCGCGACGATCACCTCCGGCTGGACCGCAAGCGCGCGGGCGATGTTGACGCGCTGGCGCTGGCCGCCGGAGAGCTCATGCGGATATTTCGGCGCGACGCGATCGGGATCGAGCCGGACGCGCGTCAACAGTTCACGGACCGCGACGTCGATCTCGCTTCCTTCGATCTCCGGGCGATGCAGCTTCAGCGGCCGTCTGAGATGATAGCCGATGGTATGGGCGGGGTTCAGCGAGGCGAAGGGGTCCTGGAAGATCATCTGCACCGAGCGGCGGTAGCGGCCGATCTCGGCGGAATTCGCCGCTTCGACCGGCCGGCCCTTGTAGAGGATCCGGCCCGATGTCGGCCGATATTCGCGCATCGCCATGCGGGCGCAGGTCGTCTTGCCGCTGCCGGATTCGCCGACGAGCGCCAGCGCCCGGCCGGCATGCAGTGAAAAGGAAATGGCGCGCGCCGCATGCACGGCCGCCGAACCGTGTCCGAAACTCTTGGTGACGGTGTCGAGCGCGATGATGGCGTCGCTCATAGCAGCACTCCTCCGTGAAGCGAGGGGAAGGAGGCCCAGAGCTTTTTCGTATAGTCGTGCTCCGGCGCCCGGTAGATCGCCTCGGCCGCGTTCTGCTCCACCAGCCTGCCTGACAGCATGATGCCGATGCGGTCGCAGAACTGCACCATCAGCCCGAGATCATGGGTGATGAAGAGCACAGAGAAGCCGAAGCGGCGGCGCAGCTCGTTGATGCGCTGCAGGATTTCGCGCTGGACGACGACGTCGAGCGCCGTCGTCGGCTCGTCCATGACGACGAGCTTCGGATCGAGCGCCATGCAGATTGCGATGACGATGCGCTGGCGCATGCCGCCGGAAAACTGGTGCGGATAGTCGCGCATGCGATCCGGCGCGATATCGACGAGCCTCAGCATTTCGGCGGTGCGCTCGCGGGCTGCAGCACGGCTCATGCCCTTGTGGGTGCTCAGCATGTCGTAGAATTGCGTCTCGATGCGCAGCACCGGGTTCAGCGAATTCATGGCGCTCTGGAAGACCATGGCGACCTCGCGCCAGCGGAAGGCGGCAAGCGCCTGCCGGTCGAGATCGAGCACGTTGCGGCCGTCGAGCAGTATGCGGCTCTCCTTGCGGATCAGCGCCGGCGGCTTGTGCAGGCGGCTGATGGCAAAGGCGATGGTGCTCTTGCCGCAGCCGGATTCGCCGGCAAGGCCGAAGACCTCGCCCGGCGCCACGTCGAAACTGACATCGTCGACGGCGCGGAAATCCTTCTCCTCGCCGATATAATCGATGGTGAGGTTCCTCACCGAAAGCAATGGCTGCGTCACAGGCGGCCCTCCCCGGAACGGACGAGTAGGGACCAGCGCTTCAGGTGATTGCCGGTGCGCAGCCGCGGATTGGCGATCTCGTCGACGGCGAAGTTCAACAGCGACATGCCGATGCCGAGGAAGGCGAGCGCGAAGCAGGGGGTCAGGATATCCCACCAGGCGCCGACCGAAAGCGCCGAGGCCTTCTGGGCATTGTAGAGCATCGTGCCCCAGGAGATCGCGCGGGGATCGCCGAGGCCGAGAAACTCAAGCGTCGCCTCGGTGATAATTGCGAAGATTACGCTGCCGATCAAATTGATGCCGACGATTGAAATCACGTTGGGAAAGATCTCGAAGGTCATGATGCGCCATTGCGGCTCGCCCATCATCTCGGCGGATTTGACGAAATCCTTATGCTTGACGGAGAGCGTTTCGGCGCGGGTGACGCGGGCGCCCCAGGCCCAGGAGGTGGCGCCGAGGATCAGCGCGATGACGAGCGGGCTTGCCTGGCCGATGAAGGCGGCGAGCACGAGCAGCAGCGGCAGATTGGGAACGACCAGCACCATATTGGTGAAGAAGCTGATCACCTCGTCGGTTCTGCCGCCGCGATAACCGGAGATGATGCCGAGCGCGGTGCCGACAAGGGTGATCAGCAGGCCGGCGCCGAAGCCGACGGCAAGCGAGGTGCGGGCGCCGTAGATCAGCCGGGCGAACACATCCTGGCCGATGCGGGTGGTGCCGAGGATATGGTCGAGCGACGGCGGCTGGTGCGGCCGCCCGGTGCGGGCGGCGGGATCATATTGCGTCAGCAGCGGTGCAACGATCGCGACGATGATGATGGCGGCGATGATGACGAGGCCGGTGAGCGCCTTGCGGTTTCGAAGCAGAGTTTTCATCTCATGCTCCCTTCAGCCGCGGGTCAAGCAGGATATAGCTGACGTCGACGATGAAATTGGCGATTAGCATGGTCGCAGTCATGATGAGGAGCTGGCCCTGGATGACGGGGTAATCGCGGGCGAGGATCGCCTGGTAGAGAATGTTGCCGAGGCCGGGATAGTTATAGACGACCTCCGTCACGAGCGAGCCGCCGAGGATGGTGCCGATGGCGATGGCGAGACTGGAGACGGTCGGCAGCAGGGCGTTGCGGGCGGCGTACCAGAGCATCACATGCCGGTCGGAAAGGCCCTTGGCGCGGGCCATGACGATATAGTCCTCACCGAGCAGATTGATCATGTTGTTGCGCATGGTGACGGTGAAGCCGCCGATCAACACGGTGCAGAGCGTGACCATCGGCAGGATGCCGTGATAGGCGACGCTGCCGAGATATTGCAGGCTGAAGGCCGGATCGAGCGAAGGATCGGCGGCGTAGCCGTTCGGAAACCAGCCGAGCGTGAAGCCGAAAATGAAGAGCACGATCAGCGAGGTGACGACGGCCGGCACCGAGGTCGCGAAAATCGCGCCGACGGAAACGAAAACGTCGAACCTGCTGCCCCGGCGCCAGGCGGCGGCGATGCCGAGGAGGGTGCCGAGTGCAAAACTGATGATCGTCGCTGTGCCCATCAGACCGACGGTCCAGATAAGGGCATGACCGAGCACCGAGGTGACCGGCAGCGGGAAATACTTGATCGAGCGACCGAGATCGCCGGTGAAGATGCTGCCGAGATAGGTGAAGTATTGTTGCCAGAGCGGGCCGTCGACGAAGCCGAAGGTGAGCTTCAGCGCCTGCAGGCTTTCCGGCGGCAATTCGGTGCCGGCGCTGGAGAACATGATCTGCACCGGATCGCCCGGCATCAGCCGCGGCAGGAAGAAATTGATCGTCGCTGCCGCGATGAAGGCTGCCATGTAGAAGGCCAGGCGGCGAAGCAGGAAAGCCATGGGAACTCCGTCGTGACGGGAGCGGCGTTTTGCACCGCTCCCGAGGACTATGATGCTTACTTGACGGGTTCGAGAGCCAAGAGGTTCAGGAGGCGTGCCGGGTTGGTCCGCGAGATCGACGGATTGACGAAGGGGTTTTCCTTGGTCGACCAGCCGGTGAAGCGCTTGGTGTTGTACTGATACCAGTTCGGATTGTTGAACACCGGAATCATCGGCATGTTTTCGGCGACGATGCGTTGCGCCTTGTTCATCGCGTCCTTCTGCTTGGCAAGGTCTGCGGTCTGGGTGAACTCGGTCACGAGTTTCTCGACCTCAGGATTGAACCAGCGCTGCGCGGTGAAGCGCGTCTTTCCCTTGTCCGAAGCGCTGAAGGCGCGCTTGTAGGGGTAATAGGGCGAAGCCGATGCCGGCAGGCTGTTGATCGCCGCATCGAAGGTGCCGTTGATGAGGTTGCCGGTCCAGACGGCTTCTTCAGGCGTTTCGATCTTGGCGTCGATGCCGACCGCCTGCATGCCTTCGACGGCGAGATTGACGGTGTCGATCCAGTCCGTCCAGGAATTCGGGACGATGATCGAGAAGGCAATCTTGCTGCCGTCGGGATTGTCGCGGAAGCCGTCGCCGTCCTTGTCCTTGTAACCGGCCTCGTCGAGCAGGGCCTTGGCGGCATCGGCATCATAGGTCGCGAACTTGCCGAAGTCGGCCTTAACTGATGGATCCGCCCAGCTCTTGTAAAGCTCGCCCATCAGGCCGGGGTCTTCGTTCAGTGTCGGATAGCCGTAGCCGGCGACATCGATCATCGTCTTGCGGTCGAGTGCCATCGAGACGGCGCGGCGGAATTTCAGGTCGTTGAAGGCCTTCTTGTTGTTCTCGTTCGCCGTTTCCAGGTTGAACAGAAAGGCGACCATGCTGCTTGGCGAATACCAGTAGTGGAAATGCGCCGGATCCTTGGAAACATAGACATTGTCGATATCGGGAATGAAGGAGACGCCCCAGTCGAGCGTGCCGTCGGCTGTTGCCGTCAGCATCTGGTTGTTGTCGGCAAGCTGCGGGAAGCGCATGCAATCGACCTTCAGATGCGCGTTGTCCCAGTAGTTCGGATTGCGGCACTGGTCGTAGGTCTGGCCGGTGAAGCGCGGCACCTCGGTCAGCGGGCCGCTGCCGACCGGGTTCTCGTTGGCGAAGGTGACCGGATCGGCGACGTCCTTCCAGACATGTTCCGGAACGATCGGCAGCTGCGAGATCTGTTCGGCTGCGAGCGAGCTCGGATTGGCAAGCGTGAAGCGCACCGTCTGATCGTCGACGGCTTTGACATCGGTGATGAAGCTCCAGATGCTGACGAAGTCGAGCGCCGGGAATTTCTTCAGATAATCATAGGTGAACTTGACGTCGGCTGCCCTCAGCGGCTTGCCGTCAGACCATTTCAGGTTCGAGCGCAGCTTGAAATCGATGCTCTTCAGATCGTCGGAGAGCTTGAAGCTTTCGGCCAGGCGATAGACCGGTTTGTTGCTGTCGAAGCGGTTGAAAATAACCAGCGGCTCGTAGATGAAATCGAGCGTCGACTGGCGCGACGAGGTCTGGTTGAACGGATTGAAGTTGCGGACCCAGGTCGTCGCCGGTTCGATATTCGCCGTTAGGACCGTTTGCGCCATGGCAGAGCCCGAAAGCAGTGTCAGGGCGGCGGCGGCAAGAAGATATTTTTTCATGCTTTATTCCCCTTTTTTATACGGTGAGAGATGGCGCGCCGGTCAGGAGACCAGCGCGCTTGCAAACATGTCTTCGACTTCCGCATGGGCGGCGCGGAGGTCGATCTTGAGATTGCCGAGGCGGGCCTTGCCGGCGGCGATCCGCATGAGAGCGGCGTCCGTCAGCGGCCGTGCAGCCTTGGCGGCGGCTTCGCTTTCCCTGATGTCGCCATGGCTGTGGAGGGCGATGTCGAAGCCGGCGTCGAGCACCTGTCGGACGCGTTCCGGCAGGGTGCCGGAGAGCGATTCCATGAAGATGCAGTCGGAAATCAGCACGCCGTCGTAACCCAAATCGTTGCGGATCACGTCGTGCATGATCGGCGAGACGGAGGCTGGTAATTCCTTGTCATAGGCCGAGTAGACGACATGGGCGACCATCGCCCAGGGCGTATCCTTCAGCGCCACGAAGGGCTTGAAATCAGTGGCAGCGAGCGTCTCGCGGCTGGCGTCGACCACCGGGCGCTCCTTGTGGGAGTCCAGCGTCGCGCGGCCATGGCCGGGAATATGCTTGATCACAGGCATATTGCCGGTCTCGAGCAGGCCGTCGACCACCTCGCGGCCGAGGGCGGCGATGACATCGGGATCGGGACCGAAGGAGCGGGCGCCGATGACCGCGCTCGTCGTCTCGAAGACGAGGTCGAGAACGGGCGAGCAGCCGCTGGAAAGGCCGAGTTCTGTCATCATCGCGCCCATGGCCTGGGAGGAAAGGCGCAATGCTCTTTTGCCGAGCGCGAAATCGCGGCGGGCCAGTTCGGCAAACTGACCGAAGCTGCGGAAGAGCGGCCAGGGGCCGGCATCGAGATGCTGGACGCGCCCGCCCTCCTGATCGGTGAAGACAGGCGCATCGTCGCGGCCGACGGCTTGCCGAAAGCGGTCGATCAGCCGTTTCGTCTGCTCCGGCTCGCGCTGATTGCGCCGGCCGACGAACAGGCCGAGCGGATTGGTTTCGCGAAACAAGGCGAATTCTTCATCCGAAAGGACGGGATTGGGAAGGCCGACGAAAAGGGCGAGCGGGGTCGAGGACAATTCTGGTGCTCCGGGATCAAGTGGTCATTTCGGCCATGCGTCTCAGCATGCCTTCGTAGATGCCCTTGTCGGGGGCGGGGATGATGATGGCGCCTGCGGTCTTCGCGTAAAAATCGACCGGGCCGGCATCGCCGATGAAGGCATAGGCATGGCCAAGCGTCTTCATGGTCTGAAGGCAGGCGGAAAACAGGGCGAGGCCGATACCCTTGCCGCGGGCTTGCGGGTCGACGCCGGTCGGGCCGAAGAAGCCGCGCGCCGTCGTGTCGTAGCAGGCAAAGCCGAGCAGCTTGCCGCCGTCGACGGCGATCAGGCAGGCAACCGGCTGGCGGGAGAAGGCGACGGAGACTTCGCTCGCCCAGTTTTCGCTGAACTGCTGGCGAACCCAGTCGACGACGAGATGCAGTTCCGGGGGGAGGGCCGGTCGGATGGAGACACCGACATGATCGGTTTTCCGATTCAGATCGGCAAGCTTTGTGGAGTATAGACTCACAAGCAGGTCTGGCACCGGTCATTCCTCCTCATATTCCGTTATTGCGGAATATATCCCCTTTTAATGTCATAGACTTGGCTATCTGGCTGAGCTTGTCAACTGCGTTTTTCAAATGGCGCGATGCTGCTCGCCATGATGCTCTCGCTCAAAAGCAAGCCGGCTGCCGAACGCAAAAACGGCCCGGGGAGCCCGAGCCGTTTCGATTGAATGTCTGCGTCGATGATGGATGCTTATCCCGCCACTTTCCAAAGCGCATGAAAATGCTGCACCGGGCCGTGGCCGGAGCCGACGGTCAGGCTTCCGGCGGCGGCGACCGCGCCGGCAAGGTAATCCTTGGCGATGGCGACCGCCTCCGACACCGAGGCACCCTTGGCAAGCTCAGCCGCCAACGCGCTCGACAGCGTGCAGCCAGTGCCGTGGGTGTTCTTGGTCGGTACCCGCCGGGCTTCGAACCAGTGCAGGCCGTCGGCTGTGGCAAGCACGTCGGGGCTGTCGTCGCTGTCGAGATGGCCGCCCTTGACCAGCACCGCGGCCGGACCGAGCGCGCGCAGGCCTTCGGCCTGCGCCGCCATGTCAGCCCGGTTCGTGGCCACCGGCTGCTGCAGCAGGGCGGCGGCCTCAGGCAGGTTCGGAGTCAGTAGGGTGGCGAGCGGCAGCAGCCGCCGGGTCAGCACATCGACGGCTTCGGGCGCCAGCAGGGCGGCGCCGCCCTTGGCGATCATCACAGGATCGATGACGATGGGGATGCCGCGCCGATTGTCGAGGGCGCCGGCAACGGCCTCGGCGATGCCGGCATTGGCGATCATGCCGATCTTGACAGCATCGACGCGCACATCGGCAAAGACGGCATTGATCTGGTCGGCGACGAACGGAGGCGGCACCAAGTGGACGCCGGTGACGCCTTGCGTGTTCTGCGCGGTCAGCGCCGTCAGCACCGCCATGCCGTAGACGCCGCGGGCGGAAAAGGCCTTGAGGTCGGCTTGGATGCCGGCGCCGCCTGAAGGATCGGAGCCGGCGATGGTGAGGACGTTGCGGATCATGCGCGGGCCTTTCGAATTTCTGCGGCGATGCGGCGCGTGGCAGCTTCCGGGTCCGGCGTGCCGCAGATGGCGGAGACGACGGCAAGGCCGCTGGCGCCCGCGGTAAACACCTCGGCCGCATGCTCCGCCTTGAGCCCGCCGATGGCGACCGACGGCACCGGCGAAGCCGCCACCAGCTTTGCCAGGCCGTCAAACCCGATCGGCTGCTTGTGGTCGGTCTTGGTCGGGGTCGCAAACACCGGCCCGACGCCGGTATAATCGACGAGGCTGCGATCGACGCCAGCGGCAAGCGCCGCAGTCTCGACCGAGAGGCCGAGGATCATGTCGGTGCCGATCATCGCCCGCGCTCTCACCGCACCCATGTCCTCTTGGCCGATATGCAACCCGTCGGCACCGATGGCGATCGCCGCCTCGACATCGTCGTTGACGATGAGCAGGGCGCCGGTGCCATCAAGCGCCTGTTTCAAAGCAAGTCCGGTCTCGATCATCCCGGTCGTGCCCGCATGTTTGTCGCGCAGCTGAACCATCGTCGCGCCGCCGGCAACGGCAAGGCGGGCCGTTTCGACCATGCCGATCCCGGCGCAGAGGTCAGGATCGAGCACGAGATAGAGCGAAAGATCGAAGGTCTTCATGCCGCCGATATCCTTGCCCTGGCATCGAGCGTTTCGGCGTCGAGCGCGTGCAGCGCATCGAGAAAGCGCCAGGCGAAGGAGCCGGGACCGGCCGCACCGAGTGCTGCCTCCTCGCCGGCGATGGCGAAGGTTGAAAGGGCTGCGACCGTCGCGCCGAACAGATCCTCGGGCGCGGTTGCGGCAAAGGCGCCGACCAGACAGGTGAGCGAGCAGCCGAGCGCGGTAACCTGCGGCATCAACGCCGATCCGCCTGTGATGCGCACCGCCCGCTCGCCGTCGGTGACGAAATCGACAGCACCGGTAACGGCGACAATCGCCTGCTGCCGCTCAGCAAGCCATCGCGCCGAACCTTCCGCCTGCTCGACCGGATCGCGGCTGTCGACGCCCTGGCCGCGGCTCTCGCCGCCGGCAAGCGCGATGATCTCGGAAGCATTGCCGCGGATGATCGTCGGCTTGAGCGCCAGCAGACCGGCGACCGCATCGCGGCGGAAAGCCGTGGCATAATGGGCGACCGGATCGAGCACCCAGGGTTTGCCGGCAGAGGTCGCCGCCTTCGCTGCTGCCTGCATGCCGTCGATCCATTGTGGCGACAGCGTGCCGATATTGACCGTCAGCGCACTGGCGATGCCGGCGAATTCGCCGGCTTCTTCGGCGGCATGCACCATGGCGGGCGAGGCGCCGGCGGCCAAGAGAACATTGGCGGCGATGTTCATCGCGACGTAATTGGTGATGCACTGAACAAGCGGCGGCTTTTCGCGCATCGCCGTCAGCATGGCTCCTGGTGTGGTCCTGGTTTGCATGTGGCCCCTTTCAGGCGGGGGGCGGGCACGGGGTCATTCATGTGGCAATGCCGCGACCCCGAGCGACTCCCTCCGCCGGCATTATCCGGTTCAGGTTCGAAGGGTGCTTCTCAGCCCGTCTGTCGACGGGCGCCCCTGTCTCTCATCGTGCTCTTTTTCGCAGAGAACGAGGCAGATGTCATCTCGAAAATGACAGTCCTGCGACGGCGCAGCGAGAGACGGGAGGTCGCCGCCGATTCGGGTCTTCATCCGGTTTTCGCGAATGCTGGGCCGCGAATTCCGTCCCGGGCTGCGTCGGCCGTTGCGGTTTCGCCATGCGGTTGTCCCCTCATTCGCAGGTAAACAACAGTAGCAACCCGGGGGTGTAAGGAATTTCCGAAATACATCTCTGTATTTGTGAGCGGCATCGGGAATGATGCAGGCGCCTCCGAGCGTCTTTTCTTCAAAATGAGTGCGGCTCATCTTCCGCCGGATTTTCCGGACGTCTGATAGTGGGGAATTATTCATCCTATCCGTCTATGCGCCTGATATTCAATGAGAACGAGCAGGTGGCCAGCCTCGCATAAGTTGCGCGTCGGCTCATGTGTCTCGCCAAACGGTTTCATTCGAATTTTGGAATCTGTAGGCGATTTCGTTGGGCGTGGGGTCTCGGGCAAATTGAACGTAATCCCCCAGAACGCGAAGTAAATACCTAACACAAACTTTACCGTGCTGACACGTTAAGGTTGACCGAAATGCGGATTGTAGCGATATGACTTTCAACGAGAATAAAATCTTCCTGAAGTTGCATTTTAAATGAAGAAATTTTTGAAAAGCGGCATGACGTGGGTCCTTTGGACGATCGGACCCATTCTGATATCGATCGCCTGTGCGAGCCCATCCTTTTCGCAATCTCCTGATGGTCAAGAACCGGAACAGGCGCCGGCCCAATCGGCGCCGGCGCTAAAATCTCAGAAATTCGACGACTGGTATTATCGCTGCACCGGTTCGGCAGGCGCTGAGGCCTGCGAAGTCGCACAGGTGGCACAAGTCACCAAGGACGGCAAACCCGTCAATATCTTGACGCTGGCGATATCGGCGCCGCCTGCCGCGCCTTCCGAAAAGGACAGGGACAAGCCACGGCTGATGCTGACCGCCCTTCTGCCGCTCAACGTTTTCCTGCCCTCGGGCCTGTCGATCAAGGCCGACGGCAAGCCCGTCGCCAAGCTCGATTACCGCAACTGCAACCAGACCGGATGCTGGGCGCAGCTGGCGCTGGATACGAAAATGACCGCGGCTTTGAAGAAGGGGACCGCCGCCGAAGGGCTGGTGCGGCTGATGAACGGCCAGGACGTCAATATCCGCTTCTCGCTGAAAGGGCTGAAGCCGGCCCTCGATGAACTTCAGCCCGCCGCCGCGAAGTAGCCGAATTTCATCATGACCACAGAAATTCGATACTTTCTGGTTGCCGGCGCTGCCCTCGCGGTGGCGATCGCCCCCGCCTACGCGCAAACGCCGGCCGATGATTTCAACCGCCGCCAGGAAGAGCAGTCGCAGACGCAGCGGCTGGATGCCCTGCGCCGCGCCACACCAGGCGGCAGCGCAGGTGCGGAAAACGGGGCTTTGCCCGCCGGCACAGGCAATGGCGCCTGTTTCGACATCACGCGGGTCGTGATCGACGGGGCGAACCTGCTGTCGGCCCAGGAGATCGGCAAGGTGACGGCGCCTTACGGCAACCGCTGCGTCGGCCTTGCCGAGATCAATGCGGTGCTGAGGGATGTTACGCATCTCTATATCGATCATGGTTATGTGACCTCGCGGGCCTATGTGCCGCAGCAGGATATCCGCAAGACCAGGATCCTCCGGCTGCTCGTCGTCGAGGGCACGCTCTCCGACATCTATCTCAATGGCCAGAAGGTGGCCGGCAACGCTTCGCTGGCGACCGCCTTTCCCGGCCTGATCGGCCGCGTCGTCAATATCCGCGATATCGAGCAGGGCCTCGACCAGATGAACCGGCTGCAGGCCAACGACGCCAAATCAGCCATGCTGCCCGGCCCCAAGGATGGAACCTCGATCCTCAACATCGAAAACCGGCCGGGCCGGCCCTGGCATGTCTCCGTCGGCAACAACAATATGGGGCAGCAGAGCACCGGCTTTTCCCGCAGCTCGGCATCGCTCGGCTACGATGACCTGCTCGGCATCAATGACCAGTGGAATTTCTCCTACGAGCACAGCGGTCCGGACTATTCGTGGGAGAATGACGGAAATGGCTTTGGCAACAGTTATTCCGGCAGCGTCAGCGTCCCCTACGGTTATTCCACCCTGTCGCTGAACGGCTCCTGGTACCAATATGAAAGTGCGGTCGAGGGAAACTTCAGCACGCTCGAAACCTCGGGCAATTCCGGGCAGGCCGGTCTCGGCATCGATCGCGTTATCTCTCGCGACAAGGATTCGTTCACCACGGTCCGCAGCGGCCTGACCTACAAACAGACCAACAACTTCCTGCTCGGCAACCTGATCGAGGTCGGCAGCCGCCGCTATACGGTCGGCGATATCGGCATTTCCCATTCCCGCCGCATGTTCGGCGGCATCTGGATGTTCGATGCCAGCTTTGACAAGGGGCTCGGTCTCTTCGATGCGGTCAACCCGGGGGATCCGGGTGCCGGCAACGCCGATCCGCGGTTTTCGAAATTCAACGCCACGGTCAGCGTGACGCAGCCCTTCCAGGCCACCGGCCGGCAGTTCGAATTCACCTCGCTGCTCAGCGCTCAATATTCCCCCGACAATCTGCTCGGCGCCGAGCAGATCTCGCTCGGCGGCTACAGCAATGTCCGCGGCACGCGCGAAAGCGTGCTCTTCGGCAATAATGGCGTGTTCAGCCACAACGAGATCGTCTGGAGAACGGGGTCCAACCAGGGCGGCGGCGCGGCTGCGAAGGCGTTCGGCGAACTGCGCCCCTATCTCGGCTTCGACTACGGCCATGTCTATGCGCAAAAGCGCTTCGACATATCAGGCGGCGACCTTGCCAGCTGGACGGCCGGCATCAGGGCCGTCGGCGGCAATATCAGTGCCGACCTCGGCTATTCCGACATTGTTGCAAGCAGCCTCGACGATGTCGACGGCGGGCTCTTTTATTTCAGCGCATCCGCTCATTGGTAACGAAAGCAGGACCATGACCACCCGCAATATTTCGACGAACAAGCAGGCCAACACCCTTTCAAGATCGACGGCGCTGATCCTTGCTCTTTCCATGTCGCTTGCCGGCTGTGCCGGGCGGGAGGCACGCCCGGTCGCTTCGACCAACCCGTCCGACAGCGCCTTCGATTGCGCCGGCATCGCGCGGGAATTCGAGGCCAACGAGCGGCAGATCTCCTCGACGGTGAAGGAGCGGACCGATGCGCAGGGCAAGAACATCGTGCTCGGGGCGACCGGTGTGCTGCTGTTTCTGCCGGCGCTGTTTTTCATGGACCCGAAATCGCCCGAGAAGGTCGAGATCGATGCATTGCGCAACAGGAACAATGTCCTGACCAGCATCGCCAAATCGAAGGGCTGTCCGGCACCCAAGTCCCAGCTGACCGAGCTCTACAAGCATCTCGACAGCAAGCCAAAGCCGTCGTCGTCAGACCGCCGAAACTGAATTTGGCCTTCACGTAAATCGTGAAAGAGGTCCGGAGTTTCCTATGCGTATCGTGCGTTTTCTAACCCTTCTCCTGGTGGCCGCGACGTTGGCGTCCTGCGTCACCACGAGGACAGATCCCCGGCTGATTGCGGCCCTCCAGCGGACGTCCGTGCGCGAGATCCGGATCGAGCTGGCTCCCGACGTCAAGACATTCGGTTTCGGCGATAAGCCGGACCAGCAGGTCCAGGAGGCGGTTCGCACGCTCCAGGCCACGATGGCGAAGGAACTGATCGGTGTGCCCGGCGGCCCTAACAGGGGCAGGTTGGTCGTGACGCTGCATGTGTTCGACGTTACCACCAAGCAGGCCCGCATTATCGGCGGCCATGACAGCATGATCGACGGAACCGTTCGGCTGGAGGATGTCAAGACCGGCCAATTGATCGCCCAAGCGCAGAACATCCATGGCGAAGACCTCTCCATGCGCGGAAGCGGTTACGGCGTAATCATCGCCGTCGCGGTCAATGCGGCGACAACGTCCGGCGCGCCTGATGTCATGGCTCAGCGTCTGTCCAAGTCCTTCACGCGCAATGTGAAGACCTGGCTCACCCAGAAATAACGAGACGAGGCGAGGCGCTGCCGGGAAGGCAGCGCCGGTCACGATTGATGTCGAGACACAAAACCAGTTGTGCGTTTGGAAAGACGAAACGATGCGTGTAGAAGCCGATTTTGGTTCGAATGCCAAGGCCCTTGCTTACCGGTTCGGTAGGTTCGCCCATCGCTCGCTGGCGATCGTGCTCAGCGCGCTGTTGGTCTTTCAGCCGATGCTTGCCAATGCCCAGTCGGTCTCAGCGAGCACCACGGCGCCGGCCGCCAATCAGCCGGGCGTCGGCGCGGCACCCAACGGCGCGCCGCTCATCGACATCGTCACGCCGAACAGCCAGGGGCTGTCGCACAACAAATACGACAATTTCAACGTCGGCACGCCGGGCCTGATCCTCAACAATTTCAAGGGCGAGATCGGCAACTCCAATCTCGGCGGCGTCACGCCGGGCAATGCCAATCTCAACACATCGGGGCCGGCATCGGTTATCCTCAACGAAGTCACCAGCGGCAACCGCTCGGCGTTGAACGGCGCGATCGAGGTGTTCGGCGGGCGCGCCGATGTCGTCATCGCCAACCCGAACGGCATCACCTGCGACGGCTGCGGCTTCATCAACACGCCGCATGCAACGCTGACGACGGGGGCTCCGCAAATCGGCGCCGATGGCAAGCTCAACGGCTTTACCGTCAATGGCGGCGATGTCACCATCGGGTCGAACGGCGGCAATTTTTCCGCCGGATCCGGCGCGGTCGATCTGTTCGACATCGTCTCGCGCAGCGTCCACGTCAACGGCCCGGTCTACGGCAAGTCGCTGCGCGTGACGGCGGGTGCGTCCAATTTCGACTACGCCACGGGCGACGCTCAGGCGCTTGCGCCAATCTCCGGCACGCCGGAATACGCAATCGACGGCACCGCGCTCGGCGCCATGCAGGCCGACCGCATCAAGATCGTCGTCACCGAGAATGGCGCTGGCGTGCGCATGAGCGGCGATCTCGCGGCCAACACCAACGAACTGTCTTTGTCGGCCGACGGCAAGATCTCGCTCGGTAACGTCTCCGGCGAGCAGGGCGTCTCGATCTCCTCGAAGTCGAAGGTGACGGCCGCCAAGGTCACGTCGAAAGCAAAGGCCACCATTGCGGCAGATCAGGGCATCACCCTCAATACCTTCGCCGCCGATGGCGATATCGCGCTTTCCAGCGGCAGCGGTCTGTTGACTGCCGGCGGCGAGGTCAACAGCGCCGCCAACGTGCTGATGTCGTCGGCAGCCGGCATTGCCGCCGGCAGCGTCGTGGCCGGCAATGCGCTCACCCTGTCCAGCACCGCGGGCAACATCCAGATTGCAGGTGCGGTCAAGAGCGCCGATGCGCTGACGATCACCGCGACATCAGGCGCGATCTCTGCCGCCTCGCTTGTCAGCGGCAAGAATCTCACCCTTTCCGCCGGCGCCGACATTGGCATATCGGGTGATATGCTGGCGCAGGGCAACGTCACGGCTTCAGGCCGTTCGATCTCGGCCGCAACCATCGCCTCCGGCGTCGATTTCGCCGCCACCGCTCAATCCGCCAATGGCACGCTGGCGCTGCAGCAGGCGGGCAGCATGAGCCTAACCGCCACAAATGGTTCGATTACCGTCAGCAATGCGCTGCTCAGCAGCGGCAATCTTTCGGCCACGGCCAGCCAAAATATCGCCTACAGCAAGCTCCAGAGCCTGAGCAGCGCGGCACTGACGGCCTCGGGCCGGATCAGCTATGGCAACCCCACCAGCGCCACCGGCAACCTGACGCTCACCACCACCAATATCGATCTCTCCAATGGCGCAGCCGGCAACATCGCTGCCGGCGGCACGCTGACGCTCAACGCCGATAGCGCCAATCTCAGCAACAACAGCCTGACGCTCGGCGGCCTCGCCCTCAATCTCTCCGGCACGGCCGATCTTAGCGGCGCCACCATCAACGCCGTCACCAGTGCCGGCGGTTCCGGCGACATCGCCATCAATGCCGACGGCCTCTCCACCTCGGCCAGCACCGCGCTTCTCGCCGCCGACGATCTGACGCTGACGCTGCTGTCGCTGACCAATGCCGGGCAATTGGCGGCCAAAGATGATCTGACGCTCAACATTTCCGGCAATTTTGACAACAGCGCTACCGGCCTTGCCTATGCCGGCCACGACGCCGGCCTCTTCATCGGCGGAGTGCTCACCAATAATCAGGGCGCCATCCTTGCCGGCAACGACCTCAAGATTGCAGGCGTCACATCGGCGCAGAGAACCGCTGGTGTCACCAATATTTCCGGTCTGATCCAGGCTGGAAACGACATGTCCATCCTCACCAGCGAGCTGACCAACAAGCGGGCCGCCACGCCGCAATGGACGACCGGGACGCTGGTTTCCTCCGGCGTCCTGACCGGATTCACGCTCAATCCCGCCGCCGCCAGCCTGCCTTTCGGCTACCTCGAGACCGCAGATCAGAACATGTTCCAGCTCTATGCCGGCGTCGATCCGGGGTTGTGGCAGGATTATGAGCCGCTGCTCTGGTCGAAGGCGACGCTCGCCGACGGCACGACCTATCGCGCATGGACCTGGATCTCGGCCGACGGCCCTGAGAAGGTCACGCCGATCATCGACTGGATCAGGGCCCGCGTGCCGCGGGATGCGAACGGCAATCCGGTTGCCGATCCCAACAATCCGTCGCGCTATTTCATCGTTGACGAAGTCAATTTCAGCGGCTCGGACGAAAGCACCACCTATTCATGGGATTGGTCGTCCCATCTCAGCCAGTCGGTGTACGAGGATCGGCTGATCGGCACGCTCAGCCCGGAAGCGACGATCAGGGCAAGCCGCAACCTCACCATCGACGCCACCAATCTCACCAATGCCTACAGCTCGATCGAGGCCGGCGGCGACGCGACGCTGAAGGGCTCGACGCTGACCAACACCGGCGTCACCCTCTTCCGCACGACGACGACGACCTGCAACGCTCAGGGCGCCTGTACCGCCTATGATGCCAACGGTCACGCCAATCCCTCGAAGAACATCGCCAACGGCACGACGATCGTCAGCTCCGTCCAGGCGATCGGCGGCGTCTCGGCCAACATCAAGGCCCACGGGGCACTCTCCGTCGATTTCGCCAGCGTCAACAATACGTCGGCAGCCGGCTCGATGGCCGGCGGCGCCAGCGTCGCGGCCGCAAGCAATCCCGGCGATCCGCTGTCGGCGCTCTCCGGCCTGACGGCCGGCGGGGCCCTCTTCAACGTCAACTCGGGTCTCGGCACCACCCTTGTCGCTTCGACAAATCCGCAATCGGGCGGTGTCGACGCCAACATACCTGGACAGACCTTCCTGTTCGAAACGCGCGCCAAGTTCCTCGATGTCGGCACCTTCTACGGCTCCGGCTATTTCATGAACCTCATCGGCTATCAGCCGGACACCACCGTTCCCTTCCTGGGCGACGCCTATTTCGAAAACCAGCTGATCGAAAAGCAGATCCAGCAGCTCGCCGGCGAAGGCCTGGGACCGGGCTCCTTTATCCCCGGCAGCGACGCCACCGAGCAGGTCAAGACGCTGCTCGACAATGGCGTCAAGTACGCCAGCGACAACCATCTGCAGGTTGGCCAGGCGCTCACGCCCGAAGCGGTTGCCGCGCTGACGAAGCCGGTCGTGCTCTATCAGAAGCAGGTGGTCAATGGCATCGAGGTGTGGGCGCCGGTCGTCTATCTCCCGAGCACGGCAACGGCGCAACTGACCGCCTCCGGCGCGCTGATGTCGGGCTCATCGGTCACCGTTGGCGGCGGCGCGATCAACAATTCCGGCGCCATGGTCGCGGCCAACGACCTCTCCGTTTCCGGCTCCTCGATTGCGTCGAACGGCGGCAGCTTCAAATCAGGCAAGGACGTGTCGCTCTCCTCCTCCGGCGCGCTGACGCTGAGCGCGCAATCCATGGATCTCGGCGGCCAGGCGATGGTCAACCCGAACGCCGCCGTCACCGCCGGCGGCAACGCGACGCTTGCTGCGGCGACCGACCTGACGCTGAAGGGTGCTGTCGTCAATGCCACAGGCAACGCCTCGCTCACCGGCAAGAATGTGACGCTGGATGCCCTCAAGGTAGATAACGGCGGCCAGCAGAACTCCACCGGTGCCCAGATCGCCAGCGGCGGAGCCCTGTCAATCAAGGCAACCGACAATGTCAACGTCATCGGCAGCTCCGCCAAGGCGGGAACGACGCTTGATGTGACCGCGGATAACGGCTCGGTGGCCGTCGTCTCGACCGATGTCGCCCGCAACAACCAATCCGGCTACACTAGGACGCTTTCCACCGACCAGCAGCAATCGCAGCTTTCTGCCGGCACGAATGCAACGATCAAATCAGGCGACGACATCCTGCTCTCCGGCTCCTCCGTCAAGGCCGGGGGCAATGTCGCGCTGAGCGCCGGCGACGATATCAACATCACCGCCGCCCAGGGGCAATCGGCATCCACCTTCGGCAAGAAGTCCGCCTCGTCGATCACCCATGTCGGCTCCGAGATCGCAGCCGGCGGCGACCTCTCGGTGACGGCGGGCAACACCAGCGGCGATCACTACCTCAACATCGTCGGCAGCAAGCTTGCCGCCGACGGCAAGGTCGGTCTCAAGGCTTCCGGCGACATTACCATCGCCGAAGCCACCGACACCGCCACGCTCGACACTAAGCTCAGCAGCAAGGGCGGCTTCCTCGGCACGAGCGAAAAGACGACCACGCATCTGGAAACGACGACGGCCGTCGGTTCCGCCATCACAGGGGGTGGCGGCGTCGATATTGAATCCGGCAAGGATACGGTCATCTCCACCTCGAAGATCGAAGCCGGCACAGAGACCGGCGCGGCGAACCTAAACATCACCACCGGCGGCGACCTCGTCATCGCTTCCGGCAAGGACACCAGCGCCAAGGATGACAAGGGCTCGCGCAGCGGCTTCCTCTCCAAAGGGAACTCCAGCCACAAAAGCTATGACGAAACGACGGTCGCCTCCGAACTCGGCGCATCCGGCAATATCAACTTGAATGCTGGCGGCGCGGCAGTGATCGCGGGTTCACAAGTCTATGCAGATGGCTCGATTTCCGTCGAGGGCGACAGCGTCTCGGTAATCGGCGCGGCCGAGCAGCATGAGCTTGAGGTCACGCGGAAGAAATCCGGCCTCTTCGTCGGCTCCGGCGACGGCTTCATATCGCTCTGGGGCGCGGAGCAGAAGAGCGGCAAGCAGGCATCCGAACTCAATGTGGCGTCGGTGCTTTCAGCCGGAACCGACCTGGCGCTGAAGTCCCGCGACACCGATGTGAACATTCTCGGCTCGCAGATCTATGCCGACCAGAACATCACGCTTGACGCCGCCCGCGACGTCAACATAACGCCGGGCGCCGAAAGCGAATCGTCCGAGGAGAAAGAAAAACGCTCCGGTTTCGGCATTTCCTTCGGTTCGAGCAGCGGTGGCTTCTCCGTCGGCATCGGCATGTCGTCGGTTTCCGACACGACGAAACAAGGCTCGCAGACCAACGCGATGGCCACTCTTTCCGCCGGCAACGACCTGACGATCAAGGCCGGCCGTGACGCCAACCTGCAGGCCGCCGACGTGTCGGCCGAACGCGATGTCGCGATCACCGCCGACCGCGATGTCAACCTGCTGAGTGCGGAGGACAAATCTAACTATGAAAGCGTGCATGAGCAGTTCTTTGCCGGTGTGACGCTATCGGTTTCGACAGGGCTAGTCAGTGCAGCCCAGAGCATTGCCGGGGCAGCGGAGAAGATCACAGGTATCTCCGATGGCTATTCGGCAGCCAACGCAGCCTTCGCCTCGCTTAAAGCTTATGATGCCATCCAGCAAATCGCCGGCATCGCCAAGGACGGCGGCAGCATCGCCTCCGTATCGCTGACGGCAGGCTTCAGCTACGAAAAGAGCAGCGCTTCTTCTTCAACTTCCACACCGGTCGTCACCAACGTAGAGGCGGGACGCTCGGTCACCATCGAAGCGACTTCCGGCGATCTGACTGGGCACGGTGCTCAGATAGCGGCGGGGTATGATTACGGCGTTGCCGCTGTAGTCGGCGACGACAAGTTCGGCGACATTACGCTGAAAGCCGGTCATGATATCAAGCTTGAAAGCGCCCAGGCGACCAGCGAGACGGGCAGCGACAGCAAGTCGGCGAACGCCAGCTTCGGCGTAAGCGCGGGTATCGGCCTGCAAGGCGTCGGCGTTGGCGTCACCGGCGGCGCCGGCGCGGGAATGTCGAAATCCGATGCCACCTCGATCACACAAGTCAACAGCCATGTGATCGGTAGCGGCGACATCACGATCAGCTCCGGCAACGACACGACGCTCAAGGGCGCTGTCGTTTCCGGCGATACGGTCACGGCCGATATCGGAGGCGATCTCAGCATCATCTCTACGCCCGATCTCGGCAGCAGCGCCAACAACTCTGCCTCCGCCGGTTTCTCGTTGAGCGGAATGGTAGGAGGCAACTTTCTGCCTTTGACCACTCAGCTTTCCGGCTTGCAATTCGGTGGCGGCCTCGGCTCGGGCGCAACGAACTGGATCAGCGAGCAATCCGGTCTACTTTCCACCGGCAAGATGGATATCGAGGTCGGCGGCAATACCGATCTTCAGGCCGGCAAGATCATCTCCGACAGCGGCGACCTGTCGCTTTCCACTGATACGCTGACCTATAAGGATTTCCTTGGACAGAAAGGTTATGAGGGCTTCAGCGCCCAAATCGGTATCGAGATTCCCGGCAACGAGCTGCCCGGAGCGCCGCCGGCAAACAACACGTTGGAGGGCACCTATCAGCTCGACGACACGCGCCAGACCGTCCGTGCTACCGTCGGCCCTGGCGCGATCACCGTCCGTAACGAAGAGAAGCAGGCGGCCTCGGAACAATCTGGAGCGACAGCGCCGCTCGCCGACTTGAACCGGGATCCCGAGAAAGCATACGAGATCACACGAGATAAGCATGTCGATCTGGAGATCTATGTCTCGACGCAGAGCATAAAAGCGGCGCTTGAGGCCGGCAAAACGATTGCCGACGCGATCGGCGACGTGTTCGAGCGTATGGCTGCAGATGGACATTTGTCTTTGGATGACGCCCGTTCCGCAGCTGCGCTCGCGCAATATCGAGATGACCCAGCAGTGCTTTCTCAATTGGCGAGCTGCGGCCAGCGCGCAGAGAATGAGTTTCATCTACTTGATTGGCTTATTACGCCTGCATACGCCGAAGCCGCGAGCTGCACCATTTTCGTTGGGGGCAAGAGCTTCTCCGTCTCTGCGGCAGGCGCACTCAACTGTCTAAATGTATTTCAGCGCCTGACCAAGCTCGCTATCGCAGAGGCGACTTTGGCGGGCACAGCGGTCGCCGGATTGTTAACCACCGGGTTCTTGCTGGCCTCAACAACAGCAGTTGGCGACAAGATTGATCAGACCGCGATCTTAGCGGACGGAACGGCGGTCCATGTCACCGGTGACGGCGACTCCTTGCTACGGCGCGTTGAAATTACGCAAGGCGGTCAGGCGACCATCCTATTTCTCACCATCGGCAACGACGGCCAATACGAACTGCTCTCAGGCACCGTGTTGGGCGGTGCTATGCCAGACTCTATGTTGGCGGGCGTGGCAGATCAGATTTCCGCCGCCACTGGCAAACAGGTTGTCTATAATGAAAAAGATTCGGATGGCGGAAACGATTCTACGAGTGAGCCTCCACGCGGTAAAAAGGCCAGTTCCTCTGCTGTTGGCGACAAGGTCAGAACCCCAGAATCGTATCCGGAGGATTTTGTCAAAGTTGAAGGAACGAAATACAGAAACAGGAAAACTGGTGAGATCTGGGAGAAGAGTCGGACAACTCATACCGACAAAGATGGAGAATGGAAGGTTGGTTCGCATCCAGGAAAAGCTCCTCGCCCGTCGGACAAGATCACCGTCGGTAGCAACGGGGTAATTATTAAATTTTAAAGGAAGAACAATGAGCGATACCCTTCGTTTGCTACTGAAGTCAGTCAATCTCGCGGGATATGGAGCATCAGATCGCTTCCTCGGTTTTTTTGAAAAAGACACCCGATATGAACCGGGCATGGAAGAATCTGCCGTCGACTTCTTCATGCGATATTTCAAAAACGATCTGGAATATTTTGTGATTGCATCTTCGGTGCACGCAAACTCTGACGAAGTTGGGCATTACGGCGATGCTGCGGATGACCAGCGAGACGGCGATCTAATAAAAGGCCTTGTTCAGTCTGGGCTTGTTAGACAATTTAGTTACAAAAAACGATTTGGGCGTGATCCTAGTTCGCAGAAATATAGTGAATCTGTCGAAAAGGAATGGAGAGATATTACCCTTATCAAGGGGGATGATTTCTCTATCGTATGTATAAGATCGTTACTTGTCGCAAAGATGGTTGTGTACGGACTGTACGGTCATTGCTTCATCATGTCGCCGAATTGGCAACTGGCCTTTTATCCGCACGATGATTTTGGTTTTGGCGTGATCGGCTTAGGCGACGACGCAAATGTACGAGTCGCGCACGACTTTTTGGCGCGGGCGGATCAACTGCCAGGCATGCATTCCATCATCAGGACACCGTCCACGAGTTGAACCGAAGCTCCGACGGTAGGTGCACTAATTGCCCTCGGACGCTGAGGCTGTAGCGGAGTTGGAACGCCGTTTCAGACAAGATCAGTCTCTCGTATGAATTCCTGAAATCAGTCCTATCTGCAAAGGCGACAGCGGTGAACAAACTGCCAGGTTGGCTAATCCTTCATATTTGGCAAAGTTTACTTGGGGAAATCTACCCAGAGATCAGGGCCATTGCTGCCGAATTCTCTGGGAAAACTCTTCTCATAAGATATTACTTGGAGCGCGAGCCCACCGATTTTGATGTCGAGAGTATAGAAGTATTATCAACAAACATTTGTGCCTCTGCCGGAGTAGAGTTAATCGCACGTATTGATGTAGAATGTTTATACGCAAATCGACTCTTTAAGGACTTGGACCCATTGTCCGGATTCGTGTATTGCCGCCGAGAATACGACATTGAGGCGTAGGTTGCCGAGAGGATGGTTGATGCGGCGGGAGCATTTTCCCCAGCTTCCTCAACTCAAATCATGCAGATCCGTCGTAATCGCCGGCCCGATCGAAAACTCCGAAAACCGCACCATTAGACCACTGCGCTCCGGCGTGCAGGCCGTCGGCCCGACTTCGTATTGGTCGGCGATCGGGAAGGGCGCTAGCCGCAGCAGCGGCCAGCGGCTGCCGTCGCGGGAGGCCTGGATGCGCAGGGCGCCGTTTGCGACGGTGACGCGGATGTGGAAATCCTCGAGTTCCTTGAAGGGCTGCGACACCGACCAGTCGGACCGGCCGTTGGTGACGACGGTGCTGAGGAAGGCTTCGCCGTCGGTGAATTCGACGCCGGTTTTGACCCAGTGGTTTTCGTCGAGGCGCACCATCAGGCCGGCCTGGTCGTAGAGGGTGCGGAATTCGCCCTGGATGCGGATCTGGGCGGTAAAACTCTCGGCCGTGGGAAAGGCGAGGAAGTGGCCGGTGTCGCGGGTGAAGCCGTAATAGGTCTCGCGCCAGAAATCGGTTTTCTCGTCGGTCGTCAGGGTGAGGGCGGTGTTGTCGGCGTGCCAACTGGCTGGTTCGTTCAGCCATTTTCCGTCGTTGAAATCGATGCTCATTCTATTTTCCCGTTCCATTGAAGCCTGACCGCCGGTGATCGCTCACCTTGGCATAAAACGCGGCCTTCGTGCAGGCAGAGCGCAGCCGAAGATTGTGGTTTTTGGTGTTCCAGTATCCGCAAGAGCGCATAATCGGTCGCCCGCGCTTGACAGGATCGATCCATCTCTTATTCTCTTACAAAAAGATGAATTACATAATTGTGGAACTTGACCGGGAGCCCTCACATGAAAACACTTGTCGCATTTCTGCTCGGTACCGCGCTTGTCGCCCTGCCTTCGACCCTCTTTGCGCAGGAAAAGGGCGGCGTCATCAATGTCGCGACGATCGGCGAGCCGCCAACGCTCGATCCGATGTCGTCGACGGCCGATCTCGTCGGCATCGTCACCCAGCATATTTTCGAAACGCTTTACACTTTCGACAAAAGCTGGAACGTCACGCCGCTTTTGGCTGAAAGCCTGCCGGAGATCAGCGCCGACGGCAAAACCTATACGATCAAGCTCAGGACCGGCATCAAGTTCCACGACAATAGCGACATGACCTCGGACGATGTCGTCGCCTCGCTCGGGCGCTGGATGAAGATCGCATCGCGCGGCAAGCAGGTGGCCGGCTTCATCGACAAGATCACTGCCGTCGATCCCGCAACCGTCACCATCACGCTGAAACAGCCCTATGCGCCGCTGACCTCGCTGCTCGCCTTCAACAATTCGGCAGCGATCATCATCCCTGCCGAAAAGCAGGACGAGCCGATGAAGGAGTTCATCGGCACCGGCCCCTATATGCTGAAGGAGCGCAAGGCCGACCAGTATATCCAGCTCGTCCGCTTCGACGGCTACAAGTCCCGCGAAGGCGACAGCAATGGGTATGGCGGCGCCCGCCATCAATATCTCGATGAAATCCGCTTCGTGCCGGTGCCGGATGCGAATACCCGCGTCGAGGCCGCCATCTCCGGTCAGTATGATTATGTCGACTCGATCGCGGTCGAATCCTACGACAAGCTGAAAGCCTCCACCGCCTCGCAGCCGGTGATGCTGAAGCCCTTCGGTTATCCGGTCTTCGTTTTCAACACGAAGGAGGGTGTTGCTGCGAATGTCGAGGTTCGCAAGGCGATCCGCCAGGCGCTCAGTATGGAAGACATGCTGGCCGCGGCTTTCGGCAGCAAGGATTTTTATGCGCTTGACGGCGCCATCTACCCGAAGACCTTTTCCTGGTCGACGGATGCGGGCGTCGAAGGCGCCTATAACGTCGCCGATCCGGAAGGGGCGGCCGCTGCCGCCAAGAAGGCCGGCTACAAAGGTGAGCCGATCCGCATCCTGACCAGCCGCCAGTATGAATTCCACTACAAGATGGCGCAGGTCGCCGCCGAATATCTGAAGCTTGCCGGATTCACCGTCGATATGCAGGTGGTGGACTGGGCGACGCTGACGCAGCGCCGCACCGATCCGAAGCTCTGGGATATCTACATCACCCACAGCCCGTTCCTGCCGGAGCCGGCGCTGATCGGCTCGCTCTCGACCAGCTCGCCCGGCTGGTGGGATACGCCGGCCCGCAAGGCCGCCGTCGATGCCTTCACCTCCGAGGTCGACCCGAAGAAGCGCGTGGCACTTTGGGCCGATGTCCAGAAGGCGATCTATACGGACGCGCCCTTTATGAAGATCGGCGATTTCAACGCCGTCGCGGCAAAGTCGGTCAAACTCGAAGGCGTCGATCCGGCCCCGTGGCCATATTTCTGGAACGCTTCGATCAAGAAGTAAGCATCGCCGCCGGTGCCGACCCTTCCAGGGTTCGGCACCGGTCTTTTCTGCCGTATCTGCAAGGGCTTGAAGGCCAGCATTCATGATCCGCTACATCCTCCAGCGCTTCTTTGGCATGATCGTCGTGATGTTTCTCGTCGTCACGATCGTCTTCGTCATCGTGCGCGTGACGCCGGGCGACCCGGCCGCCGTCATGCTCGGGCCGGATGCGACGCCGCAGGATGTTGTCGATCTCCGCGCCAGGCTCGGCCTCGATCAGTCGCTCGGCCTGCAATATCTCTATTATATCGGCCAGTTGCTGAAGGGCGATCTCGGTCAGTCGATCTTCCTCAACATGCCGGTGACGTCGGCTCTGCTCGACCGCGCCGAGCCGACCTTCTTCCTGACGCTGTTTTCGCTTGCGATCGCCAGCACCATTGCGCTGCCGATCGGCATCTATGCCGCCTATCGGCGTGGCTCCTTCGTCGACCAGGCGGCAACGACGCTGGCGATGTTTGCCGCCAGCATCCCGAGCTTCTGGCTCGGCCTCATCCTGATGCAGTTCTTCGCCGTCCGGCTCAATATCTTCCCGGTCTCGGGTTATGGCGGTCCCGGCTCGACCTTCCTTGATCGGATGTATCATCTGACCCTGCCGGCCTTTGCGCTCGGCATCGTCTCCTCGGCGCTGATCCTGCGCTTCACCCGCGCCTCGATGCTGGATGTGCTCGGCGACGATTATATCCGCACGGCGCGCGCAAAGGGGCTGGTCGAGCGCAAGGTCATCCTCAAGCATGCGCTGAAAAATGCGCTGATCCCGATCCTGACGGTGCTCGGCCTGACGGCTGCGGTGCTGATTTCGGGCGCCGTCGTCACCGAGACTGTCTTCGGCCTGCCGGGTGTCGGCAATCTCGTCGTCTCGGCGGTGCTGCGCCGCGATTACCCTGTCATCCAGGGTGCGCTGCTCGTCATCGCCGCCCTCTACGTGCTGATCAATTTTGCGATCGACATGCTCTATCTGCTGGTCGATCCGAGGGTGCGCTACTGATGGCCGATATCGCAATCAAATCAGTCGAGAGCGAAGGCAGCAAATTCGTCCGCCGCCTGCTGAAGCGCAAGACGGTGACCTTCGGCCTGCTGATCCTGGCGATCTTCGTGCTGCTGGCGGTCTTCGCGCCTGTCGTCGCGCCCTATTCGCCATCCAAGCTTTCCATCGTCAACCGGCTGAAGCCGCCGAGCGGCACCTTCTTCTTCGGCACGGACGAGTTCGGCCGCGACGTCTTCTCGCGGACGATCTTTGCCGGCCGCCTGTCGCTGCTCGTCGGCGTTGCGGTCGTCAGCCTGTCGGCAGTGATCGGCGTGACGCTCGGCTTGCTTGCCGGCTTCTTCCAGAAGCTCGATACGCCGATTGCCCGGCTGATCGATGCGATGATGGCCTTCCCGGATATTCTGCTGGCGATCGCCCTCGTCGCCGCCCTCGGCCCGTCCTTGACCACGGTGATCATCGCGCTGTCGATCGTCTATGCGCCGCGTCTTGCCCGCATCGTGCGCGCGTCGACGCTGGTCATTCGCGAGCTGCCCTATGTCGAGGCGGCAAGGGCGCTCGGCATTTCCACCTTTCACATCATGACCCGGCATGTGCTGCGCAATCTGCTCTCGCCGATCCTGGTGCAGGCCACCTTCCTCTTTGCCAGCGCCATGCTTGCCGAAGCCGGCCTCTCCTTTCTCGGCCTTGGCGTCAGCCCAGAAATTCCGACCTGGGGAACGATGATCGCCGCCGGCCGCCAATATATCGGCCAGGCCGACTGGATGACGCTGTTTCCCGGCGTCGCCATCATTCTCTCGGTGCTGTCGCTACAGATGGTCGGCGACGGCCTCAGGGACATGCTCGACCCAAGACTTCGCAAGGACCTTTAATCCGCCGACCAGACGTCGGCCAATCGAAATTCGCCCAATCCAATTCGCCCAGTCCAATTCGCATGACAGGAGTTTGCGTGAATCAGTTTCCCAACGCCGCCGGCAAGGTCGAGAACTCGCCTTACCAACGGTTAGCCGCCCTCGGCATCAAGCTGCCGCCGCCACCGCCGCCGATCGCCAATTTCGTGACGCATGTGGTGGAAGGCAATATGCTCTACCTCTCCGGCCAGGGGCCGCGTGAGGCCGACGGCTTCATGCATGCCGGCAAAGTCGGCGGCGGCGTCGGTGTCGAGGAGGCTTACCGGCATGCGCGGCTGACCGGCATCAATCTGCTCGCCGTCATGCATGACGCGCTCGGCGATCTCTCCCGCGTCAAGCGGGTGGTCAAGCTGCTCGGCATGGTCAATGCCGTGCCTGAGTTCGAGGATCATCCAAGCGTCATCAACGGCTGCTCGGATCTGTTGATCGCCGTTTTCGGCGCGGCGGGCGAACATGCCCGCTCGGCCGTCGGCTTCGGCTCGCTGCCCGGCAACATCACCGTCGAAATCGAGGCGATCGTCGCCTTGAATGGCTGACGAGAGCTTTCATATTTGGAGCAGCGTCCGCCATGGCGCGTTCCTCGACTAAGACTTCTGGAGACCTTCATGCCCAATGATATCAGACCTTCGCTCGGCCTTCGCCCCGTCATCAACGTATCCGGCACGATGACCAGCCTCGGCGCCTCGATCGTCGTGCCGGAGGCGATCGAGGCGATGGCATCGATCCTGCCGCATTTCGTCGAGATCAACGACCTGCAGCGCAAGGCAAGTGCGGTCATCGCCCGGCTGACCGGCGGCGAGGCAGGCTTCGTCACCGCCTCCTGCTCGGCCGGTATTTCGCTGGCGGTCGCCGGCGCCATCACCGGCGACAATCTGCTGGCGATCGAGAAGTTGCCGGATGCCGCGTCCGAGAAGAACGAAGTGCTGGTGCAGATGGGCCACGTGGTGAGCTACGGCGCGCCGGTCGACCAGGCGATCCGGCTTGCCGGCGGCAAGGCCGTGCTTGTGGGACAGGCGACCTCGACGCATCGCTTTCACATGGAAAAGGCGATTACCGACAAGACTGCCGCCGCCGTCTATGTCGTCTCCCACCATGTGGTCGACTACGGCCTGCTGAACCTGAAGGAATTCGTCGAGATCGCCCATGCCAGGGGCGTGCCCGTCATCGTCGATGCGGCCTCGGAATATGATCTGCGGATTTTCCTGGAGCAGGGGGCCGATATCGCGCTTTATTCCGGCCACAAATTCCTCGGCGGCCCGACGTCTGGCATCGTCGCCGGCCGGAAGGAACTGGTGCGTCATGCCTTCCTGCAGAATATGGGCATCGGCCGCGGCATGAAGGTCGGCAAGGAGAGTATTTTCGGCGTGATGGCCGCACTCGAAGCCTGGGAAAAGCGCGATCATGCCGGCATCCGGGAGCGCGAGACCGGCTCTCTCAATCTGTGGAAGCGCACACTCGACGGCCGTCCCGGTCTGACCGCGCTGATCGAGCCCGATCCGACCAACAATCCGCTCGACCGGCTGCGTCTCATCGTCGATGCCGAGCAGGCCCATATCACCGCCTGGGATCTGGCCGATGCGCTGGCGAGGGGCACCCCGCCGATCATCGTGCGCGACCACGAGGTGGAGCACCGCTATTTCTATCTCGACCCGTGCAACCTGCATCCGGGCCAGGATGTCATCGTCGCAAACCGCCTGGCCGAGGAACTCGACAAGGCGCGCGCCTCCAATGAGATCATCGCAACGCCGATCGAAAACCGCAGCCGGCACCGCTTCGACGCCGCGCTGCGCTGGCCGGATTGAGCCGCAAGGGGAGCGATATGGCTGAGGTTCAAGCACAATCGATCGAAACGGCCGCACCCGTTCTTTCCGTCGACAGGCTGACCACCTCCTTTCTGGTCGACGGCGGCTGGAAACCGGTGGTGCGCGATGTCTCCTTCACCGTCGCACCCGGCGAGACGGTGGCGATCGTCGGTGAATCCGGCTCGGGCAAGAGTGTCACCTCGCTGTCGATCATGCGGCTGCTGCAGGCCGATACCAGCCGCGTCGAGGGCCGGGTCATGCTCGGCGGCCGCGACCTGTTGGCACTGCCGGAACATGCGATGCGGCAGGTGCGCGGCAACGAGGTGGCGATGATCTTCCAGGAGCCGATGACCTCGCTCAATCCGCTCTTCACCATCGGCGATCAGATCTCCGAGGCGCTGCTTTGCCATTCCACTATCAGCCGGGCCGATGCCAGGGCCGAGACGATTAGGCTGCTGGAAAAAGTCCGCATCCCCTCGGCCGCCTCGCGCTTCGACGAATATCCGCATCGTTTTTCCGGCGGCATGCGCCAGCGGGTGATGATCGCCATGGCCCTTGCCAGCCGGCCGAAACTGCTGATCGCCGACGAGCCGACGACGGCGCTCGACGTGACCATCCAGGGCCAGATTCTCGATCTCATCAAGATGCTGCAGGAGGAGGAGGGGACTTCGGTACTGTTCATCACCCATGACATGGGCGTCGTCGCCGAGATCGCCGATCGGACGGTGGTGATGTATCGTGGCGAGCAGGTTGAAAGCGGGATCACCGCCGATATCTTCCACCGCGGCAGAAATCCCTATACCAGAGCGCTGCTGTCGGCCGTGCCGGTGCTCGGTTCGATGCAGGGCCGGCAAAGGCCGCTGCGTTTCCCCGTGGTCAATACGGCAACGGGGGAATCCGACATTCCGACTGAGGCCGCCGATACAGTCGCAGTGACGCCGGTCTTGCAGGTGAAGAACCTCACCAAGCGTTTCGACATTCATTCCGGCCTGTTCGGCCGGTTGACCAGCCGGGTGCACGCGGTCGAAAACGTCTCGTTCGATCTCCATGCTGGCGAGACGCTGTCGCTCGTCGGCGAATCCGGTTGCGGCAAATCGACGACGGGCCGCGCCATCATGCGTCTCATCGAGCCGCAGGCGGGCTCCGTTCTCGTCGAGGGCAGGGAGGTGCTCGGCCTCGACAGGAAGGAGCTGCGCGAAATGCGCAAATCCGTGCAGATGATCTTCCAGGATCCCTTTGCCAGCCTCAATCCACGCATGAAGGTCGGTGCTGCGATTGCCGAACCCTATCTCGAACACCGGTTGGGCAACTCCAAACAGGCAAAGGAGGTTGTTGCCGATCTGCTGGTCAAGGTCGGGCTGTCCGCGGATATGGCGGCGCGTTATCCGCACGAATTTTCCGGCGGCCAGCGGCAGCGCATCTGCATTGCCCGGGCGCTTGCCCTGCAGCCGAAGGTCATCGTCGCCGATGAAAGTGTGTCGGCGCTCGACGTGTCGATCAAGGCGCAGGTCATCAATCTGATGCTCGACCTGCAGCAGAGCCTCGACCTCGCCTTCCTGTTCATCTCGCACGACATGGCGGTGGTCGAGCGCGTCAGCCACCGGGTGGCGGTGATGTATCTCGGCGAAATCGTCGAGATCGGCCCGCGCGCCGCCGTCTTCGAAAATCCGCAGCATCCCTACACCCGCAAACTCATCGCCGCCGTGCCTGTGCCCGATCCCGACCGCCGTCATGAGAAGCGGATGGTGGCGAATGACGAGATCAAGAGCCCGATGCGCGCCGTCGACTACCAGCCTCCGGCCACCTTCTATCGCGAAGTCGGGCCGGGCCATCTGGTGATGGCAGATCGGTAGGCTGGCTTGCCCCAATGGCAGTTGCCTAACCGGCTGGCGGCGCATAAAGCAGATGTAGTGACACCTGCCTGGAAAGCCGCATCAATGGACAAGACAGAGTATTATTCGAAGCTTGGCGGTCTGCCGCCGCAGACCCAATTGCTTTCCGGCAAGGCCGTTTTCACCACGGCTTACGCGGTCATCCCGCGCGGCGTCATGAGCGATATCGTCACCAGCCTCCTTCCGCATTGGACGGGAACGCGGGCATGGGTTCTGTCGCGGCCGCTTTCCGGCTTCTCCGAAACCTTCTCGCAATATGTGATGGAAGTTCAGCCGGGCGGCGGAAGCGATCGGCCGGAGCCGGACAAGCGGGCCGAAGCAGTGCTGTTCGTCGTCGAAGGCGGCATGACGGTGGAGCTCGACGGCGTCAGCCACACGCTGCGCGCCGGCTCCTTCGCCTATATTCCCGCGGGTTCGGCCTGGCGCCTGAAAAACGACGGATCGGGCCCGGCGATATTCCACTGGATCCGCAAGGCGTTTCAGGAAGTCGAGGGGCTGGAGCCGCCGCCGGCGATCTTCACGCACGAGGATGAGCATCCCGCAGCAGCAATGCCCGACACGGACGGACGCTGGGGAACGACGCGGTTTATCGATCCTGCCGACGTCCGCTACGACATGCATGTCACTATTGTGACCTTGGAGCCGGGCGCCGTAATCCCCTTCATGGAAACCCATGTCATGGAACACGGGCTCTATGTGCTCGAGGGAAAGGCGGTCTATCGCCTGAACGAGGATTGGGTTGAGGTCGAGGCCGGCGACTTCATGTGGCTGCGGGCCTTTTGCCCGCAGGCCTGTTATGCTGGCGGTCCCGGTCGCTTCCGCTACCTGCTCTACAAAGACGTCAACCGGCACATGAAGCTCTGGTAGGAACTGTGCCGGTCAACATCCGTGCGTCGGTGATCACGCCGCCTTTGCCTGCGGCTTGGCGGCCTTGACGTGGGTTACGCTGCGGCGGCCGTCGATGCTGACGGGAACATCGCCGTCAACGGTGGCGCGGCGGACCACCCGGTGCTGGTCGCCATAATCGTTGACGGCATAGTGCTGGGTGGCGCGGTTGTCCCAGATCGCCACATCTCCTGCTCTCCAGCGCCAGCGCACGGTATTTTCCGGGGCGGTGACGTAGGATTGGAACACCTCGTAGAGTTTCGCGGAGTCGCTCTTCGACAGGCCGACAAGTCGCTGAACGAAGTTGCCGAGCAGCAGCGATCTTTCGCCGGTTTCCGGATGGACACGCACGACCGGATGCTCGGTTTCGTAGATGGTCGAGGTGAAAACCTCCTCGAAATGCTTCTTCTCTGCATCCGTGGCGCGAGGGCGCACGGCGGCATAGTCATAGGCATTGCTGTGAATGGCCCATAAATTATCCGCCAGCAATTTGAGCGGCGCCGGCAGACTTTCGTATGCCGCATGGGTGTTGGACCAGATCGTGTCACCGCCGGCTGCCGGAATGACGACGCCGCGCAGGACGGAAAATTTGGGGTAGGCGTCGACGAAGGTAACGTCGGTGTGCCACTGGTCCGCCCGGCCGCCGCCGCGGCTGGAATCGAGATTGAGGATGGAAGCCGTGCCCGCGACCGGTCCCTGGGTAGGATGTGGCACGAGATCGCCGAGGCGGCGCGCGAAGGCTTCCTGTTCGGAATCCTCAAGATGTCCCGCGGAAGAAGATGACCTTGTGCTTCAGAAGAAGCTGGTTGATGGCTGCCACCGTTGCATCCGAAAGGTCTCCGCCAAGGCGGATATCCCTGATTTCGGCTCCGACACGGCCGGTCAGCGGGATAACATTGGGCTTGGGAATGATCTGATTGACGAGAACCGGATTGCTCATGGAAATCTCCTGTTGATCTTGGAAGAAGTCGGCAGTTCACACGCACCCAAGGATGCATCCATTGGGCGTTCGAAATCTCATCGCTGAAGTCGACGGGGCTATGAAACCTTGTAATCTATAAAATATGTAGACAATAATTTCTATTTTTACCTGTTTTCCTGAAACAGCCGTCTTCGATTTCCTCGCCGGCGGGAAGTCTGGCGGCCGCGGTCATTTCTTCGTATCTTCCGCCGCTGCGTGGGATCGCCGCGCAAAAATCATGCTTGAGGCGCCCGGAAAGGAACTTTCGATGGCAACTGTCAAACTCCTGTCGGACCAAGAGGCCGCGGCCATTCCGGCCGTGCAAGCGGTGTTCGATGATATCAGGGCGACCCGCAAGACCGACTTCATCAACAATTTCTGGCGTGCTCTTGCAAACGATCCCGCAAATCCCAAACGCGTATGGGAAACGCTCAAATCGGTCATGACGGTCGAAGGCGCGATCGATCCGTTGACGCGCGAGATGATCTACATAGCGGTGTCAACCGCCAATGCTTGCCAGTACTGCGTTCAATCCCATACCGCTGCCGCCCGTGCGCGGGGCATGACCGATGCTCAACATGGCGAACTCCTGACGATCATCGGGCTTGCCGCCCAGACAAATCATCTCGCTCTTGCGATGCAGGTTCCGCCCGATCCGGAATTCGAGGTGCGATAGGGAACAAGGATGTGGCGCGCATCACATGCGCCGCCGTAATTAATCCCATCTGCAGTCTCACCTCCATAAACGCGGGAGTGGTGCTGCAATTTTTAAAGCAATAATAGTTCAATTTTAAAGTGTAAATGTGGCGTAATCTGTCTTATGGAACTTGTGGCAAATAATCATTCCTAACCGCCAACGACGGCGTCGCCCGGTCGCGAGTCCTTTCAGCAAACTTTCGGAAGGCTGGCGCGTTACTCTCGCGCACTGGTGTCGGATTGGGAAATGTTGATGAGCAAAAGTCTTCGATTTGATGTGCTCGCTAAGGGCGGCTACACGGCGCGTGGTGTCGTTTTCCTGCTGATAGCGGGGCTTGCGCTCTTCTCCGGCGTCGCCGGCGGGCGGCCGGAAACGAAGTCGGCGCTCTCGACGCTGCTTGGCCAGCCGTTTGGCCGTGTCTGGGTCGGATTGATTGGTCTTGGACTTCTCGGATTTGTCGCTTGGAGGCTGGCCCAGTCCTTGGCGGATAGCGATGGCCACGGCCGGGACGGAAAGGCGTTGGTGATCCGAGCGGCACTCCTTGGCAGCGCCATCACCTATCTCGGGCTTGCCGGATATGCACTCAGTCGTGCCGTCTACTTGAGCGGAGGAAGCGAAGGTTCCGGTGAGAAGGGGCTGGCGGGATGGATCATGTCGCAGCCGTTCGGTTCCTACTTGGCGATTGCCGTTGGCGCTGGCTTTGTCATCGGCGGCATCGTGACGGTCGTGAAGGGCATTACCCGAAAGTTCGAGCGCTACGTCAAGATACCGGACAACAAGGGCATCGTGACATTGATATGCGTCTACGGTCTCGTCGCCCGCGGTGTGGTATTTGCGATCACCGGCCTGCTTTTCGCCTATGCCGGCTTCCGGGTGGATCCGCAGCAAGCCGGCAGCATGGGCGACGCCTTGGAATGGGTCCACCAGCTTCCGTTCGGATCCTTTCTCTACATCATTGTTGCCGCCGGATTGTCAGCCTTCGGAATATACAACCTTGTCGCGGCGCGGTACCGCGTCATCTCCGGCCCATCATTGGCAGACGCCAAGCGTTCTCTGCCGCTGGCGGGCTCCTGATATCACCTTGCCAGAGGTCGGTTTTCTTCGGCCGAAGCCGCGGAGCCGCGGTTGCGGCCACTTCATTCGCGGTTTTCGGAGCGGCACTTGCTTCTTGTCTTTTCCTTGTGGTTTCTGCATGGATTAGTTGCATTTTAATGAAGGCTATATGATTTCGTTAGGGCCGCTTTGGCACCCTCCCCGCACCTTCGGGAGATGCCATGTTCACTGTGCTTTCATGTATCGCCGACCAGCATGACTGGACGTTGCTTTTCGTTGCTCTGTCGATCTGCTGCTTCGGCAGCCTGACGGCCGTCTTCATGCTGACGCGTGCGCAGGAATGTGTGCGCCACCATCACCACTACTGGCTCATCGCCGCTGCCGTCGTTCTCGGCGCCAGCACCTGGGCAACCCATTTTATCGCGATGCTGGCTTATGCCGGTCCGGTGCCCATCGGCTACGACGGTCCTCTGATTGTTCTGTCGATTATCGCCGCCATCGTTCTGTTTGCGGTAGCGGTTGAAATCGCTTTTATGAATGGCGGCCAGCTTGTCCAGGCGTCCGGCGGGGTCCTGTTCGGCGTTGCCATTGCGGCAATGCATTTCGTCGGGCTGCTTGCCATCACGCCTTTCAGCATGGTCTCGCTCGCCGCAGATAAATCGATCGTCGCCTGTGCGTTGGCAATCGGCTTCGGCATTGTTGCGGTTGCGGTCGTGCGGCATAGCGCAAGCAGGCGTTTCTATATTTTTGCCAGCGCGGCGTGCATCGTCCTGGCGATCTGCAGCCTGCATACCGTGTCGATGAGCGGTGTCCAGATCACCCCTTCCGCCGAGCCCGTCCATGCCGATCTCTCCTCCGTCGACCGGATCGCCATCGCCATTGCTGTCTCGATCATCTCGACGTTGATCCTGCTCGGAGCCGCCGCAGCCCTGTTCCTTGACCGTCATTTGACCGATCTGCGCGGGCTGGCGAATGCCTCGTTCGAGGGGCTGGTCATTGCCCAGGAGAATGTCGTCATCGATCTCAACGAGAAATTCGCGGCGATGGCCGGTAAGGCAGCCGCACTTCTGAAAGGGCAACCGGTCGAGGCGGTGCTTGCGATCGAAAGACGCCTTGGCATCGAGACCTGCCAAGGCGCCGTGTTCTGCGAGGGCCAGGACACGATTCCGGTCGAGGTCCTTGCTCGGACGATCGAGTATCGTGGGCGGGAGTGCCAGGTGATCGCCGTGCGCGATCTGACCGAGCGCCATGAGGCGAGCCGCAGGATCGAGCATATGGCGCGCCATGACCCATTGACCGGCCTGGCGAACCGTCGCGAGTTCGACCGGCGTTTCGAGATGGCGATTGCCGGCGCTGCCGAAACACCCAGCGGGCTGGCGCTGCTTGCCCTCGATCTCGACCGTTTCAAACTCGTCAATGACACATTCGGCCACGCCGAGGGGGATGCGGTGCTTCAGCGGGTCGCGCGGATCCTGGTCCGCACTTTGCCGCCCCATGTTACGATCGCTCGCATGGGTGGAGACGAATTCTGCATCATCCTGGAAAACGCGTCCCGCCAACAGACGGAAGCGTTGTCGGCCGCTCTGCTGAAGGCTTTCGCCGACGAGTTCGCAGATCTCGCAACCTCTTCGGGATTCGGCGCCAGCATCGGCATTGCCTTGTACCCGGAGCACGGGATTACCGATCGACGACTCAGAAACAACGCCGACATGGCCCTTTACCGGGCCAAGAGCGGCGGCCGCGGCAGAGCCTGCACATTCGAGCCGGCGATGGACATCGAGTTGCATGCCAAGCGGCAGCTCGAGCATGATCTGCGGCACGCACTCGGCAAAGGAGAGCTGTTCCTCGTCTACCAGAGGATCGTCGACACATCCTCGCAGGAGCCGTGCGGTTACGAGGCGCTGTTGCGATGGCGCCATGCAAGCAGAGGCATCCTTGCACCGGCAGACTTCATCGCTGCCGCCGACGAAACCGGCTGCATCATCCCCATCGGGATCTGGGTTCTGGAAGAAGCGTGCAGCGAAGCAGCCTCGTGGGAAACCCCGCTGACGATCGCGGTCAACATCTCGCCGGTTCAGTTCCTGATGCCGAACCTGGTGGAGCAGTTCTCGCAAATCCTTGCGAAAACCGGGCTGCAGCCTGACCGCCTGGAGCTGGAGATCACCGAGTCGGCGCTGTTTCACGATCGGGCTGCCGTCCTTTCCACGCTCAGTCAGCTGCGGTCGATGGGGATCCGGATCGTCCTGGACGACTTCGGGACCGGTTATTCCTCGCTCAGCAACCTCCGCGATTTTCCGTTCGACAAGCTGAAAATCGATAGACGCTTCCTTGCCGGCATCGGCGTCGATCCCACCATCAGGGCGCTGTTTGAGAATGTCATCGAGATGGCGTCGACGCTCAACCTGCCGGTCATTGCCGAAGGGGTCGAGACGCAGGAACAGCTTGCGATCCTGCATGCAAGCCATCCGGCGCAGATGCAGGGCTTCCTGTTCGGCAAGCCCGAGGCAGCGCCGAGCAGCCGCGCGCCGTTGAAAGCCATCGCCTGATCCGCCAGGGCAGAATTATGGGCTCTCCAGCAGCTCCGGGCTACTTTCCGTCCAGCCACTCCTGCAGCTCTGCCTCGGCGCGCTCCAGAGCGCTGTAGTTCAGCAGCTTGCGCAGGAAAGCCACCGTGATGGCGCGGGCGCGGAGATTGAAGCGGCCGTCCTCGTGGTCGTCGCCGGCGCTCTGGTAGACGTCGAGCTTGTCGTAGAGCTGCTGCAGGCGGTTCTGCACGCTGCGCAGCGACAGGCCGCGCCGTTTGGCGATGGCCCGGTCGGTCAGACCGAGCGCGATATCGACGAGGATCTCGTATTCGGAATCGGTAAAACCGTTGGTCTGGCCGAGGCTCTTCTGCTGCAGGCCGCGCACCTCGCGGTCGATGACGCATTGGCTCTCGATGAAGATCGAGCGCAGTGCCAGCTTCAGCCGCTCGTCAGAGGCGGATTTCAGCACATAGCCATAGGCGGCGCCATCCGGCACGATGCGCGAAACGCCGCGCACATAGGCCTCGTCCGAATAATTCGACCAGAACAGGATGCGGGTCTCCGGCCGCTCCTTCCAGATGGTGCGCGCCGCCTCGATGCCGTTGCGGCTGACCATCTGCAGGTCCATGACGATATGCGCCGACTTATGGTCGCGGGCGAGCTTCTCGCCGACGGTGCCGTTCTCAGCCTCGATCACCGTATCGCATTCCGGCAGGGCGGCGTTGACAGCCTCATGCAGATAGGAGCGGTGCAGCGGGTCGTCTTCGACGATCAGAACCTTCATCGTGTCAATCCTCAGTTTAGCCCGCTCGCCGGGTCGTGCGGCGTAAGCGGCAGCGCGACGCGCACCACAGTCCCGCGATTGTTGTTGCCGGGCCCGGTCGTGAAGCGCGCCGAAATCAGCCGCGCACGGGTCTTCATATTGTCGATGCCGCCGCCGATCCGTCCCCGCGCCTTGGCGAGCCCGGTCCCGTCGTCGGAGATTTCGATCGACAGCCGCTCCTCGTCGGCCTCGAGCCGCACGGTGACGGCCAGTGGGGCGGCATGGCGCACCGCATTGTTGATCGCCTCCTGGGCGATCCGGAACAGCGCGACGCTGACGGTGGGTTCCAGTCGTTCCAGTGCGCCGTGCGTCTCGTCGACGAGGCCCCACTCGATGGCCGATCCCGTGTCGCGGGTCGATCGGTCGAGATGATGCTCGATCGCCTGTGCGAGACCGAAGAGCTGGAGCACCGAGGGTTTGGCCTGTTCGATGATCTGCCGCAGATCCTGCATGCAATGCTGCAGCGAACGCGAGACCGGCTCCAGCGCCTCGGGCGTCACCTCGCCGTTGCGCGACAGCCGGTCGATCCGGCGGGCAAGCCGCGTCAGGTCGGCAAGCGTCTGGTCGTGCAGGTCCATGCCGATCCGCTGGCGTTCCTGCTCCAGTGCCTCGGTCAGCTTCAGCGCGCCCTGCCGCAGCCCCTCTTCGCGGGCGCGGGCCTCCGCCTCGACGATGGCCGAGCGTTGCGCCTGTTCGGCAGCCTGCAGTGCGAAGAAATAGGGTGTCAGCAGGTCGGCGATGATGCGGGCGCGTTCGATATCCTCCATCGTATAGACACCAGCCGTTCGCGACGAACAGGAGAGCGCGGCGATGATCGTGCCCTGAACCTTCATCGGCACGTGCAGGCGGCTCCGCAGCGACTCCTCGACGATCGGCCGCTTGAAGGCGCCCTCGAAGTGGAAACGCGGGTCCGTCATGGCGTCGTCCGCCAGCAGAAAGTCCACCTCGCCCCAGAGCAGCGACCGGATCGGGCTGTTGATCACGGGCGCGCCGGCAAGATCGCCCCAGGCGGTTTCGATGCCCGTTTCATAGGCCGTGTGGTAATTGCCGCCCTCAAGGAGCACGCAGACATCGAGATGGTCGTGCGGGATGATATGAGCGACCTCGGCCGCAACCGAACGGATAGCCGAGCGGAAGTCGAGCTGGCCCGCGAGCAGCCGGGAAATACCGAGATAGTGGTCGAACATGGCTGCGGGTGCGAGATGCAGCATGATGGTTCCTCCCCGAGACGGCAGGCTCCTCAACCCGCCGCGATCCCTTTGCAGTAAGCGCCCGCGGAAGCGCCGCCGTCTTGCGTAAACCCGCAGCTAATTGCGCAAAACCCGCAAACGACTTGCTGCCTTGCCCCTGTACAGGCCGATCGATCTCCCGCATCCTGCCCTTACTGAGAGGAGGAAGCTCAGTGCAAGAACAATTTTCACTCGAGCCCGATTGGGTCGGCAGGAGTGAAGCGATCCGCTGACCAGCGCGATCATCAGGGAGGAAGACATGACAATCCGCAAGATGCTTCTGGCATCGGCCGCAATTGCTTGCGCCGCTATGCCCGTTTCCGCCTTTGCCGACACAGCGGCCAAGAAAATCGCCCTTTCCAACAATTATGCCGGCAACTCTTGGCGCCAGGCCATGCTGACGAGTTGGGGCAAAGTGACGGGCGAGGCCGTGAAGGCCGGCGTCGTTGCCGCTGCCGATCCCTTCACCACCGCCGAGAACCAGGCGACAGAGCAGGCGGCGCAGATCCAGAACATGATCCTGCAGGGTTATGACGCCATCGTGCTGAACGCCGCCTCGCCGACGGCGCTGAACGGCGCGGTCAAGGAAGCCTGCGACGCCGGCATCACCGTGGTGTCCTTCGACGGCATCGTCACCGAACCCTGTGCCTGGCGCATCGCCGTCAACTTCAAGGAAATGGGCCGCAGCGAAGTAGAGTACCTGTCGAAGAAACTTCCTGAGGGCGGCAACCTGCTCGAGATCCGCGGTCTGGCCGGTGTCTTCGTCGATGACGAGATCTCGGCAGGCATCCACGACGGCGTCAAGCAGTTCCCGCAGTTCAAGGTCGTCGGCTCCGTTCATGGAGACTGGGCGCAGGACGTGGCGCAGAAGGCGGTTGCCGGCATCCTGCCGAGCCTGCCTGATATCGCCGGCGTGGTGACGCAGGGTGGCGACGGTTATGGCGCCGCACAGGCGATTGCCGCGACCGACCGGAAGATGCCGACCATCATCATGGGCAACCGCGAAGACGAATTGAAATGGTGGAAGGAGCAGAAGGACGGCAAGGGCTACGAGACCATGTCCGTGTCCATCGCGCCAGGTGTGTCCACGCTCGCCTTCTGGGTCGCTCAGCAGATCCTCGACGGCAAGCAGGTCAAGAAGGACCTCGTCGTGCCCTTCCTGCGCATCGACCAGGACAATCTCGAAACGAATCTCGCCAATACCCAAGCCGGCGGCGTCGCCAACGTGGAATACACGCAGGCCGATGCAATCAAGGTCATCGAGTCGGCGAAGTAAATCTCCCGGCGAATGCCGCGCGGCCGCAAACGGCCGCGCGGCATTCTTTGTGAAGCAGATGTGGCGGGCAGCATGGATGAGGTTTTGAAGGCGGTGATCGCCGTCGATGGCGCCAAGGTAAGCTTTGGCGCGGTCAAGGCGCTCGACGGCGTCACGCTCCGCGTCATGCCGGGCGAATGCGTCGGGCTCGTCGGCCATAATGGCGCTGGCAAATCGACGATCGTCAGCGTGATCAACGGCGGGCTCACGCCGCACGAAGGAAGTGTGGCAAGCGACGGCGAGCGGCTGGAGCGCTATGGCATAAACGCTGCGCGAGCCCGCGGCGTGCGCTGCGTCTTCCAGGAACTTTCGCTCTGCCCCAACCTTTCCATCGTCGAGAACGCCCGCATCATGCACCGTCATCTCGGTGGCCTCGGCTGGCGCAGGCGCGCCGCTGAAATCATCGAGAAGAGCCTCGATGCCGTCTTTCCCGGCCATGGTATCGACAGCAGCCGGGCTGTCGGCGATCTTTCGATCGCCGAGCGGCAGATGGTCGAGATTTCAATGGCCTTTTCCGATGCCGGCATCGCGCCGCGGCTGGTGATCCTCGACGAGCCCACTTCGTCGCTCGATGCAAGCCTCGCCCGCCAGATGCTCTATCATGTCCGCCGCTTCATCGCCGCCGGCGGATCGGTCATCTTCATTTCGCATATCCTGCACGAGATCCTCGAAACCTCCGACCGCATCGTCGTGATGAAGGACGGCCGCGTCGTCGCCGAGCGTCCGGCTGATGGATTCGACCATCACGGCCTCGTGGAAGCGATGGGCACCGTCGCCAAGGAGGAAACCAGGCAGCGCCCGGGGCGCGAACACTCCACCGCTCCGCTCATTCTGTCCCATCAGACGAAAGGCCTGCCCTTCGCCGCCCGCAAGGGAGAAATTATCGGACTGGCGGGACTGGCCGGCCACGGGCAGACCGAACTGCTGCTTGCCCTGCATGCCGCCCAGTCCGGCAACTGGCTGCCTGCGCGCAATCCGCTCGTCACCTTCGTCGCCGGCGACCGCCGCCTGAACGGGGTCTTCGAGCTCTGGAGCATCCTGCGCAACTTCTCCATAGCCTCGCTCGGTGACCTGTCGCGGCGAGGCCTCATCGTCGCAAACGAGGAAGAGATGAAAGGCGCCGACTGGAAGCGGCGGATCGAAATCCGCACGCCCGATATGGCCGCCAATCGCATCCTGTCGCTTTCCGGCGGCAACCAGCAGAAGGTGCTCTTTGCCCGCGCGCTTTCAACGCGCGCGCCGATCGTTCTCATGGACGATCCGATGCGCGGCGTCGACGTCGGGACCAAGCAGGAGGTCTACGCCATCATCCGCGACGAAGCGGCGCGCGGCCGCACCTTCATCTGGTACTCGACCGAAATGGACGAAGTCAGCCTCTGCGACCGCGTCTACGTCTTCCGCGAAGGCCGCATCACCGCCGAACTTGCCGGCGACGCGGTCAACGAGAAGAATATCATCGCCGCCTCCTTCCAAGGGCTCGCCGCATGACGTTCCGGCTGTCGTTCGACGCCATGCGTCTTGCCATCCCTGCTCTGTCGCTGACGCTGCTGCTTGCCGCCGTCTTCTGGCTGCAGCCGCGCGCCATGAGCTATGTCGGGCTCAACCTGCTGTTCAATCTGGCTGTGCCGATCGCGCTGGCGACGATCGCCCAGATGCTGGTGATGGCGGTCAACGATCTCGATCTGTCGATGGGCACCTTCGTCAGCTTCGTCGCCTGCGTCACCGCAACCTTTCTGCGGGATGCTCCCCTGATCGGCATCCTGATCCTTGCTGGCGCGATTGCCATCTATGCGGCCCTCGGTGTCGTCATCCATCTGCGCAACCTGCCGTCCATTGTCGTCACCCTCGGCATGAGCTTCGTCTGGGGCGGCCTTGCGGTGCTGTTGCTGCCGGCACCCGGCGGTCAGGCGCCGGACTGGGTGCGCTGGCTGATGACCGTCAAGCCGCCACTGGTGCCGATGGCGATCGTTGCCAGCATCGTCATCGCCGCTGTCGCTCATCTTCTCGTCATGCGCTCCTCGCTCGGCGTGCTGATCCGCGGCATCGGCGGCAACCAGCGCTCGGTCGAGCGCGCCGGCTGGTCGATTGTCGCGGCGCGCGCCGGCGCCTACGGTCTTGCCGGACTGTTCGCCGTGCTTGCCGGCATCGCCCTCGTCGGCCTGACGACCTCGGCCGATGCCAATATCGCGCTGCGCTACACGCTGCTGTCGATCGCCGGCGTCATCCTTGGCGGCGGCGAGTTCATCGGCGGCCGCGTCTCCCCTGTCGGCGCCGTCATCGGCGCGCTGACACTGACGCTCGCCGGCTCGTTCCTGTCCTTCCTGCGCATCTCGCCGGACTGGCAGATCGGGGCACAGGGCGCGATCCTGATCATCGTGCTCGCGCTTCGCCTGATGTTGAATCGCTTGGAGAAGCGGGAGAAACGCCGATGACCCCGCTCCTCAGCCTCTTCGGCAAACCCTGGATCTGGTCGTGGCTCGCCGCCTTCATCGTCTGGTTCCTGACGATCATGGTGACGCTTGGGGCCAGCACGCTCGGCCTGTCGCAGGCAGCCCTCACCTTCGCGGCCTTCTCGGTCATCGTCGGCCTTGGCCAGATGTTCGTCATCACGCTCGGTCCCGGCAACATCGATCTCTCGGTTCCCGCCACCATGACGCTTGCCGGCACGGTGGCGCTGAAGCTGATGAATGTCGAAAACGGCATGATCCTGCCCGGCCTTCTCATTGCCGTCGTCATCGGCCTTGTCGTCGGCCTCGGCAATTATGCGCTGATCAAGGCGCTGCGTATTCCGCCGATCATCGCGACGCTGTCGATGAGCTTCATCGTCCAGTCCGCCGCGATCTGGACGAACCGGGGATTACGCATCAAGCCTCCGAGCATGCTTGCGGAGTTCACCACCTCGAACACGCTCGGCGTGCCGAATGTGGCGATCGTCGCGTTCCTCGTCTCGCTGCTTGCCTGGTTCCTGCTCGACAAGACGATCTACGGGCGCTGGATCTCGGCGATCGGCCAGAGCATGCCGGCGGCGCGTATGGCCGGCATACCGGTCGATGGAACACGCTTCGTCACCTATCTGTTCTGCGCTGTGCTCGCCGCGGTCGCAGGCTACCTGCTTGCCTGTTTCTCCGGCGGCGCGGCGCTCAACATGGGCTCGGAATATCTGCTGATGTCGATCGCCGTCGTCGTGATTGGCGGCACGGCGGTCGCCGGCGGCGATTCTAACGTGCCGGGCATCTGGGGCGCATCGCTCTTCATGTTCCTGGTCGTCTCGATGCTCAACACCTACGGGGTCGGCGCCGGCATCCGCCTCATCATGACCGGCCTCATCATCATCAGCGTCATCATGCTCGCCGGCGGTCGCCGGGCCGGCATGCGATAAACGGAAAGACCGCCATGGCCGAGGCCAGCATCTACGAAATCCACGACCCGCGCTTCCGGCAGTTGATCGTGACGAGCGCCGCTCTCGACGAACTTTATTCCGGTTGCCGCTGGGCGGAGGGTCCCGTCTGGTTCAACGATGCGAACCAGCTGCTGTGGAGCGACATTCCCAATCAGCGCATGCTGCGATGGACGCCGGAGAGTGGCGTCTCCGTCTACCGGCAACCCTCCAACTTCGCCAACGGCCATACACGCGACCGGCAGGGGCGGCTGATCTCCTGCGAACATGGCGCCCGCCGCGTCACGCGCACCGAGGTCGATGGCTCGATCACCGTGCTCGCCGATCGTTTCGAGGGCGCCAGGTTGAATTCGCCGAACGACGTGGTGGTAAAATCCGACGGCACTATCTGGTTCACCGATCCCACCTACGGCATCATGTCGGACTATGAAGGCTATCGCGCCGTGCCCGAGCAGCCGACCCGCAACGTCTACCGGCTCGATCCGGCGACCGGGGGGCTTGCGACTGTCGCTACCGACTTCATCCAGCCGAACGGCCTGGCCTTTTCCCCCGACGAGACGATTCTTTACGTCGCGGATTCGGCGGCAAGCCATGATGAAAGCCTGCCGCGCCATATAAGGGCTTTCGACGTGGTCGACGGCCTCAGGCTTCAAAACGGCCGCGTCTTCTGCCTGATCGACAACGGCATTCCCGACGGCATCCGCACCGATGTGAACGGAAACCTCTGGTCGAGTGCCGGTGATGGCGTGCATTGTTTCGATCCGGCCGGCAAACTGATCGGCAAGATCTGCGTGCCGCAAACCGTCGCCAACCTCACCTTCGGCGGGCCCATGCGCAACCGGCTGTTTATTGCGGCGACGCGTTCGGTTTATTCGGTCTATGTCGCCGTCAGCGGTGCGCAGCTGCCGTGACAGCGTGATCTTGCTGGCGGACGCCCCCGACAGGGAGGGCTCGTTGCCTCGTCAGTGCTGGACGGTCCGGTCGCCGCGGTCGCCCTCACCGGGCTTCGCTTTGGTCGCTTGGTGATGTCGTTCATCCCTGTGGTTGCCATCTCCTTAGAACGCACGCCACGGCAAAAAGACGCATGGAATCAAAAGCATCTCGCGACTCGCAAAACGGAAGCTTGGGCGCGTTAAGTGCTTGAATTTAGATTCGTTTTGACTCGGAACAAATCGCGGGGTGAGCCGTTGACTCGCGTTGGTTGCGTGAGGGAGGCGGGTCGATGGTTGCGCCGCGAGCGAATTGGAAGGGCTATATCAAGTTCGGAGAAGTCGCGTTTCCTGTTGCGCTCTACACGGCCGCATCCTCTTCCGAACGGATCGCCTTCAATACCCTGAACCGAAAGACCGGCAATCGTGTCCGGCGCGAGTTCGTCGATAGCGAAACCGGCGATGCCGTTGAGCGCGACGACCAGGTCAAAGGTTTTGAAATCGAGGATGGGCGATATGTCGTCCTCGAACCCGACGAAGTTGCGGCCGCGATTCCAAACAGCGACAAGACGCTGAAGGTCGAAGCATTCATTCCCATTGACGAGGTCGACGACGTCTATTTCGACAAGCCCTATTATCTCGCGCCTGACAAGATGGGCAGCGATGCCTACAAGCTGTTGCGCGACGGCATGACGAAAGCCAAGGTCGCCGCAATTGCGCGCACGGTTCTGTTCAGGCGCCTGCGCACCGTTCTCATTCGGCCGCATGGCAGCGGCCTCATCGGCTCCACCTTGAACTACGACTACGAGGTCCGCTCGTCGGAAAAGGCTTTCGAGGAGATGCCGGATCTGAAGATCGAGGGCGAGATGCTGGAGCTTGCCAAACACATCATCAACACGAAAAAAGGCCAGTTCGATCCCAAGCAGTTCGAAGACCGGTATGAAAAGGCGGTGGCGGAGCTGGTGAAGGCCAAGATAGAGGGCCGCACGCTGCCGAAGAAGAAGGTGGTCGCGGCGTCCAAGCCGAGCGATCTTCTGCAGGCGCTGCGTGAAAGTGCGGGAATGTCCGCGCCTGCCAAGACCAAACGCACCGCGGCCAACGCCAATGCCGGCAAGAGCAGGCAAAAAGCCACTCGGGCGTCCGGATCCAAGAGCCGCGGCACTGGCGCCCACCAGCGCCGTGCTAGCTGATCGAGGAGGACGTGATGGCGCCCCGCCCCCACTGGAAAGGCTATCTGAAGCTGTCGCTGGTAACCTGCCCCGTTCAGATGACGCCGGCCACCTCGGAAAACGAAAAGGTTCGCTTCCATACGTTGAACCGGGAAACCCAGAATCGCGTCGTGAGCCACTATGTCGATTCCGTCACCGGGAAGGAGGTCAAGGAGGAGGACGAGGTCAAGGGCTATCAGCGCGGTGAGAACGAGTATGTGATCCTCGAAGACGAGGAACTGGAAAACGTCGCGCTGGATAGTACCAAGACCATCGACATCGAGGTCTTCGCACCGCGCGACGGTGTCGAGTGGATCTGGCTCGATACGCCCTATTACCTCTCTCCGGACGACCCGGTCGGTGAGGAGGCGTTCACCGTCATCCGCGACGCGATGGCGGCCGAGAATATGGTCGGTATTTCCAGGCTGGTGATCTCGAGGCGGGAACGCGCCGTCATGCTCGAGCCACGCGGCAAGGGTATCGTGCTCTGGACGCTGCGTTACGGTGACGAGGTTCGCGACGCCGAGACCTATTTCGAGACGGTCGACGACGAAGCAGCCGACAGCGAGATGATGCCGCTGGTCCAGCAGTTGATCAAAAAGCAGACGCAGCACTGGAGCCCGAAGATGGTCTCCGATCCGGTTCAGGACAAGCTTCTCGATATCATCGACGCGAAGCGGAAGCAGATGAAAAAGCCGGGCAAAGCGAAGCCCAAGGCGAGCGAAAAGCAAGAGCCGGCGCCGAGCAACGTCATCAACATCATGGATGCGCTTCGCAAGTCGGTCGAAGCGGAAAACCGGTCCGGGAAGGGCAAACATCCCTCATGACGCGTTCGCGCCGCCCCTCATTGCCATTCCTCAACGAGTCCAACACAAGGCTGCAGTCTCGTCCGATCCGCAAGCGCGATCCCGACCAGCCGAGCCTTCCGTTCGATCCAATGCCGGCGAGGATCGAGCCCTGCCTTGCACTGCTCAAACCCACCGTGCCGCTGGGCTCGGATTGGCTCTACGAGGCGAAATGGGATGGCTACCGGCTGGCGATCCACATCGAGCCGAAGGGCGTTCGTGTCATCACGCGCGGCGGCCATGACTGGACCGACCGCTTTCCCGCCATCGCAGCGGCAGCCAAAGAACTGGGTGTGGCCACCGCCATACTGGACGGGGAAGCGGTGGTTATGGACGAGCACGGCCGATCGGATTTTGGCGCGTTGCAACGTTCGCTCGGCGGTCGAGGCGGCAAGCGGGCTTCGACCGAGTCCATTCTCTACGCCTTCGACCTTTTGTATCTTGACGGGCATGACCTCACCGGCACTGAGCTCGCGGTGCGCCGGCACCTTCTTGAGGACCTGATACCGGAAAGCGGCAATCGGACGATCCGCTTTTCCGAAGAGATAGGCCTGCCGGCCGAAGACTTGCTCGAGCATGCCTGCAATCATCGGCTGGAAGGCATTATCGCCAAGCATCGCGACCGGCCCTACCGCAGTGGCCGCACGGGCGACTGGCTGAAGATCAAGTGCGTTGAGAGCGAGAGCTTCATGATCGTCGGTTACGAACAATCGGCCTCCGCCCGCGGCGGTATCGGCAGTCTGCTGCTCGCCGGCAAGAAGGGTTTCGACTGGATTTCCGTGGGGTCGGTCGGCACCGGTTTCAGCACCAGCGATGCCGAGCACCTGAAAAAGACGCTCGACCGATTGAAGACCAGCCGACCGGTCGTTCCCCTGAAGGGCAAGCGCTACGTCTTCGTGCAGCCGACCCTGATCGCCGAGATCGAATTTCGCGGTTGGACCGATGATGGCAGTCTGCGTCACGCCTCGTATAAGGGGCTGCGTGAGGTCCAGGACAATGCGGCCGTGTTCGATATGACCGGCTTCGGCAGTTGAGGATCATGATCGCCCCTTGGGAAGCTCCAAATCCAAAGCGGCAAGCCGGGCGGCGGCGGCCTCAGACGTCGTCCTGAAGGTAGCGCTCCGCGAGCCTTGCCCACATTGCCGCGCCAACCGTCAGGCTGGCATCGGCGAAGTCGTATTTAGCGCTATGCAGCATGGCGGAATTCATGCCATTGCCGAGACGCAGGAAGCTGCCCGGCTTGCGTTCGAGAAAGTGTGAAAAATCCTCGCTGCCGGGAATGAGCGGGCAAGTCGCGACCTTGTCTTCGCCGATCAGTTCAACCGCGACCATCCGGGCAAAATCCGTCTCGACAGGCGAATTGACGACGACAGGATTGCCGCGATCGTAGTCGATCTCGATGGAAGCATCGTGACCTTCGGCGACTGAGCGGGCCAGCTTGGTGATGCGCTCCTGCAGAAGATCGCGGATGCGCGGCTCGAAGGAGCGCACGCTCAATGCGAGCTTGGCATATTCCGGAATGACGTTGACCGCATCGCCGGCATGGATCGTGCCGACGGTAACGACCGCCGTCTGGGTCGGATCGAGGTTGCGCGAGATGATTGTCTGCAGCGAGACGACGAGGTTGCATGCCACGACCACGGGATCGATGGTCAGGTGCGGGCGCGAAGCATGGCCGCCTTTGCCCTTGATGGTGATATTGACGGTATCCGACGCTGCCATCATCGGGCCGGATCGCAGCAGAAGGGTGCCTTCGGGAGCGCCGGGGTGGTTGTGCAGACCAAAGATTGCGTCGAACGGAAACCGCTCGAACAGGCCGTCGGCGATCATCGCCTGGGCGCCGCTATTCTTGCCCGCCTCTTCCGCCGGTTGGAAGATCAGCGTCACCGTGCCGCTGAAGCGGCGGGTGCGGGCAAGATATTCGGCTGCGCCGAGCAGGACGGTCGTGTGGCCGTCATGGCCGCAGGCATGCATCTTGCCGAGGGTGCCGCTGGCATAGGAAAGCCCGGTTTCCTCGACGATCGGCAGGGCATCCATATCGGCGCGGATGGCGATACTCTTGCCACCCTTGCCGGCGCTGAGCCGCGCGACAACGCCATGGCCCCCGACATTGCGGCTTACGTCATAACCCCAGCCTTCCAGCTTTTCGGCGACATAACGCGCCGTTTCCGCTTCTTCGAAGGAGAGTTCCGGACGAGCATGCAGGTACTGGCGGGTCGCCTTCAGCTCCGCCTCCATGGCTTCGAAATCGGAAACGCGGGCATAGGCATTGTCGAGCGTGGGCATGAACACATCCAGTCGTGATCGAAAGAACCGTTGCTCCGGCCCGGCGGGCCGAAGCAGCTGAGGGGTGCCGGTCAGAGAAACCGGGCGAGAAAGGCCTGGGTGCGAGGATGTTGCGGATTTCCGATGACATCCTCAGGCTTGCCCATCTCGACGACATTGCCGCCGTCCATGAACACGACCCGATCGGCCGCCTCACGGGCGAAACCGATTTCGTGGGTGACGACGATCATCGTCAGACCCTGCCTGGCGAGATCGCGCATGGTGGCCAGCACTTCGCCGACCAGTTCCGGGTCGAGCGCAGAGGTGGGCTCGTCGAACAGCATCAGCTTCGGCTTGATCGCCAGGGCGCGGGCGATGGCGACGCGCTGCTGCTGACCGCCGGAGAGCTGGCGGGGATAGCTGGTTGCCTTTTCCGACAGGCCGACCCGCTCCAGCAGCCGCATGGCGTTCTCCGTCGCGGCCTTACGGCTTTCTCCGTGCACGCCGACCGGGGCCTCGACGATGTTCTGTAGCACCGTCATATGCGGATAGAGATTGAACTGCTGGAACACCATGCCAATCTTGCGCTGCTGGCGGGCGATCCCGTTGCTGGACAGCTTTTCCAGCCGGTCCTTGCGGAGGCGATAGCCGATCTGTTCGCCATCGACCTCGATGAACCCCTTATTGATCGCTTCGAGATGATTGATGCAGCGCAGGAAGGTCGATTTTCCCGATCCGGACGGGCCGAGCACCACGACGACTTCACCCGGCATGACGTCGAGGTCGATCCCCTTCAGCACGTCGAGCTGGTCGAAGGACTTGTGGACGTTGCGGGCCCTGACGAGAGGCTTTGTGGTTTCGGCGGCGGTCAATGGCTTGCCTCCTCGACAAGGGTCTCGGATTTGGCGGCTGCGGTATTGCTGCGCCGTTCGCTGCGGCCGTAATAGGCCTCGATATAACTCTGGCCGAGATTGAGGATCGAGGTGATGAAGAGGTACCAGAGGACCGCGACAAGCAGCATCGGCACGATCTCGAACGTACGGTTGTAGATCGACTGGACGGAATAGAGCAGATCGGCCATCGCGATGACGCTGACGAGCGAAGTCGCTTTGATCATGCTGATCAGCTGGTTGCCCGTCGGCGGCACGATCGAGCGCATCGCCTGCGGAATGATGATCCGCCACAGCGCCCTGCCCTTGGTCATGCCGAACGCTTCCGCCGTCTCGAACTGGCCGCGATCGACGGAGAGAAGGCCGCCGCGAATGATCTCGGCCATGTAGGCCGCTTCGTTCAAAGCCAAGCCGCCGATCGCCGCCGTCATTGGCGTGATCACCGAATTGGTCTCCCAGCTCGCCAGCGTCGGGCCGAACGGAATGGCGATCGAAAGTTCAGGAAAAAGGGTCGAGAGATTGTACCAGAGGATCAGTTGAACCAAGAGCGGCGTGCCGCGAAAGAACCAGATGAACAACGATGCCAGCGACCTTGCGAGCCGGTCATTCGACAGCCGAGCGATCGCCAGGCCGAGGCCGAGAACGATGCCGATGGCCATCGCGACCACAGTTAGGCCCAGGCTGACGTAAAGGCCTTTGATGACTGTCGGATCGAAGAAATAGGCCGCGACAACAGGCCAGCCGAAATTCTCGTTATGGGCGACGATCCACAGGAAGTTCGCGGCAACGAGGAGCACGACAACCCACAGGACGAGCCGGCCGGTTCGAAAGGGCTTGTGGGCGTTGGCGACATCCCGAAAGTCCGCACCGCCCGAAGGCGGTGTGGCAGTCGTGCGGTCATTGCTCATTTCGGCAAGGCTCCACCAAGATTGAGGCCGGGCTGCTTGATCATGTTGTTCTCGAGACCCCACTTTTTCATGATGGCGGCATAGGCGCCGTTATCCATCAACGCCTTGATCGCGTCGAGCAGAACGGGGCCGAGCGGCGAGCCTTTCGACACGACGGCGCCCTGATAGAGATCGTCGAACCCATTCTTCTGGCCGACACCGCTCAGTTCCAACTGGCCGTTTGCCTGAGACACGAAATAGGTCAGCGGCGCCTGCGAGGAGAAGAAGGCATCGGCGCGTTTGGAGCGGACCGCCAGGATCGAGCTGGGCTGGTCGGTGTAGGACTGCACTTCAAGTGCTGGCTTGCCGTCCGTCTTGCACTTTTCGACCTGAGCCTGGATCACCTTTTCGGCGGAGCCGCCGGCCATGACGGCAATGCGATTGCCGCAGGCGCTGTCGAGTGAACCGATGTCCTTCGGATTGCCCTTCTGGACGGAAAAGACCACGTATTCCTGAACCCAGTCGACGAAATCATTGGCCTCTTCGCGGGTCTTGAAGTCACCGATCGGACCAAAGGCGAACTGGTATCGGCCGGAGTTGACGCCGGCGAGCAATGCGGTCAATCCGCTAACGGTTTCGTGCTCGATCTTGACGCCGAGCATCTGGCCGATCGCATCGGTAAGATCGGCGCTGGCGCCGGTCAGTTCCGTGCCGGTGACGATCTCATAAGGGGGAAATGAACCATTGTTGACGGAGATCATCTTGCCGTCTGTGCGGATTTTCTCCGGCAAGCGGGCGCGAAGCGCGTCGTTGACGGTCTGTTTCGGCACGGCTGCCTCCTGGGCGAACACCGACGTCGTCATCATCAGGCCCAACAGGGCGGCGGAAGCGATCAGTTTCGAATGCATGTCATTCCCCTTTTTGGTTTTGCGAAAATGGTGGCTCAACGATGACGCCTGCGAGGAGCTTCACCGGGCCTTGGCGTGCCACGGAAACAGGTCGGCGGGTGTCAAAAGGCGCGGCATGATCTTCTGTTCGTAAAGTTCCTCGGCGAAGCCGGCGATCATTGCCTCGTTCTCGGCAAGCCCGCTGACGTTCCAGGTCGGCGGCAGGTCGGCTGCGCAACGGCGCAGTTCGTCGATCATCCACGGCGTGGTGTCCGCGTATTTCTCGCGCTTTTCCAGCCAGATACGCTGGGATTCGTCGATCAGCTCGCTGAGCTCATCCATGATCCAGGGATGCTCCCTGACGATTTCCGCCTTGAAGCCGATCAGATGCATGCCCGGAATATAACCGACCGCGTTGAGGTAAGCGACTTCAGCGGAGCGGAAATCATCCAGCACCTGACGCAGCGGCGAACCCTGATCGAAAAAGCCCTTCGGCATGAAAGGCGTGAAAACGGCGTCCAGCCGACCATCCAACAACAGATCGACCATCGGGCGTTCGCCGGGAGCAGCTTCGATGCGGCCGGGCCGTCCAAAACCATCGAGCCGGTCGACGATCGGATGAGCTTCCGTCAGGCGCCCGGCATACCACATGGCGTCCTCGACACCGACGCCTTCGCGGCGTAACGCAGCGCGGGTCCAGATGTTTCCGGAATCGCGCCAGCCGGTCACGCCGATATTCTTGCCGCCCAGATCGGACAGCTTGCGGATCGGACTGCCCTTGGCAGTGATGATGCAGCGATGGCGGAAGCCGCGCATGATGAAGTTCGGAATGCCGACGACCCGAGCATCGCCATCATGGCGCATCTGCGAATAGCGGCTGAAGGACATTTCCGCGGCATCATGAGCCTCGTCATCGGCGAGACTGGAGACCAGCGTGCCCACACGATCCACTTTGATTTCGAGACGGGAAGAACTGACATCACCGAGCACCAGCGGTGTCATGTAGTCCCAGTCTCGGAGGGCGATGCGAAGCGTTACAGGCATGCGAAGAACTCACGAAATTGCTCGACGAGGGGCAAATTAAATGTTCAAATTAATGAGTACAAATGTTATTACGTTATTGAACATTTAAAGTGAGAACAAAATGGGCGACGCGGTCGAAGCCTCCTGGTTTGCTGAAAAAATAACCGACAGCAGCATCCGCGGGATCGCTCTCGAAACGAGTGCACTGATCCGTGCCGGCGCCTTGCCCGTCGGCACGCGTCTGCCGGCGATCCGCGATATCGCCTATGAATTGCGCGTCAGCCCGGCAACGATCTCGGAAGCCTGGAGTGAACTGCGGCGCCAGAAGATCATCAGCGGCCGGGGGCGTAACGGTACCTGGGTCAGCGGCGACCGCTTTGTCGCCAAGCCGGAGCGTCTTGCGAGTTCGGGAAATTATGCGGCGGGTGTACTCGACCTTACCTCTGCCGGGCCGGATGTTGCACTTCTTCCCTGTCTGGCCAAAGCAATGGCCCATGGCGCGTCAGCCGCCGACCTCAACAGCTATGAGCGCAGCCGTATCGTGCCGGAGCTGAAGGATGCCATTTCGGAGCGATGGCCCTATGAAGCGGAGGCGTTTCTTGCCACCAATGGCGGCTACAATGCCGTCTATACGGTGTTGCACGCGCTGGTCTCTCCGGGGTCGTCGGTGGCGATCGAACATCCGACCGCGATGCGGCTGCTCGATATCCTGGAAGATCTCGGCGTCAGGGTCATTCCCGTCGCCTGCGACAACGATGGTCCCTTGCCGAATTTGCTTCGCGAGGCATTGCGACAGCGGCCGGCAGCCTTCCTGTTTCAGCCGCGGCTGCATTCCGTGACAGGGGTCACCGTCAGTGCATCCCGCCTCGACCAGCTCGGAGCCGTGCTGGAGGATAGCGATACGCTGATTATCGAGGACGACGGCGTCGGCGACGTGTCGGCAGCACCTCCGCATTCCCTGGGTGGTCGATTTGCGGAACGCACGATCCATATCCTGTCACACTCGAAAAGCCTCGGACCGGATCTGCGTCTCGCCGTCTTGTCGAGTTCTGCGCCGATCGTCGACCAGATCCAGTCTTACCGCTCCTTCAGCGCCGGTTGGACCAGCCGCATCCTGCAAGGGGCCACCGCCTGGCTATTGCGCGATCCGGCAAGCTGGCGGCTCATCGCCGAGGCGCGCGACCGCTATCAGCAGAGGCGCGACGCTCTTGCCGATGCGCTCAGCGAACGGGGAATACCGATACCCGCAGGCCAGGGCCTGTGCCTCTGGGTGCCCGTTGTGTCCGAACCATTCGCGATGGTGACGCTCGCCGCCCGCAATATCGCCGTCAATCCGGGCAGCAAGTTCACCGTCCTGCCAAGCGGTCATATTCGTGTCGCGACCAGCACGCTCAGCGCTCGCTGCGAGGAAGTCGCCGATGCCATCGCTCTGGCCCATGCACCATGAAGGGCCGGGACTAAACACCTAGTGGACCATTCCGCCTGGTTTCGTTCTGTTGGAAAATTGGTGGACGAGCATGATGCCCTGCTCGAGCAGCAACTCGGCCGCCCGCAGATCGCGGGGCGCAAGCTCCCCCGATAGTCCCCGGATCGTATTGGCGATACAGATGGAGTTGGCGACGAAGCGGGCATCGCCCTCCCCTCCTGCCTCCTCAGCGGTTGCCTCAAGGGCGTCGGCGACAGTGTCGAGCAGGCTCGAGCGTTCGATAAGCGTCATGTCGTTCAGGGTTTTGGAAATCTCGTTCATATTGTCTCCTCGCGCGTGCCCAAGCCGGGTCGGAGCGCCGATTTTCTCGATTGGAGTCGGATGGCTTTGACTGTCAGATGGCGATGGACGTCTGTAGAAGCAACGCATAGCTGCCGCGCGCCTTACGCATGCGTGCGGCGAGCGAGGTGGCTCAATCCATAATTTCGCGCCGATCATTCCTGATGCTTCAGGAGGTCGGCAAGCATCGGTCGCTGGCCTTTCAAAAGCTTGGTTCCCGCGTCGGCGAGGGAAAACCAGCCGGCGCGATCGACCTCCGGAAAGCTCTTGAGCCGGCCCGATTTGGGCGGCCATTCCATTTGAAATTCAGAGCTCCGTATGGCGTTCACGTCCAATGCCGGATTGGCTTCGATCGACCACGCGACGACGATCTTGCCGCCAGGCTGCCGGTATTCGCCCAGCGGCCGGAAGGTGCCGTCGACTGCTACACCCAGCTCTTCGGCCGTCTCCCTCATTGCCGCCGCCAGTTCATCCTCTTCCGGCTCGACCAATCCCTTCGGGATCGACCAGGCAGCCTCGTCTTTCCCAGTCCAGAAGGGACCGCCTGGATGGACGAGAAGGACTTCGAGGTCATTGGACACGCGCCGATAGATCAGAAGTCCGGCGCTGCGGATTGCCATCGCGTTATGCCCTTCCTGCGTTCATCACGAGGCCAGACATTCCTCGCAGATGCCGCAGCCGTCATCGTCCATCCATCGGCACCGGCGCTTGCAGCACAGGCAAACACGGCCATCGGGCTGGTCATTTCTGTCTTCCGGAGGAATGATCTCGATCGCCGTATCGAAGAGAGTGTCAACCACAAGTTCCACCATCTCGTCGCTCCATCAGTCTATTGGACATGAGATAGGGGCGGCTAGCGATGTCGGCAAGTTCTCGAAAGGACCGGCCGTTATTGAAAGTTGCGCGGCTTTACCTTGAGAGTCTCGATATGCAGGTCCGGGATGAAGATGTCCCTTGGCTTTGCGGCTGCCAGCCTGTCCCTTGAGTCCGGACTTCCGGGCGAACCGTGGGTGAACTCGTCGCCGCGGCCGGTCGGCAGCCGGAATGGTCCGTCGCGATCGGCAAGGCCCGACAGATCGGCCGAGAGATCGAAGAGCTGCTGGGCGACGAGGTGAACAACCTCGCCCTCCCTCTGGATCCTGCCGTTGATCGCCATCATGCTGGCGCCAAGGACGATGCGGCGCGACCGCTCGAAGAGCTTCGGCCAGACGACGATGTTGGCGACGCCGGTCTCGTCCTCGATGGTGATGAACATCACGCCCTTCGCTGACCCGGGGCGCTGGCGCACCAGCACCAGCCCGGCCGCCATCAGCCATTGCCCGTCTCGTCCCGTCATGGCTTTGGCGCAGGTGACGATCCGGCGGCTGGCGAGATCGCTCCGCAGAAAACTCAAAGGGTGTTGCCGGAGCGTCAGGCCGGTATGGCTGTAATCCTCGACGACGTTATGGCCATCGGTCATCTGCCGCAGTTCGACTGCCGGCTCCTGCTGTTCGGCGATCGCCCGCGCCTCCCGTTGCGCCGCCGCGGTGAACAGCGGCAGCGGCTCGTCGCGCAACGCCTTGATCGCCCAAAGCGCGTCGCGCCGCTCAAGACGGAGAGACGGAAGGAAGGCGTCGGCTTCGGCAAGCTCGACGAGTGAGGCGACCGGCACACCCGATCGCCGCCAGATATCATCAACCGAGGCGAAGGCCTGGTCGGCGCGGGCGGCAACGATGCGGGCCGCGTCGGCGGTCGCTAGTCCGCGCACCAGACGCATGCCGAGCCGCATCGCATGCCGGTCTGTGCCGCCGATCGGCTCCAGCGTGCAGTCCCAGCGCGAGCGATTGATGCAGACGGGGCGCACTTCGACCCCGTGTTTTCTGGCGTCGGCGACGATCTGCGCCGGGGCATAAAATCCCATCGGCTGCGCGTTCAGCAGCGCTGCACAGAAGACCTCGGGAAAATGGCATTTGACGTAGCTGGAAGCATAGGCGATCAGCGCGAAGGAGGCGGCGTGGCTTTCGGGAAAACCATAGGAGCCGAAGCCTTCCAGCTGAGAGAATGTCTTTTGCGCGAACTCCGGCGAATAGCCGTTGCTGATCATGCCAGAGACAAGCTTGTCGTGGAATTTCGAGACGCCGCCGGTGAACTTGAAAGTTGCCATGGCGCGACGGAGCTGATCGGCTTCGCCTGCCGTGAAGCCGGCGCAAATCATCGCCACCTTCATGGCGCTTTCCTGGAACAGCGGCACACCTAGGGTCTTTCCAAGCACGGCCTCCAGCTCGGGCGTCGGATATTCGACCTTTTCCTTGCCCTCTCTGCGACGGAGATAGGGATGCACCATGTCGCCCTGGATCGGGCCCGGGCGGACGATCGCCACCTGGATGACGAGGTCGTAGAATTGTCGCGGCTTCATGCGCGGCAGCATGGCCATCTGCGCCCGGCTTTCGATCTGGAAGGTGCCGAGCGTATCGGCCTTGCGGATCATCGCGTAGGTCGCCGGATCATCGGCAGGGATTGTCGCCAGGTCGAGATCGTCAGGCTTGTGCGCTTTGATCAGGGCGAATGCCTTGGCCATGCAGGTCAGCATCCCGAGCCCCAGCACATCGACCTTCATGAACTTCAGCACCTCGATGTCGTCCTTGTCCCATTCGATCACCTGGCGGTCGACCATGGTCGCCGGTTCGATCGGCACTAGGTCGTCGAGCCGCTCATGCGTAAGGACGAAGCCGCCGGGATGCTGACCGAGATGCCGCGGCGCTCCCATCAATTGCTGGGCGAGTTCCAACGTCAAAGCGAGCCGCCGGTCCTTCGGATTGAGGCCGAGCTCTGTGACCTGTCGTCCACTGACGACATCCGACCAGGACCAGATGCCGGAGGAGAGCACCTTGATCAGATCCTCCGGCAAACCGAGCGCCTTGCCGACATCGCGGATTGCGCCTTTCGCCCGATAGCGGGTGACGGTCGAGCAAAGCGCCGCTTTTTCGTGGCCGTAGGTCCTGTAGATCCACTGGATTACTTCTTCGCGTCGTTCGTGTTCGAAATCGACATCGATATCCGGCGGCTCGTCGCGCTCCCTGGAGACGAACCGCTCGAACAGCAGATTGCCGCATTGGGGATCGATGGAGGTAATGCCGAGCACGTAGCAGACGGCGGAATTGGCGGCCGACCCTCTGCCCTGACAGAGAATGCCTTGCGATCGGGCGTAGCGGACGATCGAGAAGACGGTCAGGAAATAAGGCGCGTATCTCATCGCCTCGATCAGCGCCAGCTCATGGCGGATGGTCTTTTCGATATCCGCCGGCAGGCCTCCGGGATAACGCGTTTTTGCGCATTCTGAAGTGTAGTGCTCCAGCGACTGCTGCGCCGTCATGGCGGGAACCAACGCCTCCTCGGGATATTGATAGACCAGCTCCTCCAACGAAAATCGGCAGCGCTCGACGATCTCCATCGTCCGCGTCAGAGCTTGACCGTCCCGAGGAAACAGACGCGCCATTTCCTCCGGCGGCTTCAGATAGCGGTCGGCGTGCCGCTCGCGCTGGAAGCCGACATCGTCAATGGTGGTCCGATTGCGGATGCAGGTGACGACATCCTGCAGCTGCCTGCGCCCGGGTTCATGAAACAACACGTCATTGGTGACGACCGTCTTCACAGCATGTTTCACCGCCAGGTTCGACAGTTCATGCAGCCGCATTTGATCATTCGGGCGGCGGCGCAGACAGAGCGAGACATAGGCGCGGTCGGTGAAAACCTCCGCCATCTTCCTGAGCTGCGAGGCGCAGGTATCATCTGCCAGATCAGGGACAAGGATGCCGATCAGGCCTTCGGCGTAGAGCGCCACGTCATCGAAATGCAGGATGCACTTGGCCTTCCCGCCTCTGCTTTTGCCCAATGTCAGCAGTCGTGTCAGCCGCGAATAGGCGGCGCGATCGGTTGGGTAGAGGAGGATCGACATGCCGCCTTGAAGATCGAGCTGACAGCCGACAACGAGCCGCAGGCCGGTGGCGCGCGAGGCCTCCAGTGCCCGGACAATGCCGGCAAGGCTGTTGCGGTCGACGATACCGAGCGCCTCGATTCCGAGCAGCTTTGCCGTCGCGAACAGTTCCTCGGCTGAACTTGCGCCTCTGAGGAACGAGAAATGCGTGGTGACCTGAAGTTCTGCGTAGCGCATCAGGCAAACATCCCGTGCAGAAACCATTTGTGCGATCCGGTGTCCGCATCGACACCATCGCCGGATCGAAAGATCCAGAAACGCTCGCCGCCGTCGTCCTCGACGACGAAATAGTCGCGAACGGCGATCCATTCAGCGCTACGTTTCCACCACTCCCCGAAAATCCGCTCCGGCCCGTCGGCGCGGCTCATCCGTCGCCGCTTGCCGCGCCAGGTAAAGGAGACCGGCGGATGATCGGGCAAAAGCGCAATCACCTCGATCGCTTCGGGACGCGGGAGAAGCCGGGGCGGCCGCAGCCATTGCAGCGGCCAGGTGGCGCCATTCTCCTCGGCGGTCGGCGCGATCCTCTGGACGCTGCGCTCCGGGACGTCGCTGGCGATCGGGGCAACGCGGAAAATCCGCTGGCCGCCACGATTGCCGAGCACATCGATGAGCGGCGTCACGTCCGTTACCTGTTCTTCGATCAGCGACGAGGCCGACTGCGCTTCGCCAAACTCTTCGACGAGGGTGGCGGCCAGGCTCAGCTTGTCGATACCGAAGCCGGGCTCGATCGTCTCGATGCGATCTCGGAAAAGTTTCGTCAGCCAGACGGTGTCGCGGACCGGCTTGGCGGTGCCGGCCCTCAAGGCCTGGATGGTGTTGTCAACACGGCGGACAATAAGATCGGCGCGTCGCACGCCAAGCCGGCGTTTTTCGAGTTCCAGACAGAGCTGTTGCACGAGGCGGGTGATGTACTTCTCGATGGTCTCCGGCGCGCCGATCGGTTCGGCAAAGAACTTATGCACCTCGACGAGTTCGGCGGGGCGGATCGGCTCGATCGGCTCGGCAGCACGGCCGAAGGTCTGATCAAGGCGCCGCCCTATCTCCGGTCCGAAGCGCAGCGTCAACGGCGCCCGCGGTGTCGCAGCCAGATCGCTGACGGTGGCAAAGCCGAGGGTTCGGAGTCCGGCGACGGTCTCGGTCGGCAGTCGCAACGACGATAGCGGCAACCGCCCGACAGCTTTGGCGATCCCACCGCGCGGCACGACCACCCACTCCTTCGCCGCCGCGCGCGCCATGGCATGCGCCGCACCCCAGGTGTCGGCGATCGCCGCATGGGCAGCAAGGCCCCGGCTGCGGAGCCGGTTGACAAGGCCGGAGAGCATCAGCTCTTCGCCGCCTTGAAGATGGTCTGCGCCGTCAGTGTCCATGACGATGCCATCTGGAGGATCCATGGCGGCGGCGGGGGAATATTGCGACAGTGCCCAGAGCGTCAGGCGCTCCAATGCTTGCAGATCGGCGGAGGGATCCGCATCCGCCATCACCAATCCCTGAACGAACGCCTGGGCTTTTGCCGCCGGCATGCCGACACGAAGGCCGAGTTTCAGAGCGGCCCGATCGGCTGCCGCAATCCATCGCTTCGATCCGCTCCTGGCGATTACCACCAGCGGCGTGTCAGCGTGAAGCGATGGATCGGCTCGCCTGATCCGGTCGGTCGGCAACGTCGGAAGAAAGACAGATACGACCCTGGCCATCGCATGCTCCGATGATGAATTGATTTCCCTCCCCGGCCCTTACCCGGATCAGCTCGGCCAGCCACCGCGCCCGCCCGAGGCCTGGAACCGGCAGCGGCTCGGCTGGCAGCACGGAGACGCGCCACCGCGTTGCTGCGGCCGTCGGCGAACCGAAGCCGGCGGCTTCCGTCTGTCGCCGCCATCGGCGGATCACCAAGCCCAGTGTTCCTGACTTCTCGGCCGCCAGTTGCAGCCGGCGCGATACCGGAAGCGGAAGCCGCACCAACTCGGCAATAACGGCGCCGAGGCCGCCGTAACGCAAAGCCTCTTCGAAGCTCGCCAGCACCGTCTCTTCCTTGTCGCCCTCAACGAAGATGACGCGATCGGGATGCAGCCCGATCTGGGCAAAGGCCGGAAAGAACAAATCAAAGCGCGTCAGGCACCAGACCACCTTGCCGCTCGTGCGGGCGGCAATACCGCCAACAAACAAGGCCGCTGCTGCGCCATCAATCGCGCCATTTCCACCACCGGCGACCTCATGCAGCGCGCCATAGGCCAATCCGCCTCCCGGAAGCTGCGCATCAATGTCGCCGACACCGAAGGGCAAAACGTTGCGCTTTCGGGGAGCCGCGCCCTGCAGATGCGCAATCTTCTCGCGGAGCTCATCGAGGGTGGGATTCGGGGCGACAGCGGCTGGGGTCATGATCTCCTTCGACGGCAACCCGTTTTCGGCTTGAGAAACAGTAATATGTTCTGTATCTGTTCTACTGAACTAAATGAGTCAATGCGCATATAGCTCGCGTAAGTTGATCGAAAGCGTCCTGCGGCGAATCTGTGAACAGATTCAAACCGGTGGCAGGAAAGGAATATTTTCGTATGCGCCGAAATCGGCTTGTGGATGATACGGTGCCGACATTGCGGGATCACCGCGCGCCGACGGTCGAATTGACCTGCCGCAGCTGCGATCGTCATTGCTCGCATGAGCGCAAGCTATTGGTCAGAACGTTTGGCGCCGGTGCGAGCTTGGCGGAAATCCGGCGCCGCATAGCCATGGGATGCGAGCGCCTGCAAACTCCGGAGGGTGATAAATGTGGCGCGCATTTCCCATCTCTAGCTGATGGGGATCGCGATGGAACCTAATCCGTGACGAACGTTGAGGCGAGCGACAGGCCGCGCAAGATCGTGCATGTCGATATGGATGCCTTCTATGCATCCGTCGAGCAGCGCGACAATCCAGAACTGCGTGGGCTGCCGGTTGCCGTCGGCAGTCCAGCCGCCCGTGGCGTGGTGGCGGCCGCCAGCTACGAAGCACGAAAGTTCGGCGTTCATTCGGCCATGCCATCGGTCACAGCGCAAAGGAAGTGCCCTGACCTTATCTTCGTCAAACCACGCTTCGATGTTTACAAAGCGGTGTCGTTACAGATCCGGGCGATCTTTGCCGAATACACGCCGATGATCGAACCTCTATCGCTCGACGAGGCCTATCTCGACGTTACCGAAAATCTGAAGGGCATGGAAATCGCCACAGAGATCGCCGATGAGATCCGCGCCAGGATCAAGGCGACGACAGGGCTCACCGCCTCCGCCGGCATTTCCTACAACAAGTTCCTGGCGAAGATGGCCTCGGGTGAAAACAAGCCGAACGGCCAGTTCGTCATCACCCCGAAGAACGGCCCGGCCTTTGTCGAACGTCTCCCAGTCAAGAAATTCCATGGCGTCGGGCCGGCGACCGCTGAAAAGATGCATCGTCTCGGGATCGAGACCGGCGCCGATCTCAAGGAGAAGGCGCTGGAGTTTCTCGCTGAACATTTCGGGAAGTCTGGGCCCTATTTTTACGGAATTGCCCGCGGCATCGACAATCGCCAAGTCAGGCCGGACCGGGTGCGGAAATCCGTCGGCGCCGAAGACACGTTCTCCGAGGATATTCATACCTACGAACCGGCGCGCGGAGGTCTCCAGCCGCTGATCGAAAAAGTCTGGGCTTACTGCGAGGCCAATGAGATTGGCGCCAAGACGGTGACGCTCAAGGTCAAATATGCCGACTTTAGCCAGATCACCCGCAGCAAGACGGTTACGGCGCCTCTGCCCTCGGTCGGCGATCTCGAGGACTTGGTTGGCCTGCTTCTGGCGCCGATCTTTCCGTCACGCAAAGGCATACGCCTGCTTGGCGTGTCGCTGTCCTCGCTGGAGCGGCGGAGACCTGAAACGCAACCGCAATTGCGGCTGGCGCTTTAGACGGCCAGCATCGTCTTTGAGGAAGCGCTCGGCTGAGGTCTGAATTGGATCTTCCACCATCTCTACATCGCCGTCATGGCGTCTTATGATGCCGCGGCGCTCATCAAACGGGGCGTCGGACTGGGAAACCTTCGCACTTATTATAGATCGATCAGGAACATCACCGCGAACAATCAGGACCGAAACGGAGGACGCATGTGCAATGATTATCGACTTATGGTGGACGTCGCCTCGATGTTCGAGGACTTCGCCGACCTCAAAATCAAGATCCGTTTCGGTGAGGGCGCGCCGAACGTTGAAGCGCGCGAGGACATCAAGATTACCGATACGGCGCCGATCGTCAGGTCGATTGACGATAAACGTGATGAGGGCGAACTCGTGCAGCGGCGCTGGAGCTGGCCTGGGCCGAACAAGCGGCCGGTCTATAACTTCCGCTCGGAAGGCCGGGAGTTCAGCTCTAACCGCTGCCTGATCATCGCCGACGGCTTTTACGAATTCACCGATCCAAAGGATCCAACGAAAAAACGCAAAGACAAATGGCTGTTCACCAAAAAGGACGAGCCGATCTTCTGCATTGCCGGCATCTGGCGCGAGACCGCTGAGGTCGGCCAGGCCTTCACCATGCTGACGATGGAGCCGGGGCCGGACATCGCACCCTATCACGATCGCCAGATCGCCATTCTGGAGCGGAGCGCCTGGGCCGACTGGCTCGATCCAACGGTCTCTGCGAGGTCGCTGATCAAGCCCCTTCCGGCCGGCACCTTAACCGTCGAACAGGTAGGCTAGCAAAATCGGGCGATGATGATGCCGATCCCGTGCCGCCAGGCTCGGCGATGTCAGTTGCTTGCCGGAATACGGGCGATGACCTTTATCTCGAAGTCGAAGCCGGCGAGCCAGTTGACGCCGAGTGCGGTCCAATTCGGATAGGGCGGCTTGCTGAAAATCTGTTGTTTGACGGCCATGATCGTTGCGAACTGGTTTTCAGGATCCGTGTGGAAGGTGGTGACATCGACGATATCATCGACAGTGCAGCCGGCTGCGCTGAGCGTGGCCTTCAGGTTTTCAAAGGCCCGCCGGACCTGGCGTTCGAAATCGGGTTCGGGTGTTCCATCCAAACGGCTGCCAACTTGGCCGGACACAAACAATAGATCACCGGATCGGATCGCGGCGGAATAGCCGTGCTGCTCGTAAAGAGCGTGTCGGTCAGCAGGAAAGATTGCTTCGCGTTGGGTCATTCTGATCTCTCTTTCTTGTTGGTGGCGACCGATGAGCACGGCCTAGCGCTTCACAAGCTCGCTCATTATTTGATATACGGGACGTATGTGTGCTATCCTACATACGTAGCGTATGTCAAGTCGATATACGCTGCGTATGTGAATTCGAGAGGGGCAATGGCGAAAACACGCGGCGAAACGATGCAGGAAAACCGCGCCAAGTTGATCGCGGCAGCGCGAAAGGCTTTTGCGGAAAAGGGGTACTCCACAGCATCGATGGACGAGCTGACCGCTGACGCCGGTCTGACACGGGGCGCGCTTTACCACAATTTCGGAGACAAGCGCGGGCTGCTGGCAGCGGTTGTCGATCAGATCGACATGGAAATGGCGGCGCGCGCCAAAGAGCTTGGAGCTCTGGCGGGTAACGATTGGCAGGGCCTGCTCGCCGAGGGTGCGGCCTATATCGAGATGGCGCTCAATCCGGAAGTCCAACGCATCGTTCTGCTCGACGGACCTGCGGTGTTAGGCGATCCCTCGCAGTGGCCGAGCCAGAACACCTGTCTACAGGTGACCAAGAGCACCGTCGAGCGCCTGATCGCACAAGGCATCCTCAAGCCGCTTGACGCAGAGGCGACGGCCCGGTTGCTGAGCGGCGCGGCTCTCAATGCTGCTCTCTGGATTGCCGCCAGCGAAAATCCGCAAAACGTGCTGCCGAAAGCGGTCGAGGCCTTTCATGCCTTGGCGGCGGGTCTGCTTTTGCAGCGTTTGTGATCGTTCGCTGCAGGTCAGCGTGCAAGGCTGCCGGCGGCGGCGATGATCTCCGCCGTCGTGGGGAAGGTGGAGAGGCTGTTCGGTCCGTCGAGTGCCTCTATACGTGCCCAGCCGATCGTGCCGTTCGCATTGACCAGGAAGTGCCCGACGAGCTGGGTAGCGTGGTTCGCGAAGATCGCATGGTCGGCTTCGACAAGCTCGAAGCGGTCCTTGGCGTTGAGTATCGTGTTGGCTTCCATCGGGTGCAGCGGTTCCGGCAGTTCGCCGGTGGGGTTGATGCGTGCCGCCTGGAACTGCGCCATCGTTGCAGTATAGGGCCATTCGGGCTGCTCGCGGCTGCCATCGGGTTGGAACTCGGCATGCGGCACACCGTAGGCCCGATGCGTGCGGCAGTCCGGGTCACATAAAAGCGTTACCGGCGTCGGCCGGTGGCGGAAATACAGGCGGGCTCGTTCCACTGGCGTGTTGATAACGGCCACGGTCTCCACCCCGGCGGCGCGCAGGGTCGGCTCTACGCCGGCAAGCTGTTCCAGTTGACGCCGGCAGAACGGGCAGTGCAGCCCGCGAAAGAAGCCGATCAGGAACGGGCGACCGCTCAAGTCGGCGAAAGAGACCGTTCCGTCGAAGTTGGCCGTGGCCAGTGCGAATCCGGGCGCCGCTTCTCCAGGGTGCAGCGGGTGTCTCTGGTCTCCCATGGAATAATTCCTTTATCGTATCGTCCGGATGGACAACCGAAAGTTAACTATACCACGTGTCGCAACAAGGCCCAGTGCTCGACGTCGAGACCGCCGAATGGGGTTCGGCCTGCCATTTTCCGCGGTCACTCCTTCACCGCTCCGGTCATCGAGGACACGTAATAATCCACGAAGAACGAGTAGAGAATGACCACAGGGAGCGAGCCGAACAGGGCCCCCGCCATCAGCGCCCCCCATTCGAAGACATCGCCACGCACCAGTTCGGTCAGTACGCCCACGGGAATGGTTTTATTCTCAGATGACTGAATGAACGTAAGGGCATAGATGAATTCGTTCCAGGACAGCGTAAAGGCGAAAATCCCGGCCGAAATCAGCCCCGGCACGGCGAGCGGCAGGATGATCTTGGTGAGAATCTGCCACCGGTTGGCGCCGTCCACCAGTGCGCTTTCCTCCAGCTCGAATGGGATCGAGCGGAAATACCCCATCAGCAGCCAGGTGCAGAAGGGAATGAGGAAGGTCGGATAGGTGAAGATCAGCGCCAGCCGGGAGTCGTAGATCCCGAGCTTGAAGACGATGAAGGCAAGCGGGATGAAGAGGATCGATGGCGGCACGAGATAGGCGAGGAAGATCACCAGGCCGACCGAACGCGAGCCGGTGAAGCGGACGCGCTCAATGGCATAGGCGCCCAACACCGAAGCCACCAAGGAGAGCAAGGTGGAGCAGACCGCCACCAGCATCGTGTTCCACAGCCAACCCGGATAGGATGTCTCGAGGAACAGGTATTTGATGTGCGCGAGCGTCGGTCCGACCACCCAGAAAGGACTGTAATTGTTGTAGTCGGTCAGTTGGTCGTTGGGTTTCACCGCGGTGACCGCCATCCAGTAGAACGGAAAGAGCAGAACGAAGACGAAGACGGCCATCGGCAAATAGAGCATCACGATCCGCCGCGGCAGGCGGTTCAGATAGCTCATGCCTTCGGCATTGTCGGTCACGACCTGATCGGCGGTGGTTGAATTTGTCGACATCGTCATTCTCCTAATCCTGGCCGCCCTGCTGCCATTTGCGCCGTTGCAGGCCGAAGAAGCTGAACATGATCGCGCCGAGCAGGAAGGGCACCATGGCGACGGCGATCGCCGCGCCCTCGCCAAGCTGGCCGCCGGGAATGCCGCGCTGGAACGAGAGCGTCGCCATCAGATGCGTCGCGTTGACGGGGCCGCCCTTGGTCAGCACGTAGATCAGCTGGAAATCGGTGAAGGTGAAAAGCACCGAGAAGGTCATCACGACGGCGATGATCGGCGTCAGCATCGGCAGCGTCACATAGCGGAAACGCTGCCAGCTCGTGGCGCCGTCGAGCGAGGCTGCCTCCTGCAGCGAGGCCGGGATCGTCTGCAGCCCGGCAAGCAGCGAGATCGCCACGAAGGGAATGCCGCGCCAGACATTGGCGACGATGACCGATATGCGTGCATTGATCGGGTCGCCGAGGAAGTTGATCGGTCCGCTGATCAGCCCCAGCTTCATCAGCGACCAGGAGATGATCGAGAACTGGGCGTCGTAGATCCACCAGAAGGCCAGCGCCGACAGCACCGTCGGCACCACCCAGGGAAGCAGGACGATGGCCCGGAAGAAAGATTTGTAGGGCAGGTGCTGGTTGAGCAGCATCGCCAGCCAGAGGCCGAGCGCGAATTTCAGCACCGAGGCGACGGAGGTATAGAGGATGGTGTTGAAGACCGACAGCCAGAAGACGGAGTCGTCCATCAGGAACTGGTAGTTTTCCAGCCCGATGAAGACGCCGTCGCGGCCGATCCGGGTATCGGTGAAGCCGAGCCAGACGCCTAGCCCCAGCGGGTATGTGAGAAAGCAGACAAGGAACACCGCCGCCGGCAGCATGAACAGGAAGCCGAGCACATTGTTGTTCTGCAGGAGCGAGGAGACCGGCCCACGCCTATCCCCCGATTTTGCCATCGACATTGCTTATCTCCAGATCGCGTTTTGGATCTCCCGGAGGAGCTTGCGGCATGCCGAAAGGCCGGCACGCCGCCTGTTTGAAGCAGGGCTCAGACGCGATAGTAGCGGTTTGCCCGGCGTTCAGCTTCTTTCATCGCATCCTCAGGCGACATCTGGCCGGTGACGGCGGCGGCATACATGTCGACCAGAACATAGTCGGCCATGGTGGCTGCCGAGGCGTAGCCGAGCGGGCCGGCATAGCCGTTCGGGCGCAGCTTCTCCGAGGCGCGTGCGTAGGGCGCGTGCACCGGATCGGCGGTCCAGATCGGGTTCTTGGCGAAGGCCTTGAGCGGCTGGCAGCAATAGGCGCTGGAGCCCTGGATCCAGGCATTCATCTGGTCGGCTTCCATCATGAACTTGATGTAGGCCTTGGCCGCTTCGGGATATTTGGTGTGCTTGAAGAGAAGCAGCGAGCTCGTCTGGCAAAGTTCGACGCTCTTGCCGACAGGGCCGATCGGGAAGTTCGTCGTGCGGATGTCTTTGGCGATATCGGCGAGCTTCGGATCGTTCTTGGCGGTGTAATAGACCGAGACGCCGTTGGCGATCAGCGAGACCTGGCCGGCCAGGAAGGCGCGGTTGTTGTTGACGTCCTGCCAGCTTTCCGTACCCGGAATGAAGGTCGCATAGAGCTCCTTGGCATAGTTGATCGAAGCCAGCGTCTCCGGGCTGTTGATCGTCACCTTGCCGCTTTCATCGACCATCATGCCGTTATGGCTCCAGAGCAGCCAGTGGGCGTAGTTGTTGCCGTCTCCGACCGCCTTGCCGTGCGGGAAGCCGGCGGGCGTGCCCTTTGCCTTCATCGCCTTGCAAAGCTCGAGGAAGCCTGCGGTATCGTTGGGGAATTCGTTGAAACCGGCCGCCTTCACATGGCTGTCGCGATAGACCACCGCATTGCCGATCGCCGTCAGCGGCATGGCGATGAAGGCGTCGCCGCGGGTCGCATAACCCTTCACACCGTCGTACCAGCCCTCATATTTATTGCCGAGATAATTGCCGAGTTCGGTGAGATCGACCAGCTTGTCCGGGTACTGATGCGCGTCGTCGAACCAGCACATGATGAGATCGGGGCCGGAGCCGACATTGGCTGCAACCGCAGCCTTCGGGCGGATGTCTTCCCAGCTTTCCTTGTCGATGCGCACTTCGACGCCGGTTGCTGCGGTGAACTTCTTGGTGTTGGCGATCCAAGCCTCCTCGTCGCCCTTGACGAAGGGCGTCCAGCGCAGCAGACGAAGGCTGGCACCGCTTTCCGGCGTGTAGCTCGGTTCGGCCTGGGCGAGCGATGGCCGAATGCCGAGGCCGGCGGCGCCGGCGACGGCAGCCGAGGCGGCAAGAAAGTCACGTCTTTTGATCCTCATGAGATTCCTCCTCATCAAAACGCGGGTGCGAACTCCCCGTCGTTCACCTCCCGCTTGGTGAACGACGGTCCTTGCATCCCTGAGAGGGGATGCGGCCGACCTCTGGCTGCGAGAGCTCCTCCGCCCCGCCGCCGGACGGCGTCAGTCGGTTAATCTTCGGCCGCTCTCGGCATCGAAGAGATGAACATGCGCGGCGTCGATCCCAACGCGCAGAATTTCGCCCGGCCGCGCGTTGACGCGTTCGCGGAAGACGCAGCTGACATCACTGCCGCCGAGCTTGAGGGTGAGATGCGTCTCATAGCCGGTTGGCTCGATCACCACGATTTCGCCGGGCAGGCCATGGGCGTCGAGCAGGATGTATTCCGGGCGAAGCCCGTAGACGAGGTCGCGGCCGATGGCAGCGGCCGGCGGATGGGCGACCGGCAGCGCCGTGCCGTCGGATGCCCTGAATTGCGTCGGGTTTTCCGGATCGAGCCTCCCCTTGATGATGTTCATCGCCGGCGAGCCGATGAAGCCGCCGACGAAGAGATTGGCCGGCGTGTCGTAAAGCTCGAGCGGCGTGCCGATCTGCTCGACGACGCCGTCATGCATGACGACGATCTTGTCGGCCATGGTCATGGCCTCGATCTGGTCGTGGGTGACGTAAACCGTGGTGGTTTTCAGCCGCTGGTGCAGCTCCTTGATCTCGGCGCGCATGGCGACGCGCAGCTTGGCATCGAGGTTGGACAGCGGTTCGTCGAACAGGAAAACTTCAGGATCACGCACGATCGCCCGGCCCATGGCGACACGCTGGCGCTGGCCGCCGGACAGCTGGCGCGGATAGCGGTCGAGCAATTTGTCGAGGCCGAGGATGCCGGCGGCGTATTTCACCCGCTTCTCGGCCTCCGCCTTCGGCGCCTTGTTCAGCATCAGCGAGAAGCCCATGTTCTGCTCCACCGTCATATGCGGATAGAGCGCATAGTTCTGAAACACCATGGCGATGTCCCGGTCCTTCGGCGGCAGCGTGTTGACCACGCGTCCGCCGATCTTGATCTCGCCGCCGGAAATGTTCTCCAGTCCCGCCAGCATCCGCAGCAGCGTGGATTTACCACAACCCGACGGGCCGACCAGGATCACGAACTCACCATCGGCGATGTCGATATCGACGCCTTTGATGACCGGAAATGCCCCGAATGATTTCCGCACATCCGCGAATTGAACGCCTGCCATACTCACTCCTCCCAGAAATCGAGCGCTACATGCTTATGTCTTCGTCTTGTCGCTATGATGAGGCTCCCGCCCTCACCTCAATCTCCTCGCGGCGCACCCGGTGCGTCTTCGGCGAGATAAACCTCGATCAGTTCGTCGACGCTGGTTTCGGCGGTGAAACCCAGTTGCGTCGCGCGTTCGGGCGCAAAGGATTTCGGCCATCCGGCGACGATCCTTTCGATGACCTCGTCGCGGCGACGGTCGATCAACTCAGCCGCCTCGGGGCCGGCAACCCGGCGCAACGCGGCGATCTGATCGGCAACGGTGGCGGCCACTCCCGGCATAGTCAGCGTGCGCCGCGCACCCAGTGACGATGTGTCGAGCGTCGCGGCGTGGATCAGAAATTTGACGGCGGAACGTGGGCTTGCCAGCCAGTGCTTGACCGTTTCCTCCACCGGAAGAACCGCCCGCTGGCCAGCCAGCGGCTCCCGCAGGATTCCCGAAAAGAACCCCGATGCGGCGGCATTCGGGGCACCCGGCCGGATCACGATGGTCGGCAATCGAATTCCCACGCCGTCGATAAAGCCGCGGCGTGAATAGTCGGCGAGCAGAAGCTCGGATATCGCCTTCTGCACGCCGTAGCTGGTGAGCGGCGCCTGGACGTAATCGTCGGGGATCGGATCCGGAAACGGCGACCCATAGACCGCAATCGAGGAGGTGAAGACGAACCGGGGAACATAGACTTGCCGGCTTCCCTCATGACGGATTGCCTCCAGCAAAGCACGCGTGCCGTCGAGATTGACCCGATAGCCGAGTTCGAAATTGCGTTCGGCCTCGCCGGAAACGATCGCCGCGAGATGGAAGATCACGTCGGCCCGGCGAGCCGCCAGGGCTTCCGCGACATTGCCTTCGGAAATATCGGCAGCCAGCGCTTCCACCGACGCAACGATGCCGGCTGGCACCGGCGGGGGCGCGATATCGGCGAGCGTCATGCGGGTGATCGTATCGGCGCCGAGGAAACCGCTGCGCGCCAAGCTGGCGGCGAGCTTCCGGCCGATCATGCCTCCCGCCCCGATAATGAGAATATGCATCCTATTCCCCCTGTCTTCGATGTCTCGTCTCAGCCGCTCTTCGCCTGCGGACTACGCGAGGAGCAGCTTGGTTGTCGTATAAATGCGGGTTTCGTGGATCGCGAAGGCCGCGCATGCGGCGTCCGGATCCCCAGTCTCCAGGCCGGCGAGGATCAGCCGGTGATCGGCGATGCTGGTGGCGATCGTCCCGGGCTGCGATACGACGCGCCGTCGGTGGCTGAGAAGATAGGAATAGAGGTCGGCTGCCATGTCGGCGAGCACCGCATTGCCGCTGCAACGGTAGATTGCGGTGTGAAACTCCCGGTCGCAGATCAAGAAACGGACGGGATCGTCAAAGGCGGCTTCCTGCGCCGCGATCGACTGGCGGAGATATTCAAGTGTCGATGGATCCATCCTGACCGCGGCAGCCCTGACCACCTGCGCTTCGATCAGCAGCCGCGCCTCATGAACATTGTCGAGGCTATAGGCTGCAATGTCGCGATAGCGCGCCGCCTGAACAGCCAATTCGCCGACATCTTCCGATGCCACCACCGTGCGCGTTCCCTGCGCAACCGAGAGGATTCCATGCGTGGAAAGGATGAGGATCGCACCGCGGACGGTCTCGCGGCTGACCGAAAGCGCGGCGGCCAGCTCACGTTCACTCGGCAGCGGATCGCCGGTCTTGAGGATGCCGGTGGCAATGAAGGTCGCGATCTTCTGAACGACGAAGTCTTTCATCGACTTCTTCGGCGCCCCACCAAGCGTCGCAACGTTATCTTCGAGCATTGCTCGAACATCCATCGCCATCACCCTCCCCCTGAGGTCTACTGGTCCGGTAAGTGGGCCAGTAGACCTCAGAGGTAAAGGATTGTCAAACGCTTGATGTCGGCAATCCACTCTGCAGTAATTTGGAACGGTTTGGCGAAGGGCAATATCGGCCCTCGGGAAAATTCATTCCGACAGAGACAGCTGGCCGCGGACTGTTATTCCCGCTCAAGCCGCGTTCGAGACTTTGCCGAGGCGTTTGATCGCCTGCTCCAGCGGCCGCTGGCCGTCGCAGTAATCCTCCCAGGCCGACGATTTCGACAGCAGCGCCGGCACGGTGCGGATGGTGAAGCGTTTGGGGTCGAGATCCGATTTGACCTGGGTCCAGGTCAGCGGCATCGAGACGGTTGCGCCCGGCCGGGCGCGCGGCGACAAAGGCGCCACGGCCGTCGCCATCCGGTCATTGCGGAGATAGTCGAGGAAGATGCGGCCATTCCTCAGGCTCTTCGTCATCTTGATCAGATAAAGTTCCGGATTGTCGCGCGCCATCTGCTGGCAGACGTCGTGCGCGAAGCTCTTCGCTTCTGCCCAGGAAAGCGGCTTGCGTTTGTTGATCGCAATCGGCGTGACGACGTGCAGGCCCTTGCCGCCGGTCGTCTTGCAAAAACTGATCAGCCCCAGCGCGTCGAGACGATCGCGCATTTCTCGGGCCGCTGAAACGACCGCGGAAAATGGCAGATCAGGGCCGGGGTCGAGGTCGAACACCAGCCGGCCCGGCACCTCCGGCTTATGCGGTTCGCAATTCCAGGGATGCAGCTCGACGGCGCCGATCTGCGCGACAGCTGCCAGACCCTCGACCCGGTCGATCTGCAGATAGGGCTTTTTGTCACCGAAGACCTTGACCAGTTCGAGCAGGTTCGAGGTGCCGGGCATCGCATGGCGCTGGAAAAACTGCTCGCCGCCAACCCCGTCGGGCGTGCGGATGATCGAACAGGGGCGACCCTTGATGTGCTCGATCATCCAGGCGCCAACAGCTTCGTAATAGCGGGCCAGATCCTCCTTGGTCACGGCTCTGCCATCATTGGCATCCGGCCACAGCGGCTTGTCGGGATTGGAGATCAGCACACCCATCACCTCGGCCTTGGTGCCTTTGCGGCGAACGGGCCTGGCCTTCGCCGCCACCGAGGGCTCCGGCACTTCAGTCTCTGCGGGTTTCGCCGGCCGTTCGGCCCTGACCTCCCTGGCCGGTTTGTCCTCGCGCAGACCCTTGAAGGCGGCCTGGCGGGCCTGACCGTCGGCGGTCCAGCCGGCGAATTCGATTTCGGCGACTAGCTCCGGCTTCAGCCAGGTGACCTCGGCTTCCTTTTTCGGCGCGCCGATGCCGGTAAAGGGCGATTTTGCCGTCTCGAGCGCCTTCAGCTTCGGAAGCAGCGTTTCCACTTTCTTCGCGCCATATCCCGTGCCGACGCGGCCGACATAGACGAAGTGGTCGCCGCGGTAGACACCGACCAGCAGGGATCGGAATTTGCCGTTGGTTTTGGCATAGGCGCCGATCACCACTTCGTGGCCGGCGCGGCATTTCGATTTCGCCCAGCTTTCGGTGCGGCCGGATTGATAGGGTGCATCGCCCTGTTTGGAAACGATGCCTTCCAGCGAGAGCTTGCAGGCAGAGCGAAGCACCGCATCGCCGCCGGTCTCGAAATGTTCGACAAAACGTATCCTAGGGTCATCGCCGGCATCCGACAGGAAGTTCCGAAGCCGCGCCTTGCGCTCGATGAGAGGCAGAGATCGCAGGTCCTCGCCCCCCTCATAAAGAAGATCGAATGCGAAGTAGACGAGATCGCCGGTTCTGCCTTCCGAAATGGCTGCCTGCAGGGCTGCGAAATCCGGTGCGCCATGGTCGTCGAGAGCGCAGATCTCGCCGTCGATGATGGCGTCGGGCAGCGCCGATGCCGCCTCGGCGATCTGCGGGTACTTGCCGGTCCAGTCGAGGCCTTTTCTCGTCTTCAGCGTCGCTTCGCCATTCAGCACGCGCAACTGTATCCTGTAGCCGTCGAACTTGATCTCGTGAATCCAGCCGGTGCCGGCCGGCGGCCGCTCCAGGGCCTGGCAAAGTTGCGGCTCAATGAAGTCCGGAAGGTCGACCCTCGCTGCCGTCTTCAGCTTGCTCTCGGCTCGGGCCTCCTCCTTTCGCTCGTCAGTGGCCAGCCCGTGATTGCTGTCCCAGACGGCATCCGCTTGAACATCACCACCCTTGATCATGAATGGTTTTGGCTTGCGGCCTTTGCCGGCGGCGATCGCGTCCATCGTTCGGCCGGAGGCGACCGAGGTGTCGTTCTCTTCCAGGATCGCTGCGCCATTCTCATCGACCGAAAACGCGTCGTGGTGTTTGATCAACAACCAGTTGGTTCGCTTGCCGCGATCGCGATCATTGCGCATGCGCACCAGTACGAAGCTTCCGTGCAGCCTTTCGCCGTCCAGGGTGAACTTGAAGTCCCCCTTGGCCAGCGCCTGCTCCGGACTTTTCTTTCCCTCCGGCTCCCAATAGCCGCGGTCCCACAACATCACCGTGCCGCCGCCATACTGCCCTTTCGGGATCGTGCCTTCGAAATCGCCATAATCGAGCGGGTGATCCTCGACCTCGACGGCCAGCCGCTTGTCGTGCGGATCGAGCGATGGGCCCTTGGTGACCGCCCAGGATTTGAAGACGCCGTCGAGTTCGAGCCGCAGGTCGTAATGCAGCCGGGTGGCATCATGTTTCTGGATGATGAAGCGACGGCGATTGCTGCGCGCGATCTGCTTCTCGCCGCTCGGCTCCGCCGTCTTTTGAAAATCGCGCTTCGATCGATATGTCGAGAGGTTGTCACTGGCCATGGTCGTTCCCCAAACAGCATATCCAAGCACGGAATGCCGGCTGACGGCTGGAAGTTCCATGATGGCCTGCTCTCGCTGAATATTGGCAACATGCGCGCTATTCCAAGCCTTACCGCATCGCAAACGTGGCCTTCGATACTTCGAATGACGGCGAAGAAAATTCGCCGTCGCGTCGTATCGTTCTCATGCTTCAAACGTTAGTTGCTACCACAGGAATGCAAACATGCGCGTTGATCAATGGCTTTCCCTTCTCATCATCGCGCTCATGATGGGCGCCTTCGTATGGGGGCGTTATCGATACGATATCGTCGCCGTGAGTTCGCTGCTCGTTGCAATCATCGCCGGCGTCGTGCCTGCCAAAAGTGCCTTTTCCGGTTTTGCCGATGACATTGTGATTATCGTTGGCAGCGCGCTCATCGTCAGCGCGGCGATATCCAGATCGGGGATCATGGATGTCGCGTTGCGCCGATTTTCTCCCGAAAGACGCGGGCCGCGGATGCAGCTGATCATATTGGTTGCCATTGTTGCGGCCCTGTCGGCTTTCGTCAAAAATATCGGGGCGTTGGCAATCATGATCCCGGTTGCCGTGCAAATGGCGCGGAAATCACGCGTATCCCCGTCGATGTTCCTGATGCCGATGTCCTTCGCCTCTCTGCTCGGCGGGCTGATGACGCAGATCGGCACGTCGCCGAATATCATCGTTTCCCGGGTGCGTGAGGAGATCACCGGGCAGCCGTTCACGATGTTCGATTATACGCCTGTCGGCCTGGCGCTTTCGGTCGCCGGCGTTGTCTTTCTAGCGCTGTTCTACAAGCTGCTTCCGGAAAGAACCCGGGCGGAAACCTCGATGGACGAGGCGGTGGCGATCAAAAACTACACGACCGAGGCCAAGGTCACCACGCCGTCGGCGGCGATTGGCCGATCGGTCAGCTGGCTGCAGAAGCCGGCCGGCGGCGATGCGATGGTGACCGCGATCATCGGCGGCAGCGGCCAGAGGCGAACGCCGCTGCCCGACACCGTGCTCAAGGATGGCGACCTTCTGATCATCGAGGGAGAGCAGAGCGCTCTCGATAAGATCGTCAGTGAAGCCAAGCTTCAACTGTCCGATCGTAAACACCAGCCGGAGACACGCCAGGACATCAGTTCCGTTGAAGCCATCGTCGGCGAACATTCCCGCTTGATCGGCGTCAGCGCCAAAGACGTCTCCCTCTTCCATAATACCGGCCTCAATCTTCTTGCCGTCAGCCGCCGGGACCGGCGCTTCACCGAGCGTCTGGGCGAGATCAAGATCCGCAATGGCGACGTCGTGGTCCTGCAGGGCGACTTGCAGAAACTGCCGGACCTTCTGCGCGAATGGGGATGTTTACCGCTGGTCGAACGAGATTTGAAGCTTGGCAACGCCCGCAATGGCATGATCCCCGTCATCATCCTGTTGGCCACCATGGGGGCGACGGCCTTCGGCGGCATTCCTGTCGCCACAGCATTTTTTGCCGCCGCCTTTCTGATGGTGGTCACCGGATCTATTCCGTTGCGCGAAGTCTATCATCATCTTGATGCGCCCATTCTGATCATGCTGGCCGCTCTCATTCCGATCAGTGACTCGCTCAGAACCACCGGAACCACCGACATCATCGCCGACCTCCTGTCGCGGATCGCCGAAATGCTCCCGCCGTTCGGCGCTCTGGCTCTGATCCTGATTGCGGCCATGGCCGTGACACCGTTTTTGAACAACGCGGCCACCGTTCTGGTCATGGCGCCGATCGCTGCGACCTTTGCCGCCAAGCTGGGCTTTCGGCCCGATGCATTTCTGATGGCGGTGGCCATTGGTGCCGGCTGCGATTTCCTCACGCCCATCGGACATCAGTGCAACACGCTGGTCATGGGGCCGGGCGGGTATCGATTTGGCGACTATGCGCGATTGGGCCTGCCACTCTCGCTGATCGTCGTGCTTGTCAGTGTGCCTGCCCTGCTGGCAGTCTGGCCGATCTGACCCGGCGGATTCGGCCCACTCCACGAGGCAATGCAGGCTGCGCCAGCGGCGCAGCCTTGCCGCACTACTTCCACTGCGTCGCGTCGGCGGCAGCGCAGCCATATGGTGGCAGGGAACCGGCAAAAGTGATTTTCAGCTTGGCGCAGCCCCAGCTGTTGATCGGGCCGGGCATGGAATTGTTGAGGGTGATGCCGATTTCGTCATAGGGGCTATCGGTGTTGGAGATATAGCGATACCAGCGGAAACCGGTAAAAACGACGAGAGCAAGAGCGATCGGCAGCAGCAGGCGAATTAATTTTTTCACGATATTTCCTTATATGCGGCGGTCGCCGTTTAGCACTCCCATGTCGAAGCTGATAGCTCCGGCCAGGTGCAAGACGCGCGTTCTATAATGGCAGTTTGAAAAATATCCGGCGCAATCGATTCTTTGACGGGATCTGCAATGACCATCGAAGCAGCACGTAATTCGCATCCCATCTATTTCATCGGAGCTTTTGCGACGGGTGGGCTCTTAACGTTCATGGTGCATCTCAACGGGGAGCTGGCGCGGTACGGCAATCCGCTGTTCTCATCCTGGACCGCTCACGGCACAGGCATGGTCGCGGCCGTCATTCTTCTTTTGGCACTCTACCGCCGACGCACGCCGATGGCGGGAAAAACCGCTAAAGCGCCCTTATGGGCCTATCTCGGCGGGGTATCCGGGGCCGCAACGGTCATTTTGACCTCGACCGCGGTCAACTCGCCGCTCGGGCTTTCCGGCACCTTGGCTTTGGGTTTGGCAGGCCAGGTCGCTTTCAGCCTGGCGGCCGACAATTGGGGACTGTTCGGTTTGCCAAAGCGGCGCCCGGACATACGGGACATCGCCGCGCTCGGCCTGGTGGTTACCGGCGGCGCACTCATTATCCTGTTTGGGCGAGGTGCGGCGTGACAGTGTTCGTTCTTCTGGCTTGCCTCGGCGGCGTGCTCGTCGGCCTCAGCCGTCAGCTCAATGGGCGGTTGAGCATATCCACCACGCCGCTGATCGCATCCTTCTGGAACCATGCCGTAGGCTTTGCTGTCCTCACCTGCCTTGGTCTTATTGTCGGAGGCCTGCTTCCTGCCGGCGCCGCCGAGGCGCCTTGGTATGCCTTTTTGGGTGGTCCGATCGGCGTCGTTTTCGTGGCGGCAGGCAGCTGGGCGATCGCTCGCATAGGCGCGATCAATGCAGCGCTGCTGATCATTGGCGGCCAGATGGTAACCGGGGTGGCGTTTGATTATCTCAGCGCCGTGCCGACGTCGTTCTGGGCGAACGCCACCGGAATTGTTCTCATCGTCGGCGGAATGGTGGTCAGCCGCAGGCGGCGCAAAGCCGGCGGCTCGCAATAGCCGACAGCAATTCTGCCTGAGTGGTCAGAGACAATGGATTTCTCGGAGTTTATCGGCCGGTTCGTTCGTCGAGGGTCGAAAGAGCATCCTGCAGTCTCAGCGCCGCAAGTGCCTTCGTTGCCTCATCTGGAGACCATCCCGCTTCGAGCGCCGCGGATAGAACCAGCGATTCCGTTTGGAGCTCGAGCTTCTCATAAAGCGGCTCGATGGCTTCGCGCGCGGTGACGACGTGCTGGTCAGGTGGGGTGATGGGTGTCGCAGCAACCGTAGGCATGAATGCACCTCCTTTTGAACGCTAAGGTTCGAAACCCAATGACAGGCATCCTTGTTCCGTGCAGATCGCATTTTGGCCTGTCATCGATGACAGAACGTATTCTGAAATCTCGACGGTCGATACTTCGTCGTCTGAGGCCGTCTCTAGCGTCGAGCGAAACCCTTCGCTCGATGAAAGCCAGCAGACAGGCTACCGCATAATTGTGTAAATCGGAAGCGGCTTGAGGATTGTGCCGCGATTCAGGGTCTTGCAGCGGTCTTTGCGCATCATGAAGAAGCGAGGAAGCCTCCCATATCCCGCACCACGAATATTCGTTCGCCCTTGGGCAGCATCGCATCTCCATGCTTGCAAGGCCGTGACAATCAGGCGTCCGCCAGAAAGACCACTAAGAATCCTGCCTCTACAAATCGATCACGATATCGCCCTTAGGCTTCGAGCAGCAGATGAGCACGTTGCCATCCGCCGGCGCATCGACCGGGTCGGGCCGGTAGCCGACGCTCCCTGCTACAAGCCCGGTCTCGCAGGTATGACAGACGCCGGTTCGGCACGACCATCGCACCGGCACGTCGCAGGCCTCCGCCAGTTCGAGCAGGCTCTGGAATATCGGCTCCCAGCGCACATTGAGACCGGTGCGCGCAAACGACACCAGCGGCCCCGAGCCTGGAGACCCTGCCGGTGAATGTGGCGGACGAGGCGGCGAAGCAGACATTCCGGGGGTTATCGATGGACCGGCGCCGAACATCTCGCTGTGGATGCGATCCGGGGCGATGCCCAAGGCTGTCAGTCCGTCGGTCAGATCGCTCATGAATGTCGAGGGTCCGCAGATATAGACATCACAATCGCGCGGCAGGTCGAGCGCTTTCAGCGCCTGCACATCCAGACGGCCGTAAGCGTCGAAATCCAGCTCAGGCCGATCCTCGGGATCTGGCAAACTGTAGCGAATGTGGCTGCGATGGTGAGCAAGCCTCCCGAGCAGCCCGCGCGCCTCCTCGGCAAACGGATGTTCGCGGCCGTTGCGGGTGACGTATAACCACCAGACTTGCCGGGTCGACGCTTCGGTTGCCAGAACGTGAAGCATCGCCAGCACCGGCGTCACGCCGATACCCGCACTCAAGAGAATAATTGGCGAGGCGCCCGGCTGCAACGTGAAACTGCCGCGTGCGGCGCTTGCCTGCACGACGTCTCCAACCTGGAGCTCGTCATCGATGTAACTGCTGGCAAGGCCATGGGGCTCCCGTTTGACGCTGACGCGATAATGGCTGGCGCTGGGCTCGCCTGACAGAGAATAGCTGCGCATCATCGCCGGCGCAGAAGCTGGCCCGAGCCGCAGCACCACGAACTGCCCGGGCAGTGCCGCCGCAACGGGTTGGCCATCCGTCGGTTCGAGCAGGAGGGAGGTCACGCTGCCGCTTTCGCGCACCTTGCGCGCCACACGCATAGGGCGGAAACCGCGCCATGCCGGCGGCGGACCGGACGCGGCGGCGAGCCCGGCATTTCCCGTCGTCGTCCCCTCCTCCCGTTTCTGCTTGAGCAGCGCCTCGAATGACCCACGCCAGCCGGCGCTCAGCGCCGGGATGCGCAGCGCGCGCTCCAACTGGTCCCGAGGGTGGCCGGGCATATAAAGCAGCGCGTTGATCGTAAAAATGCTCATGCCTTCGGGGCCGGACGCAACCTTTGTGATTTCGTCGCCTGCCTGCACGTCCCCTTCCTCCAGCACACGCAAATAGAAGCCGGGACGGCCATGTTTGACCAGCAACGCGGCCATCTCCGGCTCGTCCATGCGTATGCCAAGCCGGTAGCAGGTGACGCGCGGCTGCGTCACCTCGAACAATGCGGCGCCGATCCGATAACGGTCTCCAACGCAGACTTCTGCATCAGGCAAACCATCGATGGTAAAATTCTCTCCGAACTGCCCGTAGACAAAGTCGTCGCGACGCAGTTGCTTCTGCCAGTACCGGTAGGAATCGATCTGATAGACAAAGACCGCACGGCCTTCACCGCCATGGCCGGCGAGGTCGGCTTGTCCATCGCCGTCCACGTTCAGTCGCCGCACCATGCGGGGGCCCTCGACCGGCGTTTTCCAAATGGCGGTGTTGACGATCTTGCCTTGCCAAGTGATGTCGCGCGGCAGGCCCACATTGACCGAAAGCAAGCGTAGCATGACATTTCTCCCGAATGATGATCATCGCAATTTCGAGATGGATGGAAGATCGGCTGCAACAACAGGTCGCGTCTTGGCAAGGACGCTCCAGCCTGACGTCTTCCAGTGGTGGCGCGGATAATAGGCCCATCGATAGAATAACCGAAGGGGTCGTCGATCGATTATACGGTGGCGTCGCCGCAGCTCAGCATCGGCACCCGTCCAGTCGAAACCCAGCAATCAAAACCTGCGGTTTCCCTGCCTTCGAGAAACGGAACGCCGCAACCCGGAAGCCGAGACTGTTGTCCTGGCCGCGGCGGACGCGGCTCAGAGCGTCGATCTCAGCTCGCGATAATGTTCGGTTAATCCGACCAAGCTGAAAGCCCTGTTGAGGCCACTTGGATTAGGCAGCAGCCAGATGACGGCGCCCGTAAATTCCTCGGCCTGCCGACCCCATTCGACATCGGCTCGAAGGCTGATGGCCGCGTATGCCGCCTTTCCAAGAAAGGCCAGATTGGCCGGCGCAAACGTTTGGATCTTCTTCTCCAGGACAGGGGCGGCGCTTAGGTAATCCTGCCTCTTCAACTCACTCGCGCTTTTCGTGGGACGTGAAACCGCCGATGTCAGGCCGCAGCCATAGTGCAATAAGGCGCGCTCTTCTTCCGCCCGAAGCAACCGCGGCGTAAATCCAGCCAGATGCAATACGCGCCAAAAGCGGTTGCTCGGGTTCGAGAAATTATGTCCGTCCCGAACCGCGGACAGGGCAGGGTTCAATCGGCAGAAAACGACGGAGAGGCCGGGAGCGAGGATTTCCGACAATCCGCTGTTTGGCGACGTGGCATCGTTCAAACCGCTGCCTCCTCAGGCGAGGTATTTCGTGAACCAGTCCACCGTTCGCTGCCAGGCGAGCTTGGCGGCCGCTTCGTCGTAGCGCGGCGTGGAATCATTGTGGAAGCCGTGATTGACGTCGGGGTAGACATAGGCCTCGTAGGTTTTTCCCGCTGATTTCAGCGCAGCTTCATAGGCTGGCCAGCCTTCGTTGATGCCCTTGTCCAGCCCGGCATAATGGAGAAGCAAGGGCGCCTTGATCTTCGGCACGTCCTCGGCGCGCGGTTGCCTGCCGTAGAACGGCACGGCGGCGGCAAGTTCCGGATAGGCGACCGCCGCAGCATTGGCGACGCCGCCGCCGTAGCAGAAGCCGGTGATGCCGACCTTGCCGGTGGTGAGGTCGCTCTTCATCAGAAACTCCACAGCCGCGAAGAAGTCGTTCATCAGCTTTTCCGGGTCGACCTTCTGCTGCAGGTCCCGCCCCTTCTCGTCGTTGCCGGGGTAACCTCCGACCGAGGTGAGTCCATCCGGCGCCAGCGCGATGAACCCGGCCTTTGCCGCGCGCCGCGCCACATCCTCGATATAGGGGTTCAGGCCTCTGTTTTCGTGCACGACCACGACGGCTGCGACCTTGCCGGCGGCGTTTTTAGGGCGGACGAGATAGGCGCGGACATCGCCATTTCCTTTCGGCGAGGGATAGGTGATGTATTCGGCTGATATGTCGGGATCGGTGAACTCGACCTGGGTCGCCAGCGCATAGTCAGGGCTCAGCGACGAAAGAATGGCGGCTGCCGTCAGCCCGCCGACGGCGAATTTGCCGGCCCGGTCGAGAAACTCGCGCTTGGTAATCCTCCCATGCGCGTAATAATCATAGAGTTCGAGAAGTTCCTGAGGGAAATCCTTGGCTGTCATGCGGGTCATGATGGCTCCTCCTTGCCTTCGGGTCTCGCGCCATCCTACACACGTAAACTCACGTGTCTTTTCAACATTTCGCGAGTCCCGCGTGTGGCTGTCGGGACGACCGCCGCCTGCGGCAACGGACGCTGAATTCACCGCTGCTGCTTCAGTCGGTGCGCGCTATTTCCTTCGGCAATCCGCATCCGGCCCGTCGCAGCCAACAATCGGCCGCCGTCCGCAGGTCTATGAAAATTAATTTCATGCTTGCGCTTTGAGGCCCGTTTTCTATTGACGCCTCTCGATTTTTGTCCCAACTTAAAGAAAATAAATTACTTAATTGGGAACTTGATCGGCATGAAAGTGGGAATCATCGGGCTGGGATTCCGGCTCGGCTATCTCGGATATGTGTTCAAAGCGATCGATAGCAGCTTCGACATTGTCGGCTATGTCGATCCGGAACCCGCCGGACTTCCCGGATTGACGGAAAAGGGAGTCTCGGTCGGCAAAGCCTATGCTTCGCCGGAGGAGTTGCTGGCGTCCGAAAAGCTCGATCTGCTGATGATCGGCTCTCCCAATCACCTGCATCTCGATCATATCAGGCTCGGGCTTCAAGCCGGTCTTAAAGTCTTCTGCGAAAAGCCGATCGTTACCACGATTGCCGAAAGCATCGAGCTTGCCCATCTGATGGCGAAGTTCGGCCATGAGCGGCTGATGGTCGGTCTGGTGCTGCGTTATTCCCCGCTTTATAAGGATCTGCGCGCCATCCAGGCCGAGGGAAAACTCGGCCAGATCGTCTCGATCGAGGCTTCCGAGCATATCGAGCCCTATCACGGCGCCTTCTTCATGCGCGACTGGCGCCGCTACGAGCGCTATTCCGGCAGCTTCATGCTGGAGAAATGCTGCCACGACCTCGACCTTTATAATGGTGTCGTCGGCGCAAGGCCGGAGCGCGTGGCAAGTTTCGGCGGCCGCAAGAGCTTCATTCCGGCCAACGATCCGGCCCGCGAGGGCATCAACGATCTCGAGCTTTTCCATCGCAAGCCGAGCGGCTGGATGGGATCGGACAAGGTCTTCGACAGCGATGCCGACATTATCGATTACCAGGTGGCGATCGTCGAATATGAAAATGGCGTGGGCATGAACTTCCACACCAATCTGAACGTGCCCGACCAGTTCCGCCGTTTCGCCATCATGGGTTCGCGCGGCATGGCCGAGGGCGATTTCGTGCGCGGCTATCTCGATGTGCACGAACAGCTGACCGGCAAGAAGGTTGTGGAAAACAAATATGCTGCCACCGAGCTCTCCCAGCACTACGGCGCCGACGAACAGATGGCGAGCGATCTCTTGGAAAGCGTGCGCACCGGGCTCGAACTTCCCGTTTCCACGCTGAATGCGCTGGAAGCCGGTATCCTCGCCCTGGCGATGGATGAGGCGAGGATGAAGAAAACCGTCGTCGACCTGCGTCCCATCTGGGATCGCTTCGACGAGGCGCTCCACGCAAGAGCGGCTTGAGGAAGGCGGCAAGATGAGTGTCCAAAGAAGCGCCTTCATCTTCGCCTGGATCCTTCTTCTTCCGGCTGTTCTCTATGTTCTCGCCATCGTCGCCTATCCCCTCGTCGATACTTTCATTCTCTCCTTCACTGACGCGTCGCTGAAGAAGACCACCAACTGGGTCGGCTGGGTCAATTACCAGAAGATCTTCAACGGCAGCTTTGCGGAGGTCATCGTCCGCACCTTCATCTGGACGTTTTTCTCGGTCGCCTTCAAAATGATCATCGGCACCTTCGGCGCGACCATGCTGAATGCCGCCGTGCCCGGCCGCTCGCTGTTCCGGCTCTTGACCATGCCGCCATGGATCGTGCCGATGGCCATCGGCATCTTCATGTGGGGCTGGATGTATAATGGCCAGTTCGGGATGATATCGGGCGTTTTGCAGCGCTTCGGGCTGGTCGATGGTCCGGTCGCCTTCCTCGCCTATGGCAGCACCGCCTTCTGGGCAACGATCATCACCGACGTGTGGATCGGCGTGCCGCTGGTGACGATCTACTTCCTGGCGGCGATCCAGTCTATTCCGAAGGATCTCTACGAGGCCGCCTGGACCGACGGCGCCGGCCGCTGGTATCGCTTCCGCCGCATCACCCTGCCGCTGATGGTGCCTGCCATCATCACCATGTCGATGCTGTCGCTGATCGCCACCTTCAATTCGTTCGACATCATCTGGATCTTGACCCAGGGTGGGCCGAGCGGTGAGACGACGACGATGATCATCGATACCTATCAGACCGCCATCGGCTCGAAGAAATACGGTGAAGGTGCAGCGCGCGCCGTGTTGATCTGCATCTTCCTGTCGCTCTTCTGCTTTGCCTATTTCCGCGTTACCCGCCGCCTCAACCCGGAGAAGCGCGCATGAGCAATGCTGCCATGATCGACCGATACCGCTGGTGGGAGATCATCCTGATCTATTGCGGCATCGCGCTGTTTCTGTTCTTCGTGCTGGCGCCCTTCTTCGAAGGCTTCATGGTGTCGCTGAAACCCCTCAGCCAGCTCTTCTCCTCTCCCTACCGCTTCTGGCCGGAGAACGGTTCCTTCGAGGCTTATCGGACGATGTGGATCAGCGTGCCGGGTTTCGGGCGTTATATCTTCAACTCGTTCTTCATCTCGATCATCGTCACGCTGATCGTGCTCTGCCTGGTCATTCCGGCGGCTTATGCCTTCGCGAAGTTCGAATTCAAGGGCATGGGGATCCTGCTCGGCGCCTTCCTGACGGTGAACATGTTCTCCGGCGCCGTGCTGTTGATCCCGCTCTTCCGGCTGATGCGCAGCATGGGCGTGCTCAACACCTATCTCGCCATGATCGTGCCTGGTGTTGCCTTCCTGATCCCCTCGGCGATCTGGTTGCTGCGCACCTACATGATCCGTATCCCGCAGGAACTCAATGAAGCGGCCTATATGGATGGCGCCAGCCATTTCTACACGCTTCGCCGCGTCATCCTGCCGATTGCGATGCCGGGTATTATCGTCGTCGCCATCACCACCTTCATCGGTGCTTACGCCCAGCAATTCATCTTCGCGCTGACCTTCAACTCGAAGACCGAATACATGCCCCTGCCGGTTGGCCTTTTTGCATACTTCGGTAAGCAGGAGGTCATCTGGAACGAACTGATGGCGGCTTCCTTCGTCGGTATCGCGCCGGCGATGGTCGTCATCTTCTTCCTTCAGCGCTACCTTGTCGGCGGGCTGACCGCCGGTGCGGTGAAACAATAAGACCAAAAAACGAGTGAACAGCTAACACAAGAACGGGAGTCACGACGTGAGTATATCAATCAGGACAGGCCTTATGGCGCTCGCCTTGCTCGGTTCGACGGCAATGACTGCGGTCACTGCCCATGCAGCCGACAAGGAAATCAGCTGGATCTATTGCGGCGACACGATCGACCCGGTCCACGTCAAATTCATCAAGCAGTGGGAAGAAAAGAACACCGGCTGGAAGGTTACCCCCGAGGTTGTCGGCTGGGCGCAGTGCCAGGACAAGGCAACGACGCTTGCCGCCGCCGGCACGCCGGTCGCCATGGCCTATGTCGGCTCGCGCACGCTGAAGGAATTCGCGCAGAACGATCTGATCGTTCCGGTGCCGATGACCGATGACGAGAAGAAGACCTACTATCCCCACATCGTCGACACGGTGACCTTCGAGGGTAACCAGTGGGGCGTTCCGATCGCCTTCTCCACCAAGGCGCTTTACTGGAACAAGGATCTCTTCAAGCAGGCCGGCCTTGACCCCGAGAAGCCGCCGAAGACCTGGGCTGAAGAAATCGAGATGGCAAAAACCATCAAGGAAAAGACCGGCATTCCGGGCTTCGGTCTCTCCGCCAAGACCTTCGACAATACCATGCATCAGTTCATGCATTGGGTTTACACCAACAACGGCAGTGTGATCGATGCCGACGGCAAGGTCACGCTCGACAGCCCGCAGATTCTCGCCGCGCTGAAAGCCTATAAGGACATCGTCCCCTACTCCGAAGAAGGCCCGACGGCCTATGAGCAGAACGAAGTCCGCGCCATCTTCCTCGACGGCAAGGTGGCGATGATCCAGGCCGGCTCAGGTGCGGCCGACCGTCTGAAGAAGACCCAGATCAGCTGGGGCATCACGACCCTGCCGCTCGGCCCCGACGCCAAGGGTCCAGGCACGCTTCTGATCACCGACAGCCTGGCGATCTTCAAGGGCTCCGGCGTCGAGGACAAGGCGACCGAGTTCGCCAAGTTCATCACCTCCCCCGATGTCCAGTCGGAATACGAGCTGCAGGGCGGCGCCGGCCTCACGCCGCTGCGCCCCTCCGCAAAGGTCGACGAGTTCGTCGCCAAGGATGCCAATTGGAAGCCGTTGATCGATGGCATCAGCTATGGTGGTCCGGAGCCGCTCTTCACCGACTATAAGGGCTTCCAGAACTCGATGATCGAGATGATCCAGTCGGTGGTGACTGGAAAAGCCGAGCCGGAGGCAGCACTCAAGAAGGCTGCCGGCGAAGTCGAAGCCTTCAAGTAAGGCCTCCCGAGGCTCCCTGGGGTCGCGGCATAAGCCGCGACCCCTCCCCTATATCGAGCGTGCGACGAAGGCCGCCGGCGGAGACAGATTTTTGGGACAGCTCGTTCTTAACAAAGTTCAGAAATTCTACGGCGACTACGAGGTTCTGAAGGGCGTGCAGCTCGATGTGAAGAACGGCGAGTTCGTCGTCTTCGTCGGTCCGTCTGGCTGCGGCAAATCCACTCTGCTGCGGATGATCGCCGGCCTCGACGCGACGACGGCGGGCGATATCGTCATAGACGGTATCAGGGTCAACGACCTGCCGCCGGTCAAGCGCGGCATCGCCATGGTGTTCCAGTCCTACGCGCTCTACCCGCACATGACCGTCTTCGAAAACATCGCCTTCCCGCTGCGCGTCGAGAAGATGGAAGAGGCAAAGCTCAAGGCCAGGGTGGAAAATGCGGCGCGCATCCTTCACCTGGAACAGCGGCTGCAGCAGAAACCCGGCGTGCTATCCGGCGGCCAGCGCCAGCGCGTCGCCATCGGCCGCGCCATCGTGCGCGAACCGAAAATATTCCTGTTCGACGAGCCGCTGTCCAACCTCGACGCGGCATTGCGCGCCGATATGCGCATCGAGCTTGCCAAGCTGCACCGGCAGCTGAAGGCGACGATGATCTATGTGACGCACGACCAGGTCGAGGCGATGACCATGGCCGACCGTATCGTCGTGCTCGACGCCGGCGATATTTCCCAGACGGGCGCGCCGCTGGAGCTTTACCACAAGCCGGCCAACCAGTTCGTCGCCGGCTTCATCGGCAACCCGAAAATGAATTTCCTGCCCGTCACCTGCAAGGGCGTCAGCGCCAGCGGCGTCGAGGTGGAGTATCAAGGCCAGACCGCCCTTCTGCCGGTAACGCCGCGTGACGGCATGGCCGGCAAGACCCTGACGCTCGGCATCCGCCCGGAGCATATTCAGCTCAACGGGGGCGATATCGTCTTTACCGTGACGCCGACGGTGATCGAACGCCTCGGCGCCAATACCGTCGCTTATGCCTCGCTCAACGGCGAGGCCGAGAACTTCTGCGCCATGCTCCCCGGCAGCGTCGGCATCCGCGCCGATGTGCCGGTATCAACCGGCATCAATGCCGCGGATTGCCACCTCTTCGACGAGGCGGGTATTGCTTTCGAGCGGCGCGTGGAACTGACCGAAATCGATATGAACGTGATCAACCCGACGGCGGCTTGAGGCGACTGGCTCTGTTTCGGCCCTTGCTTATTAAACTGGGACCGCAATACAGATATTTCCTGACTAGTTAATTCTCAGTCATGTTCGCAACAGTCATACAGGACCTCGCTGTGACCGGCTTTTCTTCGACCCTAGATTCCGGCGTATTGGTCAATCTAGGCGACCCGGACTGCGATGCGGCTCACAAGGCATTGCTTATCGAGCTGCAACGCCTGCGGGTTCCCTTCTTGGATGACGGAACCGCTCTGACTAATCGGCAAAAAGGAAATATCGGAGAGTTCGTCACGCTTCATGTTGCGAGAGGCCTACAGTTCGGCGCAATGCATAAGCAAGCGGGAAATGCTCTTGAGCCTTTGTCAGATATCAGCAAGGCCGGTCTAGACTTGGTGTATGTCTATCTTGACGAAAGCAATTCCCAGAATGACCTAATATATATCCAAGAGATAAAAACTACAGGGCAGAACACTCTTGGTTATTGGGACAAGCTAACAGTAGATTACGAGAAGCTATTCGCGACTGATCTCAATTTGACTTTGCAATCGCGTATCCAGACATTGGCATTCCGGTTCGAGATTGAGCAGAACAACGACGAATATGCGGAGCGCGTCAGGCGGCTGGGAGCAACAACTCCGCAAGGCTGCACGAACGTGAGGCTGCTCCCGACGGGCATCCATGACGTAAATGTCGGTAACCCTGTCCAAAAGCTCGTAGCTATCCGATCTGCCATCACTGTTTTCGGCTGGAGCGCCGCTCAGATCGCTCCTTGGGCGATGGGATTGTCCGACTTGGAGCAACGCCTACTCCGTCTGGCCAGGGGGAAATTTTGACTCTGAACGAAGAGTTGCTCCGAGCCGAGCGGACTGCATGGGGGATGGCGCGTGGTCTAAACGTCGAGCCCGCATCGTGGGGATATCTCCTCGCAGTTGCGCAACGCGAGATCGGATACTATCAAAAGCGACTCCTGCTGCCCGACAGTGAAAAGTTGCTGAGTGAAGAAGTCGCTTCACCTCTGATTGCAGCGGCGCGAATAATTCTTGAAGTCGCGGACAGCTTCGACCGCGTCGCATTGGATACCCTGGATGCTGAAAAAGCAAGACAACGTGTACTTCTGCTGACGTTGGCAGGCTGCGCTTTTGGGATGTATGGGAATTTTCCATCTGCAGCTGCAGTACACAAGAAATTAGACGACCGGGAGCTGCGTTCAGATGGTCTGTGGCTTGCCGCAGCGGTTAGCAACCCACGCCTGATACCTCGGGCGCTCTTATCATCTCACATAACAGGTCAGACACGAGCGTTCATCGAACGGTTGAATTACTTTTTGCGAACGGGTGACGAGGGCGAAGGTGACAGGTTAGTTCGTCATTTGGAGGAGCTAATGGTTGCAAATCGATCGCCAGCTGAAATGACCATGCTAGGCTGCGCTCGACTTGCCCTAAAGCAAATTACAACGCTTGCGATAGCAAAGTTAATGAAACGCGACAGGAGCACGATCTTTCACCGGTATATATCGAATATCATCGAGGACCAGCGACACTGCCTTCTGCCGCCTCAATACAACGTACTAAAAGATGACGACCTACTTGAATCCGAAAACAATTGCATCATTACCTTGCCGACCAGCACTGGCAAGACCCTAATTGCCGGACTCATTATTGCCGCCCGAATGAGCAGTGCCCCGAGAGTGGCGATCTATGTGGTTCCGTATATCGCGCTGGGAAGACAAGTCTACGAGACGCTCCGTAGGCATGCACCAGATCACGTCGCAGTGCTTGGGTATTTTGGTGTGTTCAATTCGCATACGACAATACCTTCAGATGCCTACTCCATACTAGTTGTGACCCCTGAGCGACTGGACGGCATTCTGCGTACATCCAGCAACATATATCAACGTCTTGACACAGTGGTCTTTGATGAAGCCCATGGAGTTGAAAATGGCTCTAGAGGCGCGCGACTGGAAGCAATTATAACCCGCTTCCGACTACAACAGCAAAAGTCCTATCCTCTGAGAATAGTCTTACTTTCAGCTGTCCTTTCTGACGTCGTCCATTTGCGGCGCTGGCTTGGTACGGACGCTGAGCACTACAGCGACACTTGGAGACCAACAGCGAGACGACTTGGAATTTGGACGCATGAGGGAGTGCTGGCCTGGATATATGGAACATGACCTGCCACTGAGGATTTCCTCCAGAATTGATTAGAGTCCGGCCCATCAAAGGACGGACGAATGAAGAAGCAGAGATTTACCGAAGAGCAGATTATTGCGGTGCTGAAGGAGCAGGAGGCTGGTG
>NZ_WUFT01000147.1 GCF_010668805.1 Rhizobium phaseoli | reverse complement strand
GTGCGCGCCTATGTCGAATCGTGCTCGGCGGCCGAAGAACTGGAGATCGCGCAGCAATCCCTGGCTTTGCAAAAGCAACGGGTCAAGCTCACGCAGCGGCTGCGCGACGCGGGCCGTGGCAACCAGCCCGATGTGACGCGCGGCCAGACGCAGGCCGACACGCTCGCCGCCGACATTCCGCGCTTCATCGCGCGCCGCCGCGCCGCGCAATACCGGCTCGCGATGCTGCTCGCGCGCGCGCCGTCCGATCTGCCGCCCGCCGCCCTCGCCTGCAGCCGGTTGCCGCATCTGAAGCAGCCGATCCCCGTCGGCGACGGCGCGGCGCTGCTCAAGCGCCGGCCCGACGTGCGCCAGGCCGAACGGCTGCTGGCGGCGTCGACGGCCCGCAT
>NZ_WUFT01000146.1 GCF_010668805.1 Rhizobium phaseoli | reverse complement strand
GCGCCGTACCATGCGGGAATCATGCGCGTGAGCACGAAGTTCGCAACGCCGACCAGAACCAGCGGCGCAATCGCCAGCAGCGGATTGGGCAGCTTGTCGGTTTCCATCTTCTCCGGCTCGTTCAGCAGCGACGTGCCGTAGCCTTCGCCCTTCGCCATCGCCGAGCGGCGGCGCCATTCGAGGAACGACAGGCCCACGACGATGATGAACAGCGAACCGGCGATACCGAGGCCGGGCGCGGCCCATGCCGTCGTCTTGAAGAAGGTTGTCGGGATGATGTTCTGGATCTGCGGCGTGCCCGGCAGCGAATCCATCGTGAACGAGAACGCGCCCAGCGCGATCGCACCCGGCATCAGACGCTTCGGAATATTGCTCTGGCGATACAGTTC
>NZ_WUFT01000145.1 GCF_010668805.1 Rhizobium phaseoli | reverse complement strand
GTCGCCGTCACCTTGACGCCGTAAGTGCCTGATGTCGTCGGCGTGCCGGAGAAGGTCCGCGTCGTGGCATTGAAGCTCAGCCAGCCGGGCAGCGCCGTGCCGTCGGCGGCCGTTGCCGAATAGGTCAGCGTCTCGCCGCTGTCGACATCGGTGAAGGTCGTCGTCGGCAGCACGAAGGAGAAGGCGGTGCCGACGGTGGCATTCTGGCCCACCGTCTGGACAGCCAGCACCGGCGCATCGTTGGCGCCATGGATGGTGATGGTGATATTGGCCGTGGCGGTCGCGCCGGCGGTATCGCGCATCGTGTAGCTGAAGACGTCACTCAGCGTGTTGATCGACTGCCGCAGCCCCTGGACGGCGGTATTGGCCTCGTTGACGGCATAACTATAG
>NZ_WUFT01000144.1 GCF_010668805.1 Rhizobium phaseoli | reverse complement strand
CCTTATGGGTCGTCGTGATCGACACCTTGACGCCGAATTCGTACGGCGTACGCGCCTTGCCTTTGGCCAAACATTCGACTTCCGGTGCATGCAAGGCGTAAAGCTTGTTCCTGTCCTTCTGCTTCTGCGACAGGATCCGCCTGGTGCGGCCGATCAACTCCTGCAGCGCGCTGCGTCCGGTGTCAGCAACCGATTCGAGCTGACGCTCCACGTCACGCATCACCCGGCCAACGCGCGAGCGCAATGTGCGCAGGGCCTTCTTCATGCGCTTGTACTGCTTCGCATGGGCGTAGCGGCCAATCTGACGCGCCAGGTGCGGCGCCTCGCGGTTGTAGTTCTGCCGCAGCTTCAACCCGTGCCGTGCCGCAGCCTTCACCAGATGTTCGCGACAC
>NZ_WUFT01000143.1 GCF_010668805.1 Rhizobium phaseoli | reverse complement strand
GCGCTGGGCACGCCCGAAGCCGCCGCCACCACCGCCGATCTGCAGAACTTCGCGCAGGCGGGCGTCGAACTGCTCGTGTTCGACTCGAAAGACGTCTGACGCGGATACGGCGTTCCCGCGCGCGGTCTTTTCCGCTCTGGTTTTCCTTCGCCTCTCCGTACTATCCCTGGCGGACTGCGCCAGATGATAACGCTACCATCCGTCGATCCCGTCATCGTTTCGCGGTCGCGAAAGACTGTCCATGATGTCCCGCCGCGTCTCTGTGCGGCCGGAAATGATAGCGTTACCAAGGAGACTGATTTTGTCCTCGAATCGCAAGAAGCCTGAAGAGTTGCGCAGCTACCGCTGGTATGGCGTCAACGATCTCCGTTCGTTCGGCCACCGCTCGCGCAC
>NZ_WUFT01000142.1 GCF_010668805.1 Rhizobium phaseoli | reverse complement strand
TCGTAATCGCGCGCGTCGAGGCGGATCAGCACCTGCCCCGCTTTCACGTACTGGTTATCCTGCACCAGCACGTCGTTGACGAAACCGTTCACCTTCGGCGCCAGCACGGTGACGTCGCCGCCCACGTAGGCATCGTCGGTGGTCTCGACAAAGCGGCCCACGAAGAACCAGTACGATGCGGCCGCCGCGACCACGACGACGACGGTGATCACCGCCAGCAGCATCCACGGAATGCTGCGCGTCTGTTTCGCGGCGCCGGCGACGCTCGGCGGAGCAATAGAGGGAGTGGTAGACATGGCTATATGTGCGTATGCACCGGAAAACGTTGAAAAAATGCGCCTGAAAGCGCCCGCGTTGTTGCGTGAAATCGTGAGCGTTAGCGCTTCGTCATGT
>NZ_WUFT01000141.1 GCF_010668805.1 Rhizobium phaseoli | reverse complement strand
GCCACGTTCCGCGCGGGATCTCGCCCAGGTCGCAGCCAGCCTGCATGGCCGCCTCCCTGACGCGAAACTCGTACTGGTCGGCACGAGCCGCGGCACGATCTCGACGGCTTATGTGGGCCGCGCGTTGCCCGATGTCTGGGACGCCGTCGTGCATACGTCCACGCTCAGCAGTCCCGCACGCGGCCGCGCCACGCCGTTGATCGGCTTCGATTACGGCTCGATTCGCCCGCGCCAGCTATTCGTGCACCACGCCGACGACGGCTGCTTCCTCTGCTCGTATGAAGCGCTACGACGCATCGCGGAGAGCGGCCAGTACGCGCTGATCACCGTGCATGGCGGCGATGTGCGCGGCAAACCTTGCGAGGCTTCGTCGCATCATGGGTTCTATGGAAG
>NZ_WUFT01000140.1 GCF_010668805.1 Rhizobium phaseoli | reverse complement strand
AGGTCTACGTGACGGGCTCACGACCCGATATCCGCGTGCCGATGCGTGAAATTACGCAATCGGATACGCCGACGGGCTTCGGCGGCGAGAAGAATCCGCCCATCTACGTGTACGACACGTCGGGCCCGTACACCGATCCCGACGCAAAGATCGACATCCGCGCCGGCCTGCCCGCGCTGCGTCAGGGCTGGATCGAGGCACGCGGCGACACGCAATCGCTGGACGGTTTGTCGAGCGAATACGGCCGCGAGCGCGCCGCCGATCCCGCCACCGAGCAGCTGCGCTTCCCCGGCCTGCATCGCACGCCGCGCCGCGCGCAGCCCGGCAAGAACGTCTCGCAGATGCACTACGCGAAGCAAGGGATCATCACGCCGGAAATGGAATACATCGCGA
>NZ_WUFT01000139.1 GCF_010668805.1 Rhizobium phaseoli | reverse complement strand
ATGTAAAACATGCTTTCAGGTAACAGAAAGATCACGACGCTGAAAGCCGAAGCAAATCTCACAATATGAAACTCGCTTCCGGCTTCTGGAGAAATGGCGCGCGGGGGACCCGACCGGCGATTACCCGCCAGATGACGATCCACCGGACCAGCCAGATCGGACATCCATGCTGGACCAGGTAGATTCCCCTGGCTTGCCTCTTCAGGGCACAACGTGCTAATTTTGTTACCGATAACATCGAACGACGGAAAAATGGCGGGCTGATTTGTTATCGGTAACACCTTCGAGCCCGATTGTTCGATTACGGTGAACAGATCGAGGCCCGTCTGCGGGCAGACCCTGAACTCATGCAGGCGACGCCCACCGCCATACCGCTCGAGACATACAAAATGG
>NZ_WUFT01000138.1 GCF_010668805.1 Rhizobium phaseoli | reverse complement strand
GTCGGTGAACATGTACAAGGATGGTTCCGCCGCTGGCTACATTACCTTGCGGTCGGAGGTACCGGGTGGAGCGGTGATCCACTCAGCATCGGGCGGCGCAAATGGTATCAACATCAGTGCTAACTATGTGGCGGTCGAGGGCTTCGAGGTCTACGGGAGCGATTCACACGGCATTGTTGGTGATGGCGTCCACCATGTGAGGATCTCCAATAACGTTTCCCACGACAACGGTGCGTCCGGCGTCGCCTTCGCCGGATCCGACTTCATCACGATCGAAGGGAACGAGACTTACAAAAATGCGAGTTCCGGCTGGTTTTCAGGTATCTCTCTCTACCAGAACCGGAATATCACCGGGGCGCCGGACGATGGCAGCTTCCGCAACATCATCCGGAAC
>NZ_WUFT01000013.1 GCF_010668805.1 Rhizobium phaseoli | reverse complement strand
GCTCAGTAATGCCATGTCGATCACTCCAGAGCCCCCGCTGAAAACATGCGAGGGACGGTTGAAACATGGGTCAATTCTCAATGGAAATATTAGGCTGCGCCGGGTCAGCTCTCAGTGGAAATCAACATCACAGGCAGATAGCGCGTCGGCGTGATCCACAGCATCAGCAGAAAATACGCGGCCAGCAGCGGCACCTGATGAGAGACATAATCGGCTATGTCGGTGAAATAGAGCGGGAGCAGGCCGAACCAGAGATAGACGATCGGGACGAGCAATATCGTGAAGCGGACCAGATACTGCACCAGCCATGACGCCGGCAGGAACATGATCCGTTGAAAGAGCGTCAATCCCGGGCCGCGCAGTGGGCCATTATAGAGGTAAAGGGTTTGAATACCCCCCTGACACCACCGTTCGCGCTGCACGAAATAACCGGTCAGGTTTTCGGCGGCCAGCCCCATCGATAGCCGCTCGTTCAGATAGCGCGTCTTGTAGCCTTTGTTGAGCATCGAAAGCGTTGTCAGCAGGTCTTCGGTGATCGACTCCGTCGGAAATCCGCCTATTGCGTCGACGGCATCGCGGCGGGCAATCGAGCATGACCCGCAGCAGAAACTGACGTCCCAGGCGTCTCGGCTGGGCGCGATCTCGTCGAAGAACAAGCGCTGCTCGTCCGGCCAGATATTCTCCAGGCCAAGGTTTGATTGCACCGGATCGACATTGAAGAAATGTTGCGGTGTCTGGACGATGCCGATGCTGTCATCTGAAAAGAAGGGCAGCGTCCGGCGAAGGAAATGCCGATAGGGCACAAAATCGGCGTCGAAGATCGCAATAAACTCGCCCGAGCTGACCTTCAGCCCGTTGTTCATGTTGCCTGCTTTGGCATGGCTGTTGTCGCCGCGCGTGACGTGGATGACGTTCTTTTCCTGGCAATAGGCCTTCAGCCAATCCCGGCGTTGATCGTCAAGCACATACACATTCAATTTGTCGGCAGGATAATCCAGCGAGCGGGCGCCGATGATGGTTCGCTCGAGGACGTCGAGCGGCTCATTATAGGTCGGAATGAAAACATCGACAGTCGGCAGTTCACACTGCTCCCGCGCAAAGAAAACGCGTGCCAGCCTGTCCGCTTCCGCGCTGCGGTCGACGTAGCGGCTCATCAATACCAGAAAGAGGATGACTTCGACGCAGGCCAGAATCTCGACGATGAAGAGGATCCAGACCCAGTAGAAACTCGGACCGCCGTCGGGATAGGGAAGCACAGTCTCCGTCAAGCGCCAGAACATGTATCGCAATGCGAATGCACCGACAAACGCGCAGGTCACCGCCCGTGTCCAGGTGTGATGGCGCGACCAATTGAACGGCCCCAGGAAAAAGAAGGCCAGAACGAGAAAGGTCGGAACCAGCGCTACAAGATACTGAACCACAGGCTTTTGACCCAGTTGGATACGTCGATACCGTGTTTGGAAAACCGTACCTGCACTGTGCGCCCTACCTGGCAGGAGTTCGCAAAGTCATCGTTCATGAAGGATGGATCGAGGCGAACCCGAATGCGGGCGTTGCGTTGTGTCGACGGCGGCAAACTGGCGGCAAAGGAATCGGTCTCGACCGAAGCCGAACTGCCTCTGACGGAAATGACCGTACCTTTGAAGACATCGCTGCGGCCGAACAAGCGCACCTGCGCAACAAGGTCCGGATAGATCTCGTCATAGTTGACCTCGGGAACAAGGATATCCACAAACAGCTCCCGACAGTCGAGGAGGCGCATCAGCTCGTCATTCAGCACGACGTTGGAACCGTTGACGATACTCCTGGCCCAGACAACGCCGTCGAACGGCGCTATTGCGGTTGCGGATTCAAGGCTGCTGACGCGGTTCGCCTCTTTGACCAGCTGCTTTTGAACTTCGGTCGCTCGCGTCTCGTTTTCCGCTATGCGTGAGTTCAAGTCGTTGATGCGAACGACAACCTCGTCTTCACGCTGTCGCGAATAAGGCACGTCATTCTGTCCGTCGCCGAAGACAAAGATACCCTGCCGGACCGCATTGAGCCTTTGTTGCAATTGATCGACAGTCAGATTGCTGATCTCGACCTCGCCGCCGGTCGCAGCGCCGGCCGCACGCGCAGCCTCAACCAGCTTCTGCGTCAGAATGCCTTTTGACTCGAGCTGCATCCGGCGGCTCAGGTCGACCTGGGCGACCAGATCCTGAGCTTGCGACACCTCAACTTTCTTCCGCAGGATTTCGACTTCGCGTTCGAGATTGGCAATGGTGGTCTGCTTGTAGACTTCCAATCTGCCAGATAATTCCTCGCGAAGCGCGGAGAGCTCCTCGCGTTCCTTTTTAAGTGCTGCGACGCGGTCGAGCGCCGTGTTGCGATCTGCCTCGAGCGAGGCGAGGATTGCACGATTGACGCGCGTATTTCTGATTTCTGCGAGGGATTGTCCCGCTTTGACCGGGCTGCCGACCTTGAGGGGTTCTTCCGCAATCGTGCCGTCGATTGGGGCATTAACGACAGCAAACCGCGCATTGACCGTGCCATCAAGGCTCGTAAAGCCGGTAATCGTCGGCAATGAAACGACGGTCACCAGTGTCAGCAGCAGTAGGCCGACAACGATGCGTGTGATGCGATGATTCCAGATCATATTGGCATCCGAAGGTATCGCTTCTGCAGTCATCCGTCCCAATCGAGCTGGTCCGGATGCAACTCATTCTTGCATATTTTAGCGCATTGAAATTTTTAGACAAGTGATGGTCGCAAGCCTGCAGCAGAAACAGTTCGGCTCTGGACGAAATGCCGCCGGCATAGGCCTGGCATCGTGTCGATTGGCGCAGGGAATGGTCAAGCGATCTCAGGCGCGGCGACTGACGTGATTGGAAATCACTGCGCCGCGCCTGACAATGCTGCCATCGCATCAAGACAAAAACAGAATAATTCCACGCGATCGTTTTTCTAATTCGGCCGAAGCTTTTTGGTCGCGATCAGCATGACGAGATCTTCGGAGGCATCTGCGAGCTCCAATGCCAATTCCGCAGCCGACCATCCATGTTTCTGCAAACTGACGAGCATTTCCACCATTGCGACTTCGACCTCTCGTCTGCAGCTCGAAATCGGCTTCAATTCGATTTGTTTCTCATCACATGCGGTCGTCATCTTAGCCTCCGTTCTGCCAATGGGCAGCGTCACACAATTCGCCAATGGGTGGATAGGGTAAGGGTTGCGTGCAAGCGTCGGCCTTATTACGCATCGACACAGACGGCCTCGGCCTGCGCGCAACCCCTTCGCGCGCCTATTTGCCGATGTCCGGCCTCAGGAGCGTCTCGCAAGAAGGTGAGCAGAGGAAACCCGCACGATTGGCGATAGGAATTTTTCCTCGCGCCTGACAGTTATGCGGATAGGAATGCCTGTCGTAAGCCGATGCTCGCGCAAAGCGCGCACGAATATTGCCCCGATAGTTCACGACCTATCCTCCTCTGCTTGCATATTTTGTTGTGATTTAGTGTCTTTCACGTTGAGAGTGCTTTGAAACTGCATTGCACTGGCAAGTGAGTAGTTGGGCTTTCCAACCGTCCTTCGGAACTAACCCTTGCTCATTTAAATATCGGAACAGGACGCAATTGTCGTTATCGCCACATCCCGAAAATTATCGGTCCGTCCATTTCTGCTCGTATAGGAATATGATAAGTAGCTTATGCACGTAGGACTTCAGTCGATTCGGTTTATCGGATGGGCTGCGGGGACGTTTCAGCCGGCTAATGCGCTGGAGAAATACGATGGTTACGGAGTCTGGGGATGACCCCGCTGCTGGGAAGGAATGGCCGGCCCACCTGGAGCGGCGGCGCTGGCCGCGCGAACCGTCCCCGCAGAAAGAACATCGGGTGGACGTTCCGCCTGCATTGGTGCCGTTGCGGTTTTCGACGCGAGACCTGCCGCCGAAAGAACAATTCCAGTCCTGGCGATCACATATGGCGCCGCTTGTGGATGTTCATCTGCCGAACGGACAATCTGAGGACGACGGTTTTCTCGCGGAACAGACCGGCTGGCATCTCGGCGATATCCTCATCGTCCAGCAGCGCGTGCAAGCATGCAGCTATATTCGCGATCAGGCCATGCTGCGGTCGAGCCCAATCGATCACTGGAACGTCGGCGTACTTCGCAGCGGCCGAGCCTGGACCGAGGCCAATCGCCATGTCACGGAGACCGGCCCGGGTGAGATATTTTTCAGGTCTCTCGGTTATCCCTACCGTGGGCGGATGACCGATTCAGCCGCGGTGCTCGTCTTCCTGCCCTATGAACTGTTGACCCGTGATGCGCCCCTTCTGCAGAACGCCCACAACATCGCCCTCTCCGGGAGCCTCGCCGAATTGCTCGTCAGCTATATCGACGGCCTGGAAGCCAACCTCGGCAATTTGACGGTGGAGGAGGTGCCGCGGATCATACGGACGATCGGCGATATGGTCGTTGCATGCGCTGCATCGTCCGCAAGTTTGGATCGCGGTCAGGAACAGACCAATATGGGGCTGATGGAGCGGGCGCATCGCTATATTCACCTCAATCTTCATTCCGATAGCTTGACGCCTGACGTCATGTGCCGAGCGCTGGGTATCTCGCGGACGCGGCTCTACCAATTGTTCGAAACGAGCGGGGGCGTCTTCAATTACATTCGCAAACGTCGATTGCTGCAGGCATATGCGGATCTTACCAACCCCTCCGACAACAGGCCGATCTCGGAGATTGCCGAGGCCGCCGGCTTCGACGTTGCAGCCAATTTTACGCGCGCGTTCAGCCATGAGTTCGGGCTCAGCCCGCGTGAAGTCAGAAAGACCCTAGCAACCGAGCACCCCGCCATCCCCGCAACACGTTCCATGCGGCGTTTTGGGACAACGATCGGCGATTGGCTAACGCTCGCACGTTGATGCGGTGGGCTAAGCCTTCCTCAACTCAGTCTGATATCCACCCAAGGACACCTCGGTCAGATGATTTTCGACATCGCACCGCAGGGGAGGCGGCCGAATGAACTGGCATTCACCGTTTCAAAGCTGAAGCCGAAGAAGCAATTCCTCACCCGCCCCGCTCCTCCCTGGCAAACAGTCCAGCCGGTCGGATCGGGGGCTGATCAACAGTGCCAGTGTCGCATCTCTAACCGGCTTTGACATTATTTGTGGCCGCAAAGCTGGAATGTCGTGTTTCTGCAAAGTTGGAATGTCACACTCTCCCCGTTTTGATGACGGCGGAGATTGCAGATGGGATTGATAACGATGAGCGAGCGCGATTTGCAGCGGATGACCTAATCCTGATTGGCAGCCACAGGCAAACTGCCTTCGCTCGAATGACGGGTTTCGGTCTGCCGGGCGGCAGAGACGACGCGGCGCTTTGCGCGGATGGCGTGCCATTGCTGGTCGATCAGGACGCCGATGAGGATTACGCCGCCCATGACGGCGAAATTCAGCGACGACGGGATGCCAAGCAGATTGACGAGGTTCTGCAGCTCCTGGAGCAGGACCGTGCCGAGCACGACGCCGACGATCGATCCCTCGCCGCCGCGCAGCGAAAAGCCGCCGAGGACGGCGGCGGCAATCGCGTAGAGTTCGTAGAACTGGCCATGGCTCGCCGGCGAGATCGAGCGTGTGTACATGGCGAAATAAATCGCCGAAAGCGCCGTCAGCAGCCCGCAGATGACATAGGCCGACATGATCATGCGGCTGGTCCGAATACCGGAATAGCGGGCCGCCTCCTCATTCTTCCCGATCGCGTAGAGATAACGCCCGAAGACCGAGCGATGCAGCATGATCCACATGACCACCGCAATGATCACGAGGGCGGTGAAGCTATTGGGAACACCGTAGAACCGTCCGGCGGTCAGGAATTCGAGCTCTGGGAAATTCTGGCCGAAAGCAAAGCCCGCCGTTCCGTCGGCGGTGTAGAAGCGGGCTGCCCCACGATAAATCAGCAGGCCGCAGAGAGTGACGACGAAGGGCTGCAGATTGAGCCGGGTGATCAGCCAGCCGTGGACGCCCCCTATCATCGCGCCAAGCGCGAGAATGAGCGGCAGCGCCAACATCCATGACATATCCTGGACGGCAATGAAGTCGACGAACAGCACGCCGAGAAGTGCGACGAGCGAGCCGACAGAAAGTTCGATACCGCCGGTAATGATGACAAAGGCCTGGCCGATCGACAGGATGCCGAACAGGCCGATCAGGTTGGCGGTGTTGGCCAGGTTGATCGGCAGCAGGAAGCGCGGATTGATGACGGCGACGACGATGCCGACGACGACAATCAACAGCAGCAGTCCGAGATCTTTTTTGACCATTCGAGATCCATTCCCCGATACTTGTATATTGGCCGCAGCCGCTATTTTACGCTTTTGCCGACCGCAAGCAAAAGGACGTTTTCCTGGCTGAATTCGTCCTCTTCCAATATGCCGGCGATCTGGCCCTCGTGCATGACGGCGATGCGGTCGGAAACGCCGATCACCTCCTCCATGTCGCTGGAGATCATCAGGATCGCCACCCCGGCATCGGCCAGCGCTCGCATCAGGCCGTAAATCTCGTTCTTGGCGCCGATATCGATGCCGCGCGTCGGCTCGTCGAAGATCATCACCCTCGGGCTCATCGACAGCCATTTGGCAAGCACGACCTTCTGCTGGTTGCCGCCGGACAGAGTACCGGTTCGCGTCGAAACGGAGGGCGCCTTGATCGCCAGCCGAACCCGCTGCTTTTCGGCCGCCGCCGTCTCCCGTTCGGCAGACAGCATGAAGCGGCTGGAAAGCTTGGGAAGATCGGCAAGGGTGATGTTCTGGGCGATCGGGAAATCGAGAAGAATGCCGTTGCGCTTGCGATCCTCCGGCACCAGGAAAATGCCGCGAGCGACGGCGTCGCGGGCGGAACGGACGGAAATTTCCTGTCCGTCCTGCAGGATGCTTCCGCCATAGCTCCGGTCGATGCCGAAGAAGACCCTTGCAAGCTCGGTGCGGCCGGACCCGACGAGGCCAGCAAGCCCCATGATTTCTCCATAGCGGATTTCCAGATCGACGGGACGGCCGGGATAAGCTTCGGTGCGCACGCCGCTTGCCTTCAGCGCCACCGAGCCCGGCGCGCGCTGCGGTTTTGCGGTTCGGGCCGCAAGCACCCGGCCGATCATCAGCTTGACCATCTGATCGTGGCCGATGTCTTTCCTCGCGAGCGTGCCGACGAGCGTACCGTCGCGCAGGACGACGACCCGGTCTGCGACGCGCTCAACCTCGTGGAGGCGATGCGAGATGAAAATGACGCTGATGCCGTCTGCTTTCAGCGATTTGATAATGCTCAGAAGCCGCTCGGTTTCGGCCAGCGGCAGGCTGGAAGTCGGTTCATCGAAGATGACCAGCCTGGCGTTGATCGACAGCGCCTTGGCGATTTCCACCATCTGCTGCTCGGCAAGGGAAAGCGACGCAACCGGTGTGTCGGCGGTAAAATGCGCCCCGACGCGCTTCAACAGCGGCTTCACCATGTCGCGCAGCCGATCGCGATCGACGAGCTTGAAAGGTCCCGCCTTCAGCGGTTCGCGGCCGAGAAAGATATTGGCCGCAACGTCGAGGTTTTCAAAGAGATTGAGTTCCTGGTGCACGAAGGCGATGCCGGATGAGATGCTCGATTCCACAGTCAGGGAGCGAAGCTCCGCACCATCGAGCAGGATCGTGCCTCGATCGGGTGCGATCACGCCGCCAAGGATTTTCATCAGCGTCGATTTTCCGGCGCCGTTTTCGCCGACGAGGCCGATGACCTCTGCCGGCATGATATCGAGCGACATGCCCTCGAGCGCCACGACGCCCGGATAAGTCTTGCCAACGCCGGAAAGCGAAAGGAACGGCGTTGCAAGCGGGTCCGGTGACGGGATGTCGGAGCTATGGTTCATCGCCTGTCCATGGCAGCTAATGCGGGTGTCGGCATAAGACGTCTATCGCGGCAGCGGCGCATGCCGCCGCCGCGAAAGAGGGTTATTTTCCAGACATAGCCTTGAGGCTGGCGGCATACTTGTCAACGTCATCCTTGCCGATGATCACCGTCGGGATGATGATCAAGCCGTTGCTGGGAACGCCTGATTTGTCGCCCTTGAGGTAGGCGGCCATCAGCTTCATGCCCTGATAGGCCCATTCGAACGGCTGCTGCACGACGGTTGCTGCGATCGTGCCTTCCTTGACGCCGCCCAGCGTGATCGGATCGTCATCAAAGCCGACGACGGTGATCTGGCCGAGTTTGCCGGCGTCGCGCAGCGCCTCATAGATGCGCGGCGTATTGTAGGAATAGAAGCCGACCATGCAGGTGACGTCGGGGCTCGCCACCAGCGCATCCTCGACGTTCTTCTTTGCACGCGTCTGGTCGATATCGTCGCCGCGTACATCTGTCAGCTCGATTTTCGTGCCTTTCAGGCCGTCTTTCATGCCCTGGATACGTTCCTTGGCATTATCGGCACCGAGCAGGCCGACGAAGCCGATGCACTTGCCGCCGTCCGGCATCGCCTTCTTGGCGATTTCGGCGGCCTGCATCCCGGCATCGACATTGGATGAGCCGATATAGGCGACGCGGTTGGTCTTCGGCGCGTCGCTGTCGGTGGTGAAGAGCGCCGTCTGCGAGCCGATCTTGTTCAGACCGTCCGTCTGGGTCTTGGGATCGACAGCGGAGACCATGATCCCCTTGACGCCGGCGCTGACCAGATCTTCCATGAGACGCTGCTGAATGGCGACAGCCGCCTGCTCAGGGTATTTCAGCTCCATCTGGTAGTCGGGCATTTCGGCCTGCGCCTTCTTCACACCCGCTTCTGCGGCTTTCCAGAAGTCGGACGCTCCGTTGACGACGAATGCAAGTGTCGGTTTGTCGGCGGCATGGGATACGGCAATCGGGGCCGCGCTCATCATCAACCCGGCGAAGAACAACGCTGCATTGCGTTTCAGCTGTTTCATAATACACCTCCCGAGGGGCCGCAGTGCATGGGCCCGTTTTCGACTCACGGCCGGCCGGATGCGCCCCCTCCCAGGGCCGCCGCAAAGCGACGAGTGGCATTGGTTCCGATCGCTCCGTGACGGTATAGAAGAATTTTAATTAGTAAATAGTATTATCAATCCAGATCAAAACATTTCATCGTGCGTCGGCACAGAAGCAATTTTGTACTGGCAATTACCAGTAACTGGCGGCGTTGCAGCAATTGATGCAATTGCCAGCGCTTTCAGATGGATGCTAATAGTAATTACCAAAACGGCAAATTCAGGCAAAGACAGTTTTCCGCGAATGCGACAACCCAAAACCCAAAAGAGCAATAAGCCCGCCGCGGACAAGCCTGCCCGCGTGACGATGATGGATATCGCCGCCGCCGCCGGCTGCTCGCAGGCGGCCGTCTCCTTCGTTCTCAACGACACGCCCGGCACCCGTATCTCGCAGCAAACCCGCGACCGCGTATGGGAGGTTGCGCGCACACTCGGCTACACGGGGCCGACTTATACGACGAAGGCCTCTTATTCGGGACTGGACAATGTGATCGGTTTTGCCGTGGATCAACTCGCCACCAGCCCGGAAGCGATCGTTGCAATCGAAGGCGCGCGGCAAGCCTCCTGGAACGCCGGCAATGTCCTGTTGGTAACCCAGACGCTCAGCGATCCCATCATGGAGCCGAAAGCCATCCAGGCGTTGACGAGCGGCGGCATTTCGGCGCTCATCTATATGACGATCTATACCCGCCAGGTAGAGCTTCCTTCCTATGTCAGCAAGCTCAACATCCCGACGGTCCTGCTGAATTGTTATACGGCGGACCATGCTTTTCCCGCCGTGGTGCCGAGCGAGATCGCCGGAGGGCAGAGCTCCACCCGACATCTGATCACCCATGGGCATCATCGCATCGCGACGATCACCGGTGAAATCTGGATGCAAGCCGCGCAGGACCGGCTGACGGGATATCGCCGGGCGCTGGCAACCGCCGATATCCCCTTCGATCCGGAATTGGTCATCGAAGGCGACTGGTCGGCCAGTGCCGGCTACGCCGCCACGATGAAACTGCTGGCTCTGAAAGAGCCTCCGACCGCGATCTTCTGCCAGAACGACCGCACCGCCATCGGGTGCTACGAAGCGCTTAAGGATGCGGGGCTTCGCATTCCCCAGGACATGTCGGTGGTGGGTTATGACGACGAAGAAATTTCACGGCATCTCGTCCCCCCACTGACCACTTCGGTCCTTCCACATCTTGCCATGGGTCAATGGGCGATCGAACATCTCAATCCGGAAACCATGCCGGGCAAACGTTATCCTATTGCCAAGCTCGAATGCTCGCTCGTCAAGCGTCATTCCGTCGCCGCGCCGCGGACCGAGGCACGGCAGGTTCTCGATGGCGTCCATTCCTCGCCATAGGATTTCGATTGGCGCAGCGGTCGGAGAATACCGGCCTGCAGTCGATCAACTTCGCCTGGGCAATGCCGCAGCGTTCCATGAGCACGGAACCATCTCCTGCGGCCGCGGTTTGGTAAGCATCTCCAAAGCACTCTGTCCCACGGAGCGGGCCATGGCTATACTTTCCTCCAGTGACCGAGATGCGGCCGCATACCCGATACAGTCGCTCTTTGTCCCGTTTCCCTTCGTCTGCTTCACGCTCGCACTCGTGACCGATATCGCCTTTTGGCAGAGCGGCAATTTAATGTGGCAGAACTTCTCCGCCTGGTTGCTATTCGCCGGACTGGTGTTCGGTGCGCTCGCGGTCCCGGCTGGTTTGATGGATCTGATGCGTCCTCGCACCCGCCCCCTACGGCCTCCCGTCCTGTCTTCCCTCCTCTACCTGATCGTACTGGCACTCGCCTTTGCCAACAGCCTTATCCATGCGGGCGATGGCTGGACCGCCGTGGTTCCGTATGGACTGATGCTCTCGGCAGCGACCTTTCTGTTGTGCCTGATGGCCGCAGCCGTTTCTGCCCGCAAATATGCCAGACTGGCCTGGAGGATATGATGATGAAGTCCCAAATCCTCGGCGCTTCGGTTCTGTCGATTTCTGTGACCGCGGGCCTTGCCGCTTACGCGCAAAGCGGAAATTTTGACATGTCTCAACAGATTGGACCGAACCCGGTCCTTCCGGATCCGGCCTTCTCCCTGCTCCCCGACCTGAAAGTGGCGGAGGTCGTCGGGTGGAAAGATGGCGAGGCACCGGCCGCACCGGATGGCTTGAAGATCACGGCCTATGTCAAGGACCTCGCCAACCCTCGGACGATCCACACCTTGCCGAACGGCGACGTGCTGGTGATCCAGTCCCGCGGACCATCTGTTGAACCGACCTCACGGCCGAAAGATTTCATTCGAGGCTGGATCATGTCGATCGCTCATGGCAGCGGTGGCGGTGAGAAGAGAGAAAGTAACATCATCACATTGCTGCGTGACACGAACCGCGACGGCACGGTGGATGAGAAGCACGACCTCCTGAAGAAGCTGGATTCGCCGTTCGGCGTGGCGTGGATCGACAACACTCTCTATGTCGCTTCTACGGACGCCATCCTCGCCTACCCCTATGAACTCGGGCAGAATGAAATCACTGCGCAGCCGAAAGTTCTCACCCCGCTTCCAGGTGGTCCGATCGATCACCATTGGACAAAAGATCTGGCGCTCAGCCCGGATGGGCAGATGCTCTATGTATCGGTCGGTTCGAATTCCAATATTGTCGAGAACGGTCTTGAAGCCGAGAAGGGTCGCGCAGCCATCTGGCAGGTCGATCGGCAGAGCGGTGCCGCGCGTGTCTTCGCTTCTGGTTTGCGCAATCCGAACGGCCTGGCCTTCAATCCCGAGACCGGCGCGCTGTGGGCCGTTGTCAACGAGCGCGACGAACTTGGTCCGAACCTTGTTCCCGACTACATGACGTCGGTCAAGGAAGACGGCTTCTACGGCTGGCCCTGGAGCTATTATGGAAAACATGTCGATGCGCGTGTGCATCCGCCGCGGCCCGACATGGTTGAAAAGGCGATCCCACCCGACTATGCCCTGTCAAGCCATGTCGCAGCACTCGGACTGGCCTTCTCAATGAATTCGGCACTTCCAACCGCCTACGCCAACGGCGCATTCATCGGAGAGCACGGCAGTTGGAACAGGGACAGCTTCAACGGCTACAAAGTGGTGTACGTGCCATTCGAAAACGGCAAGCCATCCGGCAAGGTGCAGGACGTTGTCACAGGCTTTATCCACGGCGACCAGGCGAGAGGACGGCCGGTCGGCGTCGGGATCGATGGGACGGGAGCCCTCCTCGTAGCCGATGACGCCGGCAATGCCGTCTGGCGCGTTGCTTCGTCCGACGGCAAGATTTCGCCCCAGCCTATCGGCACAGACCAGGTCTCAGTAAACTCGCAAGTCTCGACTGATACGAAAGCCGGTCAGACCTCCAATACAGATCCAGGCATCGGGACGGAAATGACCGGTTCGACTGCCCCATCCCCTGCGCAAATGCAGATCGCCCCTGCTGCCGGCCCTTAAAGCGCGTCGCGTCAAACTTGATCCATGCAACGCGCTTTAGTTTTTAGTTTTTAAGCATGGGCATCCCGGAACCGCGAACCCTTCCGAGCGACCGGACCGATGACTTGCAGCAAATATCGCTGCGTGAGGGCCTCAGCTGACCGCAAAACCATCGACTGCGAACGCGATACCAATTGCACGGTTCACGGCCGCTGCAAGAACGGACATGTGGGTCTGGCCGGCATAGAGTTCGAATTCCGCACGCAACCCGTCGGTAGTGTTGTTCAATCGCTCCGCCATATCCTGCGCTAGGAGGATCGTCCGCTCCGTCTTTCTCTTCTCCAGACGTATGGCGGCATCCTCGTTCCGGTACTGAAAGGGGGCCAGTTCGTCACCTTCATATTCTCCGGCGGACAAATGTAGGAAGGCGGAATTTCCCGGGATGAGTTGACGCTGCGCCTCATTGTTGAGGATTTCGCTGTTCTCCCAATAAATGGTTGGGCTGGCCGCAATCCAATTGGCAAACAGACCTGGACGCTCGAACAGGGCATAGAGCGTAAAGAGACCGCCGAAGGAATGCCCGAAAAGCGATCGGCGCAGCGGATCCAGTGTCACCATCTCCGCAATCCGCGGTATCAACTCGTTCTCGATGAAATCCACCAGTTTGTCGGTTCCTCCAATGGCAACCGGGGGACCGCCCTCAACGAAGGGCGGGTAGGATTTGACCGGCGGAGGACCGAGGTCCCAAGACCGGCGGAGTGGATCATAAGGCTCGTCTGTGGGATAGCCGATCGCCGCGATCACCCCCCAACCGACATTCGTACCCGTAGGATAAGGTGCCTGCGTGACAAGGCTCGCCACCGCGAAGGGGAACGTGGCGTTGCCGTCGGTCATGACGAGAAGCGGCCATCCTTCCGTCGGCGGTCTCTCCGCGGGAATGGACAGGAATATCCGATAAGGCTCGCCGCCCGCAGCCGGAGCCAGATCGAAAAAACATGTTCCGGGCATGGAATAGACCCTGACAGGATTAGTCATGGGAAGGTTTTCTGATGGTTGCACAAGAGGATAGGGGAAAGAAAATTGATGTCGGTGCGGTTCATTGGTTGCTTTTGAAGGGTGGGTCAAGGATGAAGCCTGACTTGCGATGGGTAAATGATTTATCACCCGCAAGGAAAGCGCAATGAACCTGGATAAACGCTGCAAGATCGCTCGGCGGCGTATGGCCGCTACAACATCATCCGCCTTCCCAAATTGATGGGATCAACGGGCGAAGTGTCTTGAGGGAGGTCGATAAGCCGATATGGCCAGAAGACCTGTCTCAACCGGACAGAATCCCGCCGCACGACAGCGATCTGTGAAAAAACAAGACCCACAGCAAGCGATTGCGCCAACGCAGAGCGAATTTCAGCAGCTTGCTAAAGCCCGTCACGATATCTCTAGCATGCGGTCGACGCCTACCCGGGGTAGCCGATCGTCCTCGCCCTTTTTTAGTTGAAACTCGAGGTTTTGAGGAATTCTGCGAGCCGTTCGGTCTTCGGCCGCACGAACATTTCCTTCGGATCTCCCTCCTCGCAGATAACCCCCTGGTTCATGAAGATGACGCGTGATGAAACCTCGTAGGCGAAGCGCATTTCATGGGTGACGAGCAGCATGGTCATGCCGTCGGCGGCAAGCCCCTTAATGACCTGCAGCACTTCGCCCACCAGCTCCGGATCCAGCGCCGAGGTCACCTCGTCGAACAGCATTAGCCTCGGCGACATGGCGATGGCGCGGGCGATCGCGACGCGCTGCTGCTGGCCGCCGGAAAGCTGTCCGGGATAGTGGTTCGTGCGCGCGGCGAGGCCGACACGATCGAGCCATTTTTCCGCGATGGCTCGGGCCTCCGGCTTCGTCATTTTCTTTACCTTGACGAGGCCGAGCATGACGTTTTCAGCCGCACTCATATGCGGGAAGAGATTGAACTGCTGAAAAGCCATGCCGGTCAGCGCGCGCTGACGGGCAATTTCCTTCTCGCTCTTGCGGCGCCGCGTCGCGCCTTCGGCGCGATAGCCGATCTCCTCGCCATCGAGGCTGATCGTGCCGCCCTGAAATTCTTCCAGCATGTTGACGCAGCGCAGCAAGGTGGTTTTTCCGGAGCCGGACGAGCCGATGATGGAAATGACCTCGCCTTCCGCGACGGCGCAATCGACGCCTTTGAGGACCTCGTGGATGCCGTAGGTCTTGCGCAGGCCTTTGATGTCGAGAATGGTGTTGGCCATCGGGGGAACTCCTCAGGACGGCAGGGCGGTCTTGCGCTCGACATATTTGCCGAAGTGCTCGATGCCGTAATTGACGATGAAATAGAGACCACCGGCCAGGAAATAGAACTGGAGGCTCATGAAATTGCGGGAGATGATCTCCTGCGTGCGCAGCAGAAGCTCGGCGACGCCGATGACCGAGAGAAGCGTCGAGGCCTTCACCATTTCGGCGGCCGTATTCACCCAGGCCGGCAGGCATTGGCGCATGGCCTGCGGCCACAGCACCGAGGTAAAGGTCTGGGTAAAGGTCAGGCCGATCGCCTTGGCGGCTTCAGTCTGCCCCTTCGGGATCGCCTGAAGCGCACCGCGCACGATTTCGCCGACATGCGAGGAGCAGAAAACAGCAAGGGCGAGCACGCCGGCTGAAAACGGCCCGAGATCGAGACCGACGGCGGCAGAGACATAGTAGCTCGCCAGCACGAGCACGAGCACCGGCGTGCCGCGGATGATATCGGTATAGGCGCGCACGGCCACACGCAAAACAACGCCGCCATAGACGAGCGCCAGGCCGACGAAAACGCCGAGGACGGAACCCGCGAGGATGGCCAGCAGCGAGATCGACACGGTCACGCCGACACCGTTGATGATGACGTAGCGGGCGATCCAGAGTTGTTCGAGAAAGGTGTGGGTCATCAGGTCTATCTCGGCAGGGCCAGGCGGCGCTCGACGAAGCGCATCACGGCGGCGATGAGGAAACAGGTCGCGACGTAAAGCGCCGATGTGACCATCCAGGTTTCGATGACGCGAAAGCTTTCGACATTGATCTTGCGGGCAGCAAAGGTCAGCTCCGGCACGGCGATGGCGGCGGCGAGCGAGGTGTCCTTGAAGAGCGAGATGATCGTCGAGGACAGCGATGGCAGCACGTTGCGCAGCATCAGCGGCGCGATGATGGAGCTGCGGATCTGCATTCCCGTCAGGCCGATGGCAAGGCCGGCTTCCGTCAATCCTCTCGGGATCGACAACAGGCCGGCGCGGAACACCTCGGCCAGATAGGCGCCGGAATAGAGCGATAGGACCAGCACGAAGCTTTTTATCTTGTCGAGGCGCAAGCCCATCTGCGGCAGCGCGAAAAAGACGAAAAGCACCAGGACGAGAATCGGCAGGTTGCGGATTACCGTGACATAGACCCGTGCAGGAACGACCGCGAAGCGGCTTTTGGACGTCAGCGCGAATGCCACGGCAAGACCGATCGCAGCCCCGATCAGGATCGAGATCACCGCAAGGCCGAGGCTGAGCGCGAGCCCGCTCAAAAGAAAATCGAAATTGCGCCAGACGGCGCCGAAATTCAACGTGTAACCCATACGGGCCGCCCTTTCAAACTGAACAGGATGCCGAAAAACGTGAGCGGTTTTTTAGAGCATGATGCCGAAAAGTGTGAGCGGTTTTCGGACGACATCATGCTCTAACTCTATAATGTAGAACAGGATTCAGATTTTAGGCCGCTCCGGCCTGAAATCATCCTGCGCAGCGGAGCGGGAGAACTATCCCGCTCCGCATCGCCGTTACTTGAATTCCACAGGAAAGCCGATCTGCGGTGGCGTCAGATCCTTGCCGAACCAGGTCTTGAAGGACTTGGCGTAGAAGTCGAACTCAACGCCGGTCATGGCTTCGTGCAGGGCGGTGTTGACGAAGTTCAGCCAATCCTGGTCGCCGCGCTTGACCGCGCAGGCGTAGGTCTGGGGGTTCCAGCCGTAGCCGGCGTCCTTATAGCGGCCCGGATTTTGGGTCATATACCAGGCGAGCGACGACTGATCGGTGGCGACGGCGTCGGCGCGTCCCGACTCCAGGGCCTGATAGATCAGGTCGACTGAATCATACTGATCGACGGTCGCCTCCGGCAAGGCCGCATGCACCATTGTCTCGGCATAGACGTTCTGGAGAACCGAGATTGTGACGGACGAACCGGCGGCCTTGAGGGCGGCGTAGTCGGCATATTTTGCGTCCGCCTTGAGCATCAGGCCCACACCCTCGCGATAATAGGGAATGGTGAAGGCAACCTGCTGGGCGCGTTCGCCGGTAACGGTCATGAACTGGCAGGTGATGTCGACCTTGTCAGTGGTAATGTTCGGGATGCGGGCGTCGGAAGACTGGTTCACATATTCGATCTTCTCGGGATCGCCGAAGAGAGCTTTAGCGATGATATGGCCCATGTCGACGTCGAAACCCTGAAGCTTGTCGTCTGCGCTCTTGAAGTGCCAGGGCGCGTTGGTGCTGCCCGTGCCGAGGACGAGGTGGCCGCGGGCCAGCACTTCATCGAGCTTGCTGCCGTCGGCCAGCACAGGCGTGGACAACATGGCGGCGGCGACCAGCGACATCACGCCGGTGCGAAAGGAAATGGTCATGGCGTTCCCCTTATGGATGGTTCCCATTATTCCAATATAATGGACGTCTGTCTGTTTTACTGGAATAGCCTATCAAGTGCCATGAAGGATGAATTGTCAATGGGTGGTGCCGAAAAAACGCGCAGTGAAATGCGTGACGATTTTTTTGGCAGTGCAGCATTTTCCTGTTGCCACCGGGGCTGATCGCCGGAGGTTTGCTGACCGTTTCATTGAAGGGATATCGAATCGAACAGCGCCGCGTCTCAACGGTCGGCGATGTCTTCGTTGTTGGAAGCGAGACAGACTTTAAAGCCGTCGACAGGAGGATGCCGCCGCCTGAGACGAGGCCCCAGCTCGCAGCGGTCTGTTCCCTCACCATGATTGCTGCGGCTCGGCGGATCGCGCCGAGCACAGTCAATCGCATTCACGCAATGCTCATAAATCGGGGCATCTTGCGCGCGAAACGCCATTGCCGGCTCATCGCGAAGGACCGACGTCACCTTGCACAGATCGGTCTACGAAGACCGTTTGGTCGTTTAGGCAGGCGAACGGTACTGGTTTTCGGCCTCCAGCCCGCGGGCGGGTTCATTGCCGGAAGATTTGTCGTTTGGATCACGGGTTTCAGGATCGCGGCGTGACGGAACGAGCCCGAGCATTTGTTCGAGACGGACAGCATTGAGCGGAGCGCTTATTCCCTTGAAGTTCATGATCCATCTTTCGTCTGCGCAATGGCTAGTGTGACGCCGGAGAGATAAGCGCAATTTGAACCCGACGAGAACAACCCGCGAGCGTTATCACCATCTTTTCGCAAGCAAAAAAGGGGAGGGGCTCCAAAGCTGCCGCTAACCCGGTTGACCAGATCTCATCTCCATCTTCCGCAAACGGGCACTCTTTCCTGTCGGGGCTTGGTTGGTTCGCCCTGGGGCAGTGGAGGTTGAGCCTATCGCGCCTTCGTTGCCTCGCGATTGGTGAAATGCGCATTGCCCAGACCCGTACCGATCGTCAGTACCGCCCACCTCGAGACGTCGGTCATAAATGGGATCTGCGACAATCCCTGCACGACGGCGTCGTTGTGCATCATCACGAATGTGCTGTCGTCGCCGATCTCAGGAATGGCCTTCATCAGCGCGGCGGGAAGGTTGAAGCTGTCGCTCTCCCAGTTTCCGCCCGGCAGGTTCTGTCCGCCGCGTTCGATGGAGCCATCGGCTTTGATGATGCCGGGGCAGGCGATCCCGATAATGGGCGCAGGTCTGAGATTGGCCTTCTCCGCCTTCCCGATCAATTCGTGCAACATCGCAGCCAACTTCTCGATGGTTGCGGTGCGACTTGGCTCATCATCGGCATGGCGCCAGATGGCTGACTCCCATACGCTCGCATCCGCGAAATTCGGTGCGTCGTCCTTTCCAAATTTAACGACGCCGGCGCGAACGTTGGTGCCGCCGATATCAACGGCCAGGATCGCCTCGTGGCCCTTGAACATCCAGCGCGGCATCAGGTGGACCGAGCCGATCAGTCCAGCCTCGTCGGGATGGTGAACGATCGGCACGACCTCGACGTCTATGCCGGCCGCCTTGAGGATAACCATGGTCCTGGCAATGGTCAGCTCGCCGAACCGGCTCTGCCGGAAACCGCCGCCAACGACGATGCGTTCCGTCTTGCCCCAGCGCTTGTCTTTCAGGAACTTTCCAATCACCTCGGCAAAGTCTTGAGCGAAGTCTTCCACCGCCCCCATGATCAACGCCGCTGCCTCCATGTCGTCGCCCTTGAGGAAAGCATCGATCTTCTTCTTGGAAAGCTTTTCCGTCGCGGTCTTGCCGATCGGGTCGTCTCCGACCTTGCGGACGCGTTTTCTCCAATCGTCGAGCTTCATTTGAAAAGTCTTCTTATTGGCGTTGTCGCCAACGAAACCATTCTTGTCCCGCAGCTCGTTGTTGTAATCGTCGATCATCACCAATGGCAGGCTTAACGCGCCATGTGCCAGCGGGGCATTGACTTCATCACGGGGGTCGGAACTGCTTTTGGCCATCAAAATACCTTCTACGGCGCGAGTGCTCGAACGGGCGGCGAGATACAACGCGGACCAGCCTCTTGATGTTCCGGAGTCGGGAAAGCTCACCTTGCCCTCGTCGCTCGGCGACCTAGCTTCAATGACTGCAGCGTTTGGAGAATCCCGTGCAGGACGATAGCGCCACCCAGGAAATGCTTTCACTGGTCTTGGAAGAGCCGGATCGTTGGGCGATGTTTCTCGATATCGACGGGACGCTGCTCAATCTTGCGCCCACGCCGGACGCGATCGAAGTTCCGCAGGCGCTTCCCGGACAACTTCACCGCCTGTCGAACAAGCTCGGCGGCGCCTTGGCGCTGGTCACCGGGCGGTCGCTTGCTTATGCAGACGCGCTGTTCAAACCCTATGCATTTCCGACGGCAGGCCTTCATGGCGCGGAAATCAGGAGCGCCGCGGGAATGCAGACGGTCGAGGCGACACCTGAGTTTCAGGCGCTGAAGCACGCGCTGACTGCGGAAGCCGAGCACTATCCGGGGGTGTTGATCGAGGATAAGGGCGCCGCCGTTGCCGCCCATTACCGGCTCGCGCCCGAATATGAAAAGGTACTCGAAGACCGCATGCACCACTATGCGGAGCTGGCCGGGCCGAACTGGGCGTTGCAGCTCGGCAAGATGGTCTTCGAGCTACGTCCCGCACGATCGAGCAAGGGCGATGCGCTGGAGCGATTTTTCCAGTCCGACCCTTTCAGGAACCGCTGCCCGATCACCATCGGCGATGATCTGACCGACGAGTCGATGTTTGCGATCGCCAATGCGCGTGGCGGCGTTTCCGTACGCGTCGGCGCGATCGGCGCGCCGAGCTGTGCCACGAGCCGGCTGTCCTCCTCTGCACTGGTCAGAAACGTCATTGCCGCCTTGGCGGGCTGAAGCATGTCCTCGGATGATGTGCAATGCCGATTGCTGTCGTCTTTCCGCCAGCTGCGAAGCGTCGATCGACAAAAAAGTATCAGTTTTGCCTGGGAATCGTGGTGGCGGGCGTGAGACGTGCCCACTACACTCCGCTTAACAATAAAGCCGAAAAGGGAATTTGGCACGCGGGCTTACCACCCGTCCTCGGAGGAGGAAAATGATGGAACCTGACTTGGAAGTCATTCAGATCCGGCCGGGCGAATCCTTCGCAACGAAGGCGCATGGCTATCCCTATCATACGGTTCGTTGGCATTTTCATCCGGAGTACGAGCTTCATCTCGTCGTGGCGACGACCGGACGATATTTCGTCGGCGACTTCATCGGCGAGTTCGAACCGGGCAACCTTGTGCTTGCCGGGCCTAATCTTCCCCATAACTGGATCAGCGATGTCCCGAAAGGATCGAGCATTCCGCTTCGATGCCAGCTTATCCAGTTCAGCGAGAATTTCATCGGCGACACGATGAAGGTGCTGGCCGAGCTTGGGCCCTTCGATCCGGTTCTCGAAGCCTCCCGCCGCGGCGTGCTCTTCGGCGCCGATACCAGCCGCCAGGTTGCTCCCCTGATGAACGAGGTGCAGCAGGCTCACGGTGTGCGTCGCATCGAGCTCTTCATGATGATCGTCGGCCTGCTCAGCCGGGCGCAGGATTCCCAGCTTCTCGCCAGCCCGAACTATCTGCCCGATCCATCGGGCTACATGTCGGCCGGCATCAACAAGGCACTCGCCTATATCAGAGAGAATCTGACGAAATCCTTCGACGAAGCCGATCTCGCCAGGATTGCCGAACAATCCACAGGCGCCTTCTCGCGGGCCTTTCGCCGCCATACCGGCATGTCGCTGGTGCAATATGTGAAACGCCTGCGCATCAATCTCGCCTGTCAGATCCTGATGAGCGACGACCACGCATCGATCACCGATATCTGCTTCGAGGTCGGCTTCAACAATCTGTCCAATTTCAACCGGCAATTTCTCGCGGAAAAAGGCATGACGCCTTCCCGTTTCCGGCGGCTATTGGGCGACAATATCAACGTGGCGAAGGCGGCTTAATCAAGCCGGACGCGCACCGTTGTCGGGAATATGACGGAGGTCCGCCGAAGAAGGCGATAGGGAGGACGAGGAGGAGCCAAAACCGACATCGATTTGAACGCGAGCGCGCAGGGAGCGGTTCGCGAGAGTAGACGTTTGTCCTCAAAACACTGCAAGCCGCCGGGACAGGCGTGGCGGTTCGCTCAGCCGAACGGCCATAGCGAAACACTGCAACGACGAAGCTACACAATTTTTTCCAATGGGAGGATATGGAAATGACGAAATTTTCAACCAAGGTAGCAGGTGCCACAGCACTTGTCCTATCCATGCTCGGCGGTACGTCCGCCTTCGCGCAAAACGCCGTCGCGGATGCGACGGTAGCATTCCTGATGCCCGACCAGGGCTCGACCCGTTACGAAGAGCACGACCATCCGGGATTCGTCGCGGAAATGAAGAAGCTTTGCGCCTCGTGCAAGGTTCTCTATCAGAATGCCGATGCCGATATCGCCAAACAGCAGCAGCAGTTCAATTCGGCCATTACCCAGGGCGCCAAGGTCATCGTGCTCGATCCGGTGGATTCGGCAGCCGCCGCGTCTCTCGTCCAGCTCGCCCAGAGCCAGGGTGTCAAGGTCATTGCCTATGACCGTCCGATCCCGAAGGGCAAGGCCGATTTCTACGTCTCCTTCGATAACAAGGCGATCGGCAAGGCAATCGCGGAATCGCTCGTCCAGCATCTGAAGGCTAAGAAAGTGCCGACCGACGGCGGCGGCATCCTGCAGATCAACGGTTCACCCACAGATGCGGCTGCCGGGCTGATCAAGGACGGTATTCACGATGGTCTTGCAAGTGGCGGATACAAGACGCTTGCCGAATTCGACACGCCGAACTGGCAACCGGCGAATGCCCAGCAATGGGCAGCCGGTCAGATCACCCGCTTCAGCAAACAGATCGTCGGCGTGGTCGCCGCCAATGACGGCACCGGTGGCGGCGCCATTGCAGCCTTCAAGGCAGCGGGTGTCGATCCCGTGCCGCCGGTGACCGGCAATGATGCGACGATCGCCGCGCTGCAGCTGATCATATCGGGGGATCAGTACAACACGATCTCCAAGCCGAGCGAAATCGTTGCCGCTGCCGCTGCCGACGTCGCCGTCAAGCTCCTGGCCGGAGAAATGCCGAAGGCCGAAATGACGCTTTACGACACGCCGGCACAGCTTTTCGTGCCCGCTGTCGTCACCGCCGAAAATCTCAAGGCCGAGATCATCGACAAGAAGATTAACACCGCCGAGGAGCTGTGCACCGGCCGCTATGCCGACGGCTGCAAGAAGCTCGGGATCACCAAGTAATCGAGCCAAGGGAAAGCGCGGCCGGTCGGCCGGTCGCGCTTGCCGTTTCGCTTCTTCCAAAAGGCCAGGCGATGTCTGAAACCTCTGATACTCTTGACCCTTCCCGCCAGCCCGTCCTCAGCCTGCGCGGAATATCGAAGAACTTCGGGGCGGTGTCGGCACTCACCGATATCGAACTCGATGTCCATGCCGGCGAGGTCGTGGCACTGGTCGGCGACAACGGCGCCGGCAAATCGACGCTGGTCAAGATCCTGGCCGGTGTACACCAACCGAGCTCGGGCACGATCCTGTTTGAGGGTGAGCCGGTGAACCTGTCGAGCCCAAGCGCTGCTCTCGGGCTCGGCATTGCAACCGTCTTCCAGGATTTGGCACTGTGCGAGAATCTCGATGTCGTCGCCAATATCTTTCTCGGCAAGGAACTCAATCCGTTTCAGCTCGATGAGGTTGCTATGGAGATCCGTGCCTGGAAGCTTCTGAACGAGCTTTCGGCCCGAATCCCAAGCGTGCGCGAGCCCGTCGCCTCCTTGTCCGGCGGGCAGCGCCAGACCGTGGCGATTGCCCGATCGCTGCTGCTCGAGCCGAAACTGATCATGCTCGACGAACCGACAGCAGCGCTTGGCGTTGCCCAGACGGCCGAGGTGCTGGATCTGATCGAGCGCGTACGGGAACGCGGGCTCGCCGTCATCATGATTAGCCACAATATGGAGGATGTGCGTGCGGTCGCCGATCGCATCGTCGTCCTTCGGCTCGGCCGCAACAATGGCACCCTGCTGCCCGATGCTTCCAACGAAGAGCTCGTCAGCGCGATCACCGGTGCATCCAACAATTCCGTCTCCCGCCGCGCCACGCGCCGTAAGACGCAAAGCCGAGAGAATGAGGAGGGCAGGCCATCATGAAGACCATCCCGAATGAACCGGCGGTACCCGCGCTTCTCGATCGGCGTGACGAAAGAGTGCGCCATGACGATAGTCTCGCCGGCTCGATCCGCGCCTTTTGGGATCGCATCCGCACCGGCGACCTCGGCTCGCTGCCGGTCATTGTCGGCCTGGCAATCATCTGGACGGTGTTCCAGGCGCTCAATCCGGTGTTTCTCTCCAGCGCCAATCTCGTCAACATGCTGTTCGACTGCTCGACGGTTGGCGTCATCTCGCTGGGTATCGTCTGCATCCTGATGGTGGGCGAGATCGATCTTTCCGTCGGCTCGGTCAGCGGCTTCGCCTCGGCGCTGGTCGGCGTCTTCTGGGTCAACCAGGGCTGGCCGGTGGTCCTGGCGGTCCTCGCCGCCATGATCGTCGGCGCTCTGATCGGCTCTCTCTACGCCTTCCTGTTCAACCGCTTCGGCATGCCGAGCTTCGTCTCCACGCTATCCGGGCTGCTCGCGGTTCTCGGCCTGCAGCTCTATATCCTCGGAGCGACCGGTTCGATCAATCTGCCCTATGGTTCCTGGCTCGTGAGTTTCGGTCAGATTATGGTCATGCCGGACCCGATCGCCTATCTGCTGGTAGCCCTTGCCGGCATTGCTTTCTTCTTCGCGAGCTACCGCACGGCAGCGCGCCGGCGGGCAGCCGGCCTGTCGGCGAAATCGGCCCGCGGGCTGCTCCTGCGCGCCGTCATCATCACCGCCGCTTTGGAAGCCGTCGCATTCTATCTCAACCAGTCGCGTGGCATTCCCTGGATGTTCGGCCTGTTCGTCGGGCTCGTCGCCGCCATGAACTATGCCCTGACGCGCACCAAATGGGGACGCTCCATGCATGCCGTCGGCGGCAACAGGGAGGCCGCCCGCCGCTCTGGCATCAACGTCTCGCGCATCTATGCAAGCGCCTTCGTCACCTGCGCCCTGCTTGCGGCGACCGGCGGCGTGCTCTCGGCTGCCCGGCTGGCGACAGCAAGTCAGCAGGCCGGTACCGGCGACGTCAATCTCAACGCCATCGCTGCGGCGGTCATCGGCGGCACGAGCCTGTTCGGCGGGCGCGGCAGCGCCTATTCAGCCCTTCTCGGCATCATCGTCATCCAGTCCATCGCCAGCGGGCTGACGCTTCTCGATCTGTCGTCATCGCTTCGATACATGATCACCGGCGCCGTTCTGGCCGTCGCCGTCATCGTCGACTCGCTGGCACGCCGATCGCGGATTTCGCACGGCCGGGCCTAGAAACCCACAAGAAAGCAGAGGAAGAAAATGGGACAGGATCTGTCTGGAAAAGTCGCGGCCGTCACCGGAGCGGCATCGGGTATCGGCCTCGAATGCGCCAAGGCCCTGCTTGCCGCCGGCGCCCGAGTGGTGCTGGTCGATCGCAACGAAGAAGCCTTGAAGGAGATCTGCTCGAAACTCGACGCGAACGCCATGCCGCTGGTCATCGATCTCACCGATCCGAAAAGCGTCGAAGGGATGATGCCGCAGATTTTGGAGAAGGCAGGCCAATTGGATATCTTCCATGCCAATGCCGGCTCTTATATCGGCGGCGAGGTCCTGGGTGGCGACCCCGACGCCTGGGACCGGATGCTCAACCTGAACGTCAATGCCGCCTTCCGCTCGGTGCATGCCGTGCTGCCGCATATGGTCGAGCGCAAGACCGGGGATATCATCCTGACCAGTTCCGTCGCCGGCATCATCCCGGTCGTCTGGGAGCCGATCTACACGGCTTCAAAACATGCCGTCCAAGCCTTCGTTCATACACTGAGGCGGCAGGTGGCAAAGCATGGCCTCCGCGTCGGGGCGGTCGCGCCAGGCCCCGTGGTCACCGCTCTTTTGAGCGATTGGCCGCAGGAGAAGCTTGATGAGGCACTTGCCGCCGGCGGCCTGATGGAGCCGAAGGAGGTGGCCGAAGCGGTGCTTTTCATGCTGACGCGCCCGCGCAACGTCACGATCCGCGATCTCGTCATCCTGCCGCAGAGCACGGATATCTGACGATTTTGCACCGGCTCTGAAAATCACGGAAGGAAACGAAGATGATCTTCGATAGGTTTCGCTTAGATGGACAGGTGGCGCTGGTGACCGGCGGCACGCGCGGCATCGGGCTTGCAATCGCCGAGGCGCTCGGCGAGGCGGGCGCCAAAGTCCTCATCACGGGAAGGACGCGCAATGCAGCGGCGGAGGGCCGGCTCGCCGAGGCGGGTGTCGATTGCGATTTCGTCGCCGCCGACCTGATGAAAGACGATGCCGCCGACGCGCTCGTCACCGAGACGCTCTTACGGGCGGGCCGGCTCGACATTCTCGTCAATAATGCCGGTATCGCCATTCATGGCGACAGCGGTGAATTCTCCGATGCCGTCTGGAGGGAGATCATGACCGTCAATGTCGACGCCGTCTTCCGCGCCTGCCGCGCAGCACTCGCCCCGATGCGGCGCCAGGGCAGCGGCGTCATCCTCAATATCGGCTCGATGTCGGGCATCGTCTCCAACATTCCGCAAAACCAGGTCGCCTACAACACCTCCAAGGCGGCGGTCCATATGATGACCAAGAGCCTGGCGAGCGAGGTCGCCGCCGAGAATATCCGCGTCAACGCCATCGCACCCGGCTATATCGAAACCGATCTGTCGCGCGGCGGCATCGATAATCCCGACTGGTTTCCGACCTGGCGCAGCATGACCCCGATGGGACGAGTCGGGCAGCCGGAAGAGGTGGCGGGGGCTGCCTTGTTCCTCTGCTCGGCAGCGGCAAGCTATGTCACCGGCGAAGTGCTTGTCATCGATGGCGGCTATACCACGCGGTGATGAACGGATCCTGAGCGGGGAGAGCGCCCGCCGCTTGGCGCGCGAAGCACATTCACGCATGGGCGGCACGGGCTCACTTCAAGCAATCGAGCATCCACTGGACGCCAAAACGATCGGTGAGCTTGCCGTAATAGCTCCCCCATGGCTGGACCGCCAGCGGCGTCGTTATCCTACCGCCTTCGGCCAGTCGGGCGAAAAGCCCCTCGGTCTTGTCGCGGTCATCCACGATCAGCATATGGGCGGAGCCTCGCATCGGCTCGGCATCGTGATTGTCGGAGGCGAAGAACAGAATGCCGGGTCCTTCGAAACGCGCATGCATCACCTTGCCCCGCACGGCTTCGCTGGCAACGGGCATTCCATCTGCCCCGTGGCGCTTCAATAGCGAGACCCGGCCAAGCCCGCATTCGGCATAAAAGGCCAGTGCCTCCTCGCAGCCGGTGGAAAAGAACAGATAGTTGGCAAGCTGCATGGGCTGGCTCCGTCGCGCCGCCAGAGGGCGGCGCATTGCTGTGTCAAGTCTGAGGTTTCGCACATGCGCCGCAATCGTTACAACGCGGCGGCCGCACCCTGGATGGCGCCGGCGAAGTCGGCGTTGCTGTAGCTGTCGCCGGCAATTCCCCACGCACCCTCGGGGGCATAGACGATGTTCGACCATATATGCTCTCGCTTGAGCCGGCCTTCGGCGGCCTGCTCGACGACATCAGCCGCTTTTTCGATGAAGGCTTGCTTCGCTTCGGCGCTCGCCAGCGCGATCTCCGGCAATTTAAGTTCGACGAACGCCGCAGCGATCGGCTTTCCCGCAGCAAGCACGTGCTCGCGCGGCAGCACGTTGATCGTGCCGATGACATTGGCGGTCATGAAAGCGTTGCCGGTCAAACCGGCGACATCAAGCAAGGCGTCCGTCAATCCGGCAAACGCTTGCGCCTCGGCCTCCGGTGATAGCAGGCCTTCCGGAACGGTGAGTGTGATAGGCATCGGATATCTCCCTCTTTGAATCGTGACCGCTTGTGATATACCGATCACTCTTTATAGATACACAGCGAGCGCTCTCTTAGCAAGAGATAAAGAGAGATCACTCTCTATATGAGGTTTTCATGCGTTACAGCGCCGAACACAAACTGGAAACCCGCGCCCGCGTTGTCGCCGCCGCGGGACAGGTCTTCCGCCAAGACGGCTATGGCGGTGCCGGTATCGATGCGCTGACGAAGGCCGCCGGCGTGACAAACGGAGCTTTCTACGGACATTTCAAATCGAAGGCCGAAGCCTTTCGCACAGCCGTGCTGGACGGCCTCGAAGAGCTGCGGCAGGGAATCGCTGCATTGAAGACCAATCAACCGAAAGACTGGCTAACAACCTTCGTCGGCTACTATCTCGGTTATAAAAGAACCTGCGATCTGGGCGAGAGCTGTGCTTTGCCGAGCCTCTCACCCGACGTGATGCGTGCGGACGATGAAACGCGAAGCGCCTATACGGCAGAGATCAAACGCCTCGTCGAAGAAGTCGCCGCCGGCCTGCCGGAGATAGACGGCCGATCCGGAATCGTGCGGGAAGACCAGGCGATCCTGCTCCTCGCCATGCTGAGTGGCGGTGTTACCCTGGCGCGCGCCGTTTCCGACCCGACACTCTCCGAACGCATCGCAGATGTCATCGCGCAGGCTGCGTTGACAGCGATAGAGCCTCGAAACTGATCGGCATGCGGCGATGGTTGCGAGAACTACACGGGCATGGTGATTTCGAACTCGGCACCTGCGCCGGTCGTCGGCAGCAGGCGGATCGTTCCGCCATGCGAGCTCAGCATGGCGCGAACGATGCCGAGACCCATGCCGGTGCCGCCCTGTTCGCGGCGGGTTGAAAAGAACGGCTGAAAGACATGTTGGCGATTTGCCTCGGAAATACCGCCGCCGTCGTCTCGGACGAGAACAACGGTTGTCCGGGCATCGGCTGACGCGCTGAGTTCCAATAGCGTGGCGCCATGCTGAAGGGCATTCTCGGCGAGATTGGCAAAAACGATGCCGGCTGCTTCCCGGGGAAGAGCAACCGATACGTCCGTATCGCCTGTGCCGGAGATACCGAGGGAGGGAAATTGCCGGCGCAGCGAGGACAGGATGTCCATGATGCTGCTTTTGCCCTCGGCCAGAGGAGTTTCTGCTTGGGCAAGTTCCCTCAGCCGCTGCAACAGCGCATCGAGCCGGGCTGCATCGACGACGATATTATCGAGAAAGTGCAAACGCTGCGCCTTCGTCATCGCCTTTTCGGAATCGTCGTCACGCAAAAGCTCCGCCGCACCGCGGATGGCCGTCAGCGGCGATTTCAGTTCGTGGGAGACATGGGCGGCAAAGGAGCGGACATATTCGGTGCGATCGACCAGTCTTCCGGCAAGATCGAGGAAGCTTTGCGACAGGACGGCGATCTCGCGCGTTCCATAGCTCTCAAGCGGCCGGATTGCCCGCTTACCGCCGCGGGCGATCTCGTCCGTGCGGGCGATCAAGGCGTCGATCGGGCCGGTGATGGTGCGCGTCAGCACATAGGCGACGCCGAGCGTCAGTATGAAGACGACGGCGAGGGCGACCATTTCCGCCGGCGCCATCCGGTTCGAACTCACTTCCACGGCGCGGAACCAGATGACGATCAGGATCGGCAGCGCCATGACGGCGAGAAGCACGACATAGACGATCAGCGCCAGCGTCGGGCGCCATTTCGGCCTGACTTTCGGTGCCAGCATCAGGCCTTCCTCCCGCTTTCACTGCCGAGCTTGAAGCCGATGCCGTGCACCGTCGCGATGATCCCCTGGCCGCCGGCCTCCAGGAACTTGGCCCTGATGTTGCGAATATGGCTGTCGATCGTCCGGTCGGCGACATAGGTTCCGGCACCATAGGCCGCCTCCATCAGTCGTTCACGGCTGAAGACCATGTCGGGGCGTGACAACAATGCGTCCAGGATGGCGAATTCGAGCACCGTCATCGAAATGGCGCTGTCGCCGAACATGACCGTCCTGCCGTGGCGATCGAGGCTGAGTTCGCCGGCGGCAAAGATGGCGTGACGCCTTTCAGGCCCGGCTTCATTGCCGCCGCTGCGCTTCAAGATCGCCTTGACCCTGGCGACGAGTTCGCGCGGGCTGAACGGTTTGGTGACGTAATCGTCCCCGCCGATTTCCAACCCCAGCACCCTGTCGATCTCCTCGTCGCGTGCGGAAAGAAACAGGATCGGCAATCCCGATGTCTTGCGGATCTGGCGGCACACTTCCAGACCATCCATATCGGGCATGCCGATATCGAGAATGATCAGATCGATGTTGGCGCGCCGGAATGCCGTCATCGCCTCGGTTCCGCTGCGGACCGCCGTCGGTGTCAGGCCGGCGCGCTCGAGGGCGAAGCAGATCACATCGCGGATGTGAGGTTCGTCATCGACGACGAGAATTCGGGGCGCCATCACCAGTCCTGCGTTGTTTGTCGTGCTTGTTGTTATCGTTCTCGCTCTATCTTGCAATGGCTGCAGGAGACAGAAGATAGGTCTCCAGCCGCGCCCCCCGGAAGGTCCAGTTCCGCCAGTCGCGCCGGCGCCGCTCGAAATCCCTGACGAGATAGTACCGAATCGCCAGTGCCTGGTTCCTCTTGTCGATCAGCTGATCCGGCAACATGCGGAGATAGAGATCGATCGCCGGAATGGCGGAAGGGCCAAGCGAGGAGAGATAATCGAGATCGAGCGGCGGGCCTTCCGCAGTGATTTCCTGGCTGTGGGCGACATTGAAGCGGGCGATAATATCAGGGAAATCAATGAAGGCGCTGATGTAGACGACGACAAACAGAGAGGCGAGATTCATCGCGATCAGCCATGCGTTGGATCGGCTGAGCAGAATGCGCAGCAGGATCAAGAAAAGACCGATGGCGACGAGGCCCATCCACAGACCAGCGGCGACACGCAATTCCGTCAGCGAGTAGACCTCGACGTAAAGCCCAAGCCGCAGCATCGACGACAGGCAGAGCAGAATATTCTGGCCGATCCAGGCGTGGACGAGGCCGCGGATCAGCGGGCTCTGATCGCCGGGACCGCCGCGCCGCATGGCGACCAGCACGAACCCGGCGGCGAGAAGCGCTGTCGCAATCAGCGGATAGGCGCCGCGATGAGCATATTCGGCATGGCTCATGTGATCGGGCAGATCTGCGCCGCCCCAGAGATAGACGAGATCGAGGAGCGTCTGCACGGCAAAGAGCACGTTGAACAGGACGAGCGCCCGCAACAACGAGGCATAACCGAGCGGCGCATTTCTGGTGGGCACGATCATGAAGGCCCTGGCCTGCGACCTTGCACCGCGGCGCTTGAGGCGCGGCCGCAACATTGCCCAGACCACAATAGCGACGATCATCCAGAAGCCGATCCGCCAGAGATCGAGGAACTGCAGCAGAACGGCAAAATCGATGCTGCGCAGAGCGATCTCGATAAGTGGGTTGGCCGCAGCAAAGAGAGATACGAAGACCGCTGCAAGAATGAGCGGCATGATCCAGAGGGCGATGCTCTGTCGGGTTCCGGCGAAAGAGAAATGTCTCCCCGGTGTCGCAAGATATTTCCTGATATCCTCCGCAAGCCGCAAAGGAACGATAAGGGCGAAACGGAAGAAAACCAGGGGCAGGGCGGACAGGCGACGCGGCAGGAGCCTGGCGCTGACGAGCGCAACCGACATCAGGGCGCCGAGGCTAAAGGCAATGCCCGAAAGCGAAGGCGATTCCAGCAGCGGCGCCGACGCCAGAACCGAAAAGCCGAGCAGTATGATCGCTAGCGAAAGCCGAGGTCTTTTCCTGGCCGAAAGCAGAGTGGCGGCGCAGACGGCGAGCGCAAAAAGGAAAAGATTGATCCCGGGTTCATGGCGAAAGATCAGAAAATCTGAAAGCGCCACGAGCGCCAGCAACCCCGCCATCCGGCGACTGCCCCGCCTCATCGGCATTGCTTCCGTCAGGATATCTGTTGTGTCCATTGCTGCTCCTCTCGCAGATGCGGCTTTTCGATCGTCGTGAGCATGACTGCCGAACTCGCATGGGAAGGCGGGCCTTGTGTCCCGCACGTCTCCGTCAGCCACCAACCGTCGTTGCGAAGGCGGTTCGGCAAAGCGGGAGGTGTAACGCGGGGCGGCATGTCGTTCTTGCTCATGGCAGGAAGATGCCGCGCCGGATTGCAGATTTTGTGCAGAGAGTGAGGAGCAATTCAGGAATCGCCCGCGGGCCAAAACAGCCGGGAAAGTCTCGCGAGATCGTATCGGGCGTGAAAGCGGTTTGTCATTTCCGCTTCTCGACGAGGCCCCCGGTAGCCGAGGACGGCGCCGCACTCATTTCAGCAATCGGGGAAAGCAACCCGCAGAGCGAACGCGCGTCACCCAATAGAAGGGAGGTTTATCTGAACCTCGGTGCGCGCCTGGCATTGTGGAGCAGTTCGCAGGCGGTCGCGAATGGCCCGAAAAGTTTGAGCAACAGCGCCTGTTCCTCGGCATCTATCCGATGGCGAGCACAGTACTCGGTTACGGACCAGACTTTCGTCAGCTCATCGGTCTCAATTTGCTTGGGTTCGATGTGTTCGGTCAAGGGCGTGTCCTCCGAACTTCGAGACTACGCCTCCCCGGCATTTATAAGAACTAGCTAAAAAGAATTATATCGACCGAATATGTCAGGTGCCGCCACGTCCCGCATCGAGAGAGGCAGAAATATGAAAACGCCCGCCGATTGCGCGGCGGGCGTTGTGTCATGCTGATCTATAGATCAAGCGATATGGGGAACAGCATCCGTGCCGGTGATGTTGAGGGTCACCTTGGCAGTGTCCGTGTGGCCGTCACCATCGGAGATCTTGTAGTAGCGGAGAACTTCCGTGACCTGATCGCCAGCAGCGATGTCGTGCGTCAGGTCGTAGGTGAATGAGCCGTCGGCCTTGACGTGGAACGTACCATAGGTGCCGGCAACGTCGGTGGTTGCGCTCGCGTTGCCGTCGACCTTCGTGGTCAGGAACTGGCGGAGGAACATCTTGCCGTTGTCGCCGGCAATGTCGTTGTCCAGAACGTTGCCGCCGATGGCATGGCCTTCGGTGAAGCTGTAGACATCGTCAACTGCGATCGGCTTGACCTGGGTTACGCCCTGAATGTTCAGGGTGAACAGGCCGACGTCGGTATGACCGCTGCCGTCGGAGATCTTGTAGGAAACTTTTTCCTGGTACGATTCGCCGTTGGTAAAGCCGATCTTGGCAGCATCGCTCAGGACATAGGTGTAGCTGCCGTCCGGCTTGACGAAGAACGTGCCGTAGTCGCCATGGATTTCGGTGATCTGGCTGTTGCCGCTTTTGGCGCCAACGGTCTCGCCGTCGAAGGCGCGCAGGAAAAGGTGGCCATTATCGGATGTATCGTTGGAAAGGAGATTTCCGGAAATAACGTCAGTTTCTAGAAATGTTGCACTATCATCAGTTGCGTGTATCGGCGAAGCCATTGCTCTCTCCTCGAATTGTTATAGATGGGCCAGGTTCGACCTCAGCGAGCGGCTCCTTTAACAACCTATTAATACTGCAAGTCAATGGGTTATTTAACGAAAGGTTAATTTCGCCACCGATATCGGCGTTGCTTATTTCCTGGGCGAATAATTTCGTTTTCACGCCAAATTGAAGAAAATTCGACCGATTCTATACCCGGCTAACTTGAACATCAGCAATGAATATATCTAAGGATGATTCCGGGCGCCGAACCGAGCCATCCGGGTCAGCTGTTGCAATCGCGCGCTCCGCCAACTATTTTAGGGCTAAAGCGGAAGTCGAAGCCGTCGCCGGCTTGGGAACGAGACGCTTGTACATCGGCTGAATCGGCGCACGCCCTTGAGGCAGCGCGATGGTCAAATCCACAACAATCGATGAAGCCGGCAATGGCCGGTAAAGGATTTCTTTTTGAACGACACAAAGACAGCCACCGCGATTGCGGTGGTGAACTCGCGTGAGGGTGACGAGGCCGTCCGCCGCGCTGGCAGGACTTGGAAACCATTTCCGTGCCTTCTCACCCGCCGCGAGTTGCAGGCGCTCATCGCCGAGCAGCTCGGCTGAGCGCCCCTTACATAGGAGAATTCGAAATGCAGGTACTCGTCAGAGACAACAACGTCGATCAGGCCCTCAGGGTTTTGAAAAAGAAAATGCAGCGCGAAGGGCTGTTCCGCGAAATGAAGGACCGGCGCGCCTATGAAAAGCCCTCCGAACGGCGCGTCAGGCAAAAGGCGCAGGCGATCAGTCGGCATCGTAAAGCCGCACGCAAGAAGCTGCAGCGTGAAGGCCTGATCGCCGGGCCGAAGCGGGCGGCCGCCCGTTAGCGGCCATCTCGGCCTTCCCAGGCTTCGATGACCTACATTCCCCGGAAAGGACAGACAATGGACGAACTCAATAGCCTCACCGTTTCAGAAGAACGCCTCGAGGATTGCCGCGATGTCGTGGAACCAGATCTGCAGGATCTGATCCAACGCGCATTGACCTCTGGCTTTTCCCGCGAGGAAATCCTCATCGCTGTCAGCGAACTGGTCGCCGAAGACTTCGCAATCGTCATGGAAACTCCAAGCGTGCATTGAGGAACAAGCGCAGGGAAAGCGTCAGTGGTCGAGTTTGCGGAACATTGACCTCGGCGAATGGTTACCTCGTCTCCTCCCACACAAATGGAGATGACGATGGCCGAGCATGACGATGCGACACGGGTATGGGAACTGATCGACAAAATAGGGTTTTGCATGCTGACGACCCGCAGCGGTGACGATCTTCGCGCCCGCCCGATGTCCGCCTATACCGCGCAGCTCGAGAACGCGGTCTATTTTCTGACCGATGTGGCCAGCCACAAGGATGATGAGATCGCCCGCTGGCCAAATGTGTGCCTCGCCTTTGCCGACACCAAAGGACAGAAATATGTTTCCGTGTCCGGGACGGCCGAGGTGCAGAACGATCGCGAGAAGATCAGGGAATTATGGGCAACGCCGGCCAAGGCGTGGTGGGACAATCCCGACGATCCTTCCATCCGCATCCTCAAGATGACCCCGTCTTCGGCCGAATACTGGGACAGCCCAGGCACGATCATCAGCTATATCAAGATGGCCGCCGCAGCGGTCTCGAACAGCAAACCTGATATGGGCGACAATGCCGAGGTCAAGCTTTGACGCGTAGAAGCGCTGTTCAAGCCTGATTGGCCGTGGCCTTGACGAACTCGATAAATGCCCTGAGCGGCGCCGGCACCAGCCGACGTCCAGGGTAATAGAGAAACGGCCCGGAAAAGCGCTGCCACCATGGTTCGAGGATGGGCTCGAGAGCGCCGCTGTCAATATACGGCCGCAGCCAGTCCTCGAAAACGCAAATGATCCCTGTGCCCGATATCGCTGCATCGATGGTAAGATCGGTCGCGCCGCCGACCCTGACGATCAAGGGTCCTGAAGGTTCGACGCGCACCACCTCGCCATCTCGTTCGAATTCCCATGGCGTCGTCAGTGCACCACTGGCAAAACGGCCCAACAGACACGCATGGCCGAGCAACTCGCTTGGATGTTGCGGCCGGCCATGGCGGTCGAGGTAATCGGGGGAAGCGGCGGTGGCAAAGCGCTGAACACGCGGGCCGATCGGCACGGCGATCATATCCTGCTCCAGTCGTTCGTCATAACGGATGCCGGCGTCGCACCCGGCAGCAAGCACGTCGACGAAGCTCTCGTCGGCGATCACCTCGAGGCGAATGTCGGGATAGGCGGCCAGGAATGGCGGAACGATGGCGGGCAGCACCAGCCGCGCCGCACTGACCGGCACATTGAGCCGCAACGCACCGGCCGGCCTGTCGCGAAATCCGTTGACCACATCGAGCGCCGACTCCACTTCGGTCAAGGCGGGGCCGAGCCGTTCCAGCAGGCCTTTGCCGGCTTCGGTCGGCACGACGCTTCGTGTCGTGCGGTTGAGCAGCCTCACACCGAGTTCGGCCTCCAGCCGGCGCACCGCCTCGCTGAGGAAGGAAGCACTGCCGCCGCTTGCACGCGCGCCCTCGCGAAAACCACCGGCCCGCGCCACGGCAAGGAAGGCATTCAGATCACCCAAATCGACTTTCACTGTTCGCCACTCCGCACAGCCTGTGCGGATTGTACCGAATTATCAGGCGCGCCGACAACGCCTATCTTGTCGTCAACTCTTGAAAGGAGTGAGATCATGTCCATTATCGATCAGGCCGGCACCTTCAATCTCGGCGACCGCAGCATCAAACGGCTCGGCTACGGCGCCATGCAGCTTGCCGGACCCGGCGTGTTCGGCCCGCCCAGGGATCACGGCGCGGCCTTGGCCGTGCTGCGCGAGGCGGTTGCGAGCGGCGTAAACCACATCGACACCAGCGACTTCTATGGTCCGCACGTCACCAACCGGATCATCCGTGAAGCGCTCCATCCCTATCGTGACGACCTCGTCATCGTCACCAAGATCGGCGCACGGCGCGGCGCGGATGGATCATGGATTCCGGCCTTCTCGCCAGAGGAACTGACGGCGGCAGTCCACGACAATCTGCGTAATCTGGGCCTGGACGTGCTTGACGCCGTCAACCTCAGGCTCATGTTCGATGTTCATGGCCCTGCCGAAGGGTCGATCGAAGCACCCCTGACGGTGCTTGCCGACCTCCAGCGGCAGGGACTGATCCGTCACGTGGGCTTAAGCAACGCCACAGCGAAGCAGATCGCCGAAGGGCGCGGGATCACCGAGATCGTCTGCGTGCAGAACCAGTACAATCTCGCGCATCGGGCCGACGATCGCCTGATCGACGAGCTGGCCCGCGAGGGCACCGCCTATGTGCCCTTCTTCCCGCTCGGCGGCTTCACACCGCTGCAGTCGTCCAGCCTGTCCAATGTCGCCGTACGCCTTGATGCCACGCCCATGCAGGTGGCACTCGCCTGGCTGCTGCGCCGCGCCCCGAACATCCTGCTGATCCCGGGCACCTCGTCCGTCGGCCATCTCAAGGAAAACCTCGCCGCTGCCGCGCTTGTTCTGCCGGATGAGGCTGTCGACGAACTCAACCAGATCGGGAACATCGCCGCCTGATCGCATTCAAAGGCCGCGAGCTACCGCTACACCACGCTCACACGTGGTGTAGCTGAGCCGAGAACACAGCGACGCCGCAATCCGCTCGTCATCCGGCAGTGAAGGCCGGTATGGTTATACCTTCAATAGCGCTCCGGCACTAGCATTTCAGACGCAACCGGCGCCCTGTTGTAATCGGCATGGCGGATGCGATCCGGCAACTCGATTTCCGGTTTCGGAACATCCTCGTACGGGATTTGTTCGAGAAGATGGGCGATGCAGTTCAAACGCGCCCGTTTCTTGTCCACCGCCTGCACCACCCACCAGGGTGCATCCTTGGTGTGCGTCCGCGCCAGCATTTCTTCCTTGGCCTTGGTATATTCCTCCCAATGGACGCGACTTTCCATATCCATCGGTGAAAGCTTCCATTGCTTCAGCGGATCGTGGATACGCATCTTGAAGCGGAATTCCTGCTCCTCGTCGGTGATCGAAAACCAGTATTTGATCAGCACGATTCCGGAACGGACCAGCATCCGCTCGAATTCAGGCACCGAGCGGAAGAACTCCTCGAGTTCATCGGGGGTGCAGAAGCCCATCACCCGCTCGACACCGGCGCGGTTGTACCAGCTTCGGTCGAAGAGCACCATTTCGCCGGCTGTGGGAAGATGCGGGACATAGCGCTGGAAATACCATTGATGGCGTTCCCGTTCGGTCGGGGCGGGCAACGCAACCGTCCGGCAGACGCGTGGATTGAGCCGCTGGGTCACCCGCTTGATCGCGCCGCCCTTGCCGGCCGAATCGCGGCCTTCGAACAGCACCACCACCTTCAACTTCGTGTGCTGAACCCAATCCTGCAGCCGCACCAACTCGTGCTGCAGCCGAAAAAGTTCCCGGAAATAGGTCTTTCGCTCGAGCGTCGGCTCCGCAGCTTCCGACATTCCTTCGGCGACCAGATCGTCCAGCCGATCTTCCTCCATCTGCATTTCCAGCTCTTCATCGAAGCTGTCGGCGATTTCGGCCTTTATCCGGCTGAGTTGGTCCTGATGGTTCTGAGACATGGGCTTTTCCTTCCTGCTTTTTTTGACAGGAGCACGCCAGTACGAAGGTTATATGACGACCACTGATCGAAAGCTGAAACGGTTCCTCACCCTCTCTCGTTCCAAGCGCGCCTAAAGCTGTCCCGCCCGGTATTGGGAGACAAGATTTCGGCAGGCGCGGATCGTCAGGGCCATGACAGTGAGTGTGGTGCCGGCGATGCCGCTGCCGGGGAAGGCGCTGGCGTCGGTGACGATCAGGTTCGGGACATCCCAGACCTGGTTGTAGGGGTTGAGCACCGAAGCTTCCGAGGTTTCACCCATGCGCGCGCCGCCCGTTTCATGGATTGCCGCACCCATGCACATGGTCTTGCGGAACCAGCTGCGGAACATGAAGCGGCTGAAGGCATCGGCCTCGGGAAAGGCGCCTTTGCCCATCTCCTTGAGGCCGGTGGGCGAACCGATGAATTCAAGATCGCCGCCGACCTCGCTGATCATGGCGATCAGCGTCTCCTCCTGCCGGCGAAGCAGCGCCTGCTCCTCCGCCTGCATCACGCAGCGGATATGCGCAACGGGAATGCTCCAGGCGTCCTTGCGCCTGACATCGAGCGTAATGCGATTGTCGGCATAGGGCAGCATGCGGCCGAAACCGAAGAAGGCGAGACGCGCGTCAGTGTCGCCGGAGACAGGTGCCCGGCCGACGCTTCCCTGGTAGTCGAAATCGCCGCGGGCGGGATCGCCCTCGCCGAAGCGGGGGATGAAAATCCCGCCCGATGGATTGTAGAACGGATCCGTCGGGGCGGAGCCATCGGGCGCCCAGCCCTTCGCCTTCGAAAAGGAACCGAAGGCGAGGCAGGGAAGCTGGTCCATGAAATAGCGGCCGAGAGCGCCCGAGCTGTTGCCGAGCCCATCGGGATGTCTCGCCGAAGCCGAATTCAAGAGCAGCCGTACGCTCTCTATCGGCGAGGCGGAGAGAACCACGGTCGCGGCGCGGACCGTCGATAGTTGCCCGGTGTTGCGATCGATGAACTCGGCGCCGGTGGCACGTCCGGTTTTCCCGTCGGTGGTGATGCGGCGAACGACGGCATCGTAGCGGACCGTCAGCCTGCCGGTGGCCTTGGCGTCCCTGAGCGGTCGCGGCATGCGTTCGGCATCCGGCGCGATGTAGCGCCAGGAGACCACGTGCCTTCCCGGCCAGCGGCTTTCGACCGCCTGCTTGAAGATCTGTTCGGCGGGCGTCAGGCTTGCCGGTTTCGCATAGACACCGTCCGGCAGGGTCGGCACATCGTCCTTGTTGCCGTAGAGCCCGAGATAGGTCTCCACTTCGTCGTAGAAAGGCGCCAGTTCGCCATAGGAGACCGGCCAGTCAACGCCCTTTCCGGCGCGTGATCGGATCTTGAAATCGTCATCGGTCCAGCGCAGCAGCACGCGGCCAAAACTGTGGAGGCGGCCGCCGCCCTGGCGGCCACGGATCCAGAGGAAAGGCTCGCCCTTCGGCGTGGTATAGGGGTTCTTGCGGTCGTTGACGAAGAAGTGGCTGAAGCGCTCGGTAAAAAACGCCGCCCGCGCCTGGATCGGCTGGCCCTTGAGTGTTGCCCGCGCACGCTCCCAGATATTGATGCTGCTTGCAGGCGCCTTCTTGCGGGCGGGATCGAAATCCTTCGGCCCGACGGCGGGGCCGGCCTCGAGAAGCAGCACCGAAAGGCCCTGCGCCGTCAGTTCTTTGACCGCGAAGGAACCCGCCGCGCCGGAGCCGGTCACCAGCGCATCGTAGACAATCTCAGACATTTCCAAATCCTGTCCTGGAGCAATTGCTCAAAACCGCGCGCAACGTGCCGGCAATTGCGGGAAAACAACGGGACGGGGCATCACAGCCGCGATCCGTCGGCGCCAAAGAGCGACGCCTTGGCGATATCGAGCCCGGGAGCCAGGGCATCGCCGGGCTGCAGGGTGACGTCGCCCATCAGCCTCAGCGAGAGGCTTTGATCCGCCCAGTCGAACCAAACGACGGCGTCCGAACCCATCGGCTCGACGACGGAAACACGGCCGGGAATGATGGGCAGGCTGCCTGCCGCCCCATCGAGCACAAGATGCTCAGGGCGAAAGCCAAGCGTTGCCGGACCTTCCGCCGCGCCTGCGCTAAAGGAATAGCCGGAGAGATCGACGGCGAGCCCCTTGCTCAGGAAGAGCGGCGGGGCGGCGGCGCGCTCGATCCTGCCCTCGATGAAATTCATTGCCGGCGCGCCGATGAAACCGGCAACGAAGAGATTGGCCGGGCGGCGATAGATCTCAGCCGGCGAAGCGAGCTGCTGGATCACGCCGTCGCGCATGATGGCGATGCGATCGGCAAGAGTCAGCGCCTCGACCTGATCATGGGTCACGTAGATCATGGTGTTGCCGAGGCGCTGATGCAGCTTCTTGATCTCGACGCGCAATTCGTTGCGCAGCTTGGCATCGAGGTTCGACAGCGGTTCGTCGAAAAGGAAGACATCGACTTCGCGTACCAGCGCCCGGCCGATGGCGACGCGCTGGCGCTGGCCGCCGGAGAGCTCGGCAGGGCGCCTGTCGAGTAGCGCGTCGAGATGGAGGAGGGCGGCCGTGCGGGCGACGCGGGCCTCGATCTCGGGTTTCGGCAGACCGGCGACGCGAAGGCCGAAGGACAGGTTCTTGCGGACCGACATGCGTGGATAGAGCGCGTAGGACTGAAAGACCATGCCGATGCCGCGGTCCTTCGGCTCCTCCCAGCTGACGTTCTTGCCTGAGATCCACACCTCGCCTGCTGTAATGTCCTGGAGGCCGGCAATGGCGCTCAGAAGCGTTGACTTGCCGCAGCCGGAAGGGCCGAGCAGCACCAGGAATTCCCGCGGGGCGATATCGATCGACAGCTTCTCGATCACCGTATGGTCGCCATAGGCGATCTTCAGGTCCTTGACGGAGACGGCAGATTGCATGGAAGCATTACCCCTTGACTGCGCCGGCCGCGATGCCGCGCACGAACCAGCGGCCGGACAGGAAATAGATGGCGAGCGGAACGATGGCGGTCAGGATCGTCGCCGCCATGTTGACGTTGTAGGTCCGCTCGCCCATCGTGGTGTTGACGATATTGTTGAGCTGCACGGTCATCGGCAGGTTGTCGCGCCCGGCAAAGACCAGACCGAGCAGGAAGTCGTTCCAGATGCCGGTGAACTGCAGCATCGAGACCACCACCACCATCGGCACGGCGATCGGCAGCATGATCTCGAAAAAGATGCGCCAGAAGCCGGCGCCGTCGACGCGCGCCGCCTTGCAGAGCTCCTCCGGCACGCTGACGAAATAATTGCGGAAGAGCAGCGTCACCAGCGGCAGGCCGAAGATGACATGAACGAGAATGATGCCGGCGAGCGAATTGTAGAGATCGATATTCGCCATCGCCCGGACCATCGGATAGAGGAAGATCTGGTAGGGGATGAGGCCGCCGGCCATCAGCAGGCCGAAGAGTAGATTTGCCCCGCGCGGCCGCCAGAGCGATAGCGCATAGCCGTTGACGGCGCCGATAAAGACCGAGAGCGCCACCGCGGGAAGGGTGATTGCCACCGAATTCCAGAAGCCGCTGCGAATGCCGACGCAGACGGTCCCCATGCAGGCGCCCGACCAGGCGGTCGTCCAGGCGGAAAAATCGAGCGTCGCCGGCAGAGCGAAGATCTGCCCGAGCCGGATTTCCTCCATCGACTTCAGCGAGGTGACGACCATCGTGTAAAGCGGCAGAAGAAAGAAAAGTGCGGCAACGACCAGGAAGGCATAGAGGCCGATGCGCCCCGCGGTGATCTGTGCCGGCTTCGGACCGTTCGGATGAGGACCGGCCATCACGCGGCTCCCTTGGCTCTGTCGCGCATGTGCATCGCGTAGCGGAACGGCGCGACCGCGATGATCACGCCGAGGACAAGCACCGTCGCGCCGGCGGTGGCAAGGCCGAGGTTCTGACGTCCGAACAAATTGTCCATGATGAATTTCGCCGGCACCTCCGTCGCATTGCCGGGGCCGCCGTTTGTCATGGCGACGACGATGTCATAGGTCTTGATCACGCCCATGGCGAGCAGCATGCCGGCCGCGGCCAGCGCCGGCCCGAGCTGCGGCAGGACGATCGAGACATAGATCCGCCAGACCGGAATGCCGTCGATCCGCGCCGCCTTCCATTGCTCGCCTTCGATGCCGCGCATGCCGGCGAGCGCAATGACCATCACCAGCCCCGCACCCTGCCACACGCCGGCAAGCACCAGCGCATAGATCGCCATGTCACGATTGACCACCCAGTCGAGGATAAAACTCTCCCAGCCGAGCGAACGCACGCTCGCCTGGATGCCAAGGGTCGGATTGAGCATCCATTGCCAGATCAGCCCGGTCACCACGAAGGACATGGCGTAGGGATAAAGAAATATGGTTCGGAAGGCGCTTTCAAAACGGATCTTGCGGTCCAGCGCCGCGGCCAGCAGGAAGCCGAGCAACAGGCAGCCTGCGACGTAGAGCACGCCGAAGATCAACACGTTTTGCAGCGATGCGAGCCACTTGGCGGAAGCAAACAGCTTCGAATACTGCGCAAACCCGACATAGGTCGAGGATGGAAAAAGCGTCGAATTGGTGAAGGACAGGCGGATCGACCAAGCCATGGTGCCGATGAAGACCACGACCGCGACGAACCATGTCGGCAGCAGCGCGATGGTGGCGGAAAGATTGGGCTTGCGTTTGATGGGCATCGGCCAGCTCGTTGACGGAAGGAAGCAGGGCGCACGCCACCGCGCAAGGCAGCGGCGTCGGCCGCGGCGTCGGGATCAGGCCGACGCCACAGGCACTATTCTACTCGAAGACGGCGAAGAAATTCTCGGCCCCAGTAGCTGCATCGTTCCCGCCGCCGCTCCAGTATTCGTCGACGAAATCGTCGAGCGCGCCGACCTGCTGGGGTGTGAGCACGATCGCCTGATCCGGGACGATCGCACCAGCAGCCATCAGCTCGACACCCTTCTGGGCGCAGACATCAAGCTTCGACTTGTCGACGTCGGTGCGCATCGGAACCGAGCCCTTCTTCAAGGCGAATTCGACCTGCACCTTCGGGTCCATGACGACTTCGGCGAGAAGTTTCTGCGCCTTGTCGGTCGCGGCCTTGCCGGTCTTCGGGAACCAGAGGGAATCGGCGATGTAGACCATGCCCTTGGACTCCGGCACGATCATGCAGCCATAATCCTTGCCCGGTTCCTTGCCGGCAACGGTGAATTCGCCCTTTGCCCAGTCGCCCATGAACTGGACGCCGGCCTTGGCGGTGATCAGCATGGCTGTTGCGTCGTTCCAGTTGCGGCCGGCGGCACCCGCATCGACATAGCCGCGCAGCTTGCCGAGAATTTCGAGGGTTTTCTTCACGCCGTCCGTGGAGGCCTGGCTCTTGTCCTTGTCGACATAGATCTTCAGGAAGCCGTCGATCCCGACCTGCGAGAGCAGGATCATGTTGAAGACCTTGGTCTGCTGCCAAGGCTGGCCGCCCCAGGCGACGGGAACGATGCCGGCAGCCTTCAGCTTGTCGAAGTCGGCGAAGAACTCGTCCCAGGTCTTTGGCTCCTCGGCGATGCCTGCCTTGGCGAAGGCTTCCTTGGAATAAAAGACCCAGCTTTCGCCATGGGCGCCGGTCGGCGCAAGATAGACCTTGCCGTCATAAGAGATGAGATCATGGATCGATTTCGGCAGGACGTCGGCCCATTTGCCGGCAGCGGCGACGTCGGCGATCGGATTGAACAGACCCTGGTTGATGAAATCCGCCGCCGCGAGGCCGATGACGCCCTGCTTGGCGCCGGGCGCGTCACCGGCGACGATACGGTTCTGGAAGGCGGCATCGGCCGCGCCGAAGCCGGCGATCGAGGAATCCTTCCAGACGCCGCCGCGCTTTTCGAACTCGGTCTTGATGACGTTGAGGGCTGCCGCTTCGCCGCCCGACGTCCAGGACGACATGATCTCGATTGTCGGTTTGTCCTCGGCATGCGCCGAAGCGAAGAGACCGGCGAATGCCACGCCGGCAAGAAAAAGCTTCATCATTGTCTTCATTGTTCCACCTCTTGAAAATGCCCTCTTTGCGGGGCGTTCGTTGTCTTGGGAATAATCGTCAGCGATAGATCGGCAGGAGCGCCTGCCGGACGAGCGTGAGCCCGTTGGCGATGTCGCGGACGGGATCCGGCGCGGCATCGAGTTCGAGAATTGCCCAACCTTCATAGGCACGGTCGCGTAGCAGCCGGATCCAGGCCGGCCAGTCGACCCGGCCAAGGCCGAAGCTGCAGAAGTAAGGCTGGTGGCGATCGTGGATATGCTTGTCGATCGGCGTGTCGGCGGGCATGGGCCCGATCGCATCCTTCCAGTGGGCGATGATCACGCGCTCGTGGTGGCGATCAACAAGCTGGATGGGATCGGAGCCGGCTACGATGATATGGGCCGTGTCCGGGCACATATGCACGTAGGCTGGGTCGGTCAGCAGCATCATCAGGTCGACGTCGCGTGCAGCGGCAAAGATGGAGTGCGCCTCGGTGTGCAGCGCCAGCCGCACGCCCCTGGCATAGAGGGTCGCGCCGAGCCGGTTCAGGAAATCGGCGATCACCTTGGCGCGGTCGAAATCGTAAAACTGCACCGGCTGGGCGCCGAGCGTTTGGCGAAGCGGCGCACCGATCACCATGATGTCGCTGCCGCAGGCTTTCAGGAAGTCGGCATAACGCTCCGCCTTGTCGATCAGCGCGCGCTGGGCTTCGGGCTCGGCGAAGTCGCCCGCCGCCTCCAGTTCGGCGAAGAAGCCGCTGCAGAGCGTCAGGCCGCGTCTTACCAGCTCGGCTGCAAAGGCATCGACGGAACCATAGGTCTTGATCGCATCCTGCCAGTTGAACGGAGAAAAGGTCAGCTCGACGCCGGTGACCCCGGAGGCCTGGACGCTGTCGAGAATCTTGTCCCAGAAGGCGCGCGGTTTGCTGCGCGCATAATCGATGATCGCGTCATGGCTATCGACACCCCAGAAGCCGGGATCGAAGAACGTCACGAGATCGACGCCGAAGCGGAGCCTATCGCCAGTAGCCATATCCATTCCATTTCTTAAGGGCATGACCTACCCGCGTGCGGAAGAGTGGTTCCGCATTCAATAAATCATGAACTTTCAACACATTAAGGAATGGCAATCGTTTGCCATGCCTAGATGATAATCAAGCTGGTTTTTTAAGCAAGCGATTTTTGGCAAACGTTTGCAATAAATCGCCGGCTGCCTTAGAGTTGCAAATCGAAGCATCCGGGAGAATGAAACAAACGTGAATAGAAACAGGGATGTGGCCGTAGAGGAGCAGTCGGGTGCGCTGATGGCCGACGTCGCGCGGCTCGCCGGTGTTGCGATCTCCACGGTCAGCCGCGCGCTCGCCAATCCCGGACGGGTCAACGAGAAGACGCGCGCCAAGATCAACGCGGCGGCCAAGCAGCTCGGCTATACTCCGAATGCAATGGCACGCGGTCTCAGGGTCGGCAAATCCAACATCATCATGATCATTCTGCCCGGATCGCTCTATTATGGTGTCTCACAAATCATTCCGCAGGTCCTGCAGAGCATCAACAAGTCGCTGATCCAGGGCGGTTACAATTTGATGATCGCCAACCTTGATCGCGACGAGATTTCGGAGCGGCACATTCTCGACCTCGCCTTCGGCGGCAGCGTGCGCGGGGCCATCATCCTGTCGTCGAAGCTTCCGGAGGTCGATGGGCGCTCGCTGGCAAGTTCCGGCCTGCCGATCGTTTCGATGCTGCTCGACATGAGCGATGCGGGCCTGCAGAGCGTCGTGACAAACGACCGTGAGGCTGTGCGCGACGTGACGGCCGAGCTGATCCGGCTGGGCCATCGCCGGTTCTTCTACCTTGCGGGACCTGAAGGCAATTACCATGACGTCGAGCGCTATGGCGGCGTGCTCGAGGCGCTTGAGGCAGCCGGCCTGTCGAAGGAGGCCGTGCGTCGCTCGGGCGGTCGTCTCGACTATCAGCATGGTTTCGACATCGGCGTGCAGGCGGCGGACGATTTCGCTGGATTGGATGAGAAACCAACGGCGGTCATCGCCACCAGCGATGACATGGCCATTTCATTTGTCAGTTGCATCAAGCGCACAGGCTTGAGCATTCCCGATGATCTGTCCGTCGTCTCCTTCGACGGTTCGCCGGTCTGCGAATTCTCCTCGCCGCCGCTCTCGACGATTGAGCAGCCGGTGGAAGAGATGGGCCGCGCGGCAGTGGATCTGCTGCTCGACGCCCTTGGCCAAAGCCAAACCCCTGCTTCTGCGCCCACCGTCATCCGCAGCAGACTTATCCTGCGGGAGAGCGTTGCCCCTCCGAAGAGTTGACGAAGGCGTAACCGGTTCGGGCATCCCGTACAGAAACGCCGGGCCGAAGCGCCGTGCGCAACTTCTCGCTGCCGTAATCCGCGACATAGAAGCTCTCCGGGAGTTCTTACAGCCGAGAGGGAGATTTTAGTTGTCAGTAATACGATCGTCCGGCAACATTACCGGCTAGCTTCTCGAGTTGAACAGTATTGCCACCAGCACGTTGGGGAGACGGGCATGTGTGCAGAGCTTGTCGAGCGTCGATTGACGGCTATTCTGGCTGCCGATGTGGTGGGATACAGCCGTCTCCTGGAGGCAAACGAAGAGGAGACGCTCAATGCCCTTCGCCAGCATCGCCGCGAGCTCTTCGAACCGGCTGTCACGACCCACGACGGGCGTATCATCAAGGTGATGGGTGACGGCTTCCTAGTCGAGTTCGGCAGCGTGCTCAGTGCCGCCCGATGCGCAGTCGATATCCAGCGTGGCATGCTGGAGCGCAACATGGGGATTCCAGCCGACAGGCACTTTGCGTTTCGAATAGGCTTGAATTTGGGCGACATCGTCTTCGACGCGGATGACTTTCATGGGGACGGCATTAATGTGGCGGTCCGGCTGCAAGCCCTTGCAGCTCCTGGCGGCATTGCCTGTTCGGCGGCGGTGCGCCACGAAGTCGGAAACAAACTCGGCCTCGATTTCGCAGACCAGGGCGAAAAGACCGTCAAGAATATCTCTCGTCCGGTGCACGTCTATTTTGCCGATTGGGGCAATATCGCCTCCGGTGAAGGGGTGCCGCTTGCGGCAAACGGCCACACGCAGGCACCCGTCAACAAGCCATCCGTGGCAATCCTGCCATTTGCCAACATCAGCGACGATCCCGCCCAGGAGTTTTTCAGCGACGGCATCACCGAGGACATTATCACTGATCTATCGAATGTTTCGGGCCTGTTTGTCCTAAGCCGCAACACTGTCTTCACATGGAAAGGCCGGAGCGAGAACCTGCAGCGCATCGCCCGGGAACTCGGGGTTGCCTATGTCGTGGAGGGCAGCGTCCGCAAGGCCGGCAACCATGTGAGGATCAATGCCGAATTGATCGACGCTGCCAGCGACGGCCACCTCTGGGCGGCGCGTTACGACCGCGACCTCACCGATATCTTCGAAGTGCAGGACGACATCACCAAGGCAATTGTCGAGCAACTCAAGGTCAAGCTGCTGCCGGAGGAAAAGCAGGCAATCGAGCAGGCGCCGACAGAGAGCGTCGAAGCTTATACGCACTTCCTCAGGGGGCGCGAATACTACCATATTGCCTCGCGCTCAAACCATCTGATGGCCAGGCAGAGCTTCGCCCGAGCCATCGAACTGGATCCGAATTATGCCCGCGCCTATGCGGGCATCGCGGTTTGCGATGCGCGTCTGCGGTCTCAGTTCGGCGCCGAGATTCCGGTGGAGGACATTCTCGCGAATACGACGATGGCACTCGTTATCGATCCCAACCTGGCGGAGGCCCATGCGGCCAAGGGATTTGCGTTGGCAGTAGCCGGCAATCGCACCGAGGCGGTTTCTGCGTTCGAACAGGCTTTGTTGCTCGACGCCGATTGCCACGAGGCAAATCGCTACTATGCCGAATTTTGCGTCACCGAAGGTCAATTCAAACTCGCTGCGACACACTTTCAGCGTGCGATGGAAATCAAGCCTGCCGATTATGGTGCGCCGATCATGCTTGTGAACGTCCTTCGTTCGCTCGGGCAAACAGACAAGGCCAGTAGCTATGCTCGGATCGCGTTGAAAAAGGCGGAGGAAGAACTGCGGCGACATCCGGAGAATGCCAATGTTGCCTGTCTTGGGGCGACGGTGCTCGCCTTTCTCGGTGTCCGCGATCAGGCTCTGGAGTGGTTGGCCCGCTCTCTGGCCACGGATCCCGATGATATCAACATTCAGTACAATGCCGCCTGCACTTATGCACTGCTTGGCGAGATTGAGCGAGCCATAGACTTGCTCGAGGTCTGGATGCCTCAGGTCGGCATCGAGATGCGGCTGTGGTTCAAGAACGATTCCGACCTCGATTCCATTCGCAGTCACCCGCGCTATTTTAGGTTGATTGAGATGCCAGAATAACGCCCGGTCCATTTCGGCAGGCCAGTTTCTAATTCTATTTTATTACTTGCTAAAATTCTTGCGAGCGTAGATCGTCAACTTAAACTGGCAATCATAAAAGTCTTTTGAGGGGGAGCCGATGTGCACCCGGTTCAGGCTTTTTGTACAGCCTCCATTTGAAGATGCTCGGTCCAAGCCCGAGATCGTGGAAGTTTCGTCTCCGTTGGGCAGCCTGACAGCTGGCCCGGCCGATGATCGCATGTTCGTTGTGGAGCCGGTCGGCAAGACCGGTCCTTACGGTTTAAACCGCGGGCCACTGGGAACGCCGTACATGTATCTGCCGCCCTGGACGGGGAAAATCCTCGCGCCCGCCACCCCCGACGCATACGGCAATTTCGACTATCTCCGACCTTCGATGGCTGGCTTCGAAGCCGCGCATGTTTTTGGATGCGTGCGTTTCACACTGGATGTCTGGGAGCGCTATCTCGGCCAGCCGCTCACCTGGCATTTTCGTGCTCATTATGACCGTCTGGAGATCTCGATCTTGCGGCGATGGGACAACGCACAGTACGGCTATGGTTTCCTCGAAGTCGGCAGCCAGTTCGAGAGCGACGGCCGCGTCCTTCCTTTCAGCCTGGATTTCGACGTCATCGCCCATGAGGTGGGGCACGCGATCATCTTCAGCGTGCTCGGCGTGCCGCGCTCGGGAGCCGAGTATCCCGAATATCTTGGCTTCCAGGAGGCCTTCTCCGACTGCGTGTCGCTGATCGCGGCCATGCATTTTCCATCCGTGATCGACAATGTTCTCGCAGAGACGCGCGGTAACCTCTACCGCGCAAACCGCCTGTCACGTTTTTCGGAATTTTCGCCGCATCGCCAGATACGCTCTGCAAACAACAAACGGACGATGGCCGAGTTCGCGCATGGCTGGAAGGACGAGCATGAGCTCTCGCAACCGCTGACCGGTGCGATATTCGACATCCTCGTCGACATCTTTCATGAGAGCCTCGTGGCGCGCGGCCTGATCTCCCATGCGGTTGAAGATCTGGCAGATATTGCCGAGTTCGATCCGGCTGCCGAGGCGCCGGTGCAACATGCTTTCGACCGCGCTTTCGCGCGGGACTCGGATGGATTTGTCGAAGCACTGCTCGACGCCCGCGATATCGTCGGGACGTATCTGGCGGAAACCTTGTGGGCTCTCGCTCCCGACTTTCTCGACTACGGCGACGTCGCGAGAACGATGCTTGCGATCGATCAGAACGAAAGTGGCGGTCAGTTCGCACGGATCATCAGTAGAAACTTCAGGCGACGGGCGATCGGTGAACTGCACGCCGGCCCGCACCTCAAAGGCGGCGAACATCACAGTCATGTCCACTCTGCGCGGACGTTGCTGCCGATAGATGAGCTGGAGCTTCCGAAGATGACCTTTCGCGAGAAAGTTCTGCTGTCGAGATCAATGAGCAGGCAATAAACCGGTAGATGGAGGGGGAAGTGGCAGACAATGAAACCTTACTCGGCGTATCAGCGGTATATCTGTTCGGACGCCCATTGAGTGATCTGATTCTTAGGGGCAGCGTTTACGGGCCTTTGGGTATACCTAAAGTAGGAAAGAATAATTTTCTGAGGCGTCAGCTTGGTGCGGACAATGCGGTGCTCGCGCGAATCTATGCATTCTCTTTCGAGGGCGCTTTCATGGAACTGGGTCGGCCAGCAATCTTTGTTGTCCATGGCGCCGGTGCCGATCCCGACGATCCCGCGCCGAGTGATCTCGGCTACGACAGATTGTCTCGGTCCCCTGGCTCGAGTGCCCGAACGGGCCTCGGCTCCCAAATTGGGGCTCTCGCCAAGGATATGAGGGTTTGGACCTATGACAAGGGCGATCTCTCGATGAGGCTTGATGCCGAAACGGGAACCTTTGAGCAAATCCTGATTTCGGCCGAGGGTTCGGCTGATCCCCGAGGAATGGCGAGCGGCGGATTGTCCAGATCGGGCGGCGCCTTGTCCCGCTCCGGTGGCGTGATGTCAAGATCGGGAGGATTCATACCTCGCAGACCGGGCGACAATGATTGATCTACGCACAGGATGGACAGGGAGGCAAACATGTCCGATTGCAGACCGGAAGTTGAAATTGACAGTTTCGACACGAGGAAGGTGCTTGCTCCGTTACTTGTTGATACGCCTTTCAGACTGATAGGCCGTGGCTTTAGTAAAGAAACGATCGAGGTATACGTATCTACCGACGAACACGGCGGCGATGAAGTCTTCAAAATTGCTATCACTGACTCTTCTACGAGTACCGATGAGGTATTGTCGGTGGTGGCTAAGCCTCCGATTAGCGCTCCGACCGGGACAGACTTGTGGGTTGCCATAAGATTGAACGGCAAGTTTCAAGATGCTCAACCGGGATTCAAGATCGTATAGCGAGAGATTGCTCAGGTTGCGGGCTGATGGTCAACGACTTACCAATCACCGCCACGGCGCTGCCACGGAAAGGCAGGGGCGACAAAATGTGAATCATCTCGGAGGGCGGTTTCCGAAACCGCTTTGCTCTGCCACGGTTTATATTTCATCTCGCCGGCTCCGGCTGCCATCAAGGGCATTCGGCGATATCTCCCCATAAGCGCCGATTGCGCTCCATCAAAACTTCGTCTGACCCCATCAGCCCATACGTCGTGCTACGAAAATCACAACGCCGGGCGATCTGAAACTTTAGGTCTGCGCGGTGGAATTTGAAATTCCGAGCACGCACATGGACCTCTCGAAGATCAAGACGCTGATCGACTTTGTCGGACGATCGAATATTACCGAGCTGACCGTGACGGAAAAGGACGTGACGGTTCGGATTTTCCGCACATCACTGGCAGCGGCCGCTGCTGGCGAGTCCTCGCGAAAGCCGGAATCGGCGACTGACCTCGTCGCCGAGGCGCGTTCAAGCGTCGAGAAAACTTCCCATGCAGTCAAGGCGCCCGTCTTCGGTGTTCTGCACCGGGCATCTGCGCCCGGCGAGCCGCCATTCGTCGCGATCGGCGATGCGGTGCAGGAGGGGCAGACCCTTTTCATCATCGAGGCGATGAAGGTCTTCAACACGATCGCTGCGCCGCGATCCGGGCGCATCACCCACCTGACCGATATCGACAATGGCGAGGTCGAGACCGGCGACCTGCTGGCGGAGATCGCCTGATGCGGGAAACGCTCGAACAATCCGCCGCTTCAAGCCGCCGTTTCGATACCGTCCTCATCGCCAATCGCGGCGAGATCGCCGCCCGGATCCAGCGCGCCTGCCGCGAGCTCGGCCTGAAGACGGTCGCCATCTGCTCCGAGGCGGACAGGGAAGCGTCCTACACCAAGGCCGCTGACAGTTCTGTCTGCATAGGCCCATCGACTGCGGCCAAGAGCTATCTCAATCAGGATGCCATTCTTCTCGCGGCACGCCTGACGGGTGCAGGCGCCATTCATCCCGGTTACGGTTTTCTGTCGGAAAACGCCGCATTCTCCGACGCGGTCGAAAAGGCCGGACTGGTCTTCATCGGCCCGACAGCGTCATCGATCGCGACCATGGGCGACAAGATCGCGGCAAAACGGGCGATGATGGCGGCCGGCGTTCCCTGCGTTCCCGGTCCCGATACCGCGCTGCCCGACGACCCGGCCTCGATCGAGCGGGTCGCGCTCGAGATCGGATATCCGGTCATCGTCAAGGCGTCAGGCGGCGGCGGCGGACGCGGCATGCGCGTCGTGCCAGAGGCCGACCAGTTGCATGAGGCGATCGCGCTGACGCGGGAAGAGGCGCGCAAGGCCTTCGGCTCACCCTCGCTCTACATGGAGAAATTCCTCCAGCATCCGCGCCACATCGAGATCCAGGTTCTTTGCGACGATCACGGCAATGCCGTGTGGCTGGGGCACCGGGATTGCTCGATGCAGCGCCGCCATCAGAAAGTGGTGGAGGAGGCGCCGGCTCCCGGGATCGCGCCCGATATCATTCAGCCGGTCGGCATGGCTTGTGTCCAGGCCTGCCGCCAGATCGGCTACCGTGGCGTCGGCACCTTCGAATTCCTCTATGAGGACGGTGCTTTCTATTTCATCGAGATGAACACCCGGCTTCAGGTCGAGCATCCCGTCACCGAGATGACGAGCGGGGTCGATATCGTCCAGGCGCAGATAAAGGCGGCCGAGGGTGACGTACTGGATATCACCCAGGGCGATGTGACCTGCGAAGGCCACTCTTTCGAATGCCGCATCAACGCCGAGGATGCCGACAATTTCCTGCCGTCTGCGGGTGTCGTCACCCATCTGGTTTTGCCTGAGGGGCCAGGCATCCGCGTCGATACGCATATTCATCCCGGCTACAAGGTCTCGCCCTATTACGACTCGTTGATCGCCAAGCTGATCGTCCACGCGCCGACACGGGCGAAAGCGATGGCAAGAATGTGCGAGGCGCTTGCCGGCACCGAGATCGAAGGTATCGCCACCAATATCCCCTTCCTGCGGGCGCTTTTCGAAGACCACGCATTCGCACGCGGTCAGACCGATATCCACTATCTAGAACAATGGCTGAAGCTGCGGAGGGCCGCAGCATGAGCGCCATCGATTTCAGCGATCCCGCAACCATCGCATTCCTCACCGACGCTCTGACGGCTGCCGGCGTGGAAGGTCTCGAAATCTCCCGGCCGGGCGGACAGCTTCGCATCGTCATTTCAGGGGAGGGTGGCGCCCGGATCGACCTACAAGAAGCCACACCCCGTGCTCCAGGCCCCGCACCTGTCATCGTGAAGGCGCCGATCGCAGGATATTTCTGCGCCGAACATCCGGCCGCCGCCGTCACGCCCCAAACTCTGCCGCGCTCCGTATCCGATACGGATATCCTCGGCTTCGTCAGGATAGGACATGTGCTGCTTCCCCTTCGCGCCGGCTATTCCGGTGTTTTGACCAGACGGCTCGCTGAGCCCGGCGCATTGGTCGGCTTCGGCGATCCTCTGTTCGAAATCGAGTTCCCCTCATGATCGCCACAACAACCCGACATGCATCGCAGCGCGAAATCGCTCCGGCCACCCAAAGCCGGGCGCGGGTGTCCTCGATCGGAGCCAGATCCTTCCTGCTTGAGGCGCCGGGCGAGTTCGATCTCATCGCGCAGCGGCGGATCTGGGCCCTGTCACAGGCGGTGAAGGGTTGGACGGACCTTGCCGAAGATATTCCCGGCATGACCAACCTGCTGGTGATCTTCAAGGAGACGCCCGAAGACCCCGATGCGGTGGTCGCCCGGCTGCTGGAGGCATGGGAGAATGCGCAGAGCATCGATCTCAACGGCAAGACCATCGAGATCCCCGTCACTTACGGCGGCGAACATGCGACGGATCTTCCGGCCCTTTGCGATCTCTCCGGCTTGAGCGACCGTGAGGTCGTCCGCATCCATCATGAAGCCAGCTACCGCGTCTTCGCCTTGGGCAGCGCGCCGGGTTTCGGCTATCTGCACGGCCTCGATCCGCGCATCTATATGCCGCGGAAGACCGTGCCGTCGCTGAAGATGCCGAAGGGCTGTGTGACCATTGGCGGCATGCAGACCGGCGTCGCCATGCTCACCGGTCCCAACGGCTGGAATTCCATCGGCTTCGCATCCCTGCAGATGTTCGACCCAAGCTCGCCGACCCCCGCCATGATGGCGCCGGGAGATACGGTGCGGTTTCTGCCGGCAAGGATCGAGCTATGATCGAGATCTTGGAAAGCGGCCCGTTCAACACAGTGCAGGATCTCGGGCGTTCCGGCTATCGCGACATCGGCGTCTCGTCGAGCGGCGCCATGGATCCGCTTGCGGTCAGGATCGGCAATATTCTCGTCGGCAATGACGAGAATGCTGCCGTGGTCGAGGTGCAGACCTTCCCGTTCAGCCTGCGTTTCGAGCGTCGCACCGTCTTTGCCGTGACCGGCGCCGACGACAGCCCTCATCTCGATGGATATGAACTCATTTCCTGGTGCGCCTATACCGCCGAGCCCGGACAGGTTCTCCAGCTGCAGCAGCCTCGGCGGCTTGCACGTTCCTATATTTCGCTTGGAGGCGGGCTGGATATTCCTGTTGTCATGGGGTCGCGAAGCACGTCGCTGCGCGGCGGCTTCGGCGGCAATGCCGGCCGGCCGCTGGCGAAGGGCGATCGGATCGCCGTCGGCGAGGACTTGCAGATCGCCATGCTGCCGACCACGGGCCTTGCCGTCGTCGAGCCGGCCGTGGCGCTGCGCGAGGTGTTCCCGGGACCCGTCGACGGCGCCGTGCCGATCCGCGCCCTGCCGGCCGGCGAGCATGATCTTTTCGCCGGAGACGGCGAAGCGTTCTGGAGCCAGACCTGGAGGATTTCTTCCCGCAGCGACCGGACGGGCTACCGCCTGTCCGGCGAGCCGATCACGCCGACCGCCTCCATCGAGATGCGCTCCCACGGCGTCGTGCCCGGCGTCGTCCAGGTTCCGCCCGGCGGCGAACCAATCGTGCAGATGAGCGATGCGAACACCGCCGGCGGATATCCGAAGATTGCCGGCGTGATCGAATGCGACCTCTGGCGGCTCGGGCAGGCCCGCATCGGCGCCCGCCTCAAATTCGTCCGGTCGACGCATGCGGAAGCGCGCGCGGTCGAACAGGCTGTCGCCCGTTATGTCGAGGATGTCAGGCAGACATCTCAGATGGTCAAGCGCGCCCTGAAGGCGATGACCTAAAGGAGGCGAAAGGAGGAACTGATGAAGATCGATCTGAATTCCGACATGGGCGAAGGATTTGGTCCCTACCGGCTGTGCGACGACGAAGCGATGATGAAAATCGTCTCGTCGGCCAATATCGCCTGCGGTTTCCACGGCGGCGACCCGGAGACGATGGGGCGCATGGTGCGGCTGGCGAAACTGAACGGCGTCGGCATCGGCGCCCATCCGGGCCTGCCAGACCGGCTGGGCTTCGGCCGGCGCGAAATACCCTTTCAGGCAGACGAGCTTCGCCAGCAGATGCTCTACCAGCTCGGCGCGCTGATGGCGATCGCCAGAGCCGAGCGCGTCACCGTCTCCCATATCAGCTTCCATGCGGCCATGGGCAATATGGTCAACCGCGATCCTCTGCTGGCCGACCTGATGATGGATGCGATCGCCACCGTCGACGCCAATCTCGTCGTCTTCGTCACATCAGGCAGCGAGATCGAGCAGGCGGCCAAGCGCGCGCGCCTGAAGACACTGGCGCTTTTCCTTGCGGACCGGGCCTATGACGCCGGCGGCAGGCTTGTCGCGCGCGGGCTGCCGGGCGCCGTCATCAAGGATGAAGCCTCGGTACGCGCCCGTGTGCGAAAATTCCTCCTCGACCAAAACGTCGAGACGATCGATGGGGCGGTAATCGCCATGCCGGCGCGCTCCATTCTCGTCCACAGCGACACGCCGGGCGCCCTTGAGCTGGCCGGCATCGTGCGAAGCGAAATCGAAGCCGCGGGCGCGACGCTCGCACCTGCCGCCGAACTCGCCGACTGACGCAATTCCGATTGCCTTCGGCGATCGACCACTTCAATCCCTCATCGAAGGACCCATGCCGATGTCCGTCATCGCAGACCGCCTGAAAAATGTCTCCATATCCGCATCCGCCGCCATGACACAGCGCGCCCGGGAATTGGCCGCCAAGGGAATCAAGGTCGTCAGCCTCTCGTCCGGCGAGCCGGATTTTCCCACCCCGGCCCACGCGATCGAGGCAGCCCACGCCGCGGCACTGGCCGGCGATACCAAATATCCGCCGATGGACGGTACGCCGGCGCTGAAGGCCGCCATCATCCGGAAGTTCAAGCGCGACAACAATCTCGACTACGATGCCAGCCAGATCGTTGTCTCCGGCGGCGGCAAGCAGGTGATCTTCAATGCCATGCTGGCGACCTGCAATCCGGGTGACGAGGTCGTCATCCCCACGCCCTCCTGGGTCAGCTACGCCGACATCGTCAAATTCGCCGGCGGCGTCCCGATCGCCGTACCCTGTCACGAACAGACCGGCTTCAAATTGCGTCCGGAGGATCTGGAAGCTGCGATCACGCCACGCACCAAATGGCTCTTCCTGAATTTCCCGAATAATCCGACCGGAGCAGCCTGCACCCGGGTGGAGATGGCTGCCATTGCCGAGGTCATGCTGCGCCATCCCGATGTCTGGATCATGACCGACGATATTTACGAGCACCTGGTGTATGACGACTTCCAGTTTTGCACGATCGCGAAGGTCGAGCCGAGATTGTACGATCGCGTCCTGACGATGAACGGCGTCTCCAAGGCTTACGCGATGACCGGCTGGCGGCTCGGCTTTTGCGCCGGGCCGAAAGATCTGATCTCCGCCATCAGCAACGTCAACGGCCAGAATGGCGGCGGCATCGCGACGCTGACGCAGGCGGCGGCAACCGCAGCGCTCGACGGGCCTCAGGACCTGCTGAAGGAACGTGCGGCGATCTACAAGGAAAGACGCGACTTCGTGCTCGCCAGATTGTCTGAGGTGGAAGGGCTGCGCTGCCATCGGCCCGAAGGCGCCTTCTACATCTATCCCAACATTTCAGGGCTGATCGGCAAGACCAGCAAGGGCGGGCGCAAGATCGAGAGCGACGTCGATTTCGTCATGGGGCTGGTGGAAGAACATCATGTCGCAACCGTGCAAGGTGCGGCTTACGGAATGAGCCCCTTCTTCCGCATTTCCTACGCGACGAGCATGGAAAAACTGGGCGAAGGCTGCGCGCGCATCGCTGAGTTCTGCAAGGATATGCGCTGAGCGGCAATTGCGTCTCAGGCTTTCAGCCGCGCCGTCAGCTCGAGAAGGATGTCGCGGACGGCAAGGGCCGGTTCCGACAGGGGATTCTGGTCGGAAACGCAAAGCGACAGGGTTTCTTCGATCCGCGGCGAGACGAGCCGGCAAATCAGCGGCTCGCTCGATTCAGAGACGATGCGGTCGGCAATCGCCTTCGGCATGATCGTCGCGCCGAGACCGCCGTCCACCGCGCGGGCAAGGGTACGGACGATTTCGACTTCCGCCACGACCTTCAAATTGGTGCGCGTGCGGGTAAAGGCGGTGTCGACCGCGCGGCGGACGAAATTATAGGCTGGCGGCAACAGCAGCGGTATTCCGTCGAGAGCGTTGACCGGAACGGGTTTCGCATCGGCTTCGATGGCAAAATCCCGGTGGGCGACCAGGAAAAACTCTTCGCTGAGGATCGGCTCGAACCGAACGCCCTTGATCGGTCCGGTTCCGTGGAGAAGCGCCATCTCCAGCCGGCCGTTCATGATCATCTGGCTATAGGTCTGTCCGACGCTTTCGGTCAGATGCAGCAGAATGCCGGGATGCCGTTTCCGGGTCTCCGCCAATAGATCGACGGAGACCGTCGCCGCGCTGCTGAACGGCACGAGGCCGACGGACACTCGGCCCGCAAGCGAATTGCCGGCGGCGGAAGCATCGGCCTGCGCCTGCTCCATCTGCCGAAGAATGATCTGCGCATGGCGATATACGGCGTGTCCCGCATCGGTCATGCTGACGCCCTGCTGGCTGCGGATCAGCAGCTTGTGGCCGAAATGCTCCTCCAGCGCCGCGAGCTGCTGGCTGAGAGCCGGCTGGGCGATATGCAAGAGATCCGCCGCTCGCGTGATGCTGCCGCTGTCGACGATCACGATGAAAGATTTGAGGCGTCTGATGTCCATGGGGATCGGGGTACCGTGCTGATCTGCGGATGGCATGTTTGCAGAGGCGCATTGCTTTTGCAACGCGACGCGGCCTGAAACGAGGCAGCGAGAGAATACCGGCATCGCCGCTTTCTGTTCTTCGGCAGACCGCACCGGCTCCATAACCGTTGCTTATTGCTCCAAAGATAATCGGTCTTAGGCAAGGGGTTGAAGCTTCGCTACTCTCTCTTTCAACAACAAGGGAACGACAATGCCATTCTCCGACTACAAGACCGCACTGGTGACCGGCGCATCCTCCGGTATCGGCGCAGCCGTGGTTGAACGGCTTCGCCGGGAGAACATCGAAGTCCATGCCGTTGCCCGCAGCGCCGACGCGCTGCAGCAGCTGGCAGAACGCACTGGCTGCGTCGCCCACGCCATCGATGTGACCGACCGGCCGGCGATCGCCGAACTCGCGCGTCGGGTGGAATTCGACATCCTCGTCAACAATGCCGGCGTCGACCGGCCGAAGAAATTCCTCGAAGCCGACGAGGGCGATATCGATCTCATCGTCGACGTCAATCTGCGGGCGGTATTGCACATCTGCCGGCTGGTCGTGCCGGGCATGGTGGCGCGGGACCGCGGCCACGTCATCAACATCTCGTCGATCGCCGGCGCCTATAACTTCGGTGGCAATTCCTCCTATCACGCCACCAAGGCAGGGGTGAGCATGCTGTCCAACCAGCTGCGCATCGACGCTTTCGGCAAGCGGGTGCGGGTCACGGAAATCTGCCCCGGCCGCGTCGCCACCGATATTTTCAATCACGTCCACGGCGATGATCCGAGCATCCGGGAACGGTTCATCGATGGTTTCGAACTGCCGCAGGCGGGCGATATCGCCGACGCGATCGCCTTCGCCATATCGGCCCCGGTCGCCGTCAACATCGGACATATGGAGATCACGCCAACGCTGCAGGTCATGGGCGGCCTGCAGACCGCAAGGCCGCAGCCGAAGACGGATCCATCCGGGGAGCCAACCCCGTGAGCGGTTTCGACCTTTCGGCAATCCTCGGAAATCCCGAATATGCCGCCATGCTGCTGCATGGCATCGAGATGACCTTCATCATCTTTGCCGGATCCTGGTCGCTGGCGATGGCGCTGGCAGTTCTGCTGCTCAGTTTGCGTCTGTCACCCTTTCGTATCGGCGATCCGTTGGTCGCTGCTTACGTATCCTACCACCGCAACGTGCCAACCCTGGTTCAGCTGATGCTGTGGTATTTCGGGATCTTCACTTTGATGCCGAGCGGGCTGGGAGAATGGCTTTCCGTCCACAATGCCGAGGCCATCTTCGCGGTGATCGGGCTCGGGCTCTGCCAGGCGGCCTATTTCAGCGAAGATCTTCGTTCGGGCGTGCGCTCGGTCGGTCCCGGCCAAATGGAGGCAGCCCGGGCGCTGGGCCACGGTTATGTCTCGGCGATGCGTTTCGTCATCATGCCGCAAGGCGTGCGCAACGCGCTGCCGCCGCTCATCAATCACAGCGTTTCCCTATTCAAGAACAGCAGCCTGGCCGTCATCATCGGGGCGTCGGAACTGACGCATGCGGTCAAGGAAATCGAGAACCTCAGCTTCCGGACCTTCGAGATCTACCTGATCGGCACCGTTCTCTACCTCTTCTTCTCGCTCGTGATCATGAGCATCGGCGCCTATCTGTCGATGCGCGCAGATCCTGCCAGGAGCGCGCGCGCATGATCCACGACATGATCGCCATCGTCAGAGATTATTGGCTGCTGCTCCTGATCGGCCAATATCCGAACGGACCGCTCGGCGGGCTCGCCAATACGCTGATCCTCTCGGCGCTCAGCATCACCCTCGCTTTTCCGGCCAGCATCCTCTTCGCCTTAGCGCGGCTTTCCAAGTCGCGGCTGCTGCGCTGGCCGGTCACGGCCCTCGTTTATTTCACCAGGGGCGTGCCGCTGCTGATGCTCATCCTGTGGAGCTATTTCCTGGTTCCGCTGCTGACCGGCGCCGACGTGCCGAGCTTCGTCACCATGCTGACGACACTCGTGATCTATCAGAGCGCATTCCTCAGCGAGGTCGTTCGTGCCGGCATCGTCGCGCTCGGACCAGGCCAAATGGATGCGGCGCGAGCGCTGGGCCACGGTTATCTGGGCGCGATGCGTTACATCATCCTGCCGCAGGCGCTCTACAACATGATCCCGAGCATCCTCTCGACCTTCGTCTCGACGATCAAGGACACGACGCTCGGCTATGTGATCAACGTGCCGGATCTGACTTTTGCGGCAAGCCAGGTCAACAATCAGCTGCTGACGCAACCTTTCCAGGTCTTCCTCATCCTGGCGATCGTCTACTTCGCCATCTGCTGGACGCTGACCTACTTCGCCAATCGCCTCGAGCGGCGCATCACGCGGCGGCGTGCGGGACTTCTCAACGTCTCCGCCGCCGTGGTCACGCCGTCGAAAATCGTATCGGAGCAGCTATGACCATGTCCGTTTCAACGCAGGAATCGCAGATGATCCGGCTTTCGCAGGTCTGCAAGAGCTATGGCGACTATCCGGTCCTGAAGGACATCGATGCTGAGGTCACGCGCGGCGAAGTGGTGGTCATCTGCGGACCGTCCGGTTCGGGAAAATCGACGCTGATCCGCACGATCAATCGCCTTGAGGAGATCAACAGCGGATCGATCACGCTCGACGGACAGAACATTCACGCCTCCATGCGGGCAAAGGCACTCAACGCGATGCGCAGCCGGATCGGCTTCGTATTCCAGAACTTCAACCTGTTTCCGCATCTCTCGGTCGCCGAAAACGTATCGATGTCGCCGATCCGGGTGAAGGGCGTCGCGGCCGATGTCGCGCACGAAAAGGCCCTTAAGCTGCTCGACCGGGTCGGTCTCGCCGACAAGGCCCGCGCCTACCCCGGCCAGCTGTCGGGCGGCCAGCAGCAGCGGGTGGCGATCGCCCGTGCTCTGGCCATGGAACCGCCGGTGATGCTGTTCGACGAACCGACCAGCGCGCTCGATCCCGAGATGGTCGGCGAGGTGCTCGCTGTCATGAAAAGCCTGGCCTCCGAAGGCATGACCATGCTGTGCGTCACCCATGAAATGGGTTTCGCGCGCGACGTCGCCGACCGGATCTGGTTCATCGATGCCGGCCAGATCATCGAAACGGCGAAACCTGAAGACTTCTTCAGCAATCCAACCCATCCCCGGGCTCAGCGTTTCCTCGCTGATCTCAGGCATTGAGACCAACCACCAAAAACAAAGGAGAACAGCAATGAACTGGAAATACCTAAGCCTCACCGTCGCATTCGCCGGCATGGCAGCCGCCTTGCCCGCGAAAGCCGATCAGCTCGACACGATCATGTCGGCAAAGACCCTGCGCTGCGCGACTTTCGCCGACGTTCCCCCCTTTGCTTCGCCGGATCCGAAGACCCGCGAAATGGCCGGTTTCGACGTCGATCTCTGCGGCGCCATCGCCAAGGAATTGGGCGTCAAGGCTGAAATCAAGCCGGTTTCGGTCGAAGCCCGTGTGCCCGAGGTCAAGCTCGGCCGCGTCGACATCACCGTTGCAAACCTCGCCTATACGGTGAGCCGCGCCGAGCAGATCCAGTTCAGCGATCCCTATTATCTCGCCAAGGAAATGCTGATCGTGCCGGCCGACGATGCCGGCAAGCAGAAGGCCGATTACGCCGGCCAGCGCCTCGCCTCGACCAAGGGCTCGACATCTGAGATGTCGATCAAGCTCAACAAATCCGATCCGCTGACCTTCCAGGACACCGCCTCGGCCTATCTCGCCGTTCAGCAGGGCAAGGCGCGCGGCATGGTGGCCAACACCATGACGACGACCAAGTTCGTCAATGAATCGAAGAGCAAGGGCAAGGAAATGCGGATGATCGAGGAGCCGATGCTCTATCAGCCGATCGGCATCGGCATGGCCAAGGATCAGCCGGCGCTGACCGCCAAGATCAACGAAATCCTCCACAAGCTCGACGAGTCCGGTGAAATCAACAAGATCTGGGACAAGTGGCTCGGCCCGAACACCGAGTACAAGATGACCCGCACCGACAAAGTCGTGCCGCTCGCGCAGCTGAAATTCGACCCGATCCCGTAGACCGACCGGTCTCGGAACCTCCCGAAGACATTCAACCGAGATAAGACGGCGGGATTTGCCCGCCGTCTACCAACGATGTGAGGCACCTATGATTCATATAAAAGACATCGCTGAACGGCCCAGCAAAGCCGACATCGAGGCCGTTTCGAAATTTTCGCCCGCGACCATCCACGAAGCCCAGGGGCGCCGCGGCGCACTTTCCTCCCGCCTCAAGCCCGTCGACTACCGCATGAAACTCTGCGGTCCGGCCTTTACGGTCAAATGCGCGCCGCGCGACAACATCATGCTGCAGCTCGCCATCAACTATGCAAAACCCGGCGATATCATCGTCGTCTCGGCGGGCGAATACGAGGAAGCCGGGTCCTTCGGCGATGTGCTTGCCAATGCCTGCCTGGCGAAGGGCATCGGCGGTCTCGTCACCGACACCGGCGTGCGCGACACGCTGCAGCTGCGGGAACTCGGTTTCCCGGTCTTCTCGCTCAGCGTCTGCATCAAGGGCACGGTGAAAGAAACCATTGCGGCGGTGAACGACCCGATCATCGTCGGCGGCGAAACCATCAATCCAGGCGACATCATCGTCGGCGATGCCGACGGCCTGGTGGTCGTGCGCAGGCAGGAAGCGCAGGAAGCAGCCAGACTCTCGCAGGCCCGCGAAGATGCCGAAGCCGGCTATATCGCCGCCTACAAGGCGGGGAAATCGGTTATCGAGGTCAGCAATCTGGCGCCGGTGCTGAAAGCCAAGGGCCTTGTCGTCGACATCTGAGACGATACACGGATGACCTTTTGCTAAGCCCGCGCCGCTTTTTCCGGTCGCGGGCTTTGCCGCCCGCGACCGCGGCATTTCAGATATTCTCGGGCGTCACGATTTCGAAGGTAATGGTGCGCTGAATCGTACCACCCGAAGCGCCCTGCGTGATCGTCTCGATCATCGTCTCGACCAGAGCCGTCGACGTCTGTTCCAGCGGATGACAGAGGGCCGCGGTAATCATCCCCTCTGACAGGCCCTTTCGCGTCTCCGGACCAATATCCCGGCAGACGAGGCGGATGCTTCGGCGCCGCTCCTGCGGCACTTCCCTCAGCGCCCGCAATACCCCCGAAATGCCGCCGCCGACGATCAGGATGCCGGTGAGGTCATCCGTCGTCGCCAGGAGTTCCTTGACCATCCGGTAGGCCTCGTTCGGCTCTTCGTGCGTGGGACGGCTGTCCTCGATGGTCAGATGCGGCGCATGTTCGCGCACATAGGAGCGGAAGCTTGCATCGGAGACGTCCTGACACTGGTAACGATGGTTGCCGATGAAGACGGCAATGCGCCCCGGCCCGTGGGTCATGTTCGAGATCAGCCATGCCGCCGTCCGTCCCATTTTCCAATTGTCGGCTCCGACATAAGCGGCCCGTTCCCGGGCGGATTGGTCGGTAATATAGGCGATGACCGGCTTACCCTTCTCGTGCAGCTCACGGATGGCCTGGGCGATCACCGGATGATCGGCGGCGACCACGGCGACGGCGTCGCAGTTTGCACCGAGCGCCTTGAGCCGGCCGGCTATATTCTCCGGGGTCAGGAGATCCACGAAATCGACCACCGGGTCGATGACTTCGTCGCGCCTGGCGCGGCATGCCTCGACGATTTTCTTGCCGAACAGCTGGTAGAGCTCACGGCTGGATTGCTGCAGCAGAAAGCCAAGCCGGTATTTCGGCACCGACTTGCGCAGCCGATCCTCGATGGCGCCGGCGCCGTAGAAGCCGATCCGCTCCGCGGCGGCCTGGACGCGCTGCACGGTCGTGCCTTTGACGGAGGCGGTGCCGGCCAGAATCCGATTGACGGTCGCAATGGAGACATCGGCCTCCTTGGCAAGATCGGAGATAGTCGGCCGCCGCATGATCATTCCCTCCATCGTCAGAGCATTCGTATCATTATGACTGATACTCCGTGATACTTTATGCATGTTTACTATGATTTCACATTTCGAGAATTTCAAGCGGTGATATGTTTCTCTTCACGGTCAGGCCAGGGAGGCGGGCCAAGGGAGGAAATTGAGATGACTAAATTTCGCCGCCTCGCGGCAACCGTATCGGCTGCCGCCATCGTGACCTGCACTGCCACGGCCGTTATGGCCGCCAACATCTTCGTTGTGGGCGGCAAGCCGGACGATCCGTTCTGGTCGATCGTCAAGCGTGGCGCCGAGGATGCCGGCAAGGTCGCAGAAGCCCAGGGCGGCAAGGTCGTCTGGCTCGGGCCTCAGAACTACGACAATCTTGGCGTCGATGCGGCCGAGCTGATCCGTCAGGCCATCGACCAGGGCGCCGATGCAATCGTCGGCCCAGACTGGGTGCCGGAGGCCATGGACCCTGCCTTCAAGGCGGTCGTCGACAAGAAAATTCCGCTGGTCATCTATAATGCCGGCGGCATCGAAGCTGCCGATCGCCTTGGTGCGATGAACTATGTCGGCTCCAACGACTATCTCTCCGGCAAGGCAGCGGGCACTTATTTTGCCAAACATGACCTGAAGAATGCTGTCTGCCTCAACACGCTGCCGGGTGCTGCAAACATCGAAGCGTTCTGCAAAGGCATGACAGATGGTGTGACCGAAGGTGGCGGCGCCGGTTCGTCGCTGCCGCTGCCGGCAACCTCATTCGGTTCGGCGACCGCCGTGGCGCAGGCCCTCAAAGCGCACCTTCTGCAGCATCCGGAGATCAAAGCGGTTTTCGCGATCGGCAACGTCGATACGAATTCGGCGGTCAACGGGGTGACTCAGGCCGGCAAGCAGGGACAGGTCAAGGTCTGCGGCATGAACATGGATGAAACCGTTCTGAACAACATCAAGAGCGGCAGCCAGCTTTGCGCGATCGACCAGCAGGGTTACCTGCAGGGCTACCTGGCCGTCTCCATCCTGAACGGCAACGTCAATTACGGCCTCACCGTGCCGACCCGGGAAATTCTCACCGGTCCCGGCGTCATCGACGCCTCGAACGTCGACGCCACCCTGGCTGGCGTGAAGGCCGGCGCCCGCTAAGGGATCGGCCGAACGTCGTGAAGCTGCCTGCCCCTCACGCGGGCAGCTTCCATTCTTTCAAAAAGCGCCGGCCGTCATCGGTCATGCGACTTTATTGGTGGTGTCAAATGAACGCGAGAAACGATGTCCTCGCCTCTTCGCTTCCTTCGGGCGGCCATGCCAAAGCGACCATCGGTCAGCTTTCCCGGCGCCCTGAAGCGGGATCGTTGCTGGGCTTGATTGCGGTGTTCGTCTTCTTCGCCCTGCTGGGCGGCAAGGTCTTCCTGTCGGCTGCGGGCTATGCAAGCTGGCTGAACGTCGCGGCCGAGATCGGCATCGTCGCACTGCCGATCGGGCTCCTGATGATCGCAGGCGAGATGGACCTCTCGATCGGCGCGGTGATCCCGGCATCATCCCTGACGGTAGCGATCATATCCGGCCATTACGGCCTGCCCGAAATCGTCGGGATTTCCGCCGGCCTGGGCGTCGGGCTCATCGTCGGCTTTTTCAACGGTTACCTCGTCAACCGCACCCGCGTCCCGTCCCTGATCGTCACCATCGGCTCGATGTTCGGCGTCATGGGGCTGACGCTGGGCTTCACCGTGCTGATCGCCGGCAGCACCGGCGTATCGCTGGTGCCAAGCCCAACCGTCAAAGCGATCCTCGGCGATTTTATCGGCGGCATGTTCCAGGTGACGATCTTCTGGTGGATCCTGTTTGCGGCGGCGTTCTTCTGCCTGCTGCACATCTCACCGGTCGGCAACTGGATCTTCGCTCTCGGCGGCGACAAGGTCTCGGCCCGCAACGCCGGCATTCCGACGGAAAAGCTGACCATCGCCCTCTACATGCTGTCCGGCTTTTCCGCCGCCTTCGTCGGCGTCAGCCAGGTGCTTGTCTATCAAAGCGCGCAGGTGCTCGGTGGGCAATCCTTCATCTTCAACTCGATCATGTGCGTGGTGATCGGCGGCGTGCTTCTGACCGGCGGCGCCGGATCGGTGGTGGGCATCGTCTTCGGCACGCTCACCTTCGCGATCGTCAATCAGGGCATCTATTTCACCGGCATAGACCCGAACCTCGGCAGCGTCATCATCGGCGCGCTCCTGCTGCTCGCCGTGATGATGAACGACAAGTTCCGGCTGATGGCGATGTCCTATGCCGCGAAAAAGAAGAAGTGAGGGCGGGAAGATGAACGGCTTTTCCATTGGACACTTTGTACGCCGCCCGGAATTCGGTGCCGTATTGAGCTTCATCGCGGTGATCGCCTTCTATGTCGCCTTCGGCGGAGTCAGCCTTGGTACGCTCTTCGGCGCCGCAAGCTGGGTCAATTTCGCCGCCAATCTCGGCATCGTCGCCCTGCCTGTCGGCCTGCTGATGATATCAGGCGAGCTCGATATCTCGATCGGCGCGATGATCCCAGCGGGCTCGATGACGATCGCCATCCTCTCGGGCTATTACGAGTTGCCGATCGTCATCGGCATGCTCGGCGTGCTCGCCATCGGCGTTCTCGTCGGGCTGATCAACGGCCTCCTGGCGGTGCGCACCAGCGTGCCCTCGCTGATCATCACACTCGGCACGCTGGTTGCGGTGCAGGGGCTCGTTCTTGCCGGATCCGTCATCCTGACCGGGGCCGCTTCGGTTCCGCTCAACGCCCCGGCCTGGGCCAAGATGGTGTTCGGCGACCTCATCCACGGCAAATTCCAGGTGATCATCCTGTGGTGGCTGGCGCTGACGGTGGTCTTTGGTTTCGTGCTGCACGCAACGCGCTATGGCAACTGGATCGCCGCGATGGGCGGAGACGAGGTCAGCGCCCGCAATGCCGGCATCCCGACCGATCGCCTGAGGATCGTGCTCTTCATTCTGTCGAGCACGGCCGCCTCTTTCGTCGGAATGTGCGGCGCCATCCTGTTCAATTCCGCACAGGTTTCGGGCGGCATGAACTACATCTTCAATACGGTCGTCTCGATCGTGGTGGGCGGCGTGCTGCTCACGGGCGGCTTCGGTTCGGTCGCCGGGATCTTTCTCGGCGCGCTGACCTTCGCCGTCGTCAGCCAGGGCATCTACTTCACCAACATCGACCGCAACTGGTCCAACCTGATTATCGGTGTGATGCTGATGGCCGCCGTTCTGATGAACAACACCTTCCGGCAGATGGCGTTGAGCTTCGTGCCGAAGAAAAAGAAGTGAGCGTCGATATGTCCGACAATATTCCGATCCTTGAACTTCAAAATGTCGACAAGAGCTTCGGCCCGATCGACGTGCTGCATGACATCTCGCTCAAGGTCCGTGCGGGCGAGGTGCTCTGCCTGCTCGGCGACAACGGCGCCGGCAAATCGACCCTGATCAAGACGCTTGCCGGGGTCCACAAACCGACGCGTGGCGCAATCCTGATGGATGGCAATCCGGTCGAATTCAGCGGACCGCGTGATGCGCAGGAAAAGGGCATCTCGGCGGTGCATCAATTCGGAGGCACCTTTCCGCTGATGTCGATCGGCCGCTCCTTCTTCGTCGGCGTCGAGCCGACCAAGGGCTGGGGTCCGTTCAAAGTCTATGACCGCAGGAAGGCCAACGAGATTGCCGTCAAGGCCGTGCAGGATTTCGGTATCACCCGGATCGACGATGGCGACCGTCTCGTCGGCGGGCTTTCCGGCGGCGAACGCCAGTCGCTTGCCATTGCCCGAGCCGTTCATTTCGGCGCGCGTGTGCTGATCCTTGACGAACCGACGGCCGCTCTCGGCGTCAAGCAGGCGGCGCACGTGCTGCGGATCGTCAACGAGGCGAAGCGTCGGGGTCTGGCGGTGATCTTCATCACCCACCAGGTCATGCATGCGATGGCGGTGGGTGACCACTTCGCCGTGCTCATCCGCGGGGCGATCGCCGCCGATTTCCGCCGGGGCGAGAAGACTCGCGAAGAGATTACCGACCTGATGGCCGGCGGGGAAACCATGGCGGATCTCGAAGCTCAGATCGATACTTACATTGCCAGCCATGAGAACCATTCGTCGCCGGCCGAGTAACCGCTGACGACACCCTAAACGACACAGCACAAAACACACATCGTCCGGCAGCGGCAGAACAGACCGCCGCCGGGGAAGGAAAAATATGTCTGGAATCCGGAGGTCAAAATGAAGATCGCAATCGACCCGTTCATGCATCGGCATCTCTCACTCGAGGCGTTGCCCAGGAAGGTCAAGGAACTCGGCTACGACTGGATCGAGCTCTCGCCGCGCGGAGATTTCCTCGAATGGTTCAAGGCGCCGCGCGTCTTTCCGGAGCGCATTAAAACGCTCAAGAAGGCGCTGAAAGAGGCCGATGTCGGCATCGCCTCGCTGCTGCCGATGTACCGGTGGGCCTCCAACGACGAGACCGAACGCCAGGCCGCCGTCAAACACTGGAAACGCGCCATCGAGATCGCCGTCGAGCTGGAAGTCAGCGTGATGAATTCCGAGTTCGGCCGCGGCCCGCATCCGGACAGGGGATCCTGCTATTGCTGCCACACCGGCTCGATGATCGAGGCCTGCGAAGATGCCTGGTGGCGCTCGATGGAGGCACTGGTGCCGATCCTTGAGCGCGAGGGCATTCAGCTCCATGTCGAACCCCATCCGGAAGACTGGTGCGAGACGCTGCAGCCGGCGCTCGACATCATCCGCACCGTCAATTCGAAGAGCGTCAAGTTCCTCTATTGCGCCCCGCACACCTTCTATTTCGGCGACGATACCAAGGCGATGCTGCGCGAGGCGAAAGACGTGCTGGCGCATGTCCATGTCGGCGACACGTTCAACCACAAGGCTTCGTCGGGCCTTCGTTATATCCTCAATCCGCCCGGCACCAACGCCCGGGTGCACCAGCACCTCAATATCGGTCAGGGCGAGGTTCCGTGGGACGACTTCTTCGGCACGCTCGCCGAGATCGGCTTCGACGGTATCATGACCACCTGCGTCTTCGCCTGGGAGGACAAGGCGGATCACAGCGGCACCTTCATGCGTGCCGAAATCCAGCGCTACATCGATAAGTATTGGGGGGCGAAATGACCCTTCAGGTTGGTGTCATCGGCACGGGGATGATCGGTCAGGATCATATCCGCCGCCTGACGAACGTCGTTTCCGGTGTCGAAATCGTCGGTGTCACCGATATCGACCAGGCTCGCGCCGCCGCTGCTGCCCCCGCGGGGGCGGAGGTCTTCGCCACCCCTTCGGCGCTGATCGCTTCAGAAAAAGTGCAGGCTGTGATCATCTGCTCCTGGGGGCCGGCCCATGAGGAGCAGCTGCTCGCCGCAATTGCCGCCAGCAAGCCGGTCTTCTGCGAAAAGCCGCTGGTGACCTCCGAGGCGGCCGCGCTTCGCGTCATGGAGGCAGAAGCCGCCTTCGGACGGCGGCTCGTGCAGGTGGGCTTCATGCGCCGTTTCGACGCCGATTATCGCCGCCTGAAGGCCGTTATCGAGGGCGGCAAACTTGGCGCGCCGCTCCTCTTTCATTCCGTGCATCGCAACGCCTCGGTTCCTGCGGGGCTCTATACCTCGGAGATGCCGCTGAACGACACGCTGGTGCATGATGCGGACATCTCCCGCTGGCTCCTTTCCGACGAAGTCACCGGGGTGGAGGTGCGTGTGCCGCGCCGATCCTCACGCGGCGGCGAGTTGCGCGATCCGGTTTTCGTTCTCCTGCACATGGCCTCGGGCGCGCTGGTTGACGTCGAGATCTCGGTAAACATCGCCTATGGCTATGACATCCGCGGCGAAATCAGCTGCGAGGCGGGTGTCGCTGCGCTTCCAAACCGCCCGGCGACCGTGATCTCGGATTCGAACGGCATTCGCCAGGCGATCCCCGAGGATTGGCGCGAGCGCTTCATCGAGGCCTACGACCAGGAATTCCGTGAATGGATCGTCGCCGCCTCTCAAGGAACGGCCGGCGGACCTTCCACCTGGGATGGATATGCGGCGACGCTGGTGGCCGATGCCGCTCTGCGAGCCGTCTCCAGCGGCGACCTCGAACCCGTCAACATGATACCGAAACCCAAACTTTACGCACCGCCGGCCGCCATGGCGGCGGAATGACACGGCAGGCCATTTCAGGAGCAATGATCAGATGATCAACGGAGAAAGATCCATCGAACGCCCCTTGCGCTGGGGCATGGTCGGCGGCGGCCGCACAGGGCAGGTGGGCTACAAGCACAGAACCGGCGCCCAGCGGGACGGCACCTACCGGCTCGTCTGTGGAGCCTTCGACCTCGACGCCGAGCGCGGGCGCGACTTCGGCAATAAGATCGGCGTCGCCGCCGACCGCTGCTATGGCGACTATAAGGAGCTGATCGCCAGGGAGGCCGGGCGCGAGGACGGCGTCGAGGTGGTCTCGATCGCCACGCCGAACTTCACCCATTACGAGATCACCAAGGCATGCCTGGAGGCCGGGCTGCACGTGATCTGCGAAAAGCCGCTGTTCTTCACCGTCGCCGAATGCGACGAGATTGCCAAGCTCGCCGAAGAAAAAGGCCTGATCGTCGGCGTCACCTATGGCTTCACCGGCCATCCGCTGGTTCATCAGATGGCGGCGATGGTCAAGAAGGGCATGCTCGGCGAGATCCGCATCGTCGACATGCAATATAGCCACGGCTTCAATTCGGGCGACGATGTCGGCGCCGGCGAGGCGGTGAAATGGCGCACCAATCCGAAGACCGCCGGCCCGACCTTCGTTCTCGGCGATATCGGCACCCACCTCTACTACCTCTCCGAAGTGGTGCTGCCACATCTGAAGATCGAAAAGCTGCTCTGCGACCGCAAGGCCTTCATTCCGACCCGCGCGCCGCTCGAAGATCATGCGACCGTTCTCATGCATTACGACAATGGCGCCCGCGGCCGTCTCTGGGTGTCCTCGGTCAATGCCGGGAATATGGGTTCGCAGCGCTATCGTTTCGTCGGCTCCAAGGCCTCGATCGAATGGTCTGATTCCCATCCCGACCAGTTGATCTACGAAGTGCAGGGCGAGCCGAACCGCACCCTCCACCACGGCATGCCCTATCTCGAACAGGAAAGCCTGGCGGCCGACCGCATGGGCGCGCTGCACACCGAAAGCCTCGGCGACAGCTGGGCGAACATCTATCTCTGGATCGCCCAGGCGATCGATGCAAAACGCCGCGGCGATGAAGCCTTCCTCAAGACCCATCATTATCCCGGCATCGAGGCCGGCACCGAAGGCGTGCGCTGGCTTGAGAATTGCGTCCGCTCGGCTGATGCGGGCGCCGCCTGGGTCGCATTCGAGTGATCGGTCTCGGGGCGCGCCGGATCTCCTCCATCCTCCTCCCGGGCGCGTTCCCCACCCCTCTTTTAGAAAGACAATGATATGAAACTTTCGATCTGCACTGACGTCATGGGCAACCTTTCTTTCACCGACATGCTCGACAAATGCGTCAAACTCGGCGTTGAAGGCATCGAGATGACCGGCGGCGGCTGGTCGCGTGCGCCGCATTTCCGAGCCGACGAGCTGCTGGAAGACAAGGGACTACTGAGAACCAAGCTCAAGGAAATCGAAGCCCGCGGCTTGGAGATCGCGGCACTGAATTGCTCGGCAAACCCGCTCGATCCGGGCGACATGGGCAAGCGTCACCGCAAGGAGATGGAGCAGACGATCCGTCTTGCCGGCGAGATCGGCGTCAAGACCATCGTGACGATGTCCGGCCTGCCGGAAGCCGCCCCCGGCGACAGCGTGCCCAACTGGCTCGTCTATACCAAGAGCTGGCCCGACGAGATGCCGGAACGCGACCGCTACCAGTGGGAAGACCGCGCCTTCCCGCTCTGGCACGATCTGGTCAAGCTCGCGCGGGAAGTCGGCGTCGAGAGATATGCGCTCGAAAACTTCTCGGCCATGCTGGTCTGGAACCCGGAAACCCTGTTCCGCCTGCGCAACGAGGTCGGCCCGTCCGTCGGTATGAACCTCGATCCCAGCCATCTGTTCTGGAAGGGCGCCGATCCGATTGCTTCGGCCCGGGCGCTGGGCAACGCCATCCATCATTGCCATGGCAAGGACACCCGCATCGAGCGGGGCCTTGCCGACGTCAATGGTCTGCTCGAACTCAAGGACGTCACCGACGTCGCCAACCGCAGCTGGAACTATGTCGCCGTCGGCGCCGGCCACGACCTGCAGTGGTGGAAGGAGTTCTTCTCGGTCGTCCGCATGGCCGGCTACAACGGCTGGGTCAGCCTCGAAATGGAGGATTTCACTATGTCCACGGACGCCGGGATCCAGTCCTCCATCGACGCGCTGCAGGCGACGATCAGCCGATGACAGGGCAGGGCGGGCGGCTTTCGCGCCGCCCTCCGCGTTTCAAATCAGCCTGGACACTATTATGGACACATGTTCTATAAAGCGGACAGGCCTGAACCGGAGCGCGCCATGCACCTTTCCATGTGGACTTACCCCTGGGATATCCAGGACCAGGGGCTCGACGCGATTGCTGCCGAGCTTCGCAACCGGGCCGGCCTCAACACGATCAGCATGGCGACCTCCTATCATGCCGGCCGCTTCTTCCAGCCGCGCAGCCCGCAGCAGAAGGCCTATTTCCCCGAGGACGGGACTGTCTACTTCAAGCCGGATGAAAGCCTATGGCAGGACAAGCTGATCCGGCCGCTGATGGCCGCAAATGTCACCGAGCGCGGCGACATGCTGGAAGCGCTGGTTCGGGGGCGGGAGGCGACGGGTCTCAAGGTTTCATGCTGGACGGTCTGCCTCCACAATAGCCGCCTCGGCATGCTGCATCCCGATCATGTGACGCGCAACGCCTTCGGCAATCCCAACTATTACAACCTTTGTCCCTCCAGCCCGGCGGCGCGCGCCTATGCCGTCACGCTTGTCCGCGACATCACGACGAACTACCGGCCCGACATGGTGGAGTTGGAAAGCCCTAATTTCATGGGCTTCGCGCATGAATATCATCACGAGAAAGACGGCGTCGGCCTTAACCCGGAAGACGATTTTCTGCTGTCGCTCTGCTTCTGCGACCATTGCACGGCGCGCGCCGCAAAGGCCGGCGTGCCGGTCGAAGGTGCGCGCCGATCGGTTGCGCGCTTCATTGCGGAGCTCTGCGAACGGGCCGTGCCGGAGCGGCAGTTCCCGGATTTCCCGGCAGCCGGTATCGATGCCTTCCGCGACCATCCGGATTTGCACCCCTATCTCGCCTGGCGCAGCGAACCGGTGACCAGCCTGATCGGCGAGATCAAGGCGGCAGCCGATCCGGCGACACGCATCGTGCTGATCGACCTGAAGGATGGTTGGCTCGGCGGCGTCGATCTCGCAGCCGTCGGCAGGCTCTGCGACGGGGCGATCCTCTGCTGCTACGACATGGAGCCGGATGCGATCGGCGATGTCATCCGCGCCGGCCGGGCAGCACTCGGATCGGAAAAATTCCTCGGCGTCGGCCTGCGCGTCTTCTATCCCGAGGTCGGTGAAGCCGCCGTGCTGGCGGCCGGCGCTAAGGCGGCCGTCGATGCCGGCGCTGACGGCGTCAACTTCTACAATTACGGCCTCATCCCGGCAAAGCGTCTCGACTGGGTCAAGGCGGCGGTCCGCGCGATCACCTAAGCTGCAATGGGTTCGCCGACCTGGATCAGGCAATCGCCAGCCTGGCTGTCGCAATGCAGACGCTGGGAAATGACGATGCCGCTCTCGGCAAAGCGCAGCTCTTCCTCCGGCTGCTCCAGCCCTTCCAGATTGTGATACCATCCGGCCAGATCGCCGGCAGAAACGGTGGCTCCAAGCGTGACGGCCGGCTCGAACCAGCCTCGGCGGTTGGCATAGATGCCCTGGCTGTGGCGGGAGAGCGAGAGCAGCTGCAATGGCCCCGGTTCGGCGAGGGTCGCTCGCGACAGAATCGGCTGTTCGACGATACCGAGCGTGAGGAGCAGCCGGTCGATCGCCGCCGCGGTGAAGGCCATCGTCGCAGGTGTCACGGTTCCGCCGCCGCCGAATTCGCCAGAAAGGCCGATGGTTCCTGCCCGTGCCGCAGCACCCATCGATGTCGGTGCGGTCGGTCCGTTGTCGGCGATGAAGGCATGCGATGCGCCTATCGCCCGCATCAGCGAGACGGATCGCTCGAAGCGGGCGGCATCGGCTTGGCGCTCGATCAGCGTGCAGGGCAGATGCGCCATCGACGTGCCGCCCGAATGCAGGTCGAGAATGACGTCATGGCGCGGAAATAGCTCGTGTTCGAGGAAATGCGCCAGACGCGCCGTCGGCGAGCCCATGGGATCGCCGGGAAAAGCCCGGTTAAGGTTGCCGCCGTCGAAGGGCGAGCAGCGCTTGGCCGCCATCACCGCCGGCAGGTTGGCCATCGGCAGGATGGTGACGGCACCGCGGATCTCAGTAACGTCAAGCAGGCGCATCAGCCGGGCGAGCTGCAGTTCACCCTCGTATTCGTCGCCATGATTGCCGGCCATCAGCAGCAAAGACGGCCCCTCACCATTACTGAGACGAAGGATCGGAATGCGGATCTGATAATAGGGCGAACGGTCGATCGAATAGGGAATGGCGAGATGGCCGGCCTGTCGGCCCTGGCGCGAAAAATCGATCGGATTGACGAGGCCGCTATGCATGATCTCTCCAGTGCGGGCGGTTGCCGCGCAGTTACAGCGCCGCGACCGCGGTCATCTCGACGCGCAGGTCCGGGTCGGCAAGGCGGGCTTCGGTGCAGGCGCGGGCCGGCGGGTTTTCGATGTCGATCCAGCTGTCGTAAACGCCGTTCATCGCCTCGAAATCGGTAATCGCCGGCAGGAAGACATTGACGGCGAGGAGACGCGAGCGATCGGTCCCGGCTTCCTTCAAAAGGGCGTCGATCTTGCCGAGCACGTCGCGGGTCTGCTCCTCAATGCCTGCCTTGCGATTTTCCGCGACCTGACCGGCAATATAGACGAGACCGCCATAGCTGACGGCTTGGCTCATGCGCGAACCCTTCTGGTAACGCTGGATCATGCAGGTTTCCTTTTCTTGCTCTTGGAGAGAATTCAGCCGAAGCTTGTGAGATAGGCGGCCGTCACCGAATGATCCGGGTCGAGGCCATAGAGGATTGCATGCCGGTCAAGGCAGGTGCAGGGATGCGAAATGCCGAACTCGACGACGTCGCCGACCGAGACGTCGCTATCCTCGGCAAGAGTCAGGAAGGCATGCTGATCGTTGAGGCGGAAAACCTCGGCGCTTTCGAAATTGCCGAGATATGCGCCATTGCGATAGAGCGCCAGCGGCCGCGGCAGGCCCTGGTCCATCGCCACGTCGCGCATGCCCATGCCGCAGATCGCAAGCTGCGGCTCCGGCCGCGACAGGACCTCGGCCCAGACGCGCAGCGCCGGACGGAAGCCGGACGCTGCCGAAACCGTCTCGCCGCCGATACGCAAGCCACCGCGCGCATCGAGGCCGGCGAGACCACGCGCGTAGACGCCGTGGTCGTGGAAGAAGATCGCGCCGCTGCGCAGCACCAGCCGGCAGGCTGGATCGGCGGCGACGGCGGCTGAAAGCCGCGCCACCACGACATCGAAAAACACCGAGCCGCCTGATGTCAGAAGGAGCGGCCGTTCCCTGCCGATGCGGGCGCGGATTTTCGGCAGGAAATCTGATGTCATCGCCATCAGCGCGTCGATGCGAAGCATCGTCTCTTCCGGATCGGCGGTCGCGGCCGCGCCCTCATAGGCGGCGATGCCGGTCAGCCGGAAAGCCGGCGTCTCCAGGGCCAGGATCGAGTCGAGAATTGCCGCCGCGGCTTCGGCGCTGCGGAGACCGGCGCGGCCGGCACCGAATTCCATCATCAGCCCGAGAGGCGGCAGATCCGCACGCCCCTGCCATGTGGAGCGAAGCGCCTCGACGAGCGCCGTCGAATCCACGAAGACATGGAGTTCCGCATCGGGATAATGGCCGAGCAGCGCGGCAAGCCGGCGGGCGGCGGCGGCCCCGCCGATCTCGTTGGCGAGGATCAGCCGGCGCTGTCCCGCCTTGAGCAGGACGGCGGCCTGGCGGATGTCGGCAACGGTCGTGCCCCAGGCGCCTGCCGAAAGAAGCGCCTCTGCCAGCACTGTCGACATCGGGGTCTTGGCATGCGGCGCGATCTCGCCGCCATGGCTTTTCACATAAGCCATCATCAGTTCGACATTACCGGCGAAGGCCCGGCGGTCGAGCGAGATCAGCGGCAGGGCCATCCTGCCGTCATAGGGCTTCCATCCCTGCGATCCGATCGCAGCAGGCGAAAGCGGCGGATGGCCCGGCGGAAAGCCGCGCACTCGGTCGTCGATCAGGACGTTTTCCGTCGCGCTATGAAGATCAGGCATGGCGGGCTCTCCCGATCTCGGCCGGATCGGCCAAACCAAGGCGATAGGTGTCATTGGCAGTCGCAAAGAACAAAGCGCGCTGCTCGTCGAGAGAGAGCTCGGCGGCGACCGTACGGAAAACCTGATAGACCTCGTCGAAAGAAGCGTGCAGGCCGGCGACCGGGAAGTCGCTCGCAAACATCGCACGTTCAGGCCCGAAACAATCGAGGCAATGCTCGATCACCGGCCGCAGGCTTTCGAGCGTCCATGCATGGTCATAGGCGACAAGGTCGGAGATCTTCACGCGCACGTTGGGCGCGCCGCCGAGCGCCCGCAGGCCACGATGCCAGAGCGCCATGCCGTCCTCCGTCCGATCGGCAGGGCTGCCGCCGTGGTTGAGCACGAAAAGCGTTTCGGGAAAGGCCTGCACGAGATCGAGCGCCTCGGCCATCTGCCAGGGATAGAGCATCAGGTCGAAGACCAGCCCGAGCCGCGTGGCATGGGCAAGCCCCGCCCGCCAGGCGGGATCGCCCATGCGATCCGGACGCGGCGCAAAACGCTTCGCCGCATCGGGATGCCAGCTCAGAATATCGCGGATGCCGACGACGTTGGGGTTCTCAGCTTCCGCCTCCAGCAGCCGCGGGGCATCCGGCCCGTCGAGGGGAACGCGCGCGATATAACGGTGCGCCACCCCGGAGCTGCGGTCGAGACCCTCAAGCCAGCGGCTCTCTTCCAGCGGGTAGGCAACCGACCAGCCGGCCTCCACATGCACCGTCGCAACGACGTTCTGGCGCGCGGCATCGGAGCGATAATCGTCGATGCCGTAATCGCGCAGGATCGGTGCGAGGCTGCCGAACACCATCTCCTCGCCGGAAGCCCGCGCTTTCTGAAGCCACGGATGGCGTTGCAGGCTGAGATCCCAGAGATGGTGATGCGGGTCGATCACCGGCCCGTCGTAGCGCTCCGTCATCTGCGCGCCTCGCGGCCGGACACGAGCAGGAGGGCGAGGATCAGCGTACCGAACATGATCGACCGCCAACCAGGGGAGGCGTTGACGACGGTGATCAGCGCCGTCGTGGTGACGAGCAGGATCGCCCCTGGAATGGTGCCGGCATAGGTGCCGCGGCCGCCGAGGATTGAGGTGCCGCCGAGCACGACGGCGGCAATCGAGGTCAGCAGATAGGGGTCGCCGATGCCGACATAACCTTGACGGTTCATACCCAGCACGAGAATGCCGGCAAGCCCGGCGAAAAAACCTGACAGCGTATGGACGATCAGTGTGTTGCGGGTGACGCTGACGCCGGAAAGCCGGGCGGCGAGCGGGTTCGCCCCGAGCGCCAGGAACCGGGCGCCGAGCGGCATGCGGTGGATGAGCAGCAGGACGACGACCGAGACGGCGAGCCACAGCAGGATGCCCGAGGGAATACCGAGCGGCCGCGCCTGCCCGAGCAGGATGACGGCCGGGTTGCTGACGGTGACGGCGCTGCCGCCGGCGACGATGACGAGCAGACCCTGCAGGAAGGTCGCCATGGCAAGCGTCATGATGATCGGCGGCACGCGAAGATAGGCAGCACCCGCGCCATTCATCAAGCCGATGCCGGTGACGATGGCAAGGGCGGCCGCAATGCCGGCAAGGCCGGTCGGATCCCAGGCGGGCGAAATCAGCGGCAGCAGGATTGCCGTGACGGTGATGACAGCACCGACGGAAAGATCGATGCCGCCCATCAGGATGACGAGCGTCTGCCCGGCCGCGACGATGCCGATCACCGCGGCGAGTTCCAGTAGATAACGCAGATGGCCGTAGGCGCCGAAACCACGGAGCGAGACGCTAGCAACGATCCAGACGAGCGCGACCAGAAGCAAGGTCAGGAGCGGCGGATTGCGGAATGCGGATCGGATGATGTTCATCGCCTTGCCCTCCAAACCCCAAGAAGCTCCGGTACGGCGACCGCACCGACGATGATCAAGCCTTGCGCGACATATTGCGCGACGGGCGGAAAGCCTAGGAAGAACATCACGTTGATCATCACCGAGAGCAGCAGGCTGCCGCAGATCGCGCCGCGCATCGTACCCTTGCCGCCGAGAAAACCGACGCCGCCGAGCACGGCGGCGGCAATCGAGTTGAGCGTGAAGGGCGTGCCGATGACAGGATCGCCCGAGCCGGTCTGCGCCGCAACGAAGAGACCGGTGAGAGCGGCCAGAAGCCCAGAGAGCGCGAAGGCTGCGACCTTCACCCGTTCGACCGGCACGCCGGAGCGGAATGCGCCGACCGGGTTGTCGCCGGCCGCATAGATGCCGAGGCCGAGCGGCGTTGCCAGAAAAGCTTTCCAGAGCATGAGGATCACGACGAGCAGCACGAAGGCGACAGGCGTATGGCCGGCAAGCACCGTCGACAGCCAATCGGGAATGAACCCGCCCGGCCGCGGCAACAGGATGAGCGCGACGCCGCCGATGATGAAGGAGCCGGCCAGCGTGACGATGATCGCCGGCAATCTCAGATGCGTCACGATGGCGCCGGTGACCGCACCGATCGAAAGGCCGGCGACGGCGACGGCGATAATGCCGCCGGGCAGGCCGAACGGTCCTCCCATCGTTGTCGCGGCGATAACCGCGCCGAGACTGACCAGCGGGCCGATCGCCAGCGTGATGCCGCCGTTGAGCATGAGTAGCGCCTGCGCCATGGTGACCAGCGCGAGTGGAAACCAGTTCTGCGTGAACTTCGAAAAGCCGCCGATGGAAAGGATGCCGGGAAAGAGCACTGCATAGAGGATGAGAAAGGCAGCCACGACCAGATAGAGGCCGGCGAGGCCGCGGTTGCGGCGGAGCTGGATCGCGCCGTAGAGCCGGGTTGACGAAATAGTGCTCATGCCGCCTCTCCCTGCGTTGTGGTCGTAACGCCCATGGCGGCGCCGACGATCGCGCCTTCGCTGATCCGATCTTTCGATAGCGTCGCCGCGACGCGGCCCTCGCGCAGAACCACGACGCGGTCGCAGAGATGCACGAGTTCCGGCGTATCGGAACTGGCCAAAATGACGAGCCGCCCTTCGGCGGCGAAGGCGCGCAGCATCAGGTAGATCTCACGCTTGGTCTCGATGTCGACGCCGCGTGTCGGATCGTTGAGCAACAGCACGGACGGGTCGAGCGGCAGCCATTTGGCGAGCGCCACCTTCTGCTGGTTGCCGCCGGAAAGCGCCTGCACCGGGCGGGCCGTATCGCCCTTGATCGTCAGGCGACGTGCGAGATCGGCGACCAGGCCGTTTTCCGCCGTCGCGTCGCGCAGTCCCTTGCTCGCAAGCCGTCCAAGCGAGGGCAGGATAAGATTGGAGGCGATCGAATGCGGCAGCACCAGTCCCTCGTGTTTGCGGTCCGCCGGGACGTAGACGATGCCCCCCGCATTCGCTGCGCCGACATGGGCGGGCAGGCGGGGTTTGCCCGCCACCTCCGCCCTGGCCGCCGAGGCCGGAATCGCGCCATAGAGGCCGAGCAGCAAGTCTTCCTGGCCCTGCCCGACGAGCCCGCCGATGCCGACGATCTCGCCGGCGCGGGCGGAAAAACCAATGTCACGCACGATGCCGGCCGAAAAACCTTCGACGCTGATGCGCATCGCGCCGGGTACCGCGGCCGGGCGCGGCGGAAACAGGTCGCCGGTCTCGCGGCCTACCATCAGGCGGACCAGCCCCTCACCATCGATGCCGGACAGCGATTGGTCGGCCGTGACGCTGCCGTCCTTCAGCACGGTGACATGTGAGCAGAGCGCCTGCACCTCATTCAGGCGGTGGGAAATATAGAGAAGCGCCGTGCCGCGGCCTTTGAGCGTCCCGATCAGGCGGGCGAGGATGCCGGCTTCGTACGCAGAAAGCGACGAGGTCGGTTCATCCAGAATGAGAACACGCGGTTTGCGGAACAGCGCCTTGGCGATCTCCACCATCTGACGGCGGCCGAGCGCCAGATCGGCGACCGGCATGTCGAGCGGCTCGGTCAGCCCGACCAGATCGCAGACCTCTTGCACGCCGCGATGAAGCGCTCCGTAGTCGATGAGACCGAACCGGCGCGGAAACGCGCCGATCCCGATGTTTTCGGCAATCGAGAGAGTGGCCGTGAGGCTCAGCTCCTGTTGCACGACAGCGATGCCGGCCGCGCGCGCCGCCGCCGGGCTGAAACGCCCGACCGGCTTGCCGTCGACGAGGATGGACCCGCCGTCGGGCTGGAGGGAGCCGGACAGGAGATTGATCAGCGTCGACTTACCGGCGCCGTTTTCGCCGAGCAGGGCGTGAACCCTGCCCGGCAGAAGGGCGATGTCGACACCCTTCAAAACGGGATTGCCGAAAAATCCCTTGAACACCTGCCGGGCTTCCAGCACGGGCGTTTCTTCCGTCATCACGACGTCCCCCAACCGCGGATTACTTGGCCAGCAGCTTGTCGAACAGTGCCTTGTCGTAGTCCGAGTAGATATAGCCGTCGGCCGGGAACTTGTCGGCCCGTGCGAGGTAGCTGCCGATCGTGCTGTCGTCGATGACAGGCAGCGGCACCTTGACGAAGGCCGGCACGTCCTTGCCTTGCAGCGCCTGCACGGCGGTGTAGACGGAAAGGGCGCCGAGCCAGTTGGGCTGCATCGTCGCCCAGCCTTTCAGGCCCTTCTCCTTCCAGAGTTCCAGGAACTGCCTTGCATTTTCACCCGTGGTCGGCACCTGGTCGCGGCCCTGGCGCTCAAAGGCGAGGACGGAGCCGGCCGACAGCGCGCCGCCGAGCGACAGCACGCCGTCGATTTCGGGATTGGCGAACAGCAGGCTGGTCATCGCTTCCTGTGCCGGCGCGACGTTATATTCGGTGTTCGTCTCGGTGATCACCTTAAGACCCGGATTGGCATCGAGGACCGGCTGGGCGCCCTTGCGGCGGTCGTCGCTGACCGAGATGCCGGCCGGGCCGTTCATGATGATGATCTTGCCCTTGCCGCCGAGCTGGCTGACCATCCACTTGGCAGCGGTCGCGCCCCATTCGCTGGAATCGGTATTGATCTTCGCCGTCACCTTGTCGGTGTTGACCAGGCTGTCGAAATTGACGATCGCGATGCCCTTGTCGCAGGCATCCGATATGACGCGGTCGAGCGCATTGGAGGAGCCGGCGATGACGACGATGGCGTCGACATTGGCGTCGATCATCGACTGGATATGCTGGATCTGCGTCTGGGCGTTGCCCTGCGCGTCGGTGATCATCAGATCCTTGACGAGGCCGGCCTTCTTCAGCTCCTCCACTTCAGCGGTGATGGTGCCTTCAGTCTGCTTCATCCAGGTCGGCACGGAGTAGATGTTCGCCCAACCGATCGTATAGGGCGCTTTCCTGTCGCCCTTGATGCAATTGGCAGCGGCCGAGGCAGTGCCGGTGGAAAAGACCAGGAGGGTGGCTGCTGCGGCAGCGCCCGCGAGGAGGCGGCGGCGCAGCGAGGCGGAAATGCTGTTTCCAAAATTCTTCATGTCGATCCCCTTTTTTGTGCGGCAACCTTGACGGCTTGCCATCTATGTCCAATATATCGTACATGTGATCTATATACCGGACGAGGCGATCTTAGGCCGATTTTTTTACCCCGCAAGAGGGGTCGGAAAATTTCATTCGCGGTTGAATGACGGGATCGATTGACAGATACGGCAAGCGGCTTGAAAAGCTTGGCCGGACAAAAAGAACAGGACGATAGCGATGGATGCAGTTCAGGATGAAGCCGCCGGCAAACGCGCCCGAGGGCTCGACCGCGCCTTCGAGATCCTCGATTTCCTGCGCCAAAAACGGCAGGCCTTGAAGCCGAACGAAATCGCCGCGCAGATCGGTGCGCCGCGCTCATCGGTGTACGAGCTGGTCAACCTGCTGCTCAGCAACGGCATCCTCGAATTCACCGGCGGCGAGGGGCGCGTCTATCTCGGCCGCAAGCTCTATTTCCTCGGCGCCGCCTATGAGAACCATTTCGATTTCACCCGTGAATGCGAGGCGACGCTGGAACAGCTTGCCGACGAGACGCGGGAGACAGCACAGTTCTGCATGCTGGATGGGAACAGATACACGGTCGTGCGCATGCGCGAAGGCGCTCGGCCCTTCCGCATTTCGACGGATGTCGGACAATCGGTGCCTATCCCGTGGACGGCGTCGGGCCGCCTGCTCGTCGCACATCTGTCGGATCAGGACATCCTGAACTTCATTCCGTCGCAGGATTTCCGTCTGCCGGGCGGTGAATGGCTCGAACCTCAGACCTTCATCGCCGAGGTGCGCCAGGCCGAGCGTGAAGGCTTCTTCACCTTCAACAGCATCGTCGACAGCTTTACCCATTGTTTTGCCGTGCCGGTGCGCGGCGAGGAAGGTCACGCCGCCGCAACGCTCTGCCTCGTCACCCCACGTGACGACGGCATCGCGAACCGGGACCGCTACCTCGACAGCCTGAAGAAGGCCGCCGCCGGCCTGGAACATGCCCCGGCCCGGCCCAAACGAGGCTGACGTCCCAAATCATGTCACGCTAAGGCAGGATGCCGCTTGCCGACCTGTCTGACGTGGAAAACAAAAAGACCGCCGCAAGAGATATCTCTTATTGGCCGCCCCGATCGTCGATTTCCAGATTCAAGCCGATCCCGCAAAACTATTCACTCTTCTCCCGAAATTATGAAATTAAGTTTCTCTATAAAATTTATGGAGAACGTAGGTTAGTGTCCTGACAGCCAACCTATCCCTTGGCCCTGGAAAAGACCGGGCTGTGGGCGGCAAACGGAGAGGACGCGAAATGACACGCAAAATCAGGCTTGGGGCATTTCTTCCCGGTGGCGGACAGCATGTTGCATCCTGGCGGCATCCGGACCAACCGGCCGATGGCGCCACCAGTTTCGAGTTTCACAAGCAACTCGCTCTGACAGCCGAGCGTGGACTTTTCGATGCTTATTTCCTGGCCGACGGACTGGCTGTCGGTTTTGGCGGAGCGCGCGAAGGCGGCAATGCCCGCGTCGCCGGTTTCGAACCCGTCACATTGTTTTCCGCGCTTGCGCCTTTCACCACCCATCTCGGCTTTATCGCGACGTCCTCGACCACCTATGAGGAGCCCTATACGACTGCTCGCAAATTCGCCTCGCTGGATCTGATCTCCGAGGGCCGCGCCGGCTGGAATGTTGTGACCACGACAGGCGACCTCACGGCACAGAACTTCAACCGCGATACGCAGCTTCCACATGCCGATCGATATCGCCGTGCTGCCGAGCATGTCGACGTTGTCCGCAAACTCTGGGAAAGCTTCGAGGACGACGCGTTCATCCGCGACAAGGAGTCGGGCGTGTTCTTCGATCCGGCCAAGCTGCACGGCACCGACCACCGCGGCGAGCATTTCAGCGTGCGCGGTCCGCTCAACATCTCGCGCTCGCCCCAGGGACATCCGGTTATCGTGCAGGCCGGGCAGTCCGACGACGGGCGCGGGCTTGCCGCGGCAACGGCCGAAGTCATCTTTACCGCCCATCAGCACATCGAAACCGCCCAGGAATTCTACCGCGATATCAAGGCACGCGCCCGCGGCCTCGGCCGCAACCCCGATCACATCCTCGTCATGCCCGGCGTCTCCGCCTTCGTCGGCAGGACCGAAGCGGAAGCGCGCGAAAAGTACGACCGCCTGACCTCGCTGATTGTCGAAGAGGATGGGATCGGCCTCCTCAACGGCCTTACCGGCGGTACGCTCGACCTGCACGGTTATGATCTCGACGGCCCGCTGCCGCCCGCACCGCCGACGGAGGGCATGAAGAGCCGCCAGGCCCTCATTCGCCAGATCGCCGACGAAAACAACTTCACCATCCGCCAGCTCTATCAGTGGATCGCGTCGGCCCGCGGCCACTACACCATCGTCGGAACTCCTGAAAAGATCGCCGATACGCTACAGCAATGGTTCGAGAATGAAGCGGCCGACGGCTTCAATATTCTGCCGCCTTGGCTGCCGACGGCGCTCGACGACTTCGTCGATCTGGTCATCCCGGAGTTGCAGCGCCGTGGACTGTTCCGCACCGCCTATGAGGGCAAGACGCTCCGGGAAAACCTCGGCCTGCCTTTCCCCGCCAACCGATGGGCTGCCGGACGCGCAGTTCTCCAGGCAGCAGAGTGAGGGAGCGGACCATGGCCTATGAAATCAACCAGACTCTCCCGAGAAGCTTCGGCCGCCTGAAAAGCAGCGAGAAAAGCACGATCTCCGTTCTCGGCTCCCAGGTGCGCGGGGTGCTCGCATCGTTTTTGCCGCGTTATGGCCTGCTCCTCGCCTTCCTCGCGCTCTGGCAGGTATCGAGCACCGAAGGCTGGATCAATCCGGCCATCTTCCCGCCCTTGAATGTGATCCTGTTTGCTCTTTGGACCAATCTTGCCAACGGCGCGCTGCTGGATGACATTGCCATCAGCCTGCAGCGAGCTGGAACCGCCTTCGCCTTTGCCGTCGTGATCGGCATTCCGCTTGGCCTGTTCATGGGCCAGGTGCGTGCGGTCGAGCAGGCGCTCGATCCGATCCTGCAGCTCTTCCGGCAGACCTCGGCGCTGGCGCTCTACCCGATTTTCATCCTGCTGCTCGGCCTCGGCGAAACATCCAAGATCTTCGTGATCTTCTGGGCGACGCTGTTTCCGGTGCTGCTCGCCACGATCGGCGGTGTCAAGGAGGTGGACCAGAAGCTTATCGAGATGGCGCGGACCTATGGCGCCGGATCGCTGACGATCTTCCGCCGCGTCATTCTGCCGGCGTCGGTTCCTGCAATCTTCGTCGGCCTGCGTCTCTCGGCGACGACCGCGCTGCTCCTGTTGATTGCCGCCGAGATGATCGGCGCCAACAAGGGCATCGGCTTCCAGGTGATGAACGCCCAGTACAATTTCCAGATCCCGTTGATGTTTGCGGCGATCCTTCTGCTCGCCTTTCTCGGGCTTGCCGCCAATGCCTTGCTCGTTCTCCTGCAGCGCCGTCTCTGCCGCTGGTCTTAGCCGAGCCGCTAAACTGCTTCCCCCGATTTTCCTCTTCCGAAAGGGACACGTCATGACATTTTATCCCCGCAACCTTCTCCTGCCGGCCGTCATCGCGCTCGGCCTTGCCACGCCAGCCGCAGCCGCCGACACGGTAAAGCTGCGCTACCTCGCCAGCCAAGGCGGTCTTGCCGCCCACGAGCTCGCCGACGAACTCGGCTATTTCAAGGGTACCGGCATCACGTTCGAAAATGTCGGCTATGCCCAGGGCGGGCCGGCCTCTCTGATCGCTCTCGCATCCGGTGACGTCGAGATCGGCAGTGCGGCCACCTCCGCCGTGCTGAATTCGATCATCGGCGGCAACGACTTCGTCGCCGCCTATCCGTCGAACGGCATCAATGACGAGGTGCAGTCGACCTTCTACGTGCTGGAAGACAGCCCGATCAAGAGCATCAAGGACATTGCCGGCAAGAGCATTGCGGTCAATACGCTCGGTGCGCATCTCGACTATACCATCCGTGAAGCCTTGCATTCTGCCGGCCTGCCGACCGACTCCGCCAATCAGATCGTCGTTCCCGGCCCGCAGCTCGAACAGGTGCTGCGCTCCAAACAGGTCGATATTGCCGCCTTCGGTTATTGGCAGACGACCTTCGAGGGTGCCGCGCTCAAAAATGGCGGCCTGCGCGCGGTCTTCGACGATACCGATGTGCTCGGCGACATTGCCGGCGGCTTCGTGGTCCTGCGCCGCGATTTCATCCAGCAACATCCTGAGGCTTCGAAGATTTTCGTCGAGCAATCGGCCCGCGCCCTCGATTATGCCCGCGAACATCCTGAGGAAACCAAAAAAATCCTGGCCAAGGCACTCGGCGAGCGCGGCGAGAATCCCGACATCGCCCAGTATTTCCGCGGCTATGGCGTGCGCGCCGGCGGTCTGCCGGTCGAGCGCGACATCCAGTTCTGGATCGACGTCCTGGTTCGCGAAGGAAAGCTGAAGCAAGGCCAGTTGGCGGCCAAGGACATCCTCTTCACGGCTGATGCCAAGCCGGCAAGCAACTGAGGAACCGAGATGGGCATTGCTGAGAACATTCGCCGCGGCGAGGTGACGATCCGTCGCCTCTCCAAATCCTACAAGTTGAACGGCACGCCGCTGCAGGTTCTCAAGGATATCAATCTCCACATCCGCTCCGGCGAAAGCCTCGCCATTGTCGGCGCCAGCGGTTCGGGCAAGACGACCCTGCTCAGGGTTCTGGCCGGCCTTGAGGATGCCGATGCCGGAGAGGTTCTCGTCGATGGCCAGACGGTGCGGGGCGTCGGCGCAGAACGTGCCGTCATCTTCCAGGAGCCCCGCCTGCTGCCGTGGCTTGATGTGCTCGACAATGTCGCCTTCGGGCTGGAAACGAGTGGTCTCACGCGTCAGCAGGCGAGGGAGCGGGCGCGCCACTATGTCAAGCTTGTCGGCCTGCAGCAGTTCGAGGCGGCCTATCCCCGGCAGCTCTCGGGAGGCATGGCGCAGCGCGTCGGGATCGCCCGGGCGCTGGCCGTCCAGCCCGAGATCCTGCTGCTCGACGAACCGCTCGGCGCGCTCGACGCGATGACCAAGATCGGCATGCAGCAGGAACTCGCCCGGATCTGGCGCGATGAGGATGTGACGACCATTCTCGTCACCCACGATCTCGAGGAGGCGATTTATCTGGCCGACCGCATCCTCATCCTGCCACGGGAGAAGGGCGGCGAACCGCGCCTGATCGACATTGATCTGCCGCGCCCGCGCGACCGCAGCGCACCGGAATTCGTTCGCCACCGCGAGGAGCTGCTGAACCTGTTCGGACTGCATTGAAGGCTGCTGTCGGCAGCCTTCGCAAAAACCATCAAGGCCTGCTCTTCGCTCCGGCAGTCAGATAAGGCCGCCGATCCAGTTCCGCCGACCGGTAGGAACTGCGCAGCCGCAGCAGATCCTTGCGGGCGATCAGGCCGCAGAGCTTGCCCGAAGCGGGATCGACGATCGGAATGCGGCCGTCACCGGTTGACAGCATCAGATCGGCGATGAAGGCGACGGTATCATCCGGATGCCCGACGGGTACGGAGCCGTCTGCGACGTTTTCGCCAAGCGTCTGGAGGGCCAGCTCCTCTTTCCCCTGCCAGAGCAGGGCATCGGCCCGCGAGACGATGCCGGCTAGCCTGCCTGCCGCGTCGACCACCGGGTAGATCCGATGGGTTTTCTCCTGGGACGCGAAGAAATCGCAGGCCTCTCCGATCATCATAGTGACCGGAAGCGTGTCGACATCGCTGATCATGATCTCCCGTGCACGGGAGAGTTCGAACGGATCGATGCCATATTCGCGGGTGATGTGCTGCCCCCGGCGCGCAATCTTTTCGGTAAGGATCGAGCGGCGCAAGAGAAGAACCGTGACGGCATAGGCCACCACCGTTGCGGCGAGCAGCGGAACGAGCGTGCTGATGTCGCCGGTGATCTCCATCGCAAAGAAGGTGCCCGTCAGCGGCGCGCGCATGGTTCCACCCATCATCGCCGCCATTCCGAGCAGCGCCCAGAATCCGGGATCATTGCCCGGCATGACAAGGCCGACCAGCCAGCCGAGAGCGCCGCCGAAAATCAGAAGCGGCGCAAGCACGCCGCCTGAAGTGCCGGACGACAAGGCAAACAGCCAGATGACGGTCTTTACCAGCAGGATCGATATCACCGCCGGCGCGAGCAGCCGATTGTTGAGCAGGCCGTCGATGATGTCGTAGCCGACGCCCATTGCCCGCGGCTCGATCAGGCCGCCGAGGCCGATGACGAGGCCGCCGAGCATCGGCCACCACATCCAGTGGATCGGCAATGCCTCGAACAGGTCTTCGATCCGGTAGAGCAGCGTCGTCAGCAATCCTGATTGCAGTCCCGATATGATGCCCATCGCCGCACAGGCAAAAATTCCCCACCAGGGCAAATCCACCTGAAAATGCGTCGGAAAAAGCGGGCCGGTGCCGAACAGCAGCGGACGCCAGCAGATCGACACGCAGGCGGCAACGGCGACGGGAATGAAGCTGCGCGGCTTCCATTCGAACAACAGCAGTTCGACCGCCAGCATGACCGCGGCGATCGGCGAGCCGAAGATCGCCGTCATGCCGGCGGCGGCACCCGCGACGAGAAGCGTCTTCCGCTCGGCCGCGCTCATGTGAAAGAATTGCGCGAAAAGCGATCCGATCGCCCCGCCGGTCATGATGATCGGCCCTTCGGCGCCGAATGGCCCCCCCGTTCCGATCGATATTGCCGATGACAGCGGCTTCAGGACCGCGACCTTCGGCGACATCCGGCTGCCGCCGATCAGGATCGCCTCGATCGCCTCGGGAATGCCGTGGCCGCGGATTTTTTCCGACCCGAAGCGGGCCATCAGGCCGATGATCAGCCCGCCGAGCGGCGGCACCAGCACCACCCACAGCGAGCGCGGCACGGCAGCCAGAGAGTTAGGTTGAATGCCGATCTGCCCGAACCAGATGACATTGGTCACCAGCGCAATCAGGCTGACGAGACACCAGGCCGCAAACGCGCCGGCTGTGCCGATAATGATAGACATTCCGATCAGCAGGAGGACCCGCCTGTCGGTTGTGAAATCCCCGGCCTCGCGCCGGGAAAGACCGCCGGTGAAATCGTGCGGCCGGTTGCTTGGTTGATGCTGCGCCATGGAAGCCTCTGCTACGCGGAAATGGGTATGCTTGAGGCGCGTCAATATATCGTGATGCGATATAAATCAATGGGTGAAAGCATGAGGATGAAAATGTCTGTATAGATGCCTCACTTGACCGGCTGTCGGGTGCCCATCTATTCGAGATGGCAGAATGGCTCGCGACCCTGGCAGCCGTTGCGGCAGAGGAGAATGCCTTTGAAGAAAACCCCGCCGCCGCTGAGACAGGAGGATTATGAGGCGCTCGCCGACCTCAGATTCGCGCTTCGCCAGTTCACGGACTTCAGCGCCTCTGCCGCCCAGTCGGAAGGACTGCCCGTACAGCAGCATCAGGCGCTGCTGGCGATCAAAGGCCAACGCGGCGATGCCATGACGATCGGCATGCTGGCCGAGCGGCTGATCATCGCGCCCCACACGGCGACCGAGCTCGTCGGACGGCTTTCGGATGCCGGGCTAGTTGAACGCCATACCGATCCGGCCGACAGGCGCCGCCAGACGCTCCTCCTGACCGAGAAGGCGGACGCGCTTCTGACGAGGCTGAGCGCCGTCCATCTCTCGGAAATCAGGGTGATGGCGCCGAAGCTGATCGAGCTTCTGCTCGAACTGCAGAAGACCACCCAAGCCGGATGAGCCGATCGGCGTCTAGCCTATCTTAAAAGCGTCTTGCCGAGGCGATGAATATGGGCCGCACCGATGCCGCAGCAGCCGCCGATGATCGTCGCACCGGCTTCGGCCCAGGAGCAGGCAAAACGCGAATAGGCGTCGTCGTTCAGATCGTCGCGGGTCTCGTGCAGGCCTTCATTGGCGGCGGATGCGCCCTGTTCGCCTTCGAAGGCGTTGGCATAGACGCCGATCTCGATCCGAGCGTCCGCCTTGCGGAACACGCGCGCCGCCGTCTCCACAGCGCCTCGCATGACCTCAGGCTTGCTGCAATTGAACAGGAAGGCCTCCGCACCTGAGGAAACCGCCCAGGATGCCGCGTCCTCGACGCTTTCGCCGGAGCGAAGCTTCGGCTCGCCGCTCTCGATATCCGCCTCATCATCCGCCAAGGTGAAAGAAATCCAGAACGGCTTACCTGATGCCGCGACCGCCTGACGCACGGCCTCGCCCTCGGCGATCAGGCTCAACGTCTCGCCGAGCCATACATCGACGAAGGGCGCGAGGTTTTCGACCAGCATCTTGAGATAATCCTGCACCCGTGAAGGCTGAAAATTCTGCGGCTCATAGGAGCCGAAGATCGGCGGCAGCGAACCGGCCACCAGCACCTTGCGATCGGTGGCGGCATCGGCCGCCTCGCGTGCCAAACGACCGGCGAGACGGATCAGCGCCGCCCCCTCCTTCTGGAACCGGTCCTCACCGATATGGAAGGGCACCAGTGCATAGCTGTTCGTGGTAATGACCTGCGAGCCGGCGGCGATGAATTCCTTGTGGACCTCACGGACGATATCCGGCGAATTGATCAGCGCCAGGGCCGACCATTCCGGCTGTTTCAGTTCGGCGCCGAGCCGCAGCAGCTCGCGGCTCATGCCGCCATCGAGAATTCGTGTCGTGCTCATGAAGAGGTCTCCATTCAGGCTGTCGCCCCGTCACCGACGGCGGGCTTTTCATAACAAGGTGGGCGGATTGCAATTGATTGATGCGCGAGGGAGCTCATGGCCGGTTCCTTTTTCGTCGGCCTAGCGACGAACCGGCACCTGCGCTTCGAGACCTCGAAAGACGCGGGCGATCACTGCGGTTAAAACGAGATAGAAGACGGTGACGACAAGCAGCGGCTCATAGACAAGCAGCGTGTCCTGGCGAACCTTGTTGGCCACGGCGTAGAGATCCATCACCGTCACCGTGAAGGCAAGCGGCGTCGCCTTCAGCTGCATGACGATCTCTCCGGCAATCGTCGGCAGGGCGATGCGGATCGCGCGCGGCAGCCAGATGCGGCGGACGAGCTTCAAGGGCGACAGGCCGAAGGCCCGGCCGGCTTCGAGCTCGCCTTTGGGCACGGCAAGCAGCGCGCCGCGCAATACTTCCGCCTCATAGGCCGCATAGTTCAGCGTGAAACTGACGGCGGCGAAGAAGAAGCCCTCACGCAGGATTGGCCAGAACAGGCTCTGGCGAATGCCGGGGATCATCGGCAGCAGCGAGCCGACGCCGTAATAGAGAAGCCACAGCTGGATCAGCAGCGGCGTGCCGCGGAAGAAAGTGCAGTAGCCGCGAGCGAGCAGCCGCGTCAGCCTGCCGCCGCTGACCTGCGCAAAGGCGAGACCGATGGCGATGGCAAAACCGAACACCACGGAGATCACCAGCAGCGAAACGGTCTGCCAGGCGCCGGTCAGAAGCAGCGGCCAATAGGAAGAGATCCAGCTGAAATTCATGCGACGCTTTCTTCAGGCAAGGCGCGGCTGTCCCCGCCGCACCCGCGCCTCGATCAGTTTGAAGGCGACGTTGGAAACGAGCGTGATGGCGAGGTAGAGGAGGGCCGAAGCCAGGAAAAACACGAAGTAATGTTTGGTGCTTGCCCCGGCGAGGCGGGTGGCGAGCGCCAGTTCCTGGTAGCCGACGACCGCCACCAGCGCGCTGTCCTTGGTGACGGACATCCACAGATTGGCAAGCCCCGGCAGCGCGTTCGGCAAAAGCGCCGGCAGCAGGACGCGGCGGAAGCGCAGCATCGGTCCCATGCCGAAGGCCTTGGCGGCCTCGATCTGGCCGGCAGGAATGGCAAGGATCGCGCCGCGCAGAACCTCCGTCATATAGGCGCCCTGCACGAAGCCGAGCACGGCGACAGCGGCGACGAAGCCGTTCACGTTGATCGGCGGCAGGTCCAATGCCGCCAGTAGCCGATTGAGACCGTCGGTGCCGGCATAATAGAGCCCAACGATCAGGATCAGCTCGGGAACCGCGCGGATCACTGTCGTATAGAGATCGAGCAGCAGGCGGAGGGCGCGACTGCCGGACAGCTTTCCAAGCGCGCCGCCAGTGCCGAGCAACAGGCCGATTGCGAAGGCGCAGGCGGAGATGGCGACCGTGGAGACTGCACCTGTCAAAAGAACGCCGCCCCATCCCGGAGGATAGGGAGACAGCAGGTCCAGAATGCCTTGTTGCGCGGTCGCCATCGCTGAGACTGCTTACTTCGCGCCGTAGATATCGAAATCGAAGTATTTCTTGTTGATGGCGTCATACTGACCGTTGGCGCGAACGGCAGCGATAGCCGCATTCAGCTTGGCTTTCAGCTCTGTATCTTCCTTGCGCAACCCGCCCGAAACGCCGGCTCCGAGAATCTCCTTGTCGTCGGCGACATTGCCCATTTTGGCGCAACAATCCTTGCCGCCGTCGCTTTTCAGGAAAGCGTCCAGCGCCAGTGAATCACCGAAGACGTAGTCGATGCGGCCGGAGGCGAGATCCTGGAAAGCCTCGTCAAGCGTCTGGTAGGTCTTTTCCTCGGCAGCGCCTGCAAAATACTTCTTGTAATATTCCGACTGGATCGTCGACACCTGGATGCCAATCGTCTTGCCCTTCACGTCCTCGGCAGTGGCGCCCGGCTTCTGGTCCTTGGGGCCGATCAGAGTGCTCGGCGTATTGTAATATTTGTCGGTGAAATCGATCACCTTCGAGCGTTCGGCGGTGTTCGACATCGACGACCAGATCACATCGAACTTCTTGCTCTGGAGAGCTGGAATGAGACCATCCCAGGAAATCTCGACGATGGAGCATTTCTCCTTCATCTCGTCGCAGACGGCGTTCATCAGATCGATTTCCCATCCGTGCCACTCACCCGAGGCATCCTTGGCAAAGAAGGGCGGATAGGATTCGTTCATGACACCGAAGCGGACTTCGGCCTGGGCCGTGACGGCGGAAAGCACAAGTGCTGCGCCGGCGAAAAGCGTGGGGAGCAGTTTCATTCGCGGGATTCTCCTGGTTCGTGTGGTGTCGATGATGGCTGGTGTGATCAATGGGCGCTGAGACGGGTGAATTCCCGACAGCGGGCGCTGACCGGCGCCCCGAAAACTTGTTCCGGCGGACCTTCTTCCTCGATCCGTCCCTGATGCAGGAAGAGAACTCGGCTCGAAACATCCCGGGCAAAGCGCATTTCATGCGTGACGATCAGCATGGTCCGGCCTTCTTCCGCAAGATCGCGGATGACTTTCAGGACCTCGCCGACCAGCTCCGGGTCGAGCGCCGATGTCGGCTCGTCGAACAGCATGACGGCGGGATCGACGCAGAGCGCCCTCGCAATCGCCGCGCGTTGCTGCTGGCCGCCGGACAGGAAGGCGGGATAGGCGTCGCGCTTGTCAAAGAGCCCGACCTTGTGGAGCAGGGCTTCGGCCTTTTCGATCGCCTCGCGCTTGGACATGCCCATGACGTGCACCGGCGCCTCGATGACGTTTTCCAGCACGGTGCGGTGGGCCCAGAGATTGAAACTCTGAAAGACCATGCCGAGCCCTGTCCGCAACCGCTCGATCTGTCGCCAGCTCTGCGGCTGCAGCCGCCCACCGCGACCGGCTTTCAGCGCGACTTCTTCGCCGTTCACCGCAATACGGCCGCGATCCGGCGTTTCCAGGAAATTGATGCATCGGAGGAACGTGCTCTTGCCGGAGCCGGACGAGCCGATGATCGAAATCACATCCGACTTGTGGGCCTCCGTCGAGATACCCTTGAGGACCTGTTGCGAGCCGAAGCTTTTATGGAGATCTTCGACGCGAAGAGCAGGAAAGGGTTGATCCGACATGCAGTGGTCCGGCTGAACTGAATTTGCGAAGGATAATGATAAAATAACGCGGTTTTTTCGCGCAATTATCACCTCTTTTGCATATTATGTGCAAAATAATCTTCCCCGCGCATCGAATACGGCAGAACGTATGAAGTGCCGCAACTGGAATTGGACTGAATGATGGAACAGCTGGATCGTTTTGACCGTGACATTCTCGACATCGTTCAGCGTGACTGCCAGCTGAAGGCCGAAACGATTGCCGAACGGATCGGGTTGTCGGTCTCGGCCGTGCAGCGACGGTTGAAGCGGTTGCGCGAGGAGGGGATCATCAAGGCGGAGGTCGCCGTCGTCGATCGTAAGGCGACGGGAACATCGATGGTGTTCATCGTCGGGATGGAGATCGAGCGGGACAATTACGACGCACTGGCGAAGTTCCGCCTTTGGGCGGAGAAGCAGGATCATATCCAGCAGGTCTACTACGTCACCGGCGCGGTCGATCTGATCGCGATCATCACCGCCCGCGACGTCGAGCACTATGACGACATCGCGGCTCTGATCATGGCGGAAAACGCGCAGATCCGCCGCATGCACACCAATGTCGTGCTGCGCGACGTCAAGCTCGGCCTGTTCGTGCCCTTGGAATAGCGATCATCCGTTCTCACCGCGACTGGACTAATATAGGACAAAGGGCATAATTCCGGCCGCAAATCCCGGGAGGAACGGTCCTTGACGTTACGACACCAGATCATCGCATTGGCGATCGTCCCGCTCGTCATCTCGATCCTTGCGATCACCACCTTCATCACCTGGCAATCGGCAAACCTCGCCAAGAACAGCATCGACACGTTCGAGCAGAACATGCTGAAGACCAAGGAAGCCGAGATCCTCAATCTGACCAACCTTGCGCTGTCGGCCATCCAGACGATCTACGACAAGGCCGGGGCCGACGACGAGGCCGCCAAGCAGCAGGTTGCTGAGATCCTGACCTCGCTCGACTACGGCAAGGACGGATATTTCTTCGTTTACGACTATGACGGCAACAATATCGTCCACCCGCGCCAGAGCTTCCGGCATGGGCACAATTGGCTCGATCTCACCGATCCGGATGGCGACAAGGTGATTGCGGAACTGATCGCCACGGCGCGAGCGGGGGGCGGCCTGCATCAGTACAAATGGCAGAAACCATCGACCGGGCAGATCGCAGACAAACTTTCCTTCGTCGTCAGCCTCGACAAATGGCACTGGGTCGTCGGCACCGGCGTCTATCTGGATGACGTGTTTGCCCAGAGTGCCGCCGCCAACAAGGTAACGCGCGCCAACATAAGGCGGACCTTCGTCATCGTCGCGCTGATCGCCGTACCGTCGGTGCTCGTCGTGTTCACCACCTGCATGCTTCTGACCTTCCATGAGCGCCGCATGGCCGATAGCCGGCTCAAGGCCCTGACGCAGCGGGTCATCGACACCCAGGAAGAGGAGCGTGCGCGGCTGGCCCGCGAGCTGCATGACGGCATTTCCCAAAATCTCGTCGGCGTCCGTTATGCGATGGATCTCGCCGGCCGCAAGGTCAGGACCAATGTCGACGATGCGGCGCTGACCATCGACCGCGGCGTCGAGGCGTTGAACGGCGCCATCAAGGAGATCCGGCGGCTCTCGCATGATCTGCGGCCGCGCGTGCTTGATGACCTCGGGTTGAAGGCGGCGCTTGAGGCGCTCTGCTACAATTTCGCCGAGCGGACCGGGATCGATACGAAAATCGACGCCTCAGGCTTCACCGACAGGCTGAAAGCCGAAGCCAACACCGCACTTTATCGCGTCGCGCAGGAGGCTTTCAACAATGTCGAGCGCCACGCTGGCGCCTCCCGGCTGACCGTCAAGCTCTGGAGCGACGGCGGCCGCGCCCGCATGACTATCTCCGACAACGGCACCGGCTTCGACGGCAGCAAGGACGGCGCCTCAGGCAGAGCCGGACTCGGCCTGCGCAACATGCAGGAGCGGATGGCGCATTTCCGCGGTCTGCTGCTGATCAACAGCAGCGAGACCGGCACGACGCTGACGGCCATGATGCCGAGATCGGCCAATCTTGCCGCCGGCAAGCAGGCGGAAGCCGCATGACGGCACGCCCGAAAATCAAGGTGCTCTTGATCGACAACCATCCACTGGTGCTGGACGGGCTGAAAGCCGTGCTCGAAACATTCGACCATATCGAAGTCGCCGGCACCGCCGGCTTGGCTCAAACCGGGCTCGACATCGCCCGGCAGGTCCAGCCGCAGGTGGTGCTGATGGATATCAACATGCCGAAGCTCAGCGGCATCGATGCGATCGAATTATTCAGGAACGAACTTCCGCAAACCCGCGTCGTGATGCTGTCGATGCATGACAGCCGCGAATATATTTCCTCCTCCGTCATGCATGGCGCCGCCGGCTACGTCCTCAAGGACGTTTCGACGGACGAGATCGTCGCGGCCATCGAAACCGTCGCCGGCGGCGGCACCTATTTCTCCTCCGGCGTCTTCGATGCGCTGATGGGCGAACGCGCGGAGGAGGGGAGCGATCCCTTGACGCCGCGTGAGCGCGACACGCTCGGGCTGATCGTTGCAGGCAGGAGCAACCGCGAGATCGCGGAAGTGCTGGGAATAAGCGCCGCGACGGCCGAAACCCATCGCAAGAACCTCAAGAAAAAGCTCGGCATCGCAACGACAGCAGGTCTCATCCGCTATGCGCTCGACCACGGCATCGTCTCGAAAGTCGGCGTGGATCCGCGCCTACCCACTTCTGGGTAGAGCCCGGTAGTTCAGCTCCTCGCCCATCTTGTGAGGATAAATCCGACGCCCTAGGACTCCATTCGCGGCTGGCCAAGTGCAAGCCGCTGGGAGGAATTTACATGCGTTACATCAGCTTCCGAACGTCCGGAAAAGCTCGAGCGACCCGAACAGGGTCTGCTGCCGCCGCCGGCTGACAGACCTGCCTTCCACGCCGACAACTGGAACATGGCGACCGCCGCCCGCGGCGCCTGAAAGGTATTCCGACATGGAAAAACCACGTAGCAAGGCAGCGCTCTGGCTGCTGATCATTCCGTATATAGGCCTGCTCTGGCCGGCATTTTACAATGTCCGCGAGCCGTCCCTTTTCGGCTTTCCGTTCTTCTACTGGTATCAGCTTCTCTGGGTGCCGATCACCGCGACGCTGACCTGGATCGCTTATCGGAGCACCCGTCATGACGACTGATATCAACGGCCAGGCGCTTGCCGTTTTCATCTTCTTCTTCGTCCTCGTCACGGTCATGGGCTTCGTCGCCAGCCGCTGGCGCAAGCCCGAGACGCTCGCCCATATCGATGAATGGGGCCTCGGCGGCCGCAACTTCGGCACCTGGATCACCTGGTTCCTCGTCGGCGGCGATTTCTATACCGCCTACACCGTGATCGCCGTCCCGGCGCTGGTCTATACGGTCGGCGCCTACGGCTTCTTCGCGCTGCCCTACACCATCGTCGTCTATCCCTTCGTCTTCATGGTCATGCCGGTTCTGTGGAAACGTGCCAAGGAGTTCGGCTATGTAACGGCCGCCGACGTCGTCCACGGCCAATACGGATCGCGCGGCCTCGAACTCGCCGTCGCGGCAACGGGCGTCATCGCCACCATGCCCTACATCGCCCTCCAGCTCGTCGGCATGACGGCGGTCCTGAAGGCGCTCGGGCTGCATGGCGAATTGCCTCTCGCTATCGCCTTCATCGTACTGGCCCTCTATACCTATTCGGCGGGCCTGCGCGCGCCGGCCCTGATCGCCTTCGTCAAGGACATCATGATCTATATCGTGGTGATCGCAGCCGTCGCACTGATCCCGTCGAAGCTCGGCGGATACGCCAATGTCTTCGCCTCGGCCGATGCCGCCTTCCAGGCCAAAGGCTCCGGCAGCCTGCTGCTCGGCGGCAATCAATATGTCGCCTATGCTACGCTGGCGCTCGGTTCGGCGCTTGCGGCCTTCATGTATCCGCATACGCTGACGGGCATTTTTGCCTCCAACAGCGGCAAGACGATCCGCAAGAACGCGATCATGCTGCCTGCCTATACGCTGCTGCTCGGTCTTCTGGCGCTGCTCGGCTATATGGGCCATGCCGCCAATCTGAAGCTCGACAGTGCCAATGATGTCGTTCCGACCCTGTTCAAGACGCTGTTTTCGGGCTGGTTCTCCGGCTTCGCCTTTGCGGCGATCGCCATCGGCGCGCTGGTGCCGGCGGCGGTGATGAGCATTGGTGCAGCCAATCTCTTCACCCGCAACTTCTGGAAAGCCTATGTCGATCCGAAAGTCAGCGATGCCGGGGAGGCGAAGGTCGCAAAGATCACCTCGCTGGTGGTGAAGGTCGGTGCGCTGCTCGTCATCATCTTCCTGCCGACGCAGTTCGCACTCGACCTGCAGCTGCTCGGCGGCATCTGGATCCTGCAGACGCTTCCAGCCCTGGTCTTCGGCCTTTATACCAACTGGTTCCGTGCACCCGCTCTGCTGGCCGGCTGGTTCGTCGGCTTCTGCGGCGGCACCTTCCTGGTCTGGGATGCCGGTTGGAAACCGCTGCATATGATCAGCCTCGGCGGCGAGCCCTTCACCGTCTACACGGGACTGCTGGCGCTTGCGGCAAACATCGCGGTCGCAGTCGTGCTCAATGCCCTGCTTCCGGCCAAGGTTCCGGCCCGGGCGTGACACCAATCAAAGCAAAGGGCGGCAAACGCCGCCCTTTGCAATTTGCTTTCCAGCAGAAGCTGGCGAGAAATCAGTGCGATTTAAAACTCTTCCCAATCGCCGGCCAATGCTGCGTTCCCCTGGGCCGCATTTCCCTGGCCCGCGCTTCGCTGAAACGACCTGCCTACCTTGGCAATCATCTGGCGCGCCGGCGAGGACACCGGTTGAGCATGTTGTGCCGCGGCAGCGGGCTGCGATGCGCGCTTCGATGCCACCGCGCCCCCGATGCTGAACTGGCCTAAGAGCTGGAACAGCGCGTCGGCTTCCTTGGCGAGATTATGGGCGGCGGCTGTCGCTTCTTCCACCATGGCGGCGTTCTGCTGCGTGCCCTGATCCATCCTGTTGACAGCGGTGTTGATCTCCTTCAGCCCCGTTGCCTGCTCTTGCGAAGCGCCGACAATAGCGCCGACATTGCCGTCGACCTGCTGCACCTGTGCGACGATCTCTTCCAAGGCTTTTCCGGTCTCGCCGACCAAGGCGACGCCGTTTTTCACGTGGCCGTTCGAAGCGTTGATCAGTTCCTTGATTTCCTTCGCAGCCTTGGCGGAACGCTGCGCCAATTCGCGCACCTCCTGGGCAACGACAGCAAAGCCCTTGCCTGCTTCACCGGCGCGGGCGGCTTCGACACCGGCATTCAGCGCAAGCAGGTTGGTCTGGAAGGCGATTTCATCGATGACACCGATGATGCTGCCGATTTCGGTGGCGGAGGATTCGATCTTGCCCATGGCGTCGACCGCACCCCGGACGACACTGCCCGAACGCTCCGCGCTGTCCTTCGTCTTTCGAACGAGCTGCCCTGCTTCCTGGGCCTTGTTGCTCGAGTCGGCGACCGTGGTGGTGATTTCCTCCAGCGCGGCGGCGGTTTCTTCAACGGATGCGGCCTGCTGTTCGGTCCGCTTGGCGAGATCGTCCGAGGAAGATCGGATCTCCTGTGCGCCGGCGGCGATAGCACTCGCGTTCTGGGCAACCTTCTGCATGGCAGCGCGGAGCTTTTCGACCGCGGTATTGAAGTCGGCTCTGAGCTTTTCCAGCGAGGGGATGAACGGCGTGTCGATCTGCTGCGTGAGGTCGCCGTTTGCCAGCGCCTGCAATGCATCGCCAAGCTGGCCGACAGCCCTGTCGGTCTGCTCGGCAAGAGTGCGGCGTTCGTCTGCATCCTGCTCGAGCCGATGCCGTTCTGCGACAGCCCGCTTGGCTTCCGTGTCAGCTTCCCGTTCAGCTTTTGTCGAAATGGCGTCGCGCAAGCCGGCCACGGCGCGCGCAAGCTTGCCGATCTCATCACCTCGCGCTTCGAGGCGACGATCGCCGTCGAGATTGCCCTCCGCCATCGCTTTCAGCGAAAGCTGCAGTCTTCCCAGCGGACCGACGATCGTGCGCGCGGTAATCGCAGCCGCAATGATCGAAAGAAGAGCCGCGATACCCAACGCCGTCAGCACGATCGGCTTGAAGCCGCTTGCCGTGCTGCGAACCTCGCCGCCAATCGATTTGTTCAGTGCTTCCTGATAATCGATGAATTTATTGATGGCGCCCAACCAGGAAACGAAGGCCGGCCTTGCCTGTTCGAGCAGGATCTTGCGAGCCGCATCGCCATCACCCTTTTCCTGGAGCGCAATAATCTGAGCGACCAAAGGATTGGTTTTCGCCTGTATGTCGGCGATCTCGCCCAGAATGGTCTTTTCCTGATCCGTCGCACCTGCCGGAGATGCAACCATATCCGCCATGCGCTTTTCATTCTCGGCGTAGGTGGCGGCCAGCTTTTCGATCAATGCCTCGGCCGCCTTGCGCTCATCGGCAGAGGTCACCAGCGTGACGTCGCGAATTGCAATCGCCCGATCGTGCACGCTGCCGCGATAGTTGATGGCAAACCGCTGCTTGACGCTGTTGACGTCGTTGATCGTTCCAAGGTTGCTGTTGATCTCAGCGACCTGTACCGTCGAGTAGATGCTCAGGCCGGCCATCAGCACAATCAGGAAGCTGAAACCAAGGGCGAGACGCATTGCGATCCCGAAACTTTTAAGAGTATTCATTGCCACGCTCCATCGTGTTGGCAAGGTTTGTCAAAGGTGTCTCAGACCAGGATCTGTGTCCGAATGCGTCCGCCGTGCACCACTGCGCGCGTCGCGCCTAAAGCGGGGCGAGCGTCAGCGTAACAACGTCGATTTCATGCGAAATTTCGGTATACCTGGCCGGCCATCATGGCGTAGGTGACGATCCTCAGAACGTCGCTCCGATATCCTTAAAAATAGGGGTAGATATTTTAGAGAGTGTAAACGAATCCGCCTAAGCGTCATATTGCTGCGCTTTTTGACTATGTGGTCGCATATTTCGTCTTAAACGGCCCAATGTCCGTGCGGAAAAGAATACGCCAAGTTGTTGGTTTGAAGTAACGCGTATCTGCTGTTGCAACCGGGCGGTTTGAATCCACTTGCCGGCAGTGACGGTCACCGATGAAATTCGCCGTTAAGCGCAACTGTTTGAGAATTGTTAGAAGTTCTCGAAGACTATGTGTTGCGGAAAGAATGGGGCAGAGGTGGCACGACCGGCATCTTCCGAGTTAAGGCACGATCAGAACCTGGCAGCGAGCTGGCAGGCACTGCTCGATTGCGCCGTGCGCCTAGACTGGGAATGCCGCACCGGCGAAGCGCTCGAGGTGGCGGAGGCTGCCTATGAGGCAGCACTCGAAGCGGGTGATGTCACCGGAGCTTTGCGTGTTTCACATCGACTGGCGCTCATCCATTTCAACAAGGAGACGCTGCCTGAGGGCCTGAAGATCTGCCTGCGCGCCGAAACCTGGCTCCGATATTGCCAGGATCAGGCTGCGATCATTTCCCTGCAATCGGTCCATGGCGGCATTCTCGTGGCGCTCGGCGATCTGGAAACCGGCTTCACCCTGCTGACCGATTGCCAGAAACGCACCAAGTCCTGCCGGGATCCGCTAGCCAACTGGCGGGCGCGTACTGCCTATGCGGTGGCGCTGTTCGATTCAAACGACTTCGATCGCGCCGCCGAGGCAGCGGCTGAAAGCCTCAATTATGCGGAGGCGAGCGGCCTGGCCAAGGACTCTGTGCTGATCGCCCGCTCGATTGCGAGCCGCATGGCGGCGCGCGCGCTCGGCGAACATCGGCTGGCACGGAAGGAGATCGACGAATCCCTGCTTGCGCGCACGCAAGCGCAGCTGCAATCGATCCTGGCTGAGGCTCAGGCAGAGAAGCTGAGCTATGAGATTGCCGAATGTCATTGTTATCTAGGGCTTCTGGCCTGGGCAAGCGGCGAAGACGCCGTCGCGGCGGGCCGCTATGTCGCCGCCATTGCCGCCGCTCGGGTCGCGCAGGACGAAGTGCTGGAGGCGGAAACGTCCTACTGGTACGCTTATCTTCTGGCAGGGCGGGGCGCTTTCGATGAAGCGCAGTCGCTGCTTGCCGGCGTCGAGGCGATGGAGCAGGTTCTGGCTGTGCCGCGCATGAAGCTGCGCCATTTCGACATGCGCTTCCGGATTGCGGAAATGGCCGGCGACTGGCGGGCGGCCTTCGACCATCACAAGATCTATCACGAGCTGGTGGTCGAGGATTATCGGCGGCTTGCCTCGGCGCGCGCCTATACGATGAAGCTGGCGCTCGATCTGAAGACCATGCGCCGCAAGGAAGACAGCGCCCGTCTGGAGCGCGAGCGCCTGCTGGAGGAAAATCTGCGGCTTGCCGCCGAACAGCGCGCGGCGGTGCTGGCATCACGCACCGATCCGCTGACCGGCCTCGGCAATCGCCGTGAATTGCAGCTCAGATGCGGGGAGTGGGTCGAAGCCGGAGTGACCCATGCGACCCTGATGCTGGTCGACATCGACCATTTCAAACGCATCAACGACATATTTTCCCATTCCATCGGCGATATCGTCCTGCGCCGGCTTGCCGGGTTGCTGGGCGACACCGGACCGGAAGGCAGCCTGGCAATCCGCATGGGCGGCGAAGAATTCCTGCTTCTGCTTGCCGGCACGACAGCCGCGGAAACCTTTGGCGATGCCGAGCGGCTACGGCTGCTGGTGCAGGACCATGAATGGTCGCTGGTGGCCCCGAAGCTTGACGTCACCTGCTCCATCGGCCTGGCGGACTGGTCCCTCGCCGACAGCCTGGAGGCGGCGCTGCACGTGGCGGACGCAAACCTCTACGTCGCCAAGAATTCCGGCCGCAACCGATGCGTAGCCGCGGCGACCTGACGCTTCAGTCACGCAGCAGCGGCAGAAGCTGATCCCCCTGCCGCTTGATCTCTGAGAGATAGGGCGTGTCGGACAGCACGAAATGCGTGATCCCAAGATCCTGGTATTTGCGCAGCGAACGGGCGACATCCGCCGCCGAGCCGACCAGCCAGGTGGTGCCGGCCCCGCCGCCGCCGAACCGGCCGGGAGCAGTGTAGAGGTTATCGTCGAGGACGTCACCGCGCTCGTAAAGAGCGAGCAGCCGTTGCTGGCCGACGGCAAGGGTACGTTGGTGATCGTGCCAACCGACGCCCTTACTTCTGGCCATCTCCGCCACCTTCGCCTCGGCGTCGGCCCAAGCCTGTTCGGTGGTATCGCGGACCAGCGTCGTTATCCGCAGCCCGAATTCCAGCGGCGGGAGGTCGCGGTCCAGGTCCCGGCTCAGCGACTTGAGGCGACCGATCCGTTCCCTGACACCGTCGAGCGGCTCGCCCCAGAAAAGCTGGACATCGGCCTCGGTGGCGGCCACTCGCTCGGCCGCTTCCGAGGCGCCGCCAAAATAGAATTTGGGGTGCCGGCGGTCACCGCAAACCTCGATACGTGGCGCGATCGTGGAGTCGACGACCCGGAAGTGCTCGCCGGCGGCGGTGACGTTTTCTTCGGTCCATAGCCTGCGGACCAGCCGCATGAACTCCTTGGTGCGGCCATACCGATGCGCCTGATCGCCCTCGATGTCGCCATAGGCGGCCAGGTTGTCCTTTCCCGAGACGATGTTGATCCGCACCCGCCCGCGCGTGAGCTGGTCAAGCGTCGCCGCCGCGGAAGCGAAGTTTGCCGGACGCCAATAACCCGGGCGGATCGCAATCAGCGGCTCGAAGGTGGTGGTCCGGGCGGCAAGCGAGGCCGCGACGGTGAAGGTGTCGGGACGACCCCAACCGGTGCCGATCAGCGCGCCCTTCCAGCCATGCTCCTCCAGCGCCCTTGCATGGCTGGTCAGCGTATCGAGGCTGTTATGGTTTTCGACGGCGGAATCGCCGCGATGACCGGCTTTGACGTCGTTGGGAATATACCAGAGAAATTCGGAATGATTGCTCATGCGATGCCGGTTCTGCGCGATTGGAAGAAGGAGGCCAGCCAGAGGGCCTCCAGGAAGATCATACGGCTGCCTGTGCCGCCTGCGCCTGAAGCGCAAAACCGTTCGGCGGGCGCTGGAGGCCGAGATTCTCCCGCAGCGTCGTGCCTTCGTATTCGTGTCGGAACAGGCCGCGTTTGCGCAGGATCGGCACGACCTGATCGACGAAGTCAGTGAGCGCGGTGGGCAGGACCGGCGGCATGATGTTGAAGGCGTCGGCAGCACCATTCTCGAACCAGTTCTGCATCGCATCGGCGATCTGCTCGGGTGTTCCGACCACGGTGCGATGGCCGCGGGCGGTGGCGACCGCCAGATAGAATTGCCGCAGCGTCAGATTGTTGCGCGACACCAGATCGGAAACCAGCTTGAGGCGGCTTTTGTTGAGTTCGGTATTCTCAGGCAGGGGCGGGGCGGGATCATCGAGCGAATAACCGGAAAGGTCGACGCCCTTATAGTGGCGGGCAAGGATATTCCAGGCGATGGCGGGATGAACCAGCGATTGGATATGGTCGTAATTCGCCTGCGCTTCCGCCTCCGTCCCGCCGAGAACCGGGAATATGCCGGGGCTGATCAGAAGGTCGACCGGCCGGCGGCCATAGCGGGCGAGCCGCCCTTTGACATCGGAATAGAATTCCTGCGCGTCCTCGAAGGTCTGATTGGCAGTAAAGATCATCTCGGCCGTACGGGCGGCAAGCTCGCGCCCCGGTTCGGATGCACCGGCCTGCACGATGACGGGATAACCCTGGACCGGACGGCCGACATTGAGCGGACCCGCCACCGAGAAGAACTTGCCCTTGTGGTCGACGAGATGCACCTTGTCGGGATCGAGATAGATCCCGCTTTCCTTGTCGCGGATAAAGGCATCGTCCTCATAGGAATCCCACAATCCCTTCACCAGGTCGACGAATTCCTCGGCCCGCTCATAACGATCGGCATGGGCGGGATGGCCTGCTATCGAGAAGTTCTTTGAGACGTCGGCGCCTGTCGTGACGACGTTCCATGCCGCGCGACCTTTGGAGATATAATCCAGCGACGCAAATCTTCGGGCGAGAAGATAGGGGTCCTCGTAGGTGGTCGATGCGGTGGCGACGAAACCGATATGTTCGGTCGCCTGGGAGAGGGCGGCCCAAAGGGTGAGCGGCTCGAAATGCGCGCCCTGGGCAATGCGGCGAAACGCTTCCGGATCCTTGGCACGCTCCCATCCTGCGGGACTGTCGGCGACGAAGACGAGATCGAATTTTCCACGCTCGGCGGTCTTCGCCAGCTCCCGGTAGTGATCGATGTTGAGGCCGGCGTCGGCCTGCGCATCCGGATGGCGCCAGGCGGCGATGTGATGGCCGGTCGCCATGATGAACGCGCCGAGCCGCATTTGTCTTTTCGATATGGTCATTGGCTTGTTTCTCCGCTGATATCAGGCTGCCTTGCGGCCCGGGACGTCGACCCCGAGCCGGCCGAGAAGATGGCTTCGGAACTCTGCAAAACGTGGATCGCCGTGATTGCGCGGTGTCGGCAGGTCGATCCTGAGATCTTCGATGAGGCGCCCTTCGTCGAGGACCAGGATCCGGTCGGCCAGCGAAATCGCCTCGTCGACGTCGTGGGTGACGAGCAGCACGGCAGGACGGTGCCGTGCGCACAATTCCCGCAGAAGGTCGTGCATCTTCAGCCGGGTCAACGCATCGAGCGCACCGAAGGGTTCATCGGCGAGAAGCAGGGCCGGTTCGCGCACCAGGGAGCGGGCAAGGGCCACCCTCTGCTGCTCGCCGCCCGAAAGCTGGTTCGGCCACGCCGTTTCCCGTCCTTCAAGTCCCACTTCCGCCAAAGCCTTCCTGCCGGCCTCCCGGCCGGAAGGCCCATGCAGGCCGAGCGTGACGTTCTGGATGACGCTGCGCCATGGCAGCAGGCGGGCATCCTGGAAAACCACGGAAAGGCTTTCCGGCGTCTCAAGCGTGCCGGTCCCCTCGACACTGTAATCGAGACCGGCAAGCGCTCTCAGGAATGTGCTTTTGCCGGAGCCGCTGCGGCCGAGCAGCGCAACGAATTCGCCCTCCGCGATATCGAGATCGACGCCGTCGAGGATCGTCTTTGCCGCAAACCGACGAACGAGGTTTCGGACGTGGACGGCGTTGGCTTCGGGCTTCAGTTTGCCAGGGTGCTGCGCCATGAGAGAGCCCTCCGTTCGATGAGGCGGACGAGACCGTCCGAGACGAGACCCAGCAGCACATAGACCACGAGGCCGACAAGGATGACGTCGGTCTGCCCGTAATTGCGGGCGAGATCGATCATGTAGCCGAGCCCGCTGGTGGCGTTGATCTGCTCGACGACGACAAGGGAAACCCAGCAGAGGGTGACGGCGAACCGCAGCCCCAGAAGGAAACCGGGTAAAGCGCCCGGCAGCACCACCTGAAGGATGAAGTCCTTCTGGCTCATGCGCAGTGTCTCGGCCAGTTCGACATAGCGACTGTCGATGCTGCGCAGCGCATTGTGCGTGTGGATGTAAACCGGCACGATGACGGCAAGCACGATGGTCGTGACCTTCATGTTCTCGCCGATCCCAAACCACAGGATCAGCAAGGGGATCAAGGCAAGCGTCGGTATCGCGCGCTTGATTTGGACCGGGCCGTCGATCAGGGCTTCGCCGATCCGGGAAAGACCGGCGATAAGAGCCAGGATCGTGCCGATCAGCAAGCCGATGCTAAGGCCGGCCAAAGCGCGCGTCGCCGACGTCAGGAAATTGTCCTGCAGCCGCCCCTGCTCTATCAGCCGTGCGAAAGCCTCGACGACCGTCCACGGCGCCGACAGTATGCGCGGGTCGATCCATCCGAGCGCCGAGCCGGCGACCCAGGCCAAGACCAGCAATGCCGGTCCGATCTGCAGCCCGAGAGGTATCGCCGGTCCGGGACCTAGCCTGCGCCGGGCATGAGAGCCGGCAGAACTGATAGGGTCAGCCATTTTGGCCGGGCGTGAACCTGAATGCGCAATTCTGCTGCCGGGTCGCGGCGATAGTTTCGCCTCGCCCGCATCCCAAATGGTTGCCATGTTTCAGATCTCCTCTACGAAAGGGATGTCGAAAGTTACAGGCCCTTGGCCAAAGCCGCCGCACCGAGCGTTTCGAAGCGATTGTCGAAAATCTGCTCGACGTTGAAAGGCTTGTTGCCGAGCTCGTCGGCCAGCAGGTTGATTGTTTCCTGATGGCGCTTCTTCACGTCGCTCCAATCGGCGGGAACGATCTGTTCCCCGGTCATCTTGACGAGATATTCCCCGTCTTCCCGGCTGAGACCCTGCTGACCGACGTAATATTCTTTGATCCAGAGGTCCGGGTTGCGGTTCACCCATTCGGTCGCACGCGCCCACAGGCCGACATATTCGGCGAGAGCGGCCGCCTTGGCGGGATCGTCCAGAACCCATTGCGGCGCATAAAGATGGCTTGGATCGTCGCGCAGGCCATGCTCGAGAAGGGTCGCGCCATCAGGTCCGTATTGGGTGATGTAGCGCCTGATATAGACGGTGCCGAGCGGCGCGATATCGACCTGTTTGCTCGCCAAAGCCTTCGGATAGACGTCGCCGGTGCTCGGCAGTTCCACCAGGGTGACATCGCTGCTCCTCAGACCGGCGGCGTGAAGCGCGCGCAACACGAGAGTGCCCTGGGCCTGGCCAGGGCTGAAGGCGATACGTTTGCCGCGGAAATCCGCCAGCGTCTTGACATCTGCGCCTGGCGCCACGCCGAAGCGATAGATCGGATTGGCAATCGGGTCACGGCGTTCGCGATAGGCGATGTTGCGGACGGGCAGGTTGTTCCAGTTGGCGAAGATGGAGGGGATCTCAGCCACCGAGCCGACATCGAGCGCATGGGCGCGGAAAGCTTCCGACGTCTGCGGCCCACCGCTGATATTGGCCCATTTCACCTCGAAGGTGAGCTCGTTATCGAGGCCGGACACTTCAAGCGCCTTCTGTGTGACCGGATCGCCGATCGTCAGCACCGTGCCCGGCGGCACTTTGGCAAGGAGGGGAACGTCCGCCTGGGCTGCGGCCGGATTGTGAATGGCGCCGAAGCCAAGCAGACTGAACAATGCGATTTTGAATGTCTTTGCCAATGTCATCGTCGATCTTCCCGTTTCGGATTGCTGATTGCAGGAACGATGCACGGCAAGATGGAACATTATCTACTAAATCTATAGACTATTTAATTCAATAATCGCACCGCTGATAAAAAATTGTCCCAAAGCGCAGGCCCGCCGGAAAGATTGGGCACCCCGAGGATTGCCCATGCCCAGACGCAAAAAGGCGCCTGAGACATTTGCCGCAGGCGCCTTGTGGTCACTCCAGTCTTCGATCGTGTCTAAAGCCGGCAGATGCCAGTCGCTGACGTCAGGCAGCGGCAGGCGAGTATTCGTTGGCCTGGAAGACGTGATGGTGCACCTTGCCGGTGAAGAGGCGCAGGAGCTCGCCTGTGATTTCACGGCTCTCGAAGCGCACATCGGAGCTTAGCGCTGTGTTGACCGCATCCATATCGGGATAACGGATCGCCAAGGCCATGGCATAGACCGGGGCGCCTTCGTCGCGCTCCATCCCGTCCAGAACCCGAATTTCCTCGGCGCCCGGAAATTTCGTCCAGAGAGGGACGAGCCGCTCTCTGACGAAGGCGCGGAATTCCTCTTCTCTGCCGGGATGGATTTCGCCTTCAAACAAAGCATAACGAATGATCATAGGTTCTCTTTTCCAAAACTCGCCGGAGCTGGATCGATGGGTGAAGCGGGGAGGGGAGGGCGTATCGGTCGATACGCCCTGATTGGAGGCTTATTTGCCCCAGATCTTCTTATATTGATCGCGATAGCCGTTGTCGGGATCAAAGCTGTTCTTCGGTCCGCCGTCGAACTCGACGTTCGCGCTGGTCACCACATGGAGTGGCGACACATAGCCCGACCACGGAGCGCCCGCAAAGGCGCGGTTAAGCTCGTCGACAAGCTGCCAGCCCTGGAGGTTGAGCGGCTCGGCAACGGTGACCGCCTGGAACTGCTTGGCGCGGATACGCTGATAGGCGCTCTCCGAACCGTCGCCGGCTGCGACGTTCACCGGCTTTCCGTCGCCGGCAATGCCGGCCGAAGCGAGCGAGGGGCCCATGAAGTCGTAATAGAGGTCGTTGATCGCCAGGGAATGCGTCCACTTCGCACCATACTTCTGCAGCAGCGATGTGGTCAGCTGCGGCATCCGCTGGGAGGTTTCGGCAATCGGCGTGTCGACATATTCGAGCACGGTGCCGCCGAGATCCTCGATCTCCTTCTTCATGCGGTCGGCCTTGGCGATCGCGATCGCATAGGTCGAGTCGGTGAAGATGATGACGCCGGGCTTGCCGCCGGCATCGACGAAGGCCCAATCGGCCGCGGACTTCGATACTTCCATCGCATCGGTGGTGACGTTTGCGAAGACGCCGACTTCCGGAACCGGACCGACGGCCGAGGCGGCGTGCCAGGAAACCATCGGAATGCCGGCAGCCTTGGCCGCTTCCATCGCCGGCTTCTGCTCGACGGCGTCGAAGCCGTTGATGATGATGCCGTCGGGCTTCAGGGCCATGGCCTGGCCGAAAGCAGCCGTCCGTCCGCCGATCGAGCCTGCGCCGTCAAGCGCCTTCACCGTCCAGCCCAGCGCGCCTGCCGCTTCCTGAACGCCGTTGACCACGCCGAGAATGCCGCCATTCTTCATGTCCCCGGCCAGAATGACGATGTTCTTTCCGCTGGCGCCCTTGGGGCCGCTCGTCGGGCCATCCCAGGCGCTTACCTTGGAAGCATACTTGCCCACCACCGCCTTGGCGTCGGCCATCGAATCGGCCAATGCCGGCATGCTGAGCATAACGGCGACGGTTGCGACCGTTGCCTGCAATAAAGTCCTGCGCTTCATGTTCACTCCTCCATTTTGTTTGTTGTGAGATGCCGGGCTAAGCCGGCATCCTCATTTGGATGCGGGTGTGATCCTCCTCACAGCTCCGCGCTTGCGCTGGGCATACCCTGCTATGCCGATCGCAATCAGCAGGGTTACGCCGTTGAACAGCGGTTCGACGAAGAACGACCCGCCGAATTGCTGAATTCCGGATATGCCGACGGCCAGAATGATGACGCCGATCAGCGTGCCCCAGACGTTTACCCGCCCCGGCTTGATCGTCGTCGATCCGAGAAATGCGCCGACAAGCGCCGGCAGCAGATATTCGAGGCCGACGCTCGCCTGGCCGATGCGCAGCTTCGAGGCGAGAAGGACCCCGGTCAGCGCTGCCAGCAGGCCGGAGGTGACGAAGGCGCCGATCACGAATTTGCGGACCGGAATGCCATTGAGGGCTGCCGCCTTCGGATTGGCGCCGATCGCGTAGAGATAGCGGCCGATCGGCAGGTATTCGAGCACGACCCACATGCAGATGGCGATCAAGAGCACGTAGAAGCCGGTGATCGGCAGGCCGAACAGCATGGTGCCGTTCAGCGCATAGAACCCCTCCGGCAAGACGCCGACCACCTGCCGCCCGCCGGTGTGCCAAAGAGCAAGCGCGTACAGAACCGTTCCGGTGCCGAGCGTGGCGATGAAGCTGTCGATCTTTGCCACTTCGACCAGCAGGCCGTTGATGAAGCCGGTGAGGACGCCGAGCGCCAGAACGATGATCACGGCGACCGGCCAAGGCAGGCCGTAAGCCGTCTGCAGACTGATGGCGAGAATATGCCAGAGCACGATGCCGTAGCCGACGGTCAAGTCGATGCGACCCGATGCCATCGGGATCATTGCAGCCAGCGACAGAAGCGCGATGATTGCCTTATCTGAGACGATCGAGCGGACGTTCAGCACGGTCGGGAACGTATCCGGCAGAAGGATAGAGAAGATCACGATCAGACCGACGGTCAGGATCACCAGCCCGTAAACCGGGATCAGGCGTCCGATCTTCTGTCCTGTGGACAGGCCGGCCATTTCGCTCTTGGTCGGCTCCAGCGCCGTGGATTCAATGGATTGCATGGCTGTTCTCCCGATGGCTCAAGCCGCTTCCGACGCGGAAGCGGCTGTGATGACCGCCTCCGTCGTCAGGGCGCTTCCAGTCAGTTCGCTGACGATTTTGCCGCGCGAGAAGACCAGCGCGCGGTGACAGATATGGGCGATTTCCTCGAAATCGGTCGAGACGACGACAACCGCGAGACCGGCCTCGAGCGCCTGGGTGATCAGACGGTAGATCTCCGCACGCGCGCCGATGTCGACGCCGGCGGTCGGATCTTCCGCGACCAGCAACTTGCGGCCGGTCGCCAGCCAGCGGCCAACGACCACTTTCTGCTGGTTACCGCCCGACAGCGCCTCCACCGGCAGGTCCGGATCATTCGGACGCAGGCCGACGGTGTGGCCGATCGCATGGGCAAGATCGGCTTCGCCGCGCGGCGACAGGAAGGACAAAAGCCCGCGTCCGACGGCGCCTGGATTGAGGTAGGTGTTTTCCCGGATGGAAAGCGAGAGCGCGACGGATTCCTCCGTCCGGTCACGGGCGATCAATCCGATGCCTGACGCCATGGCCTGCCGCGGGCTGGAAAGATCCGGTACCTGGCCACGCAAAAGAACCGAGCCGTTGAAGGGTTCGCAGCCGAACAGCGCTCGGCCGATCCGTTCCTGGCCGGCGCCGCGCAATCCCACCAGTCCAAGCAGCTCTCCCTCGCGGATATCGAAGGAAATCGGGCTCGTGCCGGCGCAGACGAGGTCGCGAACCTCAACGATTGCCTTGCCGGGCTTGATCTCGCTTTTGGAGAAGAGACTGTCGCCGCTGCGGCCGATGATCATCGTCACCAGTTCGTCGGGGGTGGTCTCGCTGACGGGTTTCTGTCCCACCATGCATCCGTCGCGCAGCACGGCGACGCGATCGGCGATGCGGAAAATCTCGTCCAGCCTGTGGGAGACGTAGATCATGCCGACGCCACGCTCCTTCAGGGGGCGGATCGCATTGAACAGCCGATCGACTTCGTCGGCGGGAAGGCTCGCCGTCGGCTCGTCGAGCACCAGAACGTCGGCCTCGACTGCAAGTGCGCGAGCAATCGCGACAAGCGATTTTTCGGTGCGCGACAGGGCCGAGACCCGCGTCGTCGGATCGAAGTCGCAGCCGACCAGCTTCAGGGCTTCCTTGGCGCGCGCCTGCGTCCTGTTCCAATCGATCACGCCGCGACGCATCGAGAAACCCTGTGACAGGCCCATATTCTCGCCGACCGTCATCCACTCGATCAAACCGAGATCCTGGTGGATGAAGGCAACCGGCTGCCGCTCGTTCGGCTTCGGCGGGCGATGATGGTAGCTCTCGCCGCGGAAAAGGATGTCGCCGGTATCCGGCTTGTAAATGCCGGCGAGCGTCTTGATCAACGTCGACTTGCCGGCGCCGTTTTCGCCGAGCAGCGCAAGAATCTCGCCCTCGCGCAGATCAATCGAGACGTCACGCAGGGCCTGCGTGCCGCCGAAGCTCTTGGTGATCGATTGGAACTCCAGCAGTCTCTTGGCTTCCACTGTGGCTCCTCCCAAAGCTGCGGATGTCATTGGCTGTATGTTATCGATAACATTCGGGGATGGTCAAGCAGAAAGATGACGATCTCGAATTTCGAATGAAGATTGCCGTCAGCCGGCCTGAAGCCCGTCGAGAAGGCGCATCATCTCGGCGGAGTCCTTCGGACCAAGCCCGGCCGCGCAGAGCAGGCGGTGGATTTCGACCACTGCGCCGGTCATCGGCAATGGCGTCTTGGTCTTCAGCGCAAAAGCTTGAAGTGAATCCAGGTCCTTCAGCATGTTGTCGATTCTTCCTGTCGGGGAGAAATCGCGGGCGGCAAATTTTGCCATGAATTCCTGCATGATCCGATTGTCCGCCCGGCCGCCGGCAAGAGCTGCCGGGATGGCTGAGGGATCGACGCCGCCGGCTTCCGCGAGCTTGACGGCTTCGGCGACGGCCTGAAACAGCACCGCGCAAAGCAGCTGATTGATCAGCTTCGTGGTCTGCCCGGCGCCGGAGGCGCCCATCAGCGTGTAATTGGCGGCAAGATGCTGCATCACCACGCGCGCCCGTTCGAAATCCTCAGGGTTGCCGCCGGCCATGATCGTCAGCTTTCCGCGGAGCGCGCCCGGCACGCCGCCGGACAACGGGCAATCCACCCATGCCATGCCCGTTTCCCGGCGCAGCCGCATTGCCATGTCGGCCGTCTCGGCAGGGTCGATGGAGGACATGTCGATCAGCAGCTTGCCTTCGCTTGCCGCCGCTGCAACCCCCTTCTCGCCGAAGACGACGGCGCGCACGATGCTGGCGTGATTGAGGCTGAGCACGCAGAATTCCGACGCCGAAACGGCATTCTCCACGGAACTCGCCGCGTGGGCACCCTCGGCTGTGAGTGCCGCGACCTTTTCGGCATCGAGATCGAAGACCGATACTTTGTGCCCGGTTTCGATCAGTCGCGTGACGATCGCCGTTCCCATGATGCCCGCGCCGATGACGGCGACGTCTGCTCTATAGTCTTCCTGCATGATTATCTCCTCCCTTGACCACCACGCCGCTCAGCCCTTTGCAAGCCAGCGCCACAATATCCTCCAGCGCATTCTCGATCGCCACCGTCACGACGCCGGCTTCACCGGTCGGCGGCTCCAGCGTCTGTAACTGGCTGTCAAGCAGCGACGCCGGCATGAAGTGGCCCTGACGGGCCTGCATCCGCGACAGCAACATATCGCGCGTCCCCTCCAGAAAAACGAAGGCAAGGCGCCCGCCTGCCGCCTGACGCAGCCTATCCCGATAGGTTTTCTTCAGCGCCGAACAGGAAATCACCAATCCCTGCGACGCATTTTGCGCGGTGTTAATTTCCTCGCCGATCCGGTCAAGCCAGGGCAGCCGGTCGGCGTCGGTGAGCGGTATGCCCTCAGCCATCTTCTCGACATTGCGGGCCGGGTGGAGTTGGTCGCCCTCGACAAAACGCATGCCGTTTCGAGCCGCGATGCCCGCTCCGACCGAGGATTTGCCGCAGCCGCTCACGCCCATGACGACGACGGCCAGAGGCGGTACTACTCTTTCGAGGTCCATCGTCTTGTCTCGGTCAGAGGCAGGTCGTGATGCCGCCGTCGACATACAGCGTGTGGCCGTTGATGAAGGACGAACCGCCGCCCGACAGGAAAACGGCAGCGCCGACCAGTTCCTCGACATTGCCCCACCGTCCGGCCGGCGTCCGCTTCTCCAGCCAGGACGAGAATTCGGGATTGTCGACGAGCGCCTGGTTGAGCGGCGTCTTGAAATAACCCGGCGCAATCGCGTTGATCTGCAGGCCGTGCTTGGCCCAGTCGGCGCACATGCCGCGGGTCAGATTGCGCACCGCGCCCTTGGTCGCCGTATAGGGAGCAATGCCGGGGCGGGCGAGTTCGCTTTGAACCGAAGCGATGTTGATGATCTTGCCCTTGCCGCGGGCGATCATGGCTTTGGCAGCCGCCTGGCCGACGTAAAACACGCTCGAAATATTGGTGGTCAGCAGCAGTTCCCATTTGTCCGCCGGGAAATCTTCCAGCGGGCTACGAAACTGCATGCCGGCATTGTTAATCAGGATGTCGAGCGGCCCGATATCGGCTTCGACCGCGTCGATGCCCTGGTTGGCCGCATCCTTGCTGGTCACGTCGAAGATCGCCGCATGGGCAGACAGGCCCTGAGCCTTGAGGCTCTCGACTGCGCGCTTGACGCTTTCGGGCGTGCGGCCGTTGATGATGACCTCGGCGCCGTGCTGGGCCAGGCCTTCCGCCAAGGCATAGCCAATCCCCTGGCTCGAGCCGGTGATCAGGGCAAGCCGCCCGGTCAGATCAAACAGGTTCTTCATGCAATAACTCCTCCAGTGTCGCTGCGAATGACCGCTTATACCGCCACTCGCGCTGGAACTCACTTGACATCCCACTTTCGAATTATATGTTATCGATAACATAATCAACTGTCAAAATGCGGGACGGAGACGGAATGGCTGAGGTAGAAATCTTGATGACCGGAGCCTATCCGGAATGGGACATGGTGGATCTCGAGGCAAACTATCGCGTCCATCGCCTTTGGGAAGCAGCAGACCGGCAGGAACTGATCGCAAGGGTCGGCAAGGATATTCGCGCCATCGCCACACGCGGTGAACTCGGCGCTTCTGCCGATCTCATGGCGCAACTGCCGACACTGGAAATCGTCTCCTGCTACGGCGTCGGCACCGACGCGATCGACCTCTCTTATGCCCGCGCCAACGGCATTCGCGTAACCAATACCCCCGATGTGCTCACCGAAGATGTCGCCGATATCGCCATTGGGTTGCTGCTTGCCACGGCGAGACAGGTTCCGCAGGCTGATGTTTTCGTCCGCTCCGGCCAATGGGGCAGTGTCGCCATGCCGCTGGTGACGCGCGTCTCCGGCAAGAAGGTCGGGATTGTCGGCATGGGCCGGATCGGCAAGGCAATCGCCAAAAGGGCGGCCGGTTTCGGCTGCGACATCGCTTATTTCGCCCGCCACGAGCACACGGATGTCGCCTATGCCTACCAGCCCAACCTGTTGGCGCTTGCGGATTGGGCCGATTTTCTGATCGTCATCGTCCCGGGAGGGGAGGCGACCAGCAAGATCATCAACGCCGATGTGCTTAAAGCCCTCGGCCCCAACGGCATTTTGATCAATGTTTCGCGCGGGACGACCGTCGATGAAGAGGCGCTGATCGCAGCACTGCAAGACCGTAGCATTCAGGCTGCAGGCCTCGATGTCTTCCTGAACGAACCCAAGATCGATGCGCGTTTCCTGGCGCTCCAAAACGTCGTGTTGCAGCCCCATCATGGCTCCGGTACCGTCGAGACACGAAAGGCCATGGGCCAACTGGTCAGAGACAATCTCGCTGCGCATTTTGCCGGTCGCGCGCTTCCAACCCCCGTCGTGTGAGGATTTCGATATGAAAGCCATCGTCATTCATGCCGCCAAGGATCTCAGGATCGAAGAGCGCGAGCCGGAAGTTGCAGGCGCGGGACAGGTTGAGATTGCCATCGAAGCCGGCGGCATCTGCGGTTCCGACCTGCACTATTATAATCATGGCGGTTTTGGCACCGTTCGTCTGCGCGAACCGATGATCCTCGGCCATGAGATTGCCGGCACAGTCAAGGCACTGGGCGCCGGCGTTGCCGATCTTGCCGTGGGAGACCGTGTTGCGGTTTCCCCAAGCCGGCCGTGCAACCATTGCCAATATTGCCTGAAGGGACAGCAGAACCACTGCCTTAACATGCGGTTTTATGGCAGCGCCATGCCGATGCCGCATATTCAGGGCGGTTTTCGCCAACGGCTGGTGGCGGAGCGCTGGCAATGCCACAAGGTCGCTGAGGGCATTTCCATTCACGAGGCCGCCTTCGCCGAACCCTTTGCCGTAACTTTGCATGCGGCAAACCGCGCCGGATCGCTGCTGGGCAAACGCGTGCTGGTCACCGGCTGCGGCCCGATCGGGATGTTGGCAATCGTTGCGGCACGTGTTCTCGGCGCCCGCGAAATCGTCGCGACTGATGTAACCGATAGCGTTCTGGCCATCGCCCGCACCAGCGGCGCGGATCGAACGATCAATGTTGCCACGCATGCTTCCGACCTTGCCGCTTACAGCGCCGAAAAGGGATATTTCGATGTGATGTTCGAGGCGTCGGGCAATGAGCGGGCGGTGCGGGCAGGCCTGGAGACACTGAAGCCTCGCGCCGTTCTGGTGCAACTGGGCCTTGGCGGCGATGTCTCCATCCCACAGAACATGATCGTCGCCAAAGAAATCGAGATGCGCGGGACGTTCCGTTTTCACGAGGAATTCGGGCTCGCCGTCGAGCTGATCAATGCGCGCCGCGTCGATCTGAAACCGCTGCTGACCGGCGTTTTTGCCATCGATGAGGCGGTTGCCGCCTTTGAGCTGGCAGGTGACCGCAGCAAATCGATGAAAGTGCAGATCGCCTTCTGATATCGGCATCCGACTATCGGGCGGCGCTGCGGCCCGTGCTTTCGCGCAGGACGACCCTGTAGCCCGTCAATATGATCTCGTCGCCGGTCGCCTCGCCGCTGCCCTGCAGCGCGTCCAGCAGGCGGGCGGCGGCCTGACGGCCGATGCCGTAACAATCGACATTGATAGTCGTGATGCTGGGATGACAGATTGACGAGATCTCGTAGTCGCCAAAACCGGCAATGGCGATATCACCCGGCACTTTCATTCCCCTGCGCTTGCATTCCATGATCGCACCGAAAGCGGAAAGGTCGGAGACGCAGAGAACGACTTCCGTGTCCGGCCAGCGCTCCAGCAAGCTGACGATCGCCTGGCCGCCCTGTTCCATGGTGATCGGCGGCACGCCGAAGGAAATCATCCGTCCCGGTCCCAGGCCGAGTTCTTCGACAGCCTTCTGGAAACCGCTTCGCCGCTGACTGCCGCGCGTATCGCGTGCCGTCGTTCCGCCGATATAGCCGAACTTCTGGTATCCCTGGCTGGCAAGCGCCCGCACCAGAAGAGCCATCGCCTCGCTGTTGGAAAAGCCGACGACATGATTGATCGGGTCTTCCGGAAGCTCCCAGGTTTCGACAACAGGAATGCCGGCTTTTGCAAGCATCCGCCGGGCGCGTGCCGTGTGCGAACCACCCGTCAGGATAATGCCTTCAGGGCGTCGGCGCAGCATTGCCTCGATCAGCTCTTCTTCTTTCTCCGCCGCATAGTCGGTATAGCCGAGAAGCAGCTGGAGGCCGGTATTCTCCAGCGCATCGGTGATGCCGCGCGCGGTGTCGGAAAAATTCGAATTGTTGATGGAGGGCACCAGCGCGGCGATGAAGCCGCTGCGCCTCGACGAAAGACTGCCGGCGGACAGGTCGAGCACGTAGCCGAGCGCGTCGACGGCTTCCATGATGCGCTTTCGGGTCTCCTCGGAAACGCTCGCGTCCTGGCGGAAGGCCCGCGAAACGGTCATGGCGGATACGCCGACATATTTGGCGACCTCCGCCATCGTCAGCTTCTGAGCGTCTCCGGGCTTCAGACGCTTGTCTTTCGGCTGATCCTCGTTTTTCACTGGTCTCCGCTTTCAAACACGCTTCCTGCGCTCGACAATCCAGACACGATAAAGTTATCGCTATCATCGCACAATCGATATTTTCACAGGAATGCGTCACTTTCCCCTGCAAGAACCAGCGTTCCTGGTGCATTCACAGGAACGCCAACAGGTCGATGGCTATACGAAGCCCACAAAACACGACATTATGGTATCGATAACACTCGACAGACGGAGGAACAGATGTTCGGGGAAATTGACGGTACGGGTTTTGAGGTTCTCGACCCGCGCTTTGAAAGCTGCTTCGTCGGTCACGCACGCGTCGAGCGGCTTTGGACCGGCGGCCGCTGGCTGGAGGGACCGGCCTGGTTTGCCGCCGGGCGTTATCTGGTTTTCTCGGATATCCCTAATAACCGAATGATGCGCTACGACGACACCGGCGGCCATACATCGATCTTCCGGTCCCCCAGCAACAATTCGAATGGCAATACCGTCGACAATCAGGGCCGGCTCATCACCTGCGAGCACCTGACGCGCCGCGTCACCCGAACCGACTTCAACGGCAAGGTCAGTATTCTCGCCGACCGAATTGCCGGCAAGCGGCTCAATTCTCCAAACGACGTCACCGTCAAATCCGATGGGACCATCTGGTTCACCGACCCGAGCTACGGCATCCTTCACGACTATGAAGGCGACTATGGCGAAGAGGAAATCGGCGGATGCCACGTCTACCGGCACGACCCGGCAACAGGCGCAACTGACCGGGTGGCGTCCGATTTCGTCAAGCCGAACGGGCTGGCTTTCTCCCCTGACGAAACGGTGCTCTATATCGCCGATACCGGGGCATCGCACCTGTCCGGCGGTCCGCGTCATATCAGAAAGCTCGCTGTATCCGGTGATGGAAAGCTCACCGATCTCGGCATTTTTGCCGAATGCACCTCAGGCTTTTTCGATGGCTTTCGCGTCGACCGGTCGGGAAGGATCTGGACGAGCGCCGGCGATGGTGTGCACGCCTATGATCGCGATGGCACGCTGATTGGAAAGATCCATATTCCCGAGATCGTCTCCAATGTCGCCTTCGGCGGCGAGAAACTGAATCGCCTGTTCATCACGGCAACAACGTCCCTTTACGCTGTCTACCTTACGGCCAACGGCTCAAGACTGGGATAATCGCTAAACCGCCTCTCAGGCGGCCTCGTTTGTTGACAAACTTTCCTCCGTCATGCTCGGCCTTGTGCCGAGCAGCTGACGACAATAATTGCTTGACGGGAAAACGTTTATTTTCAGTGATTTAATTGGGCAGACGTAGATCCTCGGCACAAAGCCGAGGATGACGTCGCGGGTTTTGCAGTGGTTTGCCCGCAAGCCTGAGGCCGCCTTTTACCAGCGCACGGGCGCTTCTTCCCTATTGCTGGCTGAGTCCGTCAGCCAATCTGATGAGCCCGAGGAAATCCGACCTGTAGCCGAAGGGATCCGTGCCCCGTGATGCCGCAGCGAGATCAGCAATCGCCTGATAGGGATAGGTATCGAGGGCGCTGGTGCCGCTCAGTTTCTGGCCGAAGGCGGCGACGGCCACCGAGAAGCGGACGTCCTGCGGCGCTGCGTCGACGGTGGCGACCGCGTTGCCGTCACCGACAGGGGTGGTGATGAGGGCGCTCTTGTCTTCGCCCGGCCGCTTGTAGCGCATCTTGACGAAGGCAAGCTCGCCGCCATGAGCGCTGTCGGAGGCCTCTGCCGGCGCTTTGTCGGCCGTGCCGTAACGCAGGTCGTCATTCATGACGGCGGGGCTTCCCTTGAGCGTAATCTCATAGATCGCCGTGACGCTGTGGCCGGAACCGATATCGCCGGCATCGACACGGTCATTGTTGAAATCCTCGCGTCTGAGGGCGCGTGTCTCGTAACCGATCAGCCGGTATTCGGCGATCCGCTCCGGATTGAACTCGACCTGGAACTTCACATCCTTTGCGATCGGAAACAGTGTCGACCCGGCCTCTTCGACCAGCGTCTTCTGCGCTTCCGCCAAGGTGTCGATATAGGCGGCGCTGCCATTGCCGTTCTGCGCCAGCGTCTGCATCAGGGAATCGTTGAGATTGCCGCGCCCGAAACCGAGAATGGTGAGGAAAATGCCGTCCTTGCGTTTTTCCTCGATGATGCGCTTCAAATCCTCGTCGCTCGACGGGCCGACATTGAAGTCGCCGTCCGTCGCCAACATCACCCGGTTGACGCCGTCTTTGACGAAGGCCTGTTTGGCAAGGTCGTAGGCCGCCTCGATGCCTTCGGCGCCGCCGGTCGAACCTCCAGCTTCCAACCTGTCGATTGCCGAAAGGATCTTCGACTTCTCCATCACGCGTGTCGGCTGAAGCACTGTCCCGGCATTGCCGGCATAGGTGACGATCGAGACGGTATCGTCAGCCTTCAGCCTGTTGACCAGAAGGCGGAAAGCGCTTTTCAACAGCGGCAGCTTGTCCGGCTCGTCCATCGAGCCCGACACGTCGATCAGAAAGACCAGATTGGCGTGCGGCGCAGTCGCCGGCGCGATGTCATAACCCTTGATCGCCACATGCATCAATTCCGTGTCGTGGTTCCACGGCGTCGGCATCACTGTCACGGTCGCTTTGAAGGGCTGGTCGGCCTTATCGGGGCCTGGCCAGTCATAAGGGAAATAATTGATCATCTCCTCGACACGAACCGATTGCGGATCGGGCATCGCCCCGCCCGTCAACGACCGGCGGACGAAGGAATAGGATGCGCTGTCGACATCGGCGGAGAAGGTCGACACCGGGTCGGTCGCGACACTCTTGATCGGGTTTGCCGCGGCATTGGCAAAGCGCTCGTGATTGGGATCAAGTTGAATCTGGGCACGTCCGTCCGCCGGCGGTACAGGCAAGGGGGCGACAGCGGCCATCGGTTCGGCCAACTGCTGGGGGGGGGCAATTCCGGGAGTAACGGTCACGGAGCGTTTGGCCCCGCCGAGCGCCGTGGCGGAACCCTCCGACCTATTCAGAAGAGTCGACATTTCATCGGTATCGAATTCAGAGGTCTTGGGCTTCGCGGCAGCTTGCTGCTCCTTGTCCTGCAATGTTTGGGCGCTGCTGGCGGCCGACGATCGAGCCAGCTTGTTCTCTTCGGCCGCTGCCTCGGGAAGTTGAGGCGCAACTGTGACCGGTTTCGCCGTCTGGCCTGCCGGTGCGGCCGGTTTCGACGCTGCATTCTGCGAAAGATTGCCGGCAATCTCAGTCTGGTCGACGATCGGCGATCCGTTGCGGGTCAGTTCGACGGTGAGATAACCCGCGGCGGGAATGACGAGCAGCGTCGCAAGCGCTGAACCGGCGAGGAATTTCTTATTCATGGCTGGGCTCCATATCCAGTTGATGATGGAGCTTTGACGCCAGCCTTTCGCATTTCCTTGGGCTGCCGCCGCATTATTTTCTGCGCCGTCGAAGGCCTGCATCGCCGCGGCAAGGGCGCGCGCGCGCGCCTGCGGATCGGCTGCCGGCCGGGTGAGGCGGGAGAGCTTTTCGAGTTCCTTGTCCATCATACCTCTTCCTTGCCGAGCATGGCCTTCAGCCGCTTGCGCGCCTCGTGGACCTGCCAGGACACGGTCGTTTCCGAGCAGCCCATGACATCGGCGGCAGCTGAATGGCTGAGGCCTTCGCCATAGACGAGCAGCACGGCGTCGCATTGCCGTTCCGGCAAAGCGCGCACGGCGGCCCACAATTCGCTCGATACCTGGTCGTCGTTTCCGCCTGGCGAATCCTGTTGCGGCTCGGCGGCATAGGCGCGGAATGTCTGCTCTTCTCTCGCAAGCTTGCGCCTATGATCGCGGGCCGCATTGAGCGTCAGCGTATAGAGCCATGTCCTGAAGCGGCTGGCGCCACGAAAGCCGCGAATGGCGGCGCCGAGTTTGACGCAGACCTCCTGGGCGATGTCGTCGGCGTCGGTGGAACTGCCCGACCACCGCCATGCCGCCGCATGGACGAAATCATAATGGCGCGAGACCAGTTGCCCGAAGGCCTCTCGGTCGCCGCCCTGCGCTCGTTCTATGAGCTCCGCATCCAATTCCGCACCTACCCCCAAGCTATCCAGCAAGATGCTATTTCGAGATTGAGACGTTTCTCCGAAGGCATTCCTTGGGTCGACGACGAAAAAATATCGGATTTTTTGAAAAAAAGCCGAAACCTGGAAATGCGGGTTCAAAATAATCGAGTGTCGCGACATTCATGGGTCGCGGCCAGACAGATTGCTTCCGTCACATTGACGCATGATGAGCGCAGAGTCGGCCAGGGACATGGGTCTGCATGTTCCAAATCGAAAGGACCTTCAATGTCCGCTCCATCGCCTGCGCCCACCGAAAGGGGCATCCTGCAGTTTCTTGAGATCTGCGATAGCTTCTATCCCGCCGACGCCGTTGACGCGTCGGTCGAGCAACAGCGGCATTGGTATGACGCTCTTTGCGCCCGCTTTGACCGCCCGCTGCCCCCGGAGATGATCTTTGCCGACGGCATGCTCCAGCGCATACCGATCCGGCGCTATCGTCCGCGGAAGATCGTCACGCGGACCATCCTGCTCTATCTGCATGGCGGCGGTTTCGTTGTCGGGTCGCTCGAGAGCCACCATGCCATCTGCGCCGAGATTGCCGATTTTGCCGGCGCGGAACTCGTTTCCGTCGATTACCGGCTGGCCCCGGAATATCGCTGGCCGGCACAGACGGATGACGGCTTTACCGTGTTGAAGCATCTGCTTTCCGCCAACAGCAAGGTCGTCCTGATCGGCGACAGCGCCGGCGGCAATCTCGCGGCGGGCCTTGCACTGCGTGCACGCGACGAGGGCCTGTCAGGCCTCATTGGCCAGGTCCTGATCTACCCCGCGCTCGGTGGGGACCTTGCGACAGGCTCTTACGTCGAGATGGCCGAAGCCCCAGGGCTGACGACGGCGGATGTCGCCTATTACCGCGACATCCTGCAGGCGCCTGATGGAAATGAGATCGCCGAGCCGCTACAGGCAGCTTCGCTGGCCGGGCTGCCGCCGGCCTTCATCACGGTGGCGCATTTCGATCCTCTCCGCGACGACGGCCGGCACTATGCCGCCCGGCTCACTGCCGAGGGCGTCGAAGTCTGGTTCCGGGAGGAACCGCAGATGGTGCATGCCTGGCTGCGCGCCCGCCACATCAGCGATGGCGCACGCGATGGCTTCCATGCCGTCTGCGAGGCCGTCCGGCATTTCGCAGCACCCTGACGATCACATCAGGTCGCGTGGGATCCGCTTTTCCGCAAAGACCTTTTCGAAGATCTGCACGTCGTCCTCGAAAGCGGTGACGACGGCGCTGATGATCCAATCGGTCGCAGTGCAGGCAATCCGTGCCGTTGAGACGGTGCGGACGAACCAGCCGGGGCGGCGCATGTCGCAGGTCCAGGTCGATGTTCCCGTCATCGACAGCGGATCATCCGGTGAAATCGACCAGACTTCCTCGCGCAACTGCCGGGTCGACAGGCCCGTCTGCGGATGTTCGTGGAGCCCGGTATCCTCGTGGATGCGATACTCCGTCCGGTTGGCCGAGAGGTCGCGGACGACCCGCCGTTTCGTCGCAGCCGCCGCATGCTCAATGTATTTTGGCAGAGGATCGGGATTGGCCGGTTCGTCGATTTCGATCCTGCGATGGTCGCCGAGCACCGGCAGCCCCAGGCCGAGCGACGCCATATCGATCTCGATCCCCTCATCCTCAGGCGGCGGAAGGATCATCGGCCAATAGGCCGTCGACAGCGAAAGACGGATGCGATGCCCCTTGCGGAAGCGATAACCGCAGGCGTCGAGCGCGAGCCGGATCGACACCGTCTCGCCCGGGATCAGCGGCTTGGGATCGGCATTGCCGTCGCGGTGGGTGAGATTGACGACGCCGAAGGCGACACGCGTGGCCGTGCCATCCGGATGGATGTCGACCAGCCGGGCGCAGAGATTGCCGCCCGCCCCGCCGGGACGTAGCGCAAGCGTCAGCACCGGCCGGCCGAGATAGTCGCAATCGCCGGCAAGCGGCATCGTATCGAAAACCAATGAGCCGGCATCGTCCGAGCGCTGATCGACCGCCATTTCGGCATCCGGCTTCAGCGTGAAATATTCCCCGGATGCCGTCCCGGTGTCGAGGGGAGATCTCACATAGACGGGATGTTCGGGCGCATGCGGGATCGGCATGCCCTCCGTCAGCCTGCCGAATTGCTCTACATAGAAGCATTGCATGTGCGGCGGCGTCCAGACATCCTTGGCGATCCAGAAACCCGGATCGCTGTCACGGCGCAGCGCAGGGCGGATGGCATCGAGAATATAGGCACGGACCTGCGGCAGCCCGTCGATGCCGTTGTCCTCGTCACGCAGCCACTTGTTCCACCAGGCGATCGCTTCGCCGTGGAAATCCGTGCGCGGTTTCGGCCAGGCGAAGTGCGGGTATTTGTGCACCCAGGGGCCGATCAACGCCTTGGCTTTATCGCCCAGGCCCTCGACCGCCATCAGCGGCGTGTTGCGGTAGCCATCGGCCCAGCCGGCGATCACCAAGGTTGGGATCTCGACGCTTGAAAAATCCTCTGAGATCGAACCGTGACGCCAGAAATCGTCGCGCCGCTGGTGGGCCAGCCACTCCTCCATGAAGAAGGGTTCGCCTGCCAAGCGCTCCAGCCACATTTCCTTCCAGCGCTCGCCGACCAGGGCCGGATCGGGGGCACGCGACTGGTAGCCGAGCATCGTCGCTGCCCAGGAGAGCTGGGCCGAGAGATGGCAGCCGTTCTTGTAGTGGATATCGTCATTGTAGCGGTCGACGGTCGAGGCGATCGAGATGACGGCTTTCAGCGCCGGCGGGCGCAATGCCGCAACCTGCAGGCTGTTGAACCCGCCCCAGGAGATGCCCATCATGCCGACCGAGCCGTTCGACCATGGCTGGGCGGCAATCCAGGCGATCAGCTCGCAGGCATTGGCAAGCTCGAGCTCGGTATATTCGCCGTCGATGACGCCATCGGATTCTCCCGATCCCCGGATATCGACGCGCACGCCGGCAATGCCTGCGGCCGCAAACACTGGATAGGTCGACTCGTCCCTAAGGCAGGTTCCATCGCGTTTGCGATAGGGCAGGAGTTCGAAGACGGCGGGAACAGGATCCTGCTCCGCGCCGTCGGGCATCCAGATGCGCGCGGCAAGCCGCGTTCCGTCCTTCAGCGTGATCCATTCATTTTCGATGGTGGCGAAGCCGCGCGAGCCCATGTTTATTCCTTTCAGTGATCGGCCGATTCAATGGCCGGCGCTCTCCATGCGTCGCGTCGCAAGCACACGTTCCAGCCAGCCGATTTCCATTTCCGGCACGGATTTCAAAAGCAGATCGGTGTAGTCGTCGAAGGGTGGCGACAGCGCCGTCGATTTTGGCCCGAACCGTACCAGCCTGCCGCGATGCATCACCGCCACGCTGTCGGCGATCGCCCGGACGATCGCGATGTCATGGGTGATGAAGACATAGGACAGCTGCTCTTCTTTCTGGAGGCGGAGCAGCAGCTTGAGGATACCCTCCGCCACCAGCGGGTCGAGCGCCGAGGTCGGCTCATCGCAGAGGATGAGTTCGGGCTTGGCGGCAAGGGCTCTGGCGATCGCCACGCGCTGCTTCTGTCCACCGGACAGTTCGGCCGGATAACGATCGATGAAGCCGTTGCTCATCTCGATCTGGTCGAGCAATTCCTTCACCCGGGCGGTTTTCTCAGCACCTCTGAGGCCATAATAGAAGGTCAGCGGGCGGCCGATGATGTCGCGGACCGTCTGCCGCGGGTTCATCGCCGTATCGGCCATCTGGTAGATCAGCTGAATACGCCTGAGGTCGTCGTTCGGCCGGCTCTTCAGGCCAGGCATCAGCAGTCTGCCGCCGAAGACGATGCGGCCGCTGCTTGGCGGCAACAGGCCGGTGATGACGCGTGCCAGGGATGATTTTCCCGAACCGGATTCGCCGACGACGGCGAGCGTCTGCCCCTTCGGCACGTGCAGCGAGACATCGTGCAGCACCTTGAAGCCGTTGGAATATTCGGCGCTGACATTTTCCACCTTGAGAAGTGCGGCAGACTGGTCGGCGGCCTCCTCGCGATAGGCCTGCCTGACATTGACGAGCGCGCGCGTATACTCTTCCCGCGGCGCCTCGATGATCTGCTGGACGCTGCCATATTCCACCTGCTTGCCGTGGCGCAGCACCATGATGTCGTCGGATATCTGGGCGACGACGGCAAGGTCGTGGGTGATATAGAGGGCGGCCGTATGGGTTTCCTCGATGGCATGTTTGATTGCCGCCAGCACGTCGATCTGCGTGGTGACGTCAAGGGCTGTGGTCGGCTCGTCGAAAACGATGAGTTCGGGGTTGGAACAGAGCGCCATCGCCGTCATCGCCCGCTGCAATTGACCGCCGGAGACCTGATGGGCGAAGCGCTCGCCGAAGGTTTCAGGATTGGGCAGGCCAAGGACCCGAAACAGATAAAGCGCCCGTTTGCGCGCCTCCTCCCTGCTCATCAACCCATGTTTGAGCGACGCTTCGATCACCTGATCGCCGAGCCGGTGCGCCGGATTGAAGGCGGCGGCCGCCGATTGCGCGACATAGCAGACCCGGGCGCCGCGGATTTTCCGGATGCCGTTCTTCCCCAGCGGCAGGATATCGGCGCCGTCGAGCCGTACCTCGCCGCCGGTGATTTCGGCGCCGCCCCGGCCATAGGCGAGTGCAGCGAGGCCGATCGTCGACTTGCCGGCGCCCGATTCGCCGATCAGGCCCAGAACCTTGCCTTTCTGCAGGTCGAAGGAAACGCCGTCGACGATCGTCACCCGCTTGGGTGGTTCGCCGGGCGGATAGCTGGTTGCTTCGATCTTCAGATTGCGAACCGAAAGAAGCTCAGGCATCGCCGCGCCCTCCCTTGAGGCTGGATGTACGTTTCAGGAGCCAGTCGACAACGAGGTTGACGCAGACCGCGAGAACGGCGATCGCCGTGCCCGGCACCAGCGCGGCGGAGATGCCGAAGATGATACCGTCCTTGTTGTCCTTGACCATGCCGCCCCAATCGGCCGCCGGCGGCTGAATGCCGAGGCCGAGGAAGGAAAGCGTCGAGAGGAACAGGATCGAGAAGGCGAAGCGCAGCCCGAACTCGGCAAGCAGAGGCGACAGCGTGTTCGGCAGGATTTCGCGGAAGATGATCCAGAGCTTGCCTTCGCCGCGCAGCTTGGCCGCCTCGACGAATTCCATCACCGCGACATCGAGCGCCACGGCGCGGCCGAGACGATAGACGCGGGTGGAATCGAGGATCGCCATTACCAGGATCAGGACGATGATGTTCTGCGGCAGGACCGCAAGAACCACCAGCGCGAAGATCAGCGTCGGGATCGACATCATCAGATCGTTGAAGCGCGAGAACACCGTGTCGATGATGCCACGCGAGACGGCAGCGGTGAAGCTCAGGATGATGCCGAGGGAGAAGGAGATGATGGTGGCGGCGGACGAGACCAGCAGTGTCGTGCGCGCGCCGTACATCAGGCGCGAGAGAATGTCGCGGCCGAGATTGTCGAGGCCGAAGATATAGTGATCATCCGGCAGCTGCCAGACGTCGCCGACGACCTGCGTCTCGCCATAGGGGGCGAGCCAGGGTGCAAAGAGCGCGAAGATGAAGGCGATGGCGATGCCGGTGATGCCGATCCAGGCGGTGATGGGGATGTATCTCAATCTCATCGCGGATGCCTCAGCCGGGGATTGGCGACGATCGCCAGAATATCGGCCGTCATATTGAGGAAGATATAGACGGCCGCGAAGATCAGGCCGCAGGCCTGCACGACCGGCATGTCGCGCACGGTGACCGCATCGACCATATATTGCCCCATGCCGGGATAGACGAAGACCACTTCGACAACGACGACGCCGACGACGAGATAGGCGAGATTCAGCGCGACGACGTTGATGATCGGCGCCAGCGCATTGGGTGCGGCGTGCTTGACGATCGAGCGGAAGGCGCTGAGGCCTTTCAGCTCGGCAGTCTCCATATAGGCCGAAGACATCACCGAGAGGATGGCGGCCCGCGTCATCCGCATCATGTGGGCGAGCACGACGAGCACCAGGGTTGCCGTCGGCAGCGCGATCGCCTTCAACCGCTCGACGAAGCCCATACTGTCATAGACCGTCGCCGGAAAGGTGGCGATACCGAGCTTCACCGCGAAGAAGAGGATCAGCAAGTAGCCGATGAAGAATTCCGGCAGCGAGATCGCCGCAAGCGAGATCACATTGATGATCTTGTCCGGCAGGCGGTTGCGGAAATGCACCGAGAACATGCCGAGGCCGACGGCGAGCGGCACTGATATCACCGCGGCGAAAGCCGCCAGAAAGAGCGAATTGCCAAGGCGTTTGCCGATCTGCTCGCTCACCGAATTCTTGCTGGCCCAGGAGGTGCCGAAGTCCCCCTGGACGGCGTTGCCGAGCCATTCGACGTAGCGCGTCGTGACCGGACGGTTCAGTCCGAGATCCTGACGAATATTGGCAACGGCTTGCGGTGTTGCCGACTGGCCGAGATAGGTTGTGGCGAAATCGCCGGGCAGAGCTTCCAGCCCGCCGAAGATCAGGATGGAAACGGCGAAAAGCAGCACGATGCTGAGCACGAAGCGCTCGAGGATGAGGGCAAGCAGCGGAAAACGCTGCCGGAACCTCAAGCCCGGCAAAATATTGCTCGGGACAGGATTGGTCATGGCGAAGGCCTCTCGTAAAACGTCAGGAGGGACCGCAGGTTTCATCCCGCGGCCCCGGCTTCGTCGGAGATCAAAGGGCGTTTCGCCCCTCAGGCGTCCAGCCAGACGCGGGTTGCGACATAACCGTTCGACATGTCGTTACCGATATCGTGGACATAACCCTTCACCTGCTTGGTGGAGGCGTTCACGAAGTCGTTGAACATCGGCAGGATCACGCCGCCTTCGTCGCGCACCATCATCGCCATGGCGCGGTACATGTCCTTGCGCTTGGCTTCATCCAGTTCGGAGCGGGCCTGCAACAGCAGCTTGTCGAAGTCGGGACGCTTGAACTTGGTGTCGTTCCAGTCCGCCGTCGAGAGATAGGCGGTGGAATACATCTGGTCCTGCGTCGGACGGCCGCCCCAGTAGGAGGTCGAGAAGGGCTGGACGTTCCAGACGTTGGTCCAGTAGCCGTCGCCCGGTTCGCGCTTGACCTCGATCTCGATCCCGGCCTTCTTGCAGCTTTCCTGGTAAAGAACCGCGGCGTCGACGCCGCCGGGGAAGGCGACTTCGGAAGTGCGCAGAAGCACCGAGCCGCTATGGCCCGATTTCTTGTAGTGGAAGGCGGCCTTGTCAGGATCGTAGACGCGCTGCTCGATGCCCTCGGGGAATAGGGCATAGGTGCTGTTGATCGGAAAGTCGTTGCCGACCTTGCCGTAACCGCCGAGGATCTTCTGCACCATGGTTTCGCGGTCCATGGCGTATTTGAGCGCCAGGCGCAGGTCGTTATTGTCAAACGGCGCCTTGTCGCAGTGCATGATGAAGACGTAATGGCCGCGGCCGGCGGTTGAGAGGATCTCGACATTGGGCGCGCGCTTCAGCAGATTGACGGTCTTCGGATCGACGCGGTTGATATAGTGCACCTGGCCGGACGACAGGGCCGCGATGCGCGCGGTCGCGTCATTCATGCCGATGACTTCGATCGAATCGACGTAACCCCGGTCGCTGCGCCAGTCGTCCTTGTTCTTTTCGAAGGTGGCGCGAACGCCGGCCTCGAAGCTCGTCAGCTTATAGGGACCGGTGCCGATCGAGGCGAGCGGATCGTCGACGCCTCCGTTCGGCTGGATGACCAGATGGTAGTCCGACAGCAGCAATGGCATGTCGGCATTGCCTTCGCTGAGCGTCAGTACGAGATTGCCGCCGTCGGCCTTGATTTCCTTGATCGAGCCGAGAACGCCGAGCGCGCCGGATTCAGACTTTTTATCAGTGTGACGCTTCAGCGTCGCAACGACGTCGTCGATCGTCAGTTCCTTGCCATCGTGGAACTTGACACCCTTGCGGATCTTGAAGGTCCAGGTCGCCGCGTCTTTCGACGGCTCCCAGGATTCGGCAAGCGCGGGCACCGCGGCACCGGTCAGCGGGTCGGATTCAACCAGCATGTCACCCCAGCAGCGGCCGACGCAGAACATGAACTGCGACAGGAATTTCGCCGGATCATTGGAATCGGTGGCGGCCCCGCCTTCGAGGCCGAGCTTCAGGTGGCCGCCGCGCTTCGGTTCTGCGGCTTCGGCACTTTCGGTAAAGAGCTTGTCGGCGACGGCAAGTGTGATGCCCGCTGCCATGGCGCGTCCCATGAATTCGCGGCGGCTGAGCCCGCCTGCGGTGACGCGGCTTGCGAGAAATTTGGTATAGTCGTTCATTCCCCAGTTCCTTCTTTATTGTGCGTTGACAGAACTTCCGGGCAGATCCGCAGGCGGTTTCCTCTCCGCCTTCGGTGCCCGCATCATGCGGGAAAACATTGCGGTTGCCGCCGCCTCGTTATTGTCCTTTCCAGATAGGGTTTCGCTTCTCGGCGAAGGCCCGCGCGCCTTCCAATTGGTCTTGGCTCGAATAGAGCCTGTCGACCGTTGCAAACTGCCGCTTGGTGACCTTGTTCATGGCAGTCTGGAACGTCGAACCCTCCGCTTCGCGCACGATTTCCTTGATCGCCGCATAGACGAGCGGCGGCCCGCTCGCGAGCAGGCGGGCAAGCTCCCAGGCTCTCTGCATCAGCCGCTCGGCCGGCAGGACCTCGTTGACGAAACCCCAGCGATGCGCCTCATGAACGTCGAGCCAGCGTCCGGTCAAAAGCATGTCCATGGCGATATGATAAGGGATGCGCTTCGGCAGCTTGATCGAGGCCGCATCGGCAACCGTACCGGAGCGGATTTCCGGCAGCGCAAAGGTCGCATGTTCGGCGGCGATGATCAGGTCGGCTGAGAGTGCGATCTCCAGTCCGCCGCCGCAACAGATGCCGTTGACCGCACAGATGACAGGCTTGTTGAGATCGCGCAGCTCCTGCAGCCCGCCGAAACCGCCGACGCCATAATCGCCGTCGACCGCATCGCCTAATGCTGCCGCCTTGAGGTCCCAGCCGGCGCAGAAAAACTTCTCGCCCGCACCCGACACGATGGCGACACGCAATTCAGGATCGTCGCGGAAATCCCGGAAGATCAATCCCAGGGCACGGCTGGTCGCCAGGTCGATGGCGTTCGCCTTCGGCCGGTCGATGACGACTTCGAGGACGCCTCCGTCATGTCGTGTGCGAATGTGGTCGCTCAACCTATGCTACCTCCTCCGCCGTATCAGCGCATCGACCGCGGCAACGCCTTGCCCTTCGGGAAGGACCATCAATGGATTAATGTCCAGTTCCTCCAGCCATGCCGCGTTCCTTACGACATAATCTGCCGCTGCTGCGATAGCGACGACCGCGGCGTCGAGATCGCCTTTTGGCCGCCCGCGATAGCCATAGATCAATTTTGCAAGTTTGAGACGAGAAATCGCCGCGTAAATCTCAGTTTTCGTCGCCGGAAGTGGAAGAATGACCGAATCCTCAAGCAATTCAACGAGGATTCCGCCCGCTCCGAGCGTGAGCGACAATCCGAAGACAGGGTCGCGGATCGCACCGACAATCAGCTCGGCGACCGGCGGATCAATCATTTTTTCAACGAGATAACCGGCATTCAGCGGCATGGCCGCCGCCGCGTTCGAAACCGCTTCAACATCCTTAAGGTTGAGCGCGACAGCCCCGGCCTCGGTCTTGTGCGCGATGCCGAGAGCCTTCAGCACGACGGGAAAACCGAGCCGTTCGGCCTGTTCGCCGGCTTCGCGGGGAGAAAAAGCCTGCAGCCCTCGGGGAACGGGAAGGCCGCAGGCAGCAAGTTCGGTCTTTGCATCGGCTTCCGTCAGCGTCTCGATCTCGCCGTCCACGCAGGGCACGTCGAGCAGCGGCAGGGGAGGTGGTGCTCCCCACGCTTGGCCGATGCCGGCCGCGACTTCCACTGCAATGATGGTTTCGTCGATGCCTGAAAAGGCAATGATGCCATTTGCCATCAGTCGATTGGCGATCGGCTCGGGCATATTTTCCGGAAGTGTCGCCAGAATACCGGCCAGCGCCCCGGTGGCGGAGGCAGCAGCGATGACCGCGTCGACCGTCATCGCCCATTCGGAGGCATCGCAGCGGTCATCGCGCGGGAAGTCGAGGATCACGAGATTGAGGGCATAGCCGCCTTCGAACATGGCGCTGAAGGCTTCGGTCTGGCGCGCGAGATCACCCCAGACGAAGGTGTGGTAATCGAGCGGATTGGAAAGCGTCACCATCTCGCCGAGGACCCGCCGCAGACGCGGTAATTGCTGCGGCGGCAGGGGTGGGAATTCGACATTGCGGCCGACGGCGGCATCGGCCATCAGCGAAGCCTCGCCGCCCGAGCAGCTCATCGACGAGATCGAACGGCTTGCGAGCGGGCCGGCGACATGCAGCAGCTTCAGGATTTCCAACAGCGCCGGCAAGCTCTGGACACGGCCGAGGCCGAGACGAGCGAGTACGGCGTCTGCCACGGCATCGCTGCCGGCAAGCGAGGCAGTGTGCGACACCGCCGCGCGTTTTGCCTGCTCGGACCTGCCGACCTTCAGCACGACCACCGGCTTCCTCGATCGGCGGGCAGCGGCGGCCAGGCATTCCAGGGAAGCAAGATCGCCGAAACCTTCGACATGGAGGCCGACTGCCGTCACGCGCGGATCGTCGATCAGGGCGCAGGCGATGTCGGCAAGCGATGTCTGCGCCTGATTGCCGGCCGTGACCACATAGGCGATCGGCAGCCCACGGGTCTGCATGGTCAGGTTGATTGCGATATTGGAGGATTGCGTGAGGATCGCCACACCTCGTTCGATCCGCTGCATGCCGTGCTGATCGGGCCAGAGGAGCGCGCCGTCGAGACCGTTGATCAGCCCGTAGCAGTTTGGCCCGAGGATGGGCATATCGCCAGCCGCTTCCAGCAGGGCTTGCTGCAGCTCGGCGCCGTCGCCGAGTTCGCCCATCGCCTCGCTGAAGCCCGATGCATAACAGACCGCCCCGCCGGCGCCGGCCGCAGAAAGGCTACGTACGATCTCGACGGTCAGCGTCCTGTTGACGCCGACGAAAGCGGCGTCCGGCGCCGACGGCAGATCGGATAACGACCGATAACACGGCCGCCCCAGCACCTCGTCGAGTTTGGGATGGACGGGCCAGATCTTGCCTGAAAAGCCCATGCGGTCGCATTGTTCGATCACCCTGCGCGCCTCACGGCCGCCGAAGACGGCGATCGTTTGCGGTCTGAGCAGGCGGTCGAGCGGGCTGGATGTCATCGGCTCATGCTCCCAGAGGCCGAAGCAGGTCGCGGCTGATGATATGCCGCTGGATTTCGGATGTGCCGTCCCAGATGCGCTCGACCCGCGCATCGCGCCAGAAACGGGCAAGCGGCAGATCGTCCATCAGACCCATGCCGCCGAAGATCTGGATCGCCTCGTCGGTCACGCGTGCCAGCATTTCGGAGGCATAGAGCTTGGCCGAAGCGATCTGTCGGTCGGCCGACAGGCCGGCATCGAGCCGCCAGGCGGCTGAAAGCGTCAGCCATTCGGCCGCGTCGATTTCGGTGATCATATCGGCGAGCTTGAACGACACGCCCTGATTGGCGCCGATCGGCCTGCCGAACTGCTTGCGCTCGGCGGCATAGGGCAGGGCCATCTCAAAGATACGCCTTGCCCGGCCGACGCAGGTGGCGGCAACCGTCAGCCGCGTGCCGTAAAGCCATTGGTTGGCAATATCGAAGCCGCGATGCACCTCGCCCAGCACTTGGGCTTCGGCAATGCGGCAATCTGCGAAGCTAAGCGTCGAGTTGTGGTAGCCGCGATGCGAAACGGAATCGTAGCCCTTCAGGATTTCAAACCCCGGCGTGCCGCGATCCACCAGGAAAGCGGTGATCTTCTTCTTGATGCCCTTCGGCGTTTCCTCCTCGCCAGTCGCCGCGAAGACAATCACAAAATCGGCGACGTCGGCATGGGAGATGAAATGTTTCGTGCCGTTCAAGACGAAATCGCCGCCGTCACGGCGGGCAGCACACTTCATGCCGCGCATGTCGGAGCCGGCGTCCGGCTCGGTGATGGCAAGCGCATCGATCTTCTCGCCCCGCACCGCGGGCAGCAGGTAACGCTCGCGCTGCTCGCCCTCGCAGGCCATCAAGATGCCCGAGGGCCGACCGAAGAAAACCGTCAGGCCGAGCGAGCCGCGCCCGAGCTCGCGCTCGACCAGCGTGAAGGTGACATGGTCGAGGCCGGCGCCGCCGACCTCCTCGGGGAAATTGCAGGCGTAGAAGCCGAGATCGACGCATTTGCGCTGGATCTCGCGGCCGAGCTCGGGCGGGACGATGCCGGTCCGTTCGACCTCGTTCTCATGCGGATAGATTTCGGCTTCGACGAAGGTGCGGACCGTCTCGACGATCATTTCCTGTTCTTGGCTGAGACCGAAATCCATGTTGATCCTCCTAGCGCTTCTGGCCGACGTGGCGGCCGACGCCTTCAGGCAGCGCCAACGCCGCATGGGCACTCGCGATCACCTTCGCCTTGTCGAGCATGGCGGCCGGCGCCGGCACGGCCTTGCCGGCCTTGCTGTCGACATGCAGCAACATGTGCTCGGCGGTTGCGAAAACTTCGTCCGTCGCCGTGTCGTGGAGAGTATGGAAGAGATGCAGTCGCTTTTCGTCGACGGACAGTATCCGGCAGGTCGCATGGATTGCCTGGCCGAGCTTCGCCTCGCCGAGATGACGGATGTGGGTTTCCACCGTGTAATAGCTCTGCCCCGCCTCGACATAAGCGAGATCGACGCCGATCAAACGCAGCAATGCATCTGTCGTATCGCCGAAAACCTGCAGGTAGCGGTGCTCGGTCATATGGCCGTTATAGTCGACCCAGGCAGGGCTGACTTTCGTCTCGACGAGCCGCAGCGGCCTCGACGAGCCGAAAGACTTCGTCGCGCCGCCGCCTTGCGCCCAGAGCGATTGCTCGAAATCCTTCAGCAGCTTGCCGGCGCCCCAGCCCTTGCCGCCATCGCCGCCCTTCAGCGCCTGCAGGATGCCGACGAGGTTTTCGTCGCGGACGCGTTCGAGTTCGCGGATCGAGAGATCGGCCGCCTGTTCGTCGGATTGCCGGCCGATCTTTTCGATCAGCGCGTCGTCGAGATCGACGACATCGGTGAGCTTGGTCCAGGGCCAGGCGAGGCAGGGACCGAACTGGGCGAGGAAGTGGCGCATCCCGGCTTCGCCGCCGGCGATGCGGTAGGTCTGGAACAGGCCCATCTGCGCCCAGCGCAGGCCGAAAGAATAGCGGATGACGTCGTCGAGTGTCTCGACGGTGCAGATATCATCATGGATAAGCCACAAGGCCTCGCGCCAGAGCGCCTCGAGCAGCCGGTCGCCGACGAAGGCCTCGATCTCTTTGGCGATGTGGACGCCCTTCATGCCGATCGGCGGAAGTCTTTCCATCGCCGCCTGGATAGTCGCTGCCGAAGTCTTCTCGCCGCCGACGATTTCGACGAGCGGCAAGAGATAGACGGGATTGTAAGGATGGGCGACGAAGAGGCGTTCGGGATGCTTCATGTCCCGCTGCAGATCGGTCGGCAACAGCCCGGAAGTGGAGGAGCCGATCAGCGCGTCGGGTCGCGCCACAGCATCGATCTGGGTGAGGACGCCGCGCTTGAGATCGAGTCTTTCCGGCACGCTTTCCTGGATCCAGTCCGCATTGCCAACGGCCTCTTCCAGCGTCTTGCGGAAGCTCAGCCTGCCGCGCGGCGGCAGCGGTGCGCCGGTCAGCATGGCATAGGCTCTTCCGGCATTGGCGATCACCTCGCCGACGATGCGGTCCGCTTCCGGATGCGGGTCGAACACATCGACGTCGATGCCGGCCAGCAGGAAACGGGCGATCCATCCGCCACCGATAACGCCGCCGCCGATACAGGCCGCCTTGCTGATCTTGGTCATGATATCCTCAGCGCTTCGTCAGCTTCAGCTTCTTGCGAACGTCCTCAGGACCGATGATCCGCGCCCCCATGCCTTCGACCACCTGCACGGCCTTTTCGACGAGATGCGCATTGGTGGCGAGCTGGCCCTTGCCGACGAAGAGGTTGTCTTCCAGGCCGACGCGCACGTTGCCGCCGGCAAGAACCGCTGCGGCCGGATAAGCCATGGCATTGCGGCCGATCGAAAAGGCCGAGAAGGTCCAACTCTGAGGCACGTTGTTGACCATCGCCATGAAGGTATTGAGATCGTCGGGCGCGCCCCATGGAATGCCCATGCAGAGCTGGATCAGCACCGGGTCTTCTATCAGGCCTTCCTCGGCAAGCTGTTTGGCGAACCAGAGATGGCCGGTGTCGAAGGCTTCGATCTCCGGCCGCACACCGAGATCCGTCATCTTCTTCGCCATCGCCCGCAGCATGGCCGGCGTATTGGTCATGACATAGTCGCCGAGATTGAAGTTCATCGTGCCGCAGTCGAGCGTGCAGATCTCCGGCAGGCATTCAGCGACATGGCTGACGCGCTCGGTGGCCCCTGCCATATCCGTGCCCTTCGGATTGAGGGGAAGGGGGCTTTCGACATCCCCGAAGATCATATCCCCGCCCATGCCGGCAGTGAGATTGAGGACGACGTCGATATCCGCCGAGCGGATGCGGTCGGTGACTTCCTTGTAGAGATCGTTGCGGCGGCTGGCGGCCCCCGTTTCCGGATCGCGTACATGGCAATGGACAACAGCCGCCCCAGCCTTGGCGGCGTCGATCGCGGAGGCGGCGATCTGCTTGGGAGTAATGGGAACATGGCTGGATCTGGAAATCGTATCGCCGGCGCCCGTGACGGCGCAGGTGATGAAAACATCGCGGTTCATTGCAAGAGGCATGTTTTTGTTCTCCCCGTCTTACCGACCATTACGCGGCAGGATCGGCGGAGATGCTTTGCATTTTCGGAACTCATCGATACATTATCGGAACAACAGGGAGGTGGCTTTGCTGCAACGATCGACGGAACGGCTTGATATCGATCTTCTCGTCCTGCCGGATGCGAACCTGATCCTGATCGCCTCTGTCATCGAGCCTTTGCGCGGCGCCAACCGCATCGCCGGCAGCGAACTCTATCGCTGGCGGCTGCTGACGCCGGACGGAGCGCCGGTCCCGACCACCAGCGATATCGCCATCCCGGCCCAGGGGATGTTCCAGGCGACGCGGGACGAAGCGCCGCTGTTCGTGCTTGCGAGTTATAATTGGCGCCGCAGCGCGACGCCGGCGCTGAAGATGCAGCTGTCGCAGGCCGCCCGCTACCGTACGACAATCGCCGGCATTGAGTCCGGTACCTGGCTGCTGGCCGAGGCAAGCCTGCTCGATGGCCTATCGGCAACCGTTCATTGGGAAGACTATGAGGATTTTGCACTGGCCTATCCTGAGGTGCGGGCCGTCAAGGATCGTTTCGTCATCGACGGTAAGCGGCTGACGACATCGGGATCGCTTCCGACTGTCGATCTGATGCTGGAGGTGATCAGACAACGGCAAGGCTATTCGCTGGCGCTCGAAGTCAGCCGGCTGTTCCGCTACGAGCAGCCGTCCTTCCATGCGGACGAGCCGCTTGCCGCGGCCTCGGCGGGACTGCACATGCAGGATTCCCGCGTGACGCAGGCGGTGCGGCTGATGGAGGAGCATATCGAGCAGCCTCTGATCCTCGCGCGGCTGGCCCGCAGGGTCGGCGTCAGCGCCCGGCATCTGCAGGATCTCTTCCAGCAGAGCATCGGCGCGCCGCCGCATGTGCATTATCTGGCGCTACGCCTGAACGCAGCGCGCCGCAAGGTGATCGAGACGACAGCCTCGTTCGCCGACATCGCCGCGGCGACCGGCTTCAATTCGGCTTCGGCCTTTGCGAGAAGCTACCGGGCGAGTTTCTCCGAGAGCCCCTCCGAGACGAGGCGCCGACTGCGCCGGCGCATCATACCGGCGACGCCATAGGCTGGAAAGCGTCGCGCACCATCTCGGCAAGCACCCGCACGGCTTCGCTGGAGCGATACGTGCTGCGGCGGAGCACAACCTTCGAGGAATCGACCGGCGGAAAACCGTCTTCGGCGGTCAGTTCCCGGCAGCCGGGCGGGATGCTGCTGCGCGAAAGCGTGGTGACGGCAAGGCCCGCGGTCACGGCATTCTTCAGCCCCGAGCCGGTATCGGCGATGAAGGCGATCCGGTAGTTGCGGCCGATCTGCTCCAGCGACCGCAGCGCAAAATCGCGCGACCAGGTGGAGTTGCGATAGGTCGCAACGGGCAGCGGATCAATGTCATGCAGCCGATGGACCATCGATGTGACCCAGACTGTGGGATCGATGCAGAGAACCTCGCCCTTGTTCTGATCGCTCCAGTCGAAAACGACAGCCAGATCGAGTTCGTCCCGTTCCAGGGCAGCAAGGTTGCGAACCGTGTAGTCACAGGAAACGGTGACCTCGACCGCCGGATGGCGCACCGCGAAAGCCGCAAGGGCTGCCGGCAGCACCGTCTGGCTATACTCTTCGGGAATTCCGATACGCACCGGTCCGTCGAGCGGCTTGCTGCGGATCGTCACGGCGGCTTCGTTCAAGAGATCGATCACCCTGCGAGCATAAGGCACCAGTTGCATGCCCTGGCGCGTCAGCAGCACGCCGCGGGCGCCACGCTCGAAAAGGCTTTCGCCGATCGCTGCCTCGAGCCTCTTGATCTGGGTGCTGATGGCCGATTGCGTCCGCCCGATGCGCTGGGCAGCCGCGGAGAAGTTCGACGTTTCGGCGACGACCAGGAAGGTCCTCAGCAGGTCGCTCTCGATTGGTGCTTGCATGAAATAGCCATAGAAAAAATCGATGACAGCTATCACTACTATTCATTTGCCGAATGTCAATTCCGGGCGCAGGAATGAACCGCGTTCGACTTCCTTCTTCGAGACCATCTGCGTGACCATTGAAAATCCGACCACACGCCTCGCAGGCAGCGAGCACGAGAAGGGTGTGCTTCTCATCGTTGCCGCGACGCTTGCCTGGAGTGCGAGCGGCGTTTACGCGCGGCTGCTCACGACCGACGTATGGACGGCGATTGCCTGGCGATCGTTGTTCGGCGGCCTGTTTCTGCTGATCCCCTGCCTTTTCCTCGAAGGGGGCATCTCGCGGCGGCAATGGCGTTCCGTTTTCCATCCCTCGGGACTTGCGATGATCGCCTGCCAGACCTTCAGTCAGGGCTGCTTCATCGGAGCGCTCTACATGACCACCGTCGCCAATGTGACGATGATCTATGCGACGACGCCGTTCATCGCCGCCTTGTTCGGATGGCTCATCCTCAAGGAGAGGGTCGCCAGGCGGACGCTGATTGCCGGCGGCGTCTCGCTCTTCGGCGTTGCGGTCATCGTCGCCTCGTCGATCGGCGGGGGCACCGGCTGGGGCGACCTGCTGGCGCTCGGCATGACCGCGTCGTTTGCGCTCGTCATCATCATTCCGCGCATCGATCCCAGCGTGCCGAGCCTGCCGCCGACCGTCGTCAGCGCTTTTCTGACCCTGGTCATCTTCGCGCCGTTCGGTTCGGTCGGTTCGCTCGACCTGCACAACTGGATCGTCCTTGCCGCCTTCGGCGCGACCAATTTCTCCCTCGCTCTGGTGCTCTTCCTTGCCGGGGCGAAGCGGATGCCGCCAGCCGAGGCAGCGCTGATCGGCACGATGGAAATCGTGCTGACGCCCTTCTGGGTCTGGCTGCTGTTTTCGGAACAGCCGCCCGTCGCCACCTATTTCGGCGGCGCGATCATCCTCGGCGCCGTGTGCTGGCACACGGCGGTCGACTTCAATCGGGGCCGGTGGTCACGTAACTAAATGTCAAGTGGCCGCAGCACGAGACGCAATGCGACGAGGCATGCCAACACCATCGCTTTCGGGGAGGGGCCAGAGCGGGCCACTCGCCAAAACGATCAGGTTGACCGTTCACAAACCGCCAGACAGCGCATAGCGCTACTGACCGCTAGCCAAAGAACGCACGGAGCTGAGCGAAAAAACCGCTTGGACTGCGATCTGCCATCTTTCGCACGCGACGAGCGACTGTCGCCGCGCTGACGCGTTCACCAAAATGGCAAAAGCAGACAACATCGTGCAACTGCTCGTCGCTCAGTTCGAAGAACCGTCTGGCCTCCCCATAGCTGTCATTTTCCATTCCTGCCGCCCGCAGGATGGGGTCAGCGAATGCAACAGAAATCGGTGTGTCGTCATCCCGCAGGGCAAACCGGTCTGCGATCGGCTGATATTCGGTTTCGTGAAGCGTTCTAAGATACGGTCTGGGGCTGCGTTCGAGACATTCAGCCCACCGTTCAATGCGTTCGCGCCGCGTTAATTCAAGGCGCTTACAGGTCGTGCTGACCTTTGCAACTGCTTTCAGTTGCTCCAGTGCATACTGTTCCATTCCGGCCTCCTATCTTCGCAAAAATAGATGGTCCGCTCCCAAAAACAGCGTGGCTCAGGTCGAAGCCGATGTCCAATCACGATTGAAAACGGCGCCTGCTGCGGGCCGAGCAGATGTGATCACGGCAAGACGGCCAATTGGCCAAATCAGGCTCCAGAGCATAAGCTGAGGCTCGACAGCGGGCGATATCATCGCTCAAACTATTTGATCAGAGGCCTGCATCAAATTTCTGAAGCGATCCGGAAAACCGCCCTATTCCGGGGGCCAACGTATTCGCTTGAGCGGCATGCCGCCGCAGCTTCGCCGACGTCGTCTTTGAATTGCACCCATGTCGTTTTTTTGGGCGCTGTTTTCCGCCCCGCGTGGTTTTCTTATGGTGTTCAAGGCGCCGCCTCGCAAACCGGCGACATGAACCAATGGAAGGCCGGTCCGGCCGCCCGGCAGCTGTTATAAGAACTGAATCCGCAAGGAGATCACCGGAGAGAACCGGAAAGATATCGAAATGGATCGAAAGGAGGTTCTGGAGCCCGAAACCGGCGCTTACGCAGCAGATCGACGATTGCGGCGGCGATGACGAGCGGAACGACAGGCAAGACCTATCGTGTTCACTCTCTCCCTTCATCCAATCTGTCCATTCGTGAAATTCGAATATCGCCCGATGCGGCGATATCCGGCGCGTTGTGAATACCGGGCTGCAGAGGAGGCAGGCCGAAGGAAAGGTTGCCATCGACTGCATCGGTTGCAGCTTGAGGCATCAACAAGTGGGAGGAATCCATGAGCAAGAATAGAGGCGTCGTTTATCTCCGGCCGGGCAAGGTCGAGGTTCGCGATCTCGACGATCCGAAGCTGGAAGCGCCCGATGGCCGCCGCATCGAACACGGCGTCATTCTGAAGGTAATATCGACCAACATTTGCGGCTCCGACCAGCACATGGTCCGTGGCCGTACGACGGCGATGCCGGGTCTGGTGCTCGGCCACGAGATCACCGGCGAGATCATCGAGAAAGGCGTCGACGTCGAGATGCTCGACATCGGCGATATCGTCTCGGTACCATTCAATGTCGCCTGCGGCCGTTGCCGCTGCTGCAAGTCCCAGGATACCGGTGTCTGCCTGACGGTAAACCCGTCCCGCGCCGGTGGCGCTTACGGCTATGTCGACATGGGCGGCTGGATCGGCGGGCAGGCGCGCTATGTCACCATTCCCTATGCGGATTTCAACCTGCTGAAAATTCCCGATCGGGACAAGGCGATGGCGAAGATCCGCGATCTCACCATGCTCTCCGATATTCTGCCCACCGGCTTCCATGGCGCAGTGCGCGCCGGCGTCGGGGTCGGCTCGACCGTCTACGTCGCTGGCGCAGGCCCTGTCGGCCTTGCGGCTGCAGCCTCAGCCCGCATTCTCGGCGCCGCGGTCGTCATGATCGGTGACTTCAACAAGGATCGCCTGGCGCATGCAGCGAGGGTCGGTTTCGAACCGATCGATCTCTCCAAGAGCGACCGTCTTGGCGACATGATCGCGCAGGTCGTCGGCAGCAATGAAGTGGACAGCGCCATCGACGCAGTCGGCTTCGAGGCGCGCGGCCATTCGGGCGGCGAACAGCCGGCGATCGTGCTCAACCAGATGATGGAGATTACCCGCGCCGCAGGCTCGATCGGTATTCCCGGCCTCTACGTCACCGAGGATCCGGGCGCCGTCGACAATGCCGCCAAACACGGCAATCTTGCGCTCCGCTTCGGCCTCGGTTGGGCCAAGGCGCAGTCTTTCCACACCGGCCAGACGCCGGTGCTCAAATACAATCGGCAACTCATGCAGGCGATCCTCCACGACCGGCTGCCTATTGCGGATATCGTCAATGCCAAGGTTATCCCGCTCGACGATGCCGCCGCCGGATATGAGAGCTTCGACCAGGGCGCGGCGACGAAATATGTCCTCGATCCACATGGAGACGTCGCGAAAGCCGCCTAACACCAAGGACTGAAGACCAAACTTGCAGCGCCGCGCATCTTTTCAGACGCGCGGCGCTGTAACATTTTGAATGTCTCGACCATAAGAATCCGTCGGCGACACTACTCGATGCTGAACGGGAAATATTTTGCGTTGATCATGTCATAGGTCCCGTCCGCCTTGATGCTCTTCAACGCTTCATTCAAGCGCGTAAGACGCTCCTTGTCATCCAGGCGCAGCGCGATGCCGGCACCTTCACCGAAATATGTGACGTCGACCAGATCCGGCCCTTTGAACTCGCAGCAGGTCCCGGCCTTGGTGTTGGCGATCCAGTCGTAGATGGCGAGTTTGTCCTCCAGGATGATATCGACGCTGCCGTCCGACAACGCTTTGTACAATTCAGGCGAAGACCGGAAGACCTTCTTTTTCATCTCCGGATAGAGATGGTTGGCGTAGGATTCCTGCGCCGTTGACGACGTCACCCCGAGAATCTTGCCGTTGAGGGCGGCGGGGCTGATATCGCTGATCGGCGAATCTTTCCGAGCGATGAACACGGACGGGCTGTTGTAGTATTTTTCAGTGAAAGCAACCTTTTGACGCCGCTCGAGGCTCATCGACATGGATGAGATGATCGCGTCGTATTTATCGGCAACGAGATCGGGAATTATGTCGTCCCACTTCTCGATGATGAACTGACATTCGAACTTGCCGACCTCGCAAAGGGCGTTGGCAACATCGATGTCGAAGCCTTGAAGCTTGTTATTTGCATCGACGTAATTGAAGGGCGGAAATGCGCCTTCGACGGCAATTCGCATCGGCATCCGATCTTGCGCGGCCGCCTGGATTGGCGCGGCCGCGGTCAATGACATACCCAAGCCCCCCGCAATCAGTGCTCCGCGCAACATAGTCTGAAGGGATATGCGCAGCATCGTCAGGGCTCCTTGGGGCGTATTCGATCTCGCCAATAGTGCGCCGCAGCTTTTAATTCTACGTGAACGCTTCTTTGTTAGCGTCGGCGAATACGCCCGTATCGTGGTGTCCAGGGGTCCAGGCTTGCAAATCGTTGTTCCTTCCAGCTCCAATACGTTTCAGCAATCCTGGATCGCCTCGGGAAGAATTCTCTTTCTGATCGCCGTCAGCGGCCTTGGAGCGATTGGACTTGTCGTGCTTTCGGCGCTGTGGGCAGGAACCGAGAGTGACGCTGCCGCCCTTGATCGCCAACGTCAGCTTGTGAATGCGCGCCTGCGAGAACAGGTCGATCAGGTCGCGCATGTTATCGGCCAGTTCGGCAACGGCTACCTCACACGTGTTCATCCCGCCGCCCGGTCAACCGGAGGCTCCTCAAGCCTCGAAGAAGTCCTGACGGCGGCGGCCGGGAGCGCAATCAGCCAGACCGCAATGTCCGCCTTCGGCTACGACCAGGCTTTCGTCGTCGACGAGAAGGCTCAGCTGCTCATGCTGGCGGACGCCCAGACGGAAAAGCGTTATCGCTGGATGAAGCCTCTCTTTTTGCCTCTCCTTCAGGATGCCCGCCTTGGGGTGAGACAAGGGACGTTTTCCGAACGAACGCCGTCCTCGATGGAAAGCCGCCTTGCGAGTGCCGCCCGCTCCAACCGTGCCTTGGCCAATCTGATGCGGCTGGAAGGCCGGCCGACGATCGTCGGCGTCGTCGCCATCAACGAGGCCGACCAGGGACAACAGCCGCCGACGCGGCAATTCCTGATCGTCGTTCGGTTTATCGATGGCGCAGCGCTGGACGAATTGAGCCGGCAACAGGGGCTCAACGGGGCGCGCTTCGCGCGCACCGCCGATGCAGACGAAAACGAGGTTGCGTTTCAGATCGACGCCACGGCAAACGGCGAACCGATCGGCTTCATCGTCTGGCGGCCCGATCTTCCAGGTTCGAGGGTGATCGGCCGCTTGATGCCGGCGCTTTCGATCGCCGCCCTGGTGATCGCCATCCTGTTCTCGGTTCTACTGGTGCGGTTGCGAAGCAGTCTCGGCGAATTGAAGAAAAGCGAGCTGCATGCACGGCAGCTTGCTTTGCATGATGTGCTGACCGACCTCCCCAATCGCGCCTTGTTTGCCATCCGGTTCGACGAGTGCCTGGCCGAGACAAAAAATTCGGCCGAGCGCTCGGCAGTTGCGCTTCTCGACCTCGACCGCTTCAAAGCCGTGAACGACACGTTTGGCCATGCGGCCGGCGATGAACTCATCAGGATGGCTGCGGAGCGGATCCGCTCTATACTGCGTCCAGGCGACACGCTCGCCCGGCTCGGAGGGGACGAATTTGCCCTGCTGCTCCGGGACATCAAAGACCATGATCATGTTCTGCCGACAATCTGCGAAGCGATCGTTGCCGAACTTGGCAAGCCCTTCCCGCTTTTGCGGGGGGAGGCGGTCGCCCGCGTCGGCGGCTCGATCGGCATAACCGTCGTGCCGGATGCCGGCCGGAATGCCGACGACATCATGCGCTACGCCGACGTCGCGCTTTACGAGGCGAAGATGGGCGGGAGAGGTCAATGGCGCGTCTATTCGCCCTCCATGGACGGCGGCAGAAATGCGCGCGACATTCTCAAAAACGAATTGCGGGAAGTTCTGGCCAAAAGCATGGCCTCATCCGACGACGGTCTACGCTCAGATCCGGCTGCGATCAGGCCGGACTTCGGATCGCTCGAGGTCTATTACCAAACCGTGCATCGTGCCGAGGGCGGCTACACGGAGTCGGGCGCGGAAGCTCTGGTGCGCTGGCGTCACAGCCAGCGCGGACTGTTGGCGCCTGCCAGCTTCATCCCTGTCGCCGAGGAGGGTGGTCTCATCGACGCGCTCGGTTTCTGGGTGCTGCGCGAAGCCTGCCGAGCCGCCTGCAAATGGCCTGAAGATACGTTCGTTGCCGTCAATGTGTCTCCCGCCCAGTTAAGAAGACCGAATTTTGCCGAGGAAGTCTTCGCCGTGCTTCAGGAGAGCGGGCTGCCGCCATCCCGGCTCGAGCTCGAGCTCACCGAGTCCTCGCTCATCGAGGATAACTCGGACGTCTATTCGGTGCTGAAGTCGCTGCGCAGCCGGGGCATTCAGATTTCGCTCGACGATTTCGGAACCGGCTTTTCATGCCTCAGCCACTTGATGCGCTTCGACATCGACCGCATCAAGATCGATCGATCCTTCGTCTCGCTGCTCGGCACAAAAGCCAACGGGGCAGCGATCATCGGCGCCATCGTCACTCTCAGCCGCAACCTCGGGATCTCGACGACGGCGGAAGGGGTTGAAACCGAATATCAACGCGACTTTCTGGCCGCCCTCGGCTGCACCGACCTCCAAGGCTACTTCTTCTCCAAACCCGTTCCTCTTCGCGAACTCGATTGTTTCCAGCAACCTGAGAGCGCCACTGGATTGCTGGCGGTCGCTCGAGGCGCCGTCGCCTGAAAGGCTTCTGATCTTCCGCCAGTCAGGGGAACTTTCACCGCAGGCAGAGGTTGACGCCCGGAGAACGGAGGATGTGATGGGCGAGGTCGGGGAGTGGCGGCATCTTTGTATCGACATGCAGCGGATGTTTGCTGAAGACACGCCGTGGCACGTTCCCTGGATGGCACGGGTCTCTCCCCAGATCGAAGAGTTGGCCGGACGGCACCCATCCCGAACGATCTTCACCCGTTTCGTGCCACCCAAACATGCCGACGACATGCCGGGGAAATGGCGGGATTATTACCAGAAATGGTGGATGATGACGGGCGAACATCTTCCCCGCGGCTTCATCGATCTGGCCGCATCGCTGGCGTCGCTGATTCCGCCGGCGAGACACTTCGACAAACGCACGTATTCCCCTTGGATCGACGGTCGCCTTCATCCTATCCTTCAGTCGGAACGGGTCGATACCCTGGTCATCACCGGTGGTGAAACGGATGTCTGCGTGCTTGCCACGACGCTCGGCGCGATCGATCTCGCTTATCGGGTCATCGTGCTGAAGGACGCCGTCTGCAGCGGCGCCGACGATACTCATGACGCCTCCCTGGAACTTCTGCACGATCGGTTTTCCGTACAGCTCGAACTCATGGAAACCGAGGAATTTTTGAGAACCGTTGCTTAAACGCACGTCGCGCCAGAGATGAGACTGCTTCGATTAGCTCGATGCTGCCACCGTTGCGTTTGAGCCATGCAGCGTGGCGCAGTCGAAGGCGAGTGCCGGATTCATGCGATTTTCTCTTCGAGTATTTTCACCGGCCGGTCCCATTGGATGAGCACGATACAGCCGGTATCGCTCCAGACCGAATGCTCACTGCCGGGTGCATTGACGATATAACTTCCGGTGATGTAATCGCCCGTCTCGTCGGATTGAACACCATCGAGCACCAGGATGGTCTCAAGCCCCTCGTGGCGATGGCGGGGGACGGAGGCGCCGGGCTCATATTTCAACAGCGCCACGCCCGGCTGATCGCCCTCGAAGGGTCGGATCCAATGAATGGTGACATTCTCGCGGAAAGGGCCGAATTCCAACTGCTTCCAGCCGCCCGATGTCAGCAGTTCGCGGGTCGTTTCAGGCATTGGCAATACTTTCCAGAATGTCGTCGACATGGGCGGTCCAGCCGACGATCGCGCCCTGGGCGCGGATCATGGCGACGGCTGCGGCTTTGAATTCGGGGAAATAGCTTTCCGTCGCCTCCTCGGCGAGCAGGCATTCATAGCCGCGGTCGTTTGCTTCGCGCATCGTCGTCTGCACGCAGACTTCGGTGGTGACGCCGGCAAAGACGAGCTGGCTGATGCCCTTCTGCTGCAACACGGCGCCAAGCTCGGTCGCGTAGAAGGCGCCCTTGCCGGGTTTTTCGATGACGATTTCTCCCTTCACAGGAGCAAGTTCCGGAATAATTGCCGTGCCGGGTTCGCCCGAGATCAGGATGCGGCCCATCGGGCCTTCGTCACCGATCCTGAGCGAAGGATTGCCGCGGTCGCGTTTCGCCGGCGGCAGGTCGGACAGATCAGGCCGATGGCACTCCATCGTATGGATCACAGGCAGGCCGGCATTGCGGAAGCCCTGGATGAGGCGTTTGACATCCGGCACGATGCGGGTGATGCGGCTGACATCGTTGCCAAGGCTTGCGCCGAAGCCGCCGGGCTCGGCAAAATCGCGCTGCATGTCGATGACGATAAGGGCGAGCTCATCATGTTTCACCGGAAAGGCGAAAGGTTCGGCCTTGATCCCCACCATCAGTGATGCCCCGCCATGTGGGCGCCGATCACGCCGATATCGGCCGAACGCGCCGGCGTCTCGTAAACCAGCCTGCCTTCCGAAATGACCATGATGCGATCGGACATTTCGAGCAGTTCGTCGAGGTCTTCGGAGAGCAGCAGCACGGCAGCGCCTGAATTGCGCGCCTTCATGATGCGGGCGCGGATTTCGGCAACGGCCGAGAAATCGAGGCCGAAACATGGGTTGGAGACGATCAGCAGATCGACATCGCCCGTCAGCTCGCGGGCGAGCACGGCACGCTGCACATTGCCGCCTGAAAGCGCTGCGATCGGCGAGGAGGAAGAGGCGGTCCTGACCTTGAAGTCGGAGATCAGCGCCGACGCACGCTTCTTCATGCTGCCTCTGTTCAGCCAGATCGCGTCCTTTCCGTCCAGCTTCAAATCGAAGGTACGGAACGCAAGGTTCTCGCTCACCGTCATCTTCGGCGCGCAGGCATTCTGCAACGGCTCTTCGGGGATGAATCGCACCTTGTTCTTGCGGGTCTCGTCGCGGGTGGCGCCGTAAGCCTCGCCATTGACCATGACTTGGCCGGTATTCGTCGGGCGCTGGCCGGCGAGAATTTCCGTCAGCTCCTTCTGGCCGTTGCCCGATATGCCGGCGATGCCGACGATCTCGCCGGAGCGCACCGTAAGCTCGTCGATTTCGATCGTTTTCAGACCGGAACGATCCGGCGCTTTTACCCGGCTTAGCGACAGCACCGGCCTTGCCGCTTCCGCCACCGGGAGGCGGCTGTCGAGTTCGGCGAGCTTGACGTCGCCGATCATCATCGCCGCCATATCTGATGTGGAGAGCTCACCGACCTTGCCGGTGCCCACCAGTTTACCGCGCCGCAGGATCGAGACGGAATCGGCGAACTTCGTCACTTCGTGGAATTTGTGAGAAATCATCAGCACGGTGAGTTCGCCGCGCTCGGTCATCCCGCGCACGATGCCGAGCATCTCGTCTGCCTCCGCCGGCGTCAGCACCGAGGTCGGCTCGTCGAGGACCAGGAAGGAGCGGCCGAGATAGAGCTGCTTGACGATTTCGAGCTTCTGTTTTTCGCCGGCTGCAAGCTGGCTCACTGGCCTGTCTAGCGGGATCTTGAACGGCATGCGCTCCATGAAGGCCGCCAGATCCTTACGTTCCCCGGCCCAGTTGATCACCGCCGGTACTTCGGCACGGCTGATGACCAGGTTTTCCGCGCCGGTCAGAGAGGGAACCAGTGTGAAATGCTGGTAGACCATGCCGAGCCCGTAGGTCGCGGCATCCTTGGGTGAGCCGATCGCGACCTCGCGGCCGTCGACCGACAGCGAGCCCGACGTGGCGTGATAGAAGCCCATGATGCATTTGACAAGCGTCGACTTGCCGGCGCCGTTTTCGCCGAGAAGCGCGTGAAAAGAGCCGGCCGGAACGGCGATCGAGACGTTGTCGAGCGCGGTAAAGCTGCCGAAGCGCATGGTCATGCCGAGCGTATCGATACCGATCGCCTTGCCGGCCTTGGGAAGGGGCGTGTCGCGAACCGTGCTCATGGCAGCTGGCTCACAAAGGTTTCGGAATTGGAGACCGAGCCAAAGACGCCGCCTTGCATCTTCACCATCTTGATGGCGGCGAGGTGGTTTCCATAGTCGGTCGCCCCACAGCAGTCCTCCAGCAGCAGGCATTCGTAGCCGCGATCGTTCGCCTCGCGCATCGTCGTCGAGACGCAGACATCGGTGGTGATTCCGGTGAGAATGATGTTCTCGATGCGCTTCTGGGTGAGGATGAGCTCAAGATCGGTGGCGCAGAACGAACCCTTGCCGGGCTTGTCGATGATCGTCTCACCTTCGATCGGGTAGAGATCGGGGATGATGTCCCAGCCGGGTTCACCGCGCGTCAGGATGCGGCCGCAGGGACCGGGATCCCCTATGCCGGCGCCGATCCGCTGCGAGCGCCAGCGTTTGTTGGCCGGCAGGTCGGCGAGGTCGGGGCGATGGCCCTCGCGCGTATGGATGATGTGGTAGCCCTTGGCCCGCATGGCGGCAAGCACGCGTTTGATGGGTTCGATCGGCGCCTGCACCAGCGACAGGTCGTAACCCATATGGTCGACATAGCCGCCTTTGCCACAGAAATCCGTCTGCATGTCGATGATGATGAGGGCGGTGTTATCAGGCCTGAGAGCGCCATTATAGGGCCACGGATACGGATCGGCGCCGATAAAATGCCCTTTGGTTTCGACCATCGCGTCCATCATTCTCTCTCCTATTCCGCGGCAGATTTGTTGAGACCGCCAAGTCCGTTCATCACAGGGCTCGGTTATTTCGTCAGCGACAGCGCACCCGGCGCACCGGCGAGCGAGCGGGTAGGCGAGGAGGTGGCAATCAGGATGATCAGGGTGAGCACGTAAGGGGCAGCGTAGAAGAGGTAGTAGCCTTGTGTGACGCCGACCGATTGCAGCGCCGGGCCGAGCGCGCCGGTACCGCCGAACAGTAGGGCGGCGAGGAAGCAGCCAATCGGGTTCCAGCGCGCGAAGATCACGAGGGCCACGGCCATCAGGCCCTGACCCGACGAGATGCCTTCGTTCCACGAGCCCGGATAATAGAGCGAAAGGTAGGCACCGCCGATCGCCGCCAGCGAGCCGCCCGCGGCCGTCGCCAGCAGGCGAACCCGGTCCGGGTCGATGCCCATGGCCCGGGCTGCATCGGTGCTGTCGCCGACGACGCGCAGGATCAGGCCAATGCGGGTATTCTTGAAGGCCCAGAACAGGAAGAGAGCAAGTGCTGCGCCGATGAAGAACAGCACGTTGATATTGAGCGCCGCCTGTAGCTGCGGCATGCTCGACCAGCCTCCGAGCGCGATCGAGGGCAGTTTCGGCGCCACCGGCTGGATGAAGGATTTGCCGAGGAAGAACGCCATGCCGAGACCGAACTGCATCATGGCGATGCCGATGGCGATGTCATTGACTTTGGGGAATTTGCAGATCCAGCCGTGGAGGACGCCGAAGATCGCGCCCGCCATCATGGCGGCCAGCACGCCGAGGGTCGGCGAGCCAGTCATGACGGCCACCGCATAAGCCGTCATGGCGCCGAAGACCAGCGTGCCTTCCAGGCCGAGATTGATGCGGCCGGAGCGTTCGGTGATCGTCTCGCCGAGGCTGACGAAGATGAACGGGGTGGAAACGCGGATGGCGCCTGCAAAGATCGCCAGCGGCACGCCCCAGATGCCGATGCCTGTCTCTTCCATCAGAGGCTCCTTTTCCAGAGGTCGGGATTGAAGATCTTGAAGCGGCCGTAGAAGGTTTCGCAGAAGAGAATGACGATGAAGAGCGTTCCCTGCAGCACCAGAACGGTCGCATCCGGCAGACCCATGCGCCGCTGGATGAGGCCGCCCGAGGCGTCGATGCCGCCGAGCAGGATCGCGACTGGGATGATCGCCAGCGGATTGTGCCTGGCGAGGAAGGCGACGAGGATACCGGTATAACCATAGCCTGCGGCAAGCGAAGCATTGGCACTTCCCTGCACCGCCGCCACTTCGATCATGCCCGCCAGACCGGCAAAGCTGCCGGCAAGGGCGGTAAATCCGGCGATCAGCTTGCCGACCGGTAGCCCCTGGATCTGGGCGGCGCGCACGTTGCCGCCGGCGATGCGGGCGGCAAAACCGTAGCTCGTCGCCTCGATCACGATCCAGGAGACGATGCAGGCGAGGATGCCGATGACGAGACCCCAATGCACGTCCATGCCGGGAATATTGCCGAGCATGTATTCCGCCGGCAGCGGCCTGGTCGATGGCTTGTTGAGGCTTGCCGGATCGCGCAACAGCCCTTCGACGAACTGGTTCATCAGGGCAATGGCGATATAGGAGAGCAGCAGCGACGAGATGGTTTCGTTGACGCCGCGGTAGTGGCGCAGGAACCCGGCAAGGCCGATCCAGATGCCGCCGACCACCATGGCAGCGATCGCCATCAGAATGAGGGTGAGGAAGACAGGCGCGGTGCCGGCGAGCGGCAGAGCCATGGCTGCGGCAGCTACGCCGCCCAGCACGACCGCTCCTTCCCCACCGATGATGACGAGGCCGAGACGGGCGGGCAGGGCGACGCAGAGTGCCGTCAGGAGAAGGGGTGCGGCACGACTTAGGCTGTTTTGCACCGAAAACCAGCTGCCGAAGCCGCCGGTGTACATCAGTTGGAAGAGGGTAGCCGGCGACTTGCCGACCGCCAGAATGAAGAGGGAGAAGAGCGCAAGACCGATCAGGATGGCCGTAAGCCCGATAACAACAGGCTCGGCTCGCCGCGCGGTCCATTCGAGAACGGGGCGCAGCGAAGCCGGTTTTCCCGCGATCGATAGTGCAGGATCGTTGGCCTCGATGGTCATGGCGCTTCTCCCTTCGCGGTTTACGCCGTGGACCCGACGACGCCCTCGACCAGATAATTCATGCTTTCGAGCTCGATCGCGTCTTCGGCGTAGCTCTTGTCGGCAGCCACGACGGTGTCGCCCTTGTTGTCCTTCAACGGCCCCTTGAAGACCGAGAAGCCGCCCTTCATCATCTCCGCCTGCGTGGCTTCGAAGGCCTTGCGGCCTTCCGCGGACACACCGGGGCCGAGCGCGCTCATCTTGATGAAGCCGTCCTTCAGGCCGCCGCGCACGAAGTTGCCGAGCTTTTCGCCGGCCTGCGCCTTTTGGACGAAGTCGCTGTAGACGTTGCCCCAGGCCCATTCGGCGCCCGTAAGGTATTTTTCGGGAGCGAGCGGGCTCTGGTTGGCGTGATAGCCGCAGACGAAGGCGCCGCGGCCGGCGGCCGTCTCGACGACCACTTTCGGGCTGTCGACGTGGCAGGTGATGACGTCGGCGCCTTGGTCGACCAAGGCGTTGGTGGCTTCGGCCTCCTTGACGGCGAGCGACCACTCGCCGGTGAAGATCACCTGGCAGGTGATAGTAGGATCGACCGTACGGGCGCCGAGCAGGAAGGCGTTTATATTCTGCAGAACCTGCGGGATCGGCTTGGCGGCGACGAAGCCGATCTTCTTGCTTTTCGTCGCATGGCCGGCGGCGATGCCGTTCAGATACTGGCCCTGGAATATATAGCCGAAATAGGAGCCCGTATTGGCAGGGTGCTTGCCTTCCTGCCAGAGGCCGCCGCAATGGCGGAACTGAACGTCGGGATGTTTAGCGGCGATGGCCAGCATGTGTGGGTCGAAATAGCCGAAGGAGGTCGGAAAGAGCAGGGTCGCACCGTCGAGATTGATCATCGACTCCATGGTCTTCTGGACATCGACGGTCTCCGGCACATTCTCTTCTTCGACCAGCGTCACGCCCGGCAGAGCCTTGACCGCGGCTGCGCCTTCCGCATGCGCCTGGTTGTAGCCGTAATCGTCCTTGGGGCCGACATAGATGAAGCCGATGGTAAGCGCGGTTTGGGCCGCTGCAGAGGAGATCAGGCCCGGCATGGCGCTGGCGAGCGCCCCGGCAGCGGAGGCCTGCAGGAAATTGCGGCGGTTCATGGAAAGGAGTTTGGTCATTGGAATGCTCCTTGCGGCGCTGGGCCGGTTTGCGAAACAGGACAGTAAAGTGCATGCAATGCACGTGCCAGAAACCAATCTGTTGTTTTTTATATATTATTCTTGGGATGGTAAGCTGTGGCGTTTAAAGTGCATGCAGATTGATCGCAGTAGCGCATAAAAAATAACCATGAACTGTTTTTTGCACAATTTGGCCGCGGGGTCAGCGTGTCGCCAACTCTTATGAACTGCACGTTGAATCGGAAAGTGAAAATCTAACAATATCTTCGCGGCGTAGTTTGACTTATGGGGTGCTGACCGGCATCTGTATGCAAAGTGTTGACGTGAGCAGATTCGTATCGTGAAGCAGACCAGACGCAGAGAAGTCATCCGCACCGGAACCACCGTTGAACAGATGGTGAGGGCGATTTCCGACATGATCGTCACAGGCGAAATCCTGCCGGGCGGAAAGCTGGACGAGGTGTCGCTTGCGGTTCGGTTCGACGTTTCGCGCACGCCGGTCAGAGAAGCTCTGCGTGAACTCAGCGCCATGGGATTGGTTGGGCGCGAACCAAATCGCAGTGCCGTCGTTACCAATGTCACCGAGGCCTATCTGCATTCGATGTTCGAGGCGATGGCCGAACTCGAAGCGATCTGCGCCAGGCTCTCGGCCGAGCGGATGACGGTCGATGAGCGGCGGGCGCTGGAACTGGATCATCGGGGATCGGTGAAGCTCGTGCATGCCGGCGCCGAAGAGGAATATTCCGCTCACAACACCGAATTTCACACCCGGCTTTATCGCGGCGCGCATAATGATCATGTCTTTGAAATGGTGACTCAGACGCGAGCGCGGCTCGCGGCTTTTCGCCGAGCGCAGTTCCGTCTGCCTGGGCGTCTGGCGAAATCCTATGAGGAGCACGGCCGGATCGTGACCGCAATCATGCGCGCGGACGCCGCAGCCGCGGGGCAGGCGGCATATTCCCACGTGGAAATTGTCAGCGATGCCAGCGCGGTATTTGCAACGGCCGAGGTGTAGGCAGGCTGCGACCGGTCATTCCCGGTTCTTACTCCGCGGCCTCGATGAAGCGGTGGCGTTCGTAAAGGAATTTCAGCACGGCTTCCCGGCATTTGAGATATGTCCGGTCGGAGGCGAGTTCGATGCGATTGCGGGGACGAGGCATGGTCACATCGAGCACTTCGCCGATGCGGGCCGCCGGGCCGTTGGTCATCATCACGATGCGATCCGATAGCAGCACCGCCTCGTCGACGTCATGGGTGATCATCACCATCGTGTTGCCGAGCCGAGCGTGGATTTCCATCACTGCGTCCTGAAGATGGGCGCGGGTCAGCGCATCCAGCGCGCCGAAAGGCTCGTCGAGCAGCAGGATCTTCGGCTCCATCGAAAGCGCGCGGGCAATGCCGACGCGCTGTTTCATGCCGCCGGAAATTTCCGAAGGCCGCTTATCCCTCGCATGCGCCATCTGCACAAGATCGAGGTTGGCCATGACCCAGTCATGCCGCTCGGCCTTGGTCTTTGTTCGGTTGAAGAGTTTGGAGACGGCGAGATTGACGTTTTCGTAAACCGTCAGCCAAGGCAGCAGCGAGTGGTTCTGGAAAACGACGGCGCGTTCGGGACCGGGTCCGTTGACCTCGCGGTTTTCGAGGAGCACGGCACCGGCGGAAACCGGGGTCAGGCCGGCGATCAGGTTGAGCAAGGTGGACTTACCGCAGCCCGAATGGCCGATGATCGAGATGAATTCACCCGCGGAGATCGCCAGGTTGATGTCTTTCAAAACCTCGGCGCGCACGCCGCCGCGATCGAAATGTTTGTCGATATGATCGAGCTTCAGATAGGCATTCATCGGGACGTTCCTTAGTTGGCGGTGGCGCCGCGCGTGATGAGTTTGCCGAGCGCAGCCACAAGCTTATCGAGTGCGAAGCCGACGATGCCGATATAGGCGAGCGCGACGATGATGTCCGGCAGGCGCGACGAGTTCCACGCGTCCCAGATGAAGAAACCGATGCCGACGCCGCCGGTCAGCATTTCGGCCGCGACGATGGCGAGCCAGGAAAGGCCGACGCCGATCCTCAGGCCGGTGAAGATGTAGGGGGCCGCCGAAGGCAGCATGATTTTCCAGAAAAACTCGAATTGATTGAGCCGCAGCACCTCGGCAACGTTGCGGTAGTCCTCCGGGATATTGCGCACGCCGACGGCGGTGTTGATAATCACCGGCCAGATCGAAGTGATGAAGATGACGAAGATCGCGGAAGGGTTGGAATCCTGGAAGGCTGCGAGCGAGAGCGGCAACCAGGCGAGCGGCGGTACCGTTCGCAGCACCTGGAAGATCGGATCGAGACCGCGCATTGCCCAGATCGATTGGCCGATGATCGCCCCGACGATAACGCCGGTGACGGAGGCCAAGCCAAAACCATAGAGCACGCGTTGCAGCGAAACGAGCACGCGCCAGCCAAGCCCGATATCCTGGGAACCGTTGTTGAAGAACGGATAGGCGATCAGGTCGTAGCTCTCCTGCCAGACCCGATGCGGCGAGGGCAAGGACGCATCCGGCGATGAACAGAGCGCCTGCCAGAAGAGCAGGATGAGTGCCAGCACCACGGCTGGCGGAACGACGTTGCGAAGCGCGGCGGTTACCGCATGACGAAAATCGATCCGTGATCTTTGCTTGCCGGATAATCGCAGAATTTTTGCCGCCGGCTTGGCAGAGACTGAAGTGGAGGGATTTGCTTTATTTGCCAGGGCCGACATCGACGCGCTCCTCACATGAATGAAAGGCCGGCGCGCTCGTGGCGCGCCGGCGGCGGGGGTCAGGAGACAACCTTGATCGAAAGGCTATCGAGATAAGCGGAAGGATTTTCAGGGTCGAAGACCTTGCCATCGAAGAAGGTCTCCTTGCCACGGGAAGACGAGGCGGGAATATCGGCCGCCGCAACACCGAGATCCTTGGCGGCCTCGCGCCAGATATCTTCGCGGTTCACCTGGTTGACCAGCGCCTTGATGTCGGTACTCGCCGGCAGATTTCCCCAGCGAATGTTTTCCGTCATGAACCAGGTATCGTGGCTCTTGAATGGATAGGAGGCGCCGTCCTTCCAGAACTTCATGTAGAGGTCGGTGGCCTTGACCTCGCGGCCGTTGCCATAATTGATGTCGCCCTTAAGGCGGCCGAGCACGTCCTTCGTCGGAACGTTGAACCATTGGCGCTTGCCGAGAATGTCCGCCATCTCCGCCTTGTTATCCATGCTTTCACACCACTGCTGGGCCTCCATGACAGCCATCAGCAGGGCTTTAGCCGCATTGGGATTCTTTTCGATCCAGTCGGCGCGCAGCCCCAGCGCCTTTTCGGGATGCCCCTTCCAGAGCTCGCCGGTGGTCGCCGCGGTGAAGCCGATGCCTTGGTTGACGAGCTGCTCGTTCCACGGTTCGCCCACACAGAAGACGTCCATGTTGCCGACCTTCATATTGGCCACCATCTGCGGCGGGGGCACGACGACGGTCGAAACGTCCTTGTTTGGATCGATGCCGCCGGCGGCGAGCCAATAGCGGATCCAGAGATCGTGGGTACCGCCCGGGAAGGTCATGGCGGCCTTGACCTCCTTACCATCAGCCTTCTTTTTCTCGAACGCCGTCTTCAACTTGGAGGCATCGAGCTGCACGCCGGTTTCGGCATATTCCTTGGCGACGGAAATGCCCTGGCTGTCGAGGTTGAGGCGGGCGAGGATCGCCATCGGCACCGGCTTATTGTTCTGCGTCACCTTGCCTGTATGCATGAGATAGGGCAGCGGCGAGAGGATATGGGCACCGTCGATACCGTTTGCTGCGCCGCCCAGCACGAGATTGTCGCGGGTCGCGCCCCAGGATGCCTGTTTAGCCACATCCGTTTCCGGAAGGCCATGCTTGTCGAAAAAGCCCTTCTCTTTAGCGATGATCAGCGGCGCGGAATCCGTGAGAGCGATAAAGCCGAGCTTGACGCCCTTCACTTCAGGGCCTGCCCCGGCTGCAAAAGCGCCGGACGGAAAAGCAGTCTTGACGGCGCCGATAAGGGCAGCCGTTGCGGTCGTCTTGAGCATGCTGCGGCGGGTTATGCCGGTTGTCGAAATCCCAGTCGTCGAAGTCTTTGTCATGCGCAGGTTCCCTCTGCTGGCCGAATTCGGACACAAAAAAACGCCGCCGGAATTTACGTCCAGGGATGGGAGTACCCTGGAGTGCAAAGACCTTGCGACGTCGGTGTCTAATGTAGGCGCTTATGCCGCGCCTATCCGCACCGATCGCCGTTGACCGGTGCGTCTCAGAACGTGCAAGCAGCGTGCCAATTTCAAGAAGAGTTGGTAACGGCATGAAGCAAAAGGAGAAATGCGAAGAATTGATAAATGCCTATTTATTGGGCCTTATTATTTTCCGCTTCCGTTTTGTGCGATTACTGCCGTGGCCGCAGCCACGGGAGCGCTCTATTTGTGCAGTGCACGCAATATGGAAGTCGCGATGACGAAGACGGGGGAATGGATTCTGCCGCCCTATTCGTCGGTATTGCCATTGGGAAAGCTCAAGAGGGGAAGGTCAAAGCGAGGTGATTGCTCGCCATCACCTCATTTCATTGCAGCAAAGATACGAGGCCGTAGAACGCTGCGGAAATTGCCGCAGCCGCCGGCATCGTTACGATCCAGGCTATCACGATGTTGCCGGCCAATCCCCAGCGCACGGCTGAAACACGACGAGCCGCGCCCACTCCAACGATTGCTCCGGTGATGGTATGCGTCGTCGAAACGGGAATACCGAGCCACGTCGCTCCGAAGAGTGTCAACGCTCCGCCCGTCTCTGCGCAGAAACCTTGCATGGGGTTGAGCCGAGTGATCTTCGACCCCATGGTATGAACGATCCGCCATCCGCCAAAGAGCGTACCGAGAGCCATTGCCGACTGGCAGGAAATGACCACCCAGAAAGGCACGTAGAATGTCGGGCCAAGATATCCTTGGCTGAACAAGAGTACCGCAATGATGCCCATCGTCTTCTGCGCATCGTTCCCGCCGTGGCCAAGCGAGTAGAGCGAAGCGGACACAAACTGCATGACGCGAAATGTCCGATCCACCGCAAACGGCGTTTGCCGGACGAATAGCCAGGATACGGCGAGCACGAGCACGAGGGCGAGCAGGAAGCCGATGGCCGGCGAAAGGAAAATGGCACCGACGGTCTTTAAGAGGCCGTTCCAGACGATCGAGCTGAAACCTACCTTTGCCAGGCCGGCCCCCACCAGCCCGCCGACAAGCGCATGCGACGAACTGGACGGGATCCCGAAAATCCAGGTAAAAATATTCCAAATGATAGCGCCCATCAGTGCGGCGAAGATCACTTGAGGCGAAACGATCGCAGGATCGATGATGCCGGTTCCGAGTGTTTCGGCCACATGCAGACCAAAGAACAGGAATGCGATGAAATTGAAGAACGCCGCCCAGGCGACCGCATATTGTGGCCGCAGGACGCGGGTCGAGACGATCGTGGCGATCGAATTGGCCGCATCATGTAGACCGTTGAGAAAGTCGAAGAACAGGGCGACAACGACCAGGCCGACGAGCAGCGGCAAAGTGAGGGAGGCATCCATCAGACGTTCTCGATGAGAATGCCGCTGATCTCGTTGGCGACATCCTCGAAGCGGTCGACGACTTTCTCCAGCTCTCCGTAGATTTCGCTTCCGATCATATAGGCCATCGCATTGCCGCTGGCGCCATAACGCACAAACAGATCCTTCAAGCCCTGGTCGTGGAGCTCATCGGAACGTCCCTCCACTCGGGTGACCTCCTCCGCGATGGCTGCGAGACGCTGCGCATTGGCTCCCAATTTGTCGAGGAGGGGTATCGCTTCGGCGACAAGGTTTGCCGCCTTGACGATTTCACTGCCCATCTGCTGCATGAGCGGATCGAAGTAGGATTGCTCGAACAAGCGGATCGTCTTGACAGTTTTGTGCATCATGTCGATCGCATCATCCATCGACTGAATAAGGTCTTTAATGTCCCCCCGGTCGAAGGGCGTGATGAAGCTTCGCCGAACGGCAAGAAGAACCTCACGCGTGACGTCGTCGGCCTCGTTTTCCAATGTGACGATACGTTCACAGTTTTTCTCAACGTCATTGCCCTTCAGGAGTTGATCGAGGGCGTGCGCCGCGGCAACGACGGTCTTCGAATGCTTGGAAAACATTTCAAAGAATCTGTCTTCCCGTGGCATCAGCTTGCGAAAAATGCTCATCATGCCTGCGAACCTTCCTCGTGCGGCCGACTGTCATAAATGTGTCATAAACACGCTCAGGCAATTGAAGCAACAAGCAAATCGGCTACTCCATCGCTATGACGCCTAGCAAAAAAGGCAGGAAGCCTCGACTGGACAAAACCCAGCCACTACTGCGGCAGCTCGCTGCTGTTCCTGAAACGTTGTTCGCCGGCGCATTCCGCCAACAATATGGCGCTATTTGCTTCCGCCATGGCAATGCCGGATCAGAGGTCGAAATTCTGGTGATCACATCGCGCGAGAGCGCACGCTGGGTCATCCCGAAAGGGTGGCCGATGAAAGGGAAAAAGCCCTTCGAAGCAGCAGCAATCGAAGCATGGGAGGAGGCAGGCGTGCGCGGGCTGGTGAAGAAGAAGCCGGTCGGACGCTATACCTACCTCAAAGAATTCGACAATGGCGATGTGGCCCCCTGTATCGTCGACATGTTTCAGATTGAAGTCACGGAAATCAGCGGCGATTTCAAGGAGCGGGGTCAGCGTATTCTCGAATGGGTCAGCCCGGATGAAGCGGCACGACGCGTTCGCGAGATCGAACTCAAGTCGCTGCTCGTCCAATTTGAAGTGCACGGTCGCAAGAAACGCGATCGCGGATGACGGCTGACACCCTTCCGCATGATGCTCTATCGCTCGAATGGTTCGCCCAATGAAGCGACGCCGTTCAATTTCAGCAGGCGGCGATCGGCGGAGATGATGCCGAGCACGATGATCGTGACGAGATAGGGCAGGCTCGACAGCAGCTGCGAGGGAACGTCCAGCCCGGTTGCCTGGGCTGCAAGACCCATCAGCGAGACTGCGCCGAACAGGCAGGCGCCGAGAAAGATGCGACCGGTGAGCCAGGTCCCGAAGACGACCAGAGCGATGGCGATCCAGCCGCGTCCGGCGATCATTCCGTCGGCCCAGAGTGGTGTGTAGACCACCGACGCATAGGCACCGGCGAAGCCGGCCATCGCGCCGCCGAAGGCGATGGCGAGGATACGGACCGATATCACCGAATAGCCGATAGCGTGGGCCGCCTTCGGGTTCTCACCGACGGCCCGGACGATGAGACCAAGCTTGGTGTAGGCAAGTATGGCCCAGAGAGCGAGGGTCGCAACGAGCGAAATCCACACGACGATGTCCTGGACGAAAAGACCGCCGACGACCGGCAGTTCCGACAGCCCCGGAAGAGCGAGCTTTGAAAGACCTTTGACCGTCAGGCTTTCATAGGTCTTGCCGAAAAGCGCCGAGAGGCCCTGGCCAAGAATGCCGATGGCAAGGCCGGCGGCCACCTGGTTTGCCCGGAACCCGAGCGTGACGAAGGCAAAAAACAGGGAAAGGGCAGCGCTGCCGAGCCCTGCAGCGATGAAGCCCAGGAGATGCCCGCCGCCCTGGTAGACGACGATGAAGGCGAGCACGGCGCCAAAGGCCATCAATCCCTCGACCCCGAGGTTGAGGACACCGGCGCGCTCGGCCACCAATTCGCCGAGTGCCGCCAGAAGAAACGGTGTCGCAGCCGCAAGCATGCCGGCAAGAATGAACTCGATGGCGTTCATGGCAGGCTCCGCTGGGCGGTGCGGCGCCATTCAAGACGGTAGCGCACGAAGGTGACGGCGATCAGGTAGGCGAGCAGCAGACTGCCCTGGAAGACACGGACGGCGGCGATCGGCAGGCCGGCCGAGACCATGGCATTGTCGCCGCCGATATAGATGACAGCCATGACCAGCGCCGAGACCACGATGCCGATTGGATGCAGGCCGCCGAGATAGGCGACGATGATAGCCGCATAACCATAGCCGCTCGCGACCGAACGCTGCAGCTGGCCGAGCGGACCGGCGACTTCGGCAGCACCTGCAGACCAGCGGCAAAACCGCCGATCAGCAGCGAAAGCCAGATCGCCCAACCTTCCCTGAAGCCGGCGTAGCCGGCAGCCCTCGGCGCCAGGCCGCCGACCTGCAGCTTGTAGCCGATGAAGCTCTTCTGCATGAAGACCCAGGCGGCAACCGACAAAACGAGGGTGATGAGGAAAGAGACGTTGACGCGAGTCCCGGCAATCAGGGTCGGCACCATCGCATCATACTGAAACATCACCGACTGCGGGAAGTTGAAGCCGTTCGGATCCTTCCACGGGCCGAGCAGCAGATAGTTCAACAATTGCGCGGCAACGAGGCTCAGCATCAGCGAAACGAGGATCTCGTTGGCGTTGAGACGTACCCGCCAGAAGGCGGTGAGAGACGCCCAAATCGCGCCGCCGATGGCGCCGAGCAGAAGCATCGCCGGCCAGATCCACTGGCCCGTCGCCTGGGGAAACCAGACCGGAATGGCGGAGGCGAAGATAGCCCCGAGAATAAACTGGCCTTCGGCGCCGATATTGAAAACCTTGGCGCGAAAGCCGATTGCGAGCCCCTGGGCGATGAGGAGGAGGGGCCCAGCCTTTAACAGCACTTCCGAAAATGAAGCCCAGGAGAGGAAGGGCTCTAAAAGCATCGCATAGACGACAGCGACAGGGTCGCGGCCCATCAATACATAGAGGCAAAGATTGAGTGCGATCGCACCCCCCAGCGCGATCACGGGTGCGCAGAGGGCCGCGGCCAGCGAGGCGCGCTCTCGGCGGACAAGGGTGGGAACGGAAGCAGGGAACCAAGCGCTCATTATTGGACTTTCTCGGGCGCGGTATGTGCCCCGATCATGTATCGGCCGATTTCCTCGGGCTTCGTGTCCCGCGTTGCGAGCGGCGGGCTGAGCCGGCCGTGATGCAGCACCTGAATGGAATCGCAGAGTTCGAACAGTTCTTCCAGCTCCTCGGAAATGACGAGGATCGCCATGCCCTGATTGCGCAATGCGACCAAGCGGCTGCGGATGGCAGATGCAGCGCCGACATCGACGCCCCAGGTCGGCTGCGCCACGAAAAGCAATTTCGGAGACAGCATGATTTCGCGGCCGACAATGAACTTCTGCAGGTTGCCGCCGGACAGGGTGCCGGCTTCCGCATCCGGGCCGGATGTGCGGACATCATACTGACGGATACAATCCTTGGTGAATGTCATCGCCCGCGCCCTTTCGATGAGACCACGCCGTAAAAGCTTGAGCGGATGGGCCGTCAGCAGGCTGTTGAGGATGAGCGACATTTCGGGCACGGCGCCGCGTCCGAGCCGGTCTTCCGGAACGAAGGCAAATCCGAGCTGCCGCCGCGCGGCGGCATCGAGCCTGCCGACATCCGTTCCCATCATGTAGATCCGGTCGCGTTGTTCGCGCCCCAGCATGGTCTCGCCTGAAATTAGCGCGGCAAGCTCGCTTTGGCCGTTGCCCGAAATACCGGCGATCCCGAGGATTTCGCCGGCACGCACTTCGAGACTGAGGCTGGAGAGCGGCACCGCAAAGGGATCGTCCGGCTGGTGGTCCAGACCGATGATCTCCAGCCGCTTTTCCCCGCCAGACAGCGGCAGCGCCGAGATGGGTGCGGGCATATCGCGGCCGATCATCATCCGGGCAAGGTCATGGGCATCATGCTCGCGCGGATCGACATCTCCGGTCACGCGTCCGCCGCGCAGGATCGTCGCGCGGTCACAGATCGCCCGGATTTCTTCGAGCTTGTGGGAAATCAGCAGGATGGAAACGCCGCCGTCGCGCAGCCGACGCAGGGTGTCGAAAAGCTTCTCCACCAATTGCGGCGGCAGGACGGAGGTGGGCTCGTCAAGGATCAACAGCTTCGGATTGGTCATCAGGCTTCGGAGGATCTCCACCCGTTGCCGCTCGCCGACGGACAGAGCATGCACATGGGCAAGCGGATCGACTTCGAGGCCGAACTCCCGTCCAAGCGTCCGGATACGTTCCTTGAGATCAGCTTTGCGACCCGGCACCACCAGCCGAATATTCTCGATGACCGTCAAGGTCTCGAACAACGAAAAGTGCTGGAAGACCATGCCGATGCCCTTGCGCCGCGCCTCCGCCGGGGAGGCGAGGCGCAAGGGAGTGCCTTCCCAGACGACGTCTCCGTCATCCGGCTGCTCGACGCCGTAGATCAGCTTCATCAGCGTCGATTTTCCCGCGCCGTTTTCTCCGAGGATCGCATGGATCGATTGCGGAGCCACGTCCAGATCGATTGCCTGATTGGCGTGGATCTGGCCGTAGCTTTTCGAAATGCCGCGCAGCGACAGGAGCGGGGTCGTCATGAATTATTTCGGCAGCGGCGTCGAGACGCCCTTGACGTGCCAATTCATCGCGATGATCTCGGGGTCGGCCATGGTCGCGCCCGAGGCGACACCTTCGCTGCCGTCAGCCTTGGCGATCGGCCCGGTGAAGGGCGAGAAGCTTCCGTCGGCGATCTTTGCCTCGACCTCTTTGATCTTGGTCATCACGTCGGCCGGAATATCAGAGTGCCAGTCGACCACTTCGACGACCTTGTCGGCGACGCCCAGGAACGCATTGGCCCCCTTGAACGTGCCGGCGAGATGGGCATCGACCGAAGCCTTGAAGAACGGGGACCAGTCCGTCGAGACGCAGCCGAGATAGGTTTTCGGCGCATACTTCTTCATCGAGGAGTTGAGGTTGAAGGCATAGACGCCGGCGTCTTCGCAGGCCGAGATGACGGATGGCGTGTCTTGGGCATTGGAGAAGATCACGTCGCACTTCTGCGCGATCAGCGCCTTGGCTGCCTCCTGCTCCTTGGCCGGGTCGAACCAGGAATTGACCCAGACGACCGAAACTTCGATATCCGGCTTTACCGCCTGGGCACCGAGCGTAAAGGCGTTAATCGAGGTAATGAGCTCGGGAATGGCAAAGGCCGAGACGGAGCCGAGCTTGCCGGTCTTGGAAAGCGCTGCCGCGGCCATGCCCAGCAGATAGGTGCCCTGGAAATATTTGGCGGCAAACGGCGAGAAATTCGGGGCAAGCTGGAAGCCGGAGGCATGCAGGACCGTCACGCTCGGATCACGGCGGGCGATTTGCAGCGCGCCGTTCTGATAGCCGAAAGAGCCGGCAATCAGGAACTTGTTTCCGTCGGCGACGGTCTTGGTCATGATGCGGTCGGCGTCCGGGCCTTCGGCGATATTCTCAAGCACGGTGACCTTCACCTTGTCGCCGTAGGCGGCCTTGATCGGCTCGAGACCGGCGGCAAGGGCGTGCCCCCAGCCGACGTCGCCGATCGGCGAGGGGACGACAAGCGTGATGCCGAGCGGTTGGTCGGCGGCGAAGGCAAGGCGGCTGCCGAGCGCGCCGGCAAGGCCGGTGGCGGCAGCGGCCGTCATCAGGTTTCTGCGGGTCAGTTTGGTCATGTTCACGGGTTCCCTTTTTTGGTTTTTAGAATTTCACGGCTGCGAGTGCAGCCTCGGCGTCGGCAGAGAGCCTGGCCTCGTCGAGACCGGGGAATTCCCCCTTCTGCCAGACGATGCGGCCATTGATCATCGTCATATCGGTCGCCATGCCGATGCCGACGCGGGCAATCAGGCTCAGCGGGTCGTGCCGCGTGCCGACATAATCCATTCGACGGGTGTCGATCGCAAACAGGTCGGCAGCCATGCCGGGCGCCAGCCGACCGATGTCGCGTCGGCCGAGCAGGCTCGCCCCGCCTGTCGTACCGTAGCCGAGGAAGTCGACGGGCGGCGGCACAGGATGGGCGCGACTGGAGGATACCAGGCACTGCAGCATATAGGCCGAGTGCAGGCAGTGCATCAGGTTGGAATTGTCGTTGGAGGCAGCGCCGTCACAGCCGAGGCCAATGCGCAGGCCGAAGGCGGCCATGGCGGGAATGTCGGTAACCTCGGCGCCGACCAGATAGACCGGTTCCGGGCAGTGCGCCACGCCGGTGCCGCTCGCCGCCATCGTCCTCAGTTCGTCGTGGGTCAACTCCCAGCAATGGGCATAAAAGGCGTCCGGCCCGGCAAAGCCGAGCTCTTCCAGGTAATCGACCGTGCGCATGCCATGGCGAGCCTGAATGACCGGGCTTTCGCCCTCGCCGACATGGGTGTGCATCATGACGCCGCGATCACGCGCCAGTGCCACCGATTCCGCAAAGGTCTCACGATAGCAATTCACCGGCTGGCAGGGCGCCACCACGACTTGGCGCATGCTGAACGGTTTGGCATCGTGGTAAGTGTCGATCAGCCTGGCGCAGTCGGCGATGAATTCGTCGGTCGTTTCCAGCATCTCGTCGGGGATGGTCGAGCCCTCCGACTTCGGCAGGGTATTGCCGCCGCGGCCGGCATGGAAGCGCATGCCGAACAGTTCGGCTGCTTCGAACTGGCGGTCGATCAGCCGTTTTCCGGCGTGGCGGGGGAAATTGTATTGATGGTCGAAAGCCGTCGTGCAGCCATGTTTGATCATCTCGGCCAATGCCGTGACGGAGGAGTGGTAAAAACACTCCTCGTTGAGCTGCGAAAAGATCGGGTAGATGCGATCCAGCCACTCGATCACCGAAAGCTTCGTCCAGTCGAGATCTGCGCGATTGCGCACGAAGCATTGGAAAAAATGATGGTGAGTGTTGACGAGGCCAGGATAGACGAACCAGCCGGCAGCATCCTGAACGGTCGCGTCGGCGGGAATCGCGTTCGCCGCCAGATTTTCGCCGATCGCCACAATCGCCGAACCGTCGGTCAGAAGATCGACATTACGACGGACGACCGGCCCCTTGCCCTCGTCGACGATCACGGCCGCGCAGTTCTTCAGGAGATAGCCGGTCATCTCACGCCTCGCCCGGTTCTTCGATATGAGGTTCGGGCTTCAATTCGTGCAGCCGGTGAATACCCGGCATTTCGATAAACCCATAGAGAGCGCGGAGCGCCCGCGACCAGAGCCGGATGGCCGGATAGGCATCCAGCGTCACGCCCCCATCGGGCGCCAGCGCCACATAGGGAAAGCAGGCGATGTCGGCAATTGTCGGCCGGTCGGCGGCAAGGAAGCGCATGCCGCGAAGACCCTGCTCGACGAGCCCGGCTTCGAGTTCGCGAAGTGCTGAAATACCCTGGGCCTGCAGCGCGTCGATATCGCCCGGCCGCAGCAGCATTTCGTGAAGCCGCGCGCCGCCCAGGCTTGCGGTCAGCCGGCCCGAGAACGACAGCCATTGCTGCACCTTTGCCGCTTCCTCGGCCTTGCCGCTGCCAAGCCATTCGGGTGCTGCCTTGGCGGCGAGATAGACGAGGATCGCCGACGATTCGGTCAGGATCAGATCGCCATCCTCCAGGATCGGAATGGAGCCTGCCGGATTGAGGGCGAGAAGCTCTGGGCCGCGATGCTCGGCGCCGGGATGGAAATCCACCGGGCGGAGTTCCAGCTTCACGCCGGTCAGCGCCGCCATCAGGCGCACCTTGTAGCAGCTGGGCGAAAGAATGTAGTCGTAGAGCTTCATTGCGCCACCAGCTGTGCGCCGTAAGTATAATTGTGACGCTTCAGCCAGCGCCGGTAGGCGATCGATGTCAGATCGGCCCGCGTCGGGATTTCCATGCCGGGATCGAGCGGCAGCAGCTGCGGGATCTGGTTTTCCAGGATCGAACGGTCCTGCAGGAAGATCGTCTGCTGGAAATGGATGAGATCGGTCATCGCGGTCTCGTCATCGAAAAGCGCCATCCACGGCCAGACGTCGCACAGGTCCTCGGCCAGCGGCTGCACGAAGAGGGTGATGACATCCCACTCGCTCGGGCGTGGTGGGCAGGTCTTGTAGAGCACGGAGCAGGTCGGTGCCGGCACGCGGTACATATACTCCGTAGTGATCCCGCCGCTTGCCGATTTGGCGGCCTGCGGCTGGTAAAATTTCACCTGCGTTGCCCAGACTTCGTCTTCCTCCTCGCGGATCTCGACCTTGTAGTTCTGAACCTCGGTGTGCGGCTCTGCGCCGAGAATGTCGGTGTGGACGAAGGGGAAATGGGCAATGTCGAGAAAGTTCTCGACGGCGCGCAGGGGCGAGCAGCGCACGCGCACCACGCCGACGTCGACGAAACGGCGGCCGGGCTGGTCGGCCTCGGGGATCGAGAAAATTTCCTTCTGCGGTTCGCCGAGCGAGGACCAGACATGGCCGTAACGCACGCGCACCGGCAGAACACGGCCGTCGCCGGCCGTTACCCGCGCATTGCCATCGGCGTCGCGCGCCACGTCGATCGGCTCGCCCATCAGCGCCGTCCTGCGACCGGCGCTGTCGAGCTGACTGAAAAGCCCGACCGGATACCATTCGTCGATCATCGCCTGCGTGCTCACCGCGCGATCTCCTGTTTCTGAAGACCCTCAGCCCGGCGGCGCAGGCTTTCGGCGGCCCGCGAAGCGCCGATGGCCGCGGCAGGGCCGACATCACCCTTCAGCAGCACATGGATCAGCGTCTGCCCATCTTCCTGGGCGGATAATAGCAGACAGAGGCTGCCGGTGGATGCATCGATCTCGATAAGACCGTCAGGGTTCGCCGTCGCGCCGGCTGCCGCCTCGATCGCGGCAGTGCCTGCAAACGCCGTCAGCGAGCGCAGGGGAACGAGGCCGTCAAGCCTTGGCGGCTTCGAAGCGGGCGTGCCCACGGCCACCCAGATCACGCTGCCCGCTTCCTCGACGTCATGGGTGGCGACGCGGATGGTTTCCGGCGGCGCCAGCCCCGGATGAGCGGGAATGCGCAGACAGTTTCCGGCCTGGCCATAGCTCCAGCCATGATAGATGCAGGAGAGCGACTCGCCGCGCACGAAGCCATGGGACAAACGCATGCCACGATGCGGACAGCGGTCCGCCGATGCCGATATACGCCCTGAAGCGCTGCGCCAGAGGGCAATCGATCCAGATGCCGTCCGGGCCGGCATGACGGTTGCGGCCGGCAGATCCCGGGAAAGGGCGACTGGCGTCCAAAAGCCGGTCGGATCGGATGGCATGACTAGACTTCCTGAACCATACTATGTTTTGCAGAGCACGCTCCACCTTGGCCCCAAGGCAGTTGCGCTCAAGGCCTCACGTTTGCATAGTTATTTCGCATTGGCAACATTGATTAAATAATATGCACATCGCAAAAACCGCATTTGGTGTCAGGCCGTTTCGGCGATCATCGTCGTGCGTTCTATGCTCTCGACCCATACGTCGATCGGCCCCAGCGAGCACCCTACCTCCATCATGTCGATCAAATCCTCCGGTCCTGAAAGCTCGAGTTCGATCCGCATCGAACTCGTATGAGATATGCTGTGCCACAGCCCGAGTTTGGCGGCATGGCGCCGGATCCAGGGGACAAAGGACGCAGCCTCGAGATCACCGACAATCGTCATCCGCTCCTGAAGGTGGCTTGTATCTTGTCCCATGCTCCCTTTCTTTCATACACCATAGCGCCTGAATGAACTTGCGAAAGCCCTGCGGCCCCCACGACGCCCTAGTTTGCACCGTGATGAGCCAACAGGTCGATGACGCCGCCCTCGATAGCAAGCCCATAGCCATGACGGCCGTTTCTCGAAAAGAACAGGAATCGTGGATGGGTCATGCTATCTCAGGCCCTCTCTCGGCCTCAGGCGATACCGCCGAGGCAGACATATTTGATTTCGGTGAATTCCTCGATGCCGTATTTCGAGCCTTCGCGGCCGAGGCCGGAGAGCTTGACGCCGCCGAAGGGGGCTTCGGCCGTCGAGATCAGCCCGGTATTGACGCCGACCATGCCGTATTCCAGCGCTTCGGCGACCCGGAAAACCCGGGCAAGATCCTTGGCGTAGAAATAGGAGGCGAGGCCGAATTCGGTGTCGTTGGCCTGGGCGATCACATCGGCTTCGTCCTTGAAGCGGAAGAGTGGCGCCACCGGTCCGAACGTCTCTTCCTTCGCCACAGCCATGCCAGGGGTGATGTCGGCCAGCACCGTCGCCTCATAGAAGCGCCCGCCGAGTGGATGGCGATGGCCGCCGGCAATCACCCGGCCGCCCTTGGACAGCGCATCGGCGACATGCTCTTCGACCTTGGCAAGTGCTGCCTCGTCGATCAGCGGGCCGAGATTGATGCCCTCGTCGAAGCCGTTGCCGGTCTTCAGCGTCCCGACGGCCTTCGACAGCTTCTCGGCAAAGGCATCATAGACACCCTCCTGCACATAGAGGCGGTTGGCGCAGACGCAGGTCTGGCCGTTGTTGCGGAACTTGGCGATCAGCGCCCCTTCCACGGCCGCATCGAGATCGGCGTCGTCAAAGACGATGAACGGCGCGTTGCCGCCGAGTTCCAGCCCAAGCTTCTTGATGGTCGGGGCGCTCTGCCGGTAAAGCTCGGTGCCGACTTCGGTCGAGCCGGTGAAGGTCAGCTTGCGTATGATGGGGCTTGCCGTCATCTCGCCGCCGATGGCGCGCGCCGAGCCGGTCAAGACGCTAAAGAGGCCTTTGGGGAAGCCGGCGCGCTCGGCAAGGATGGCGATGGCAATGGCCGAAAAGGGCGTCTGCGAGGCCGGCTTCAACACCATGGCGCAGCCGGCGGCAAAGGCCGGCCCCGCCTTGCGGGTGATCATCGCATTCGGGAAATTCCACGGGGTGATGGCGGCCACGACGCCGATCGGCTGCTTCATCACCAGAATGCGCTTGTCCTTCTGATGGCCGGGAACGATGTCGCCATAGAGACGCCGCGCCTCCTCGGCAAACCATTCGATGAAACTCGCGCCATAGGCGATCTCACCCTTGGCCTCGGCAAGCGGTTTGCCCTGTTCTGCCGTCAGGATGCGGCCGAGATCGTCCTGATTGTCCATCATCAGCTGGAACCAGCGGCGCAGGATGACTGACCGTTCCTTGGCGGTGCGGGCTGCCCATTCCTTTTGCGCAATCTCGGCTGCGGCAATCGCCGCCTTGGTCTCGGCTGCGCCCAAGTTGGGAACGCGGCCGATGATCTCGCCGGTTGCGGGATTATCCACCGCGATCGCATTGTCCCCGGCCTCGATCCAATCGCTGCCGACCAATGCGGCCTGCCGGAACAATGTTGCGTCCTTCAATTCCATGACTGTCTCCTCAGATAGACCATTTCCGTTTTCTTCGAGTCGCGGGGATGCTCTATCTCTTTTCGTGTTTGTGCAATCCACCATCATTGTTGCGGGAACTGCTGTCGACACCTCGGCGATGCGATTGCGGACAACTGCCCCATTCGGCTGCCGCCACCGACCGGGGTCGAGCCACGGGTCTCGACCGTCCTTCGGACCCGTAAACGGGCGACGGGATATGCCGCGGCCGCTCCGCCTGTCAGAACGGGGCGAAGGCAATCTATTGGCGTAAAATCAGATTTCGCCAGTCCATTATGTTAGCTTAGCGCATGGCCGGCCAAACCATAAACCGCCGGTTCGCCACTCTTCCTATTCAGGAAATTGCGCCCCTTGGACATGGTCGTAGCGGTTTCCGAGACGGCGAGCCGGCTCTGTTGAAGGAACTCGGCGAACAGGCCTTTCTCCCGCGTATCAACGCGTGCAAACCGGCCGGCCAAATCCTTGAGATGCACGGCGGCAAGATTGATCGCGTCCTGATCATTGCCTGCCACGATCGGACCAATCACATGGCCGCGCCCGAACTCGCGACACATGGAATAGCCGACGATTTCGTCGCCTCGCCGGAGTGTGCAAATGGACGCCCCCTCAGCAAGCAAAGCGACCAACTTGCCGCGATCGGTGCCGAAGGCTCGCGTATCAAGAGCGTTGATCTCCTCGATTTTGTCGCTGGACAGTTCGCTCAACTGCCCATTCAGCTCCGGCAGGGGAGGAAGCTTCGGCCCAACATCTCCCTGGTATTGATAGACAATCGCTTCCTTGGTGAAACCGAGCGAAACATAAAGTCTGTAAGCGGCATGGGTCGAATTCAGGCTCAGATTACGGTCGCCGCACTGCTCGAACACCTGGTCCATGAGCCATCGCCCGGTCCCTTGCGCCTGCGTGCGAGGCGAGGTGATCACCAGCCCGATGGTGGCGAAATCATCGCCATGCGGAAACCACATCGCACTTCCGAAGACGCGTCCTATGCCATCGACCGCAACGATGCCAAGCCCAGCGCGCCGCAGGAGATCCCAGTCTTTGGGCCGGTGCGGCCAGCCGACGCCGATCGACAGCGCGTGAAGAAGGCTGACATCGACACTGTTTATATCCTGCGCGATCAATTCGAATGATTTCAGGCGCACTGATTTTTGCATTTTCGGATATCCGCTCCGTTCGCCGGATCACCAAGCTCCACTGGAGGTAGACAGTGTCGTTGATCATGCGCCGATTGCAACCAAGTCACAATATTGCACACCAAGGCCGGCAGGATTGGCTTGTTCATCGCAACAATTCGAAATCTTCCGCTGAACCGAAGCCCTACTCAGCAGGTAAAGCGCATGCCGGTGCTTAGGCTAGGTAACATCTGGACTACTCTGAAGGCAACTTGGTCACTCCCATGGACGTCAAAGAAATTCTCGCGAGGTTGATCGCATTCCCCTCCGTTGTCGGCACGCCCAACGGCGCGATTGCCGAATGGATACGTGACTACTGTCGGAAGGCGGGAGCCGATGTGACGGTCCATCTCGGCCCGGAAGGCGACCGGTACAACCTTTTCGCGACTGTCGGACCGCGCGAAGGCCAAGGTTACATTCTGTCCGGGCATATGGATGTCGTGCCGGCCGGCGAACGGGAATGGAGTTCGGATCCTTTCGTCCTGCGCGCTGAGGGGGACAGACTTTTCGGACGTGGCACCAGCGACATGAAAGGCTTTCTCGCCTGCGCCTTGGCCGCATTGCCGAAGCTTGCCGCCACGAACCTGCTGCGGCCAATTCACCTTGCCTTCTCCTATGACGAGGAGGCAGGCAGCCGTGGCGTACCGCATCTCATTGCCGAGCTGCCAAACCTGTGCAATGCCCCGCTGGGGGCGATCATCGGTGAGCCGAGCCGGATGCAGGCCGTCCGGGCGCACAAAGGCAAGGCAGCCGTCCGGCTTGAGGTGATCGGGCGCTCGGGGCATTCCTCACGCCCCGATCTCGGACTAAACGCCATTCACGCCATGGCCCATCTGATCACCGAGGTTGCGGAATACGGAAAGTCCCTGACGACCGGCCCGTTCCACCATGATTTCGCGCCTCCCTACTCGTCATTGCAGGTTGGGGTCATTACCGGCGGCCAGGCGGTCAATATTATCCCGGATCGCTGCACCGCCGATATCGAGGTCCGCGCTGTGCCGGGTATCTCCCCATCATCTCTGCTGAAGCCGGTAAGGGCCAGGCTCGCGGCTCTCGAAGACCAGGGCTTCGAGGTGGGCTGGCACGAGCTGAGCGCATACCCAGGACTTGCGCTCCCTGAAGGCAGCGACCTCGCAACGCTGCTGAAGGAATTGACGGGGCAGGAGCCGCTTGCCGCCGTAAGCTATGGCACGGAGGCCGGGCTCTACCAGCAGGCTGGCATCGATTCCATCATCTGCGGGCCCGGGGATATTGGTCGTGCACACCGGCCTGACGAATACATCGAAGTTGGCGAGCTCGCAGCATGCCAGACGATGATCGAGGAACTCGGCGCCCATCTTGCCGAAGGCTGAAAGAAGGCGATTTTCATGGCGTTTCTCTTCAACTCCGATGCCACACGCGGTGCGGTTTTCCAGGAGATTTTTGCGCGCGAACTGCTGGATCTGGAGTTCGTCGGGCAGGGCCAGCCGGTGGATCCGGAAAGGGTGCGGTATCTTCTGACATGGACGATCCCAGGCGATATCTCGCGTTACCGCAATTTGGAAGTTTTGTTTTGTATCGGCGCCGGCGTCGATCAGCTCAAACAGGGCAGCCTACCGGACCACGTAGCGGTCGTCCGCATGGTCGAGGACGGCATTATCCGGATGATGTTGGAATACGTCACCCTCGGCGTCCTGACGCTCCACCGGGAAATTCTTGCCTACCTGGAGCTGCAGAGACAGTCTGTTTGGCAGACACTCGCCGCGCCGCAGGCCACCCAGCGCCGAATAGGCTTCCTGGGCCTCGGCATTCTGGCGCAGGCGGCGATCGAACGCTTGAAGCCCTTCCAATTTCCGCTCGCAGGATGGAGTCGAAGCAAGAAGCAAATTGACGGCGTTACCTGCCACCATGGCACGGATGGACTGGCCGATTTTTTGGCGAAGACCGACATCCTGGTCTGTCTGCTGCCGCTGACCGACGAGACGCGCGGCATCCTCAATGCCGAGCTCTTCTCGCAGTTGCCGGTCGGCGCACGGCTGTTGCATGTGGGCCGCGGGCCGCACCTTGACCACGCAGCTTTGATCGAGGCTCTCGATAGCGGCCATCTTGCCGCGGCGATGCTCGATGTCACCGAACCCGAGCCGCTGCCGGCAGACCATCCGCTCTGGCAACACCCGAAAGTAGCGATCACGCCGCACATTGCCTCCGTCACCCAACCGGAAACGGCAGCGCAATCGGTCACTGAAAATATTCGGCGCCACCGCGCCGGCAAAAAGCTGATCGGCCTGGTCGATCGGACACGCGGTTATTAAACGAGGAAAATGACATGTCGCTTCTGTTGACTATCGATACCAATCCAAATTTCACCCCAAAACAGGCCGTGCCGGACGCAGAGCGGCTGATTTCAGGCAATCCCGCCTACAAGACCTGGGCGCAAGACGCCTCAAAAGGCGAGAAGGTGCTGACCGGCATTTGGGAAGCGACGCCCGGCGAGCACCATTCCATCAAGGGCACGGTCTACGAATTCTGCCACATCATTTCCGGTGTCGTTGAAATCGACGAAAAAGACGGCGAGACGAAGACTTACCGCGCCGGTGATAGCTTCGTGATGAAGCCCGGTTTTGTCGGCGTCTGGCGTACCATCGAAACCGTGCGCAAGATCTACGTCTGCGTTTACGACTGAGTGACCGCCAACTGGGCGCGCCCGAAAGATGGGCGCGCCTGCCGGATAGAAGCATCGAAGGCCGGCGGAAGGGTAACCTCGATATTCGGCGCTCTATCTACAGACGAGGCCGTTGATCCGGTCAAGTCTCCAGGCCTTCGACGATGGCAAAGATCTTCTTGAGGTTGCCGTGGATCGATAGGCGGTTCACGGTTCCGCGACCGACGAAGATCGCGTCACCCGCCTCGACTGACGTTTTCGTGCCGTCTCCATCGGTTACATCGGCCTGCCCCTCCAGGATGTACATCAATTCATGGACGGGATGAGGGCGCGACAGCCGGACGTGCGGGGTGGTCGCCCAGACACCTGCCCGAAAGCCGACCGCTTCGTCGGAAAATGCCCTGAAGTGACTGCACTGAGGCGTGTCCCCCTCCACGAACTGCGGCGGAGGCGGCGAGGAGGGGGCAAGTGCCACATCCCTGTCGATCGCCACGACGCCTTGCGTGCTCAATGTTGCCGCGGTCGTCGCACAGAAGATCCAGCGGGTGCCTTTTTCCGCTTCCGCCGTGATGTCCTTGCCCCGGCCGATGACCACGCTGTCGCCGGCCTCGAGATGAAACGTTGAGCCGCCCGAATGCAGGACAAGACGCCTGCCACGACGATCAGGGATTCCGTATGAGGAAAGCTGGCGATCGAGGCTTTTCCGTTCCAATGCACTGATCCGGCGGAAACCCCGCCCGAGGCGCTCCAGACGATACCGCGGCCGGCTCCGAGTATGTCGTCTGGCCCTAAGCTGCCTCGCTTGCCTTCCGGAGCGGATCCGCTTTTTGCCTCGAAGAGACGAATGGTCTTACCGGTCATCGTGTAACTCCCATTTTGGTGAGATATTCATAGGCTGATGCTGTTGCCGATCGGCCGCAGGCCAATTTTCCAGGGGCCGGGGCAGTGGGCTCGAATTCTGCATAGATCCTAATCTGTGGCTTTAAGGCGCGCGCTGCGGAGTTGGCGCAGAAACAGAATATCCTTTGGTTTGTTGCCCCCAACACAGGCAATTGTTGCGAAACAAAGCCACCTGCGCCGCACCTCTCCAGCGCAAGCAGGCCTATACTTCCTGCATCGGATCAGACGAGCATAAAGGCATGCACCAATGAAATTTGCGTCCTACTGGCATGATACCTCGATCCCCTTCGCCGGAGGCATCGCCGACCCCGTCTCGGGAGATTTCGAGGTCGCGGTGATCGGCGCCGGCTTCACCGGGCTCAACGCCGCGCGCACGCTGGCGCAATCCGGCGTGAAGGTCGCTCTGCTGGAAGCCGAGCACGTCGGCTACGGTGCCTCCGGCCGCAATGGCGGGCACCTTAACAGCGGTCATTTCGCAAGCTTCAGCGCCGCCAGGCAGCATCTCGGGGAAGACCGGGTGCGCCGCTTGTGGCGGGCCTATGACGACTCGATCGACATGATCGAACGGATCATCGAGGAAGAAAACATCGCATGCGACTTTCGCAGGGGCGGCAAACTCAAGCTTGCTTCGAAGCCCTCTCATGTCGGCAAGCTACAGGCTATGGCCGAAGAAATCCGCCGCGAGGTCGACCCGTCAGCCGAATGGCTGACGCGCGAGGACCTCCGCAACGAGGTGGTTTCGGATGCCTTCCATGGCGGGATTCTCTATCCGAAATCCGCGATGATGCACATGGGGCGCTACGCCAACGGCGTGGCGCAGGCGGCCCACCGCCATGGCGCGGCGATCTGGGAGCACAACCCGGTCACCGCCCGCGAGCGCGTGCCGAATGGATGGCGGCTAACCACGCCGACCGGCTCGCTGACCGCCCGCCAGGTCATCCTGGCGACCGATGCCTATACGCCAAGCGTCTTCAATTATTTCCGCCGAAGGCTGATGCCGATCGCGTCCTTCATCATTGCGACACGCCCGCTCACCCCGCAGGAGATCGCGGCGACGCTTCCGGGCAACCGCAACTTCACCAACTCCCTCAACATCGCCAACTATTTCCGCCTGACGCCCGACAACCGCATGCTGTTCGGGGGGAGGGCGAGATTTTCGGCCGTGTCAAACCAGAAAACCGACGTCAACTCCGGCCAGTTTCTGCGCCAGCAGATGGTCGGCATGTTTCCGCAGCTTGCAGACGTCGGGATCGACTATTGCTGGGGCGGCCTCGTCGGCTGCACGCAAGACCGTTATCCCCGCGCGGGCAGCGCCGAGGGTGTCATTTACAGCATGGGCTATTCCGGCCACGGCGCCCAGCTGTCGACCTTCATGGGCAGCGCGTTGGCCCATATGGCGATGGGGCGCAAGGACGCCAATCCGCTCGACGGCTTCGCATGGCCTGCTGTTCCGATGCATACGGGAAACCCGTGGTTCCTGCCCATCGTCGGCACCTATTACCGCATGAAGGACCTGCTGCCCTGATCCATCCCGGCGCCGCGCCACTCGCGGCTTCGACAGCCTCGCGCAGGACGGCAACCCCTGATTTCCTGCCGATCCTCCGCGCCTAATGCCGCATGAAGGACCCTTAAATGATCGCGCCTCTCGAACACCTGTCCCGCAACGGTCGTCTGGACAAGTTCTTCATCGACGGTCGATGGCTCGAACCGAGGGGCAGCGCCAAGGGCGTCGTGGTCAACCCTGCCACGGAAGAGGTGGTGACCCAGTTTGCGCTTGGCGACGGCTGGGATGTCGATGCTGCGGTTTCCGCCGCCCGGCGGGCCTTCACCACCTGGAGCCGGACCAGGCCGGAATTCCGCGCGGGTCTGCTCGATCGCCTGCAGGCACTGCTCGAAGCGCGCAGCGAACTGTTCGCGCAATGCCTGAGCTTCGAAATGGGCGCGGCAATCGGATATGCGCGCAGCGCGCAGGTGCCGCTGGCGATCGCCCATGTCAAGGTCGCCCGCGAAGTCCTGGAAGCCTTCCCCTTCGTCAAGCAGCGCGGCCACACCGCCATCACCCACGAACCGATCGGTGTCTGCGCACTGATCACGCCGTGGAACTGGCCGCTCTACCAGATCACTGCCAAAGTTTCGCCGGCACTCGCCGCAGGCTGCACTGTCGTGCTGAAACCCAGCGAGCTTTCTCCCCTCAACGCGCTGCTGTTTGCTGAGGCGATCGAGGAGGCCGGCTTCCCCTCCGGCGTCTTCAACCTCGTCAATGGTGACGGCCCGTCCGTCGGTTCGGTCCTCGCGTCGCATCCGGATGTCGACATGATTTCCATTACCGGCTCTACCCGTGCCGGTATCGCCGTGGCTCAGGCAGCCGCGCCGACCGTCAAGCGCGTTGCGCAGGAGCTTGGCGGCAAGTCACCAAACGTGGTCCTGCCGGACGCCGATCTCGATCGAGCCGTTTCCATGGGCGTAGCGGCTGCCTTCCGCAATCTCGGCCAATCATGCAGCGCGCCGACACGGATGATCGTGCCGCGCGCGCTGCTGTCCGAGATCGAGTCCATTGCCAGGAGAGCCGCAGATGAGATCGTTGTCGGTGATCCCCTTTCAGAAGCCAGCACGCATGGCGCAATCGCCAACCGGGCCCAGTTCGATCGGATCCAGACCATGATCGGCGTCGGGATTGCCGAAGGCGCGACCCTCGTTGCCGGCGGCGAGGGGCGCCCAGCCGGTCTGAATGCCGGGTTCTACGTTAAACCGACGATTTTCTCGGAGGTGCGCACGGACATGCGGATCGCCCAGGAAGAGATCTTCGGCCCGGTTCTCTGCCTCATTCCCTACGACACGGTGGAGGAAGCCATCGCCATCGCCAACCATACCGTCTACGGCCTGGGGGCACATGTGCAGGGTAAGGACATAGACGTCGTCAAGGACGTTGCGTCACAGATCCGCTGCGGTCAAGTGCATCTCAACTATCCGGCCTGGGATCCACACGCGCCTTTTGGCGGCTTCAAACAATCTGGAAATGGACGCGAATTCGGCATTGAGGGCATGCTGGAATACCTCGAGGTCAAATCCATCCTTGGCTACTTCTAGCATCACGCCGAAAGGCGTGAGGGGTGTTGGTATCCGTCGGAAGCGCGCCCCCCCTTCATCAGCCGAAGATGACTGTCGCATCACTGAAAACGTTATTTTCCGCCGCGCGGGCACCCACGGTCGATGCATGCTGCTTGTCCTGTTTCGGTAAGCTTGGCTCAGACTGATAGTCAGAGAGGAAACGATATGCTCGAGTTGAACGACAAAGACCTTTTCCAGCAGGCCGGCCTGATCGACGGGATCTGGTCGCGTGCGGCGTCGGGCAAGACGGTGAACGTCGTCAATCCCGCCACCCAGGAGAATCTCGGCACTGTTCCGGATATGGGAACTGCCGAGACCCACGCGGCGATCGACGCAGCCCAGGCCGCTTTCACCCGATGGAAGAAGAGGACGCATGCCGAGCGTGCGCTTCTGCTTGAGCGCTGGCATGCGCTGATGATCGAAAATCTCGAGGATCTGGCGCTGCTCATCACGCTCGAGCAGGGCAAGCCTCTCGATGAATCGCGCGCCGAGGTCCGTTATGGTGCATCCTTCGTCAAATGGTTTGCCGAAGAAGCCCGCCGCATCGGCGGCCACACCATTCCCTCGCCAACACCGGATCGCCGCATCATCGTCCTTAAGGAAGCGGTCGGCGTCTGCGCGATCGTCACCCCGTGGAATTTTCCGATCGCGATGATCACCCGAAAGGTGGCGCCCGCCCTGGCGGCCGGCTGTACGGTTGTCATCAAGCCTTCGGAGTTCACCCCCTATTCGGCGCTCGCCATGGGTATCCTTGCCGAGCGCGCCGGCATTCCGGCAGGGGTGATCAATATCGTCACCGGCATGCCGAGCGAGATCGGCAACGAGTTCATGGAAAACCCAACGGTGCGGAAAATCTCCTTCACCGGCTCGACCCGGATCGGCTCGCTTCTGATGCGCGGCGCCGCCGACAGCGTCAAGCGGCTCTCCCTCGAACTCGGCGGCAATGCGCCGTTCATCGTCTTCGACGACGCCGATCTCGATCTCGCGGTCGAAGGCGCAATCCTGTCCAAGTTCCGCAACGGCGGCCAGACCTGTGTCTGCGCCAACCGCATCCTGGTGCAGGCCGGCGTATATGATGCCTTCGCCGAGAAACTCGGCGCCCGCGTTAACGCCATGAAGGTCGGCCCCGGTACGGAGCCGGGCAACGTCATCGGCCCGATGATCAACGCTGCGGCGATCGAGAAGATCAACCGCCATGTTGACGACGCTGTGGCCAAAGGCGCCAAGATCGCCGCACGGGGCAGCACGGTGGCGGAAGGCAGGCAATACGCCGCGCCGATGGTGCTGACGGGGGCGACAACCGACATGCTGCTTGCCAGCGAAGAGACCTTCGGCCCGGTTGCACCGCTCTTCCGCTTCGAGACGGAAGAAGAGGCGATCACAATTGCCAACGGCACGCCGTTTGGTCTGGCTGCATATTTCTACACCGAAAACCTGAAGCGCTCCTGGCGCGTCGGCGAAGCGCTCGAGTTCGGCATGATCGGGCTCAACACCGGCGCGATCTCCACCGAAGTCGCCCCCTTCGGCGGCGTCAAGCAGTCCGGCCTCGGCCGCGAGGGGGCGCAGGTTGGCATCGAGGAATATCTCGAGATGAAGAGCTTCCACATTGGGGGGCTGAGCTGAGCCTGAAACGATTATGAGGTGAGACCAGCAGCAATGTGGCGCACGCGGGAGCGCCACATTTTTTACTTCACGGCGGCGAACCGGATACGGATAACGCACCGGCCGGGCGGTCGACAATCGACCTTGCCAGTACCGGCACAACGACTTCATGACGTTAACGCAACGAATTGCCTTGCCGGCCTGGGAGCACGGCCGACACTTTGAAATAGGCGCGGGCGGAAAAGCCGCCCGCGCTTTCCTTCGTTGGCTTTAGAGACCGAAAACACCGGGGAGGCCGGAGATGTCTGGGATTTCGACGTAACCATAGAACGGGTTGGCGGGCTCGTGGCCGCGGTTCACCCAGACCTTGTTCTTGATGCCGATATCGTTAGCCGACATATGGTCGTAACGGAACGAGGAGGAGCAATGGACGACATCTTCGGGGGCGCAGCCGAGCATGTCGAACAAGTATTCAAAGGCCTGCAGGCGCGGCTTGTAGGCCTGCGCCTGTTCGGCCGTGTAGACAGCATGGAAGGGCGCACCAAGCTTTTCGACGTTCGACATGATCTGCGAATTCATCGCGTTCGACAGGATCACCAGCGGGATCTCCTTGGCAACCTTCGCAAGGCCAGCCGGTACATCCGCATGCGGACCCCAGGTCGGCACCCGCTCATAGACCGTGCGGGCGTCTTCGTCGTTGAACTTGACGCCGTTGCGCTTGCAGCTGCGCTCGATCGAATTGTGAACGACCTCGGCGTAGGGTTTCCAGTCGCCTAGGACCTCGTCGAGGCGATAGGCGGCGAAATTCCGGATGAACTCGGCCATGCGGGGTTCATCGAGCTGGTCGCTGTAAAGGTCGTGCGCCGCTTCCGCCATCTGGAAGTTGGTCAGCGTACCGTAGCAGTCGAAGGTGATGTATTTCGGACGCGAGAGGGTCATGGCATATCCTTTGGAGAGTGGAACGGGGCATTTGAACTCATGATAGACGCGGCCCGCCCCTCGGCTCGCCTGAATGTGGCGGCTAACGAAGCAGATTATTTCGTATCGAAAGGTGGCTTTGGCAGATGGTTGCGGACCCCGCCCGCTGGCGGGCGCGGAAGGACGGCGGACGATTGACGACGTCACCCCATTCCACTGTTTTGACCGGCTCGTTGCAGTGAGCGCAGCGAATTTTGCTCGCGATCCGCCCGTTGGGCCTACATGCCAGCATAAGATGCGGCGGGCGACAAAGGGAAAACGATAAGATACCGCTTAGAGCGTAGCCTTCAGACGATTAGCCAACCCGCACTCCTTCACACTTCCACCCAGGAAATGAAGGAAGTGTCATGCAGACAAGCCAGATCGATTTCGCCGCTTTCGGCACGAAACACCTGGGGGCCGCCCTTAGCCTGTCGCGGCAGGCAGGCTGGCCCCATCGTCCGGAGGATTGGCAGATGGCGCTTGCCTTGAGCGAAGGCGTTGTGGCCATCGAGAACGACAGGGTGGTCGGCACCGTGCTCGTTACCCCCTACAAGCAAGACTGCGCCACGATCAACATGGTCATCGTCGATGAAGCCATGCGCGGCCGCGGACTTGGCCGCAGGCTCATGGATGCGGCAATAGAGCTTGCCGGCGATCGCCCGCTCAGGCTTGTTGCGACCGCCGAGGGCCTTCCGCTCTATGAGAAGCTCGGCTTCCGCCAGACCGGCCGTATTCTGCAGCACCAAGGCATCGCCGCAGAACGCGCCGCGCCGATGGCAACGTCGGCCGCCGCCATGACCGATTTCTCGGCGATCACCGAACTCGATCGACAGGCCTTCGGCGCCGATCGCGCCGACCTGATCGCACATCTCGCCAAGGTCGGGGAACTCGCCGTCATCCGCCGCAGCGGACGCATCACCGGTTTTGCGGTCCTTCGCAGCTTCGGCCGAGGCGAGGTCATCGGCCCCGTCATTGCCGGCAACGCCGAGGACGCCAAAGCGCTCGTCACGCATTTCATCGCACGGCGCCCCGGCGTGTTCCTCAGAGTCGATACCACGGCTACCGCCGGCCTGTCCGGCTGGCTGGAAGAACAGGGCTTCGCCCATGTCGGCGGCGGCATTGCCATGATGAAGCCGTCGATTCCAGCCGCCGATTCCGTCGCCACCATCTTCGCCCTCGCCAACCAGGCACTCGGCTGATCCGGAGAGTATGATGTACAGCAATTCCCTTGTCGAACTCGACCGCGCCCATCTCGTGCACCCCGTCGCCTCCTACCGCAATCACGAAAAGCTCGGCGTGCGTGTGCTCGCTTCCGCCAAAGGGGCGACGGTGACCGATGCTTCCGGCAAGCAGTTGGTCGATGGCTTTGCCGGCCTGTGGTGTGTCAATGCCGGTTACGGTCATGAATCGATCGTCGAGGCGGCGGCGCGGCAGATGCGCGAACTGCCGTATGCGACCACTTATTTCGGCCTCGGGTCGGAACCGGCGATCCGGCTTGCCGCGGCATTGGCCGAACGCGCGCCGGGCGATCTCGACCATGTTTACTTCACCCTGGGCGGGTCCGACGCCGTCGACAGCACGATCCGGTTCATCCGCTATTACTGGATCGCCCGCGGCCAGCCGCAGCGCGACCAGTTCATCTCCATCGAGCAAGGCTATCACGGTTCATCGACTGTCGGGGCAGGACTGACGGCGCTTCCGCTGTTCCACGCCGGCTTCGGCATTCCCTTCGACTGGCAGCATAAAATCCCCTCGCACTACGCCTACCGCAACCCGGTAGGTGAGGATCCGCAGGCGATCATCGATGCCTCCCTCGCGGCACTGCGGCGCAAGGTCGAAGAGATCGGCCCCGAGCGCGTCGCCGCCTTTTATGCCGAACCCATCCAGGGTTCGGGCGGCGTGCTGGTGCCGCCGAAGGGCTGGATGAAGGCGATGCGCACGCTCTGCAGCGAGCTCGGTATCCTCTTTGTCGCCGACGAAGTCATCACCGCTTTCGGCCGCACCGGGCCGCTCTTTGCATGCGAAGACGACGAGATCGTCCCTGACTTCATCACCACGGCAAAGGGTCTGACCTCCGGCTATGTGCCGATGGGCGCGGTCTTCATGGCCGACCATGTCTACCAGGCCATCGCGGATGGCGCCGGAGGCGCAGCCGTCGGTCACGGCTATACCTATTCGGCCCATCCCGTCAGCGCCGCCGTCGGTCTCGAAGTGCTGAACCTCTACGAAACCGGCCTCCTGGAGAACGGCCGGAAAGCCGGTGCACGGCTGATGCAAGGGCTTGAAGGCCTCAAGGACCATCCGCTTGTCGGCGACGTGCGTGGCCGCGGCATGCTGGCCGCCGTCGAACTGGTGGTCGACAAGGAAAAGAAAACGCCGTTGCCGGCTGCCGCCGATCCGGCGCGCCGGATCTTCGACCGTGCCTGGGAAAACGGCCTGGTCATCCGTGCCTTCGGCAACGGCGTCCTCGGCTATGCGCCGCCGCTCTGCTGCACCGACGCCGACATCGACGCGATCATCGAGCGCACGCGGAAAACGCTTGATGATACCCTGGCCGACCCCGATGTACGCGCGGCCCTGAAAGGCTGACGGCGATCGGCCGCGGCTTCATTGCTGCGCTGTAACAAAGTTGTGCCGCACCACTCCCTGGAGCTGGTGCGGCCTCAAAGGTTCAGGGCGCCATCTGAGCATCTGGCCTGCGCCGCGGCCACCTAACCGACATGGTCGATCACCTAAAGCGGAAACAGGCTCGTCAATGGCATGTGCGATTTGACGATGGGCGACTTCAGGACGACGAAGCTGAAATATTTGTCGATGCCGATCTCCATGTCGGAGAGCCGCTCCATGATCGTCTGGTATTCGCCGATCCCGGCAGTCACGAATTTCAACAGATAATCGTAGCCGCCGGAGACAAGATGGCATTCGATCACCTGGTCGATCTTCTCGACCGTCGTTAAGAACCGGGCGAAATCGATCTGCCGATGGTTCTTCAGGGTGATCTCCGTGAAAACGGTCAACGTCTGGCCGAGTTTGGCGACGTTGATCTGTGCGGAATAACCCTCGATATAACCTTCCGACTGCAGCTTCTTCACCCGCATCAGGCAGGGGCTCGGCGACAGGTTGACGAGCTCGGCGAGCTCGACATTGGTGACACGGCCATTCTTCTGCAATTCATGCAGAATTTTGATATCGATCCGGTCGAGTTTCATCGTTCCACTCCGCCTTGTCGAACCTGCCAACGCCGCAGCATTTTGTGCCGCTATCCTCCCAACACTACCATATTGAAGGCTTGTGTCGATCGCGTTTCATGGGCTTCCCGAGGGACGAACGAGATGTGTCTTGGCCGACAGCAGCATTTTATGCTGCCCCGACCGGCGACCAGGATGTGCGACGCCACTCGGCCAGGCTCTCTAGACATTGGAGGAATGGATCGCGTCGCAGACCGCTTCCGTGACCTCTTTGGTTGTGGCGGTGCCGCCGAGGTCGGGCGTGAGGATGCTCGCGCCGGTGACCGCTTCGACGGCGCGCATGAGACGGGCAGAGGCCTCCGGCTCGCCGAGATGGTCGAGCATCTGTGCGGCGGTCCAGAAGCTCGCGATAGGGTTGGCGATGCCCTTGCCGGCAATGTCGAAGGCCGAGCCATGGATCGGTTCGAACATCGAGGGAAACCGGCGCTGCGGATCGATATTCGCGGTGGGCGCGACACCGATGCTGCCGGCGAGCGCGCCGGCAAGGTCGGAGAGAATGTCGGCATGCAGGTTGGTCGCGACGATCGTGTCGAGGCTCTGCGGTTTCAGCGTCATCCGCACCGTCATGGCGTCGACCAGCATCTTGTCCCAGGTGACGTCAGGGAATTCTGCAGCCACTTCGGCGGCGATCTCGTCCCACATGACCATGCCGTGCCGTTGGGCATTCGATTTCGTCACGACCGTCAGCAATTTGCGCGGCCGCGCCTGCGCCAGTTTGAAGGCGTAGCGCATGATGCGGGTGACGCCGACGCGGGTGAAGATGGCAACCTCGGTCCCGACTTCCTCGGGCAGGCCGCGATGGGCGCGGCCGCCATGGCCGGAATATTCGCCTTCGGAATTCTCGCGAACGATCACCCAGTCAAGATCGCCGACGCCGCAGTTGCGCAGCGGAGGGGTAATGCCCGGAAGGATCTTGGTCGGCCGAACATTGGCATATTGGTCAAAGCCCTGGCAGATCGGCAGTCTGAGCCCCCAGAGGGTGATGTGGTCGGGAACATCCGGGGTGCCGACGGCGCCGAAATAGATCGCGTCGAATTTCTTCAATCGCTCAAGCCCGTCGGACGGCATCATCACGCCGTGCTTCTTGTAGTAGTCGGAACCCCAGTCAAAATTTTCGATGGCGAACCTCACATCGCCGAGACGTTTTTCCAGACTTGCCAGCACCGTGCACCCGGCGGCAATGACCTCGGGTCCGATCCCGTCCGCGGGGATGGCGGCGATTGAGTATTCACGCATTGATTTTCTCCAGTACCGTCTTCCGCAGATCTTATCCATTGAGGCTTACGCGCTCCTCGTGAAGCCTAGTGCCGAGCGCTCGGTTTACTCAATGGCAAAAGGATTATATAAAAAAAGGATATAATAGGAGGATAGCCCCGTGGAACTGGAGCAGTTGAGATGCTTCGTTGCCGTTGCCGAGGAGCTTCATTTCGGAAGGGCGGCGCAAAGGATCGGGCTGCTTCCAGCATCGCTTGGGCGCCATGTGCGCTTGCTGGAAGAGTCGGTCGGAAGTCAGCTGCTGAGCCGCACGACCCGGAGCGTCTCGTTGACCGAGGATGGGGTAGCGCTTCTGGAAGAGGTCAGGCCGCTTCTCGCCCGGCTCGATGAGCTCGGTCAAAAGTTTCGCGCCAGGCAGCACCGGCGCAGCCGCGCCCTGCGGATCGGCGCGATCGACAGCGCCGCCACCGGCCTGCTTCCAGCGCTGATCCACGACTTTCGAGCCATCGCCCCCGATGTCAAAACCCAGCTGATAGAAGGTAAGTCCATTCGGCTCGTGCCCAAACTGCTGGCCGGAGGGTTGGATTTGGCTTTTGTCAGGCCGCGTCCGGGATTAAGCCGTAACCTCGCAGTCGAGAATCTGTTTTGCGAGACGACCGTCGTGGCGATCCCGACGTCTCATAAACTCGCTGACAATAAGAGCGTCTCTATTCTTGATCTGGCGAATGCGCCGCTGATCGTACCGGACAGGCGATCCCGGCCTCACAGCTACGATTTGACGATGAACCTGTTTGCGGCAGCCGGCCTGCACCCTGATATCACCCAGGTCGCCGATGAAAAGCAAACCATCGTCAGCATGGTTGCGGCCGGCCTCGGCCTCGCCATCGTCCCACGATGGACATCCTCTCTTGCCTCTTCCGGCGTTCGCTTTCTGCCGGTGCAAGAGCAAGCCGGGCTGCCGACGCCGAAACTGCCGCTGGCCGTGGCCTGGATGAAGGCAGCCCGTGATCCGCAGAGAGATGCGCTGCTCGATCTCCTGAGGCGCAACCTCGAAAGATATTCGGCACAGGCCTGAGCAAGTCAGTTCGCGATCGCGCCATCGGCCAGTAGGCAATTCACGCCGATGATCTCTGCACAAGACGCCCGGGCAGAATAATCGTCTCCGCTTCGCGCTTGCCCGTGATCATTGCGACCATGGCGTCAATCATCGCCTCGGCAGGATGTTCATAAGACGTCAGTTGATAGGCGGGAGCAGCGCCGAGTTCGATATTGTCGAAGCCGACGATCGCCAGGTCATGTGGAACGCGAAGCCCGAATTCGCTGCGAGCCACGTCCATTGCTCCGAGCGCCAGAATGTCGTTCTCGCACATCAGCACATCGATGCGCGAGGAGGGGGAGGTGGCGTTCAGATAAGCGCGCGCGACCTTAGCCCCGGCCTCGGCGCTATAGCGCTCTGCAGTCAGCTCGACCACGCCCTCGACGCCCTTCCGCTGCCAGAATTTCAAATAGTGATGTCGGCGGCCGAGCGCGGTCGACAGGGTCTTTCCTCCCGTCATGAAGCCCGGACGGCAATAGCCTCTTTCGAACAGGTAATTCACAATTTCGCCGAGAGCGAGTTCGGCATTGCAGGCGACGGCGGGAACGCCGGGGATTTGGCTATCTCGCGCAAGCACGAACATCGGCGGGAAACCGGGACCAAGCCGTTGACCGCCCAGCGTTTCCTGACGAAAGGCGGTGCCGAACAGAATGACGGCGTCGAACTGGCGCTGATCGGCGTTGATCAACGCATGAATGTGATCGAAATGGCGATTGATATTGATCAGGACAGTCAGGAGACCCTCCGCCTGCAAACGCTCGGTCAGCATCTCCAGAACGGGGAGCTTATGTGGGTTGGCGAAGTCGTCGACGAAGACGGCGACCTGATGCGTGATGTTCGTCGCAAGACTGCGGGCAAGCAGGTTGGGTGAGTAATTCAGAGCCTCTGCCGCCTGAAGCACCTTCTGTCGGCTGGCATCTGTAATCGACGCACCTGGAGTGAAGGCGCGGATGACTGTCCATTTCGATACGCCAGCGGCTTCCGCCACCTCTTTTGCTGTCGCCCGCTTACGCATTTGCCGTCTCCCTAATTGGAATGAATATTCCATAAAAAAATAAAAATGGAATGGATGCTTGATTTTTATCGAGGATAAAGTAATTTCGCCAAGCTTGCTACCGGGTGCAAAAGGAGTTGCAACCGGTAGCATTGGGAAGATCCACCCGGTGGATCGTTTTGGGAGGGTAAAATGAAATTTGGTCTGAAATCACTTTTCGCAGGCGCCGCCTTTGCGGCGGCGATCATCGGGTCTTCGGCACTTGCCACGGCCGCCGACATTCGCATCGTTGCCGTCACTCACGGTCAGGCCAACGATCCATTCTGGTCCGTCGTGAAAAACGGCGTGAGCGCAGCGGCCAAGGACATGGGTGCCAGTGTCGAATACCGTGCTCCGGAAACTTTCGACATGGTGTCGATGGCGCAGCTTATCGATGCTGCCGTCAATCAGAAACCCGATGGGCTGATCGTCTCCATTCCGGACGCCTCGGCGCTCGGTCCTTCCATTAAGAAAGCCGTCGCTGCCGGGATCCCGGTCATCTCAATCAATTCCGGCTCCGATGTTTCGAAAGAGTTGGGAGCGCTTCTGCATGTCGGTCAGGACGAATATACCGCCGGCAAAGCCGCCGGCGCGAAGCTGCAGGAGCTCGGCGGCAAGGAAGGCCTGTGCGTGAACCAGGAAGTCGGCAATGTTTCGCTCGATCTGCGTTGCAAGGGCTTTGCCGATGGTTTTGGCGGCAAGGTCACGGTGCTTCCTGTCAGCAACGATCCGGCCGATGTTCGGGCGAAGGTCAAGGCAGCGCTGAGTTCCAACTCGGCCGTCGATACCGTTATGGCGCTCGGCGCCAGCACAGCCGGCGAGCCGGCGTTGGCAGCCGTCGAAGATGTCGGCATGACCGGCAAGATCAAGGTGGCAACCTTCGACCTTTCTGCTGATTTTCTGAAGGCTGTGGCAGACGGCAAGGCCGCTTTCGCGATCGATCAGCAGCAATTCCTTCAGGGTTATTTGCCTGTCGTGTTTCTCGCCAATTACGCCAAATACGGGCTCATCCCAGGTGGCAACGTTCCCTCCGGTCCGAACCTGATCACCAAAGAGAAGGCCGCTCAGGTGGTCGATCTTTCGGCTAAGGGGATACGCTGACCGAGATTGCCGAAAGGCATCCTCCCCGAAGTTCCTCCCCGCTATCGGGGAGGGGCTTTGGTTTGATGGAACGCGCTGCGAGGCAGCGCAGATGAAGCGCTAAATTACATTCACAGGGAGGAATCATGGCTTCGCTTGAGCAGAAAGCGGCGGTCGCGCCGAAAGCCGATGAGCGTATCAAGCAGGTGGGCTTTCTGACGCAACTGATGCGTCGGCCCGAGCTTGGAGCCGTGGCCGGCCTGGTGCTCGTCATCGTATTTTTCTTTCTCACCGCAGACCCCACAATGTTTTCGCTTTCGGGCGTGATGACGATCATGGCGCCGGCCTCCCAATTGGGGATCCTCGCTATCGCGGCCGCACTCCTGATGATCGGCGGCGAGTTCGATCTCTCGATCGGTTCTATGGTCGCCTTCGCTGGACTGGTCTTTGGTGTCATCCTGACGAATTTCGGTCAGCCATTGTCGGTCGCCATCGTGATGACGATGCTTTTCGCCGCCTTCATGGGCGCGATCAACGGACAGATCGTGATCCACACACGTCTGCCATCCTTCATCGTGACGCTGGCGTTCCTCTTTATTCTCCGCGGCCTGACGCTTGTCGGCCTGAAATGGGCGACCGGTGGCTCGACACAGCTCCGCGGCATCAGCGACCATGTCAAAGACAGCCCCCTGCTTGGAATTTTCTCCGGCGAAGCCCTGAAGGGCGCCTTCCTATGGCTTGCGGATCATGATCTGATCGACAAGTTCCCCAATGGCGTGCCGAAGGTCACGGGCGTTCCGGTTTCCGTCTTGTGGTTCGCAGCCCTTGCCCTGCTGGCGACCTGGGTCTTATTGCGTACGCGCACCGGCAACTGGGTCTTTGCGGCCGGCGGCGATGCCAATGCGGCGAGAAACTCGGGTGTCCCGGTCCACAGGGTTAAAACCGGCCTCTTTGCGCTGACGGCATGTGCGGCGGCACTCGTTGCGATCATCACCGTACTCGATGCTGGTTCCACCGACGCCAGGCGCGGATTTCAGAAGGAATTCGAAGCCATCATCGCGGCCGTTATCGGCGGATGTCTGCTCACCGGCGGCTACGGCTCGGCGATCGGCGCCTTCTTCGGTGCGATCATCTTCGGCTCGGTTTCGATCGGTCTGACCTATACCAAATTCGACTCCGACTGGTTTCAGGTATTCCTGGGCTCCATGCTGTTGCTGGCCGTGCTCTTCAACAATTTCATTCGCCGCAAGGTTACCGGGGAGCGCTGATCATGGTTGACGTCAACATTCGAACTCCGGTCATCGAAGTGACCGATATCGTCAAGCACTACGGTTCGGTGATCGCATTGAACGGCGTGTCCATGCAAGTTTCGGCCGGGGAGGTGCTTTGTCTTCTGGGAGACAATGGCGCGGGCAAATCCACGCTGATCAAGACGCTATCCGGCGTTGTCCGCCCGAGTGGCGGCGAGTTCCGGGTGGAGGGAAAGCCGGTCGATTTCAGGAGCCCCCGGGATGCACTCGATGCGGGGATCGCGACCGTCTACCAGGATCTTGCGATGATCCCCCTGATGTCGATTACCCGCAATTTCTTCATGGGACGGGAACCTCGCAGAGGCGTCTTCCCATTCCGCCACATCGACTTCGATCACTGCAATGATGTCACGCGCGAAGAAATGCGCAAGATCGGCATAGATATCCGTGATCCAAACCAGGCCGTCGGCACGCTTTCCGGCGGTGAACGCCAGTGCGTGGCCATCGCACGAGCCGTCTATTTCGGCGCCAAGATCCTCATCCTGGACGAACCGACCTCGGCGCTCGGTGTAGCGCAGACCTCAATGGTGTTGAAATACATCCATCAGGTCCGGCAGAAAGGATTGGGCGTTATCTTCATTACCCACAATGTCCGTCACGCCTATGCGGTGGCCGACCGTTTCACCATCCTCAACCGCGGTCAAACGCTTGGCACATACGCAAAGGCGGCCATCGCCATGGACGAACTCCAGAACCTGATGGCCGGTGGCAAGGAGCTGCAGCAGTTGTCCGAAGAACTCGGCGGTACGATTTAGCCCGCTGTCAGAGCAGGCGATGTTTGACGATTGCCAAAGAGCTATCGTCTCTCATTCACGCAATATGATGGAACACGATCATGACAGATCAATCACGAGACGACTTGCCAACGTTTACACTCGCCGCCTGTGCGGAAATGCTCTGGCGCGACAAGGCGATCGAGTGGCGGGCCTCCCGCCTGAAGGAAATGGGTTTTGGCGTTGGTCTATGGAATTGGCCGGATCACGATCTGAGCAAGCTGGAAGCAACCGGCGCGACCTTCACGATCATGAACGGCTATCTCGCCGGCCGTCTGACGGACGACGAAGGTGCCGCCGAACTTCTCAAGACGGCACGCGAAACGGCGCAGATCGGGAAGCGGCTCGGCGTGCAAAGGCTCAATCTGCACGGCACAGGCCTGGGAGATGGAGGCCTGCCGGTCCAGCCGGTCGAAGTCGTGACCGGCGCCATGTGGTTGAAGGCGCGCGACACCCTCTGCCGTGTCGTCGACATGGCCGAAGAAGAAGGCGTCACCTTCACGCTCGAGAACCTCAACCTGCCAGTCGATCATCCGGGCGTGCCATTCGGGCGCGCCGAAGACACGTTGGCGCTCGTCTCCAGCGTCAATAATCCGCGGCTCCGCCTTAATCTCGATCTCTACCATGCCCAGATTGGGGAGGGAAACCTGATCGAGCTTTGCCGCAAATGCCAGCCTTGGATCGGCGAAATCCAGGTGGCCGATGTGCCTGGCCGCTGCGAGCCAGGGACCGGCGAGGTCAATTATAAGATGATCGCACGCGCGCTCAAGGACATGGGCTATCGCGGCGCCATCGGCATGGAGGCCTGGGCGTCCGGCGACGATGAGGCGGCGCTCGCCCGCTTCCGCGATGCCTTCACGGTTTGAACGATCCGACAATTAACGCTTACAAATACGGAGAAATATCGATGATCAGGTTTGGGGTGATCGGCGCCGGCCGAATAGGCAAGGTACATGCCGCCACCATCGCGGCGAACCCGAAGGCAAAGCTCGTTTATGTGGCCGATGCTTTCAGCGCCACGGCAGAGGCGCTTGCTGCCCAGACGGGCGCCGAGGTCGCTGACGCGGAGCATATCATCAAGTCCCCGGCGGTGGATGCGATCCTCATAGCAACGCCGACATCAAGTCATGCCGATCTCATCGAGGCGGCTTCGAAGGCCGGCAAGGCGATCCTCTGCGAAAAGCCGGTATCCTTGTCGGTTGAACGCATCAATGCCTGCCTCGACCTTGTCGAGAAGAACAATTCCACGCTGATGATCGGCTTCAATCGCCGGTTCGATCCCAACTTCGCCAGTGTGGAGGCGCGGTTGCGTCGCGGCGATGTCGGCGACATCGAAATCGTAACCATCACCAGCCGTGATCCCGCCCCGCCGCCAGCCGAATACGTCAAATCCTCCGGCGGCCTGTTCCGCGACATGATGATCCACGACTTCGATATGGCCCGCTTTCTCATGGGTGAGGAATTCGTCGTGGTAAACGCGCTTGGATCGTCTCTCGTCGACAAGGCGATCGGGGCCGAAGGTGATGTGGATACTGCCGCGGTGCAGATGCAGACAGCCTCGGGTCGCATCGCTGTCATCACCAATTCGCGCCGGGCAACCTATGGCTACGATCAACGCATCGAAGTCCATGGCGCTGCCGGCATGCTTACAGCCAGAAATATCCAGGCAACCAGTGTAGAGCTTTCCAACGCGAGCGGTGTCAGCGGCGATCCTGTCCAATATTTCTTCCTTGAGCGCTACGCGCAGGCCTACGCCAACGAGATCAATGCCTTCATCGACGCGATCGACAATGGCCACCGGTCGCCGCGGCCGAGCGGGTTTGACGGACTGCAAGCTCAGAAACTCGCGGAAGCCGCAACCAGGAGCTGGCAGACCGGCAAGCCGGTGACGATCGATTGATGGAAGGGAACGGGTGCGAACCGATAGTGCTCCGCGCGCTATCGGTCCGCATCCGACGCACCGCCTAACCTGTGCAGATCGTCGGGTGCTGCGCATGACTGGCAGATCCTAGATAGCGACCTCAGGAGGCAAAGCCGATGAAGCAGGCTAACGTTGGTCCTCCTCAGACATTGGAGGAGTTGAAATCGCTGATCGCGAGGCGTCAGATTGTCTTTCCCGATCGACTGGAGCAGGTTGCCAGACAAGTCATTGAACGACCGGAGATGGTCGCTTTCGAAAGCGCTGCAAAAATCGCGCGCATTTGCGATGTATCTCAAACAACGGTATTGCGCCTGGCGCAGCACTGTGGATTGCAGACATTCGCCGACTTGCGGTCGATGATGAGAAATCATGTTCGGAAGGCTGTACCTTTTACGCCACTGACACTGAAATAGCGGGTCAACGGGTCTGGCACGGCGAGGGTTTTCGAGGCGGCCGGCTTGTTGCCCTTGCGTTCATGTTCTGGACGAAGAAGATCGCATAATGGATCGACCGGAACACACAAGTGGGGAGGGGCGGAAAGCAGTCCTAAGGAGCGGCTTCATTCACCTTGCGTCGCCGGAATCTGCTGCGGATAGATGCCGTGCATCACAGAGGAGTTCGGGCGCTTCAAGAGGCCGTGACGAGTTATTTTTTGCCGAATGTAGATTTGACCGACACTCATTCGTCATGAAGGCGTAACCTCAATCGATCGGTCAGGGAGGACGCAAATGACCAAGGTCGCTTTCAATATCAGCATGTCGCTCGACGGCTTCATTACCGCAGGAAACCAGACCAGGGAGGAACCACTCGGCAAGAACGGCGAATTTCTTCACGAATGGTTCTTCAACAGCGGTGCAGAGGGCGATGCATATGTGCAGCGCCTCACCAGCAATGTTGGCAGCGTGATCTGCGGGCGCAAATGCTATGACGACTCGATCCCATACTGGGACGAGAACGGGCCGACGGGGCCGTTAAAGCTGCCGCTTTTCGTCGTCACCCACCGGCCGTTACTCGCCTCGCACAGCACTGGAATCTATCACGCGGCTGGGACAATTCCCGACGCGGTGAAGCAGGCGAAGTCGGCGGCCAGAGGCAAGGATGTGAGCCTCATGGGCGGAGCCGACGTCTTTCGCCAAGCACTGGCCGGCGGGCTTGTCGACGAGATCGAGTTCCATATCGTGCCGGTGCTCTTTGGTGCTGGGACTCGCCTGTTCGACATGCTGCCCAATCAGATCAAGCTTGAGCCCACCAGCATGCTCGACGCGCCACTCGCTCGGCATATCGCCTATCGCATTGTGAAGTAAGCGAACGCAACCAGCCCTGTCTGACTAGGTCCAGCCCCATAAACCCCAGCCAGTGGCACTAAAATAGCGGGGTCAACGGTTCTGGCACGGTGAGAGCTAGCTTTCGAGGCCTGGGTACGACGCCCCGCCTTTTCGGCCGCGGCCGCGGTCGCTCCAGCTTAGGGCTGTCCGAAGCGTTTGGGAGCGGTTCAAAACCGCTGAGGCTCTAATCACGGCCTCATGAAAGTTCAGTGCGGGTCAGTCACGTAATGCCCGCCGGCCGCGGCAATGCGCAGCCATCAGGTTATGGATTATTCCTTCGGCGGCCTGCCCCGCCGCTCCAGCGCCGTCTTTCGGATGGTCTCCGCGATCTCCGGACTACTGCTCGACAATATCTGGAAATCCACAGCGTAGAGCGACAGCAGCGATACCTCGGTTGCTGCGCTGACCGTCGCTGAGCGAGGATCGCCACTGACCAGCGCCATCTCGCCAAAGAAGTTTCCGGCACCGAGTTCCACTGGATGGTCGGGTGTCGCCACGGTGACCCGCCCCTCGACAATGAAGAACATCTGATCGCCAACATCGCCTTTGCGGCAGATCACGACACCGGCGGGCACGATCCGCGGCCGCAGCGCCCGCACGATCTCGATCAGTGCCGCGGAGCCAAGCTTCTGGAACAGGGGTACGGCGGCGACCAGCTGCCAGTTTCGAACGAAGTCTTGGCGGCGAACCTCTTCGTAGAAGCCGGTGGCGAGGATGCCGGCCCAAAGCGCAAAAATGCCGATGCCGCTCATCATCACCAATCCGGCCAGCACCCGGCCTGCCAGGCTTTGTGGGATCTCGTCGCCGTAGCCGGTCGTCGACAGCGTCACGACCGCCCACCACATCGCCTGCGGAATGCTGCCGAACTTATCGGGTTGGACGTCGCGCTCGATGACATAACCAGCCAACGCAGCGCCGAAGAGAACGATGCCGAAGACAGATGTCACGCCAAGCAAATTGCGCGATTCATTCGCAACCACCTTTGCCAGCAGCCTGAAGAAGGTCGAGTCGCGCAACGGCTTGAGAAGCCAAATGGCGCAATAGAGGTCTCGATCACGGGACCCAACGAACAAGAATGCAGCAGCCGGAACCAGAACCGCGAGCAAATCGATCACGAGGGCCGGCATCCCGCCCGACAAGCGGTGTCGCCGTGAAAGCAATGTGCCGCTCAATTGGAGGACATAAGCCAGCCAAATTGCTGCAAGTAGCAGCTCAAAGACAAGCCTCTCCTGTCCAGTAAGGCCCTGCCTCGTCAGTGTAGCAACGACCAAGAGACCGATTGTAGCGAACAGCGCGTTGAGCGGCGTCGAAATCTTTGAGAACGGCACTGCCGACATTACATACTCCCAACCCCCGGCATTCGTCGACAATAGATACCTTCGGGCCACACGCAAGGAAACGGGGACTGATGCAATGTGTCTCGCCCCAAAGAATTTGGCAGCCGGAATCGCGTTACAACATCTCACAGGGAATGTGGATCATCCAAATAGCGAAGGGATGCTCTTGACCGGCGATGTCGCGTTGTTCGTGGACGCCTGAGCAAGGCGCTTGTTGTCACGTCAGGCAGTTGCGCCGGCCACGGCTTTCCACTGCACGATGCGGCCATGTGCTTAGGCTTTCGGGGTCAGCTCTTGCGTTTCGGGGGAACACCATAACTAGAAGCCAAAAGCTGGCGGCAGGCTGTTGAGGTATGGACTGGCAGTGCGGTAATCGTTATTTCCGATGTATCAGCATATACCAAACCCATCCGAGAATTCTCCAAGGGCCTCTATATTGAAAAAAGTGCAACGCAGTTTTGCCGTCGAATACAAAAGCGGCAGGCGAAAACTCGATTCCAGGTCAAGCTCGATCTGGGGCAACATGGATCTAAAGTCAGTCGCACGCGACCTCGAGGAAGAGGCGCCGCCGTATCTGTCGGATAACTCTCAGAATGGCAGGTCCGAGAGCGAAATGTCTTTACCAAAAGCAGATCGGGTCGAGTCATTGTTGACACCGCCTCTCGGGCCGTCGACAACTGCATCATATACACAGGAGATGAGCATGGCCGACGAGACTGATACGGCAGCCAAGGTCGATGTACCGACCGTTGTCGAAACGCCTGCTGCGCCGAAGAAGCAGCGCAAGCCCCGTGCCAAGAAAGCGGCGGCACCCGAGACGGCGTCAGCTGACGCTGCGGCAAAGCCAGCAGCTGCTCTGACCAGCGCTGGTGACGGCAGGAGGCGAGGGCGCAAGGCAAAGGTGATCGAAGCTGCCGCGAGCGCCAAACGTGCGCCTGCAGGCCGTGCTAGAAAAGCTGTGCAGATCGCCTCGGCCGCGCCGATGACGGCGATCGATGAGATGGAAGATCTCCTGCAGTTGGAAGAAGAAAATCAACGACTGCGCAAGCTTCTTGCCGAGAAACTTCGCGCTGAAAACGCCGATCTGCGCAAGCGGCTCAAGCTCGATTGATATAAGCAGCCGGTCAATCGCCGGCCGCATTTCTATGCTTATCGAAACAAACAGTTTGGCAACGGTGGATGCTGTTGCCAGCACTAAAATTTGCAGCCTGCTTGCGGGATAAAGCTCGAGGGTGGATAGATGGCGTCTCCCTGGAAATTTCTGGCCCGACTGATCTCACCGGGACGCGAACAAAAGAAAGAAAACGGCTCGACCAGCGAGGCTACGCCGGACGCGTCGGCTACTGCGAGTTTGGCTGATGCGGTTGCCGGCGAGGGCGTGAATGGCGATGATCGGCCGGCAAGCGACGAGATAAATCATCATGATCAAGCCGTTGCAGTTGCCGCACAGGTCGCACCGCATATCCAACGAAGTCGCGGCAAGAAAGCGGGAGCGATTTCACACGTCTCCCATGCAGACGAAATCAGCCTTGACGAAGACATCAGGGTGCTCAGGGGGCAGCTGGCTCGAAAGCTAAAGCTGCAAAACGCGCAGTTAAGAAAAATGCTGGAGCGGTTTGAGCGATGAAACTGCCGTGTTGCAGGCGTTCAGCAGGGATCGACTACATTTAAAGAACACGGGCGCCCTTCTGCGGCGCTATCCGGATCTCTGATGTTTGCGAAAATGCCCTTCATGTCGATTGCCTGCCAATTCGATAGACTGCCGCATTATCCTGTCTTTCACGCAGGCCTTTGTATGAGGGATGCCGAAGTTTGCCATCATGCGTCCAAGCTCGATACTCAATTTCGGCGATTGGGGTCGGCTGAACCCAGATCGTGCCTTTGCGCTTAAGCTCCAAGGCGGTGGCCGCGCGCCGCCAGTTTGCGGACCGAGCGGATTCCGACCTTTCCCGCAGAGCCGATAACGAAAACATTCGTCATGATAGTCCCCTTCGTCGTCTGGGCCTGAGACCCTTTAATACTAGGCGGCCGCGCTCGACTGCGAAGTATACGCTCCAAGCTGATTCAGTTTCCGCTCGCGGTGGTTTAACCACCAGCCGATCTGTCGTGGCCAATTTGCAAAGGGCAAGGCCGGGTCGACCGCGTCGAGAGCCTGCTCTGCACGTAAAGCGAAGTTGGGTTCACGAAGTGCCTCCCGGCCGATCGCGACGAGATCCGCATGGCCAGAGGCAACAATCTCGTCTGCTTGGAAAGGGTCTACAACGAGTCCGACAGCCATTGTGGTAAGTTCGCTTTCGGCCTTAATCCGCGCAGCGTAAGGTACCTGATGCCCGTAGCCGCTCGGATGCTCGTAAGGACGCCCGATGCCACCCGAAGAGCAGTCAATCACATCCACGCCGATTGCCGCGAGTTCTTTCGCGAAGGCCGCGCTGTCTTCGAGGGTGACACCGTTCCGGCTACCATCAACGGCCGATATCCTTACAAAAAGGGGTTTGTCCTGCGACCAAATTTCCCGGAGGCTTTTCGCTATCTCTAGCGGGAGGCGCATGCGTCCTTCGAGGGTGCCCCCGTATTCATCAGTACGTTCGTTCGTCAGTGGAGAAAGGAACGAGTTGAGCAGGTATCCGTGCGCGGCATGAAGTTCGAGAACTTCGAAGCCAGATTGAAGGGCACGCCGCGCCGCGGTGTCGAAATCGTCCTTCACTTTCTGGATGCCCTTTAGATCCAGCTCGGCGGGCACCAGCCATCCGGTGTCAACTGGAACGGCGCTGGCCGATACAATGGGCCATGGATGATCGCCCCGGGCGTGGTCGTCCGGCGTAAGGGGTCCGTCCCCGTAATAAGGCCGCTGCATGGCGGCTTTCGGCCCGGCATGCGCAATCTGAATGCCCGGGGTTGAGCCCTGCTTCTTCAGGAATGCGGCAATTTCGGCGAAGCCGGAAACCTGCCGATCGTCCCAAAGTCCGACGTCCCCATGGGTGATCCGTCCTTCCGGTGAAACTGCGGTCGCTTCGATCATGATCAGGCCAAAGCCGCCAAGGGCAAATTTGCCGTAGTGAACGAGATGATACGGCGTCACGAACCCGTCAATGGCCTCGTACTGGCACATGGGGGAGAGAGCCAGCCTGTTCTTCAGCGAGACTTGTCGAATGGTGAGAGGTTGAAAGAGGGATGACATGTGAACCGAGAATCCTCCTGAAATACAAATTGTCTGTAGCGGCCGATACAGACTGAATGTGTTGTCTCAGACTTGAAACTTCAACCCCCATGATGCGCATCCCTGGGTGCGGCGACAAAGCTCATTGACAGATTAGCATACAATCTGTCAAACAAACCGTGCAACGCTTTGGGAGGAGCCGCCGATGTCATTCGACGAAGCACACCGCACGAAACTGCCGTATTTCTACCCATTCAAGTTCGGGGACGGCCAGATAACGGTCCTGTCAGACGGACCGCTGGAACTTGGTGATCCGAGTGAAAATTTCCTCGGCGTCACGCCGGAGACGGTCGGGGAAATGCTCGAGCGCAGCTTTTTGCCACTGGATAACGTGGTGCTCGAGCAGAATGTGCCTCTCGTCGAAATCAACGGCAAGACCATCCTTTTTGATACCGGAATGGGCACGTCGAAGGCTTTCGGCCCGACCACGGGCCGCTTGCTGACCAGCATGCAAGAGGCTGGTCGCAGCCCTGACGAGGTAGACGCGGTCGTGCTTTCCCACGCTCACATCGACCATACGGGCGGCCTATGCAACGAAGCGGGAGAACTGAACTTTCCGAACGCGCAAATTTACATAAGTGAAAGCGATTTCAACGACTGGACCGACGGTTCCACGCTCGACCCCGTGTTCAAGTTCCAGGTTGAGAACGCCAGACGGAATCTCCTCCCTCACAAAAATCGGATCTTTTTCTTCCGCGATGGACAGGAGATTCTCCCCGGCGTCCAGGCGTTGCATGCGCCGGGCCACACGCTCGGCCACCATTGCTTCATGATTGAGTCCGGCAATGACAGGCTGTGCTTCCTCGGCGACCTCACCCACCATCACGTCCTTCTGATGGAGCGGCCGTGGATGGAGTTCAAGTACGATACAGACCCGGCTTTGTCCGCCAGATCGCGCACCAGGGTACTGGACATGCTCGCGACCGACCGCATTCAGGTGATGTCGTATCATTTTGCCTGGCCAGGAACCGGACATGTCGCGCACGAAGGCGACGGCTTCCGCTACTTCCAGTCGCCGATGCGGCTATTAGCTCACTGATAATCGAGGATTCTCCAATGCAGATGCGTTCCGTTATTCTTCGGGAATCGGGTTTGTCGAAGCCGTACGCCCAGTCGAAACCGCTCGTTATCGAGACGGTCGAATTGACAGCCCCCGGCCCGTTGGAAGTTCTGGTCAAAATCAAAGCCGCCGGCGTGTGTCATTCGGACCTGTCCGCTATCAACGGGGATCGTCCGCGTCCGCTTCCCGTGGCCCTGGGGCACGAGGCGTCCGGTGTCGTCGTCGATGTCGGCCCAGGGGTCGACAACGTTAAGGAAGGCGATCATGTCGTCATGTCCTTCTTGCCGATCTGCGGTCATTGCAGCTATTGCGCAGAGGGACGGGCAAGCCTCTGCGAACCCGGCTACAAGGCGAACGCCGCTGGAACCCTGCTGTCCGGAAGCCGTCATATCAGGCTCAAGGGTTACGAGGTCAACCATCACAGCGGGGTATCGGCATTCTCCGAGTATGCGGTGGTTTCCGCGAACTCCGTGGTCAAAATCACGAAGGAAATCGACCTCGCCAAGGCTGCCCTTTTCGGGTGCGCCGTCGTTACGGGGGTAGGGGCCGTGATGAACACCTGCGGGGTCAAGCCCGGTAATTCCGTTGCGGTTATTGGCCTCGGTGGGGTCGGCTTGGCGGCGATTCTCGGAGCGGTGGCAAGCGGAGCTGGCCAAATCGTCGCTGTCGATCTTGTTCCCGCAAAGCTAGAGCTCGCCAAGGAACTCGGAGCGACACGAACCTTCCTTGCAAGCGATCCGGACGTCGCCGCCGCAATCAAAGCGGCAACCGGCGGGGGTGTCGACTACGCGATCGAAATGGCGGGATCGGCAAAGGCCTTCGATCTTGCTTACAACATCACAAAACGCGGCGGGACCACGACGACAGCTGGCCTTGCAAACGTGAATTCGAAGTTCGAGATTTCACCTCTTCCGCTGGTCGGCGAAGAGAGAACGATCAAGGGAAGCTACATGGGCTCGTGCGTGCCGTCCCGCGATATCCCTCGCTACATCGATCTCCTCCTGCAAGGTAAGTTACCCGTCGACAAGCTGCTGTCTAGTACGGGCTCACTCGATGAGATCAACGAAGCGTTCGACCGGCTCGACCGTGCAGAGGTCATCCGTCATCTGATCCTTCCATAAGCATCGCGAATGGTCCTCGAACCGGAGCACGGGAAATTGAGTGATTGGAAAGCGCTGGCGCTGCACTACGGGACGGCCGAAAGACCGCTATCCGACCTCCAGCTCGAGGTCCCCGATATCCACGATCGGGTCGGGCGCATCGAATACTTCGTGTGGCTACTGCGGCACCAGGGTCGCCTGATCTTGGTCGATACCGGCTTCAGCGCTGAAGAGGGGCGTGCGCGGGGACGCGCGATGCTGATCCATCCCGTCGATGCCCTTGCTCGGCTGGGAATCGGAGCCTCTGACATAACGGACGTCGTGATCACCCACCTTCATTACGATCATGCAGGAAATCTCGGCGATTTTCCGAACGCCAGGTTTCACATTCAGGACAGGGAAATGGCCTACGGAACCGGACGATGCATGTGCCATCGGCATATGGGCAAGCCTTTCGCAGCCGAGGCAGTTGTCGATGCCGTTCGCCTCGTCTTCAAAGACCGCATGTATTTTCATGACGGGGATGCCGAACTCTCACCCGGACTGAGCCTGCATTTGATCGGTGGCCACTCAAAAGGCCTTCAGGTTGTCAGACTCGTCGCAGATGGCAAAACGGTGGTTGTCGCGTCAGATGCGTTGCATTTCGAACACTATCTCGACGATAAAAATGCCTTTCCGCTCTATGCGGACTATCTAGAAGTTGTGGAAGGATACCGGAGACTGGTCGAATTGGCAGGTCCGAACGGAGTGTTGATTGCGGGTCACGATCCTAAAGTTCTCAGCAATTTTCAACCGCTTAGCCCGGAGCAGCCATTTAGCCGGGTATTGTTGTAACGGACCAATTTGAAGAGCGCAGCTTAAAACGTTTGAAATTTCTGCCTCCTATCAGACAATCGGGTTGTCTTACGCGGCAAACCGACAATATAATGGGCTCGAAGTATCTCGCAGAACGGTGGGCAACGAGTCTCGATGGGTGAAGTAGGTCTGCAAATTTCGCGGCAAAGCGCGACTCTCAGAATTCAGGTGGAAGAGAAGCTGCGGCAGGCAATCGCCAGCGGCCGTTTCAAGCCCGGCCAGCGCCTCGTCGAGCGAGAACTCTGTGAACTTATCGGCGTGGGCCGCACGTCCATCCGGGAGGCTCTTCGGCAGCTTGAGGCCGAGGGTCTGATTACAAGCTATCCACATCGCGGACCAGTGGTAAGCACGATCAGCTACGAGGAAGCCGCACAGCTATACAGTGTGCGGGCATTGCTGGAGAGCTTCGCCGGGCAGGAATTCGCGGAAAATGGCAGCCCGGAGAACATCGCCAACCTTGAACGTCTCGTTGAGGAGTTTGCGGATGCCGCCGACTCCGGAGCCGGCAGCAGACTTATCGCGACGAAGGCTGCTTTTTATGAGTGCTTGATGGAGGGAGGCGGCAACGTTTTCGTCAAGCAAATGCTGACGTCGCTTCACAACCGTGTGACCCTCCTACGCATGACTTCCATGACGCAACCAGGACGGTTGAAGCACAGCGTCGCTGAAATCCGTGATATCGCAGCGGCAATCAGGGACCGGAACGGGCCGAAGGCGGCGGCGGCCTGCAAATATCATATCGATATGGCCGCTAAGGTCGCGCTCGACTACCTCCGCAAGAATGATGTCGTCCATTCGGAATAGACGCGGGCACGTCCGGAATTAGTTCCCGTAGCACATTACCATCATTGACAGATTGTCTGATAATCTGTTTATTTGGCTTCCGATGAGGGGGCCAGGCCTGTGTCACTGCGTCTCCTCGGTCTTTCACGGCATGCGTCGGCCGCTTTTGGGGTCGGGACGGGAGGAAATTTTGGACCACTACAACGAATTAATGGCTCGCGTCGCCGGGGCTATCAAGGACGGGGAGTTGCCGAGGCTCATTCCCAGCCTCGACTGCAGGGTTCGATTGACGGTCGGAGATCAGAAAGCGACGCTTTCAATCAGGAACGGCGAAGTAGCGCTGGACGGTAACGCCCCCCAGGCCGATGTGACTGTGAGCGCCTCGCCGGAAGCTTGGTCCAAGGTCCTGCAGACGCCGCCGCCGGCCACATATCACTCCTTCACGGCCCTTCAAATGGCGAACGAGGAATTCGAGATTTCGGGTCTTCCTCTCGAAATCGCCAGGGCAAGACCAGCACTGGAACGGCTCTTCGAACTCATCGTCCGCGCTCCGACGAAAGAGGCGGCTACCGTCCGTCGTGACATCACGACGATATCCGGCCGATACCAACCCGTCAGCATCGAGGGAGCCGTTTACGATATCTACTTCGAGGAAACGGGAACGGGCGTGCCGGTTCTCTTTCTTCATACGGCAGGTGCCGACAGCCGTCAGTTCCTTGCCCAACTTGCCGATACGGGGCTTGCGGAAAGCTACCGGCTGATAGCCGTAGATCTTCCGTTTCACGGGCGCTCTATGCCGCCGGCATCTTGGGACGGGGCCCCGTACAAGCTGACGGCCGACCTTTATCAAGCCTGGTGCCGTGCGATCCTGGAACGGGTTGTCGGAGAAAAGGCCATCGTCGCAGGGGGCTCTATGGGAGCTGCCATGGCGCTGGTTCTCGCTGCGGAAAGCCCGGAGCACCTGCTCGGAATTATCGGTATCGAGCCGCCGTTCAGATCGAAGGGTCGTCGTAACCCCTACCAGCATAACGTAAACGTACATGGCTCGCTGCACAACTCGGCGTATGTGCGTGGGATAATGAGTCCGATGAGCCCGGGTTCGGAGCGCAGACGCGCAAGCTGGATTTATTCTCAGGGGGCACCGGGCATTTACCCCGGCGACCTCGCCTTCTACAGCGACGAATTCGACGGCGCGGTAACCGCACCAAAGATCGACGCCCGCCGTATCCCGACCGTCCTGCTCTCGGGGGATTACGATTATTCGGCAACGCCCGCGGACGGGGCCAAACTCGCCGATCTGATACCTGGTAGCCTTCACCTGACCATGCCCGGCCTGGGCCACTTCCCAATGTGTGAGCACCCGGATTATTTCCGTCCGTACCTGATGCAGGCGCTCGAGTTCATCCGCGCGGCGAGGTAGACGTGGCGGCGGCTCAAGCCGCCGCTGTTTTACTTCACGAGGTGATTGCCGATCGACGAGCCGCCGTCGACTGTCAGCACGCTTCCCGTCGCGAAGCGGGAGCGATCCGAAGCAAGGAACAGCATCGCTTCCGCGATCTCCTCGGGCAGCCCCATACGATTCAAGGCTGCGCGCGCGTTGAAGTCGCTACGCAGTTTTTCGGGATCGTCGGACTGAGCGAAAATCTTCGTGAAGTAGGGGGAGTCGATGGTGCCGGGCGCAACGGCGTTAACTCTGACGCCATCCTTCGCGTGGTCAAGGGCCATGGCCCGTGTCAGCGAAGAGATAGCGCCCTTCGAGGCAACATAGGCGGTCCGGTCGGCGATCGCCGAAACCGCGGTGTAAGACGTCGTATTGACGATCGAGCCGCCCCCATTCTTGGCCATCACGGGGATTACGTATTTCGAGCACAGGAATATCCCTTTGACGTTTACCGCCATTATCCGATCCCAGTCCTCCTCCTGTATCGTTACGACGTTGCCGGTCATGCCGAATCCCGCGTTGTTTACCAGGACGTCGATCTTTCCAAACCGCTCGACCGTTGCCGAAACCATCGACTCCACCTCCGATGCGGAAGAGACATCGGCGCGTAGCCCGATCGCGGATGCGCCGATCGCCTCGGCCACAGCCTCCGCCGCATCGGCGTCCACGTCTACCACAACGACGCTGGCGCTATGTCGGGCGAACAACTCCGCCGTTGCCCGTCCGATGCCGCTGCCCGCGCCAGTCACGATGCAGACCTTGTTCTCCAGATCCATTTTCGAACTCCTCTCGTAGATAGCCACACCAAACATTTAGCAGACAATCTGTCAATATCGCAAAATTGAGTTGACAGATTGTCTGCTAATCTGAATATTGCCTCCATCAGACGGAAACGCCAGGGAGGAAAAAATGGGCGATGCCAACACCGCTGCGCAAGCGGCGTTCCGGTCCGCTATGCGCCGGTTCACGTCTACCATCTGCTTGATAACCACCGAGCACAATGGCGTACGCCACGGCATGGCAGCGACCGCGGTGCAGTCCGTAACGGCAGATCCGCCGACGATCCTCGTTTGCATCAATCAGTCGGCGTCCATCAGCAAGCCGCTCAAGGACGCCGGGCGGTTTGCGGTCAACATGCTCCACCTCTCTCACGCGCCGTTGGTACCGCTGTTCAGCGGTAAGCTGAAAGGCGAGGAACGCTTTCACCACGGAGAGTGGATTTCCCTCGACGGAATGCCCGTACTGGCCGATGCGCAAGCCGCGTTCGTGTGCGAGTTGCAGGACGCAGTGAACGTCGCCACTCACGACGTTGTCCTCGGCCATGTGCTAGAGGCGCGTTTCATCGAAAACATTGCGCCGCTCCTTTACGAGGACGGCAAACTTGTCCGGTCGTCTGCGATTATCGAGGCGGCCGCCTAGTCAATCCGGTTCGTTTTTCGAGCCTGGTTTCCACTAACCTGAGCCTGAGAGCTACGAAGGAGATAAAAGTGAGCGGTGCTGCAAACGCAAAGAGTGAAGTAAACGGACGCGAAGTTAGCGCGCGTTTCGAACGTGGTCTGAAGACACGGCGGGAAGTTCTGGGCGGACCTTACGTTGACGCGGCGGTCAACAAAGCCACCGAATACAACTGGCCCATGCAGGAACTCGTCACCGAGTACTGCTGGGATGAAATCTGGAACCGTCCGGGCCTCGATCGCCGTTCGCGCAGCATTCTGAACCTCGGCATGATTTCGGCTCTCAACCGTCCGCACGAGCTCAGGCTTCACGTTCGCGGCGCTATCAACAACGGCCTGACAAAGGAAGAACTCCGCGAAATTTTCATGCAGGTCGCAATCTACTGCGGCGTTCCCGCTGCAATCGACAGTTTCCGCATCGCGCAGGAAGTATTCGAAGACATGGGCATCTGAGCCCCTCGACATGGCGTGGGCCGCGACCACGGCTCGCCGTTAGAATTCCAGATGGAGGAGATCCAACGTGACTACCAAGGATGATTTCCGCGAAGCCGGAAACCCGATGTTCAACGACAACAAGCTCAAGCTCGGCGTTTTCGGGACCAATTGCTCGAACGCCTGTGCCATCACCCTGGCAGAGAGCACGTTCGAACCGACGTTCGAGCACAACGTCAAAATCGCCCGTCAGCTCGAAGAGGCTGGCTGGGAGTGCATGGTGCCGATCGCGCGTTGGCGCGGTTTTGGCGGACCGTCGAACTTCAACGGCGTCAACATGGATACCTTCACCTGGGCGGCTGCACTGTCGGCCGTGACCTCGAAGCTTCAGTTCTTCTCGACGACCCATATCCCCACACTCAACCCGATTGTCGCCACCAAGATGGCCACGACGATCGACCACATCTCGAAGGGTCGTTACGGCCTGAACCTCGTGACCGGCTGGTTCACGCCCGAGATGGAAATGTTCGGCGTTCCGATGATGGAACACGATACCCGCTACGAATACGCCACCGAGTGGATGGAAATCGTCGAGCGCCTCTGGAAAGAGAACGGCGTCACGTTCGAAGGCGAATTCCTCCGCGTAAAAGACGCGTTTAGCGAGCCAAAGCCATACAATAAGCAGACCAATCGACCCGTTATGATCTGCGCAGGCGCTTCCGGCAAGGGGATGCACTTCACCGCAAAGTTCTGCGATTTCAACTTCGGCTTCATGCAGGACATGGAAGCGGGCACCGCTTGGGTGAAGAAGGTCAAGGATTTGGCGCGGACGGAATATGGCCGCGAACTGGGCACCTTCACGTCGTGCCCCGTGGTCGTCCGGGAGACGGAAAAGGAAGCCAAGGACTACTACGACTACTACGTAAACCAAAAGGGCGATTGGGAAGCTTGCGAAAACATCTGCGAGGTTCTCCAGGTTCAGTCGCAGAACCACTCCCCGGAAATGTATCAGAAGTTCAAGGAACGTTTCATTGCAGGTTGGGGCGGCTTCCCGATCGTCGGTACGCCAGAACAGGTCGCCGACAAGCTAGTCACGCTCAGCGGCACGGGTGTCGATGGCGCTCTGCTGACGATGGTGGACTACAACAAGGAACTTCCATTCTTCAATGAACGCGTCATGCCGCTGCTCAAGCAGGCTGGCCTGCGCAGCTAAGCTACCCGGGCGGCACGGCTGCCGCCCGTTTCTAAACGCCGATGTGAATCGGCTGCTATATCCGCGGCCCGATATCGATCAGGTACTGGCTTGAGCGGATAATTGGAGGGGAGGAGACCCTGTAATGCTGAAGAAGGTGGTTACCACAGTCACCCTGTTGGCAGGCTTATATTCGACAACGAGTGCCGTAATGGCGGATGGGCTGGATTCGCTTCCCGCCGATCAGAAGAAACTCTACGAGCTCGTCGATCCCACTATCCCGCTGGGACCGACTGTGTTCAAGGATTTCATCGCAAAGCGACCGCCGCCGTGGAAAATCGGTTATGCATCGACATATGCCGGAAATACCTGGCGCGCGTCGATCCTCAGCGAAATGACCGACGTGTTGCTGCCGAAATACAAGGAAGCTGGCCTGGTCTCGGAACTCGTGGTGACGCAGTCCGATCTGAAGGACTCTGTGCAGATCCAGCAGATGCGGCAGATGATCGACGACGGTGTCGACGCAATTATCATCTGCGCCTCGAACATCACCGCGCTCAACCAGACGATCGAGTACGCACACTCCAAGGGCGTTCCTGTTTTCTCGGTGTCGGGCTACGTCACTTCCCCCTATGCCATCAATGCCACGGAGAACAACACGCACGGCGGATACACGTCAGCGAAGTGGCTGGCCCAGGAAATCGGCGGCAAGGGCAATGTCCTGATGGTGTCCGGCATTCCCGGCTTCGCCTCGTCGGATAGCTTCAACGTCGGTGCTAAGAAGGCTTTCTCCGAATTTCCGGACATCAAGGTCGTCGGTGACGTGGCGGGCAAGTGGACCGATCAGGTGGCCCAGGTCGAAGTCCAGAAGTTCCTCGCCACCAATCCTGCCGACGTCAACGGCATTCTGGTTCAATCGGCTTCTGAAAACGGCGTTCTCAATGCCGTCGAGCAGTCGGGACGCGATATGATGCCGATCGTACTCGGTGGCGAAGCATCGGCCGCTTGCCACTGGCGCAAGAATCCGGATTTCATCAGCAAGAGCTTCCATTTCTGGCCGCCGAAATCCGACGCACGACTGGTTTGGGACGTCATGATGCGTACGCTCGAAGGTCAGGGTCCGAAGATCCAGTCCATTCTTCGCCCCGCGCTCCCCTACACGATCGACGATGTGAAGGCGGTTCTCAACGAAGACTGCGATCCGAATTCCACCGATTGGCTCGAGCCGAAGGGTGACGCGTGGTGGCCCACCTCCGTCGCGGCAAGCTACTTCGAACGGGCTGAAGACCCGCTCGCTTGGCGTCCGAAAAAATAAGACCGCCGATTTGACCTCCCAACTTCGCGCCGACTCTTCCCGGTCGGCGCGAATGGCAATTCAAGGAAGGAAACATTTTGTCGGAGTTTCACAGAATTCAGCGCCTGCCGCCCTATGTTTTCGAACAGGTCAACCGCTTGAAGGCGGGCGCGCGAGCGGGTGGAGCCGACATAATCGACCTCGGCATGGGAAATCCCGACCTCCCGACTCCGAAGGCCATCGTCGACAAACTCTGTGAAGTGGTGCAGGACACGCGGACGCACCGTTACTCCTCGTCCAGAGGCATTCCCGCCCTTCGCCGCGCCCAGGCCGCCTACTACGCACGGCGTTTTGGCGTGAAGCTCAATCCCGACAGTCAGATCGTAGCCACCTTGGGTTCCAAGGAAGGGTTTGCCAATATGGCGCACGCCATCACCGCACCGGGCGATGTCATCCTGTGTCCTAATCCCACCTATCCGATACATGCTTTCGGCTTTCTGATCGCGGGCGGCGTTATACGGCCGATACCGGTCGAACCGGACGTTAATTTCTTCGCGCCGCTCGAACGGGCTGTACGCCACTCGATACCGAAACCGCTGGCACTCATTCTGAACTATCCGTCGAACCCGACGGCGTACGTGGCAACCGTGGACTTCTACAAGGATGTCATCGCGTTCGCGAAAAAGCACGAGCTCATCGTGCTGTCCGACCTTGCCTATTCGGAAATCTACTTTGACGACAACGCCCCGCCGCCCTCCGTGCTGGAGGTGCCCGGTGCTATGGACGTCTGCGTCGAATTCACTTCGATGTCGAAGTCGTTCTCGATGCCGGGATGGCGCATCGGTTTTGCTGTCGGCAACGAGCGGCTTATAGCGGCGCTCACCCGGGTCAAATCCTATCTGGACTACGGTGCCTTCACGCCGATCCAGGTGGCGGCCCTACACGCCCTGAACGGCGATGGCTCCGACATCGCGGAAATCCGGAGCGTTTACAAGCGCCGCCGCGACGTCATGGTCGAGAGTTTTGGCAAGGCTGGCTTCGAAGTCCCGCCGCCTGCCGCGACGATGTTCGCTTGGGCAAAGATACCGGAGAAATTCCGTCATTTGGGTTCGCTGGAGTTTGCCAAGCTGCTGGTCGAAAGAGCCGACGTGGCCGTTTCCCCCGGCATTGGGTTTGGCGAGATGGGTGATGACCATGTGCGTCTGGCGCTCGTCGAGAACGAGCACCGCATCCGTCAGGCGGCCAAGAATATCAAGCGTTGGCTGGGCCAGCAGGACGAAATCAATCTTCAAGAACGAAACTTTGGATGAAAGGACAGACGATGCCAATTTTGGGATCATGCCAGTGTAGGGCAGTTCGGTACGAGGTCTCCGAGATCGATGGTCCGATGTGGAACTGCTTCTGCCAGACCTGCCGAAAGTCACACGCGGCCGACCACAATACCGCTGCAAAGGTGAAGAGCGAGCACTTCACACTGCTCGCCGGCGTAGACGTGCTGAAAAGCTTCGAATCCACGCCAGGAAAGCTACGCTGGTTCTGCTCGACGTGTGGCTCCCACGTTTACGCCGAACGCCCGTCCAACCCGGAGCTAAAGGTCCTCCGGGCTGGCACCTTCGACACGGATCCGGGTTCGGTGGCCGAGTCGAACGTATGGATGTCGCACGCCCGCCCGTGGCTCCATCACGATGCCTCGAAGCCGAGCTTCGAAGAGTTTTCCTGAGAAGGTTGCGACGGTATCCGCGCCGCGTCCAGCGCGGCGCGCTTTCGGTGTTCGTCCTAAGTGCGGGGTGAGAAGCGATGAACGACGGTACTCTCCAGGTAGAGAGGCAAAGCGCTTCGTTGAGAATACAGGTCGAGGAAAAGCTTCGGCAGGCGATCGCCGAAGGTCGGTTTCGGCCGGGCGACCGTCTCATCGAGCGCGAACTCTGTGCGTTGATTGGGGTAGGGCGCACTTCGATCAGAGAGGCCCTGCGCCAGCTCGAAGCCGAAGGGCTTGTCACGAGCTATCCGCATCGTGGGCCAGTGGTGACGTTGATAACCTACGAGGAAGCCGACCAGCTTTACAAGGTCAGGGCCATTCTGGAGGGCTTCGCCGGACAACAGTTTGCTGAGCGTGGTAGCGAGGTCGAAATACGCGCGCTCGCGAAAGCGGTGGAGGAATTCGAGAGCGCCGTGAACGCAGGCAACAGCGCGATCCTCGCAAGGGCGAAAAACGCTTTTTACGACTGCCTGATGTCCGGCAGCGGAAATATCTTCGCTCGGCAGATGCTGACGAGCCTTCACAACCGCATAAACCTCTTGCGGATGACGTCGATGAACCAGCCCGGGAGGCTGTTTCACAGTCTGTCGGAAATAAAGGAGATCGCCGCCGCTATCGAAGCTCGGGATGCCCTGCGAGCGCAGGCCGCCTGCAAGCTCCACATCGAGAAGGCTGCGAAAGTCGCGCTCCAGTATCTCATGCAGAACGTTGGATCACCACGGACCTAGCATTTCAGGATCAAGCTATGAATGACGAAACTCCTCGTTTGAAGATTGCGTTTATCGGACTCGGCGCGATGGGGTTGCCCATGGCGGGCCAACTCATCGGGCCAGACCGCGAAGTTGCGGGATTTGATTTGTCGGACGAGGCAAAGAGACGTTTTTCCGAAGCTGGAGGGACCTCCTGCGCAGACATTGCGGCAGCGGTCTGGAACGCCGACGTCATCATAACGATGCTACCGAACGGCAAAATCGTGCGCGAGGCACTTCTCGCGGGAGAGAACTGGCGCAGCCTGAAGCAAGGAGCGCTTGTAATCGAGATGAGCTCTTCTGCTCCCGGGGACACCATCAGGCTGTCGGAGCAGCTTCGGTCGAAAGGGATCCGGCTGGTCGACGCTCCCGTGTCCGGCGGCACTCGGCGGGCGATTTCGGGAACCCTGTCTATCATGGTTGGCGGAGAGGCCCGAGACGTTGACGAGGCAGAACCTCTGCTCAGTATGCTTGGAGCCAACATCTTCCGGACCGGTGCAGTCGGTTCCGGCCACGCTATGAAAGCCATCAACAACTATGTTTCCGGAGCAGGGGTCGTTGCGACAATCGAAGGCGTGCTGCTGGGTAAGGAGTTCGGTCTGGAGCCGACGGTCGTCGTCGACATCCTCAATGCCTCGTCCGGCAAAAGCAACACGTCGGAAATCAAAATGAAGCAGTTCATCCTGTCGGGGACCTTCAACAGCGGGTTCGCACTCGGGCTCATGGCAAAGGACATCGGCATTGCAAACGGCCTCGCGTCTGAGCTGGGATTGAACTTCGAGAATCTCATGCATATCGCGGGCGTCTGGGAACGGGCGGCGAAAGACCTCGGAAGCGGAGTCGACCACACCGAAATCGTAAAATATCTGGCCGGCCACCGTCAGGGCGGCGCGGAATAGCATCCGCCCCTATTGACAGATTATCAGACAATCTGTCATTCTTGCTGCCAGGTGAGGAGGGCGATTTCGCGTAAGCGAGGTCGCCGGACACCAAAACTGAGAAGATTCGCGATTTCTGCGTTCGGCGCCCTTGGTGCGCCGGCGGGCGGGTTTTGCCGCTCGATGGGAGGAGAGACATGGCGAGGGAAGTCACAGTACGCCTGGCAGGTATTGCCAAGGCATTCGGAGAGACGAAGGCCCTGAAGAAGTGCGATTTCGAAGCCTGCGCGGGTGAAGTTCACGCCATCGTCGGCGAGAACGGAAGCGGCAAGAGCACGATGGCCAAGATCATGTCGGGAGTTCTGCGTCCCGACACGGGGGAAGCGACGATCCTCGGCACGATAGTCAAAACGCCGATCGACGCCAAAAGCGTCGGGCTAGCCACGATATTTCAGGAGGTTCTTGTTGCCGAGGAAGCAAGCGTTCTCGACAATCTCTACGTCGGCCGCGATGGTTTCTTTGAATGGCGCAAATCTTCCGGCACCCGTAGAGTCGAAGCGCAAGCTTTGCTGGATCGGCTCGTTGGCCAGCATGTGGACCTGTCGAGGAACGTCGGCGACTTTCCGCTCAGCGTTAAGCAATGGGTTGTCATCGCGCGTGCAATCTTGAAATCCCCGAAAGTACTCATTCTCGACGAATCCTCGGCAGCGCTCGATCTCGATGCGACCGTTAGACTGCACGATGAGATCGATAGGCTGCGCAAGGCCGGGGCTACGGTTATCATCGTCACTCACAGGATTGCCGAACTGGTTCGGATCGCGGACCGCGCTACAATTTTACGCGACGGCGTCACGGTCGGTCTGCTGGAAAAGACGGACATCAACGAGAACAATCTGCTGGCCATGATGACGCCTGCCGATCGGAAACTCAGCGGTGCCGCGAAAGATGGCAAACGAAAATCCGCCGAAAACCGCCGGGTCGTTCTGGAGGCCACCAAGACCATTGCGCAACGCGGCTCTGCCCCCTTTGATTTCGCAATCAAAGAAGGCTCTATCGTGGGCGTTGCAGGACTGGACGGCCAAGGCCAAGACGCGTTTGTTCGTGCGCTAGCGAGGATAGTCGCCCCTTTCGGCGGGAATGCGAAAGCGCTGGATTTCCGGCGAAACGAACTTGTTTCGATGGGCGGACTCGAGGACGCCGCGCGCCTTGGCGTGGTTTATGTTTCCGGCGACCGGAAGCGTGAAGGCATTTTCCCCCAGCAGAGCATCTTCGAGAATCTCGCTATCGGCATATACAAGAAGAACTTGGGGCCGCTCGGAATTATCAGACGAGGCAAGCTCAAACAGATGTTCTCCAGGGAAGTCGATCGCCTTCGGGTCAAAATCGGCCGCGCAGACAACAGGATCACATCCCTATCGGGCGGAAATCAGCAGAAGATACTCATCGGCCGGGCTTTCGCCAATAATCCTAAGGTCATAATCCTCAACGACCCGGCGCGCGGCGTCGATCTGGGCACGAAACGCGATCTGTATCGTGAGCTTGAGATCTTCGCGGAACAGGGCGGAGCCGTGATCTACCTCTCCAGCGAAATCGAGGAATTTCTTGGTTTCGCGGACCGGGTGGATGTCTTCCACCATGGCAGAATTTACCGTTCGCTCGAGGGGGACCAGATCAACGAAGACACAATTCTCGCAGCAATGTTCGGGCGGTCGGAAGCCGACGTCGTCGAGTTTACATCTGAAAGGAAGGTGCACTGATGTCTGCGCAACCGAAGATGGCCGCCTTGTTCCAGGACCGCTCGCTCGTCGTTCCATGCCTTCTGTTTGCGGTCCAGATTTTGCTGGCCGCTATCCTGTCCCCGCGGCTGTTCACGGTTGATGGAATAGGCGGTGCAATATTGGTGGTGACACCGCTCGTTCTTACCACGCTGGCGATAACGCCGATCGTTATAGCCGGGCGGGCGTCTGTGGACCTCGCGGTGGGACCGCTCCTGAGCTTTATAAATGTCACGTTGATCGCCTGGCTCGTCGGAAACGGCATTACCAACCCTGTCGCCGTGATATCGTGGGTGGTTGGGGTGGGTGCTGCCTATCAGCTCATCCAGGCTTTGATCATTATTTACGTCCGCGTGGCCCCGATCATCGTCACCCTCTCGGGCTTTCTCGTTCTTTCGGGCGTGAATCTCATGGTTATGTCAAGCCCGGGGGGCGTCGCACCGGATTGGATGATGAGCTGGGGGGCAGGGACAAGCATTTTCTCGCCCGTGCTCGGTTTATTGATCGCGGCTTTCGTCATCTGGGCGATCATTCGCAGAACTGCCTTTTTCACCCATCTCCGGATGACCGGCGCTGACGAACGTATGGCTTATACGAGTGGTGTGAGGGTTAATCTTGTGCGGATCGCCGCCCACATTCTGGGCGGGGTTTTCGTCGGACTGGCCGCGCTGAGCTACACCGCATTGATTTCTTCCGGCGATCCCACGCAGGGAAGCAATTATACTCTCCAGGCGGTGACCGCTCTGGTTTTGGGCGGTGCCAATCTCGCTGGTGGCCGCGGCGGCGCTCTGGGATCAACGCTGGGCGCGCTCAACATGTTTCTAATCTCCTACCTGCTCTCCGTTTTCAGCTTCGGGAGCGTGACGGGTTTTGTAACACAGATGGCCTTCGGCTTGGTTCTGATGACATCGCTCCTCATCAACGTCGTTATGACCAACCGCCGCGTCGCTTGATAGGAAATCCAATCATGACCTCGACACTCACACATATCGACACACCCTCCACCTCCGGTGCCCGCGGCTTGCGTGTGCAGCGCGGCATCGCCATAGGCTTTGCGCTGCTGGCAGTGTTAATTGTGCTTGGCGCGGTGCTGGTGCCGGGCTTCGTCTCTCCCCGTAACATGCGCTCGATCCTGTTGCTGGCCGCGTTCCTCGGCCTTGCCTCGCTGGGCCAGACGCTGTGTGCATTGGTGGGAGCTCTCGACCTTTCGATACCGTATTTGATCGGCGGGGCGAACATCCTTTATCCAACGCTCCTAGTTTCGGGCCTGCCCGCGTGGTTTGCCGTGGTCGTCGTGGTGGCCTTGGGCGCGGCCGTGGGTTTTGGCAACGGGCTTCTAAGTTTCAAGCTCCAAGGGCAAGCGCTGATCATGTCTCTGGGAGTCGGCTTCGCGGTGGTGGGAGCGGTTCAGCTCTACACGTCCCTCGGCTCTGCATTCAGCGGCACTGTATTCGCGCCGGTTCCGAACTGGCTGAGAAATTTCGCAGCATTCAATGGAAAGACGTTCGGGTTCGCGATGCCGCCGGTGGTTATACTCTGGCTTGTGATCGCGGGCTGCACGATCTGGGCACTCCACAATACCTGGTTCGGCCGCTCCATTTACGCAATTGGCGGAAGCCGGGTCGCCGCGGCACGCCTCGGTATCTCGGAGTTCCGGGTCTGGACGGTGATCCACGCGTTAAGCGGGGGCATGTCGGCTCTCACCGGGGTGCTTCTCCTCGGTTTTTCCGGTGGCGGATATGTCGGCGTCGGCGATCCCTACCTTTTCACCACGGTGGCGGCTGTCGTCATCGGAGGCACGTCATTGCTCGGCGGGGCAGGAGGATATGGCGCGTCCGTGCTCGGCGTCCTCGTTTTGACGGTCCTCACCTCTCTTCTAGTTGGCCTTGGCCTTAGCTTTGCCGCTCAGCAAGCGATCGTCGGCCTCCTCATCATCCCAATGGTAGCGATCTATGCGCGGTCACCACACATCAGAAATCAGATCTGAACGGAAGTTCGCTGCTTCAATACATTGAAAGGAATGCTTGATGTCGATTTCGTCAACCCTGAGGTCGAAGCTCACCGACGCAACTCTCGTGCGCGAGGCAAGTTATGTCGGTGGCGAGTGGCACGACTATGACGGCAAGGGTGCGACAGTAGACGTCTACAACCCTTCCAACGGAGACCTGCTTGCGAAAATCCCCAGCACGGACCTCGGCGACATCAGGCATGCCATCAAAGTGGCAAGCGTCGCACAGAAGCGCTGGGCAAAGCGCACGGGCAAAGATCGGGCGGGCATTCTCAAAAAGCTTCACGAACTGGTCATCGCGAACGCGGAAGACCTTGCGGTTATCCTGACCTCGGAGATGGGCAAACCGCTCGCGGAAGCCCGCGGTGAGATCGCGTATGGGGCAAGCTATATCGAATGGTTCGCCGAAGAGGCGAAGCGGGTGTATGGCGACACGATACCGGCGCACCAGGAAGACAAGCGTATCCTCGTCTTGAAACAGCCGGTTGGCGTCGTGGCAGGCATTTCTCCGTGGAATTTTCCGAATGCGATGGTGACTCGCAAGGTCGCGCCAGCCCTCGCAGCGGGCTGCGCGATTGTGTTCAAGCCCGCCGCGGAAACGCCGCTTTCCACTATAGCCCTGGCGGTGCTCGCAGAACGCGCGGGAGTTCCAGCAGGTCTTTTCAGCGTGCTCCCAACAAACCAGTCGCGCGTTTTTGGCGAGGAAGTCTGTGCGAACCCCGCCGTCAAGAAATTGACCTTCACGGGATCGACGGAGGTCGGACGGGTGCTGATGGCGCAAGGCGCTCAGAAAATCATGAAGCTTAGCCTTGAGCTCGGCGGCAACGCGCCGTTCATAGTATTCGATGACGCCGACCTCGACGCCGCCGTCGAGGGTGCGATGATTTCCAAATTCCGGAATGCGGGCCAGACGTGTGTATGCGCCAATCGCCTTTATGTGCAGGATGGGGTCTACGACGCGTTCATTGCGAAGCTTGCCGCTCGTGTTGAAGGCCTCAAAATCGCCGACGGCTTCGAAGAAGGCACCGCCATCGGTCCCTTGATCAACCAGGCAGCCGTGGCAAAACTGAATGCTCATATCGAGGATGCCCTCATAAAGGGTGCTCGATTGGTGACGGGTGGACGCGGCCACGCCAACGGAGGCACCTTTGTTCAGCCCACGGTTCTCGCCGATGTAAACGCAGGCATGATAGTCGCGCGTGAAGAAACCTTCGCTCCCCTTGCGCCTGTTTTCAGGTTCAAGACCGCCGACGAAGTCATCGAGTTGGCCAACGACACGGAATTCGGTCTCGCCGCGTACTTCTATGCCAACGATCTGAGGAACGTCTGGAAGATCACCGAAGCTCTGGAATACGGGATGGTGGGTGTCAACACCGGACTAATTTCCACCGAAGTTGCGCCGTTCGGAGGCGTCAAGCAATCGGGCTTCGGTCGTGAAGGATCCAAATATGGAATGGATGATTTCCTGTCGATCAAATACGTGTGCATGGGTGGACTGGCCTGAAAAACGCGGAAGGTGGCCCGCCGGGCCAAAGCGCGCCCCACTTAATGTTGAAGATTGTCGGATTGTCTGCTAATATGTGTGGTATAGACTGAGGAGTACGAGTTCGGTGAAAATCGTAGGTGTTACCGGAAACCTCACGCGGCCTTCCAAGACCCACTCGCTTTGCGAGTACTTGGTGGATCAATTGTCGGAGGGCGGCTTAAACGGGCATTGCTTCGACCTAATCGACGCTCTGCCGGGATTGGGCGGCACGGTATGGCGTAGTGAGGCCCCCGGTGAAGTCGAGGCCTTGCTCGCGGCAATCGAACAAGCGGATTTCCTTGTGGTCGGTTCTCCCGTCTATAAGGCCTCGTACACGGGAATGCTCAAACACCTGTTCGACTTAGTGGATGCCAAGGCTCTTGTTGCCAAGCCGGTGATTGCATTTGCCACCGGAAAAGCTCCCGCCCACGGCGAACACGTCGAGGCTCACATGCGTTCGCTCTTCGGGTTCTTCGAAGCCCGGATGCCAGCTCGTTTCATCTACGCTCTTGATCAGGACTTCGAAGCCGGATTGCCGGGCTCCAGATTGAAAGCGGCCGTTCACCAGGTAGTCCAACAAGTCCGGACGGACTTGGTTGCATAGGCTCGTCAGGGAGAAGAACATGCCCTTTTCAACCATAAGCCAAGCCATCGAAGCGATCGCGAACGGCGAGATGATCGTTGTCGTGGACGATGAAAATCGGGAGAACGAGGGCGATATTCTCGTTGCCGCGGACAAAATCACGCCCGAGCACGTTGCCTTCATGATGAGGCATGCGCGCGGCCTGATTTGCGTACCGCTGCCTGGCGAAAGGCTGGACGAGCTTGATGTACCGCTAATGGTCATCCGAAATTCCGATTCCTTGCAGACGGCCTTCACCGTATCGGTGGATTACAGTATCGGAACCACTACAGGGATTTCCGCCGAGGACCGTGCGGCTACGATTCGCGCCCTCGTTGACAGCAAAACCAAGCCTTCCGAACTTTCACGACCTGGCCACATCTTTCCCCTTCGCGCGAACCCGCGCGGAGTGCTGGGCAGACCGGGTCACACGGAGGCCGCGATCGATTTGTCGCGACTTGCTGGCTTGTCGCCGGCTGGCGTTATCTGCGAGATCGCCAACGATGACGGGAGCATGTCGCGCCTTCCGGAGTTGATGGAATTCGCCGCTTTTCACGGCCTGCATATCGTGACGATCGAAGCTCTCATCGAACACTGCCGGGCGGCCGAGCCCGCGGTCAAGCGCTACTCCAGCTCCAAGATGCCCACTCGGTTTGCCGAGTTTTCCGCCATCACGTACCGGGACGAGGTCTCTGGCTTCGAACACATTGCGCTGACTTACGGAGATGTTTCCGGTGGGCATGACGTTCCGACTCGTGTCCATTCTGAATGCCTCACCGGGGAGGTCTTCCGGTCTCTGAGGTGTGACTGCGGCGAGCAACTCAAGATGTCGATGCGAGCCATCCGGCAGGCGGGAGTAGGATGCATTGTCTACCTTCGTGGTCAGGAAGGTCGTGGCATCGGTTTAGGTAACAAAATCGCCGCGTATGGACTGCAGGATGATGGATTGGATACCTTGGACGCAAATCATGCGTTGGGCTTCCCGTCGGATGCTCGGCAGTTCGGCGCAGCCGCTGATATCCTTGCGGATCTGCGCATCCAAAGCGTGAAGCTTTTGACAAACAATCCCGGTAAACTGGAAGCGTTGCGTGCCGCTGGCGTGGCGGTGACATCCCGCCAAAGTCTTATCGCGGCTACCAACGCGACGAACATAGCCTATCTTCGCGCAAAACGTGACCGGTTAGGCCACTTCTTTGAGAAAGACCAAGCGCCGGGCCAGGAGACAGATAATGTCGTCTCGGTATGGAGTTCCAAAATATCGGCTGGCCCCCTCGGATAAAACGGGATCCGCATTTACGCTTCCCGTGCGAGCCGTCGCCGATCTTCCCGACGATATAGCTGCCCTGATGCAATGCTGATCGCGGCGCAAGCGCTTGAAGTTCGCAAAGGATGAGCAGATCGAAAGGCTGAAGAAAGCTGGTCGCCGCTTTCAAGCAAGCCGCCTCCGGTCGCAAACCCGAGAAGCCCGATCGCGAGCAGTTTGATCTTGGATTGGAAGACCTTGAGACGGCCAAAGCGGCCGTTGGCCAGCAACGAAGGCTTTATCGGCGGTCACAAGGTGCGTCGGATCAAGCTTGTCAGCATGGCTGTAATTGCCCACCATATTCGATTGCAATTTGAGTGCGGTCCAATCGGATAGCCAAGGGCTTCTCCATAGGCGGAAGCGTTTGGACCTGTTGGAGAAAATACCGGGCCTGCATCTTGCGAGAATGCTGTGTCCTCTGATCCCGCAACTGATAAAATTGCGACGGCAATCGCAATCGCCTTCGGCTAACGGGCGGTCCGCCGTCGCGCTGGAGCGTGCGCCAGCATGATCATCGACATCCAACTACAGGATTTAGTCAGGTGCGAACAGGACGCCGCTTACCTATATCGGGCGCGGCGCTGCCGTTTCAGCGACCCCTGGTACTACCCGTTTTTCTCGGGCGTCTGACGCCGGCTCGGTTGAGGCAGCTGCGACGACCCTTCCCAGGATGGAATCGGGGCGGCTACGTTGCCGCCCCGATTTCTCATCAATTCAGGTACTTGGCGATGTTTTCCTTGTTGAGCGTAAGCCAGGGCACCGTGTAATGCTTGCTCGTTCCACCAGCCCAGTCGATGTTAAGGGTTTTCCAGATCTCCGATTGGGGCTCGTAGCTCTCGCCGACGAGCTGTCGCAGAGCAATATCCAATGCACCCTGCCCCTCGGCTTTCGCGTACTTGTAGAGGGACATGTACATCTCTCCGTCGGCGATCGCCCGCTTTCCATCGGGAATACCGTCGATACCGATGACTGGGACATCCGCCGGATTAAGACCAGCGCTCTTGATCGCCTCGATCGCGCCGAGTGCCATTTCGTCGTTCTCGGAAAGCACGCCGTTGATCTGACCCGAATATGCGGACAGCCAGTTCTCCATGACGGCCTGACCCTCGGCGCGGCTCCAATTTCCGGACTTCGAAGCAATAAGCTTCAAACCCGGATGCGCAGCCAGGGATGCGTCGATCCCCTTCCTACGTGATATCTGTGCCGACTGGCCAATCGGCCCTTCCAGCACTACGATATTGCCCTTGCCTTTGAGCCGCTCGGCAAGAAAGTCTCCGATCATTTTGCCGCCCAGCGGATCGTCTACGATGATCTGGGAGGTAATCTTATCGGAACTTGATTCGAGCGCCGAACCGATGACCGGAATGCCTGCGTCAATGGCCTTCTCGATCGGCGCGGAAGACGCTTCGCTGTTGATTTCCACTGAGAGCTGACCCGGCGTTTCCACCGAGAAGTGACCCGCCTTTAGGTATCGTTTGTGCTGGTCGTAGTGGTCAAGGTCCTGCGTTTCTCCTTCGTTGTTTTGGGCTCATGGGCC
>NZ_WUFT01000137.1 GCF_010668805.1 Rhizobium phaseoli | reverse complement strand
GGCGAACAGGTCGCCCGCCGCGACTTCGGGATGCGCGTGCCGGGGGATCGCGCGTTTGATGACCTCGGTGGCGATCTGTTCGAGTTCCGGCTTGGCCAGTTCATCGCGCAAGGCAGGCCGCCCCTCTGCGATATCGAGTAGCCGCGCAAGACGCGGACGCTGCAATTGCTGGCGCACGGCGGCGCCGATCAGATGCTCCAGGCCGGCCTTGCCGCTGCGCTTCGTGAGCGCGACGGCGATGTCCTCGTGAAAGCGCGTCGTCTCACGCCGGATCAGCGCGACCGTCAGTGCGTCCTTGCCCGGAAAGTACTGATAGAGCGAGCCGATGCTGACGCCGGCGCGCGCGGCCACCGCATTCGTGTTGAATCCGTTGAAGCCGTCCGCTTCGAGAATC
>NZ_WUFT01000136.1 GCF_010668805.1 Rhizobium phaseoli | reverse complement strand
CAGAACGCGTTGACGGCCGCCGTGGCCGCGACGTGCATCGCAGGCATCACATTCAGCGCGGCCGCGCAGGCCGACACGGCCAAGGTCGGTCTCGGCCTGCCGCTTCTCACGTCGCCGTTCTGGCAGTCGTACAACAACTATTTGCCGAAGTACGCGAAGGAAATGGGCATCGACATCCTCGCGCCCGTCAATTCGAACAACGACCCTGCGCAGCAGATCACCGACATGAACAACATGGTGAATCTCGGCGCCAGGGGCATCGTCGTCGGGCCGATCGATTCGGCGGCGATCAGCCGCGCACTCGATTCGGCATCGGCGAAGAATGTCGCCGTGGTCGCCGTCGACGTCGCGCCGACGCAAGGCAAGGTCGCGATGGTCGTGCGCGCCGACAACCG
>NZ_WUFT01000135.1 GCF_010668805.1 Rhizobium phaseoli | reverse complement strand
CGGTCATAGCGCTCATGGAACATATTGTTCAGCGAAAAGTAATCGCTGACGCGCGCCGCCAGCGCGGGATTCAGTTCGATCGCGCGCTCCACCTCTTCTCGGCGCTCGTCAGACAGCGTGCCGTCCACGTACGCATGAATGTCTTCTTCGCTGATGGGAGTCTGTTGATCGCTCATCGCACCACCTTCAGTTTCGCGCCGGGCTGTGCGCCCGCCATCAATGCGCGCAAGCGCTCGCGTCCACGCGAGAGCCGCGACATCACCGTACCGACGGGGATGTCGAGCGCAATTGCAACTTCGGCGTAACTCATTTCCTCTAGCCCGACCAGCAAGACGACTTCGCGCTGATCAGCAGGCAACCGCTGCAACGCGAAATCGAGATCGCGCACTTCGAGCG
>NZ_WUFT01000134.1 GCF_010668805.1 Rhizobium phaseoli | reverse complement strand
GTACGATGGGCGACACCGCGCGATACGTGTTAACCCACACGATGCCCGCGCGCAGCGCACGCGTGAGACGATGCGCACGCGTGAGATCACGCGTGAACACGCCGGATGCGAGGCCGTAGCGCGTGTCGTTGGCGAGCGCGATGGCATCGGCTTCCGTATCGAACGTGACGACGCTCAGCACCGGGCCGAACAGCTCTTCCATCACGCTCGGCACCTGCGGGTGCGGACAATCGACGATGGTCGGCAGAAAGTAATTGCCGTTGCCGATACCGTCCGGCTGCTTGCCGCCCGTCACCACGCGGCCGCCCGCTTCGATGCTCGCGCGCAGCACGTGTTCGATATGCTCGAGTTGACGGCGCGTTGCGAGCGGACCCATTTCGGTCGCCATGTCCTGCGG
>NZ_WUFT01000133.1 GCF_010668805.1 Rhizobium phaseoli | reverse complement strand
CATTCGACCCTCGCCGCGAAACCCTCCTGCCCTGCGCCCGGCTTCTGGCTGCACGGCATGAACCAGCGGCTGATGGAGCGCGTCTCGGCGACGGGCGAACCCCGACTCTTTCACACCGACTTCAGCGCCTGCAACGCGTACACGGACGGCCTCGCGCGCGCCACGCAGGTGAGCTGCCCCACGCGCCTGATTGTCGGCAGGCGCGACATGATGACGCCGCCGCGCGCCGCCAAAGCCCTCGCCGACGCGCTGCGCGGCGCGAATGTGCCCGTCGACACGATCACGCTCGACGCCGGCCACGCGCTGATGTCCGAGCAGCCCGACGCGACGCTCGATGCGCTTTACGCGTTTGCGACGGCCCGCGTTCCTGGCCGCTGAAGAAACGTCACATTAACCG
>NZ_WUFT01000132.1 GCF_010668805.1 Rhizobium phaseoli | reverse complement strand
CTCGCGCGCCGTATCCATTCAGAGCGTCGGCTTCATGGAGAACCGTTTTCTTAGTTGAGCATGTCCGCGCCTTTTCGGCCTGAGCGTCAGCGCGGCGCGAAGTTCGAACATGAGGCAAGCGACAATTGGATTCAGATGTCGACAAGTCGTGGTACCAGTACACAGAAGCGGACGAGGACGATCTTGCGGACAACTGCGACGGCGTTATCACGTCCGTCTTTGGCGACTACGAGTTTGGCAAGGTCGGCGCAACTCACACGTAATGTCAGACCGCCCAACGCCTCGCCGTTGAGGCCTGGAGCGGCCCCCTGAATCGCCGGACACAGTCTCCCACTTAAAATAGCGGGTAGGGTGCGACACGAAGCATGAGGCTCGAAGGACTGAGCGCAGTGTATGCT
>NZ_WUFT01000131.1 GCF_010668805.1 Rhizobium phaseoli | reverse complement strand
CCGTTCGCCCAGGCGACACAGTGCATGCCGAAGTGACCATCAAGCAACTGATACCGGAAAAACGCCGCGTGGTGATGTCGACGATCTGCACGGTCGGCGGCAAGGTCGTGATAGAAGGCGACGCGCTCGTCATGCCCACTTCGCGCCGCGGCCTGGCTGTGGCATCCACGGATCTTTCAGGCCGGGGATCGAAATGAACAGGTTATTTAGCATTCCGGATGAGTTTGCCAAAGGCTGGCTCGATGCCGGTTTCGATTTCTGGCGCAGCATGCCGCTGACGGAGAGTCCCGGAACGACCGTAACGGACGCCGACGGCAACGACATCCATCCCGTCACGCCCGGTGCGCGCAACATCATGATGCGTGCCCAAACCCGATACTGGCAACAGCAAACAGCGC
>NZ_WUFT01000130.1 GCF_010668805.1 Rhizobium phaseoli | reverse complement strand
GTACGCCGCGCGTCCGGGCAACTACCTCGGCTTTCTGAGCAGCTTCGATTACTTGCAGCGCGTCGCGGGATCGATGCGCGAACGGCATCCGCAGGTGCCCATCTGGACGCAGGAGCCGCGCATGGACGAGCGCGCGCGCGACGCGTTCCTCGCGCGCTTCGCGACGGGCGGCGCGGGCGTGGGCTTCGCGGTGCTGGGCGGCGCGTTTTCGGAGGGCATCGATCTGGTCGGCGAACGGCTCATCGGCGCGTTCATCGCGACGCTCGGCTTGCCGCAGATGAACGACGTCAACGAACAGATGCGCCGCACCTTCGATGCGCAGTTCGGCAACGGCTACGACTATGCGTATCTGTTTCCGGGCATGCAGAAGGTCGTGCAGGCGGCGGGGCGCGTGATTC
>NZ_WUFT01000129.1 GCF_010668805.1 Rhizobium phaseoli | reverse complement strand
GGGTTGAAGTTGCGCGCGGTGCGGCGATAGATCAGGTTGCCCGACTTGTCGGCCTTCCATGCCTTGACGAGCGCGACGTCGGCCGTCAGCGAATGTTCGAGCACGTAGTGGTTTTCGCCGAACTGGCGCGTTTCCTTGCCGTCCGCGATGATCGTGCCGTAGCCCGTGTTCGTGAAGAACGCCGGAATGCCCGAGCCGCCTGCGCGCAGCTTCTCGGCGAGCGTGCCTTGCGGTGTGAATTCCAGCTCGAGTTCGCCCGCCAGATACTGGCGCTCGAATTCCTTGTTCTCGCCCACATACGACGAAATCATTTTCTTGATCTGGCTCGTTTCCAGCAGCAGACCGAGGCCGAAGCCGTCCACACCCGCGTTGTTGCTGATGCAGGTGATGCCCTTGAC
>NZ_WUFT01000012.1 GCF_010668805.1 Rhizobium phaseoli | reverse complement strand
CAGCGACGGCGGCGCTCAGGGCCGGACAGGACTTCTATCTTAGGACTGTGACTGGTCATAATGGGCACATTACCTCGCACACTTGTTAAGTGGGAGATCGTGTCCGGAGATTTACGGGGCTATTACACCTATCGATGTATTACATGTGAGCATGAATTTGCCGCGGTAGAACCATTGGTTCTCTTCTTCCACAACGGCTATTTCCATTCGCTACGGGACGTCGTCTCCTTCTATTCGACCTGCCGCAAGCCTATTGGAACAATCTCAACCAGGACCCGCCCTTCGGCTGGAAGCCGCGCTACGCGTCTGCGCTGACCCCGAAATCGATGACATGGACGCCTTTCTGGGAACGTTGCTGCAGCCGGACGCGCGCGGGCATTAGCACTATTCTGTCCGCTGCCTCATCGATGAATGGACCGAAGATTAATTCTCCCTCGATGAATATCCCGGACATTGTGTGATGCTCGCTGTCACCAACTGGTCAGTCAGAGGGTGAAACCGATGTTAGATCGATCTATAATTTTGGATAAGCCTGCTGTTCCAGCGTGGAGTTAAGCAATCAAACGGGTAGATCTTGTTTGAAACCATCTCTTCAATTCGTTGGACGGGGAGGCTTGTCAGTTGGTCGGAAAATCTCACAAAACTCTGCTCATCGAGGCCTAGTACAGCTACCTCGTTATACCGCTCACAATAAACACACCATCTGCCGGTATCGGAGGCTATGGCATAGGTTCCCATATCGTAGAACCACCCCTGATCGGGCCCTCCATCACGGAGTAAGTTAACGTAGTCCGTTCCAGACGAACCGGGATTCAGTTGTCTTATCTGATCTACGCACGACGACGACTCGACTATCTTGCCGATGCGAAGACTGTCGGAATTCTCCGCGTCGATCCACGATAGCACCGAGCATCCGAAGGCTTCACTAAAAACAAGATCAACCTCCATAAATCGAAAATATTGGAATGGCTTGTTAAACACCTGATCAGGTAGTGAATTCTCAAGGTTTAACATCGAAAAAATTTTATTTTGGCGGCCGGTCTTCATCGCCATATCCAATTCCCTTCGGCAAAGCAGATCGCTAATCCGTGGTGCTATAGGCGGCGGGCAACAGCAAGCCCTCACCGATCCCGAAAACGACGACATCGTCGCCTTTACGCTAACCGATGCCAATATGCAGCCTAACACGACGGTGACATTGAGAACGCGCAGTTATCTTACAGGAATGCGCCGCGAGATCTAAAACCGCGCCGCCATCATTCTTCAAATGTTCGAGGCCCCCACTTGCTGTATCACAATTCTCGATATACATCATTTCTCCGAGAATTCTTGGGGGAATGATGGAACGTTCGTTTTTGACGATTGCCGCCGGTGAGAATAATACGGCGATACGGGCGCTTTCGGCGCCGGCGCGGGTTGAGATGCTGAAGCTGCTCTGCGCCAAAGGGCCGACGAATATCAACGATATCGCCCAGGCGCTTTCGCTGCCGCAATCGACCGTCGCCACCGGCATCCAGATCCTGGAAGAGGCCGGGCTGGTCGAGTCGCGACTGGCCAAGGCCCGCAAGGGAAACCAGAAGATCTGCTCGGCGGTCTATAGCGAAATCCTGATCAGCTTTGAGGAAAGTGCAGCCCAACGGGCCAACAATATCATCGAAGTCGAGATGCCGGTCGGGCTCTACACCAGCTGCGACGTGCATGCGCCATGCGGCCTGTGCTCCACCGAGAGCGTCATCGGCCCTCTCGATGTGCCCGACTATTTCCTTGATCCGCAGCGCATGCAGGCCGGGCTCGTCTGGTTCGGACGAGGCTATGTCGAGTATAAATTCCCCAACAATGCCAAGGTGTTGAACAAGGATATCCGCGCCATCGAATTTTCGATGGAGCTGTCGTCTGAGGTGCCTGGCACCAATGCGGACTGGCCTTCTGACATCACGCTGTGGGTCAACGGCATGGCGATCGGCACCTGGACCTCGCCCGGCGACTATGGCGATAAACGCGGCGCCTTCACGCCGGCCTGGTGGAAGCTCGAAGGCTCGCAATATGGGATGATGAAGACCTGGCGGATCTCGACGCGCGGAACCTTCATCGACGGTGTCGCCGCATCGAACGTCACGCTCGGCGATCTGGCGCTCGGCCAGCACTCCTCCATCCGCCTGCGCGTCGGCATCGCCGAGAATGCCGGCCATACCGGCGGCGTCAATATTTTCGGCCGCAGCTTTGGAAATCACGGCCGCGATATCATCATGCGGCTGCATGTCTAAAAATCGATATCATAAATCGTGATTTTGAATTTCATTTCTTTTTCAAATTAGCGACTCATGAAATATAGCCAAACAATTGTAATTAAATAATTTTTCAGAAAAATTCATTAGTATGATTAAAAACGCCGGTCGGTTGACAGAACGACATTCCTGATATCAAGTTGGAGGCAAGAAAACAAAATTTCTGATACATAAACGGGAGGATCCGTTGAAAACCAATGTCGTTGCCCACCGCGATTTCCGCATCGCGACCATTGACGCCAGGCTCTACAGTTCATTTCTCGAGCATCTCGGCAGAGCGATCTACGGCGGCATTTATGAGCCCGGACATCCCACAGCCGACGAGGACGGCTTCCGCCGCGATGTGCTTGATCTGGTGCGTGATCTCGACACGCCCTACTGCCGTTACCCCGGCGGCAACTTCGTTTCGGCCTATAATTGGGAAGATGGCGTCGGCCCGCGCTCGGAGCGCCCGGTTCGCCTCGACCTTGCCTGGCGCACCCGTGAAGCCAATCAGATCGGCGTCAACGAATTCGTCGACTGGTGCAAGAAGGCCAACACCAAGCCGATGCTCGCCGTCAATCTCGGCTCACGCGGCCTGGATGCGGCCCGCAATTTCCTGGAATATTGCAATCATCCCGGCGGCACCTACTATTCCGATCTGCGCCGCAAGCACGGCTGGGCCGATCCGCACGATGTCAAATTGTGGTGTCTCGGCAATGAGATGGACGGTCCCTGGCAGGTCGGCCACAAATCGGCCTATGAATATGGCCGGTTGGCGGACGAGACGGCAAAAGCCATGCGCGGCTTCGACAAGTCGCTGGAACTGGTGGTCTGCGGCTCGTCCAATTCCGATATGGCGACCTATCCGGATTGGGAGGCTCAAGTCCTCGAGCAGTGCTACGACAGCGCCGACCACATCTCGCTGCATATGTATTTCGCCAACCGCGAGAAGAATACCCTCAATTATCTCGCCCGGGCGACCAAGCTCGACCGCTACATCACCACGATCGGCGGCGTGATCGACTACATCAAGGCGAAGAAGCGCTCGAAGAAGACGATCGGCATTTCCTTCGATGAATGGAACGTCTGGTATCATTCCAACCAGCAGGACAAGGAAATCCTGGCGCGCGACGAGTGGCCGGATGCGCCGCATCTGCTTGAGGACGTCTATAATTTCGAGGATGTGCTGCAGGTCGGCGGTATCCTGAATACCTTCATCCGCCGCTCCGACCGGGTGCGCATCGCCTGCATCGCCCAGCTCGTCAACGTCATCGCGCCGATCATGACCGACGACGGCGGGGCCGCCTGGCGCCAGACGATCTATTACCCCTTCTACTACGCCTCCCGGTATGGCCGTGGATCGGCCCTGCAGCTGGTCGTCGATGGCCCGACCTATGACAGCGACGAGGAAAACGACGTCCCCTATCTCGACGTCTCGGCCGTCCATTCCGAGGATGGCAAGACGCTGACCTTCTTTGCCGTCAACCGCCATCCGCAGACGGCACTGGATCTCGATGTGCGCCTGGAAGGTTTTGGGACCGCCAGCGTCATCGAGCAGGTGGAGATGACCCATCGCGATCTGCTAGCCGTCAACACGGCTGCGCGGCAAGACACGGTCGCGCCGGTCAATGTCCAGACTGCGAAGATCGAGGACGGCAGGTTGCGGGCGGCGCTGAAGCCGCTGTCCTACAACGTCATTCGGCTGTCGGTCTGACAGCCGCCGCCGGGTAAGCCCCATAGGGCCCCGGCTGAAAAGGTTCGGCTCGACTGCGAGGAGGCAGGCGGGTTGGAGGGATGGTTCGCTAGAGCCTTGGACCTTGAGTGTTTCAAGTCCTGATGCTTTCGCGAACCGACAACCGCGACGTGCCCATGCGTGCCTTTGCGGCCGCCGCATCGTCGCTTTCTAGGGAGGAGTTCATGCAACAGTGGAAGAGGCTCGCATTTGGCGTCGCGCTGGCCGCACTCGGCCTGACAGCGGCGGCCAAGGCCGATGACTATACCTCCTTGCCGCGCAAGGAGACGCTCATCGTCGAAAATCCGGAAGGGACGATCAAGAATCCGGGCTGGTTCAATATCTGGGTCAATGGCGGCGGCGGTGTTTCCACCGGCCTGCAGCAGCTGACCATGGATACGCTCTGGTATATCGACCCCGAACAAGGGCTTGGCGGCTCGAGCTGGGACAGTTCGCTGGCCGCCGACAAGCCGCAATATAATGCCGACTTCACCGAGATGACCGTGAAACTGCGCAAGGGGCTCTTCTGGAGCGACGGCGTCGAGTTCACGGCCGACGACGTGGTCTACACCGTCAAGACGCAGATGGATCATCCCGGCATGGTCTGGAGTGCTGCCTTCTCGGTGCAGGTGGCAAGCGTCGAGGCGACCGATCCCCAGACGGTGGTGTTCAAGCTGAAGAAGCCCAATTCGCGCTTCCACGCCCTGTTCACCGTGCGCTGGAACGGCGCCTGGATCATGCCCAAGCATGTGTTCGAAAAGGTCGCCGATCCGATCCGCTATGATTTCGCCAACCCCGTCTCGCTCGGCGCCTACAAGCTCAAGGCCTATGATCCCCAGGGCAAATGGTACACCTGGGAAAAACGTGAGGACTGGCAGAAAACATCGCTGGCGCGCTTCGGTGAGCCGGCCCCGAAATATGTGACCTACACCGATCCCGGCCCTCCGGATAAACGCACCATCGCTCAGCTCGAGCACAATCTCGATATCATCCACGACAATACCCCTGAGGGCATGTTCACCCTCAAGGAAAAATCCAAGTCGATCGAGACCTGGTTCCCGGGCTTCCCCTTCGCCCACCCGGATCCGACCCTTCCGGCGGTGATTTTCAACACCCAGGACCCGACCTTCAACAATCCTGATGTGCGCTGGGCGTTGGCCTTGCTGATCGACATCAAGGCCGTCGACATGGCGAGCTACCGCGGCGCTGCGACGCTGTCGGCGCTCGGCGTACCGCCGACGGCAATCGCCATGAAAGACTATCAGGCGCCGATGCAGGATTGGCTGAAGGATTTCGAGGTCGACACCGGCAAGCAGAAGATCAAGCCTTATGACCCGACGATTGGCCAGCAGATCGCCGATCTGCTGCGCAAGCAGCCGAAGTTCAAGGACCAGATCCCGACCGACCCGGAGGCAATCAGCACGGCATTCGGCTATGGCTGGTGGAAACCGGATCCGAAGGCTGCCGGCGAACTGCTGGAGAAGGCAGGCTTCAAGAAGGCCGGCGGCAAATGGATGACCCCGGACGGCAAGCCGTTCAGGATCCGGATGACGGTGGAGGGCGACTCGCGCTCTGTCTTCACCCGGGCCGGCACGCTGATCGCGCAGCAATGGGCAGCCTTCGGCATCGACGCCAAAGCGGTGCCGACGACCAGCCTGTGGCAGGTGGCACTCCAGCCTGGGGATTTCCAGGTGGCGATTGCCTGGAGCGTCGAGACCTGGGGCGGCGATCCCGACCTGTCGTTCTTCCTCGACAGCTGGCACTCGCAGTTCGTGGCCAAGAAGGGTGACGTTCAGCCGCCGCGCAACTGGCAGCGCTGGAGCAATCCGGAGCTCGACAAGATCATCGAGACCATTCGCGGCATCAGCGCCGACGATCCCAAGGGCATCGAGCTCGGCAAGGATTATCTGAAGCTGGCCGCCCGCGAAATGCCGACGATCCCGCTGATGTCCTATAACGTCTTCACCTCGATGGACACGACCTATTGGACTGGCTACCCGACGATCAAAGACCCTTACACAGACCCGGTGCCGAATTGGGCCAACTCCAGGCTGATGATGGTCAAACTGAAGCCGGCTCAACCGAAATAATCCTCCCAACGCCGGCGCGCAGCCATCGCGCCGGCCCCTTATCGGCGGGCTCTGCCCGCCGATCCTTTCCCATCGATGCCGTCCCATCGATGAAAGGAAACCAGAGAGGAACCACCGCCCTATGACGTCCTATCTGATCTTTGTGCTGAAGCGGTTTGGTCAGTTTCTGCTGGTCGTCTTTCTCGGCGTCAGCATCACATTCTTCGTCACCCACCTGACCCCGATCGATCCGGTCGAAGAAAGCATCGGCGCCATCACGCAGATGGGGCAGTCCGATCCGAATGCGATCGAACTGATGCGCCAGTCGCTGCGCGAGCTTTACGGCATGGAGGGTTCGATCTGGCAGCAATATCTGCATTTCTGGCTGCGGCTTGCGACCGGCGATCTCGGCCCCTCGCTGTCGGCTTTTCCGACACCCGTTTCCACCATCATTCTGCGGTCGCTGCCCTGGACGATCGGGCTGATGACGGTCTCCACCCTGATCACCTTCGTGCTCGGCAATGCGATCGGCGCGCTCGCCGGCTATTACCGGAAGAATATGGTGCTGAAGGCCGTCAGCCTGGTCTGCATCGCCCTGCTTCCCATTCCCTATTATATCCTCGCCTTCGTGCTGCTCATCCTGTTCGGCTATCTCTGGCCGGTGCTGCCGATCAATGGCGGCTACGAGATGAACGCCAATCTCGACCTGTCGTTTTCCCTGGTCCTCGATATTCTCGAACACTCGATCCTGCCGGCGCTGTCGTTGATCCTGGTCGGAACCGGCAGCTGGCTGATCGGCATGCGCGCGCTGGTGTCCAACATCATCACCGATGATTACGTCGTCTTCGCCGAGCTCGGCGGCGTGCCGAAGCGGAAAATTCTCCGCTCCTACATCGCCCGCAATGCCATGGTGCCGCAGTTCACCGGGCTTGCCATGTCGCTCGGAGCGATCTTCAACGGCACCGTCATCACCGAAATCGTCTTCGGTTATCCCGGCATCGGCAACCTGCTGATTTCGGCGGTACATGCCGGCGATTACAGCCTGGTGCTCGGCCTCAGCGCCTTGTCGATCGTCGGCGTCGCCGCCGCGGTGTTCATCATCGACATTCTGAGCCCGCTGATCGACCCGCGTATCAAGGTGGAATAGGCCCATGTTTACCATTATCCGTGACCTCGCCCGCCAGAATATGGAATTCCTCTGCGGCCTGCTGCTCTTTGCCGTCATCGTCGGATTGATCGTCCTGTCGTATTTCTCGCCCTACGCCCCGACGGACATCTATCTGCTGCCGCCCGACATGCCGCCCGATGGCGATTACTGGCTCGGCACGACATCGCGTGGCCAGGATGTTTTCTGGCAGCTGACGACCGCGCTGCGCAACACTTTGTATTTCGGCATCGGCGTTGCCTTTCTGTCGCGCATCATCTCGCTGGTCGTCGGCCTGGTTGCCGGTTATGCCGGCGGCGCGGTCGACCGGGTACTGATGGCCATCAACGACAGCGTCATGGTCATCCCGCAGTTTCCGCTGCTGATCCTGTTCTATTTCGTGCTGAAGGACAGCATGACCTGGACCGCGCTGATCGTCATCATGGCCTCGCTCGGCTGGTCCTACGATGCGCGCCTGATCCGCTCGGTGGCGATCGGCCTGAAGAGCAGGCCGTTTACCACCCAGAGCGTCTATTCCGGCATGAGCATGCGCAAGATCCTCGCCGAGGAGCACCTGCCCTATGTTCTGCCGATCGTCTTCGCCACCACGATGAACAACATGATCTGGTCGATCGGCATGGAGATCACCCTGTCGGTGCTCGGCTTCACCGATATCGAGACGCCGACCATGGGCATGATGATCTACTGGGCCAATGCGCATTCGGCGCTGATATCAGGCGTATGGTGGTGGGTGGCAGCACCCGTCGCCGCGATCGTCGTTCTCTTCCTGGCGCTCTTCCTGCTGTCGATGTCGATGAACGAATACAATGATCCGCGCAGCCGGCTGAACCGGATGGGAAGTTAGCATGGAGCCTTTGGTCGAAATCGAGAATCTGAAAGCCTATTACCGTGCCTTCCTCTATGGCGTCGATCGCGAGGTGCGCGCCGTCGACGATATCAGCCTGACGATCGGCCGCGGCGAGGTCTATGGCGTTGCCGGTGAATCGAGCAGCGGCAAGACCACCCTGATCAAAACCATCGCCGGCGCCATCCGGCCGCCGCTGCGGGTCGTATCGGGAAGCGTGAAATTCCATTTTGCCGGCGGCACCCAGGATATTTATGCGATGAAGCCGGAGGAGCGCATGGCGCTGCGCTGGAAGCATCTGTCCTATATCATGCAGGGATCGATGAACGTGCTCAATCCGGTGCGCCGGATCCGCCATTCCTTCACCGATTTCGCCTTTCGCCACATGCCGGTCGGCAAGGATATATTTTTCGAAAAAGTCGCCGCCCATCTGCAGCGGCTGAAGCTCGATCCGCATCTGCTCGACGCCTATCCGCATGAACTATCAGGCGGCATGCGCCAGCGCATGACCATTGCGCTCGCCACCATCCTGACGCCGGAGTTCATAATCGCCGACGAACCGACGACGGCGCTCGACGTCATCGTTCAGCGCGACGTGCTGTCGATGATCCGCGAAATCCAGCGCGAGATGGGCTCGTCCTTCCTGTTCGTCACCCATGATATGGGCGTTCACGCCACGGTCTCCGACCGCATCGGCATCGTCTATGCCGGGCGTCTGGTCGAGGAAGCGCCGACCGCCAAACTTTTCAGCAAGCCGCTGCATCCCTATACGCAGCACCTGGTCGGCAGCCTGCCGCGCATCGGCGATGCGACGACCAGGCCCTCGCTGGAGGGCCGTCCGCCAAACCTTGCCATGCCGCCGGAAGGCTGCCGGTTTCACCCGCGCTGTCCGAAACGCATGGATATCTGCTCGCAGAAGGTGCCACCTTTGGTCACCGTCGAGCCGGAGCGCCGTGTGGCCTGTTTTGCAGTTACGGGAGATCAGCTTTGACCGCTCTGCTCAGCCTCTCGCATGTCACGAAAATCTATCGGCAGGGCGGCATGCTCGGCCGGCGCCTGGTTACGGCGGTCAAGGATGTCAGCTTCGAACTGGGCGAGGAACCGGAGATCCTGTCGATCGTCGGCGAATCCGGCTCGGGCAAATCGACGATTGCGGCGATGATCCTGGGGCAGACCGAACCGACGGAAGGGCAGCTGGAATTCTCCGGCAAAACCGTCTCCATCCATAGCCGATCCGAACGCAAGGCCTTCATGAAGGAGGTCCAGCCGGTTCTGCAGAACCCGTTTGAAGCCTTCAATCCGCTGAAGCGGGTCGACCGTTACCTATTCGAGACCGCCCGCAATCTGTCAGGCCCTGGAGAACGCATAGACCGCAAAGAAGCGGAGCGTATGGCCGATGCCGCCCTCGTGCACGTCGGCCTGACGCTTGAAGAAGTGAAAGGCCGCTTCCCCCACGAACTCTCCGGCGGCCAGCTTCAGCGCGTCGCCATTGCCCGCGCGCTGATCCCGCAGCCCCGCCTGCTGGTCGCCGACGAGCCGGTCTCGATGGTCGACGCCTCGCTGCGCATGGCGATCGTCAACCTCTTCGGCCGGCTGAAAAGCGAACTCGGGCTGTCGATCATCTACATCACCCATGATCTGGCCACCGCCTATTACGTCAGCGACAACATCATCATCATGCGCAAGGGCGAAATCGTCGAACGGGGCCAGGCCCGCCCCGTGCTGGACAATCCGCAGCATCCCTATTCGCGCGCGCTGAAGGAGGCGGTGCTGGCGGCGGATTTCAGCCCGGCGATGTAGGTTCATCCCACGGCGCTTTGGTGTAGGCATCAGGTGAAGACCGCGGCCCTCAGCTTAACCGTTAACGATTAAGCTCGTCGAAAAAAGCAACGATTGGCTCACAATCAGCGCGACGAAGAGCAAGTCCGTTTATCGCACGGTCGGAAACGGGGACGAAGTTCTGAGCGAAGTAGGACCAGTTGTAGAACTGGTCCCCGCCACCCTTCCTGACCACGAGCACTGCGTGAAACGCGACCTGGTAGTCGGTGGAACCACCGCCGTTTGTAAACGGTGTCTGCATCCTCAAACCCGCCATTTCAGCCCGTTGTGTGACTGCCTTGTACCGTAAGGGATAAGCCTCGGGCACCTGCACGCAATAGGGATGTGAGCCGGCGACCGCGAGTGCACGCCACTCCACAATCGTAATGTTGAGGGCAGACCAAAGAAATAGGCCGGCAATAGGTCCAGCAACTGACGACACAACCACCATGTGTAGCAGTTTGACCACCCTCGGGCTATCGATCCTGCCTGGCGCGAGCGCAAGGATCGGCAGATCGACCAGCCCAGCCAGCAACATAAACAACCAGATGGCGAAACCAAACTGATCCGTCACCGATACCATTAGAGCAACAACCAGACTCATCCCGAAGTGCGCAGCGACGGCTCGCTTCATTAAGCGAGAAGCCGGTTGATCCAGAATAAGTGCACCGGCCGAAATGGCAAAAGCCACAAGCGGACCCGAAAACCACAACAGACACATAAGGACAGCGGTGAGGTCCCAACTGTAGTACGCGATCGGGTGGACTGACCATAGAAAAATCCCTGCCATCAAGGAGTACCAGCCGCAGAGCAGGATTAGGCGGAGTACCGGCAATGGTCTCGAAGGTGTCGACACGGAGGATGCGGTCATGTTTCTTTGACCAGATTTTTCATTTGCGATTTCAAACGTCAGAGGGGACGTCGCGGTGCTGGCGGCGGATTTCAGCCCGGCGATGTAGGCTCATCCCATGGCGCTTTGGTTGACATGGTCCGCTTCAGGCGCTCATTGAGCTGTGCAGGCGCGTCGAGGCGGGCAAGGTATTCGGCATAAATTTCGGGGCTGACCGTGAATGTGGTCCGGTCGAGCAGCACTTCCGGACTTTCGTTCGTGGGTGAGGAAGGCATGGGAAACTCCAGCCTGGGCACGACAGAGCGTAACGACGTCATCTTACAAGTATCGTAAAGATATCGTCGTGCGCAACCGCGGCGCTGTCGTCGGTCTGACGATTTCCCTTCCGCCTTCCCTATTGTTTTGTGACTGCCTTTACCCCGCCTTGCTGCAGATCCACCGCGTCGGCAAGAATGTCGGCGGTCTCGTTGAGCAGCACGTCTTTTGCGTTCTTGCGGGCATTTTCGATGGCGATATCGGCGCTCAGGCTGCGCTCGCCCGACTCCAGGCCATCATCGTCACCGGGATCGTCGCCGCCGCTTTCCTGCGCCCGGGCTTTGAACCGCTCCGCCCGCGCCGTCGCTTCCTTGCGACGTTCGGCTTCATTCAGGGAAACAATCCCCTTCTCGCGCTGCGCCTTCAGGTCGGCAATGTCTTTCAACAGGCGTTGGAAATCCGGATCGCCCTTCACCCGCGCATCATGGCGGCTTTGCAATGTCGGCAGCAGTTTCGCAAGCGTATCGTCGGGCGAATATTTCGCAGGCTTGATCTCCGCCCATGGCAGGGCATTGTCATAACTGGTTTCGCCGAAGCTTGTCGGATCGGACAGTCCCGGCAGGCTGATATCCGGTGTTACGCCGCGCAGCTGCGTCGTGCCGCCATTGACCCGGAAAAACTGGGCAATCGTCACTTTCAACTCGCCATATTCGGGTTTGCTGTTGTGAACCACCTGGTCGAGATCGACGACGGTCTGCACCGTGCCCTTGCCGAAGCTCGGTTCGCCGACAATCACGCCGCGACCGTAATCCTGGATTGCCGCGGCAAAAATCTCCGAAGCCGAGGCCGAGCCGCGATTGATCAGCACACCCATCGGGCCTGCCCAGACAGGCGCTGGGAAATCCGAATCCTTGACCTCGATCTTGCCGTTGCCGGCACGCTGCTGAACGACCGGGCCATTGCCGATGAACAGGCCGGTCAGATCGATCGCCTCGTCCAATGAACCGCCGCCATTGTTGCGCAGGTCCATGAGAACGCTGTCGACATTCTCCTCTTTCAACTCGCCGAGCAGCTTGGCGACATCGCGGCTTGCACTTTTATAATCCTTGTCGCCTTTGCCCTTGGCTTCGAAATCCTCATAGAACACCGGCAGCGTGATGATCCCGATCTTCCGCTCGATATCACCCACTTTGACCGACAGCACCGTCTTCCTGGCGGCCTGCTTATCGAGACTGATCTTATCGCGCACCAGGTTGACGACGCGGTGCGTGGCATCGGCGCCGGCATCGGCCGGCAGGATGTCCAACCGCACGACGGAGCCTTTTTTGCCGCGGATCATCTGCACGACTTCATCAAGGCGCGTGCCCACGACTTCCTTGATCGCCCCATCCTTGCCCTGGCCAACGCCGGTGATGCGGTCTCCAACCGCGAGCTTGCCCGAGAGCTGCGCCGGCCCGCCGGGCACCAGCTCACGGATCGTCGTGTAATCGTCGCGCTCCTGCAGCACCGCACCGATACCGAACAGCGACAACTTCATCGAGACATTGAAATCGGCGGAAGCGGCGGCACCGAAATAATCCGTGTGCGGATCGACCGAGTTCGAATACGCATCCATGAACGACTGGAAAACGTCGTCGCTCTTAAATTTGTAAACGCGCTCGAGCGTGTTGTCATACCGCTTGTCGAGCGTCTCGCGAATAGCCGCGTCGGTTTTGCCGCCGAGCTTCAATCGCAGCCAATCGCTCTTGACGCGCTTGCGCCATAGCTCATCGCTTTCAGCTTGCGACTGCGGCCAGGGCGCCTTTTCGCGCAACACCGAATAATCTTCCTTTGTACTGAAATCGAAACCCTGCTTGAGCAGGCCGCGCGCATAGGTCATCCGGTCGACAACGCGCTGTTCATAGGCGTTGAAGATCTCAAACGGGATCTTCAAATCCTTCCGCTCGATCGCATCGTCGATCTCGCTGCGGTCAGACATGAACTTGTCGATATCAGCCTGCTGGAAAAGCATGCGGTCCGGATCCAGCGACTTGATGAACTGATCCATCACCCTCGCCGACAAGGCATCATCGAGCGGAACCGGCTTGTAGCTATAGCGCGAGAGAAATTGTGCGCTCAATTGAGCAGCTTGCGCCTGTCGCTCCAGCGGCGCCAAAACCGGCGGCGATGCGACTTCAGCAGAGGCGGACTGTACGATTGCAAGAAATGCACCGAGAAAAACGAAAGCTATGCGCATGCAGCGTTGATCCAATTCTTCATGCCGAGGGTGGATGTGTGAACTAAGTGAGGCAATTGTGGTTTTTTGGCAAGCAGGGGGGAAATTGGATGGGCTGCGAAGCGGCAGAAAAAGTATCCGGCACGATCGGCCGGGAGGCAGTGCAGCGTATCGGAGCGAAATCGTTCAGCGAGAACGGCCGTATCGGACGTCCGGCAGCATATCTGCGCGCGAGCATGAAGTGGCGCGAAGGTTTCAGTGTGCGGTGCCTGATTTCTCCTTTGCCCTCACAATGGCGTCCGCCTCCTTGCCGTATAGTTCCTCGAAATGATCGAAGGTCTTGGAAAAATAGCCAATGCCCTGCGTCGCCGAGCGCAGCGCCCGCGCCAGATCGTCAAGTGCGCCGCCCGGAACGAGCGCCCGGAAGATGTCCCATCCCTTGGCGGTCTCATCACGGTCGAAGCCGAGAACCTGACCGTTTAGAGCGGCGACGATCTGGATAAGGCTGCCCGAATAGACCGACGGGATGTGGAACTCCGTGCGGAAGACCGGCTGCATCAAGACGGTCGATCCTTCGGCAAGCGCCTGCCGCACCCCCATTTTCGACGCAGTCCGGAAGGCGTGTTCCGAACTGTCGACGGCATGGTACTGACCATCCAGCAGCGTTACGCCGACATCGATGACTTCGAAGCCTAGCGGTCCTTTCTCCATCGCTTCGCGCGCGCCCGCTTCGACGGCGGAGAAGTAATTGCGCGGAACGGCGCCACCCTTGACGGTTTCGCCAAAGGTGAAGCCCTGGCCGCGCTCGTTGGCGTGAATGCTCAGCTTCACATCCGCGAATTGCCCGGCACCGCCGGTCTGTTTGCGATGGCGGTAATGAACCTCCGATGGTTTCGCGATCGTCTCGCGGTAGATTGGGCTGGGGGTTCGGTCGGTCACGGAGATGTGAAAGACATCGGACAGTGTTCGGCAGAGATCACGCAGATGCACCGGCCCTTGGGCGCGGACGAGTTGAGCCCCGGTGCCTTCCTCCTGCAAGCCTTTCAGGCCGCGATCCGTCTCGGAAAGTTTCGCCAGCGTTTCGGAAAGTTTGTTTTCATCGCGCTCGCTGCCCGGAACCAGGATCCTTTCAAGCATCGGCGTGGGTGGTTCCGTCCACTCAGGCGGGGCGACCACCGCGCCGGAGGTCAACAGCGAAGGGACGGACAGGTGGTCGGACTTAACGGTCGCGAAGACATCCCCCGGTGCAGGCAGAACCGCCGAATTGGACCGCCCGTTTGCGAGATTTTGTACGGCGCCGAGGCTGGAGCCGCCCAGTGATGCGCCTTGCCGCAGTCCCTCGCCAAGTGCGCGCACGAGCACCGTCTTGCCGACATTCTGGCGATAATAGGCATGGAAGCTCACGGCCACCAGCTTGCCTTCATCGACAGTTCCCGTATCAGCGAGACGCTGCCTGAGAATCCCTACCGGCGGCGCCTCGTGGCGCAGCGCCTTCATCAGCCTCATCATGCCGTTGCCGTGACTTGCAGCACCGATCAGGACCGGGATAATTCTGTTTTCTCTGAGAACCCGTGATGAAATGGCATAGAGCGCGTCGCTGGATGGCTCGTGGTCCTCGATCAGTTCCTCGAGAAGCCAGTCATCAAATTCGGACAGGTGTTCCAGGAGCTCGGTGCGCGCTTCGTGCTCGCGTTCGGCAGTGCTTTCGGGGATTGCGATCAGCGCCGAAGGCTGGCCTTCCCGGTAGCGCCAAGCCCGTTCCGAAATCAGATCGCAACTGCCAATGATCCTGTCCCCCTCGCGGATCGGAATCTGGCGAAGCAAAAAGGTGTGGTTGGCATAGTCTTGAAGCGCGGCGATCACGTCCCTCAACCGCCCTCTCGGTTCGTCCATCCGGTTGACGAAGAGGATGCAAGGCGTCCCCGAGGCTTCGACTATCCTGAGATAGGGTGCGGCGAGCACAGCCTCCTCGGGTGCCGATGAAACACACAATATGCAGGCGTCGCTGGCAAGAAGCGCGTGCTGCGCATGCGCCAACGCTTCGTTGGCTCCAGGCGCATCCAGTGCACACCACGCCTCGTTTCCGAAGGTGAACTCTGTGAGGTTCAATCCATAAGGGGAGCTGGATTTTCTCGGCGCTCCCTCCAGGGAGCCGAGCTTTTCCACGACTGTCGATTTTCCGGTCTGCGAAGGTCCAAGCACGGTAAAACAGCGCATCGGCATTCCTCCAACTGCCATAAACACACTTTTCAGCCATCATAGGATGCCCTGAACCGCTGCAAGGCGCCAGAGGTGTTCAGTTTCACAACGCTTGGAACTGGACTTGCGTTTATCGTCGCGCGTTCTGGGCGGCCCCGTGGTGCTGATTACTCCTGACGATGAAGGAGGATTGGCGGGAGCATTAGTACCTGAGCCCAGAGCAAGGCAGAACGTCATATTCGAGTTGGGCTTCTTTATTGGCAAATTGGGAGCTTCCCATGTTGCTCCCCTGGTCAAGAATGATGTGGTGAGGCCATCCGACTTTGACGGAATTGGCTACATTCCGCTCGATAGCGCAGGTGGATGGAAAGGGCTTCTCGCGCGAGAGCTGCGCGGAGCGAAAGCGCCATTCGATGCGGAGAAGGTGTTTGAGGCGTGAACATACAGGCCGAAGGAGGCTCGCCGACAGCACCAAATCGTCTTGGCATAAAATGGCCACTCTGCTTGACGCGTAATTGTAGTATTGCTCAACTGTAGCGTTACTTCAAAAAGCTAAGGCACATGGCGGAAAACGAAACTTTATTGATATCGGAGACCGATCGAGCGCTCGACGATGTCTTCGCCGATGAATACGGCTTTAATGACATCGCGAAAAAGCTTGCACCGTCCTTGGTTGATGCAGCCAAAAGCGATGGGATGGTCATTGGCATTGAGGGTCCCTGGGGATCGGGCAAAACAAGCCTGCTGAATTTCCTCAAGAAACAGCTTGCCGCGCGCCAAGCTGATCGGCTGCATGTGATCACGCTCGCGCCTTGGCTCACCGGGGACAATATCAGCCTGATCGAGACCTTGACCGATGCGATGGCGGACATTCTCGACAAGGAGGAGGAGAAATCCAGCCCGTCTGGCTTCTGGTCCCGCAGGAAAAAAGAGGCCGCCAGCTATACCGATCTCTTTCGAAAATATGGTGCCCGCACGGGGCGGGCGCTGGCGCCGGTCGCAAATCTTGCAGGCATGATCTACCCCGCCGCTGCCATTGTCGGAACCGGGTTGGGTGTGGGAGCTGACTACCTGGAAAAGCTGGGGCGAACCCCGACCGATGCGGAAGTGAAGAAGCTCATCTCCGACAAGCTCGCCTCGCTCGATGTCCGGTTTCTGGTCCTCATCGACGACCTCGATCGCCTGGAACCCCGGCAGGCGGTCGAGGTCATACGCATGGTCCGTTCCGTCGCCGATTTCCCCAAAGTGGCATATGTCATGTGTTATGACCGATCCGTTCTTGCGCATGCATTGGAACTGAGCCTGCATGTGAAGGACGGCGATCTCTTTCTGCAGAAAGTGGTCCAGCTCACCTTTACCATCCCCCTGCCAGAGCCGTTCGATCTGCGGATCTCGCTTCGAAGCAAGGCGCTGGCTATCTATCGCGAGGTCAATGGCAAGGATCCGGACGCGGCGCAGCAAGGCGAGATCAGCCGCGCCATCGATAGGGAAGGCGCGGGCCTGAAGACCCCGCGAGAGGTCAAGCTTGTCCTCAACGCCATCAAGTTCGCCTATCGCAGCATGGCCGACGACCTTTATTTTCCAGATCTCTGCCGGATAAGCTTGTCGAAGATTTTGAACCCGCCGCTTTATCGCTGGCTCGAGCACTATCTCTCGGTTCGATCGGTGATTTTTACCGGCGATGCAGAAATGGCGGAGGATGATATGACGGAGCTGGGAACATCCCTGAAGGCCCTTCTTCCGTCGGAGTCGCTGGGCTCGACCCGATCCATTTGGTCCGCCGCCGAGTATATTCCGGGCCTGCAGGTTAATGACGACCCGAAAGCGCGCGTCTTTCAGTCGGAGCACAGCGATCAGATTGCAAAATATCTGAATGACAAGAGGCTCGGCAGCCCTGTGCACTATCGCTACTATTTCGCACTGACTGGGCCAAGATCCGTCTTGCCCGACGAGAAACTCAACGAGCTGAAGGTATTGGCTGGTTCTGACATCCCAAGCCTGTCGGCCAAGCTCGAGGACTATATTCGTGCTCCACGCCCGTTGGGCCAAAGCTGGTTCGAACACATTCTCGATCGCTTTTCGCGTTCCGAACTGCGCGCGCTCTCCGCGGGCCAGCTTTGCGGTCTCACGACAGCCGTCGGAAATGTCATGGATTTCGCGATGAGAGACAAACAGCAGGTCAGGCTTTTCTCTCGCTCGTTGTCGGACAAGTCCGAGATCCTTGTGGGCAATGTTCTGGATATCCTCAGGGAAAACGACACCCAGGCGAGACAGCGGCTTGTGCAGACACTGTATGCGCAAAGCCCGTCCTTGGGTTGGCTCGTCGCCGAACTCTTCAGGCAAGAGCTGTTCGATCATGGTGTTGTCGGAGATCGTGCCAGAAGGGTTGAAGATCGTCATCTGACAGCCGAGGAGCTTGACGCGTGCAGACAGATCCTGCGGGAGCGGCTCGCCGCGGCGGCAGCCCACGGCTCGCTTGCAAACCTTCCTGACCTCGCCGGCATCCTTTACGGCTGGCGCGACATGGCTGGGCCCGAAGACCCACGGGCATGGGTAGCTGATTTCATAACCGACGATACGAACCTCGTGATGCTTCTGCTTGAGCTTCGGGGGCTAACGGTTTCGGACCGCGTCTACCGACCCCTGAGAAATTCGACGCTCGACCTTTTCATGGATCGGGAAGCGGTACTGCAGAGGCTTGCCGCCCTGAGGCAGGGCGGTCGGTCTGCGGAGCTTAAGTCGAAGCTCGACGAGATCGACGAGGCCCTCCAGATCGGTGCGAACGATCACTATAATTGACGGATTCCGACAAGAGGAGCGCGAGCCGATCTTCAAGAACATGCAGGAAGAGATGCGACGGTTTGCCGCCCGACAGACCATATGGGTTCCGCTGGAGAGTGATGCCGAAGGCTCGGAACTCTGGGGCCAAGCGCTCGGCGTGCGATACGATCAACTGCTCACAACCGCCGAAATGAAGCAGCGCGATGCGGTGTTTCCAGCAAAGGCATTTGCTGGCGCCTCAGCAGGGCATCGTGGCAGCCGACTATGTTTCACGCAGTGGAGACGGCACCTACACACCCGGGCAGAGGCTCATCATCTAATCGGCAGCCGCTCTCAACTTCGTCGACATCATCGATAAGCTCGGCCGCGAGCTGATTGCTAGGACATAGCGACGGCATGGCCCATGAGGCCTGCAACTGCGCAATCGACGGATCAGGTCGTATCGAAGTCGTTATAGGGCGAGCCGCAGACGACCGACACGTAGACCTCAAGGAGGTATTGCCGGGTTGGATCAGGCTCGGACACGAACCGGAACTCCATTCCGCGAATGCGCTCAAGCGCATTGGAGAACGCCGCCGCAAATTCCGGATCGAGCAGCAGGCCGGCGCGGGAATTTTCCCCCGGCCTGTAGTCTGCCTTTACACGGCCGGTGGCATTGCGGGCGAGCTTGAACGCGAAGGGCGCGCTGTTGTGGCCGCTGGATCGGCGCGTGTGCTGGCCATAGCGTTTGCGGACATCGCGGGTGCGTCCAACATATAGGCTCTCGCCGGCCTCAGAGAACATGTAGACCCCGGAGCCGGAAAATTCGGGCCGCAGTATTCCGGTCAAGACCGGTTCCTGCGCCATGAGTGCCTCGAATTTCGGATGTAGGTCTTCCGTAAACGCGCGAAACTGTTCGTGCATGCCATACCTACTTTCTGTGTCGCTCTAGCCGCGGCGCACGGCGCGGACATACGAAGGATGCTCGCGCGACATCTGCGTCGTGAAGATCACGCGAGGGCGGACGAGCTCCTTACGGTCCGCAAGTGTCACGTTGCCTTCGATCGCGCGCTGTAGATCGTCCGGGATCCCTTCGGCAGCCGAGACGCGCCGGATCAAATCGGCCGGTAGGGGGAATTTTCCACCCGCGGTCTCAAGCCGCCGTTGCAGCCGAGCCGCGACGACATCGGGATGAAAACTCGGCGTGAAAGGAAGTCTCCGCGCCGGGCCTCCAATGATCTGAAACCCGATGGAGCCGGCCGGCCCTGGCGGGGGCGGCACAGACACAAATGGCCAGCACAGGATATCCGAGAGCCGCATGAACGAACCGCGCCAAGCCTCAACTGTCTTGTCTTTACGAGCGCAACCGCCCGCCACCACAGGCGCGACCTGATGGGCGAACACCAGATTGACGCCATCAACCGCGGGTAACGACGACGCCGTCTTCGGCGAAAGCGCCGAGTTCGGGTGGTAGAAGATGTAGAGTGGCGGCGTCGACATGCCGCCGGGCCGGCCCGATGCATGGCTCACCAGCGTGTTGGCCTGCTTGCCTTTCTCGTGGTCGAGATGCTGATAGTACCAGTATCCGCCCTTCGTGTTCGAAAATTGGGCGCGTTTGGCTTGCAGGATGATCCGCAAATACCGCCCGCCGTTGATGTCGCGGGGCGCTGCAAACACCCATTCCATATCGCCGCCGGTCGTCGGCTCGTCTGGAAAGTCGACGCTGACGCCAAAAGGCCGAAGGCCGACAAGGCTGAACATCAGCATGTCGGTGACGCTTTCCTCGCGAAAATTGCGTTTCAGGCCCCGATCGCGTTCCAAAAACTGTGCGATCTTGGGCGGAAAGTTATGGGCGAGATCGCAAAGCATCGAAATTTCCGGGCAATAAGCTTGTGTTTATGACCTTCGCAATAGCACGCCTCGGTGGCAAGCTGGAAGGATAGATCCTGGTGACGATCCGGGCGTCGGAGCAGGGCCGGCGGAAGTTGATCTCGCCTATTGGTCGCATGGCGATCAATTCGCGGGAGAAGGCTGGCACCTCGGATTCCTCGCCCGGGCAAATCATCGAATATGCCGAACCGGAGTTGAAGTGTTGGATGCCGATGCCCTCGGCCAATCGCACCTCGATGCCTTCACCCTGGGAAGGCGATGACGACGAGCAGCTCGATGGGTCCGGGATTTAAGGCCTCGCCAACAATCATTCCCGCGATTGAATGTCGAGATGCGTTCCCACGGTCCGCGATTGCTGAGAATTACTTTGAAGGGTAATAGGCGATTGACCATTCCGAGGGAGAGCGATGGACGGCAAATTTGACAGTTACGATGCCGAACAACGGGCCATGATCGATTGGTTGACCGGCCGGTCCCCGGATGCTCGCCATGCCATTGCAGAAGATCTGAACTTCGATTTCGCGGAAGATGTGTTCGAATGGATCCTGACGCAGCCCGACTGCGATCTGGCAACGGCCGCAAGCTACTTCTGGCGAGCAGGGCCTTTGGAGCGTCTCGAGCATCCCGACGCCTTCGAAGAAGACATTTTGACGCTCAAGAGGCTGGTAGATCGCGTCAATGCGGGTTTTTATCGCCGGTCGGAAATTCTCTATCGGGGCCAAGAGCTACTAGACGGCGAAGAGGTGTGCAGCTGGACAGTTGAAGAAGCTGAAGATCTGCGAGAGTTCGCCCGCGCCCATGGGGCTTCCAATCTTCCCTGGACTCTGCCTGAGGCGCTGGTCCCGCCGTTCGGACACCGCGCGGCTCACATCTTAGATGAAGAAGATCCCCTTAAATCGGAAGAACTCCGAAAGCTCTTTGCCGGGCTTGGGACAGGATCCGAACCAATTCCAGCAAGCCTGATGGGGGCAGACCCGCCTCCAAGAAGTATGCCGCAGCCGGCGCAGCAACTCGCCGTCGGAAAAAGAGCAGCGGCGTCGAGCGGTTCGGCTTTCAGGCCGCTGTACCTCTATCTCACATTCGTTGCGGCGGGATGGGGACTTATCTACGTCTTTGACGCTCCTAGGCTCGCTTATCCGGTGATGATTATATGTTGCTTGCGCTTCGGGCGCATGACGTTCGGGATGGTGCGCGCTGGAATGAAACGGAAGGCTGAGTACCGAGCGGCCCGTTAATCGCAAAGCAGCCCCGTCCCCACACAAAAGCCCCGCGGTGTGTTGCCACCGCGGGGCTCTTCGACGCCGACCCGGGAGAGGAGGTCAGGCGGCCTGTACTTTTTTAGATGTGCGCGCCCATTCGGGCAGCCAGTTGCCGTGGGTGGCGAGCAGGTCGTCGACCAGCGACCAGATCTGGTCGAGGTCGAGTTCGGCGGCCGTGTGCGGGTCCATCATCGCGGCATGGTAGATGTGCTCGGGATTTTCGGTCATCAGCGCCTGCACCGTCAGTTCCTGAACGTTGATATTGGTGCGGATCAGCGCGGTCAGCTGCGGCGGCAGGTCGCCGATGAAGGTCGGCTGGATGCCGGAGGCATCGACCAGGCAGGGCACTTCGGCGGCGCAATTTGATGGCAGCGAGGTGATGCAGCCATTGTTGCGGACGTTGCCGTAGATGACAGAGGGTTCGCCGGTCCAGACCGAGTTGATGATCGACGAGGCGTATTCCTTCGAGGGCTGAACCTCGATCTTGTCGGCGCTGCGATAGGCTTCTGCCTGGCCCTTCCAGCGCTCGATCTGCTCGATGCAGCGTTTTGGATATTCATCGAGCGGAATGCCGAATTTCTCGATCAGGTCGTCGCGGCCCTCCTTGATGAAATAGGGCGTGTATTCGGCGAAATGCTCCGAGCTTTCGGTGACGAAATAGCCGAGCCGCGTCAGCATCTCGTAGCGCACCTTGTTCGGGCAGCGCGGGTTCCAGCCGGGCTTCGGCGCCCTGCCCTCGCGATAGGCGCGCAGCAGATCGGGATACAGATTGCGGTAGGAACCATCGGCCTGGCGATGCTCGAATTTGAGATAGAAGGCCATGTGATTGATGCCGGCCGCACGGTAGCGAATTTCCTCGTAGGGAATGTCGAGGTCATGGGCCAGCTCCATCGCCGTGCCCTGCACCGAATGGCAGAGACCGACCTGGCGAATGGTCGGGTATTTCTCCGATATCGCCCAGGTGTTGATCGCCATCGGGTTGACATATTGCAGCATGATCGCCTCGGGGCAGATGGCGAGCATGTCCTCGCAGATCTTCCAGAGATGCGGCACGGTGCGCAGTCCGCGCATGATGCCGCCGACGCCGAGCGTATCGGCAATCGTCTGGCGTAGCCCGTATTTCTTCGGCACCTCGAAATCGGTGACGGTGCAGGGTTCATAGCCGCCGATCTGGAAGGCGACGACGACGAAATCGGCGCCGGCAAGCGCCTTGCGCTGGTCGGAATAGGTCTCGGCCTTGGCCTTGACGCCGAGCGTCGAGATCAGCTTGTTGACGACGACGGCGCTTTCTTCCAACCGCTGCGGGTTGAGGTCCATCAAGGCGATCGTCGCACCCGAAAGGGCCGGACGCTGCAACACGTCGCCGACGATGTTCTTCATGAAAACGGTGGAGCCTGCTCCGATGAATGTGATTTTGGGATTTGCTGCCATTATAACCTCCGGCATTCGATAGTCATGCTACCTCGAAAGCGGCTTTGACGAGCCGTTCGGTGTAGGCGGTCTTGGGATGGGTGAGAACTTCGTTGACGGGCCCTTCTTCGACGATCTTGCCATGCTGCATGACGATGACGCGATGGCAGAGCGCCCGGACGACCTTGAGATCGTGGGAGATGAAGAGGTAACTCAAGCCCCGCTCGTCCTGCAGCTTGCGCAGCAGTTCGATGATCTGCGCCTGGACGGAAAGGTCGAGTGCGGATGTCGGCTCGTCGAGCAGGATGAATTCCGGCTCGAGCGCGATGGCGCGGGCAATGGCGATGCGCTGGCGCTGGCCGCCGGAAAATTCATGCGGGAAACGCGACAGGATATTGCCGGGCATGCCGGCTGCAATCAGCGCCTCGCGCACCCGGTCCTGCCGTTCGGCCCGGGTGGCGCCCAGCCGGTTGACGACGAGGCCTTCCTCGATGATCTGGCCGATCGTCATGCGCGGGTTGAGCGAGGAGAACGGGTCCTGGAACACCACCTGCATGCGGGCCCGCAAGGGCCGCATCTCGGCCCGGGTAAGCCCGTGGATCGGCTGATGGTCGAAGTGGATCTCGCCGCTGTCGGGGGTGTTCAGCCGCAGGATCGCCTGGCCGAATGTCGTCTTGCCGGAGCCGGATTCGCCGACGAGACCGAGCGTCTCGTGACGGCGCAGCGTCAGATCAAGGCTGTCGACGGCGACAAGCTCGCGCATCGCCGGCTTGAAAAAGGTGCCGTGGCGCATCATGAAGGAGACCCGCACGCCCTTGGCATCGAGGATGACATCCGATCCCTCCGGCAGCGGATTGGCCTGGCCGCGCGGCTCGGAGGCAAGCAGGTGCCGGGTATAGGCGTGCTGCGGATTGGCAAACAGCGCTTCGGTGGTGTTGTGCTCGCGCACTTCACCATGCTGCATCACATAGACGTAATCGGAAAACTGCCGCACCACGGTCAGATCGTGGGTGATGAGGATGACGGCCATCCCCATTTCCTTCTGCAGGTTTCGGATCAGATTGAGGATCTGCGCCTGCACGGTGACGTCGAGCGCCGTCGTCGGCTCGTCGGCGATCAGCACGTCGGGGTCGTTGGCAAGCGCCATGGCGATCATCACGCGCTGGCGCTGGCCGCCGGAAAGCTGATGCGGATATTGCATCAGCCGTGCGGCCGGATCGGGGATCTGCACATGTTCGAGCAGTTCGAGCGCGCGCTTTTGCGCATCCCGCTTGCTGATCCGGCGGTGAACGCGGATCGCCTCGACGATCTGGCTGCCGATCGTATAGATCGGGTTCAGCGAGCTCATCGGCTCCTGGAAGATCATCGAGATGCGGTCGCCGCGCAGCTTGCGGCGGGCCCGCTCGGAATATGTCAGGATATTGCTGCCGTCATAGGCAACCGTCGATTTCTCCGAAACGACGGCGCGCTTCGACAACAGCCCCATCACCGTTCGCGCCGTCACCGATTTGCCGGAGCCGGATTCGCCGACGATGGCGATCGTCTCGCCACGGTAGAGCTGGAAGGAGACGTCCTTGACGGCTTCGACCATGCCGTCCTCGACCTTGAAATTCACCGCCACATTGCGGGCGTCGATGACAGGCGTGTCCGAGCGGCCATCATGGTCATGACGGACAAGCGGGGCGAAGGAATTGACCAGTGCAAGAGCCATATCAATCACCTCAATAAGGATCGACTGCGTCGCGCAGTCCATCGCCCAGCGCATTGAAGGCGAAGACGGTGACGAGCACGAAGCCGACGGGGGAGAGAATCCAAGGATAGGAGCCGATGACCGAATAGGTCGCCGTATCCTGCAGCATCAGCCCCCAGGAAATCAGCGGCGGCTTGACGGCGAAGCCTAGGAAACCGAGGAAGGATTCGAGCAGTACCACGCTTGGTATGGCGAGCGTCACCGCGACGATGACGTGGCTCATCACATTCGGGAAAATATGCTGCAGGATGATGCGCCGGTCGGTGGCGCCGACAGCCATTGCCGCCCGGACATAATCGATGCGGGCGAGCGCCAAGGTCTTGCCGCGCACCTCGCGCGACATCTGCGCCCAGCCGAGCGCCGACATCACGACGATGACGAAGCCGAGGAAGACATTGGTCGGCGCCGTCACCGGGATCAGCGAGGTCAGCGCCAGATAGAGCGGCAGTTGCGGAAAGGCGAGCACCAGCTCGACGAAACGCTGCAGCCAGACATCGAAGGTGCCGCCGAAATAGCCCGAGACCATGCCGACGGTGGTGCCGATGACGGTAACGATGAAGACGACGGTCAGCGCGATCGTCAGCGAAATGCGCGAGCCGATGATGGCGCGCGACAGCACGTCGCGGCCGAACTTGTCGGTGCCGAGGAAATGCACCGGCTCGCCATCGGTCGAGCCGAAGAAGTGGCGGTCAGCCGGGATCAGGCCGAAAAGCTGATATTCGGCGCCCTTGACGAAGAAGCCGAGCAGCCGCGGATTGTCGTAATCGACGCCGACGATCGGCTGGAAGGTCACCGGGTCGAGCGCATCGGAATCGGCCAGGCCATAGACACGCGGCTGGAAGACGAAATTGCCGTCCTTGTCGTGAAAGCTCATCATCTGAGGCGGCGCGAAGCCGACATCGGTCACCTTCGGGTCCATCGGCGCGACGAAATCGGCAAAGATCGCCATGAACAGCAGCAGCCCGACGAGCACCAGCCCGGCCATGCCGGTCCAGGAGCGCCGCAGCCGGCGCCAGACCAGGGCGATATAACTCTCATGCCCGCGCGATGGCTTGCTGACCGAAGGTTCGGTCGTTGTCGGTGGTGGCGGCGAGGAGTCGAAAGCCAGCATCTCAGGCTCCTTGAAATTGGCGGACACGCGGATCGAGCAGCGCCAGCAGCATGTCGGCGATGATGTTGCCAACGATCAGCGTCGCCGACAGCACCATCATGAAGGTGGCGGTGACATAGACGTCGCCGACCGCCATCGAGCCGACGATCGCCGGGCCGACGGTCGGCAGCGCGAAGATGATGGCGGTTTCGATCTCGCCGGTCAGCATGTAGGGCAGCACGACGCCCTGATACATCACCAATGGATGAAGCGCGTTCGGCACGGCATGGCGCATCACCACGGCTGCACCGGTAAGCCCCTTGGCCTTGGCCGTCTCGACATATTGGGCATTCAAAGTATCGAGCAGATTGCCGCGCATTACCCGCATATTGTAGGCGAGCCCGCCGAAGGTGGCGATCGCCACGACAGGCCAGACATGGTGGACGAGATCGACGAATTTCGCCCACGACCATGGCGCTCCGCCATATTGCGGCGAGAAGAAACTGCCGATTTCGGAAACGTTGAATTGGAAGACCAGCAGATAGACGATGATCAGCGCCATCAGGAAGCGCGGCACCGTCATGCCGAGGAAGGAAATCGCCGACAGCGTGCTGTCGATCCAGCTATATTGCCGCGTCGCCGCCCAGATGCCGAAGCCGATGCCGAGCACCGAAGCGAAGATGTGGCAGACGAGCGCCAGAAGCAGGGTCCGCGGCAGCCGCTCTGCCACCACGTCGGCGACCGGCTTGTTGTAGAACATGCTGTAGCCGAAATCGCCGCGGGTGACGATGCCGCCGATCCAGTTGACGTATTGGACGACCATCGGTTTATCCAAACCGTGTTCGACCCGGTAGGCCTGGGCCTGCTCTTCGGCCTGGGCGTAGGACGCGCCGCCCTGATTGATCAGCTGGGATCTTATATAATCGGCATAATCACCGGGCGGGGCCTGGATGATCGCGAAAGTCACCACACTCAGGATGAAGAGGACGGGGATCGCGGAGGCTATGCGCACGAGCAGGAATCGTAACATCGGACGGTCCGCTTCTCCTTGCCGCCAGTCGCTCCTTGTCAGCGCGGCCGGCGTGTTGGTCATATCAGGCCGCGCGCCACGCGCGGCCTGAATCTCGCTTCAGCTCGGAGGGAACTAGTTATTCACAGGGCCCTTGTCGCCAGGCTTGCCGGGCAGCTGTTCGGGGAACAGCTCGTATTTGCCCTGCTTGTCGGAGGCCACCCACAGGCGTTCGCGGATCACCGAATCTTCAGCCCAGTTGAACATGAAGATCGGAGTGCCCTGCGGCACATTCGAGAACCGCTTGTTGATGATCAGGGCGCCAGGATATTCGGTCAGACCCACGGTGTTGACGTGCTCTGTCGAGATCTTCTGATACTGCTTCATCAGGGCAACGCGGCTATCATTGTCCGGGCTGGTGGTGAACTTGTTGACGATATCGTTCAGTTCCGTTTCGAACGGCATCAGATCGAGCTGATCGTCCTTGCCGGCGCGATGGTGCCAGCTGGTGCGGGGGCCGATCGGCGCAAGCTGCTCGGTATTCTGCACCACCGACGACAGTTCGGTGGTGTTGCGCTGGATCAGCCAGTCGAAGCGGCCGGAATAATGGGCATCGTCACGCTTCGTGCCGTCGAGCCCGTTGATGACGATCTTCAGGCCGAGCTTCTCCATCTGGGCGACGACACCTTCGGCAAGGCTCTTGTCGGTCGTGTACTGATTGTTGATCAGCATGACGATTTCGACATCCTTGCCGCCAAGCGTACCGGCCGGGAAGTTCACGATGCCGTTGCCATCGGTATCCTTGAGGCCGGCCTTGGCGAGTTCCGCCTTGGCGCCCTTGAGATCAAAGGGATAGTAGACGGTGGAGTTGCGATCGTAGAAGCTGGTGCCGGAGGAAAGCCCGCCCGGATAGATCGCGGTGAACGGCCCCTTGACCAGCGAGTCGCCGATCGCCTTGCGGTCGAGCGCCATGGTGACGGCCTTGCGGAAGTCCTCGTCGCGGTTCAGCTCGCGGATCGCCTGGCCGCGCTCGTCCGGGTTGCCCCAGCCGTTGGCGGAGAAGTTCATGCGCAAGTTATAGCCGATGAGGCGCGGACCGAAAGCCAGGCGGGCGGGTGCGGTCTTTTCTGCCGCACGCTTCAGCGAGGCGACGAAGTTTTCCGGCTGCTCGAGGTTCGAGATGTCGGCGGATCCGGCCACGGCCTGAACGTCGCGGTCGGCCCAGGTCGAGAGCTTGTAGTGGAGCTCGTTCAGATAAGGCAGCTGATTGCCCTTCTCGTCGACCTTCCAGTAATAGGGGTTGCGGCGCATGACGATGATGTCGTCGGAGCGATATTCCACCGGCACCCAGGCGCCCATCACCGGCATGTTCATGAACTCAGGCGGGAAGGCGTTCTTGAACTGGTCGTAGGTGTTCTTCGAATATTTCGGATGCTGGGGTTTGAGGATATGCGATGGACCCGGGCAGAAGTTCGGGTAGGACATCGTGTAGAGATATTGCTTCGGGAAGGCTTCCTTGAAGGTCCATTCGACGGTGTAATCGTCGATCTTCTTCAGCGTCGTGCCGGCGCCGAAAGCCTCAGGCGAGGCGCCGCCGCCGAGCGGCGAAACGTTCGGATCGACGACTTCGTCATCCCAGTAGAACATGATGTCGTCGGCATTGAACGGCGCACCATCAGACCATTTGGCGCCTTCGACCAGATGCATGGTCAGCTTGTGGCCGTCTGTGGACCAATCCCAGCTCTTGGCAAGGTTCGGCAGCGGCTCGGTGTCCTTGGCCTCAACCTGGAACAGCGGCGCGGTGCGCGTCAGGCATTCGGAGAGACCGATATCGATGCCGCCCCAGCCCTGCGTCTGGCCGGCGCCGTAGTTCCAGCCTTCCGGCCGGCCGCCGATGACGTGGCGCATCGTATCGCCGTAGACACCGATGCCGTCGGGCATATTGCCTGTCTTGAAGACCAGCGGCTCCTTCGGCAGGCGATCCTTGACCGGCGGCAGCTTGCCGGCGGCGACGAAATTCTTCGTGACCCAGTCGGGCTCGTGATATTCGGGCAGCGCCTTGAACTCCAGGATGGAGTCGCGCGCCACATATTTGATCTTGCCTTCGGCCGGGAAGTCCGCCGGCGCCGGCGGAACGGTGGCCTCGGAGGCATATGCATTCAGCGCCAGGACTGAGACGCCAAGCGCCAGTCCGGCCAAAATGCCAAGGTTGCGGAATTTCATCATCGTTTCTCCCTCTTGTTCCGGAGCGCGGGGCACGCGGCTCCTTTTCCTCAAACGGTGTGAAAGCTGGCCGGCGGCCCATGGATTTCCCTCCCGGAAATCCATGGCGACCCCTCTTTCACGAAAATCAGACGGCCTGTTTCAGCGCCGCCTTTTCCGCGCGCAGCTCTTCGATCGAGCGAACGTTGCGGCGTGCAGCGCCCGCCCAGTCGCGGGTCTGCACCTTGGATTTCGACAGCCGCTCCTTGGCGGCCGGCACGGCATCGGCATATTGCGGCAGCCAGCGCGCCTGGGCAACGACCATTTCGTCGACCATCTGCCAGACTTCCTCAGGCGTCGCCACGGCGCCGACCAGCGGATCGTGCAGCACGGCAAGCTTCAAAAGGTCGATGTCGCCGGATATGGCGGCATGCACCGACATGCGCTGGACGTTGATCGAGGCGATGCAGGTGGCCGCACAGGCTTCCGGCAGGGTGACGCCGGAGACCATGTTGATGCCGAAGCGGTCGACGAAGCCGGGCGATTCGATGATCGCGTCGGATGGCAGGTTGGTGATGACGCCGTTGTTCTTGACGTTGAAATGACCGCGATAGACCCGGTTCGTCTCCAGCGCTTCGAGGATGTGGCTCGCATGTTCGTTCGAGCGCTTGGTGGAGTCGAGCGGCTTTGCGGCGGATTCCAGGAATTGCGGGAATTCGGTCTCGAACCAGTTGCGGGTTTCGGTGGAATGGCGGAGATAACCGCCGGTCTCGCCGTGGATCCAGTCGGACATGTCGATCCAGCGGGTGATTTCCTCCGGCCGCTTGCGGTACCAGGGCAGGTATTCCGAAAGGTGGCCGTTGCTCTCGGTGGAATAGACGCCGAAACGCTTCAGCACGTCGATGCGCAGTTTCTCCTGCTGCGAAAAGACCGGATGCGCCTCGAAGGCTGAGACCAGCTCGTCCTTGCCGATCTTGCGGCCGTTGAGGCGCAGGTCGATGAACCAGGTCTGATGATTGATGCCGGAGCAGACATAGTCGAGTTCACCAAGCGACTTGGCGCCGAGCACCTCGGCGATCTGTTCGGCACCGTGCTGGACGCCGTGGCAGAGGCCGACGGTATCGACCTTGCCGTATTCGATCGCCGCCCAGGTGTTCATCGCCATCGGGTTGGCATAGTTGAGGAATTTCGCGCCGGGCTCAGCAACCTCGCGGATATCCTTGCAGAAATCGAGAATGACCGGGATGTTGCGCTGGCCGTAAAGGATGCCGCCGGCGCAGATCGTATCGCCGACGCATTGGTCGATGCCGTATTTCAGCGGAATTCTGATATCGTCGGCATAGGCCTCGAGCCCACCGACCCGGACGCAACTGATGATATAACGAGCGCCGGAGAGCGCCTGGCGCCGGTCGGTCGTCGCCGTCACCTTGGTCGGCAAGCCGTTCGCTTCGACGATCCGGTCGAGGATCGCCTTGATCATCTCGAGATTATGCTCGCTGAGATCGGTCAGCGCGAATTCGACGTCGCGAAACTCGGGAACGCACAAAATATCGGTGAACAGCTTCTTGGTGAAACCGACGCTGCCCGCACCGATGATAGCGATTTTGAAACTCATGATCTTCACCTCGACTCAATCGAATGCTACAGAAAAGATGGCTATGGAGGATCGGCCCGCATGCTGGAACATGAAGCTGAAAAAGCCGAAAAACCGCCTGTTTTCCTCCCGGCCGCTCCATCGACCGTGGTCTCTTCCCTGTTTGTCGAGCGGGATTATGCCCGAAATCATCAGGGCCACCAGAGAAGGATTATGCTTTCAGGGGTAATTTTGTGCTGCAGAATTTGATTGCCAACGGACAGTCGATGAGGACGGTTTCGCTGCCCCGCGGCCGGGAGCGATTGCATGCGATGCCGACCAGCTCCGGCTATGAGGTGCGCGAGAACGAGCCCTATGACTGGGATGGCCGAAGGCGCGGCCAGACGCCGTTCACCGTGCTGCAGCACACGATCAGCGGCAGCGGCCGGCTGCGTTATCAGAACCGCAATTATCGTCTTCAGGGCGGCGACACGCTGCTGGTACTGGTGCCGCACAATCATCGATACTGGCTGGAGAAGGGCGACCGCTGGGAATATTTCTGGATTTCGATGAATGGTGAGGAAACGCTGCGCATCCACCAAATGGTCCTGTCCACCGCCGGGCCGGTGCTGAAGCTGCAGCCTTCGACTATCGATCATCTCGCCGATTGCAGCCTGCGCCTCGTCACCGGCGCGACCTCGCCGGGCGCTGCCTCGGCGATCGCCTATGAAGCGGCGATGGCGCTTTACGACGACGTCTTCGGCTCGCCGGCCTTTGCCGCCGAACTCAGCCTGATGCAGCCGGTGATCGACCACATCAACGCCAATCTGGAAAAGCCGCTGCCGGTCAGCGACCTTGCCGGCATCGTCGGCCTCAGCCGCGCCCATTTCTCCCGCAGCTTCGCCGAGAGCGAGGGCATGCCGCCGGCCGAATTCGTGCTGCAGCAGCGATTGCAGCGCGCCGTCAAGCTGCTGACCAAGGCGGACTTTCTGCCGGTCAAGGAAGTCGCCATCATGTGCGGCTTCGAGGATCCGAATTATTTCTCCAAAGTCTTCCGCCGGGTCTACGGCACCAACCCGACGGAATTCCGCACCACCGGCATGTATGCCAGCATCGGCAAGCTCAGATAGCTATCCAGTCACTTCAGGCTCGTACTTCGAACACCATGTTGAACGGGGTTTCCGTGGCGCGGCGGAAATGCTTGAAACCGGCGTCGAGCGCCACCTTTCGCAGCTTCATTTCTCCCGCCTGGGCGCCGAGCCCGAGCCCCACCTCCTGCGACAGTGATGCCGGCGTGCAGATCATCGTCGAGGCGCCGTAATAGACGCGGCCGACGGGGTTGAGATTGTCCTTCAGATGATCATGGGCAAAGGGCTCGACGATCAGCCACGTGCCGTTCGGCCCAAGCGTTTCCTTGACATGCTGGCCGGCGCCGACCGGATCGCCCATGTCGTGAAGGCAGTCGAACATGGCGACCATGTCGTAGCCGCGGCCTGGAAATTCCGCTGCCCGGCTCTGCTCGAACGTCACACGGTCGGCGACGCCCGCATCCTCGGCGGCGGCCTTGGCCTTTTCGATCGACGGGCCGTGATAGTCGAAGCCGGTAAAACGCGACGCCGGATAGGCCTGCGCCATCAGGATGGTCGAGGCGCCATGGCCGCAGCCGACGTCGGCGACGCTGGCGCCGGCCTTGAGTTTTTCTTCAACCCCGGCAAGGGCTGGGATCCATTCCGCGACGAGATGGCTGTTATAGCCCGGACGAAAGAACCGCTCGGTTCCCCTGAACAGACAGGTGCTGTGCTCATGCCAGCCGAGGCCCTCGCCGGTGCGGAAGGCCTCAGTGACCTTCGGCTCATCCATCCACATCGATTGCACGACCTCGAAGGCGCCGACGAAGAAGGCCGGGCTGTTTTCCTCGGCAAAGACCATCGCCTGCTCCGGCGTTAGGCTGAAACGATCGGTCTTTTCATCATAGACGATATAGTCCGCCGCCGCCTGGGCGCTGAGCCATTCCCTGAGATAACGCTCCTTCACTCCGGTTTTTGCCGAGAGTTGCTGGACGTTCATCGGCGTCCCGTCGGCCATCGCCTTGAAAATTCCGACCTTGTCGCCAAGCACGACCAAGGCGCCTGACATGGCGGCGCCGACATCGCCGACCAGCCGGCCGACGAGTGCATCGAGTTTCTGCATATCTGGCTCACGCATTGTTTCCTCCCGAGCGCGTGATTAAGGGGCTTCAAAATTAGGCTTTAATAATATTCCGTCAATCAACCTTCCCTTTCAGTGGATGATTCTGAAGTATTAAGGGTCGAAAGAATGCGGGGGTGGAGTAACACTCGGATTCCCCCGGGGTAAGGGGCAGCCTTCGGCGTGGACCAGAAAGTAGCCATCATCAGTTGAGTCGGATTGCATTTTTGATGTAGAGTTATCATTATGTCCCTATCCCCCGCTCAATGCCGCGCCGCGCGCGCCCTCCTGGCCTGGTCGCAGGACGATCTCTCATCTGCCGCAAACGTCGCCAAGGCGACGATCGCCAATTTCGAGGCGGGCAAACGCTCTCCCTATGACCGAACCCTTCAGGATATGAAGCAGGCCCTGGAAGGCGGCGGCGTCGTTTTCATCCCGGAAAACGGTGGAGGAGCCGGTGTTCGCCTTGCAAAGCGAGCAAATTCGATCGACACCAATGAGACCGAAACGGTTCAATATGAAGAATATCTCGAAAACGACGCACCGCCGGGTGCGGGTGGTTGAATGATGACAAAGAAGCAGAAGCTCGAACACTCGGAACTGGCCGGAGAATTCACCGATGACGGGATCACCGTGCTCGTCGATATCTTCCGCACATCCGGCAGCAATGAAGACTGGACGATGGAAGTCGTCACCCAAGGCGAGGATCTGATCCGTTGGGACGAACCATTTGCCACCGACCGGGAAGCGTTTGACGAATTCCTGGCCGTCGTTGCGCGGGACGGCCTTCGATCGTTTCTCGAAGATGACGAGCCGTCCGTCCACTAAGGAATAGTCGTGAAAAGCATCAATGATCTCGTCGCCTCGGCAAAAACCGTCAGCGATCGATACCGCGCCGGACGGATGGAGCGCGAGACCGTGCGCGAATGGGTCCTCGGGCTTGGCGCCTATCCGTCGCCCCACGGAGACCGCGTGCGCGAAGCAGTGGAATGGTTCCGCCTGCACAATCGCGAGCCTGTTTCCGACGACATCGTGCTTGTCGATATCGACCGGCTGAAGGCGATCTCAGCGCCGTGATCCTCTCCGCTGCATCTACTGCGCCAAGCTGACGGAGCTCTGCACGACCGGCATGTGTGCCAGCATCGGAGATGCTCGATCGCCCGGAAAAATGCAGGATGCAATTGCCCCGTCACGGTTTGACATCGATTGAGCGAACGGCAATGTTGCTTTCGGGCTCCTCGCCCTGCCCGGGCAGACGTCGCGACGATATGGAATTTTCTCAAGGAATATTCGATGACAGCGACCAAAACTCTCCGGCCGGTCATTGCTATAGAGAGGCCAGGATGCGTCGGTTCCACAAAGCGCGATCTTCCCTCGCGAGTTGATGTCGATGATAGATAATCTCACCTGGTCCGGGGTACTTGCCGATCCTGTCGTACAGGCCGGAACGCTGGCCGTCGTCGGCGCCATCGTCACCCGAATAGCCCTTCGCCCCTTCCCAAGCTGGAAGCTCGCGGGCCAGGTGTTCTTCTTCGCGACGCTGACCGTCCTGCTGCTCTATCACGACATCGTCCCTTACGAAGTCGGGCCGACGCCGAATTCGAACTTCGAGCGGGTCTTCATCGCCCTTGCCAAAGTGGTCTGGTGGATCAATGCCGCCTGGGCGCTGATCGCCTTCGTCCGCGTCTTCCTGATCTTCGAGCGCCAGCCGAGAGAGGGGCGCCTCGTCCAGGATCTGGTGATCGGCCTCATCTATCTCGGCGCCATCCTCTCGGTGGTCGCCTATGTCTTCAGCTTTCCCGTCGGCACGCTGATCGCCACATCAGGCGTCTTCGCCATCATCCTCGGCCTTGCGTTGCAAAGCACGTTGAGCGACGTCTTTTCCGGCATCGCCCTCAATCTCGGCCGGCCTTATACGATCGGCGACTGGATCGTGCTGAACGACGGCGTCGAAGGCCGTGTCCTCGAAACCAATTGGCGCTCCACCCATCTCCTGAACGGCTCGAACGACCTGGTGGTGCTGCCCAACAGCTTCCTCGCCAAAGTCGGGCTGACCAACCTCAGCAGTCCCGACCGCAGCCACGGGGTGTCGCTGACGGCGCGCGTCGTTCCGACGACCGGACCGTCGGTGATCGCCGAGGTCATGCGCACCGTGCTGCTGAGCAGCGGTTCGATCCTGACCGAACCGAAACCCGGTGTGCAGATCAAATCGCTGAATGCCGATGCGGTGGAGGTGGAGCTTTCCTTCCGCGTCAGGGATATCGGCCAGGCGGGGCCGGCGAAGAACGAGATCTTCGACCTCATCTACCGCCATCTCAAGGCCGCGGGCCTCACTTTGGCGCGGCCGATCGATGCCGCCGGCCCGCCGCCCGGCCAGGTGCAGTCGGAGGAGATGGCAAAACCGCACCGGCCGACGCCGCTCAAGCTCCTCGATGCTATCCCGCTGTTTTCCTCGCTGACCGAGGACGAGAAGGAGACGCTCGCAGCCACGATGACGCGGCGCACCTACAAGAAGGATTCCATCCTGATCGAACAGGGCGATACCGTTGCATCGCTGATGATCGTGCGCAGCGGCGCACTCGTCGCGACACGACAGGAAGGCCGCAAGGAAATCGAACTCGGCCGGCTGGCGCCGGGCGATTATTTCGGCGAAAGCGGACTGCTGATCGGGATCGGCGAGGCGGCGAGCCTGCGCGCGCTCACCTTCGTCGTGGTCTACGAAATCGCTCAAGCAAGCCTGACCCCGCTGCTGCATGATCGGCCCGGCATCGCCGAAGAGCTTGCCGCCACCCTGTCACGCCGCATCGAGACCGGCCAGCACTCCCTGGCGACCGAAGGCGCCACGCTGAACGGCGGCTCGATGAGCTCGCTGGTGACGCGAATCCGTCATCTGTTCCAGGTGCCGTCATAGGCTGCCCGCCAATTGCAACGGCTCGCCCATATAGATCGTTCGATCGGGCTGACGCAATCACGCCGATACTCGGCGGCGTAGGAGCAATGACGATCGTGAGCCTGAGGCATAATACCCCCGTTGCAGCTTCCATGCGAAGAGGTCTGGGGTTCCGCAGCTTCGGTAAATGTGACACGTTTACGAGGCTGACATGGCTCCTGCATTTCACGCGCGAAGCGTAAGTCAAACGCGGCTAAATTTTAATTCGTCCGATAAGTAGAAGGAACAGCACGTGGCAGCATTTCCGGAAAAGGCAAAGGTCGTCATCATCGGCCTCGGCGGTATCGTCGGCGCCTCGATCGCGCATCATCTCGTCGAGCGCGGATGGGACGACATCGTCGGCATCGACAAGTCGGGCATACCGACCGATATCGGCTCGACAGCCCATGCCTCGGACTTCTGTTACACCACCAGCCACGACTATCTGTCGGTCTGGACCACGCAATATTCGATCGATTTCTACGAGAAGATGGGCCATTACGCCCGCATCGGCGGCCTCGAAGTGGCGCGCACCGGCGACGACGCCTGGATGGAAGAAATCAAGCGCAAGCTGTCCTCGGCGCGCGCTTTCGGCACGCGCGCCCATTATGTCAGCCCTTCCGAGATCAAGGAGAAGTTCCCGCTGATCGAAGAAGATCAGGTGATGGGCGGCCTTTACGATCCGGATGCCGGCCTCGTCATTCCGCGCTCGCAGACCGTTGCCGGCAAGCTGGTCGACGCAGCCGAAAAGGCCGGCAAGCTGCAGGTGTTCGGCAATACGCCGGCGAAATCGCTGATCGTCGAAGGCGGCCGCATCAAGGGCGTCGTCACCCATCGCGGCACCATCATGGCCGACCACGTCATCGTCTGCGCCGGCCTTTGGGGCCGCCTGATCGCCGAGATGGTCGGCGAAGACCTGCCGGTCATGCCGGTCGATCACCCGCTCACCTTCTTCGGTCCGTATAACGAGTTTGAAGGCACCGGCAAGGAAATCGGCTTCCCGCTGCTGCGCGACCAGGGCAACTCCGCCTATATGCGCGATACCGGCGACCCCGCCACGACCGAGGGCGGTCAGATCGAGTGGGGCTATTACGAAGCCGCCAATCCGCGCATGTGCCATCCGCGCGATATTCTCGAAAAACACGAAGCGCGCCTGTCGCCGTCGCAGCGTGACCTCGAGATGGAACAGATCATCGAGCCGCTCGAGCGCGCCATGGAACTGACGCCGATCCTCGGCGAACTCGGTTATAACGAAGGTCACTCCTTCAATGGCCTGCTGCAGGTTTCCGCCGGCGGCGGCGCGTCCTGCGGCGAGAGCCAGAAGGTTCGCGGTCTCTGGTATTGCGTTGCCATCTGGGTCAAGGACGGCCCGGGTTATGGCAAGCTGATCGCCGACTGGATGACCGACGGCCGGACTGAAATCGATCACAACAGCATCGACTACGCCCGCTTTTATCCGCATCAGCTGACCGAAGAGTTCATCGAGGGCCGCTGCTTCGAAGCCGCCCAGAAGATCTATTTCCCGGCCGTTCACACCCGCGAACCCTATGCCTCCGGCCGCAACGCCAAGCGCTCGCCCTTCTACGAGCGCGAAAAGGAGCTGGGCGGCTACTTCATGGAACTCGGCGGTTGGGAGCGTGCGCACGGCTACGCCGCCAACGAGCACCTTCTGCAAAAATACGCCGACCGTGTCCCGGTTCGCGAAAACGAATGGGACAGCCGCCACTTCTGGCGCGTATCGAATGCCGAGCATCTGGCGATGAGCGAGGATTGCGGCATCGTCAATCTCAGCCACTTCCACATGGTCGATATCGAGGGGCCGGATCATGTCGAACTGATGGAATGGCTGTGCGCCGCCAAGGTCGGCGGCGATGCAAACATCGGCAAGGGCGTTTACACCCACTTCCTCGACGACGAAGGCATGGTGCGCGCTGACTTCACCGTCTTCCGCATGGCCGACCGGTGCCGTCTTGTCAACGGCGCCGATGCCGGCCCGCGCGACCTGCATTATATGAAGCGCGTCGCCGAAGACCGTGGCCTCGACGTCACCATCACCGACGTCTCGGAAAAATTCGTGACGATCGGCATCTGGGGTCCGAACGCGCGCGACACGCTGAAGAAGGTCGTGGCCGATCCGGCCGGGCTCGATCAGGAAAACTTCGCCTTTGCGGCGATCAAGCCGATCGAAATCGCCGGTAAGCCTGTCACCGCCTTCCGCATCTCCTATGTCGGCGAGCAGGGCTGGGAGCTGCACATGAAATACGAAGACGGCCTCGCCGTCTGGGATGCGCTGCGCTCGACCGGTGTGATGGCCTTCGGCGTAGAGACCTATGCCAACTCGCGCCGCATGGAAAAGAGCCTGCGCCTGCAGAACGCCGATCTCCTGACCCAGTATAACCTGATAGAAGCCGATCTCGCCCGTCCGAAGGTCAAGGAAGCCGATTTCCGCGGCAAGGCAAAACATCTGGAATACAAGGCGCGCGAGCACCAGCCGGCCATGCTTTGCACGCTTGTGATGACCGATAATACCGACAAATCGGGCGTGAAGCGTTACCCCCTCGGCAACCTGCCGGTCGTCGATCCCGCCACGGGAGAGGTTCTGGTCGACGAGCTTGGCCGTCGGTCCTACACGACCTCGATTGCCTACGGCCCAACGATCGGCAAGAACATTGCTTTGGCCTATCTGCCCTGGTCGCATTGCCAGGTCGGACGCAAGCTGAATGTCGAGTATTTTGCCGAGACTTATCCGATGGAGGTTGTCGGCGTCGGCTACAAGCCGATCTACGACCCGGAAAATCTGAAGCCGCGCACCTAACGCAGCGGCCCGAAATCGGAATCGATTTTCGGAAATTACTGCGCCGCGCGTCTTAAAAGATGCGTGGCGCTGTAAGTGCTTAAGCGGAAGTTCCCACGCTGAATGTCCTGCCATGAAATGCCAGCTTGACAGATTATGAGTCTTTACTCATAATTACGTTAGATGGAAAACTTGCCACGCCCTACCCGAGCGCTCCTTTGGATAGCGTCGAGCCGCAAAGACTATGCGGATTTTCCGCCCAAAGTGCAGGAAGCTTTTGGCTTTGAGCTGTTTCTGGCACAGACGGGGCAATACCCTCCATCGGCAAAGATGCTCAAGGGACTCGGCAATGGTATCGTGGAGTTGGTCGAAGACCCATGACAGCGACACCTACCGCGCCGTTTACACCGTCCGTTTCGATACGGCCGTCTACGTCTTGCACTGCTTCAAGAAGAAGTCCAAGCGCGGCATCAAAACACCCCAGAGCGATATCGAGCTGATTAAACGCCGTTTCCGTGATGCGGAAGCCGATTATACAGCGAAACAAAATGAGGAGCGCAAGCGATGAAAACCGAACATGTCGAGGTTCATGCCGGCCACCCCAACATCTTTGAGGAGCTGGGACTACCGGACGCCGAAAACCACTTCTTGAAAGCGCAGATTGTGGCTGCCCTGCACCGTCTCGTCAACGAGCGCAAACTCAACCAGGCGAAGGCCGGAACCCTTATGGGTATTACTCAGCCGGAAGTGTCCCGCCTCTTCCGGGGCCATTTCCGGGAATACTCCGTTGAACGCCTCATGAGCTTCCTGACAGCTTTCAACCAGGACGTTGAAATTGTCGTAAGGCCTCATGCCAAGGCCGGAGAAGCCGGCAACATAACCTTCAATGCCGTCATGGCTTAACGAGATCGACCCCGGCCGAGATACTTATTATCGTTGGCAGGCGGCGTCGAGCTCGCCCGCCAGCTGCGTAAAATGAGGAAGCGCTACCGCCTGTCACCATTTCCCGATTCGACGGCATCGTTCGGCGCGCGGCTCGGAATGAACCGTTTCGAGATCAGCCAGCAGCAGAGCGCCCAGAGCGCGCCGGCGCACCATCCGGCGAGGACATCCGTCGGGTAGTGGACGCCGAGATAGATCCGGCTGAGACCGATGATGACCGCCAGGAAGACGCCGGCGAACATGACGAAAATCCGCGTCGAGGGATAACGCTGCGTCCGGGCCAGCAGCGCCCCGAGCGTCAGATAGGTCACCGCCGAGACCATGGCGTGGCCAGAGGGAAAGCTGAGATCGCTGACCTCGACCAGATGCGGCACGATGTCGGGGCGCGGCCGTGCGACGAGGATCTTCAAGATCGTGCTCGCCAGCCAGCCTGATAGTACCGAAGACAGGACGAAGATCGCGATCGGCCAGCGCCGGTCGAGCAGAAGATAGACGGTGACGAGGATCGTCATTAGCGAGAGAACAGTGACGCCGCCGAGGCTGGTGATATCGCCAACGGCATGCGTCAGCCAGCCGGGGCCGATCGGCGCGCCAAGTTCACCCGGCCGCCTCAGCGCCAGCAGGATCGTTTCGTCGAAATGGAAGGTCTCGCCTTCGAGAACCTCGCTCGTCAGCCGCTGCAGCACGAACAGCCCGCCGGCAACCGATGCCAGCATGATCAGCGTCAGCGGCTCATATGCGGTAAGCCTCGCCAAAAATCCGCGTCGTTGAACCTCACTCATGCCTGCCGTCGAGCTCCCTTCACTTCATGTCGATCTACGCCAGATCGGCAAGGCCAGCCGTAAAATCAAGACCGTGCGGCATTCGGAGCCATCTCGGTAGCAAAAGCTCAACCTTCTTTTGCTATGGCTGGAGCCGATTGTCCTGGAGATGGTTTCGGCGATGAAAATTCTGACCGCGATGGTTCTGATGGCCGTCCTGCAGCCGGTCGCTGCCTTGGGCGAGACCGAATGGATGGGCGACGCAAGACAATGGTCGGTCGGCTTTGCCGGCGAGCGTCCTGCCTATTGCCGGCTGCTGTGGAACAGCGAGCTCGGCAAAACCGTGGAATTCCGCCAGAGCGCCACCGAGACCTTCTGGCTGGTCACCAAGGACACCTGGGACATTCCGGCCGGCACCACGACCGAGGTGACGCTGACCGATCGTTCGATGACGAAAGTGGTCGCCGCCGAGTACTTCGACAAGACCACGCTTCGCCTCTGGCCGCCGGCGAGCAAAGGAAGCGGCGGACTGAAGAAGATCATCAAGAACTCCTTTGCCGGAACCCCTGACGTGCAGCTGACCTTTGCCGGCGACGAAGGCGACTGGACGCTGCCGCTGTCGCGGGTGGATCAGCTCTACCCCACTTTCGCCCAGTGCCTCAAGCGTCTCGAGGCCGGCGAAAAGGCCAAGCAGGATTCGGCAACCAGCAAGCCGTTCTGACAATCTTCCCGGTTCAGCCGATCGGCGGCGGCGCGGTCTCGCGGATCAGCCTGCGCACGATTTCGATATCGCCGTTCAGCGGCCGCTCGTCGCCATAATGGGAGATACGCTGCCGCACGGCTTGGTAGATGAGATCCGTGCCCGGCGCCCGCGGCGCCGTCGCTGCCAGAAAATCATGCGCCTGGGCCGCTGCCATCAGCTCGATCGCCAGGATATATTCGCCATTGTCGATGACCGTCAGCAGTTTGCCGGCCGCAGCCGTCGGATGGGCGAGGAAATCCTCCTGCAGGCCGGAGGTCAGGCCGCCATCCAGGGCCGCGGGAGCGGCAAGCCGGCGGTTGTCGTTGCAGAGGGCTGCCGCGGTATATTGGGCGATCATGAAGCCGGAATGGCTGCCGGCGTCGCTCGCCAGAAACGGCGGCAGGCCGCTCACCAGCGGATTGACCAGCCGGTCCATGCGCCGTTCGCTGATCGCGCCGATCTGCGCCAGCGCAATGGCGAGGCTATCGGCCGCCTGGCCGAGCGCCGGGGCGACCGCATGCGCCTCGGAGGAGACGATCGGATGTTCGGGCGTGCCGGAGACGGCGGGATTGTCCGTCACCGAGGCAAGTTCCTGATCGACGACACGGGCGGAATTGTCGAAAACGTCGCGGGCGGCGCCGTGGGCATGCGGCACCGACCGAAGGCTGAGCGCATCCTGGGTGCGCCGGCCGAAGGCGGCGGCGACAAGGCCGCTGCCGAGAAGCCGGGCGCGCAGCGTCGCGCCCACCTTTTTGATCCCCGCCGATTGGCGCAGCGCCAGCACCGCTTCGTCGAAGGCGGCAATCTGGCCGCCTGCCGCTTCGAGCGTCAGCGCCGCGATGGCATCGGCCCAGTCGAGCAGCCGTTCGGCGCGAGAAAGTGCAGTGGCGGTCAGCCCGGTGGCGCAGGCCGTGCCGTTGACGAGGCTCAGGCCCTCCTTGGCGCCGAGCACCAGCGGCTGAAGGCCGATCGCCGCCAGCGCCTCGCGGCCGCTCATCCGCCGGCCGGCCAGCATGGCGCTGCCTTCGCCGATCAGAACAAGCGCAATATGGGCATTGTGGATCAGATAGCCGGCCGAGCCTTTCGACGGCACATCGGGAATGCAGTCATTCTCCAGCAGGGCTGTGAGATGCTCGACGACATCGCGCCGTACGCCGGAATGGCCGTGGGCGAAATTGGCAATCTGAGCGGCGATGATGGCGCGCACTTCGCGGCCGCCCAGCAACGGCCCGACGCCGCACGCATGGCTGAGCACGATGCTGCGCGACAAAAGGCTCTGCGAGGCGCGATCGACGACAGTATCGGCCAGCGCCCCGACGCCGGTGTTGACGCCATAGGCGCGCACGCCGGTCTCGACGATGCTGGCGACGATGCGGCTTGCCTGCTCGATACGGGCCCAGGCCGCCGGCGACAGCGCCAGCGCCTCCCCTGCCCCGACACGGGCGACATCGCGCCAGGTCAGCAGGGTCTCGATGGTTTTGGTCATTGACCGCTTCCGAAATGGCCGATGAACTGGCGGAAGGCGGGTGTGGCGCCGCCGGTGAACATGTCGTCCGGTTTGCCGCTGCTTTCGATCAGCCCTTCGCGCATGAAGACGACGCGGTTCGAGACGTTGCGGGCAAAGCTCATCTCATGGGTGACGACGAGCATGGTCATGCCTTCCTCGGCAAGCGCGCGCATGACGCGCAGCACCTCGCCGACGAGTTCCGGATCAAGGGCCGAGGTCGGCTCGTCGAAGAGCATTACCTTCGGCTTCATCGCCAGTGCGCGGGCGATCGCGGCGCGTTGCTGCTGGCCGCCGGAGAGATGAGCGGGATAGGCGTGGCGCTTATCGGCGATGCCGACCTTCTCGAGCAGCGCCTCGGCCTCGGCGATACAGTCGGCACGCGGGCGTTTGAGCACATGGATCGGGCCTTCGATGACGTTCTGCAGGATCGTCATATGGGACCAGAGATTGAAGGACTGGAACACCATGCCGAGTTCGGATCTTATATGGTCGACCTGCTTCTGGCTCGCCGGTTTGCTGCGGCCGTTTTTGTGCACCATCTCGATGTGCTCGCCATCGACCCAGATCTCGCCGTCACTTGCGGTTTCGAGCATGTTGATGCAGCGCAGGAAGGTGGATTTGCCGGAGCCGGAGGCGCCGAGCAGCGAAATCACATCGCCGTCCTCCGCATCGAGGGAAATGCCGCGCAGCACCTCGTGCGTGCCGAAGCTCTTGCGGATATTGCGGACCGAAAGTCGGGTAACGCCTGGCATGATTGCTCCAATCGGTTCAAGAACTACCTAGGCCTTCAGCGGCTGCGGGGCCGCGCGGCGGTGTCGGGACAGCGAATATTCGAGCAGGGCCATGCCCTGCAGGATGATGAAATTCAAAACGAGATAGATGATCGCCGCACAGAGGAAGACCTCCATCGTGCGGTAGGTCTGCGAGATCAGCCGCTGGGCCACACCGGTGACCTCCCATACGGTGACGAGGCTTGCAAGCGCCGTCGACTTCATCATCAGCACGATCTCGGTGGAATAGGCCGGCAGCGCATGACGGAAGGCGATCGGCGCCAGGATGCGGCGCACCAGCAAGGGGCCGGACATGCCGATCGAGCGGGCCGCCTCGATCTCCTTAGGCGAAACGGCGCGGATGCCGCCGCGAAAAATCTCCGCCGTGTAGCCGGCGGTGCAGAGCGCCAGCGACAGCACGGCGCAGACCATCGGCTCGCGCAGGAACGGCCAGAGGAAGGAATAGCGGATAATGCCGAACTGGCCGAGGCCGTAAAACACCAGGAACATCTGGATCAGCAGCGGCGAGCCGCGAAAGATGAAGATATAACCCTTGGCGAAACCCGAAAGCAGAGAGTTGCCGCTGACCCGCATCGAGACGATGACGAGCGCCAGCAGGCCGCCGAAGAAGATCGATAGCGAAAACAGGATCAGCGTCGTCGGCACCGCTTTGAGCAGGGTGACCATGGTCGAAGCAAGAAAGGTGAAATCCATCATCGCCTCCTTATGCCTGGCCCATGGCGGCTGCCGGCATGCTGCGGTTGGCGCGGCGTTCCGCACCGTTGAAGATCCGGTCGGAAAGGCTGGTCAGGATCAGATACAGGCAGCCTCCGGCGATGAAGAACAGGAAATATTGCCGGGTCGAGCCCGCCGCCACCTGGCTGGTGCGCATCAGTTCGGCAAGGCCGGTGACGGAGATCAGCGCAGAATCCTTGAGGCTGAGCTGCCAGACGTTGCCGAGGCCGGGAATGGCCAGCCGCAGCACCTGCGGCATGATGATCCGGCGCAGCCGCAAGCCGCGATGCATGCCGATCGCCGAGGCAGCCTCGAGCTCACCCTTGGAAATGGCGAGGAAAGCGCCGCGGAACACCTCGGCCTGATAGGAGCCGGAGATAATGCCGACGGCAAGCGCGCCAGCGATGAAGGAGGGCAGGCCGAGAAAACCCTCGTAACCCATCGCCTTGCCGATCGAGGTGACGGCCGAGGAGCCGCCGAAATAGATGAGATAGATGATCAGCAATTCAGGCACGCCGCGAAACACGGTCGTATAGATGTTGCCGAGGGTGACGAGGGCAAGATTGCCGGAGAGTTTCGCCGCCGCGACGATGGCGCCGAGCACCGCGCCGATTGCCAGCGCCGTCGCCGTGACGGCCAGCGTCATCAAGGTAGCGGCAATGAGCAGCGCGCCCCATCCGGTCGAGCCGAAGCCGAGCAGTTCCAAGCTTGCCATAGCGTCCGTTCCCCGTCCGTGGCAGTGTTTTGCGGATTGATACCAGAGCATGATGCCGAAAAGTGTCCGCGGTTTTCGGACAACATCATGCTCTAACTCTTTTATTTAGAACAGGATTCAGATTTTAGGCCGACCCGGCGTAAAATCATCCTGCTCTAGCAGGCTGTCTCCGGCGATAAAGCCGGAGACAGGCGTTTGCGGCCGGAAGGCCGAAACGCTTATTGCTGCGGGCTGACGTCGACCTTGAACCACTTCATCGAGAGGTTCTTGACGGTGCCGTCGGCGAGCGCGGACTTGATCGCCTCGCTGAACTTGTCGCGCAGATCGGTGTCGGCCTTGCGGACGCCGAGGCCTTCACCCTCGCCCCAGATCGAACCGACGATTTCCGGGCCGGTGAAGTCGAGTACGCCATTGGCGCTCTGGAAGGCATTGGCGAAATAGACGGCGTCGTCGAAGCCGAGGTCGATGCGGCCGTTCTGCAGGTCGAGGTCGCGGTCGGCGCCGGTCTTGTATTCGCGGATCTCGGCAATGTCGCCGAAATTGTCATAGACGAACTTGGCGTAGACGGTCGCCGCCTGGATGCCGATGGTCTTGCCCTTGAAAGCGGCCTTGAGCGCATCGATCTCCTTCACGCCGGTCTGGCCGGGCGTCATCTTGATCGTGGCGCCGGTGCCGGCGGCCTTGGCGAGCGGGCTGTCCTTGGCGGTGGCGAAGGCGGCAGGGGTGGCAGCATAGGGAATGGTGAAGTCGATGACCTGCTTGCGCTCTTCGGTGATCGACAGCGCATCCATGATAACGTCGAACTTGCCGGCATTGAGCGCCGGGATCATGCCGTCCCAGTCGGAAGCGACCAGCGTGCATTCGATCTTGGCGCGTTCGCACAGCACCTTGGCAAGCTCCGGCTCGAAGCCACCGAGCGTGCCGTCGGCATTGGTGAGGTTCCACGGCGCATAGGCGCCTTCAAGCGTGATGGTCGCCTTCGTCCAGTCCTTGGAAAAGGCGGGGGCTGCGAAGGCGGAAAAAGCCGCCACGCCGCAAAATAGGATTGCGCTGAATTTCATTGATGAATTCTCCTCTGAAGTTGAAACAGACCTTGCGGCACCACGGCCGATCTTCGCCGGCTTGCCCTTTCCTGTCCTTTTGATGTTTTGGACCGATTGGGAGGTTGTATATGGTACCATATGAGATATTTTGTGATATGCAAGAGGAAAGTCGATTTATGTAGCGAATTCCATTCGTGCAAAAGGAATAGGCAATGAAGCGTTCCGGCGAGATGAAGCGCGAGTTGGCGGAAAATGATAGCACGCCGCTTTATGCCGGCGTCAAGCAGGTGATCCTCGACCGCATCCACAGCGGCGAATGGCCGCCGAAATACCGCGTGCCGTCGGAGAACGAACTGGTCGTCGAGCTCGGCGTCAGCAAGATGACCGCCAATCGGGCACTGCGCGAACTTGCCAATGAAGGCGAACTCGTCCGCATCCAGGGGGTGGGCTCTTTCGTCGCCGAGCGCAAGGGCTATTCGGCGCTGTTCGAGGTGCGCAACATCGCCGAGGAAATCGCCGAACGCGGCCATGCCCACGAGGCTTCGGTCATCGTTCTCGCCCAGGAAACCGCCTCTCCGGAGATTGCCGACGCATTGGAGCTTGCGATCGGCGCGGCGGTCTTCCACTCGCTGATCGTTCACAGCGAAAACGGTGTTCCGGTGCAGATCGAGGACCGTTTCGTCCATCCGGAGGCTGCTCCCGAATATCTCGGCCAGGATTTCACGACGCTGACGCCGAATGCCTATCTGACCGCCGCTGCCCCGCTCAGCGGCTCCGAACACGTCGTCGAGGCGGCGATGCCGCAGGCCTGGGAATGCAAGCTCCTGACCATCCTGAACACCGAACCGTGCCTGACGATCCGCCGGCGCACCTGGTCGGCAAAACAAGTGGTGTCGACCGCCCGCCTCGTCTATCCCGGCTATCGCTACCGGCTCGAAGCGCGCAGCGGCAAGATGTTCGAGGAATGAAAGGACTCGCCATGTTGTATATGGAACATGGCATTACTGTGATGCCGGCGTGAAACGCGCCACCAGCGCGTGCCGATCGCCGGGATAGGTGAAGCGCACATGCGTGACCGGGCCGGCGCCGCTCCAGGTGCGGCGTTCGACAACGAGGCAGGCGGTGTTGCGCGCGATATCGAGGACTGCGGCCACCTCGGCATTGGCCGAGACGGCGTGGATCCGGTGTTCGGCCGTGCTCCATGGCACCTGGTTGAGCAGCCAGGGGCCCGGCGCCATCGTCAGGAAATCGGCATCGGCCGCTTCCGGCACGGTCGCCAGACTGATCAGCCGCTCCTCCAGGCAGAAGGGCCGCGCGCCGGCATTGTGGATGCAGACCACCTCGACGACCGAGGACGCCACAGGCAGTTCCAGCCGGCGGCTGTCATCCGCCTTGGCCTTGCGGCTGGTCTTCTTCGATACCGCATAGGAATAGGCCAGGTTCAGCGACTGCACCTCGGCCTTGATGTCGTGAATTTCGAGGACGGCCGATTGCGCCTGCGGCTGAGTGACGAAGCTGCCGGATTTCTTGCGGCGCTCGATGAGACCGGCCTTGGCGAGCTGGGTCAGCACCTTGTTCACCGTCATGCGCGAGACGTCATATTGGGTGGCGAGATCGACCTCGAAGGGAATGCGATGCCCCGGCGGCCATTCGCCCGAGACGATACGGCCCTCGATGTCGCCAAGGATGCGCTGATGCAAGGTGGGATCCCTGCTTTGATTCATCGCCACGTTCCGATTGATCTCCCGCTCTAATTCGAATGCTTCCTCATGAAAAGTGCTTTTTCAGGCAGCCAGCAATTCACCCATCGCGGCCAGGAAACGCCGGTCGATGGCGTCGCGTTTGAGATGGCGACCGCCCTCCACCTGCTTGCGGCCGCGCGCCCAGACGCAATCGACGGAAATGCCGCCGGCAAACAGCCAGTGATCGAGGATCTGGTCGCCGGAGAGATAGGAAACGGCTGCGGTATCGAGCGAAACGATATCGGCGTGATGGCCTTCGGAAAGACCGGCCGGCGCCTTCAATGCGGCACCCCCGCCGGCAAGCGCCTGATTGAACAGGCAAAGCGCCGTCGAACCGCCAGGCGCTGCAATGACATTGCGGGCGCGCAGCGCCAGGCGCTGCGAATATTCGAGCTGGCGCAGTTCTTCCGACACCGAGATCAGCACGTTGGAATCCGAACCGATGCCGTAACGCCCGCCCTCTTCGAGGAAGAGCGGCGTGGCAAAGGCGCCGTCACCGAGATTGGCTTCGGTGATCGGGCAGAGGCCGGCAATCGCCCCGCTTTTCGCCATCCGCCGCGTTTCGTCTTCGGTCATGTGCGTCGCGTGGATCAGGCACCAGCGCTCATCCACCGGCGCATGATCGAGCAGCCATTCCACCGGCCGGGCACCGGACCAGGCGATGCAGTCCTCGACTTCCTTGACCTGCTCGGCGACATGGATGTGGATCGGGCCGTCGCCCGCCATCGGCACCAGCCTTGCCAGCTGCTCGGGCATTGCGGCACGCAGGCTGTGCGGCGCCAGGCCGAGTTCGGCGCCGTCGAGCCGGCCGGTCACTCCACGGCATCCCTCCATCAGCCTTTCGAAGCTTTCGAGCGAATTGATGAAACGCCGCTGGCCGTCGATCGGCTGAGCGCCGCCGAAGCCGGAATGGGCATAGAACACCGGCAGCAAGGTCAGGCCGAGGCCGGTCTCTTCGCTCGCAGCCCCAATGCGTTCGGCAAGCTCGGCGATATTGGCGTAAGTACCGCCATCTCTGTCATGGTGGAGATAATGGAATTCGCCGACCCGGGAAAAGCCTGCCTCCAGCATTTCCGCATAGAGCTTGGCGGCGACCGCCTCGACATGTTCAGGCGTCATCGCCAGGGCGAACTTGTACATGACGGTGCGCCAGCTCCAGAAGCTGTCATTGGCCGGGCCCCGCACTTCGGCAAGGCCGGCCATTGCCCGCTGGAAGGCATGACTGTGCAGATTTCCCATGGCCGGAACGATAAGAGCGTGGCGTTCATCGCCGGGCTGAGGCGAAACCCCGGTCTCGACCCGGGAAATGCGCCCGGTTTCGAGCGTTACCCGCACGTCCTTCTGCCAGCCTTTCGGCGTCAGTGCCGTGCCTGCGTGAAGTGTGGTCATGGCCGTCCCTCTCCTCTTGCCGCGCCGCTGCTCTTTCTTTTCCAGAAAAGCGCGCAAAATTTCTCTTGTCACCTGCTTATTATGTATATACATGTTTCGACATAAGGAAAGGCGCAAAGCTGATGACCGGGAACAATTTTTCTGAAGGTACCCCATCCGCCGACCTCCGGCCGGTGCTGTGGCGCAACGCGCGCTTGGCAACGCTTGCGCCTGAAAAGGACGGGCTCGGCATCGTCGAAAAGGGTGCCCTGCTCACCGAAAACGGCCGCATCACCTTTGCCGGTGCCGAAAGCGAGTTGCCGGCTTCGGCCATCGAACGTTCCGACATCGTCGATCTCGAAGGCCGCTGGGTCACTCCAGGCCTCGTCGACTGCCACACCCATATCGTCCACGGCGGCAACCGCGCCCGCGAGTTCGAGATGCGCCTCGCAGGGGCGACCTATGAGGAGGTCGCGCGTGCCGGCGGCGGCATCGTCTCGTCAGTGACGGCGACCAATGCGCTGTCGGTCGAGGAACTTGTCGGCGCGGCGCTGCCGCGGCTCGATACGCTGCTTGCCGAAGGCGTGACGACGATCGAGATCAAATCCGGCTACGGGCTGAATCGATCCGGCGAAGTGAAAATGCTGCAGAGCGCCCGCCTGCTCGGCCATCTGAGACCGGTCCGCGTCGCCACCAGCTATCTCGGCGCCCATGCGACGCCGGTGGAATACAAGGGCCGCAACGGCGACTATCTCGATGATGTCGTGCTGCCCGGCCTCGACGACATGTATAATCTCGGCCTTGCCGACGCGGTCGACGGCTTCTGCGAAGGCATCGCATTTTCGGCTGCCGAGATCGCCCGCGTCTTCGACAAGGCCAAGGCGCTCGGCCTGCCGGTCAAGCTGCATGCCGAGCAGCTCTCCAATCTCGGCGGCGCCAAGCTGGCGGCCGCCTATGGCGCGCTGTCCGCCGATCATCTGGAATATCTCGACGAGGACGGCGTTGCCGCAATGGCCGCGGCCGGCACCGTCGCCGTGCTCCTGCCCGGCGCCTTCTATGCCATCCACGAGAAGCAGAAGCCACCGGTGGAGGCGCTGCGCCGGGCGGGCGTGCCGATCGCGATTGCCACCGATTGCAATCCCGGCACCTCGCCGCTCACCTCGATGCTGCTGACCATGAACATGTCGGCGACGCTTTTCGGCCTGACCGTCGAGGAATGCATCGCTGGCGCCACCCGCGAAGGCGCCCGCGCGCTCGGCCTTATCGGCGAGACCGGAACGCTCGAGCCCGGCAAATCAGCTGATTTTGCCGTCTGGAATATCGAAAGCCTCGCCGAGCTCGTCTACCGCATCGGCTTCAATCCGCTTCACGCACGCGTCTTCAAGGGCGAAAGGAACGGTCGATGACCATCACGCTCCACCCGGGTTCCGTCTCCCTCAGGGATTTGGAAATCATCTATTGGACCGGCGAGCCGGCAAGGCTCGATCCTGCCTTCGATGCCGGCATCGCCAAGGCCGCCGCCCGGATCGCCGAGATCGCCGCCGGCAATGCGCCGGTCTACGGCATCAATACCGGCTTCGGCAAACTCGCCTCGATCAAGATCGACAGCGCCGATGTCGCAACCTTGCAGCGTAATCTCATCCTGTCGCATTGCTGCGGCGTCGGCGCGCCGCTGCCTGAAAATATCGTCCGGCTGATCATGGCGCTGAAACTGGTCTCGCTCGGGCGCGGCGCCTCGGGCGTGCGGTTGGAGTTGGTGCGGCTGATCGAGGGCATGCTGGAAAAGGGCGTCATTCCGCTGATCCCCGAAAAAGGCTCGGTCGGCGCCTCGGGCGATCTGGCGCCGCTCGCCCATATGGCGGCGGTGATGATGGGCGAAGCCGAAGCCTTCTTCGCCGGCGAACGTCTGACTGGTGCCGAAGCCCTGGAAAGGGCCGGGCTGAAGCCGGTGGTGCTTGCTGCCAAGGAAGGCCTGGCGCTGATCAACGGTACCCAGACCTCGACCGCACTGGCGCTTGCCGGTCTCTTCCGCGCCCATCGCGCCGCGCAATCGGCGCTGATCACCGGCGCCATGTCGACCGACGCCGCCATGGGCTCTTCGGCGCCCTTCCATCCTGATATTCACACCTTGCGCGGTCACAAGGGCCAGATCGACACGGCATCCGCCCTGCGGGCGCTGCTAGATCAATCCGTCATTCGCCAGAGCCACATCGAGGGCGACGAGCGTGTGCAGGATCCCTACTGCATCCGCTGCCAGCCGCAGGTCGACGGCGCCTGCCTCGATCTCTTACGCTCGGTCGCCCGCACGCTCGAAATCGAGGCCAATGCGGTCACCGACAATCCGCTGGTCCTCTCGGACAATTCCGTCGTTTCCGGCGGTAATTTCCACGCCGAACCCGTGGCCTTCGCCGCCGACCAGATCGCGCTTGCCGTCTGCGAGATCGGCGCGATCTCCCAGCGCCGCATCGCGCTGCTGGTCGACCCCACCCTCTCCTACGGCCTGCCGGCCTTCCTCGCCAAGAAGCCTGGCTTGAATTCCGGCCTGATGATCGCCGAGGTCACCTCGGCGGCGCTGATGTCTGAGAACAAGCAGATGTCGCATCCGGCCTCGGTCGATTCGACCCCGACCTCAGCCAACCAGGAAGACCATGTCTCGATGGCCTGCCACGGCGCCCGCCGCCTGCTCGGGATGACCGAGAACCTGTTCGCCATCATCGGTATCGAGGCGCTGACCGCCGCCCAGGGCGTCGAACTGCGCGCGCCTTTGTCGACCAGCCCGGAGCTTTTGAAGGCGATCACCGCGATCCGCAGCAAAGTTCCGACCCTCGATACCGACCGCTACATGGCGGGCGACCTAGCCGCGGCGGCCGAACTGGTGGCGACGGGGGCGCTGAACGCCGCCGTTTCGAATGGCATCTTGCCGGTTCTTGAGGGTTGATCGTGATGTATGTGCACTTGGTACCCCCCTCTGTCCTGCCGGACATCTCCCCCACAAGGGGGGAGATCGGCTGGGGGGACCCACTCGCTCCAACATCGATTGTTTGGGGAGATGCCATCTGCGAGTCGATCTCCCCCCTTGTGGGGGAGATGTCCGGCAGGACAGAGGGGGGTGACGCCCCAAACGCTGGAGCGCTTTGCCCATGACCACACCATACGAAATCCGACAGGGCACCTCCCCCGTCATCCTCGCTTTCCCGCACACCGGCACCGATGTGCCGCCCGGGATCGCCGACCGTCTCAACGACAATGGCCGGATCCTGGCCGATACCGACTGGCACATCCACCAGCTCTATGACGGGCTGCTCGACGATGTCACGACCGTGCGCGCCACCTTCCACCGCTACGTGATCGACGCCAATCGCGATCCAGAGGGCGTCAGCCTCTATCCCGGCCAGAACACCACCGGCCTCGTCCCCCAGACGGATTTCGATGGCAAGCCGATCTGGAAGGACGGGCAGGCGCCTGACGAAGCCGATATTGCCGCACGGCTGCGGGATTTTCACGCGCCCTATCATGCCGCACTTGCTGCCGAGATCGAGCGCGTCAGGGCAATCCGCGGTGTGGCGATCCTCTATGATTGCCACTCGATCCGCTCGCATATTCCCTTCCTGTTCGAAGGCAAGCTGCCGGATTTCAATATCGGCACCGATATGGGCAAGACCTGCGACGGCGCCATCGAGCAGGCGACCCTCACCGTCGTTGAGGCCGCCGAAGGTTACGACAGCGTGCTCAACGGCCGCTTCAAGGGCGGCTGGACGACCCGCCACTATGGCCGGCCCGCGACCGGCGTGCACGCGATCCAGATGGAGCTTGCACAGTCGACGCATCTGCAAACCGAGACACCGCCTTTCGCCTACGACACCGCGAAGGCAGACCGACTTCGCGTCCATCTCAGAGACATTCTGCTGCGCATCGAACAAATTGCACCAGACCTGAAACGATAACGACAGGGGAACCGCCATGAACAATCCACGTCATAACATCCGTGAAATCCGCGCGCCCCGCGGCAACGAGCTCAATGCCAAGAGCTGGATGACCGAAGCGCCGCTGCGCATGCTGATGAACAATCTCGATCCTGACGTCGCCGAGAATCCGAACGAACTCGTCGTTTACGGCGGCATCGGCCGCGCTGCCCGCACCTGGGAGGATTTCGACCGCATCGTCGCGACGCTGAAGACACTGACGGAAGAAGAAACGCTGCTGGTGCAATCCGGCAAGCCGGTCGGCGTTTTCCGCACCCACAAGGATGCGCCGCGGGTGCTGATCGCCAATTCCAACCTCGTGCCGCATTGGGCGACCTGGGACCATTTCAACGAGCTGGATAAGAAGGGCCTCGCCATGTACGGCCAGATGACGGCCGGCTCGTGGATCTATATCGGCACGCAGGGCATCGTGCAGGGCACTTACGAGACCTTCGTCGAGGCCGGCCGCCAGCATTACGGCGGCAATCTCAAGGGCAAATGGATCCTGACCGGCGGCCTCGGCGGCATGGGCGGCGCCCAGCCGCTCGCCGCGGTCATGGCCGGCGCCTGCTGCCTCGCCGTCGAATGCAATCCAGACTCGATCGATTTCCGGCTACGCACCCGCTATGTCGACGCCAAGGCCGAGACGCTCGACGAAGCGCTCGAGATGATCGACCGCTGGACCAAAGCCGGCGAAGCCAAATCCGTCGGCCTGCTCGGCAATACCGCCGAAATCCTGCCGGAAATGGTCCGCCGCGGCATCCGCCCCGACATGGTCACCGACCAGACCTCGGCGCACGACCCGATCAACGGCTACCTGCCGAAGGGCTGGACGATCGCCGAGTGGAAGGCCAAGCGCGAAAGCGACCCGAAGGCAGTGGAAAAGGCCGCACGCGCCTCGATGCGCGAGCATGTCGAAGCGATGATCGCCTTCTGGGACGCCGGCATTCCGACGCTGGACTACGGCAACAATATCCGCCAGGTCGCCAAGGAAGAAGGCTTGGAAAACGCCTTCGCCTTCCCCGGCTTCGTGCCGGCCTATATTCGCCCGCTGTTTTGCCGCGGCATCGGACCCTTCCGCTGGGCAGCCCTGTCAGGCGACCCGGAGGATATCTACAAGACCGATGCCAAGGTGAGGGAGCTGACCCCCGGCAATACCCACCTGCACAACTGGCTCGATATGGCCAGGGAACGCATCGCCTTCCAGGGCCTACCGGCGCGCATCTGCTGGGTCGGTCTCGGCGATCGTCACCGCCTGGCTTTGGCCTTCAATGAAATGGTCAGGAACGGCGAGCTTTCCGCTCCGATCGTCATCGGCCGCGACCATCTCGACTCCGGCTCCGTCGCCTCGCCGAACCGCGAAACCGAAGCGATGAAGGACGGTTCCGACGCCGTCTCCGACTGGCCGCTGTTGAACGCCCTGCTCAACACCGCGTCGGGCGCCACCTGGGTGTCGCTGCATCATGGTGGCGGCGTCGGCATGGGCTTCTCCCAGCATTCGGGCGTCGTTATTTGCGCCGATGGCAGCGACGATGCGGCCAAGCGCCTCGAGCGGGTGCTCTGGAACGACCCGGCAACCGGCGTCATGCGCCACGCCGATGCGGGCTACGACATCGCCCTCGACTGCGCCCGGGAACAGGGCCTGCGCCTGCCCGGCATTCTCGGGAACTGAACCCGGTGAGGATCCTGCGCGCCGGCGATCACAAGCGCATGCCGTGGAAAAACGGCGGCGGCGAAACGGTGGAGATCGCCGTTTCGCCCGAAGATAGCGGCCTTGCCGGCTTCGACTGGCGCGTCAGCATGGCGACCGTCGCAACCGACGGGCCGTTCTCGATCTTTCCCGGTATCGACCGCACGCTTGTGATTCTCGACGGCAACGGCATGACGCTCGACATCGAAGGCAGGACGCCGGCGCTGCTGACGACGGCGAGCGATCCCCTCGCCTTTCCGGCGGATATCCCGGTCGCCGCCAGGCTCGAGGACGGCGCGATCACCGATCTCAACGTCATGACCCGCCGCGCGGCCCTTGTTCACACGCTGGCGCGGCTCGAAATCGATGGCGGCAGGACCCTACCGCTGACGGCGTCGACATGCATGCTGCTCTGCCACCGCGGCGCGCTGTCGTTCCGGCAGGGCGATGAAACCGGCACGCTTGCATCAGGCGATGCGCTACTGATGACGGACGCAGTGGGAATCGAACTCAAAATCGATGGCGAGGCAACCTGTTATCTTGCTTCGATCACCGCCGGCTAATCTTAGCCAACGGCTTGAAAAAATTGAATAATCAGAAACGGTTCGGGCATCGGCGCGGACCGTTGCGATTTCCGGCCATGGACGTCATTCCTGCTTTCGGTCTAAACTTTGCCTTTCTGATGCAGAAGAAGACCTAGATTGTCCGGACGTGCCGGGTAGCAATGGAGCAGGCGTGACGGATCCCTACGATATTCTCGGCGTTGAACGCGATGCGGACGAAGCGAAGCTGAAGGCTGCCTATCGTCGCCTGGCGAAGGTCGCCCACCCGGATTCGGGTGGTGATACGGAAGCCTTTGCCACTCTGCAGAAAGCCTATGGGCTGCTTCTCGATCCGGTCCGTCGCAAGGTCTACGACGATACCGGCTACGACGTCGAATTCGCCGATGCCGCCGAGCTGCAGGCGCTTGTCATGATCGAGAAACTGGTCACCGACGCGGTGCTCGACGAGCGCGTGCCCGGAAGTTTCGATCCCGTCGCCGTCATGCAGGAAAGCCTTTCCGAGGAACTGCGCAAGGCGCGTTTCAGCAAGAGCGAGCTGGAACGCCATGCCTCGCGCATCGGCCTGCATCTGGAACGGCTCGAAAAACAATCCGGCCGCGATGTGCTCGCCCACATGTTCCGCGCCCGCATCGAAGCGATCGGCAAGGCGGTCGCGGAAACCGAGGCGAAGATCAAGGCGACGGAACGCGCCGCCGATATGCTCGCCGGCTATGTCTACGACATCGACCCGCCGCCGCTGCCGGAGGCCGCAGTCGCCAGCATCGAATGGGCCGAGCCCTCCAGAAACCGCTCGGCCGGCTGATGGCTTGCAGGCTCAATAGGACAGCTTCGGATACCAGTCCGGCGCCCGGCCTTCCGGGGTTGAATCGAGCACGGTCCAGAGCGGCATCAGATCCGGAGCACCGCGCGGATCCTCGCCGGGATCGGCCGTCACCCCGCCCATCTCTCCGCCCCAGAAATGGCGGATGGTGCCGTCGCGCCGCGTGAAGACGTTGAAAGCGGCGTCATCGCTGCCATCTTTGCCGATGGCGTGATAGTCGCGGCTGTATTCATCCGTCGTGTCGGAATAAAGCGGCAGGTGATGCCAGCCGCGCTCCTTCTTGAAGGCGATCAGCCGTTCGAGCGGCGAGCGGGCGACGACGGCAAGCGCCACGCGCTGCTGCATATCGGGCACCTCGCCGTCCCAGGCCGACAGCAGCGAGGTGCACATCGGGCATGGGCGCTCCCGTTGCGGCCCGAACATGTAGCTGTAAACGACCAGCGTTTCCTTGTCGGCGAAAAGCTCGCTAAAACCGATCGGACCGTCAACACCTTCGAAGCGGTAGTCTTTTGTCACCTTGCCGCCCGGCGGCAGCGCCCGCCGCTGGACGGCCACGCGTTCGATATGGCGGCGCAATTCGATCTCTTCGGCGAGCAGCGCATCGCGGGCGCTGCGATACGCCTTGCTCTCATTGGGGAAGCGGACGCCGTTCTTTGCCGCAAGCACGGCGGCGGGGACTAGATGCTGATGATCCATGACATTTCCTCCTTCTGTTGCCGCACGCTTGCAGCACATCGTTGGGATGACGATCGGCGGATGCGAAAATCGACAGCGCGGAGACTAAAAAACGACAGGACGAAAAAAATCCCACTTCGGAATCCCGAAGGACTGCCGCTTCGGGATTCCGAAATCCGCCGGGTTTTTCGAGGAGTCACTGCGAAAAAACATGCCATGATTTCAATACCCCAACCAATTTCGGGATTCCGAAGTGCTATATAGAGTATGGTGGGAGTTCGTCACGATCGCCCGCATCGAAACAAACGCCTCGATAAAGGCAATGGCTGAAAAGCAAAAAGGGCGCTCGACCCTCGCGGGGAGCGCCCTTATCCTGTCGGACAGCGAACGGCTCGACGGCGTCGATACCACACGCATCCATTTTCAGGCAGAAGGGGTATATGGACCCTCCAAGCCTGGGTTTCAAGAGACTGTTCCGCACGGCAATCGAGTCAACCGCTAGAAGGCCACTCCGGTGACGGGATTGACCACCGGCCGTTCGCTTTTGTCGCCCGCCCCAGCCGGCTGCACCGTCGGTGGCGCCAGCGATTCTGCGTCGGCGGGCTCCGGCTTTTCGGGAACGGCGCTGACATCTTTGGGGCGCCGCTGCTCGGGCTTTACGTTTTCGTCATTCGTCGACATTGTCGGTCTCCTTTCAGGCAAGAAGTCACGGCCTTCGAGATGGTTCCGATGACGCTATGGAGGATTGCCGATGCTCGACAGATTTCTGCTCCAGGGGCCGCAGGATGCGCGCTTCACCATCCTGCTGGCGCATGGCGCTGGAGGGCCGATGGATTCGGCGTCGATGGCAGCAGCGGCGGAAGCGCTTGCCGCCGCCGGCTTCCGCGTCATCAGGTTCGAATTCGCCTATATGGCCGCCCGCCGCACCGGAGGCCGCAAGCCGCCGCCGCGCGCCGAAACCCTCATTCCCGAATATGAGGCGGCGATTGCCGAACTCGGCGTCAGCGGCCCGCTGATCATCGGCGGCAAGTCGATGGGCGGCCGGGTCGCCAGCATGATCGCCGACGATCTCCATGGCAGGGGCAAGATCGCCGGCCTGCTCTGCCTCGGCTATCCCTTTCACCCGCCCGGCCAGCCGGAGAAGCTGCGCACTGCCCATCTCAAGGGGCTGGCGACACCCGCGCTGATCTGCCAGGGGACGCGCGACGAATTCGGCACGCGCGACGAGGTGCCGGGCTACGATCTCTCCGATAGGATCGAGATCCTCTGGCTCGAAGACGGCGACCACGACCTCAAGCCGCGCAAGACAGTCTCCGGCTTCTCCGCTGCCGATCACCTCGCCACGATGGCGAAGACGGCCAAGGCCTGGGCCGAGCGCCTCTAGCTTGCCAACTTCCTGACATCGATGTGCCGGTCGGTGGCGGAGACGGTGATTTCGAAGTGATCGGCCTGCACCACGTCGCGGATGTTGCGCGGCCGGTGCGCGGCGATGTTCACCCCGCCTTTCAGCCGGACGCTGTCATAGAGGATACCGGCGCCGCCGCTCGAACGCACGTCTTCGCCCAGCACCTGCGACGCAGCATAATTCGTGCCGTCATAGACATCGGGCCGCAGCCTCTGTTCGCCGCGAATGTCGAGATAGTCTCCAACCAGGGTGGCGCCGTAGCTTCGATAGGTGCGCGCCATCGTCGCGACACCGCGCGCGACCGTTTCGCGCCGGAGATGATGGCCGACCTCGGCGGCGGCTGTCCTGAGATGGTCGGCGGCATACCAGGCGCCGAGATCCGGGCCGTTGAAGCGCATGCCGCCGGGCGCGACATGCAGGAATGCTGCCATGACAATGCTGGCATTGGGCGTGCCGTAGACCCATTCAGCCTCTGGAAGCCTGCGGATGCGGTCGGCGACGAGGCGATCATTGGTCCAGCCGACGAGCTCCATCACGGCTTCGAGATCGGCGGCCCGCGTCACCGTATCGAAAAGCCCGATCGGCGGAAATTGCGATGGGATCAGCCGGTAGGACGGATGCGGCGCTTCGGCAAAACGATCGCTCACCGGAAGACGATGTCCGCATCTTCGTAAGGCGTGAATGCCTCGTCGAGCCTATTCGGCTGCATATAGACACCGCCGCGGGCGCCATCGAGAAACCGGCGTACGGTCATCAACCCGTCCTGAGTTCCATTGGTAACGATATCGAGCGGCGGATGGCCGCCGAAAACCGGCGTCTGATGCGGCATGCGCAGCCAGGCGACGCCGGCGCGTTCCCCGGCAAACAGCACGCCGAGCGCCTGATGGATGCCGAGTACGGCGGAAATCCGGGTCAGCGTATCGACATCAAGTGTGAATGCCCCGTGCTCGCGGGCCTGCTTGGCCCAATTGTGGTAGGTCGAGCGGGAGGGATAACCGAGCACGAGCAGGCGCTGCTCTTCGCTCAACCCCCAGAGATCGGCGATCGCCAGGAAGGTTCGCAGCGCCGGAGCACTAAGCCTTTTCCGATTTACAGGGGCAAAGCGGTCGGTTTCCAGCCGCTGTGGCCCCTGGCCTTCCCGTTGCTCTTTGCGTCGCGCATGCAGCATAACGGCCTCCAGTCTTGAATAGATATAGTCCAAATCTGGACATACATCAACCGGATTTCAAGCGGTTGTTCTTCCGACTGCCGGTTCGGGCGTCACCATAATCCAGGCAGTAGCCGGTAGCGGATCTTGCGGCGGTATTCGGCATAACCCGGCAGGTCTCTTACCAGATGCTTCTCCTCGTCCAGCAGCCGCGCGACGAGTCCGCCTAAGGCAGGAGGGATGGCAAGCAAGCCCCAATACGAGCCGAGCGACAGCGGTATGCCAACGAAGAGCACAAGCGCCGCCGCATACATCGGATGACGCACGATGCTGTAGAGCCCGCTCGAAATGACCCGCTGATCCCTGCGGATCTCGACCGTCGCCGAGGCGAAGTTGTTCTGCCGCAGGACCAGGAAGCAGCCGTAAAAGCCGGCTGTGACCAGGATGTTGCCGAAAATCACAACCGACGCCGGAACGGCCGACCCGCCGAACCGATAATCGAGCGCCGAGCCGATGAAGAGCGCAATCAGCACGATGCCGTTGAAAAGCTGAATACGCTTCTGTGCCGGCTCCCGCTCCGCAGCCGGCCCGACACGCAGCCGCTGTTCCAGCAAGGCGCGGTCATATTTCAGGAAATAGGCTGTCGTCGCAACGATCCAGGCGGAAAAATTGAGAAAGAACAACCAGCCCTGCCAATAGGACAGCGAACCTGCAGCGACGAAGATCATCACCGCGAGCACGGCGACGAATTTCACCGTCGCTTCCGTCGCCCGCCTGCCGAGATTCTTCTTTTGATCCTCCATCGGCCCACCTCCATTATGTCAGGAAACCTCTCCTGCCGCCTCGCGGATCGTCTGCATCAGGATCGATTGCGGCACCGACGGCACGGCATCGGCGCGCATCGTCAGCCCGACCGGACCCCTGGTCTCGCCGGTATCGACCGGCAGCAGCGCCAGCCGCCCGTCGGCAACGTCATCGGCCACCACGCCGTTGGAAATGATCCAGATCGCGTCGCTTGAGCGCAGGAAAGCGCGGCCGAAGGCATCCGAGACCGTCTCGATCTGGTTCGGCAGGCTGGAGACGCCGTTGGCGATGAGGAAATTTTCGACCACCGGCCGGATGATCGAACCCCGCGTCGGCATCAGCACCGTGTAATCGCCGAAACCTGAGAAGGGCGATTGCCCGCCGCCGAGCAGCGGATGGCCGGCGCGCACGGCAAACACCACCTGCTCTGAATAGAGATGCTCGAAGGAAAAGCCCGCCATCTTCTCCGCCCCCGCCAGCCGTCCGACGACGACATCGAGATCGCCGACGCGAAGCTGCTCCAGCAGCACGGCATTCTCGCCGGTGACGATCTTCACCCGGCTCCAGGTCCGCTCTTTGAGGAAAAGCTCCATCGCCCGCGGCATGATACGCGACGACACCGTCGGCAGGGTGCCGATCCGGATCGGCGGTGCATCGGCGAACTGCTCCTGCGAGACGGAATCGAGACCCTGGCGCAACGCCGTCAGCGCCGCCCCGGCATGGCGCAGGAAGACCTCGCCGTAGCGGGTGATCTTGATGCCGCGGCCATCGCGCTCGAAGACGGCGACACCCAGCACCTGCTCCAGCTCGCGGATCGTCTTCGTCACCGCCGGCTGGCTGACATGCAGCAATTCGGCCGCCTTCATGACGCTCTTCTGCCGCGCCACCTCGACAAAGGTCTGCAAATGACGAAACTTGACGCGGCTGTCGATCATCGTTCACATAACTCCAGGGTTATCGAAAAGTTGATAAATATCATTTTACTTAACCGGATCAACCAGTCAGTTTCATCTTTAGGGGTGTGTGTCGTTGGATCGGCTTTGTATGCCGGGACGAGTTTGCCTACCCCGCATCCCGTCATCCTCGGGCTTGACCCGAGGATCCATACCGCGGCTGCTGATGGGTGCCGCGTGGATGCTCGGGTCAAGCCCGAGCATGACGGAGAATGGGGGACGGACGGAGCCATTCGCGGCGTTGGCGACTGTGTAAGCCGTTTATGAGGATTTGAAGGACGGGTCGAAACCGGTGGCTCGACCCAGCAGGCTAAGGCAAGGGGCGCCAACCCCGCATTCCGTCATCCTCGGGCTTGACCCGAGGATCCATACCGCGGCTGCCGGTGGGTCCTGCGTGGATGCTCGGTTCAAGGGCTGGGATGACTGAGGGCGCAAATGGCTGCCCCTAACCCTCTCCCCGCCAGCGGGGAGAAGGGGATATGCCGGATGAGGGGCTTCCCCTGGCTGAACTGGCTTGATGACGGAGGAGATTGAAGTGCAGTTCGCCCGCATAAACGACGTGACGATCCATTATCAGGTCATCGGCGCGCCTGCCGACCGGCCGGTGATCGTTTTCATCAATTCACTCGGCACGGATTTCCGCATCTGGCGCGACGTCGTGGTACGGCTGGCCGGGGACTACGCCATCGTGCTTTACGACAAGCGCGGCCACGGGCTTTCCGATGTCGGCCAGCTCCCCTGCTCCATTGAGGACCATGCGACGGATCTCGCCGGTCTGCTCGATCTGCTCTCCGTCAAGAATGCGGTCATCTGCGGTCTCTCGGTCGGCGGCCTCATCGCTCAGTCGCTCTATCAGCGCCGGCCGGATCTCGTCGGCGCCCTCATCCTCAGCGACACCGCCCATAAGATCGGCACGGCTGAAAGCTGGAACGCCCGGATCGCCGCCGTCGAGAAAAACGGCATCGGCAGCATCGTCGATGCCATCATGGAGCGCTGGTTCACGCCTGCCTTCCGCCGGCCCGAAAGCACCGCCTATTCAGGCTATTGCAACATGCTGACGCGCCAGCCGGTCGAGGGTTATATCGCCGCCTGCGAAGCGATCCGCGATGCCGATTTCACCGAGGCGGTAAAGAAGATCACTGTCCCGACCATCTGTATCGTCGGCGACCAGGACGGCTCGACGCCCCCCGATCTCGTGCTTTCCACAGCGAAGCTGATCCCGGGCGCCCGTTACGAGGTCATCCCGGATTGCGCCCACATCCCCTGCGTCGAGCAGCCGGAAGCGCTAACGGCGATCATCCGCGCCTTCCTGACATCTCTTCCGCCTGGAGAAACCAACCGATGAACGAAACCGCCTCCTCCTCGGAGCGCCACCGGCAGGGCATGGCGACCCGCCGCGCCGTGCTTGGCGACGCCCATGTCGATCGCGCCGCAACCGCTGCGACCGAGTTCGACCGCCCCTTCCAGGAGCTGATCACCGAAGCCGCCTGGGGCCATGTCTGGTCGCGCCCGGGGCTGACTAAACGCGAGCGCTCGATCGTCACCATCGCGCTGCTGGCGGCGCTCGGGCAGGACGACGAGGTCGCCATGCATGTGCGCGCCACCGCCAATACCGGGGCGACCCGTGAGGATGTCTGCGAGGCGCTCTTACATGTGGCGATCTATGCCGGCGTTCCCGCCGCCAATCACGCGATCAAGATCGCCAAGCAGACCTTTGCACAAATGGACGCCGAAAAGGCGGCCTGAGGGGGAGAAATGTCCGAACTACCGAACCGCAAGCCGGAGACCGGCGCCTTCTTCGCCCGCGACCGCGCCTGGCATGCGCCGGCGCTGACCCCTGGCTACAAGACCTCCGTGCTGCGCGCGCCGCAGCGGGCGCTGCTCTCGCTCGACGGCACGATCTCCGAAACCACCGGCCCGGTCTTCGGCCATTCGATGCTCGGCGAGCTCGACAACGACCTGATCCTGAATTATGCGCGGCCCGGCGAAAGCGCCATCGGCGAGCGCATCATCGTCCATGGCCGCGTGCTCGACGAGCGTGCCAAGCCGGTTGCCGGCGCGCTGGTCGAATTCTGGCAGGCCAATGCCGGCGGGCGCTACCGCCACAAGAAGGAAAGCTATCTGGCGGCGATCGACCCGAATTTCGGCGGCTGCGGCCGCGCCGTCACCGATGAGGAAGGCCGCTACCATTTCCGCACGGTGCGGCCCGGTGCCTATCCCTGGCCGAACGGCATCAACGACTGGCGCCCGGCCCATATCCATTTCTCGGTTTTCGGCCACGGCTTTGCCCAGCGCCTGATCACCCAGATGTATTTCGAGGGCGATCCGATGATCTGGAAATGTCCGATCGTCGGCACCATCCCCGACAAGGCGGCGATCGAGCAGCTGATCGCACCGCTCGACTGGGGCAATACCATCCCGATGGATTCACGCGCCTATAAATTCGATATCGTGCTGCGCGGCCGCCGCTCGACGATGTTCGAAAACAGGCTGGAGGGCAATTGACCATGCAGCAGCTCGGCTACCTCAAGGAAACCCCGTCGCAGACGGCCGGCCCCTATGTCCATATCGGCCTGACGCCGAATTTCTGCGACATAACGGGTGTCTACGACAGCGACCTCGGCACGGCGATGGTCAACGACAAGACGCTTGGTGAACGCATCACCGTCACCGGCCGCATCCTCGACGGCGCCGGCGCCCTGGTGCGCGATGCCGTCATCGAGATCTGGCAGGCCGACAGCGCCGGCCTCTACAACAGCCCCTCGGAAATGCGCGGCGCCGCCGATCCCAATTTCACCGGCTGGGGCCGCTGCCCGACCCGCACCGAAGACGGCGTCTACAGCTTCGAAACCATCAAGCCCGGCCGCGTCCCCTTCAAGGACGGCCGCAGACAAGCCCCGCACATCACCTTCTGGATCGTCGCCCGCGGCATCAATATCGGCCTGCACACGCGGATGTACTTCCCTGAGGAGACCGAGGCCAACGCCGCCGACCCGCTGCTTCTGCGCATCGAACATCGCGAGCGCGTCGCAACCTTGATCGCCACCCGCGACGGCGCCACCTGCCATTTCGACATCCATCTGCAGGGTGCCAAGGAGACGGTGTTTCTGGATATCTGAGGGGCTGGCCAGCGGCTTGTCCTTGAGGTTCAGTGCAAGGAGCCCCCTCACCCTGTCCTCTCCCCGAGGGGAGAGGGGAACAGTGCCATACGAAAGCGGCTGCCTAGAAGCGCCGACACCGCCCCAAATCCCTTCTCCCCTCGGGGAGAAGGTGGCGGCAGCCGATGAGGGGCCACGACCACAAACGAGCAATCCATGACCGCATCACCCTTCGACCACCCCTTCCTCTCCGGCCTGCTCGGCGACGATGAAATCGCGCCCTATTTCTCCGCCGAGGCCGATATCCGCGCCATGCTCTCCTTTGAGGCGGCTTTGGCGAGGGCCGAAGCCGCGCATGGCTTGATCCCCACCGAAGCCGCAAGACGGATCGCCGAAATCTGCGCCGGCTTTTCCCCCGATCTGCCCAGTCTGCGAGCAGCAACGGCAAGGGACGGTGTCGTCGTTCCAGAACTCATCAAGCAGCTGCGCACCGAAGTGGGCGAGGAAGCGGCCAAAAGCCTGCATCTCGGCGCCACCAGCCAGGATGTGATCGACACCAGCCTGATGATCCGCCTGAAGGCGGTGGTCTTCCTGTTTGCCGGCCGGCTTTCCGCGATCGTCACCGGGCTCGATGGGCTCGATCGCCAGTTCGGCCGCAACAGGCTGATGGGTCATACCCGCATGCAGGCAGCCATCCCGATTTCCGTCAGCGACCGCCTCACTGCGTGGCGTGCGCCGTTGGAGATCTATCGCGACCGTCTGACCGAGCAGAGCTTCCCCGTCCAGTTCGGCGGCGCCGCCGGCACCCTCGACAAACTTGGGCCGCAAGGTCCGGCCGTCCGCGCCTCGCTCGCCCAGGAACTCGGCCTCACCGACACCAGGCAATGGCAGACCGGACGTCTGCCGATCGCCGATATCGCCGGCCTGTTTGCGTCGATCTCGGGCAGCCTCGGCAAGATCGGCCAGGATATCGCCCTGCTTGCCCAGGCAGGCCAAGAGATCGAAATCGCAGGCGGCGGCACCTCCTCGGCAATGGTGCATAAACAGAACCCCGTCGCCGCCGAAACCCTGGTCGCGCTCGCCCGCTTCAACGCCACGGCGCTGTCTGGCATTCACCAATCCCTCGTCCATGAACAGGAACGCTCGGGTGCCGCCTGGACGCTCGAGTGGCTGCTGCTGCCGCAAATGACGATGGCAACCGCCGCGAGCCTGCGGCTGGCGAGGGAACTGACGGGGAATATCAGGCGGCTTGGAGCGGCCTAAAGCCACGCGAAACGCGCATCAACCAAGCTTGGCGATTGCCCGCAAATTGTCGGCCGTCGTTGTCGGGAATTCGAAGAATTCGAGATAGGCGGGGATTTGTTCGAACAGCATATCCGTGCCCACCTGAAAGGCGCAGCCGCGCGCCCGGGCCGCCTCGAGGAAAGGGGTGATCTCCTTGCTCAACACCACCTCGCCGACGAAGGTCGATGGGGAGATGCGGTCGACATCGATCGGCAGAGGGTCACCGCGCCGCATCCCAAGCGGTGTCGCGTTGACGACGATGTCGAAGCCTGTCGGGTCGAGAGAGCCGATCGTGACGTGGAGCTGGGGGTAATATGTCTTTAGCCGGTCGAGCAGCGCCGCCGCGGTCGTCTCGTTGGCGTCGGCGATCGCCAGATGGGCGACGTCAGCCTTCGCCAAGGATGCGGCGATCGCCGAGCCGACGCCGCCGGCGCCGACGACCAGCGCTTTTGCGCCCTCGACCTTTTTGCCCTTGCGCAGAACGCCCCGGACGAAGCCCTCGCCATCGAACATGTCGCCGATCAGCCTGCCGTTCGGATCGAGACGCACCGCATTGCACGAGCCCGCGACTTTGGCGTTAGTCGAGGCTTCGTCGAGCAGCGCCATCGTCGCAATCTTGTGCGGCATGGTAATCAGCGCGCCGTGAATATTGGAAAGCCGGAAGACAAGCTTCAGAAACGCCGGATAGTCTTCCGGCCGGCAGCCCATCGGCACGACGACCGCATCGATGCCGTTCTTCTCGAAATAGGGATTGTAGATCAGAGGCGCCTTGAAGGACTCGGTGGGGTAGCCGAGGTGGGCGATGAGTTTGGTCGTGCCGGTGATCATGTGGCTAGACTTTCTGGGGATCGGCGGAGGCGCCGGTGTCGGAGAGGCGGATCATCTGCCCCGAGCGCGCCGATCTCTTGATCGCTTCGACGACCCTGAGGGTGGCGAGGCCCTCCCGCCCGCTGACGAGGGGCGTGGCTTTACCGCGAATGACGTCGCAAAAATGTCGGAGCTGCAGGCAAAGCGGATCGGCGGCTTCAAAGGGCACGCGCTGCTCGGCAAGCGGCTCCAGCCAATTCGGCGCCGACGTCGCGGTCCAAAGCGTCAGATCGGGAATTGCGAGCGAACCCTTGGTGCCGCCGATCTGGTAGCAATGGCTGCTGCTGTAGCGTGGAAATGCCGGGTTCTCGCCGGTGGTCGCCTCCCAACTCCAGGGTGCAGCCACCGCATCGCTGCCGTTAAGCGTGGCGAGAATGCCGTTTGCGAACCGCAATGAGACGACAGCCGTATCCTCGACGGCGTGGTGGCGCACGGCGTGCGATTCCATCGCATGCACGGCCTCGACCTCGCCGAACAGAAATCGGAAAAGGTCGACATCGTGGATCAGGTTGACGAAGATGGGCCCGGCGCCGGCTTCCCGCCGCCAGGGAATGTCGAAATAGTCGTCCGGCTTGGCGACCCAGAAGGTGCCGTGCACCGCAAGGATCCGGCCAAGCCTGCCGCCGTCGACGATCTGTTTGGCCGCCTGGATCATCGGGTTGTGGCGGCGGTGATGGCCGACCAAGATCGGGATCCCCGCCTTCTCGCCGGCGGTCACCAGCGCTGCGGCAGCGTCGACGTCGTCGGCGATCGGTTTCTCGATGAGAACAGGGATGCCGGTGGCGATAACCTCCATTCCGTTTTCGACGTGAAGCTGGTTCGGCGTTGCGACGATGACGCCGTCGGGCCTCTCCTCAGCGCCGATGTCTTGGAACGACGGGTACCATTGGATGCCGGCATTGTCGGCGAAATCGCGACCGACTGGGGACGGATCGATCACGGCGGAGAGAAGCGTTCCGGGCTCGGACATCACGCGCTCGGCATGGCGTCTGCCGATCAGGCCGGCTCCCATGACTGCAATCTTCAATGGCTTCATCATCGGCTCCAGAATTTTAACGGGTATCGGCCTTGAAACCGCTTATTTCCGCAGGATTTCTCCGAGAAACTTTCTGGTTCGCTCGTGCCGTGGGTTGGTGAAGAATTCGGCGGGCGGGGCTTCCTCGACGATCGCGCCGCTGGCCATAAAGATCACCCGATCGGCGACCTGGCGGGCAAAGCCCATCTCGTGGGTGACGCAGATCATCGTCATGCCCTCGTCGGCCAGCGCGATCATCGTATCCAGCACCTCCTTGACCATCTCCGGGTCGAGCGCCGACGTCGGCTCATCGAACAGCATCACTTTCGGCCGCATGCAGAGCGCGCGGGCAATGGCGACGCGCTGCTGCTGGCCGCCGGAAAGCTGGACCGGGTATTTGTCGGCCTGCTCCAGGATCTTGACCCGCTCGAGCAGCCCGCGTGCCCGTTCCTCGGCTTCCGCCCTGCCGACGCCGATCGCCTTCATCGGCGCCAGCATGCAGTTCTGCAGCACAGTCAGATGCGGAAACAGGTTGAACTGCTGGAAGACCATGCCGACCTCACGGCGGATCGCATCGATTGTTTTGGCCTGGTCGCTGAGAACAATGCCGCCGACCCGGATTTCACCCTTCTGGTAGGTCTCGAGATGGTTGATACAGCGGATGAGCGTCGACTTTCCGCTGCCGGAAGGCCCGCACAGGACGATCCTCTCGCCGCTGCGAACCGTCATGTTGATATCGTGAAGGGCTTGAAACGAGCCGTACCACTTTTCCACCTGCGCCATGGAGATCATGGTTTCCGCGGTTTGGGCAGGCATGGGACTGGTCATCGGCAGAACTCCGGGATTGGCGGGCAAGGCCGCATCGAGGAACAAGGGATGCGGATCAGCGCGCGGAAGCGGCAAACTTTCGCTCGAGCCGCGCGCCGAGGATCGTCAGCGGGCAACACATCAGGAAGTACAGGATGCCGACGACACCGAAGACCGTCAGCGGTTGGAAAATCTGGTTGGAGATGATATTGCCGGCCCGCGTCAGCTCGGTGAAGCCGACGATCGAAGCAAGCGAGGTGCCTTTGATCAGTTGCACGAGGAAGCCGATCGTCGCAGGCAGCGAGATGCGCAGCGCCTGCGGCAGGATGACATCCCGCATGCGGGAGACGTATCTGAGGCTGAGCGCCTTTGCCGCTTCCGTCTGGCCGCGCGGAACCGCTTCGATCGATCCGCGCCAGATCTCGCCGAGATAGGCGCTGGCATGCAGCGTCAGCCCGATGGCGACCGCCACCCAGGCATCGAGCATCAGCCCGACCAGGGCCAGGCCGTAATAGACCACGAAAAGCTGCATCAAAAGCGGCGTTCCCTGGAAGACGGCGATGTAGCCGGCGGTCAGGCGCTCCAAGAGCGGGTTGCCGGAGACGCGGGCGAGAGCGACGCCGAGCCCGGCAATGCAGCCGCAGACAAAGCCGACCGCGGACAGGACCACGGTCCATTTCAGGCCGATCAGGAGGAAGACGAACTCGTCGTGACCCATGGAATTCCTCCTACTTGACGGGATATTTGAAGTAGCGGGCCGAAAACGCCGCAAACAAGCGCATCATCAGCCAGGAAATCACGAAATAGAAAAGCGTGACCGTGAAGTAGACCTCGAAGCTCCGGAAGCTCTCCGATTCGATCCGCTGCGAAACGGAGGTCAGCTCATAAGCCGAGATCGCCGAGGCAATACTGGTGGTCAGCGTCAACAGCACGAACTGGCTGGTGAGCGACGGATAGATCGCCCGCAATGCCGGCTTGAGGATGATCAGCCGGAAGACCTGCGCCTTGTGCAGGCCAAGCGCCAGGCCGGCTTCCATCTGCCCCTTCGGGATCGACTGGACGCCGCCGCGAATGATCTCGATTGCGTAAGCGCCGCCGTTGATGCCGAGCGCGATAATCGCCGTCGGCGTCGGATCCAGCCGGATGCCGGTGAGCGGAAGCGCGAAATAGATGAAGAATATCTGCACCAGGAATGGCGTGTTGCGTATCAGTTCGACGAAGGCGATGACCAGCCACCGCACCGGCTTCAAGGGAGAATCGCGCAGGGCAACACCGCCAATTCCGATGACGATCGCCAGCAGCATCCCACAAATAGCCAGCAGGAATGTGCCGAGACAGCCGAGCAGGAGACTTGGCAGCCCATCGATAACCGGGGTGAAATCCAGCTTGTAGTTCATGCTTTCGCTGCTCCCGCCATGTCGGCCATTGCTTCTATGGCGAGCTCATAACCGCGGGCGCCAAAGCCGATCATGATGGCGGTGACAACGCGCGAGATCAGCGAATTGTGGTAGATGCTTTCGCGCGCATGAACATTCGAGATGTGCAGCTCGATCTTCGGCGGGTCGAACATCTTCAACGCATCGAGAAGCGCGATCGATGTGAAAGTATAGCCGGCCGGATTGATGATGATGCCGCAGGCCTCTTTGCGGGCCTGATGCACGCTTTCCACAAGCTCGCCCTCGAAATTGGTCTGGCGGAAGTCGATGCCAAAGCCGAGGCTCTCAGCCTTTGCGAGGCACCTGTCCCTGATATCGGCCAGCGTCGTCGAGCCGTAGATCGCGGGCTCGCGCTCCCCCAGCAGGTTGAGGTTCGGTCCGTTGAGCACAAAAATGGTTCTGGTCATGTCGCGCACCTCAAACGGGCCGGGCCACAAGCATGGCGGTTGCGTTGACGGGCATGGCTGCCCGCCTTGTTTGGTGAGGGGCTTCGTCTCACTAGACGTCATCCTCGGCCTTGTGCCGAGGATCTGCCGCCGCAGATGCCCGGGACAAGCCCGAGCATGACGGAAGAGTGGTTGGCGGGCCTTGTCACCAGCCAGAAAGCCGGGCTACTCCCGCCTTACCGCTCGCTCATTTCGCCGCGAACGGAATGCCTTCCAGCGTTTCCGGGAACTCCGGAACCGGGACCTTCATCCACTTGTCGTAGACGGCCTTGAGATCGCCGTTTGTTTTGATCTTGTCGATGAAGGTGTTGAGCGCCGCATTGATTTCCTTCTCGCCGAGACGCGTGCAGGCGCCGTTATAGAGCTTCTGGAATTCAAGCTTGTTTTCGAATTCGCCCGGACGGGCCTTCTCGACGCGATCCATATAGAAGATGTTGCCGCCCAGCGTATCGACCTGGCCGGACACCAGGGACTGGACGCTCGCAGCGTCTCCGTCATAGCGCCGGATCGTCGTTCCCTCAGGTGCGTTCTTTGTCACCTGCGTGTCCTGCGCTGCACCCTTGGCGACGCCGACGCTGAACTTGGCCATGTCGGCATTCGTCTTGATCTCTGCCGATTTGGGGCCGATCAAAACGATGGCATTGGCCACATAGGGCTTGCTGAACTGCACGGCTTTTGCGCGATCCGGCAGCATTGCCATCGTTGCAAACAGAACGTCGACGCGCCCGGCCGTCAGCGCTGGAATGCGGTTGTTGACTTCGAGCGGCACGAACTCGACGGTAACACCCAGTTCCTTGGCAAACAGCGTTGCGATGTCGGCGTCGAGACCGTCCTGTTTGCCGCCGCTGGTCACAAAACCCCAAGGCGGGTTGTCGCCCTGAATTCCGACGATGATCTTACCGCGAGCCTTGATTTCGTCAGGCGTGATGGCGGCGGCCGGCTGCGCCAGGGTGACGGCAGCCACCAGGGCTGCGGCTCCTAGCATCGCGTTTCGGCGCGTCAGCATAGATTTGAACATTCTGTTTCCTCCTCCTTTGGCGGCCTTGCGACCGGACAGCCACCTCACCTTTTGACTGTGGAGGAATGATTGCCAGAGATGGACACCAAAATCAACAGAGCTTTTCCAAATCATATGAGATTTTATCATGCCTCAAGCTATTTTAATTCTTCACGAGATTTGCAATAATAGGTGAGAGCGAGTTTTCGCCGCTGGCCGTGGGTGCCGAAAGGGTTTTGATATGAAGACCTCGATTGCGACTGTGACGATCAGCGGCGAACTGCCTGAGAAGCTCGAGGCAATTGCCCGAGCCGGCTTCGACGGCGTCGAGATCTTCGAAAACGATTTCCTGGCATTCGACGGAAGCCCGGCCGATGTCGGAAAACTCGTCCGCGACCATGGCCTTGGTATCACGCTGTTTCAGCCGTTTCGGGATTTCGAGGGCATGCCGGAGCCGCTGCGCAGCCGCACCTTCGATCGCGCCGAACGGAAGTTCGACGTGATGCAGCAGCTTGGAACGGATCTGGTGCTGGTCTGCTCGAACGTCTCGCCGGCCGCCATCGGCGGCATCGACCGGGCGGCTGAGGATTTCCGCGAACTTGGCGAGCGTGCCGCCCGGCGCGGGCTGAGGGTGGGCTACGAGGCGCTCGCCTGGGGGCGCCATATCAGTGACCACCGCGACGCCTGGGAAATCGTCCGGCGCGCCGATCATCCGAATGTCGGCCTCATCCTCGACAGTTTCCACACCTTGTCGCGCAAGATCGACATCAATTCCATTCGCTCGATTCCCAAAGAGAAGATCTTCATCGTCCAGCTTGCCGATGCGCCGCTGATCGATATGGATCTGCTCTATTGGAGCCGCCACTTCCGAAATATGCCTGGAGAAGGCGATCTTCCCGTCACGGCGTTCACCGAAGCCGTCGCCGCCACGGGTTATGACGGCTATTTCTCGCTGGAGATTTTCAACGACCAGTTTCGAGGCGGTTTCTCGCGGGCGATTGCTGCCGATGGTCACCGCTCGCTGATCTATCTCGGCGATCAGGTGCGTCGCCATCTCGGCACCGGTAGCATGGCCGGGGCGGCGATGCCGGAACGGGCTGCCGTCAAAGGTGTCGGCTTCATCGAGTTTGCCACGGACGAGGAAGATGAAGTCGAGCTGGTGGCTTTGCTGCGCACCCTCGGCTTCAAACAGACTGCCGTCCACCGCACGAAGAAAGTCTCTCTGTTTGAGCAGGGCGAGATCCGGATCCTCGTCAATGTCGATCAAGCGGGATTTGCCAATGCTGCCTACGCCGTCCATGGCACCTTTGCCTATGCGATTGCCTTGGTCGTCGACGATGCGGCAAAGGCATATGCGCGTGCCCTTGCCCTGGATGCCGAGCCCTTCGCCCAGCCCGTCGCGGCGGGTGAGCTGGAGTTGCCGGCCATTCGGGGCGTCGGCGGCGGCATTGTCTATCTGATCGACGACAAGAGCGCCTTGGGCCGCTTTTCCGAAATCGACTTTCGGCCGGTCACCGACGACACCGACACGGCGTCTGCCGGCCTTCGTCGCGTCGATCACGTTGCCCAGACGGTCGGCTATGATGAAATGCTAACCTGGCTGCTGTTCTACACGTCGATCTTCGAGACCCAGAAGACCCCGATGGTCGACATCATCGATCCAGCCGGGGTGGTGCGCAGCCAAGTCGTCGAGAACCATTCGGGCGCGCTGCGCATCACCATGAACGGAGCCGAAAATCGCCGCACGCTGGCCGGACATTTCATTGCCGAAAAGTTCGGATCCGGTATTCAGCACCTGGCATTTTCAACTGACGACATTTTTGCAACCGCCGAAAAACTTCGCGGCTGCGGCTTCAGGTCCTTGCACATTTCGCCGAATTATTACGACGACGTCGAAGCCCGCTTCGGGCTCGATCCTGTCATGACCGAGCGGCTGAAGGCGGAGAACATCCTCTATGACCGAGACGAGCATGGCGAATATTTCCAGCTCTACAGCGGGACATATGGAGAGGGTTTCTTTTTCGAGATCGTCGAACGCCGCGGCTACCGCGGATATGGCGCCCCGAACGCAATTTTTCGGATCGCCGCGCTGAAAAGACAGATGCGTCCCGAGGGAATCCCGAAAGACGCTTATTAAATTAGAGAATGCGGCCGCTCTTCAGCACATGCTCGACGCCGCTTTGAACGTGCCGTCTGACCACCTCGGTGGCGCCGGCGACGTCACGTTGAATGGACAGTTCGAACAAAAGCCGGTGGTCGTCGACGACAGGCTTTCCGCGAAAGCTTTCGGCCAGCATATGGTAACGAAGGAAGCGGTCGAAGACAGACGACAGTGTCGCCATCAGCGTCGCTGAATTGCAGGCCGAGACGATCGCCTGATGGAACTCCCAATCGTATCGCACCCAGTCGACCGTGCGCGAGACGTCGCCGGCCAAAAGCTTGCGTTCGGCGGCAGCCAGACGGTGATGGGCCGCGACGATGCGCCCTTCCCATTCGAGATTTCCCGCAGCGAATGCAAGGCCAATCGCATGTGTTTCAAGAACGATCCTCAGATCGGCAAGCTCCAGCAGCTCCCGCCGTGAAGCCGGGCTGACTTCAAAACCACGCTGCCCTTCGGCGACGACGAGGTTCTCCGTGGCCAGCCGGCTCAGAATTTCGCGCAGCGACGAAATGCCGATGGAGTAGCGCTCCTTTGCCTGCTCCAGTTTGATCTTCGCCCCCGGCGGCAATATCCCTGATATGATATCCTCGCGGATCTGCCGGAAGACGACATCGCTGACTGTTTCAGCCGGGTCGTGGATTTGTTTGAGCATGGCTTTTCCTGGTTTCGCCGAAATGCAGTCTATGGGGTGGACCTGAAGCGAAGCCATATCGGTATCGCTGCTATTTCAGCGTCCCTTTGGCCAGCGCGTGTTCGACCCCGCCCTGGATATGCAGCACAAGCACCCGCTTGGCCGTCTCCGCATCCCGTCGCAGGGCCGCATCCAGCAGCTGCTGGTGTTCGTTGGCTGCGACATCGCCGCGATAGGACAAGGCGACCATCTGGTAGCGCAGATATCGGTCGAAGATCACCGAATGGGTCTCCATCAGCAGTTTCGATCCGCAGGCAGCTATTAGGGCCTGGTGGAACTCCCAATCGTAGCGCTTCCAGTCCTCGGCCCGGCTGGTGTCGCCGGATGCCATTACCTGTTCCATCCGCGCCAATTTGTAGTGGGCCGACACCAGCGGCGCCTCCCACTCCACGTCGCCATGCATGAACGACTGCTCCAGCGCATGGGTTTCCAAGAGAAGCCTGAGCGCCGCCGTCTCCTTGAGGTCGGAAACCGATACCGGAGAAACCTCGAAACCCTTTTGCCCCTCGGCAACGACAAGCCCCTCGGAGGAGAGCCGGTTCAGCACCTCTCGGAGTGTACTGATGCTGGTCTCGTAGGCCTCCTTCAGGCTTTCCAGCTTCAGTTTTTGTCCGGGCGCCAGCCGCCCGAAAATGATGTCGGCCCGAATGCGCCGGTAACTGCTCTCGGCGATCGTCTCGTTTACAACAGGCTGGAGCATCACGAGTCTCTTATATTTCTTATATCATCGGATATATCGCTTTTCGTCAATGCCAAGCAAGGAAGCATTGGCGGAATACCGAACACAATTTTCTCATATGATGGAGGTTTCCGCGGACACTGAGTATGCGCGGATCCACATACCCCTGAGTTTGCTCAGGCTTGCGCGCGCTATTAGATGCGAGTCACTCCGACCTCGGCGGATGCCTGTCGTGTCCAGCCTCAGGAATGGCGGCGGTAGAAATCAACGCGCTCGATGATCCAACAGCGTCGGCGGTTTATGCACTTTCAGGCAAATGCACACGAAGATAGCTCAGGGGAACAAGCTGGGTATCGAGATCGGGACCTTCCCCCTGGCCTGGGTCATAGAAAATGCCGTTATCAGCGTCATACAGGATAAAGTGGTCTCCTTCGACATGGACGACCGCCACCCCCATGACGTCACCCCAGCTCTCCACCTTGCGTATGTCGCCAATATGCCACCGCAACTCGCTCAGGACGGAGCTTAGTTCTTTCCACGTGGTGTAATGATTGGTCTGTGCTCCCCAATCGATCATGGTAGCAAGCTGGCCGTAGGGTCTGCCGGTGAGCATCTGCAAGACAAAAACGCCGCATCCATCATCCCTCGGGCGTTGCGTTACAAATTGAAAGCGGACCTTAGCGGGGTTGGGTTGCGCCAATGCTCAGTTCTCCAATTCATTCCGTCGTGCCCGCTCAACCGGGCGATGAGCGCGGGGCGACCGGCAAAAACAGCTTCCTGCGCGCGGGGTGCTCGATTTCTCGGGCGTGGAATTCGTGATGCCTGCAGGCTGAATTCTGGCGCGAGGTGACAGCAATTGTTTTTTCAATCGCGCGCAACCATCTAATAGGCATGACTTACGGGAAAATGTCCCCACCCCAGCAGCGCGTTTACCGAAAACCAACCATACTGGCTTGCTTTCCGGGGCGAAAGCCGATTGCTTAGGAAAATCTACTCCTTCTTCCGCTAGCGGTTAGGAGAATGAGAGGGGCACAGGCAAACCCGTGGAATTCTACTGCTTCGCATCCGGATAAACTATGATTACGATGGCGATGCGGGAAGGCCGGTTTGAAGAACGATGACGACAGAACTGTTTCAGGTAAAATTTTGGGGCGTCCGCGGCAGTATTCCGGTATCGGGCCCCGAGTTCGACCGCTACGGCGGTAACACCTCCTGCATCGAAATTCGCTGCGGAAAACATCGGATGATCTTCGACGCCGGCTCCGGCCTGCGCGAGGCGGGCCTGTCCTTGCTCGCCGATGGCGTCAGCGACGTCGACCTGTTTTTCAGCCATTGCCACTACGACCACATCATCGGCCTGCCGTTCTTCAAGGCGATCTATTATCCCTCGATCAACGTCAACATCTGGTCCGGCCATCTCGACGGCAAGATGAGCACGCGTGAGATGGTCGAGCAGTTCATCAGCCCGCCCTGGTTTCCGGTCAAGACCGACATCTGCCAGGCGACGATGAACTTCCGCGATTTCCATCCCGGCCAGGTTCTCGCCCCCCATGAGGGCATCGAGATCAAGACCTTCATGCTCAACCATCCGGGCGGCGCCATCGGCTACCGCATCGAATGGCAGGGCCGTTCGGTCGCACTGATCTACGATATCGAGCATATTCCAGGCGCTTACGACCCGGTCTCGCTGGAGATGATGAAGGGTGCCGATCTCGTCGTCTACGACTGCACCTACAATGAAGACGAGATGCAGCGTTTCAAGGGTTTCGGCCATTCGACCTGGGAGCACGGCACCGAGCTTGCAAAGATAGCCGGCGCCAAACGCTTCGCCCTGTTCCACCACGCCCCCTCCCGCACCGACGAACAGCTGGCACAGATGGAAACGCAGGCGCAGGCCGCCTTCCCCGAATCCTTCGCCGCCCGCGACAATCAGATCGTGGTGATTTAGCCAGCTTCAGACTGCTTTCGCCGTCTGCAGCGCGCTAACGGAACAGATGCTGGGCCGGACCGTTTCCTCGGCGGCGCGAGATCGATGAAGCGGGTATCCCCTATGACCAACCTTTCCCTTTGCGGGCAGGTGCACATCTCTGTTCGCGGCGAACCCATTCGCGTTGGCATCTGTCATTGCATGGACTGCAGAAAGGAGAGCGGTTCAGCCTTCACCTTCTATGGGATCTGGCCCGCCGGCCAGTTTGAGCACTCGGGGGAAGCCGGCGAATTCCAAGGCCGACATTTCTGCACCGGCTGTGGTTCGCGGCTGTTTTCCGTCGATGCGCAAGAGGCGGAAATCAAGCTCGGCATCCTGTCCGAGGCCCCGACGCCGCTGGTGCCGGGCTACGAACTCTGGATCAAGCGCCGGGAACCGTGGCTGCGGCCGGTCGAAGGTGCCGAGCAGTTTGAGGAAGACCGAAGGTGATCGCGGACATCGGAGACCTTCCGATGGCCAGCCTCGTCCGTCGAAAGCGTCGAGACTTTTTGTCGCGAAGCCGGGAGGCACCATGTTTCGGTCTTGCTGCCGCCGCACGGACGCATCTCGACGAGGTCGTCGCGCTGATGCGCGATTTTCCTGGGCGTGTTCATCCCAGCTGATTGGCCACCTGATCGGCAAGTCTCACGGCTTGAGAAGTGCCGGTGCCGCCGAGCAGTGGGCGGCAGGATGCCGGCCTGTCGCTGCAAACAAGGCCGACAGGAAATTCCATGCCGCCGCATCATGCACCAGATGGTGGCTGAGCACGCCGATCGGCTCGTCGCTGCCGGCAAACCGGGCGTCAAGCTCGGCCACCAGCTCGGCCACCAATTCCGCCTCGTTGCGTCCGCCGCGCGTGCCGTGCCAATCGATGATGTCGACATGGGTGTTGAGAAGCGGCACCGGGCCGTCCTGCTTTGCCCGCCCGTAGACCGAAAGGGCTGCAAATCCGAGCCCGGGCAGCGCCGGGATGAGCCCCGCATCGATCCGGTTCCACGGCGGCACTAGCACCGGCAGGAAACGGGTGGGGTAGAGCTGCTGCAGCAACCGCAGCCCTTCGCCCAATTCGCCGAGCATGACCGCTGCCGGCCGATCGCCGCCGAGTTCCTGCTTCTTGCCCTCCGGCCTCGCATGATTTGTATGCGACCAGCCATGCACCGCGACGCTAACGCCTGCTTCCTCGGCCAGCCGCACGGCCAATGCCTCGCCGGTCAGGCCGGGAATGACGGCAAGCGTCAGCGGGATCTTGTTTTCATCGGTCAGCGCCAGCAGCGTCTCCAGCGCCGGCGTCGGCTCGATGGCATCGTCATCCCGCAGCCAGAAGCGGGCCACCCGGCCGGCGGCCTGCCAGCGGTCGAGCTCGCGGCGCAGCGGCTCCCAGATCGTCTTGTCGGTCATCGCCTTACTCCTGCTGCAGCATTGTCCTGCAAAATTTCGTCCAATATCTCCGCCGCCGTCGCCAGCGAGCGTTGCCCGAGCACGAAGCGCCGCGCCGCCTTCGCCATGGCCTCGCGCCTCTCCCCGTCGTCAAGCAGCGCAGCCACGGCCGCGGCATAGGCGGCGAGGTCGCCATCCCTCCCGAACAGGCCGGTCACGCCGGCCTCGACCACCGCGGGCACCCCCGCCGTTTCCTGCGCCACGACCGGCAGGCCGGCGGCCTGGGCTTCCAGATAGGCAAGGCCATAGGCCTCGCCGCAACCGGGCCAGACATAGATGCCGCCGCGTCCAAGCAATTCGGCGATATCGGCGGCGTCCCGCTCGCCCAGCCATTCGATGCGGCCGGTGGGAAAACCGGCAAACAGCGCCTGCACCGCGTGGCGCGTCGGCCCATCGCCGATGACGGCAAGCGTCCACGGCCGGTCTTCGATCAGCTGCAACGCTTTTGCAAGCATCGCATAACTCTCCATCTTGTCGCCGGCCCGCATCATCGCCACCGTCATCAGCCGCAGCGGATCGGGCGCCGGTGAGACCTTTTCGAACAGCGCCGTGTCGATGAAGGGTTTGAGACCGGCAAGCCGTGCCTGCGGAAAGGCGGCCGAAAGCCCGGCCCGGTCACGCGCGGTGAAGCTGATATTCACCGCCGCCTGCAGGATCGCCTCGCCGACTGACTTTTGCACGCCTGCCCAGCCGGTGCTGTCGCGTTTGGCCGCATAGGAGGCTTCGGCGGTGACGTAGGGGATGGTGAATTCGGCAGAGATCACCGGCCCGAACGGGTCGGGCGATTTGTAATAGGGATGGTAGCAGAACCAGAGATCAGGTCGCGGCACTGATGCCCATTTTTCCCGCAGCCGCTGCAGTTCGGCACCGATCGCCGGTTCGAGCGCCGCTGCCGCTTCCGGTGTCGCGGCATAGGTGCGAAATTCCGAAATGATCTCGACCTGATGCCCGGCAAGCTCCAGCGCCCGGATCAGCAGCCGCGCCATCAGCCGGTCGCCTGACGGCACCGGATGGTTCGGCGATTTCATCGGCGCGTAAAAAGCCACCCGCATGCACAACCCTCACGTAAAGACACAGTGTTTCCAACCGGCATGGCCGCGGGCGAAACTCGGCTATTGTCCATTTCTCTAAAACTTGCGCATAAGCATATGGAATGTGATGGCGATGGAAGCAATTCCGCCTCTTTCTCAATTTCTATGGGCCTGCGGTTGCATCGACAAGAACGGGAATGAATGACGACGGTCTCGGCCACAGGGATTTTTTCGGAGCGTACGATCAGAAGGGCGAGGCTCGGTTCCGGCCTCGTCATTTTCATCTTCGTCCTGATGCATTTGTCGAACCATGCAATCGGCCTGATTTCAGTCTCCGCCGCCGATAAAGCCGCCCGCCTGTTCATGGCGATCTGGCGAAATCCTCTCGGTACCGCCATCTTCTATTCGTCGGTTCTGATCCATATCGCGCTGGTGCTGCGTGCCATCTATATGCGCCGCAGCCTGGTGATGCCCAAGGGCGAAATGGCGCAGATCGTACTCGGCCTGCTGATCCCGCTGCTTCTCATCGATCACGTCATCGGCACGCGCATCGCCCACGAACTCTATGGCTATATCGATGACTATGAGACGGTCGTCGGTTCGCTGTGGATCAGGGCTCCGGGGAATGGTCTGCGCCAGGCGTTCGGTCTCGTCGCCGTCTGGATCCATGGCTGTATCGGCCTGCATTTCTGGCTGCGCTACCGCCCCTGGTACCCGAGTTTCGCGCCGCTGCTGCTGGCGCTGGCGATCCTGGTGCCGGTACTCTCGCTGCTCGGCTTCGTCGAAATGGGCCGCACCCTGGCCGACCCTTCCTACCAGCAGGCGGTCGCCAACAGCCCCTATAAGGCGACGGTCAACACCCGTTACGCCTCGAACCCGGAGGTTATCCGTCAGGTCTCGACGATCCGCGCCGGGCTCTACGGCGCTTTCTCGGCCTCGCTGCTGATCGTCGTCGTCGCTCGCGCCCGGCGCAAGCTGAAGGAACGCCTCGACCAGGTGGCCGTGCATTATCCGGGCGGCGAGGTGATCCGTGTGCCGCGCGGCTTTTCGGTGCTGGAAGCAAGCCGGCTCGGCGGCCTGCCACATTATTCCGTCTGCGGCGGCAAGGGCCAGTGCTCCACCTGCCGCGTGCAGATCCTCGGCGATTACGAGAACCTGCCCGTCCCCGACAAGATGGAGCAAACGACGTTGAGGCGGATCAATGCCGGCCCGGATGTGCGGCTTGCCTGCCAGCTTCGCCCGAACCGCGATGTCGCCGTGGCGCCGCTGCTTGTGCCGGCGCTCGAAGCGGCCCTTCCCGCCAACAGCCAGGAGACCAGCCCCGGCCGCGAGCGCGAAATCGCCGTGCTCTTCGTCGATATCCGCCATTTCACCACGCTGACGGAAACGCGCCTGCCCTTCGACGTCGTCTTCCTGCTGAACCGCTATTTCGCCATCATCGGCAAGGCGGTGGAGCAGGCGGGCGGGCGGCTCGACAAATTCATCGGCGATGGCGCCATGGCGCTGTTCGGCCTCAACACCGCGCCGGAGCAAGCCTGTCGCCAGGCGCTCAGCGCCGCCGCGGCGATCGTCGCCGAAATCGACAAACTCGCCGCCGAACTGGCCGACGAGCTGCCGCTGCCGCTGCGCATCGCGATCGGCATCCACACCGGTCCGGCCGTCGTCGGCACGATGGGCTACGGCCGGGTGCGCAGCATGACGGCGATCGGCGATACCGTCAACGTCGCGAGCCGGCTGGAGAGTGCCGCCAAGGAGTTCGAAGCAGCGATCGTCATCTCCGAGCCGGTGGCGAAACTCTCCGGCGCCGATCTTTCCGGCATCGAAAGCCGTGACATCAGCATACGCGGCCGCGCCTTGCCCTTGAAAGTCTATGTCATTCCGCGAGAGAGAGCGGCAAAACCGCTCGAAGGAAAAGACTGATGCCCGGCAAACCGTGGCTGACCGCCAAATATTGGAGCCGCCGGCTGCGCAAGGCGCGCAATGCCGCGGCCTCGCGCCTCTTCGACACCCGCTTCGGCCGCCGCCTGCTGATTGAGACTATCGGCCCGCGCGTCGTCTCGATGACGGTCGATGCCGGCGATCATCTGATGACCTTCTCGCCGTCGGACTATATCGGCCGCAAGGTTTTCCGGAAGGGCCATTTTGAGCGCGACGCCGTCGACCGGCTGATCGTCATTCTGCGCGAGCGCGGCCTCTTGCGGAAGGATGCAACGCTGCTCGAGATCGGCGGCAATATCGGTACGCAGACCGTCTATTTCGCCTTGAGCGGCACCTACGTCCATATCGTCAGCATCGAGCCCGACCCGCGCAATTTTCCGCTGCTTGCCCTCAACATCCGCCAGAACGGGTTGGAAGAGAAGGTCCGCCTCGTCAATTGCGCTGCCGGCGAGAGCGAAGGCGAGATCGACTTTTTCCTCAACCGCAACAATCACGGCAAGAGCAGCGCCATTCGCCAAAGCCCGACCGACAGGAAGATCAGCGTGCCGGTTAAACCGGTTCCCGAGATCCTGGCCGGCCTGTCGATCGACCCAGCCGAAATCGGCCTCGTCTGGATGGATATCGAAGGTTACGAGCCGGTCGCCTGCCGGTCGATGCAGTCCCTGCTTACCCGCCGCGTGCCGCTTTATATGGAATTCACGCCGCTGTTCTATGGACCTGAGGAAACGAAAGCCTTCATCTCGATGCTCGCCGGCTACTACGAGGACTGCCTCGTCCTCTTCGAGGACCGCGAAGAGGAGATGAAGGTGCGGGATCTGCCGGGCGAATTCGATCAGTATAACGTGCTGTTTCTGCCGACTAGATAACTTCTGACGTAGAGGCCGGCGCTTATCCATGTCCTCGCCCGGCTGACGAGAATGCTAAGCGGCAAAACCTCAAGTGTGAGGAGTAGGGCGCTCAGTACCCGGTCATTTCGAGATATCCGACACCTGACGTAGTGCCCTCGATGTGTATCGGCCCCTCCCAATATGGCGTTGAAGTCGCCATCCAGGACTGGTCGTTCAATGGCTTGGTTTTGATATCGAGCGACTTAGCCGGCACGCGTATACGCCACTCTACCGGCATCTGGTGCCCATTGACCATTGCCTCTCGTATTGGCTCCAATTGGACCTCGCCTTTCGACAGAGGTGTCGTTTGCCCATTCGCGGATATCCAGTTCGCGGAGATGAACCCATCCTTGCTATCACGCAGGCGAAAGGCCATCAGCTTATCGCCGGAATCCATATGCGGTGAGAACCACTCCCAGCCTGTCTGATTGGATGCAAGCGGCTGCGACGACCACTCTCGATCCAGCCAAGCCTTACCGGTGACGTCAACCGGCGCCCCGGAGATCGTGATAACGCCTGAGACCTCATAGAAAGGCTGCGAGTAGTAGTAGCTCGCCTGCCCGGCAGCCGACTTTACGGAAAAGCCTTTGTCGCCCTGCAGCACCAGCGGACCGTCGGCCTTGAGGTGCAAGTCGTAGCTGAAATCCGGCCCGTCCGCCGATAGCGAAAGTTTGCCAATAGCATTCGAGCCGATTCCGTCAGCGGCAATCGCCTGCCAGTCGTCTATCCACGCCCGAAAAGGCGTCGTCTCAACGTCCGCTTGTCCGACGCCTCCCCGGTCCAAGCGCTCTGCGACATATTGGTGGGTCTGAGTTCAAACCACCTGCGTTGCGTTTGTCGATCGGGAAGAGGGCCGTCTGCCGCGAAATCCACAACTTACGAACTCCTTGAGCGGGCCTCAAGCACGGCCAGCGCGCGAGACTGCGGAGCTAGTGACAGAGCAACCTCTCAAGTGTCATGGTGGTTTGATTGACGGGCCGCACTCCCTCGGCTTGTCGGCAAGTGCTGAGCTTGCGCGCTACCGGTGCTCGCTGTGATGTCGATTTTCAGCAGCGGCGCTGTACATGTTCTCGTCGCCTTTATGGTCATGGGTTCCTCGGCGGTTTTCGCCAATCGCGCGTATGCCAGCCATCGCCGCTCTATGCCGGCTTGGTGCAGGATATGATATCTTCCTGCCTGACGCTTTTTCTGAAAACCGTGATCGACTGGCTTTCCACGCGCTTTGGCGGCGGATCTGTACGATTTTGGGCGCCGCCGCCGTTCACTGCTTGTCTCGGCTCAGCCAGCATTCTCGCGGCGATCCATGCGGCGACCGGCACACCGGAAATTCTAAAGACCATCGCGTTTCCGCTGCTCGTATCGACGAGCTACGCCGCAATTTGCAATTATTCGATCCTGGCTACACGAGTTTCGACACCACGAGGGAAATGACGACGGAAGCCCCGCGCGAAGCGCAAGGTGGTAACCATCCCGCTGCATTGTGCGATGCTGCGGTCGCCTCCATGCAAGCCGCTCCGACCGGAACGAGGCAAAGCCCGCGGAGGCTCTCGACCGCGCCGCCGAGGCGGAAGAGTGGCCTTGTTCGCTTCGCGGCATCTGGCACCGCAGAGACGCCGCCGCATGCTTGCGGATCGTGGGCTTGTGCATCAGGGCAGAGGCACCGGCGTGTCGGCGAGGGTTCTGAGATAGGCGATCACATCAAGCCGATCAGCTTCATCTGGCGCGCCGCGAACGTCCATATTGACGCCTGGCGTTGTGAGAGTAGGGCCAGCGAGAAAAATGTTGAGGTCTTCGTAGGTCCAGGACCCCTCCCAGGCCGACAGGGTCTGGGAGTAGCCGCCAAACTTCGTCGAGGCTTTGTCGCGTCCGACGACATTCCACAAGTTCGGCGCCCTGGTGGGGATATCCTGCGCCCGGGTGACGTGACAGGAGGAGCAGTTGGGGGCAAAGAACGCCTTGCCCTTTGCCGGATCACCCGTGGCCAGTTTCGCGGAAATCGGCTCGGGTTTTGAAATGATGACGCCATGCGCCAGCAGGTACGCGGCGATGTCGGCATGATTGTCATGCTTTGCAAGGTGATAGGGGGTGATAATGCCCGGAAGACGGGCGGGGTCACCCCGGGTCCAGACGGCGTTAACGTCTGCGCCGGCTTCCACGAGCACCTTGACACAATCGAGACAGCCGTTCGCGACCGCGAAGTGCAGCATGCGCTCGCCCCTGGCTGCGGCATTCGGATCAGCACCATGCGCCAATAATAGGCGGATAAGGTCGACGGAGTTAGTCAGAACAGCGCCGGTAAGCGGCAGACCCATCGCCGACTGGTTGTTCACACCGGCCCCGCGCTCAATCAGCAATTCGACTGCTTCAGAATGGCCGCTACGAATTGCCAGGAAGAGAGGCGTGGCTCCCTTGTCCTGCTCCTCAATGTCGGCGCCTGCATCAAGGGCTGCCGCGATGGCAGTCAGGTCGCCGCTTTTGACCGCCTCGTGAAGCGGTCCACCTTCAGCGGCTGTAAGAGCACCCAAATAGAGGAGCACGCTTCCGATCAGCTCACGCATCCGGCTCTCCCTCCGCCAATACGGTGACCGGGAATTATATACCCGATCAACCCCACCGGCTAGCTTGGCGCGCGCCTACCGCACGAATGGCATTGCTGACGGCGGTCAATCTGAAAAACTGGCGGCGGTGAAGTCCCGCATCTCCTCGGCGATCCAGTTCCTCTCTATCATTGCGAACCACCGCTCCCAGGTCGTCGTATTCCGATCTCGTGGATGAGTTGGCAGGTGGCGAGACCCCGCGAAGCTGGAAGAGTGTCAGCGAAATTCGCATCAAACAATGCTTCCTTGCCTCTGTCCGCGAATGCTCACGATATTTTCGCAGAGCTTCCCACGCGGAAGAACTGCTGACGGTGACATCATTCCTGCCACCACTTGGCTCTTTCAAGGATGACTTTCCGCATCACTTTCCGGTTGTCGGGAACCCGGATCTCAATGGTTTTGCCTTTGTTTCCCTTTTTTACCTCTTCACAAACGGCAGAAACCGCCAAAAGCCCTGGATCGCTAATAAGATCCGACATTCCAAGAGCGGTTGCAGCTTTGATTGCCGATTCTGGCGTCATCTTGAAGCCGCATGTCGATTTCGTCACATCACGAAAGAACATGGCCGCGGCTGTGCGATCGTCGGCTTGAACATGAGCTGCAGCAGAAAGAATAAGCGCCATTGCGCCTAAAATGCGTAGTTTCATTGCAATATCCCTAAGTTATACTCTGCGGCGCAGCACAAACCTGCGAATTCCCAAAGTCAATTGGCTGCAGCTCGAAACCACAATTCTTTCAGTGTTCGATCGACAGAAGGCCGTGACAGCCGCGGAATACTGGCATTCAATCGGGCGCGGCATGCGCCCTGCCGGTTACGAGATGACGACGCTCAATATTCCGGCCTGCCTGCGCATTCACCCCTTAAACAAGTTTCTTCGCCTCTGTCCGCGTATGCTCGTGATACTTATTCTCCCGCAGCGTTCCGAATAGCTTCAAGCTCTCCAGATGCTCGCGCTGGGCGCGGTAGAATTCGTTGAGGAAGAGCAGTTCCTGGCCGGGCTTGACGGTATCGGGATAGCGGATCCTTCGGGCAATGGTGCGCACGATCTGGACGATCTCTTGGCTCTGGGCATTATTTGTCGTGTCACGAAGCACGTCTTCCAGCGTCTGCAGCTCATATTTTCCGTAGACATCGAGGTGCTCGGGCAGGAATTCGAAGGCCGGCTGCGTTGCGGCGGCAGGCGCAGACAAAGCCAGGTCGGAGAGCAGCACCGAGCGCGGATTGTCGACCACCAGCGTGCCGGCGATGATGTCGCCGAGCCGTTGCCGGCGCCGGTTGGCGAGCGGAACGATCACCACCACCAGAAGCCAGGCGCACGTCAAAGCGTTTTCCAATCCCGACTGCGTGACAACCGATGCTAAAAGAGTCATGGGAGCGAAGATCTCCACCTCTTTCATCAGGTTGCGCGCGGTCACCTGATGGGGCGTTAGCCGCCGTCCGTTGGCGTTGATGACGCGGATGCCGGTTATCTTTTTCCCGAGTGTGCGTCCGTTCCAGATCAGCTCCGATAAAATGTAATAGGGGGTCCGCACCAAAAAACCCAGCAAGATGATCAGCATCATCTCGACGTTCGAAGGCAGGATTCCTGTGAAGGCGATAACGAAGGCGCAGATGAAAATAAGGATACCGGTGAAGATGATGTCGAGGATTTGCGCGCCGAGGCGGCTGCCGATGGAGCCGATCGCGAAAGTGATCGGAACACCCTCGGGCGGGATGAACTGTTCGACGCGTTTGCCGTCCTGAACTGACTGGTTCATCGCACAGGCTCACGCGAAACTTTGCTGTCGCGGCCGCTAAACAGCAGCCAGCCCACCCAGAAGAGGCCCATCCCCCAGCCGATGATGAGGCGCCAGATCGTATCCTGTATCAGCTGGCGAAGGAAACCTTCGATGAAGGCTGCGACGATCAGCATCAGCGCTGCCAGGATCGCGAGCTTGACGGCGTCACGTCCCTGGTGGCGCAACGCCTCCCGGCGGGTTCGTGCCCCCGGCAGAAGAACGGCAAGTCCGAGCCTTGCTCCCCCCGCGCAAGCAATGGCGATTGCCGCAAGCTCGGTCACGCCGTGGATCGAGAGCCAGCCGAAAACGTCGTAACCCAAGCCCTTGCGAGCAAACATCGCGAAGAACGCGCCCAGGATCAGGCCATTGTAAAAGGTCAGGATGAAGCTCGGCACCGACACGAAAATGCCGAGCGTGAAAATCAGCACGACGATAGTGGTGTTGTGGGAAAAGAGAAATGCGGAAAAGGTGGAGAGCCTGTCGCTGTCATGCCCTTCACCGCCATAGATCGTCGAGCGGAGATAATCTGCCGATGCATCCGGGGTGCGCTGGTCGGCCAGCCCCGGCGGCACCAAAGTATAGAACCAGCTCGGGTCGCTGGTGCAGAGCTTGTAACCCGCAAGCGCCCCCAGAACGAGCGCCAGGAACCCGATGAACAAGGGCAAAGCCGATCGGCGCACCGCCTGCGGAATGCCCTGCACCAGCGGGCGGGTGAACAGGCCGCCGAGGCTTTCCTGCGGCGCATAGACCACCAGATAGGCCCGGGCGCAGAGGCTCTCCAGATAGGCGATCAGCGCACGATCGAGGGAAATATCGCGGGCCACGCTCAGCGAGTTCATCGCCTGCCTGTAGCCGGCGGTGAGATTGCGGACCTCATCATAGCCGAGGGCGGCTGCGCCACCTTTCTCGGCCCGCGTCACGAGGTCATCCAGCTGACGCCAGTGCGTTTCGCGCTCCACCCGGAAGCGTGCCGAGCGAAGCATATCGGTCTGGATGGCGCCGACGTTCACCGTCGCGCCCATGTCTCTCCTGTCGCCGATACCAATATCCATCATATCATCTCACGGGATTTTATTTCGATGTAACGCGCAATGAGATCCGAGGTCAGTGCCTCCGGTGTGCTGTCGAGGCAGAGTACGCCGAGACGCGCCAGCTTTTCCATCACCGTACGCCTCTCCTGAAGGATCTGTCGCGCTGCGACGGAGCGGGCGATAGCGTCCAACGTCATCTCCTCGGGTTCCACCAGCTTTGCCAGCATCGGATCACGCAATGCGACGTAGACAATGAAATGATGCCGGGCGAGCACGTGAATGTTCTCGATCATCAGCTCCGCCGTGATGCTGTCGACGAAATCGGAGAATATCACGATCAGCGAACGTCGTTTCAGGCGCCCCGACAGATGCGTCAGTCCCAGCGTATGGTTGCTCTCCTGGGTTTCATAACGCAGCTCCGCGCACATCGTCTGCAGCCGCGGAAAGGCTGCTCTTCCAGGCAAAGCCGGCACGAACAGGCGCGGGCGGCTGTCGAAACTGTAGAAACCGACGAGATCGCCGGCAAGGCCACCGGCCCAGCACATTGCCAATGCCGCGTTGATGGCCCGATCGAGCTTGGTGAAGCCGCCGAGCTGTTCGGCCATGAGCCGTCCCGAATCGATGCACAAGATGATCTGGTGGTTTCGTTCGGCCCGCATCTCGCGCACCACGAGATTGCGCATCCGGGCGGACCGCTTCCAATCGATGCTGCGCGGATCCATGCCGCTTACAAATTCACGCAGCTGATGGAACTCCGATCCTTCGCCACGCAGCCGCAGATCTTTCTGACCGGCTTCCAGCGGCAGGATCTGCGTCCTTATCGCCCCTGACAGCACCGGCGATATGTCGGGCAGGACGGCGATCTCTTTTCCCACCGGCATGCGCGCGATCATCTCGAGCAGCTTCAGCCGCGACGGCCACTTCAGCCACAGGTCATGGACGGCGTATCGTCCCCGTCGTGTCAGGTGAAGATCCAAAGAGGCCCCGGCAGATTTCTCTCCAGAGACTGACATGGCACTCACCAATCTGCTTTCGCCGACGACAAGCTCGGGAGCGCGATCGAGCCGGATCTCGATGTTGCCAGGCACTGCGCTCTTCCGCGGCCGGATGGTGGCTGTGAACGCGGCGGTGTGGCCGACAAAACCTTGCGGCGGCAGATCGAATTCCACCGTCATCCGGCCCGACAAGGCCGACATGACCAGATCGCCTGCCGTCAACGCCGCAAGCGCGACCCACAGGCCGAGCAACAGGTAGCCCGTATCGTGCCACCACACGCTGACGAAAACCGTCACCGCCGCCAAAATCAGAACAAGTGCGATCAGATACCGGGATGGCCGCATTTAACGGGGCGCATCCACGCGGTTCATGATGTTGCGGAGCACCTCGTCCGGCGTGCGGCCGTCGATTTCCGCCGAAGGCGAAAGAATGATGCGGTGGCGAAGCGCCGGCACCAGCAATGCCTGAACATCATCCGGCAAACCGTAGTCCCGGCCCTCGAATGCCGCACGCACGCGCACGGCCGAGGCCAGAGCGTCGGCGGCGCGCGTCGATGCGCCGTAGAGAATATCGGCATCGGAGCGGGTGGCGCGCACCAGGTCGACGACATAGGTCAGGATCGTGCTGTCCAGATGGATCGCATCGATCAGCGCGCGCCCCTCGGCGAGCATTGCACTGGTCACGAGCGGGCGGATGCCGGCATTGCGCATATCCGATTGCAGTGCCTGCTTGGCGTGTTTGGAGAGGATGGCAATTTCGGTATCACGGTCGGGAAAATCGACGACGAGCTTGAACAGGAAGCGGTCGAGCTGGGCTTCGGGCAGCGGATAGGTGCCCTGCTGCTCGATCGGGTTCTGGGTGGCAAGCACGAAGAAATCCGGTCCCAGGGAATAATCGGTTCCGTCGAGCGTGACCATCCGCTCGTTCATCGCCTGGAGGAGCGCGGATTGCGTCTTCGGCGGAGCGCGATTGATCTCGTCGGCGAGAAGGATATCGGTAAAGACCGGACCCTTGGTCAGGTGGAACTGATTGGTCTGGAAGTTGAAGAGATTAACACCCAGGACATCACCGGGCATCAGGTCGGGCGTGAACTGGATGCGACGATAGACTAGTGCCATAGCGGCAGAAACCGAGCGGGCAAGCAGGGTTTTGGCCGTACCGGGCGGGCCTTCGACGAGGCAGTGTCCCCCGGCAAAGATCGAGATCAGGACGAGATCGATGATCGCATCCTGCCCCTGCACCACTTTGCCGATTTCGCCGCGAACCGTGGCGATAAGATTGCGAAATTCACCTAGATCCAAGCTCAATGCTCCCTAGCAATTTTCTGAATATCTCGAGATGGCGGTGCAGGTCCGCCCGCGTCATCACATGTCCGCGTTCGATCAGGGCCTCGGCTGCGGCATGCAAGGCCTGCGCCCCTGCTTTGTCGCGACGCGCCAGGCGTTGAAACAGCCGCGCTATACCTGCCTGATTGCCGGCTCCGGAACCGAAGAGCAGCTGCGCCTTGTCGGCAAGCAGATGCAGCACAAACTGGCCGGCCATCCGGCCGTCATTGCCGGACAGGCGCAAAAGCCGCGCCGTGGCCTCGATCGCGGCGGTCTTCGACAGCTCGATGTTTGCGGATGCCTCACGCAAAGGCGGCCCGAAGCGACAGGCGCCCCGCCAGAAGCAGATCGCTGCGACGACGAGCAGCATCCCCCAGATGATGGAGAGCGGATAGGCAAAAAACCGCTGGAGATCGGAGCCCGAGCGCTCATAGGACTTGCCCTCATCCACCGGTTTTTCGCTATCCAGAGGCTGGCCGGCCGTATCCAGATAGACCGGCCGCGTCTCGCCGGCGCCGCGCAGATGCTGAATCAGCGACACGGCAAAGGCGGCGTTATCGGCCAGGGCCAGTCCATGGTTGTTCAGCAAATCGGGGTCCGACAATAGATAGACGAAAGGGTTGTCCTCGCACTGGACGATCAGCGCACCCGACGGCATGCCCGCGAGCTCGTGGCAGCGGCGCGGCAGGCTCTCCCGGTCGAAGGTCTGTGCCTCATACAAGGCGATCTTGACCGGCTGACCCGGCTCCAGGCTTGGTTGCGCCTGTTCAAAATCCGGCCCATATCGATCGAGCCGAAAGTCCAAAGGATCGATCTTGTCGAGTTCTTCGTGGATGTCGGCGAGAGCAACCAGATCCGATTGCCTCGCAACACCATCCTTCAACACGCTGCCGCGCCATTTCGGCATTGTTATCAGCGTCGGCAGCTCATGGTTGATTGCCTCATAGGACCAGCTTTCCAGACCCGCTTCGCCCGTTTGCTCGTCTGCCCCAGGGGCGGCGGCCTTATCCCTGGGCGCGCCGGCCTCATCCTTCGAGAGCGGCAGGGAAAGAATGCGCAATGAGATTTGCGAGCGTGCTTTGGTGACATGCGCATTGGAGCGGACAATAGCGATACCCTTCGCTTCCAGCCACACCTGCAAGCCTTTGCTACCGAGAGGCGAATAGTCGTAATCGTCGTCCCGCGGCAGCCAGAAGAGTGCCAGCGCCGCGAGGCCTAGCACCAGAACCAGAATTAAAACGGGCGCCGACTTACGCATGGGTCAATCTGCCGATCGACAACAGGTCGCGCGCCGTCGCGAGAAGGGTGCCGAAATGGTTTTCCGCAACGTTACGGCCGCCGTAATGCACGAGTTCCACCGCAGTCAGGAAATTTGCAAGCCTCTCGCGGTCGGGCATAGTTTTCGGCAGGCGCGCGAAAACAGCGCGTTCCGTATCGGCGCGGAAAAGCCGTGTTCCGGTAATATCGGCCGCGTGCAGCAGACAATGCCTGAGCAGCAGGACTAGCGCCTGCCGCCGATCCGCCATAGCCGCAATGCGCTGCAGGAAATCGCTCGCCTTTTCCTCAGCCTCCGCGGCTGATGTGCGCCAGCTTTCCGGCGCCTCTCCCTGCCGCTTCATGTCGCGAGGAGCAGAGGAGAGCAAGACACCGCCATTTCCGAATCGAATCCACAAGCCGATGACCACGATGAGACCAACAAGCACGACGATAACCGCCAGAGGCCCGCTGAGCACCGGCTCCCGCGGGACAAACAACGGCTTGCGTTGCGGTGACGATGTTGTCGTGTTCGATGCCGGTGCAGGTTTTGCGGAGGCGTCGCCGTAGACAAGCGTACAGCGCAAGCCGTTCTGCTGGCACTGCGAGGCATATTCGGCCCCGGCGGCGCTCCTTTGAAGATCACCGTCCTCGACCTGCTGACTGCTGTCCTGCGCTTGCGCAGGCGGAAAGGGAGCTGAGGTGACCAGGAACAAAGCCACCAGCAGGCCGGCGTGGCGGATGGTCATGCTCTAGGCAAAGACCTCTGCGCGCGCTTCGGGACGCAGCGGATCCGGACCGAACTTGTTCGGACCTTCGGTGCCCGGAAGCACGGAAATGACAAGGATCGCAAGGCCCACCACGATACCGACATAAGGAACAAAACCTAGGACAAACAGCGCAAGGTACCACCAACCGGAAATATTGCGGTCATGGAAGCGGCGAACGGTCAGAGATATCAGCGGCAAAAAAACTGCGAGGATGGCCAATCCGCAGATGACCACAGCGTAGCTAACCGGTGACGCAGCTCCGCCCCCACTGGTAGCGAAGGCGAGCACACCGGCCAGAAACCCTAGTGCGACCAGCGCCAGAAAATAAAACAACATGAACCACCAATATTCCGACCGGGAGGCCCTGCCCGAAAAGGTTGCGTATTTCTGCTTCAGAACAGTCCGAACAGCTTCAGTAAACCCCATTTGAAACGCTCTCATTTGTGCTTGCTGCAAGCGAGGCGCCCACAGTCTTATCAACGTCCTGCTTAATAGTGGTTTTTCGGATAAAACAGCTACAATTCAAACGCAGAAATTGCAATGAGTCGGTTGCTTAAAACAGACGCTGGCTCATATGGAAACTAACCGTAGGAACGGAGCCACCAACAGGCCTAAGTTGCCGATGCCATGCTTTTAGGCAAAGACCTCCGCGCGCGCTTGAGGACGCAGTGGATCGGGCCCGAATTTGTTCGGACCTTCGGTGCCCGGAAGCACGCTGATCACCAGGATCGCAATAACTGCAATGAGACCGATGTAGGGAACGAAATTGGCAATGCACAGCGCGAGATACCACCAACCGGAAATGTTGCGATCATGGAAGCGGCGAACTTGAACTGCTATCGCTGGCAAAAACATTGCGAGCCAAATCAATCCGCAGAGGAAGAAGAGGAGGGCGAGTGGTGGGGGAACTCCGTCCCGGAAGTCGGAAAAGCCGGCGACCACATTGCACAAGACGCCCATCGCAATCAGCACTAAAATATAGAATAAAACATACCACCAATATTCCGAGCGGGAGGCCCTGCCGGAGAAAGTTGCATATTTCTGCACCAGAACCGTGCCGGCAGCTTCAGTAAACCCCACTTTAAATGCTCCATCTCTGCCAGCTACGACCTTGGTGATCCTCACCTATCGGCTCGGACCCGTAGCCGACCAAAAAACAGCTACAATTCAAACGCATAAATTGCAATGAGGCAGTTCCACCGCGTCGGGCGTTCAAAAGCGACGCTTGGGCGGGGAGGCTTTTAACTTCGATGGCCACGAGATGGGCTTGGTTCGCGACGTGCCGGGGGATTCGCTCATACAATGTGGTGCTTCGCACGCCTCCCCGTGCCGCGTAGTCGGCTCATCCGCCTGCTCATGTCCTCCGATACAGAAAATACCGCCCGTCCTTGATCCCCTCCGGCAGCGGCAGGGCCACCAGTTCGGCATGCTCCAGCGGCAGGCCGCTGACGGCGATGCCGTTTGGGGCGAGCACGCCGGCCATCAGTTGCGGCAGCCAGGTCAGCGTTACCGCGTCGATCTCGTCATGGCCGGTGCCGATATCGGCATGGGCAAGGGCCGCACCAATGCCGAGGAAGGCCTGGCCGGAGTCACGGATATTGCCGGTCACCATGTCTTGTGCCTCTGGCGTCGAAGCCGAATAGGAGCGGACCTCCCAGTCGAAGGCGACGATGCGGCGGCCGGGGAAGTTTTCGCGCAGGTGATCGTAGGTGCGGCCGTTGCCGAGGCCGAATTCCAGCACCGGGCCTTCGATTTCGCCGACCAGATCGATGATCGCGTTCAGAATGTCGCGTTGCGCCGTCAACCGGCGAATGAAGCTGTCGAGGCGGCTCATCTGATCCGTATCCGTGATGAAAAATCGTCCGCGGGTGCTAACACATGAAACCTTGCCAAGTCGATTGCCGTAAATGGGAAATGGCGTTGCAGTGGCAACATGGGTCTGTGCTAAGCTGGATGACATGAAAACCGTGACCGACGAAGATTTCTTTGCCGCCGTACCGCTGTTCAGCGCCTTCGAGGGCGTGACCGATGCCGCCAACTATCGGCCGCTGCCTGATGGATGGGTGCTGGCGCTGGCCGATATCGTCGGATCGACGCAGGCAATCGCCGGTGGCCGCTACAAGGACGTCAACATGGCGGGCGCCAGCGTCATTTCGGCTGTGTTGAATGCCGTCGGCAAGGGCGACTATCCCTTCGTCTTCGGCGGCGACGGCGCGCTGATCGCCCTTCCGGGCTCGCTGGAGCAGGCGGCGCGCGATGCCCTTTCCGCCGTGCAGGTCTGGGTCGAGGAGGATCTCGGCCTGATGCTGCGCGTCGCCATCGTTCCGGTCGCCGACACCCGCGCCGAGGGCTTGGACGTGCGCGTTGCGCGTTATTCGGCAAGCCCCCACGTCACCTATGCGATGTTCTGGGGCGGCGGCACCAGCTGGGCGGAACGACAGATGAAGCTCGGCCATTACGCCGTCGGGCGCGCGGCGGCCGGAACACGCCCGGATCTGACCGGCCTTTCCTGCCGCTGGAGCCCGATCGACGCGCAGAACGGCGAGATCGTCTCGATCATCGCGGTTCCCGGCGAAGGCCGGCCAGGCGAAGATTTCCGCAACCTCGTCAACGGCATCGTCGCCATCACCAGCGAGCAGAACCGCGGCAGCCATCCGGTGCCGGCCGATGGCCCGGAGCTTGCCTTCTCGCTGCACGGCATCAATCGAGAGGCCAAGGCCACAGCCCCGGCCGGCCGGCGCTTGCGCCAGAAGCTCATCATCTTCCTGCAGCTCGCCATTACGGTGGTCTGCTATCGGCTCGGCATCCCGCTCGGCCGCTTCGACGCGCGCCGCTACAAGCGCGACGTCGCCGGCAATTCCGATTTCCGCAAATTCGACGACGGGCTGAAGATGACGGTCGACGTCGACGCCGAACATCTGAAACGGATCGAGACGCTGCTGGAGGCGGCGCGCGCCAAGGGCATTGCCCGCTACGGCCTGCATCGGCAGGCCTCGGCGCTGATGACCTGCTTCGTGCCGACGCCGATTTCGCGCGACCATATGCATTTCATCGACGGCGCGTCGGGCGGTTATGCGGTGGCCGCCAGCCGGATGACCGGCAAATCGTTTTCCGCAGCGCCGAGCGTCATTTGAGACGCCCACCGAAGAAAGGCAAACCCGCCGCCCTGACGGCGACGGGCTGATCTTATCCCGGTTCAGGGAAGGACTTATTTGGAACGGCAACGACCGGTGCGGGTGGTTTCCTTGTCGCCGTCATCATAGGCAATGCCGATCTTCTCGCCGCCAAGCGAAGTGATCTTGCCTGCATACCAATCGCCGGCGCCCTTATAGTTGCACTCCACCTTCTTGCCGATGACCCAGTCGTAAGGACGCACGTCGCTCACTGGAACGGTCTCCTTATCGCCGTCATCATAGCGGATGGTGACCTTCCCGCCCGCGGTACTGTCGATAACGCCCGGGAACCAATAACCGGCGCCCTTGTAGTTTCCGAGAACCCAGTCGCCTTTCGTCTGCGCAGAGGCGACGGAAGCGCAGGAGCAGACAACACCGATTGCGATCGCCGCAGCAACAAAACTCTTCAAAATATTCCTCCCTCGGAACTAATCCAACCCGCCCCCGAAATGGTTGTGGCGCACTCAGCATGCTTAAACTGCAGGGATGAAATCCGCCTTAACAAAAGAAACCGGCGCGGATGAATATAAGACATGCAAGGACGCTGCAGCACTTTGAACTGCTGCATGATCTATCCTTTGATCGACTCCACTTGTGCAGTGGAGTTGCTTTTACGCCTTGATGACGTGGTCGGCCGAAAGCCCAAGCCGGCCGAAGACATTGCGCGTGTCGATGATCAACGCAGCACTTTTTACCAGCGCCGCATAATCCACGCTGTCATGGTCGGTGGCGACCAGCACCGCATCGTAGCCGCTTACGACTTCCGGGGTCAGCGCCACCGATCGGCGGCCCTTCAGCGCTTGATATTCACGTGTCGGCGGGATCTCGGCGACGAAGGGATCGTGATAATCCGCCCGTCCGCCGCGCTCCTCGATGATCTCGATCAGCCGCAGCGACGGGCTCTCTCTTATATCGGCGACATTCTTCTTGTAGGCGAGCCCGATCACCAGCACCCGGCTCCGGCTCAGCGCCTTGCCGGCGCGGATGTCGAGCGCTTCGGCAAGCTTGCCGACGACATAACGCGGCATCGCCGAATTGATCTCGCCGGCCAGCTCGATGAAGCGGGTCGGAAGCTCGTATTCACGCGATTTCCAGGTGAGGTAGAAGGGGTCGATCGGGATGCAGTGGCCGCCGAGGCCGGGGCCGGGATAGAAGGGCATGTAGCCGAAAGGCTTGGTCTTGGCCGCATCGATCACTTCCCAGACGTCGATGCCCATCGCCGCATAGACGGTCTTCAGCTCGTTGACGAGGGCGATGTTGACCGAGCGGAAGATGTTTTCGGTAAGCTTCACCGCCTCGGCCGTCGCGTTCGAGGAGACCGGAACGACGGTCGAGACCGCCGCGCCGTAAAAGGCCTTCATCAGCGCCAGCGCTTCAGTGCCGTCGCCGGCGACGACCTTCGGGATGGTGGCGGTATGATAGTTCTGGTTGCCGGGATCCTCGCGCTCCGGCGAGAAGCCGACGAAGAAATCCGAACCGGATTTCAGCCCCGTGCCTTCGAGAATGACCTTGACGATATCATCGGTCGTGCCGGGATAGGTGGTCGATTCCAGCACGACGAGCTGGCCGGGGCGCAAATGCGCGGCGATCGAGCGCGACGTCGTCTCGACGAAGGAAAGGTCGGGATCGCGGTGTTTGGTCAGCGGCGTCGGCACGCAGATGATGATGACGTCGCAGGCGGCAAGGCCGGCGAAATCGGTCGTCGCCTCGAAGCGCCCGGCCTCGATCTCGGCAGCAAGCGCCGCGTCGCTGACGGCGTCGATATAGGAGCGGCGAGCGCCAAGCGCCACCATCTTTCCGGGATCGATGTCGAAACCGGTGACCGCAAAGCCGCTACGCGCCACCGCCATCGCCAGCGGCAGGCCGACATAGCCGAGCCCGATGACGCCGGCACGGGCGTTGCGGGTGTCGATCTTCTGCAAAAGCGTATCGAAGGTGGAGGGGGCCAAGGCGGGATCTTTCAAACGGGGAAGAGGAAGCTGATCTAATGCATGATTGCGGTGAATTAAACCCGGGGTCCTTTTCTCCCCGAGTGGCAAATAGCATTCGGTTGGCGACGAAGACCCCGCCCCAACCCCTCCTCACAAGGGGGCGGGGCTAACCCGCGGCGCCGGCGCGCCCTCTTTCGACATCAGTGTTTCGGCGATGATTTTTGAGTGAGACGATGCGGCAGGTTAAGTCCCTCCCCCTTGTGGGGAGGGGTTGGGGAGGGGTTTTGGTGTCGTCAATCGACCGCAATGATGCTCAAAGACCCTTACCCGGGTGTGGCCAAAATGCCCCGCCGCCATCCTTTGCTGCAACTTCAGGGCACAAAAAATCCCGATCCCATTGTTTCGCATTTGCAGCATCCCTATTTTGACTTTTGATAGTGAACCGCCGTGAAAGGATTGCCCATCCGGTCCCCCGATATGGGGAGCAGAGGGGTGCCGCTGCCGGGCTCTCGGCAGATCGTTGACAAATAATACCGCTCGTACATCCTGATTTCCTTGTGACCTGCGCATGAAAATGTGCCGGCCGGGGGATTTTTGGCTCTTGGGGATGGCGTGGCTGATGAGGATCATACCGAGAATGAGCACGATCGAATCCAGCGTCTCCTCCATCCTGTTGGACCGGGTCGCTGAATGGCTGACGAACTCTTCGCTGGCCGGGGACGAGCTGGAAAATATCGTGCGCGGTTTCTGCGAACGGCTCGCCTCCGCCGGCCTGCCGATCGCCCGCGTGCATCTGACCTTTTCGATGCTGCATCCGCTCTACGATGCGCTGAGCTTCACCTGGCGGCGCGCCAGCGGCGTCACCATCGAGGGCTTCCGCATGCCGGCCGGGCAAAAGCCGGACCGCTTCCTGCAGAGCCCTTATTATTACCTGCTCGACAACAATTTGCAGCACATCCGCCGCCGGCTGATGCAGGAAGGGCCGGCCGAATTTCCAATCTTCGAGGATCTGCGCAAGGACAAGATCACCGATTACCTGGCCTTCGTGCAGCCCTTCAGCGACGGCTCGGTGCAGGGCATGATGGGCTCCTGGTCCACCGACAACCATAACGGCTTTTCCGACGATATGATCGATGCGCTTCTCCGGATGCAAAACCATCTGGCGGTCGCCGCCAAGATGGCGGTGCTCGGCAAGCTCGCCAACAACATGCTGACCACCTATCTCGGCGGCGACGCCGGCAAGCGTGTGCTGAACGGCCAGATCCGCCGCGGCGACGGCGAGACGATCCGCGCCGCCCTTGTCATGGGCGACATGCGCGAATCCACCGTCTATGCCGAAAAGGAAGGCCGCCAGGCCTATATCGACACGCTGAACCAGTTCTTCGACGCGATAGCCGCCCCGTTCAACCGCAATGGCGGCGAGATCCTGAGTTTTCTCGGCGACGGCTTCCTCGCCGTCTACCCCTGCGGGCGCCACAAGGACCCGTCGAAAATCGCCTGCGAGGCAGCACTTTCGGCCGTCCATCAGGCGCAGGCGCGGGTCGCCGAACTCAACAGGGACCGCGAGCAGAAAGGCCTCACCAAGATCGGCTACGGCATCGGCCTACATGTCGGCAACGTCATGTTCGGCAATGTCGGCCTCAAGGACCGGCTGACCTTCTCCGCCTTCGGCTCGGCGGTCAACGAGGTGCAGCGCCTGCAGATCCTGACCAAGAAATACGGTCGCGAGGTCGTCGCCAGCCAGGCCTTCGCCGGTTATTGCGGCGGCGAATGGACGACGCTCGGCGAAGAGAAGCTGCGCGGCATTCGCCAGAAGGTGACGGTGCTGCAGCCGCGTGCGCCGGCCCCCGAGATCAACGTCGACGAGAGCTTCCGCGAGGCGGTGCAGAACGGACTTTCCGAAGCCGAACAGGTCATTCTCCTGCACCGTGACGCGAAAAAACAAGTCGAGCGCACGACCATGGAGAAGTTCATCCAGTAAATCCACGAAACTCCTGCCATAAATCCGCGCATCTCGCCTGGGGAACTTCGGCTAGATGTGGCAGTTTTCCCTTGATTGTCATCTGCTAGACACCCTGTTTGCGGTACGATAGTGTGCCTTAACGGGAACATAGAAGACTGGGGAATTTCATTGGTATGGCGTCTGCGGCCGATTTGTTGCGTATTGAAAATCTCGACGTCTCCTTCTCGGTTTTCGGCGACCGGTTGCGCGTCGTAAAGGAGGCCAATCTTCGCATTCTTCCGGGCAAGGTCACCGCACTCGTCGGTGAATCCGGCTCCGGCAAATCGGTGATCAGCCAGTCGATCATGGGCATTCTGCCCAACCCGGCCAGCGCCTCCGGCCGCATCCTCTTCACCGATCCGCTCGACGGCACCGCGACCGATATTCTGTCGCTTTCGCGCGACAGCGAGGAAATGCGCGACCTGCGCGGCCGGCGCATGGCGACGATTTTCCAGGAGCCGATGACCTCGCTCTCGCCGCTGCACACCGTCGGCAACCAGATCAGCGAAGCGCTGCTGATCCATACCGAAGCCGACAAGCAGGAAGCACGTGAGAAGACCGAGGAAATGCTCGGCCTCGTCGGCTTTTCCAATCCACACCGCACCTACGACATGTATCCGTTCGAACTGTCCGGCGGCATGCGCCAGCGCGCGATGATCGCCATGGCGCTGATCTGCAAGCCCGCGCTGTTGATCGCCGACGAGCCGACGACGGCGCTCGACGTGACGATCCAGGCGCAGATCCTCGAGCTGCTGCGCGATCTTCAGGCCAAGCTCGGCATGGCGATGCTGCTCATCACCCACGATCTCGGCATCGTCGCCAATATGGCCGACGAGGTGGTCGTCATCTATCACGGCGAGATCATGGAAGCCGGGCCGGTCGAGGCGATCTTCCGCAATCCGCAGCATCCCTATCTCAAGGCGCTGATGGCCGCAGTTCCGCATTTCGACATGAAACCCGGCGAGCGGCTGAAGGCGTTGCGCGACGTGCCGGTCAATCTCGAGACCCTCGTCGGCAAGAAGAAGCCGTTGCAGGCGGAGGCGCCGGGCACACTGCTTTCAGTCGCCAACCTCTCGAAGACCTACAAGACGCGCAAGCGCAGTTTCCTCGGCAAGCACGAAGCCGCCGTCGTGCACGCCGTCGACGACGTCAGCTTCGATATCCGCCGCGGCGAATGCCTCGGCCTGGTCGGCGAATCCGGCTGCGGCAAGACGACGCTCAGCAAGATCCTGATGCGGGCCATTACACCCGACAGCGGCGCGGTGGTGTTCAACGACGGCAAGGACGTGATCGACGTGCTTTCGGTGCGCGGCGAAGCGCTGCAGGATATGCGCACCAAGATCCAGATGGTGTTCCAGGATCCGGTCTCCTCGCTCTCCCCGCGCATGACGGTGCGCAACATCCTGAGCGAACCTCTGGAGATTCACGATCGCGGCGATAGTGACGAGCGCAAGCGCAAGGTCGAAGGTCTGATGGCGGCGATCGGCCTCGACAAGCGTTATCTCAGCCGTTACCCGCATAGTTTTTCCGGCGGCCAGCGCCAGCGCATCGGCATCGCCCGCGCCCTGGCGCTCGGCCCGAAGCTCATCATCCTCGACGAGCCGGTCTCGGCGCTTGACGTCTCCGTCCAGGCGCAGATCCTCAATCTGTTGAAGGATCTGCAAAAAGAGCTGGGACTGACCTATCTGTTCATTTCGCACAATCTCGCCGTCGTCGATTACATGGCCGACCGGATCGCGGTGATGTGCAAGGGCCGCATCGTCGAGATCGCGCCGCGCGAGATCATCCTGCGCGATCCGGTGCACCCCTATACGAAATCGCTGCTCGCCGCCGTCCCCTTCCCCGATCTCGACCGGCCACTGGATTTCAAGGCGCTCCGGGAAAACGGCGCCGCCGACAAGCAGAACTGGGGCACGACCTTCACCGCCGCGCATGACGACGCCTCCGAGCTTGCCTATGCCGATCTCGGCGACGGCCATCTGGTGCGCGCCCGCAAAGGCGCCGATGCCAAGGAGTTGCGCGGATGGTAACGCGTCGCATTTTTCTGGGCGGCCTTGTCGGCGCGGCGATCGCGCCGGCGGTGCTTCGGGCGCAACAGGCCGGCGAGCCGGAATTCCTCAAGGACCAGCTCACATCCGGCAGCCTGCCTGGTATGGCCGAGCGCATTCCCGTTCGCCCGCGCATCGTCAACCTGAAGGAAATGGGGCTTGCACCCGGCAGCTACGGCGGCACGGTGCGCACCATTATCGGCAGCCAGCGCGACATCCGCTTCATGACGATCTACGGCTATGCCCGCATGGTCGGCTACAACAAGCACCTGCAGTTCCAGCCGGATATCCTCGCCGATTTCCGCTCGGAGGACGACACCGTTTTCACCTTCACGCTGCGCGAGGGCCATAAATGGTCCGACGGCCAGCCGTTCACGGCCGACGATTTCCGCTACTGGTGGGAAGATGTCATCCTGAACGACAAGCTGACGCCCGGCGGCGGCGCGCTCGAGCTTCGCCCGCATGGCAGCCTGCCGCGCTTCGAGGTGCTCGATCCGCTGACGGTGCGCTACACCTGGGATAAACCCAACCCGATGTTCCTGCCGACGCTGGCCGGTCCCATCCCGCTGGTCATCGTCGGGCCGGCGCATTATCTCAAGCAGTTCCATAAGAAGTTCCAGCCTGACCAGGCGAAGATGGACCAGATGATGCAGGCCAACCGCGTCAAGAAGTGGCAGGACCTGCACATCAAAATGGCCCGCTCCTACCGGCCGGAGAATCCGAACCTGCCGACGCTCGATCCCTGGCGCAACACGACGCCGCTGCCGGCCGAACAATTCGTCTTCGATCGCAATCCGTTCTTCCACCGCGTCGACGAGACCGGCAGGCAGCTTCCCTATCTCGACCGGTTCATTCTCAACGTCTCCTCCTCGTCGATCATCGCCGCCAAGGCGGGCGCCGGCGAGGCCGACCTGCAGGCGACCGGCATCGATTTCAACGACTACACCTTTCTGAAGGAGGCCGAGAAACGCTTCCCGGTAAAGGTCAATCTCTGGAAGGTGGCGCGCGGCTCGCGCATCACGCTGTTGCCGAACCTCAACTGCGCCGACGAGGTGTGGCGCGGCCTTTTTCGCGACGTGCGCCTGCGCCGCGCCTTGTCGCTGGCGATCGACCGGCACGAGATCAACATGGTCGCCTTCTACGGCTTGGGCACGCCGAGCGCCGATACCGTCCTGCCCGACAGCCCGCTGTTCAAACAGGAATATGCCGATGCCTACGTGAAGTTCGATGCCGACGAGGCCAATCGTCTGCTCGACGAACTCGGCCTGACCCAGCGCGGCGATGACGGCATAAGGCTGCTGCCGGACGGGCGGCGCGCCGAGATCACCGTCGAGACCGCCGGCGAGAGCAACCTCGATACCGACGTACTGGAGCTCGTCCACGATCACTGGGCCAATATCGGCCTTGCGCTCTATACCCGCACCTCGCAGCGCGACGTCTTCCGCAACCGCGCCATGAGCGGTTCGATCATGATGTCGATCTGGTATGGGCTCGACAATGGCGTGCCGACGGCCGACATGTCACCCTCAGGGCTGGCGCCGACGCTCGACGATCAGCTGCAATGGCCGCTCTGGGGCATGCATTACCTCTCCGCCGGCCAGGAGGGCGCCGCACCGGACTTGCCTGAGGCGGCCGAACTGGTCGACCTGCTCGACCAATGGGGCTCGACGGCGAAATTCGAGGAGCGCCAGGTGATCTGGCACAAGATGCTGTCGCTCTATACGCAGCAGGTGTTCTCGATCGGGCTGATCAACAGCACGCTGCAGCCGGTCCTTTGCGCCGCCAAGCTGCAGAACCTGCCGGAGAAAGCCCTCTACGGCTTCGATCCCACCTCCTATCTCGGCATCTACATGCCGGATACATTCTGGTACAAGGAGGCCTGAGGCGTGCTCAGATACATTCTCTGGCGCATCGCCGCCATGGTGCCGACGCTCTTCGTCATTTCGGCGTTGGTTTTCACCATCATCGAGCTGCCGCCGGGCGACTTCTTCGAGAGCCAGATCGCTGAGCTGCGCGCCTCCGGCGAGACCGCCAACCTCCAGGAAATCGAGGAGATGCGCCAGCAATACGGCTTCGACAAGCCGGAGATCGTGCGCTATTTCTACTGGGTCGGCGGCATGCTGCACGGCGATTTCGGCTATTCCTTCGAATACCAGCTGCCGGTCTCCGACGTCGTCGGCGAGCGCCTGTGGCTGACGATCCTCGTCTCCTTCACCACCATCCTGCTTACCTGGCTGATCGCCTTTCCGATCGGCATCTATTCGGCCACCCACCAGTATAGCTGGAGCGATTACGGGCTGACCTTCTTCGGCCTGCTCGGCATCGCCATTCCGAACTTCATGCTGGCGCTGATCCTGATGTATTTCGCCAATATCTGGTTCGGCATCTCGATCGGCCATCTGATGGACCAGCAATATATTTCGGCGCCGATGAGCTGGGAGAAGGCGCGGTCGATCCTCTCCCATCTCTGGATCCCCGTCATCATCGTCGGCACGGCCGGCACCGCCGGCATGATCCGCCGCTTGCGCGCCAACCTGCTCGACGAGATGCAGAAGCAATATGTGACGACAGCCCGCGCCAAAGGTCTGCATCCGATGCGGGCGCTGCTTAAATATCCGCTGCGCATGGCGCTCAACTTCTTCGTCGCCGATATCGGCTCGATCCTGCCGTCGATCATCTCGGGCGCCGAGATCGTCGCGATCGTGTTGTCGCTGGAGACGACGGGACCGATGCTCATCAAGGCGCTGCAGAGTCAGGACATGTATCTCGCCGGCTCCTTCCTGATGTTTCTGGCCTTTCTCAATGTCATCGGCGTTTTGATCTCCGATATCGCGCTCGGCTTTCTCGATCCCCGCATCCGTCTGCAAGGCAGGAGCACCAAATAATGTCGCCCCTTCCCGCACCCGGCGCGCCGCTTCCGCATTACGTTTCGACCGCGCCTTTCGACCCCTTGGCGACCGAGACCATGACGGCGGCGCAATCGCGCATCCATCTCGCCTCGCAGAAGCAGCTGATGTGGTGGAAGTTCAAGCAGCATAAGCTCGCCTTGATCTCCGGCATCTTTCTCGCCGCCGTCTACCTGATGATCCTGATCGTCGAATTCCTGGCGCCCTACGGCCTGCACACGCGCAACGTCGATTTCATCCATGCGCCGCCGCAAAGTGTTCATTTCTTCGACAAGGGCAGTTTCGTCGGTCCCTTCGTCTACGGCCGCAGCATGACGCTCGATCTCGACACGCTGCACCGCGTCTATGCCGACAAGACGAACGACGTGCAGCCGATCCGCTTCTTCTGCCGCGGCGATGCCTATAAATTCTGGGGAATTGCCGCCTCGAACTATCATCTGGTCTGCCCGGCAATCGGCGGGCAGATGTTCCTGCTCGGCACCGATCGTCTTGGCCGTGACGTGCTGTCGCGCATTCTCTATGGCGCACGGATATCGCTGACCATCGGTCTGATCGGCATTTCGATCAGCTTCGTGCTCGGCATCGTCATCGGCGGCCTTGCCGGCTATCGCGGCGGCATTTTCGATCTCATCGTCCAGCGCCTGATCGAAGTGCTGCAATCGCTGCCGAGCCTGCCGCTGTGGATGGCGCTGGCGGCGATCATGCCGGTGACCTGGAGCCCCATCGTCATCTATTTCGGCATCACCGTCATCCTCGGCATCATCGACTGGACGGGGCTTGCCCGCGCCGTGCGCTCCAAGCTGCTGGCGCTGCGCGAGGAAGATTACGTTCAGGCGGCACAGCTGATGGGCGCCAGCACGCCGCGCATTATCGGCAGGCATCTAGTGCCAGGCTTCATGTCGCACCTCATTGCCTCGGCGACGATTTCAATCCCCGGCATGATCCTCGGCGAAACCGCGCTCTCCTTCCTCGGCCTCGGCCTTCGCCCGCCGATCACCAGCTGGGGTATTCTGCTGACCGAGGCAAAAAGCGTAAGCGTCATCGCCTTTTATCCTTGGCTGCTCTATCCGATCATTCCTGTTGTTCTTGTCATTTTGGCGTTCAACTTTCTGGGAGACGGCTTGCGTGATGCGGCAGATCCCTACAAATAGCAGGAAACCCGGCGGCGCCTCACGGCACCGCCCCCACCTCTTGGCCTCCGGACGGTGGGGGTACTAACGATGTTGTTCACCCCAGAAGGAATGCCCATGTCCAGACGTCTCGAAGATGCACGCATCCTCATGTACAGTCACGACACCTTCGGTCTCGGCCATCTCAGGCGCTGTCGCGCCATCGCCCATGCGTTGGTCGAGGATTATCGCGGCCTCAACATCCTGATCATTTCGGGGGCCACGATCGCCGGCGCCTTCGACTACCGCGCCCGCGTCGACTTCGTGAAGATTCCGAGCGTCATCAAGCTGCGCAACGGCGAATATACCTCGCTCGCCAGCCATATCGATCTGCACGAGACGCTGAAGATGCGCGAATCGAGCATCCGCCATACCGCCGAGACCTTCCAGCCCGATATTTTCATCGTCGACAAGGAGCCGATGGGATTGAAAGGCGAGGTCGAGGATACGCTGGCCTATCTCAAGGCGCGCGGCACCGTGCTGGTGCTCGGCCTGCGCGAAGTCATGGACGCACCGCATCTGCTCGACGCCGAGTGGAAGAGGAACGGCATCATGCAGAAGATCGACCAATATTACGACAGCGTCTGGGTCTATGGCCCGCCTGATTTCTACGATCCGCTTGTTGGTCTCGACGTGCCGGCCAGCCTGCGCCGGAAGATGGATTTCGTCGGTTTCCTGCAGCGCAGCGTCTCCAAGGGCAAGACCTCGGTCAACGCCCGCAAGGATAATTACCTCCTGGTGACGACAGGCGGCGGCGGCGACGGCTCCGATCTCGTCCACGACGTGATGAATGCCTATGAGGCCGATCCGACGCTGACGCAGAAGGCGCTCGTCGTGCTCGGACCCTATATGCCGGCCGCCGAGCGCGCCAAGCTGGTGCAGAAGGGCGAAGCCATCCCGTATATCGAGGTGATCGAGTTCGACAACCACATGGAAGAGCTGATCGACGGCGCCACCGGCGTCGTCGCCATGGGCGGCTATAACACCTATTGCGAGATCCTTTCCTTCGACAAGCCGGCCCTCATCGTGCCGCGCGTCAAGCCGCGCGAGGAACAGTTGCTGCGCGCGAAGCGCGCAAGCTCACTCGGCCTCGTCGACATGCTGCTGCCGGAACAGTCCGTCGACCCGACCATCATGGCCGAGGCTCTGAAGCGCCTGCCCTCGCGGCTGCCGCCGTCAAAGAGCGGCAGCAATATGCATCTCGAGGGGCTCGACCACATCTCGCAGACCGTTGGCCGATGGATCGACGGCCGCGGCAGCCACCTTTCCCTCGTCGGCGCGGAATAGGCCAAACCTTGCCGTCACGCCGCAAAATCCTCGTCGTGCTGAAAGGCTATCCCCGCCTTTCGGAAACCTTCATCGCCCAGGAGCTGCTCGGCCTGGAAAAGGCCGGCTTCGACCTGACGCTGATTTCGATGCGCCGGCCGACCGACAAGAAGCGCCATCCCGTCCATGACGAGATCAAGGCGCGGGTCGTCTACCTGCCGGAATATCTGCATGAGGAGCCGATCCGCGTGCTGAAAGGCCTGGTCGCCGGTTTTTCCAAACCCGGCTTCAAAGCGCTGATCAAACGCTTCCTCGCCGACCTCAAGCGCGACCTCTCCCGCAACCGCTTCCGCCGTCTTGGCCAGGCACTGGTGCTGGGACGCGAATGGCCGGATGGAGGCGAATGGCTGCATGCCCATTTCATCCATACGCCGGCTTCGGTGACGGAATATGCCAGCATCCTCACCGGCACGCCGTGGACCTGTTCAGCGCATGCCAAGGACATATGGACATCGCCCGACTGGGAGCTGCACGAGAAGCTCGGCAGCGCCCGCTGGGCCGTCACCTGCACCAGGACGGGCTATGAGCACATGCGCGCGCTTACATCCCGCAAGGATGCGGTGCACTTGAGCTACCACGGGCTCGATCTTGCCCGATTCGGCCATTTTGCCGGCGAGCGTTCGGACAGGACCGGCAGCGACCCCGCCGATCCCGCCTTCATCGTCAGCGTCGGCCGTGCCGTCGAAAAGAAGGGCTACGACGTGCTGCTGCGCGCGCTGGCCCTTCTGCCCGCCGACCTCCACTGGCGCATGGAGCATATCGGCGGCGGCGAGGAGCTTGCGAGGCTTAAGGCGCTGGCGGCCGAACTCGGCCTCTCCCACCGCATCGTCTGGAAGGGCGCCATGGCGCAGGAAGACGTGCTCGATCATTACCGCCGGGCCGACCTCTTCGCGCTTGCCTGCCGGATCGCCGCCAACGGCGACCGCGACGGCCTGCCGAACGTGCTTGTGGAGGCTTCGAGCCAGCGGCTCGTCTGCCTCTCGACGGCGGTGTCCGGCGTGCCGGAGCTGCTGGCCGACGGTGAAAACGGCCTGGTCGTGCCACCGGAGAATCCGGCGCTGCTTGCCAAAGCGCTGGAGGCGGCGATCCGCGACCCGGCCCTGCGCAAGCGCCTCGGCGACGCCGCCGAAAAGCGGGTGCGCGAAGATTTCGACTATCACTCCAGCATCAGACAGCTCACCGGCCTGTTCGAGGCCGAATGGCAGAAGGCGTCATGACGGCACCGCGTATCTTCTTCTACGTCCAGCATCTGCTCGGCATCGGCCATATCGCCCGGGCCAGCCGCATCGCCAGTGCGCTCGCCAAGGACGGTTTTGACGTCACCGTCGTCACCGGCGGCCTGCCGGTTCCGGGTTTTCCGGGCGAGGGTGTGAAGACCGTGGCCTTGCCGGCAGTCGTTGCCAGCAATGCCGGTTTCTCCGGCCTCGCCGACGCCGATGGCCGGCCAGTAGGCGAGGATTTCCTCAACGCCCGCCGCGATCTGCTGCTTGACGCCTTCCATGCCGCCAAGCCCGATGTCGTCATCATCGAAGCCTTCCCCTTCGGCCGGCGGCAGATGCGCTTCGAACTGCTGCCATTGCTTGCCGCAATCGACACGGCCGAGCCTCGGCCAAAACTCCTGAGTTCGGTGCGCGACATCCTGCAGGAAAACCGCAAGGCCGGCCGCGACGCGGAGACCGCCGCCCTGGTCAAGGCGCATTTCGATGCCGTGCTCGTCCACGGCGATCCGAGCTTCGTCAGGCTTGAGGACACCTTCCCGCGGACAGCGGAGATCGCCGACAGGCTGCGTTATACCGGCCTCGTCGCAGCGCCGCCGGCACCTGAACCGGCCGAGACATTCGATATCATCGCATCGGCGGGCGGCGGCGCGGTCGGCGCCGCGCTGATCGGCGCGGCGAAAGAGGCGGCGACGTTGTTGCCCGCCAATCTTCGCTGGCTGCTGATATCGGGTCCCAACCTGCCCGAAGCCGATTTCGCCGCGTTGGCAGAGAATGCGCCTGCGAATGTGACGCTGGTGCGCTTCCGCAAGGATTTTCCCTCGCTGCTGCGCGGCGCCAAGGTGTCAATCTCGCAGGCAGGTTATAACACGGTCGGCGATCTGCTGCGCACCGATTGCCGGGCGATCCTCATCCCCTTCGTTGTCGGCGGCGAGACCGAGCAGACGGTCCGCGCCGAACGGCTGCAGGCGCTTGATCTGGCCGATATCCTGCCGGAAACCGGACTGACCCCGGGCCACGTAAAAGAGGCCGTCGAAAAGGCGCTCGCCACGGCGCGCCGCGAGCCGGTATTGCTCGATCTCGACGGCGCCGAGAAAACCGCCGGCATCATTCGCTCCATGCTTTCCGAATCGCTCGCCTAATCCAAAATTCCTGTGATATAAGCAATGTTCCGGCGAGAATCGGCGTTTCTGCAGCCGGTCGCTTCGCCTTGTTTTCATTGCGATATCGGCGGTCCGGCTGCATGGTCCTGTTCTCAACATTCCTCCCCATCCCGGCCCCCGGAATTTCCCAGCAAGCTGACGGTTAGCCATGGAAAAAAGCCTCGCCCGCTACATCTGGAAGAACACGCGGCTGCAGCAGCTGTGGATTCTGGCTGTCGTCGCCGCCTCGATGGTGCCCTACTTCCTGTCCTTCGACCTGCCGAAGCAGATCGTCAACGGACCGATCCAGGGTGACGGTTTCGAAGGTCCAGGCGCACGGCAGACCTTCATGCACATTGCCTACGACATCCCGCTGATCGGCCATGTCGAGTTCTTTCAAGGCCTGCAGCTCAACCGTTTCCAGATGCTGATGGCCCTCAGCTTGGTGTTCCTGACGCTGGTGGTGCTGAACGGCCTCTTCAAGTTCTACATCAACACCTATAAGGGCCGGCTCGGCGAGCGCATGCTGCGCCGTATCCGCTTCGAGCTGGTCGACCGGGTGCTGCGTTTTCCGCCTATCCATTTCAAGCGGGTAAAATCGGCCGAGATCGCCACGATGATCAAGGACGAGGTGGAGCCGATGGGCGGTTTCACCGGCGATGCCTTCGTCTCGCCCGCCCTTCTCGGCGGCCAGGCGATCACCGCACTCGCCTTCATCATCGTCCAGAATTTCTGGCTCGGCATGATCGCCGCCGGCATCGTCGGCGTCCAGGCCATCGTCATTCCCCGGATGCGCAAGCGGCTGCTGGACCTCGGCCGCCAGCGGCAGCTGACGGCACGCGAGCTTTCCGGCCGGGTCGGCGAAATCGTCGACGGCATCGGCACGATCCACGGCAACGACACGTCTAACCTCGAGCGCGCCGACATCGCTTCGCGGCTCGGCCGGATCTTTTCGATCCGCTACGACCTTTACCAGTGGAAGTTCCTGGTGAAGTTCATCAACAACTTCCTCGCCCAGGTCACGCCTTTCCTGTTCTACGCGATCGGCGGTTACCTGGCGCTGCAGGGCCGGCTCGACATTGGCCAGCTCGTCGCCGTCATATCAGCCTATAAGGACCTGCCCGGCCCGCTGAAGGAACTGATCGACTGGGACCAGATGCGCCAGGACGTGCAGGTGAAGTACCAGCAGGTCTATGAGCAGTTCAATGTCGAACCGCTGATCGACAGCCGCATCCAGGAGCTCGCCACGGCCCCGGTGGGCCCGCTGACGCATGCGTTCGTCGTCACCAACCTCTCACTCTCCGACGACAGCGGCGCCCGTCTGGTCGACCACGTCTCCGTCGAGATCAAGCCGAACGAGACGGTTGCGATCGTCGGCCCGAACGGCAGTGGCGCGGAAGCCTTCGCCGAAGCGCTCGGACGCATGGTCTGGCCGGATTCCGGCCGCATCACCATCGACGGGCAGGACCTGCTCGATATGCCGGAATCGATCACCGGCCGGCGCATCTCCTATGCCTCGGCCGACACCTTTTTCTTCCATGGCACGCTCGCCAGCAATCTGCTCTACGGCCTCAAGCACGCGCCGATGACCGATCCGGTCTACGACGAGCAGGAAGCACTCGAATATAAATGGCATTCCATCGAGGCGGTGAAGGCCGGCAATCCGACGCTCGATCTCAACAGCGACTGGGTGGACTATAAGGCAGCCGGCGCCAACGGGCCGGAAGACCTTTTGAAAGCGATCCGCCCGGTGCTCGACGCCGTGTTGATCTCGCAGGACATTCTCGATCTGGCGCTGCGCTCGACCGTCAACACCGACGTGCATGTGGCCGTCAGCGACCACGTCGTCGCGCTGCGTGCCTCACTCCGGGACCGGCTGCGCGACGAAGGGCTCGACACGATCGTCGTGCCTTTCGATTTCGACGCCTATAACGGCCAGGCCACGGTTGGCGAGAACCTGCTCTTCGGCACGATGAAGCGGCCGCTGATGACCAATCGCCGGCTGGCCGCGCATCCCTATTTCCAGCAGTTGTTTCGCGAAACCGGCCTCAGCACCGATCTCTATGCCATGGGCCTGGAGATCGCCGAGAATGCGGTGGAACTCTTCCACGATCTGCCGCCGGACCATCCGTTCTTCCAGCAGCTGACCTTCATGACGGCGGATGACATTCCGACCTATCAGGCGCTGCTGCAGAAACTGCAAAGCCGCCGCTTCGAAGACGCGACGCCCGAGGAACGGTCGGCGATCATCCGGCTGAGTTTTGCCTATATCGAGCCGCGCCACCGCTTCGGCTTGCTGACGGACGAGCTGATGGGCAAGATCGTCAGCGCCCGCAAGCAGTTCCACGAACATATCCCGGCCGATCTCGCCGAGCTGATCGAACGCTACGACGCCGAGCGTTTCACCCCGTCGGCAAGCCTGATGGACAATGTGCTCTTCGGCCGCATCGCCTATCAGCAGGCCGACGCCTCCGATCGCATCCGCGGCATCATGGGCGAACTCTTCGACGCGCTCGATCTTTATGACGATGTCCTGTCGATCGGCCTCGAATTCGACGTCGGCTCCGGCGGCAAGCGGCTGACCATGGTGCAGCGCCAGAAACTGAACCTTGCCCGCGCGCTGTTGAAACGCTCGGACTATTTCATCTTCAATCGGCCGCTATCGGCGCTCGACCAACGCGTCCAGGATCAGATCACCCGCAACATCGTCGAGGATCTGCACGAGGAGGGCCATCGTCCGGCAATCATCTGGGTGCTTTCCAATGCCCGGATGGCGGAGGTGTTCGACCGGATCCTGCTCTTCGACCGCGGCGGGCTGGCGGAAGCCGGAAACTATCCGGAACTTTCCGAGAAAAACGGGATGTTCAAGGAACTGTTATCGTAATATTCTATTGGGGCGGCGATGGTAGGTGTTCCCGGCGGGACGCCCGGAATTGAAGACGGCTGGTTCCACGAACCAGGCGTCAGAGGATTGAAACGCTCATGCTGTTGAGAGACGAAGTCGAAATGCTGCGACGGGTGCCGATCTTTTCGAGGATTGCGCCAGCCAAGCTCAAGCTTTTGGCCTTCACCTCCGACCGCATGACCTACAAGGCCGGTCAGAACCTCTTCCATCAAGGCGATGTCGGCGACGCCGCCTATGTCATTCTTTCCGGCACCGCCGACATCATCGTCTCCTCGCCGGCCGGCGAGATCAAGGTCGCCGATGTCGAGCTCAATTCCATCGTCGGCGAAATCGCCATCCTCTGCGATGTCTCGCGCACGGCAACGGTACGCGCCACCTCGGCGCTCGAAGTGCTGCGCATCAGCAAGGAGCATTTTCTGAAGCTGCTCAGCGACTTCCCCGAAATGGCGGTCGAAATCATGCGCGTTCTCGCCGACCGCCTCAACCACACGACGGCAGAACTGACCGCGGCCCGGGCGGCAAAGCAGCCGCAGATGGCACAGTAAAACGCATTCAGCGTTGCGGCGGCCATTGCTGGGCGCCATGAAGAAGGCGCAGTATTTCCACCCTCTGGGCTTCTCTGTCGATGCGATAGATCAGCAGAAATGCTGTGCGCGGGATGACCAATTCCCGCGTTCCACTGAGACGGCCGCCGCGTCCTGCCTCGGGGTGATCGGCGAGCATTTTGGCCTGATGTCGGATAACATCATCCAACGCGATTGCAGCTTTTGGATTTTGGGCGAAGATCTGCCGAACCTGACTTTCCCGATCCAGAAGAGCATGGTGCAGCCACTTGACGATCAAGCCTTATCTCCAGATTCCAACTGCGCCAGCAGTTCGGCCCGAAGCTTGTCCATTCGCCCTTCGGCGTCCTGCGCACTAATCCAGATAGCGTTCGGATCATCGGCTTCGCGGATTGCTTCCTCAACCTGTTCGCGGAACCATTTGTCGTATTCCGCCGCCTCATGGGTCCGACGCAGAGCCGCGGCCCGATCCGGCCGCAACGCCGTCTGAGGGGCGTAACCGGCCGCATCGACATCGAACTGCGAGATGCCGACATCCTTGAGATAAGAAACCAGGGTATCCATGCGCTTGAATACACGCACCTGCCGGCTGCGTTGGGCGGCGAGCGGACGCTCTGATTTGCCGTAACGAATGACGACCGACCAGCCGCCGGTTTTGCCGACGACATGCGCGGCCTCGACCGCTCCTGCATCGACAAGACGGGCAAGGGTCGAATGATCGATGGTTTCCGCGGTCATGGCATATCCTCGTTCAAGCCAAGGATATGCATTTAATTATAGATTGCAATGCATTCAATAATTGAATTGCGCAATTCGAAAGGTTTCCTGCAGAGGCTCAGACGACTGACAAAGCCGGTCAATCCCTCTTCCGCCATGCTCGGGCTTGTCCCGAGCATCTACAACCGGCTCAGCAGATCCTCGGCACAAGGCCGAGGATGACGCGGAGTAAAGAGCGAAGTTTTAAAGTTGATCAGCAACCTGAGCCTGCACGGTTTCCCATGCAGGCTGTGTCAATTCGCTATTCGCGCTGTTCCAGCGCTCTGCTGAAGGCGAGTGCGGCGAGTGTGCAGATGGCCCCGGACAGCAGATAGTAGCCGACGAAGGTCAGGCCGAAGCGGCTGGAGAGGCTGAGCGCCACCAACGGCGCGAAACCGGCGCCGATCAGCCAGGCAAGGTCCGAGGTGAAGGCGGCACCGGTATAGCGATAACCGCGGCCGAAGCGCGACGAAATCGAGCCGGTCGCCTGGCCGAAGGACAGGCCGAGCACGCCGAAACCGATGATGACGAAGGCATCGTGGCCGCTGTTGCCGGAGGCAATCAGGATCGGCCCGACGAAGCTGAAGACGGCGATCAGGACGGCGCAGATGGCAAGCTGGGCGCGCCGGCCGATGCGATCGGCGATCAGGCCAGAGGCGATGATCGTGACGATGCCGACCATGGCGCCGACCACCTGTACCACCATGAAGGCGCCGATCGGCTGGTTACCGTAAAGGCTCATCCAGCCAAGCGGGAAGATGGTGACGAGGTGAAACATGGCGAAGCTGGCGAGCGGCACGAAGGCGCCGATCAGGATATCGCGGCCGTGAACGCGCAGCACGTCGAGGATCGGTGCCGCCTCCAGCTCGTGCTGCTCCAGCAGCGTGCCGAATTCCTTGGTCATCACCAGCCGCAGACGCGCAAACAGCGCCACGACATTGATCGCGAAAGCGACAAAGAACGGATAACGCCAGCCCCAGGAGAGAAAATCCTCACTGGAAAGATTGGCGACGAAATAACCGAACAGCGTGCTTGCCAGCGCAAAGCCGATCGGCGCGCCGAGCTGCGGGATCATCGCATACCAGCCGCGGTGGTTGGCCGGCGCATTGAGCGCGAGCAGCGAGGCAAGACCATCCCAGGCGCCGCCGAGCGCAAAACCCTGGCCGAGACGGAAGAGCGCCAGCAGCGCGATCGACCAGACGCCGATCTCGTCGTAACCCGGCAGGAAGGCGATCGAGGCCGTGGAGCCGCCGAGCAGGAAGAGCGCGATCGTCAGCTTGGTGCCGCGCCCATACATCCGGTCGATCGCCATGAAGACGACGGAGCCGACAGGGCGGGCGAGGAAGGCGAGCGAAAAGATCGCGAAGGAATAGAGCGTGCCTGTCAGCCTGTCCGGCGCGAAGGGGAAGACGAGCTGTGGAAAGACCAGCACGGAGGCGAGGCCGTAGACGAAGAAATCGAAGAATTCCGACATGCGGCCAATGACCACGCCGACGGCGATGCTGCCTGGCGAAACCGGTTTGTCGTCGTGAATGCGCCGCGCGTCGCGTTCCAGCGACGACGATGACGGTCCGTAATGCGATGTTGTTGCCATAAACGCCTCCTCGTTAAGGCGCTTCCGGCAAGGCGCCCCACGCGTGATCTTGATCAAACCCGCAGGCTTATCAAGTCCGTAAGACTGAAATAGTGCATCATCACGGCTCAAATGAAGCCTGGATGAAAAAAACTGCGTGATCCGGACGGTGATTTCTCCTGCAAACGCTGGCCCGGCCGGTTCTTGCGGATATATTGGAGCGTGAAACATGCGCGGGCGAAAAAATCCTTCTGGATATCATCAGGATTTCGAAGCTATAGAGCATCATGATTTACGCCGCAGTGCGGCATGCTTGCTGCACTGCGACCAAACACCTCATGTCGCGATCCGGTTCAGTGCTTTAGTCGCGGAACAAACGAAACAACAAGAGCTTAGAGACGTGCAAAAACTCATGAAGTTTTCCCGCCTTCTATCCGTCTTGCCGCTGTTTTTTCTGGCAGGATGCAACATGGTGGTCATGGCGCCCTCCGGCGACATCGCCATGCAACAGCGCGATCTCATTATCATCTCGACGGTGCTGATGCTTTTGATCATCGTACCGGTGATCTTCCTGACGCTGCTCTTTGCCTGGCGCTACCGCCACTCCAATATGGCCGCGACTTATGCGCCGGAATGGCACCACTCGACCCGCCTCGAAATCATCATCTGGGCTGCACCCCTGGCGATCATCATTGCGCTCGGCGCCGTCACCTGGATTTCCACCCATAAGCTCGATCCCTACCGCCCGCTCGACCGCCTCGATGCGGAACGCGCCATTCCGGCCGATACCAAGCCGCTGACCGTCGAGGTCGTGGCGCTCGACTGGAAATGGCTGTTCTTCTATCCCGAACTCGGCATTGCCACGGTCAACGAGCTCGCTGCTCCGGTGGACATGCCGATCAGTTTCAAAATCACTGCCTCCTCGGTGATGAACTCCTTCTACATTCCCGCCCTTGCCGGCCAGATCTACGCCATGCCAGGCATGGAGACCAAGCTGCACGCCGTCATCAATCGGGAAGGCGAGTATGAGGGCTTCTCGGCCAATTACAGCGGCTCGGGCTTCTCGCATATGCGCTTCAAGTTCCACGGTCTCAACCGCGAAGGCTTCGATGCCTGGGTGGCTAACGTCAAGCAGCAGGGCACGATGCTCAACCGCGACGCCTATCTGAAGCTCGAGAAGCCGAGCGAGAAGGAACCGGTGCGTTATTATGCCGGCGCCGATGCCGATCTCTACAACGCCATCCTCAACATGTGCGCCAAGCCGGGCAAGATGTGCATGAACGAGATGATGCACATCGACATGAAGGGCGGCGGCGGCAAGGAAAGCGCCGAGAATCGCGACAGGCTGCAATATGACAATCGCCATGCCGACGAAGGCATCGTCGCGCCTGCGGCCACCGTGCCGGCAACCGGCGCTCCGGCCCGCAGCGAACCGGCCAACACTACGGACGGCAACAGCATGCAGCACGACATGCCCGGCATGCAGGGCATGGACATGCAGCATGACGGCCATTCCATGCCCGGCATGAGCAATGGCACCGATCCTGCGCCGGCGCAGCTCAACAACAACAATTAACCTGGCGCTTTGCGTCGCAAGACATAATGAACGGGTTGTTCCATGTTTTCCAATCCTGACCTCCTGAAGTTCGTCTTCGGCCGGTTGACCCTCGATGCCATCCCCTATCACGAGCCGATCCTCGTCGTGACCTTCATCGGCGTCGTCATCGGCGCCATCGCGGTGCTCGGCCTCATCACCTATTTCAAGTTCTGGGGTCCGCTCTGGAACGACTGGATCTGCAGCGTCGATCACAAGAAGATCGGCATCATGTATGTGATCCTGGCGGTTATCATGCTGCTGCGCGGTTTTTCCGACGCAATCCTGATGCGCGTGCAGCAGGCGATCGCCTTCAATGGTTCGGAGGGTTACCTGCCACCGCACCATTACGACCAGGTGTTCACCGCCCACGGCGTCATCATGATCTTCTTCGTGGCGATGCCCTTCGTCACCGGCCTGATGAACTTCGTGGTGCCGCTGCAGATCGGCGCGCGCGACGTCTCCTTCCCTTTCTTGAACAATTTCTCCTTCTGGATGACCACCGCCGGCGCGATCATCATCATGCTGTCGCTGTTCATCGGCGAATTCGCCCAGACCGGCTGGCTCGCCTACCCGCCGCTGTCGGGGGCCGCCTACAGTCCGGGCGTCGGCGTCGACTATTATATCTGGGGCCTGCAGGTGGCCGGTGTGGGGACGACGCTGTCGGGCATCAACCTGATCGCCACCATCGTCAAGATGCGCGCGCCGGGCATGACCTTCATGAAGATGCCGGTCTTCACCTGGACGGCGCTCTGCACCAACGTGCTGATCGTCGCCTCCTTCCCGATCCTGACGGCAACGCTCGCTTTGCTGTCGCTCGACCGCTATGCCGGGACGAACTTCTTCACCAACGACCTCGGCGGCAACCCGATGATGTATATCAACCTCATCTGGATCTGGGGTCATCCGGAGGTCTACATTCTGGTGCTGCCGGCCTTCGGCATCTTCTCGGAAGTCGTCGCCACCTTCTCCGGTAAACGTCTCTTCGGTTACGCCTCGATGGTCTACGCCACCTGCGTGATCATGATCCTGTCCTATATCGTCTGGCTGCACCACTTCTTCACCATGGGCTCGGGCGCCAGCGTCAATTCCTTCTTCGGCATCACCACGATGATCATCTCGATCCCCACCGGAGCGAAGATCTTCAACTGGCTGTTCACCATGTATCGCGGCCGAATCCGCTTTGAGGTGCCGATGCTGTGGACGGTCGGCTTCATGGTGACCTTCGTCATCGGCGGCATGACCGGCGTCATGCTTGCCGTGCCGCCGGCCGACTTCGTGCTGCACAATTCGCTGTTCCTCATCGCCCACTTCCACAACGTCATCATCGGCGGGGTTCTCTTCGGCATGTTTGCCGGCGTGAACTACTGGTTCCCGAAGGCCTTCGGCTTCAAGCTCGATCCTTTCTGGGGCAAGATGAGCTTCTGGTTCTGGCAGATCGGCTTCTGGTTCGCCTTCATGCCGCTCTACGTGCTCGGCCTGATGGGCGTTACCCGCCGCATGAACCAGTTCGACGACCCGTCGCTGCAGATCTGGTTCATCATCGCTGCCTTCGGCGTCGGCCTGATCGCGCTTGGCATTGCCGCCTTCCTGATCCAGATCGTCGTCAGCTTCATGAAACGCGAGGAACTGCGCGACGACAGCGGCGATCCGTGGGATGGCCGTACATTGGAATGGTCGACCTCTTCGCCGCCACCGGATTACAACTTCGCCCTCACGCCCGTCGTCCACGACCATGACAGCTGGTACGACATGAAGAACCGTGGTTATGCGCGTCCGCTGGAAGGCTTCCGGCCGATCCATATGCCGAAGAACACCGGCACCGGCGCCATCCTCTCAGGCATCAGCGTCGCGCTGGCCTTCGGCCTGATCTGGTACATGTGGTGGCTGGTCGTCGTCTCCTTCGTCGGTCTGCTGGTCGTGGCAATCGGCCATACATTCAACTACCGGCGCGACTTCTATATTCCCACCGAAGAGGTGACCGAAACGGAAGGCAAGCGCACCGCGCTGCTTGCCGAGCAGGTGTAATGACCATGAGCGATCAGACCATCGACACGGCCGAAAAGCCTGAATTCTACCTGACGGAGGACCATCATCCGGAGAACAGCACCAATCTCGGCTTCTGGCTCTACCTGATGAGCGACTGCCTGATCTTTGCGGTGCTGTTTGCCACCCACGGCGTGCTCGGCCGCAACTATGCCGCCGGCCCGTCGCCGGCCGATCTCTTCGATCTGCCGATCGTTGCCCTCAACACCTCGATGCTGCTGCTCTCGTCGATCACCTACGGCTTCGCCATGCTGCAGATGGAGCGCAACGCCAAGGCGGAAACGCTGTTCTGGCTCGCCGTCACCGGCCTGTTCGGCGCCGCCTTCATCGGGCTCGAGCTCTATGAGTTCATCCACCTGATCCACGAAGGCGCCGGGCCGACGCGTAGCGCCTTCCTCTCCTCCTTCTTCACCCTGGTCGGCACGCACGGCCTGCACGTCACCTTCGGCATCATCTGGCTGATCACGCTGATGGTTCAGGTGTCGATGCACGGGCTGATCGAGGCCAACCGCCGCCGCCTGATGTGCCTTTCGATGTTCTGGCACTTCCTCGACGTCGTCTGGATCGGCGTCTTTTCCTTCGTCTATCTGCTGGGAGTTCTCGGATGAGTTCGCAAGTACCCGCACACGAGGACGCGCACGAGGCGCATCACGGCCACAGCCACGGCCATCAGGCCGGCCACGGCACCTTCCGCAGCTATATGACGGGCTTCGTGCTCTCCGTCATCCTGACCGCCATTCCCTTCTGGCTGGTCATGTCAGGCGTGTTCGACAGCCCGGCGGTGACGGCGGTGCTGGTGATGGGCCTCGCCGCCATCCAGATCGTCATCCATATGGTCTTCTTCCTGCACATGAACCCTCGTAGCGAGGGCGGCTGGACGATGATGGCGCTGATCTTCACCATCATCATCGTCGCCATCGCGCTCTCCGGTTCGCTCTGGGTCATGCATCATCTCAATGCCAACATGATGCCGATGAGCCCCGAGATGATGAAGAACATGCCGTGATCGGCAGGAAAGGCCGGCGGCAGCGCCGTCGGCATCGACCCGGCCGATGAACAAGGCTCCCTCGGACAAATCGGAACGACCGCCTTCGCCGGCAAAACGCGCGATCTTCGCCGTCTGCCTGGTGCTGCTTGCCGCAGGTCTCGCAGCGCTCGGCACCTGGCAGGTGCAGCGGCTTGCCTGGAAGCGTGATCTCATCGCCCGCGTCGACCAGCGTGTGCATGCTGCCCCCCTGCCCGCCCCGGCGCGGGCCGACTGGGCCAAGGTCAATGCCGCCGATGACGAATATCGCCGGGTAACCGCAGCCGGGACGCTGGCGAACGACAAGGAGACGCTGGTCTATGCCTCGACGGCGCTCGGCCCGGGCTATTGGGTGATGACGCCGCTGACGCTTGCCGACGGCACGATCATTCTCGTCAATCGCGGCTTCGTGCCGACAGACCGGCGCGATCCGATCACGCGGCGCGACGGCGAATTGTCAGGCATCGTCGAGATCACCGGCCTGATGCGGATGAGCGAGCCGAAGGGATCGCTGCTGCAATCCAACGACGTCACCGCCGACCGATGGTATTCGCGCGATGTCGCAGCGATCGCTGAAAAGCGCGGTCTCAGTGCGGTCGCGCCCTATTTCATCGATGCGGATGCGACCGCCAATCCGGGCGGCCTGCCTGTCGGCGGCCTAACGATCATCCATTTCCCCAACAACCATCTCGTCTATGCGGTCACCTGGTATGGGCTGGCGGCGATGGTGCTGGCCTTGCTGGTGTTCATTCTTCGCGGCGAGACCGGCAGAGGCCGCCGGGAGTAGTCCGGGCTCACTCTCGCTTGCAGTACGAGTGCTCCGGCCAACGGTTGCGCCGGGTGGCCTGAGCGCAACCGGATTAACACCGTGTAAAGTCATGTCCGATAGTTCTTACGTGAACAGAAGATATCAAAGCTGCACATGAACCGGCCGGATTACATTCCCAGTCTCGATGGCCTGCGCGGTATCGCCGCGCTGCTGGTCGTTCAAGCGCATGTCGGGCTTATCTTTCCAAGTGCATCCCTGTATTCAATGACCATGGGCAGCGAAGCCGTCGGCTTGTTCTTTGCCCTCAGCGGCTTTCTGATGGCCCATCTCTACGGTTCCCGGCCGGTGACCAAAGAAAACGTCCTGGATTTTCTGGTGAGCCGCTTTGCCCGCATCTATCCGGTCTATCTGGCTGCGGTTCTGCTCGTGGCGATGCTGTCCGGCATACAGGATCTAAACTTCGTTCAGCCGATCGTCGGCGGCACGGACTTTGTGCGCCATATCCTTCTTCTGGGCTCGACTGGCGTTTTCTGGTCGATTCCACCCGAAATTCAATTCTATCTGCTCTTCCCGATCCTATGGCTTTGCCTGGCCCGCCCGCAGCGCTACAGCGGAGTGATCGTCGGCTTCACGGTGGTCGTCCTCGTCGACGGTCTGCTTGAATTGCCGGGGCCTGGAATCTTGCTGCTGTCCAAGCTCCCCTATTTTCTCTTCGGCGCACTTGCCGGGAAGATGCATTCCGACGGGGATAGATGGACGCCATCTCCCCTCACCGGAATTTTCACGCTCTTTCTTCTGGCGGCATTTTTCACGTACCGGCATCTCGCGCCTGGTTTTTCCCCTGAATTCTGGAGCCTGCAAAGCGCGGCCGCCGCAGCCGTCATCGTGGCGCTCGTCGCTCGACAACCTCCCATCGCTGCCCATGTCCTGGCAGCTGCGCCTATGCGGTTTTTAGGGGCGATCAGCTTCTCGCTCTATCTTTTCCACGTGCCGATAATGTTTCTGGTGCATCGGAGTTTTGAATCTCTGATGCCGGAACCGGCGTCAATCGCGGTCGCGCTTGTCGTTGCAGTTGGGGGCGCATGGTTCCTGCATGAGACGATAGAGGTCCCGAGCCGACGCCTGCTCGTCGGGTTGTGGCAGCAACATCGGTGGCGTGTCACTGCGCGCGAAATTCCGGCTGAGCGGATCGAACAGGCGATCCTTGACCTGCAAGAGACCGAGAAGCGCCTCCTGAGCGGCGCGCCGTCAGTTACCCCGGTCGAACGGCAAGTTCTGACGCCGCCCGAACTCCGGGAGGGAATCGACCGCGACGGGGATAGTGGGGACGAGAAGCGTCGCGCATAGCGCCGCCGGTCACGCTTTTGTTTTTGCGCATTCCGGCCGGAAACCCGCTTCACACTTTTTCCTGCAATTGCTTCTTAAGAAGCGACCCGGCTGATCGCGTCGGCGAGCTGCGCCTGCGAGAAGGGTTTGCCGAGCCGGGGCAGGTTGCCGATGCCCGTCCCTTCGGGGAGTTCGGCGTAGCCGGTGGCGAGAATGATCGGCATTTCGGGCCATTCCTCGCGGATCGCCTCGGCGAGTTCGGCACCGGTCATGCGCGGCATGGCATGGTCGCAAATCACCAGATCGACCGGCTGCCTGCGCATGATCTCAAGCGCCTCGGGGCCGGCCATCGCCTCGAACACGGTGTGACCCAGATCCTCGAGCATCAGCGTCGTATTCATCAGGACTAGACCATCATCATCGACGGCGACGATGCGCAGTTGGCGCGACGCACTTTCAGCGCGTTGCGGCAGGCCGACAGCGACCTCGGCTGCCCGCTCGACAGCGACGACCGGGAACCACAATTCAGCCGTGGTGCCTTCGCCAAGACCGCTCTTCAGCATGAGGCGGCCGCCGGACTGGGACGCAAGGCCCTGCACCATGGAGAGCCCGAGACCGGTCCCCTTGCCGACGCCCTTGGTGGTGAAGAACGGCGTTGTTGCCTGCTCCACCGTCTTTGCATCCATGCCCTCGCCTTCATCGATCACTGCGATTCTTACATAGCGGCCAGGCGGCAGCGGACCCTTGCCTGACGGCACGGATTCCTCCGAAGCGCGAAGCACGATCCGGCCGCCGGACGGCATGGCGTCGCGGGCGTTGACGACGAGGTTGAGGATCGCCATCTCCAGCTGGTTCGGATCGGTAAGGATCGTCGGCAGCCTGACGGGGAAAGAGGTCTCGATCCTGGTGAGGGGGCCGAGCGAACGGCTCAGCATGTCCATCATGCCGCGCACCAGGCCGGAGACGTCGATCGGCTCCATGTGCAGTTCCTGCCGGCGGGAAAAGGCAAGCATACGCTGCGTCAACGCCGCACCGCGCTGAGCGCCCTGCATGGCATTGTCAACCAGCGATGTCAGCGACAGATCCTGCGGCATGCGTTTCTTCAGGATTTCGAGACTGCCGAGCACCGCCATCAGCAGATTGTTGAAGTCATGGGCGATACCACCGGTTAATTGCCCGATCGCCTCCATCTTCTGCGACTGGAAAAGTTCTTCGCGCGCCTGCTCGAGCGCCCGCTGGGTTTCCATCTTCTCGGTGATATCGCGAGTGATTTTGGCGAAACCGAGCACACCGCCTTCGTCGTCGCGGATGACATCGATGACGACGCTGGCCCAGAAACGGGTGCCGTCCTTGCGAACGCGCCAGCCTTCCCTCTCGAACCGGCCTTCGGCGCGCGCGATGGCGAGCGCCGTCTGCGGCACGCCGGCAGCGCGGTCCTCTGGGGTATAGAAGGTCGAGAAATGCCGGCCGATGATTTCTTTCGGTCGATAGCCCTTGATCCGCTCGGCGCCGAAATTCCAACTGCTGACATTGCCGTCGGGATCGAGCATATAGATCGCATAATCCGAGACGCCCTGAACCAGCCGGCGGAACTGTTCCTCGCTCTGGCGAATCGCATTTTCGGCGGCTCTGCGTTCGGTCAGGTCACGGGTGATCTTGGCATAGCCGATCAACTCGCCGGAGGGATGCCGGATCGGATCGATGATCACATGCGCCCAGAAGCGGGTTCCATCCTTGCGCTGGCGCCAGCCTTCGCCCTCGAATCGGCCGTGCTCCTTCGCGGTCGCGAGCGCGCGCTCCGGAATACCCGCAGCGCGGTCCTCTTCCAGATAGAAACGCGAAAAGTGCTCGCCGAGAATTTCGGAAGGTTTGTAACCTTTGAAGCGCTGGGCGCCGGTATTCCAGCTGGTGACGATGCCTTCGGGACTGAGCATATAGATGGCGTAGTCGGTGATGGCACCGACCAGTAGACGAAAGCGCCCCTCGTCGTTAAGGGGCGTATCTTGTCGATTCAGCACTTCCATCTGCCCCTCTTACTCACCAGCGCTATATAACGCAGTGGGGGCCGGATGGTTCCGAAGCACCTCGAATATTCAAACGGCCTTGACCTGCGGATAGAATTGCGCGCCGACACTCTCGGCAGCGGCGTAGGCCTGCGAGACGATCTCCGGCACCAGATCGATATCGGGCAGGCTGCCGAGGCCGAGGGGGCCGACGGCAAAGAGCCCGGCGACGGTCGAACCGTCCTCGAGGAAGGGCTCGCCGCGCGCATTGACCGCCAGCCCAAGCGAGAGTTCGTCGGGCATGGCGAGGCCGGCGGAAAACAGGCTCTCAATCAGCGGCGCCGAAAGATCCGGCGCCTGACAGCGGCAATCGATGATGCGCTCGGCATGGATGACCTCTTCGACAGAGGAACCGGCTGGCGTGAAGAACAGGCCGCTCAGGCCCCGGCGGCCGGCCCGCCCGCGGCGCAGCACCGTGCGGCCCTCGGCAAGCTCGCGTTTCAGGCGCAGGTGCATCGCCTCCGGCAGGCGGTTGCGATGGCTGTCGTAGATCGCCCTTAAATGCCGGTTGAACTGATGTTTGTCGCGTGCCGGCAGCGAGCGCCAGAGCGAGCGGGCATGTTTCCTGAGCCCGTTCATCACCGATTGCCAGCTTCGGCCCTCATCCTCCGCCTCGCGACAGGCCTGGCGGATGAAGCGCACGATCTCCGGCAGGCTCTCGGGCAGCGCTTCGGCGGGGAACAGCGGATCGGCGGAATTCGGCGTATGGCTCTGGGGCAGGAAGCCGCGCCGGGAAATGACCGTCACCTGGCCGGCATAACCGGCATCGCGCAGCTGCAGCAACTGGTCGACGACGCGGATGCCGCTGCCGAGCAGCACCGCATGCGGCCGTGCCAGGAGGCGCTGGGCCCTCACCGGCGAAACCTCCTCAACGCCGGTATCCTGATCGTTCAGGCCGTAGCCGGTGGCCAGCATCACGGTATCGAACAGCGGATTTGCGGGATTGGCGCTTTCGAGCAGGAAACGGTTGCCGTGGCTTCTGCGGATCGCCACCACCGGATCGTTGCAGACCTGGACGGTAATGTCTCTGCGCGCGGCAAGCGCTTCCGAAAACCGCTGGTAGACATAATCGCTGAAGATTTCCTTCGGCACGAAGATCTGCCTGAAACCGGGAATGGCGGCCGGCACGGCGGCGCGAAAGGCGGCGTTGCTGCAGAGCCAATCATTGAAATCGTCGCTGTCGCCGACCGAGACCGAGAGATCGCGCACGCGGGTGTTGAGGATCGTCGAGGCGCGCACTGACGCCAGCGCCTGCCCGCCGCTGACCGACGAATTCGGATCGAACAGCTGCAGATGGAACGGCGCGCGCAGCGTCTTCATCAGCGCGATCGCCGTCATCATCCCGGAAAAACCGCGCCCGACGATGGCGATACGCGGCACCGCCGATATCTGCGCCGCCGCATTGGCGCGCGCCGAAAAAAGTCCCTGAACCGTCATCGCAACTCCTTTGCGGTTTCATCCGCACCGTGGGTCGATCGAGGTTTCAACGCATAAAACAGCGGATCATGCGTTGATGAGGTTCATGCGGCCATTCACGACAGCTGCCGCAGGATTGAGGTCCGAGCCGGAAGCCCCGGACATGCACAAGCGGAACAATCACGCTTGTCTATAGTCTATTAAACTAGTCGTGTATGAAAGCGCTAAAAAGCGGACATGGCAAGAGGTTTATTGCCACGGCAATTCAAGCCATTGAAAGATAAGTTGGTTTAGAACGTCGATGCGGTGCGCTTCAGTCACCCTCGCCCGGATATTGCTTCGCCTTCAGCAGGCCGGCCAGATGCGCGGTGTTGCGCGCCAGCATGTCGACGGCTGTCGTCACCACCTTCGGAACCTTGTCGAGGTCGACGAAATTGGTGGAACCCATCGCCTCGCCGACCCAATAGGCGACGGCGCTGGCCGGAATGGTGAAGCCGACATCGTTCAGCGCCTGGAAAAGCTCGGCCGACACATGATGGGCGCCGTCCTCATTGCCGACGACGGCAACGGCCGCGACCCTGCCATAGGAAACCATGCGGCCCTGATCGTCGGTCTCGTCGAGGAAGGCATCCATACGCTCCAGCGCCCGCTTGCAGACGCTGGAGGGCTGGCCGAGCCAGATCGGCGTCGCCATCAGCAGGATATCGGCGGCAAGCACCTTGGCGCGGATATCAGGCCAGTCATCGCCTGCGCCTTCGTCGGAGGTGACGCCTGGCTTGACGTTGAAATCGGCAAGCCGGAGCACTTCGGTCTTGACGTCATAGGCCGACAGCGCCTTGTCGATGAGAGCGATCATCCGGCCGGTCGAAGACGCCTCCTTGGCATCGCTGGTCTTCAGTGTGGCGTTAAGAGCGAGGGCTTTCAGCGGCATGGTTTTTCTCCGGTAACGGTTGCCCGATAGGGTTTTGCCTGCAGCAACCAACCCACGCGGCGATTGTTCCCGCCGGCGCGCGAGGAGACCTCACGTAAAAATAACCAGTTGGTGAATTCTTTACTTGAACCCCCAATTGGAATCGGCAAAAGTGAAGGTGCAATCAATCCCTTCATGGATTTGCCGTCTTTTCGGGCCAGCGTCCGACCACACATCTATTGGAAAAAATACCGTGAGCAGCGATGCGTTAACACGCGCGACGAAGCCTTCGGCTTCGATGGCGCTTGCAACTGCGGCAGGCTGGGGCCGAGGCCTCTTCACATTGGTGCGTATCACCATGATGGCCTTCCGCCACCCCTGGCAATCCGGCTTTGCGATCGGCGCCACGCTGGTCGCTTCCACCTTCCAGCTGATGATCCCCCGCCTTCTCGGCCAGGCGGTCGACCACACACAGATGGCGATGAGCGGTGGCGCGGCGGGCCAAGCGGCGCAGGACGCGCTTTTGACCACGGCGCTGCTCCTGCTCGGCGCCAGCGTGCTGCGCGGCCTCTTCACCATGGTCCAGAACTATTACAGCGAAGCCGTCGGCCATCACATCGGCTACGAATTGCGGCTCGCCTGCTATGAGAAGATCCAGCGGCTCTCCTTCAGCTTCCATGACACCGTACATTCCGGCGACCTGATCACCATCGGCCTGCTCGATCTCGAAGGGGTGCGGATGTATTTTTCCACGGCACTCGTCAGGATGATCCTGCTGTCGATCCTGATTGGCATCGGCGCCTATATGCTGCTGTCGACAGATATAGTGCTCGGCCTGCTGGCGCTCTCCTTCGTGCCCTTCGTCGGCTGGCGCTCGTCGGCGACGCAGCTCAGGCTGCGGGCCACCTGGCTCGACCTGCAGGAGCGGCTGTCGGTTCTGACCCGCATCATGGAGGAAAATCTCGGCGGCATCCGCGTCGTGCGCGCCTTTGCCGCACAGGATCACGAGCTGTCGAAATTCGAGGCGGCCTCGAAGAATGCATTGGCGCTCGCGCATCAACGCGTCGGCATCCGCGTCCTCAATACCAGCGCCATGACCTTCTCCTTCTTCCTGGCGATGGGCCTCGTGCTCTTTGTCGGCGGCGGCAAGGTGACCTCGGGCGAGATCACTGTCGGCACGCTCGCCTCCTTCCTGACCTTCATGACCATTTTGCAGATGCCGGTGCGCCAGCTCGGCCTGATGGTCAATGCCTTTGCCCGCGCTTCCACCTGCGGCTCACGCCTCTTCAGCCTGCTCGACCTCGACATCGCGATCAAGGACGCACCGGATGCCAGGGAATTGGCGGTGACCGACGGCGTGCTGCGCTTCGAGAATGTCAGCTTCGCCTATCCCGGCTCGGAAAAACGCACCGTGCTCCACGATGTCTCCTTCGAAGCCAGGCGCGGCCAGACGATCGGCATCGTCGGGCCTCCCGGCAGCGGCAAGTCGACGATCGCCCATCTCATTCCCCGCTTCTACGACGTTAGCGGCGGCAAGATCACCATCGACGGCCAGGATATCCGCAAGGCGACGCTGCAATCGCTGCGCCGGGCGGTTGCCGTCGTGCAGCAGGATTCCTTCCTGTTCACGACGACGATCGAAAACAACATCGCCTATGGCGACCCCTGGGCAAAGGAAGGCCGCATCGAACGCGCCAGCGAAAGCGCCCAGCTGCACAATTATGTGCTCGGCCTGCCCACCGGCTACGACACCGTCGTCGGCGAGCGCGGGGTTTCGCTGTCCGGCGGCCAGCGGCAACGTCTGTCGATCGCCCGGGCGCTGATGCTGAAGCCGGCGGTGATGGTGTTCGACGATTCGACGGCGGCGATCGACGCGGCCACCGAGCAGCGCATCCGCAGCGCCATGCGCCGCTATGCCGCCGACCGGGTGACGATCATCGTCGCCCATCGCCTGAGTTCGCTGATGCATGCCGACCAGATCCTGTTCGTCGAAGACGGCCGGATCGTCGAGCGCGGAACACATCAGGCGCTGCTGTCGCTCGGCGGGCGCTACAAGGCGCTCTACGACCTGCAGGTCCGGCCGGGCGACGAGGTGCTGAGCGCCTAACTCCCCTCTTCTCCCCATCGGGGAGAAGTGCCGAGCAAGACGAGGCGATGAGGGGGCGCGGCGCGGTGGCGACGAGTGTGCTGAGCGGAAGCGAAGGGCAAATAGGGCGTGCCGTGTGGCCCCCTCATCCGCCCTTCGGGCACCTTCTCCCCGCTGGGGAGAAGCGGACAAAGAATTCACGCGCGGACCACCCCAAGTGATGGCCGCAGGAGGAACGAGATGGCCGAGGAACTGGAAACCGAGCGTTCTGACGTTCGCGAGGATGGGCGCCGCCCGCCGCGGGCGGTGGTCGGCTCGCATCGCGTCGAGGAGGAGATGTTCGGCAAGGCCTTCGACGGCAATATCGTCAAGCGTATCTGGGCTTTCGTGCGTCCCTATCGCCGCCAAGTCCTCTTCTCGGTCGTCGCCGTCCTGACCTTCACGATGATGCAGCTGCTGATCCCGCTGATCATCCGCTATGCCATCGACCACGGCATGTCGCCGGGCGGCAACTCTTCGGCCTTGCTCTGGTCGATCGGCGCCTTCGCGATCGCCATATCAATCAACTATGCGGCAAGCTACGCGCAGGAGACGCTGGTCGGCGGCGTGGCGGAAGACGTGCTCTTCGATATCCGCCGGGCGATGTTTTCGCATCTGCAGCGCGTTTCGCTCTCCTTCATGGACAAGACCGAGGTGGGCCGGCTGATGTCGCGCCTGCAGGGTGACGTCAACTCGATGCAGGAATTCCTCGAAACCTCGGTTCTCTCGGTCGGCGACATCGTGCTGCTCTTCGGCATCGTCTTCGTCATGCTCTATCTCGATTTCAAGCTGGGGCTGCTGACGCTTTCGGTGCTGCCGGTGCTGTTCATCGTCCGGCTGTTCTGGCTGCCGCTCGCCCGCAAATCCTTCATGGCCGCGCACGAGACCAATTCGGTGGCCAACGGTGCCCTTGCCGAAGCCATCCACGGGGTGCGCGCCGTCCAGAGTATGGACCGGCAAGGTGTCAACTTCACGCTTTACGACGACAAGGCGCATGCGAACCTCAGAACACATCTGACGGCGGCGCGTTATGCGCAGGTGATGGTGCCGATCGTCGACAGCCTGACCGGCGTCGCGATGGCGCTCGTCATCGTCGTCGGCGGCGCCCGCGTTCTCAACCAGGCGCTCGATGTCGGCGTTCTCGTCGCCTTCCTGTTTTACATCCAGCGCTTCTTCGACCCGATCCGTTCGCTGACGCTGCAATATTCGGTTATGCAGCGCGCCATGGCCTCCGGCCAGCGGCTGACCGAGGTGCTCGACGTGCCTGTTGATATCAAAGACGCGCCGAATGCCAAAGCGCTGTCGCGCGATATGGACGGCTCGGTCGAATTCAACGACGTCGTCTTCGGCTACAATCCGAAACATCCGGTGCTGAAACATGTGAGTTTCAAGGTCAATCCCGGCGAGACGGTGGCGCTGGTCGGACCGACCGGTTCCGGCAAATCAAGCTGCATGTCGCTGATCCACCGCTTCTACGACGTGCAGCAGGGCCAGGTGCTGGTCGGCGGCCACGATGTGCGTGACCTGACGCAGGATTCACTTGGAGCCCAGATCGCCATGGTGCTGCAGGAACCCTTCCTCTTCACCGGCACCGTCTTCGAAAACATCCGCTACCACAAGGCGGAAGCGACGCGCGAACAGGTGATCGAGGCGGCGAAAGCCGTCGGCGCGCATGAATTCGTCATGCGCCTGCCCGATGGTTACGACAGCATCCTCGGCGAGCGCGGCGGCAATCTTTCGCTCGGCCAGCGCCAGCTTTTGAGCTTTGCCCGCGCGCTTGTGGCGGACGCGAAGATCCTCGTCCTCGATGAGGCGACCGCCAATATCGACAGCTACACCGAGATGCTGATCCAGAAGGCGCTGGTGAAGCTGCTCGAAAATCGCACCGGCCTCGTCATCGCCCACCGCCTGGCGACCATCCGCGAAGCTGACCGCATCATCGTGCTGCAGAACGGCGAAATCATCGAGAGCGGCAACCACCGCCAGCTGATGAAAAACGGCAAACTCTATTCCAAGCTCTATAACCTCAATTACTCCTCCTTCGACGATATTCCCGAAGACGTCCTGGAAGAGACGACGGCGACGCAGTCGGCGACCTGACCCACGGGGGAAAATGGCATCAATTAACGCCTGTCGCAAAGATTGATCGAACAAACGATTTGCTGCCGCATTTCTCTCTTATCGGGGGACGAGTGCCACTGAGGAGAATGACATGAAGAGAATTATTAGCAGCCTGTTGATCGCGACGGCCCTTGTTGGATCGGCTATTCAGCCTGCTGCCGCGCGTGACCACCATCATCATCACGATAATACCGGCCGCATCATCGCCGGCGGCGTTGCCGCGGGTGTCGTCGGCGGTCTGATCGGCGGCGCACTCGTCAATGGCGGTGGCCCTCGCTACGTTGATGAAGGCCCTCGTTATGTCGAGAGCCCCCGTTATGTCGAACCCCAGCCGAGATGCTGGTATGAGGACCGGGACGTGCGCAACCGCTATGACGGCGGCTACCACGCCGAAACCGTCCGGGTCTGCGAATAGGCCTGGGCATTTTGCAGTGGTCGTCAGTACCGCTCAAACGTCAGCCGAGGCTGCGGTCCGTAGCTTCGGCTTTCTTGTTTTAATATCAATGACTTGCCTGCCGGGAGAGAGCCCCTCATCCGGCTGCCGCCACCGACCGGGGTCGAGACCAGCGGTTCGACCCCGGTTGCGTTAGGGTGAGGGTCAGCATTCGACGCCAACGGGGTACCAACGCCCAGTCCTCTTCGATCAAGCGCGTCAATCCCAAACCGGTCATCAACCGCAACCTCTACCACGGCTTTTCGCAGGCGCTGTCCTGTGGCAAGAAGGGTTGTGACGCGCGGCGCTGAACGGGGAGGAAGATCGATAACGATGAAGGGAATTCGCCAGCTCGCCGAGCATCTCGACATTTCGATCGGCACCGTGTCCCGTGCGCTGAACGGCAAGCCCGACGTCAACGAAGAAACGCGCCGGCGCGTGCTCGCTGCTGCCGAGGAGCTCGGTTACGTCGCCAACCAGTCGGGCCGCAGCCTCCGCCAGGGCATGACCAACGTCATCGGGCTGATGCTTGAGGTCAGCCGCGAGACGGTCGAAAACAGCGATGACTTCTTCCTCGGTGTCACCGACGGGCTGCAGAGCGTCTTTTCCCGTCACAAGCTCGATCTGGTCATGCTGCCCTGCCCCGATGACGAGGATCCGCACGAATATTTAAAGCGCATGGTGGCGCGCCGCCTTGTCGACGCGATGATCATTTCAGCGACCCGACGCACCGACCGGCGCATCGAACTGTTGGAAAAGGTCCGAATCCCATTTGTGGCGCTCGGCCGCAGCGCCTCCGGCGGCAGCTATACGTGGATGGATCTTGATTTCGAAGGCGTGGCGGCGCGCGGCGTCGACCGGCTGGTCGCCAAGGGTCACCGGCGGATCGCGGTGGCGGCCCCCTCTTCCGACATTAATCTCGGCTATATCTTCCTCGACAGTTACCGCCAGGCGCTGAAACGCCACGGTATTGCCTTCGACCCGGCCCTCGTTATCCGGGTCAAGTCGAGCGAACAAGGCGGTTATCAGGCTGGGCACGAACTGCTGATGATTAAAGAGCGGCCGACGGCGATCATCCTGATCCACGAACTGATGGCGATCGGTCTCTACCGGCGGCTTGCCGAGGCCGGCATCGTTCCCGGCCGCGACCTCGCCGTCGTCGGTTTCCGCGAGGAGCCGCGCACGCATTTCCTGCAGCCGTCGCTGACCTCCTTCCGGATGTCGCTGCGCGATCTCGGCGCCCAGCTCGGCGAAACCCTGCTCGCCACCATGCCGACCTATGCCGAGCATTATCCGCAAGGAGCCCGCAGCCGGATCTGGCCGCTGGAACTTGTTCCCGGCGAAAGCGATGCTTTCACGCTGACGGGCTGAGCTTCCCTCACACCCGGCTCGGCGCCGCCGGCGGCTCCCGGCTCGACAGTTGACGCGTGACGAAGAAGACCAGCAGGGCGCCGACAGCAAGGCAGGCGGCGAGGAAGAATATCGGCGCGATCGTGCTGCCGCTCGCCTCCTTGATCCAGGGCACGACATTCTGGGCGACGAAGCCGCCGAGATTTCCAACCGAATTGATGGCGGCAAGGCCGGCGGCGGCACCGGCCCCTTTCAGGAAACGTGAGGGCAGGCTCCAGAACACCGGCTGCGGTGCGAAGATGCCGGCAGCGGCGACGCAGAGGAAGGCGAATTGCAAGGCGTGGTTCGGGATCAGCGCCGACAGCAGCAGGCAGGCGGCGCCGATCAAGGCCGGAATGACGATATAGGGCGTCTTCGACTGTGCCTTGTCGGCCATGGTGGGAACGGCATAGAGCGCGACCGCAACCAGCAGCCAGGGAATGATGTTGAGGAAACCGTTCACCGTATTGCTGACGCCGAAGGCTTGGACGATGGTCGGCAGCCAATAGCTCAGGCCATAGGCCGAGAGCGGAAAGGCGATATAGCAAAGCGCCATCAGCAGGACGCGCGGGTCGATCAGCGCCTTGAAGCCGTTTCCCGCATTTTCGCCCATGCCGGCATTTTCCGAGGCGAGCCTTCGTTCGAGCCAGTCCTTCTCCTCGCCATTCAGGAAACTTGCGTTTTCAGGCCGGCCGGGAAGATAAAAGAAGGTGACGATGCCGGCGATAACGGCTGGAATGCCGGTCGCCAGGAAGACCCACTCCCAGCCGGCAAGGCCGTAAAGACCGTCGAGGTCGAGCAGCACGCCGCCGAGCGGTGCGCCGACGGCATTGGCGATGGCGCTGAAGATCATGAACAGCCCGACCATCCGGCCGCGATAGGCCGAGGGGAACCACAGCGTCAGCAGATAGAGCACGCCCGGAAAGAAGCCGGCCTCGCAGACGCCGAGCAGGAAGCGCAGGATATAGAACATCGTCGCATTCTGCGTGAAGGCGAGCGCGACGGTGACGAGGCCCCAGGAGACCAGGATGCGGGCGAACCAGACACGGGCGCCGAGCCTCTCGAGGAAGAGGTTGCTCGGTACCTCGAAGAGAAAATAGCCGATGAAGAACAGCGAGGCGCCGAGGCCGTAGGCATATTCGCTCATGCCAAGGGCATCGACCATCTGCAGCTTGGCAAAGCTGACATTCTGCCGGTCGATATAGGCGATGAGATAAAGGATGCCGAGAAACGGCATCAGCTTCCAGGTGATTTTCGAGATCAGCCGCTTCTCATCGACCATGCATATTCTCCGGAATGACCATGATTTGGTCAAAGGATAGATAGCGCCGCTCGCCAATATTCAATTGCGCGAGGTATTTTCTCCGATGCCGCAACCCTGATTGGTGGCCGCACCCGGAAACCGGTGCGGCTTAGAACAGGATGATTTTAGGCCGGTTGGCCTAAAATCTGAATCCTGTTCTAAATTAAAGAGTTAGAGCATGATGTCGTCCGAAAACCGCTCACACTTTTCGGCATCAGGCTCTAGCCTTGATCATTCGGCAGCGGCAACGGCGGCGCGGCGGCCGATCGTTGCCTGGGTCAGCACGAAGGCGAAGAAGGCGCAGAGCGCAATGCCGGCGGCCATCGGAACGGCGGTGCCGTCGAAGAACAGGCTCGATATCACCATGGCGACGGCGGCGATGACGAAATGCAGCGTGCCCATCAGCGATGAGGCGGTGCCGGCAATCGCGCCGTGATCCTCAAGCGCCAGCACGGCGCTCGTCGGGATGACGAGGCCGAGGAAGCCGTAGCCGATGAACAGGAAGGTTGCCATGACGGGCAGCTGGTTGAAGCCTGAAGCCATCACCACCGCCATGACCACCATGGCAAGCGCGAAGGCGCTGACCGCGATCCGCATGACGCGCACCAGGCCGAAACGCTCGCCGAGCCAGCCGGTCGCCTGCGACACCGCGAAGAAGGAGACGGCGTTGATCGAGAAGGCGAAGCTGTATTCGGTCGGCGTCAGCCCGTAATGCTGGATCAGCACAAAAGGCGAGTTGGCGAGATAGACGAGGAAGCTCGAAATGCCGAGGCCGCCGATGAAGGTCAGCGTGAGGAAATTGCGGTCGGAAAGCAGCAGCCGGTAGGCCGTCATGGCGCTCTTGAGGCCGCTGCCGCTACGCTCCTTGGCCGGCCGGGTTTCCTCGAGCTGGGTGGCAAGCAGGACAAGGCCGATGAAGGCGGCAATCGTCACCGCCCAGAATACGCCGCGCCAGCCGTAGAATTCGATGACGGCGCTGCCCGTCAGCGGCGCCAGGATCGGCGAGATCGAGAAGACCAGCATCAGCAGCGACATCAGGCGTGCGGCCTGCACGCCGGTATGCATGTCGCGGACGATGGCGCGCGGAATGACCATGCCGGCAGCACCGCCGATGCCCTGGACGAAACGGAAGGCGATCAGCGTTTCGATATCGGTCGCCAGCGCGCAGCCGATCGAGGCGACGGCGAAAACGCCGATGCCGAGATAGAGCGGCAGCTTGCGGCCCCACATATCCGACAGCGGACCGTAGACTAGCTGGGCAAGCGCAAAGGAGATGAAGAAGGCGAGAAGGGTCAGCTGGGTGACGTTGTTATCCGCATGCAGATCCTGGCCGATCGACGGCAGCGCGGGAAGATACATGTCGATGGCGAAGGGCCCGATGGCCGAGAGTAGGCCGAGAATGAGGGCCATGCGAAAGAAGGAAGCCGTCATAAGGGTGATCTTTCATAAAAGCGCGGCGAAGGCGCCGGGATGGTCGCTTCGCCGCATGGCTCTTAAGGGGGTAATGATGATCGTTCGCGCGAAGACGAAGTTGGGAGCTCATATCTCCAGCGGCGGAACCAGACGTGTCAATAAATTTGGACAGTGATGTAAACTAGGCGCCATTGTCTAAAACGTCAAGACGCCTTATCTTCGCTGTCATGAAAGATCGCATGACACCGGCAGCCCGGATGAAGGGGCATACGCAGCGCGGACAATGCGCCAAGCGCATGTCGATCCTCGATGCCGCCGCCGACGTCTTCTGCCGCCAGGGTTTTGCCGGCGCCAGCATCGACGAGATTGCGGCTGTCGCCTGCGTTTCCCGCCAGACGATCTACAATCACTACCGCGAGAAGGAAACCCTGTTCGTCGCCGTCGTCGAGGACGTCATGAACCGCGCCAACGCCATGCTCTTCTCTGTGTTGTCGAGCTTTCCCGACAGCGCCGACAGTCTGGAGGACGGGCTGACGGCGTTTGCCGTGCGCCTCAACAAGAACTGCATCTGCAATCACGACGGAAAATTCCTGCGCAAGCTGGTGCAGACGGAGGGTGAGCGATATCCGCACCTCTTTGAAGGCTGGCGCCAGCAGGGGCCAGGCAAGCTGACCACCGCCCTTTCCGCACTTCTGGCGCGGCTCGCCCATAAAGGCGCACTCGTCATCGACGATTTCGACGTCGCCGCCCGGCAGTTCGTGGCGCTCGCCAATGCCGACCTGCAGATGATGACGCTCTTCGGTGGCACGCCCACCGATGAAGAGCTTGAGAAGGCGGCGCGCAATGCCGTCCGTACCTTTCTCAAGGCCTATGGCAGACCGGTCATGGAAAAGGACGAGCGTCAGCCGCAGCTTGCTGCCATAGCGGGCTGATCAGGCCCGTCCGATCAGGCCCCCTATGATCCGGCAAAGACCGTCATCTGCGAGGGCACGACAGCAAACATGCCGACGCGGCGTGCAGCAAGATATTTCACCAACTGCTGGACGACGGAAGGCATGACCGGCTTCTGCACCACGCCGACCGCGCCCTTGACGCCATCGGCGACAACTTCGGGATTGCCGGTCATGAACACGACGGCAATGCCGTGCTCTTGCGCCAGCCGCCGGCCGATCTCAGGCCCGGTCGGCCCGTCGGCGAGATTGACGTCGACGAAGGCGATATCGGCAAGCGGCGCCAGCCGCAGCGCCTGTTCGCGATCGCTCGCAAGACCTGCGACCTGCATACCCATGTCTTCCACCGTTGCCCCGAGATCCAGGGCAATGAGGAATTCATCTTCGACAATCAATACTCTCTGTCTCATGAGGTCATCTCGCTGCCAGCGCCGCACGACATTTGTGGCCATGATACGTCCCCTTGTTACGCATTTACTTCGGAAGAGGTATCCGCTCCGGCAGCCATCCCTGCACGAAACTCCCAGCCGAAACGGCCAAGTTGAAGATATGTTCCGCGGTGGAACGCGATTTCTTATATTTAAGGCATTGTTAACGTTGATAAATTCTTAACAAGAAAGCCGGCGAAGCAAAAAACGGCGCTAAATTGTGCTCAATCTCAAGCGCGCACCTTCTGGATGAAGGCGTGATGACGCGATATGATTATTCCGTTGGCATGAAGATCGAGGCTCACGTTGAAAACCAAACTTATCGTCTTGGCCACGGTCGTCGTCAGCCTTTTCGCCTATACCAAATTGATGGCCAGAATCGGCTCGGGCTCGCCGCCTCCGGATGCGCCGCTCGCGCAGCAGGCCGACCTCATCCGCGTTTATAAATCCGAACGCCGCCTGGTCCTTCTCAAAGGGGATGTTCCGATCTCGACATATCGGATTTCCCTTGGGCAGGCTGCCGATGCCGGTCCTAAGCAACGGGAAGGTGACGAAAAAACGCCGGAAGGGCGCTATGAAATCGACTGGCGCAATCCCAAGTCCATGGCGCATCTGAGCCTGCACATTTCCTATCCGAGCCCCGACGACCAGCGCAATGCCGCAGCCGGGGGCTTTCCGCCCGGCGGCAACATCATGATCCACGGGCTGCCCAACGGCTGGGGCCTGTTCCAGGAGGCCCATCGGCTATGGGATTGGACGGATGGCTGTATTGCCGTCACCAATGCGGAGATGCGCGATATCTGGGCCCGCGTCCCCGATCATACGCCCATCGACATCATGCCCTGAGGGTTAATCACCCCTTGTCCTTCCTGACGAGCACCGGCTTGCTGCGGTAATCGGCAGGAAACAGCGATTTCAGAATACATCAGCACGTATACCGAGTGACGGCGAGCACGGCGATAACAGAGGCGACAAGTCCAAGCATGGTGCGGACAGCGTGGAACGTTAGCCACGTATTCAGCGCTGCAGCAACCCGATCAGGGGGAATGGACTTGCTGGCGAATTGGCTGTTCATCGGCCCGTTGTAGATCGAAGTAATGACAAGATGACCAACAATGCAGACCAGCGCGACACCCCAGAGGTAGCGCTGTTCCGGGTTGGACCAACCAAGCCAGAGCGAACCCACCAAGCCAAGAAGCATCGCGGTCAGGCAGACAGGCAGCGTGCGGCCAATGAAACGAAGATTCTTTGCGAACCCGTCAAGGAATTCCGCCGGCGGCAGACTTTTCCAGTGCGATCCAAGCGTCAGGCCAATGGTCAGCAGGACCCCTGTAAAGATACAGGTGCCACACACCGCGAGAATGTTGAATATCAATCTTAGTGTCACGTCGTATTACTCCTTCACGGCGATAACCCACCAATGGAAAGGTTTATCAGGCTTGACCCCTACGCCACGCAGATGCCGGGTACGGCGACCCTCTGGAAAAGATGCGGCATGGCGACGGCCGAAGACGGATAGGCTGAGAGCTTTGCGACGAATTCCGGGTGGGTGAACGCAGCCTGGAAATCCCTGGTCAATTCCCAAACTGCGTAGTTCAGATGCGCCGGACTCTCGCCGATCGCCCGGTGAAGCTGGGTCGAAATGAAGCCAGGCTGAGCCTTCATGAAAGCCGCATCCGCCTTCCAGGCTTCAAGGAAGGCCGCCTCGTCGTCCTTGCTGAGCGTGAAAATGTTGACGAGCACGACCGGCGAGGCGTCGACGCCGATCTGGAATTCAATCGGGAAAGCCGGATCGATTGGGCGCCTGAGCGGCATAGCCAGCTCCTTTCAATTTGGTCATATGATGTCAATTGGGTTCGATAGTGCAATATAGCGTTGACATCATGATGTCAACAAGACCATATGGTGGCAAATGAGTGATATAGAGCAAACCGCAGTTGCTGAAGCCTTGACCGATTTCATCCTCACGATGTTTCGGACGAATAACCTGACCCTGGCATGGGGGGACCGTCTCGTCGCCCCCCTCGGGCTGACGAGCGCTCGTTGGCAGATCTTGGGAGCGATTGTCGCGACGGAACGTCCGCAACCCGTCGCGTGGCTGGCTCGCGACTTAGGCGCAAGCCGCCAGAATATTCAGCGCATCGTCAAAGATCTGGTGAAAGAGGGGTTGGTCGTGCTCGCCGCCAATCCACATCACCGCCGGGCGCAACTGGTGGTGCTGACGGATAAGGGAAGGCAGACCTTCAACGCTGCCATCCGTCTGTACAACCCCAGAATCAATGAACTCTCGGATGGACTTTCGATTGAGGACATTCAAACGGCGCACCTGCTCATGAGCGAGTTGCGGCGCAGGCTTGAAGGAGAAGAGAATGTTGAAGAGCAGGGCTGATCGCTACGGCGCCGTCGCGGTATCCATACATTGGCTGAGCGCCATTCTCATTATAGCGCTCCTCGGATCGGGCTTTCGGGCTGCCAATGCCGGGGATGCGGCCGCCAAGGCGGGGATCCTGCGTTTCCACATTCCAGTGGCGATCGTCGTCTTGCTTCTGACCGCTCTTCGCATTGCCTGGTGGCGTTTCGATCGGAAGCCGCTGCCCGTGCAGGGATCGCCCCGCTGGCAGGAGCGCATCGCGCGCTGGATTCACCTCGCCTTCTACGTCGTCATTCTCGGTATGGTCGCCAGCGGCATCGGAATGATGGTCCTCAGCGGCGCGGCGCCTGCGGTCTTTGGCGCGCCCGGCGCGATCTTGCCGAACTTTACCCAGTATCCACCACGCGTTCCCCATGGCATTGGCGGCTTCTTGATCGTCGGGCTGCTGATACTTCACGCCGGAGCAGCCCTCTACCATCAGTTCGTGCGCCGCGACCGGCTTCTCCGGCGGATGTGGTATAGCGGCTGATTGGAAAGGAAGTGGGCCGCTGATGACTCGGCCCACTCGCCAGGTACGAAGATCATCGCGCAACGCGACGGTGTTCCCCCGCGGAAACCAACTCTATCTGGGCCTGCGTTCCCAATCATACGCCTATCGACATCATGCCCTGAGGGGTAATCACCCCTTGGCCTTCCTGACGAGCACCGGCTGGCTGCGGTAATCGGCGGGAAACAGCGATTTCAGATTATCGATTTTCGGCAGGTCGTTGTAGACGATATAGGGGTAGGTCGGATTGAGCGTCAGAAAATCCTGATGATAGGCTTCGGCGGGATAGAAGCCGGCGCTATCGGAGACCTTGGTGACGATCGGCTGGGCGAAGACATGCGCCTTGTCGAGCTGGCCAATATAGCGCTCGGCGACCTTGCGCTGCTCGGGACCGACGACGAACAGCGCAGAGCGGTATTGCGTGCCCTGATCCGGGCCCTGGAAATTCAGCTGCGTCGGGTTGTGCGCCACCGAGAAGAAGATCTGCAGCAGCTTACCGTAGCTGACCTTGCTCGGATCGAACGTCACCTCGACGGATTCGGCATGACCTGTCGAGCCGCTGCTGACGGTTTCATACTGCGCCGTTCCGGCCTTGCCGCCGGCATAGCCGGAAACGGCGCTTTTGACGCCCTTGACGTGCTGAAAAACGCCTTGGACACCCCAGAAGCAGCCGCCGGCGAAAATAGCGGTCTCGGTGCCCGGTCCGGGAGCCTCGTCGACATCAGGCGGCGGGATGACGACGGCATCTTCAGCCGCGCTTGCGGCACCCGCAGCGATTGAGAAAATCGTGACGGCCAGGAGCGCGGCAAGGCTCCGGCGGCGGTAAGACATGGACATGGCGCTACTCCCTGCGATTGTCCAAATCCTTGCCTATTCCTTGAGAGGCCGCAAATCACAAGGCGATCACTCACGCCGATGTGACAGCCGGACGAAAGCGCCTGTGTGAAGATGAAACAGCATGCAACCTGAGTTGACAATCTCGCGAGGAGTGAGGAGAGTGCCCGCCGGTCAGAGCCAGCATTTCCGGGGGGAATTTTATGTCCATGCGCTCGTTTTTCGCTTTCGCGACAATCGCGTTTTCCACCATGGTCGTCAGCTTTCCCGCCGCCGCTGCGGAGACCAAGCGCGACATCCAGACGATCAAGGACGCCGATTTCTTCGGCTTCGATCTTCGCACCGAGCAGAATGTCTCGCTCGATCAGTGCAAGACCTCCTGCATCGGCGATAAGAGCTGCAAGGCCTTTACCTACAATCCCAAGGTGAAATGGTGCTTCCTGAAGTCCGATTTCAAGACGATGAACGCCTTCCCCGGCGCCATTGCCGGCAAGATCGTCGAAACCACCGCCCAGAAGGAGCAGGATCTCGGCGCCGCGCCGCGCCTGACCTTCCTGACCAACGATCTGATCCAGCAGGCCCACGACTTCAAGGACAATCTTGAGCTGACCGACGACCAGCAGGGCCAGGGCGTCGACAGCCTGACCGCCAATGCCCGTCTCGACCTCACCGCCAATAATCTTGCCGACGCGCTCAAGTCCTTCCATGGCGCGCTGTCGATCACCCCTGACGACGCCGATCTCTGGCTCGAAACCGCCCGCGCCGCAGCTTCGCTCGGCACCGCCGAGAGCGGTACGAGCGGCCAAGCCGTGCTCGACGCGCTGAACGGCTACGAGTTGACGCGCACCAAGCCCAAGCGCGCCGAGGCGCTCGCCGTCCTCGCCGACGCCCTGGACCGAAACGCCAATTACCGCCCGGCGCTCGACGCCTACAAGGCGAGCCTGGCGCTGGTTGCCTCCGAGGATGTGCAGACAGCCTACCTGCAGCTGAAGGCGACGCAGGGCTTCCGCATCACCGAACACACGGTCGATGCCGACAGCGCCACGCCGCGCGCCTGCGTCACCTTCTCCGAGGCACTCATCAAGACCACCGACTATACGCCCTTCGTGACGCTGAACGGTGCAGCGCCCAAGGCGCTGGAAACCAAGGACAAGCAGATCTGCGTCGAGGGGCTGACGCATGGCGAAACCTATAAGCTCGGTTTCCGCACCGGCCTGCCGTCATCCGTCGACGAGGCGCTCGAAGCGCCCGTCAGCATCGACGTCTATATCAAGGACCGCAGCCAGATGGTGCGTTTCACCGGCGACAGCTTCGTGCTGCCCTCGACGGCGCGCCGCGGCATTCCGATCGTCTCGGTCAACATGGCCTCTGCCAACCTCAAGCTCTACCGCATCGGCGATCGCGCCATCGCGCCGCTCTTGACCAACTCTCAATTCCTGACCCAGCTCGACGGCTACAGCGCCCAGAACATCCAGGATCAGAACGGCGAACTCGTCTGGCAGGGCTCGATCGAGATTGCCGACGAGCTCAACAAGGACATCGTCACCAGCTTCCCGGTCGATGAAGCGCTGCCCGAGCGCAAGCCCGGCGTCTACGTGATGACGGCAACGGGGCCAAACGGCCCGGCGCAGGAGTGGGACTCGCAGGCGACGCAATGGTTCCTCGTCTCCGATATCGGCATCACCACCTATGCCGGCACGGACGGGCTCAACATCTTTACCCGTTCGCTTGCCTCGGCAAAGCCGATATCGGGCGTCGAGCTGCAGCTGCTTGCCAAGAACAATGAAGTGCTCGGCACCGCCAAGACCGACGAGAACGGCCGCGCCACTTTCACCGCCGGCCTGATCCGCGGCACGGCGGCGCTGACACCGGCCGTCATCACCGCAAAGAACGGTACCTCGGACTATGTTTTCCTCGACATGACGCGGGCCGGCTTCGATCTCTCCGACCGCGGCGTGACCGGCCGCGCCGCACCCGGCGCGATCGACGTCCTGACCTTCACCGAGCGCGGCATCTATCGCGCCGGCGAAACGGTGCATGCCCAGGCGCTTGCCCGCGACACCGATGGCAACGCCATCGAGAACCTGCCGCTGACCTTCATCTTCAGCCGTCCCGACGGTGTCGAAGATCGGCGGATCGTCAGCCAGACCAGCAATCTTGGCGGTTACAGCGTCGACTTCCCGACCCAGGAAAACGCCATGCGCGGCACCTGGACGATGAACATCTATACCGATCCCAAGGGCAGTGCGATCGCCAGCAAGAGTTTCCTGGTCGACGATTTCGTGCCGGACCGCACCGACCTGGAGATCAAGACCGAGGCCAAGGAAATCGGCCCGGATACGCCGGCGACGATTAATGTTTCCGGCAAATATCTCTATGGCGCACCGGCCGCCGGCCTGACGCTCGAGGGCAATGTCGTCGTCAAGCCGACACGCGAGAGCGCCGCCTATAAGGGCTTCCTCTTCGGGCTTGCCGACGAGGAGGCGAGCGAGGATTCGCGCCTGCCGATCGACGGCCTGCCGGAACTCGACGAGAACGGCGAAGCCTCGACCGATCTGACCGTCGGCGACCTGCCGGCAACGACCCAGCTGCTCAACGCCACCGTCTATATCAGCATGCAGGAGGCCGGCGGCCGTGCCATCGAGCGTTCGCTGACCCTGCCGGTGAAGAATGAGCGCGCTTCGATCGGCATCAAGCCGGAATTTTCCGACGATCTGCCCGAGAATTCGATCGCCAACTTCACGGTGATCGGCGTCAACGCCGGCGGCGAGAGGCAGGAGGCCAAAGGCCTGCGCTGGAAATTCTACAGCCTCAACCGCGAGTACCAATGGTATCGCGAGGGAACGGCATGGAAATACGAGCCGGTCTACACCGCCGAACAGATCGCCAATGGCAGCGTCGACGCGACGACGGACGGCGGCAAGATCTCCGTGCCGGTGAAATGGGGCCGCTATCGCCTTGAAGTGGAAAGCCCGGATGCCGACGGCCCGACCTCCAGCGTCGAATTCGACGCCGGCTGGTTCGTGGCCTCCACCTCGACCGAAACACCGGACGGGCTGGAAATCGCCCTCGACAAGGACAGCTACAAGGTCGGCGACACCGCCAAGCTGAAAGTCACCTCGCGCTATGGCGGCGAGCTGACGGTCATGGCCGGAACCGAAAAGCTGGTTGCCGTGCAGAATGCGACGATGGGAGAAACCGGCGGCGAGGTCGATATCCCCGTCACCGCGGACTGGGGCGCCGGCGCTTACGTGACCGCCACCCTCTTCCGCCCCGGCGATGCCCAGGACAGTCACATGCCGATGCGTTCGATCGGCATCAAATGGCTGAAGGTCGATCCCGAGCAGCGGGCGCTGCAGGTCAAGCTCGACACGCCGGAAAAGATGCTGCCGCGCGGACCGTTGAATATCGGCCTGCAGGTTGCCGGCGCCGGCGCCAATGAAGATGCCTATGTCACGGTTGCCGCCGTCGATGTCGGTATTCTCAACCTGACGCGTTACGAACCGCCGAACCCGGAAGACTGGTATTTCGGCCAGCGGCAGCTTGGCCTTGAAATCCGCGACCTCTATGGCCGGCTGATCGACGGCTCGCTGGGTACAACCGGCAAGCTTAGAACCGGCGGCGACGGCGGCGCCATTGCGCTGCAGGCAAGCCCGCCGACGCAGAAACTCGTCGCCTTCTTCTCCGGACCGGTGAAGCTCGACGCCGACGGCAAGGCCAATGTCTCCTTCGACATTCCGCAATTCAACGGCACGGCGCGCGTCATGGCGGTGGCATGGTCGAAGACCGGTGTCGGCCACGGCGTCAAGGATGTCATCATCCGCGATCCCGTCGTCGTCACCGCGAGCCTGCCGAAATTCCTCGCCCCCGGCGACAAAGCCAATCTGCGCCTCGACATCGCCAATACCGATGCGCCGGCCGGCGACTACAAGCTGCAGCTGACCGGCAATGACGCGGTCGGCATCGACCAAGCCTCCGCCGCGCAGACGATCCGGCTGGAGGCCGGCGCCAAATCCGAGCTGACGCTCTCGCTCATCGGCAAACAGCCGGGCGCCGGCAGCGTCTCGATCAACCTCTCCGACGCCTCCGGCCTTTCGCTCGACCAGACCGTCGACGTGCCGGTGCGCCCGTCATCCCTGCCGATCACCGAACGCAGGGTGCTGGCGCTGAAGCCCGGAGCAAAGCTTACCGTTGACAAGAACCTGCTTGCCGACAGCGTGCTGCCCGGTGCCTCGATCAGCGTCAACGTCACCCGTTCGGCCGCCTTCGACATCCCGGCGCTGCTGATGACGCTCGACCGCTATCCCTTGGGCTGCGCCGAGCAGACCACCAGCCGGGCGCTGCCGCTGCTCTATCTCGCCGAAGTGGCGAAGCAGGCCGGCATCGAAAATGACGACGATGTGCACAAGCGCGTGCAGGATGCGATCTACCGCGTGCTCTCCTACCAGGCCTCGGCCGGCAGCTTCGGCCTCTGGGGACCGGATTCAGGCGACGTCTGGCTCGATAGCTACGTCACCGATTTCCTGACGCGGGCCCGCGAAATGAAATATGACGTGCCGGAAAAGGCCTTCGTTCAGGCGCTCGAAAACCTGCAGAACACGCTCTCCTACACCACCGACATCAAGGGCCAGGGCGACCAGATCGCCTATGCCATCTATGTGCTCGCCCGCAACAAGAAGGCGGCGATCAGCGATCTGCGTTATTATGCCGATACGATGATCAACGACTTCCCGACGCCGCTTGCCAAGGCGCATATCGCCGCCGCACTGGCGCTCTATGGCGACGCCCAGCGTTCGAAGAACATCTTCGTCGACGCGCTGCAGATGTCCGAGCAGTCGATGGTGTCGCGGGTGAACCTGTCGCACACCGACTACGGCACGATCCTGCGCGATGGCGCGGCGATCCTGGCGCTCGCCGCGGAAAGCCGGCCGGTGCCGCCCGTCATCCCGGATCTTGCCAAGGCCGTCGCCAAGGAATGGGGTCGCAGCAAATATAAGAGCACCCAGGAAGAGACCTGGATGCTGCTTGCCGCTCGCGCCATTCAGGGCGGCGATGACGGATCGAAGGTCGACGTCAACGGCGCGGCCCATACCGGGGCCTATATGGCCCGCATGAGCGGCGATGCGCTCGCCGACCATCCGCTGACGCTGACCAACCAGACGAGCGACGCAGTCTCGGCTGTCGTCACCACCGTTGCCGCCCCGACCGTGCCGCTGCCGGCCGGCGGCGACGGCTTCATGATCGAGCGCAGCTATTACACGCTCGACGGCGAAGAGGCGAATGTCAGCGAAGCCAAGCAGAACGAACGCTACGTCGTCGTCATCCATGTGCGCGAGACCAACGACTGGCCGTCGCGCATCGTCATCACCGACCTTCTGCCGGCTGGTTTCGAGATCGACAATCCGAACCTGGTCGACAGCGCCCAGATGACGAATTTCGATTGGATTGGCGAAATTTCCGCCGCCCATACCGAATTCCGTTACGACCGCTTCGTCGCCGCCTTCAACCGCGCCCAGGGCGACGAGCGCGAATTCAACGTCGCCTATGTCGTGCGCGCCGTCACCCCCGGCACCTACGACCATCCGGCCGCCAGCGTCGAGGATATGTACCGGCCAGAACTTTCGGCCCGTACAGCGACCGGCAAGATGGAGGTCGTTGCAGCACAATAATGAGCCTGTGGCGCAAGTTTGCGATCGGGTCTGCCGCCGGCATCCTTCTTGCCGGCGCGGCTCTTCTTGCGCTCGACGCCGCCGACAAGGCCTTTCCGCCGCCGCTGGATAGAGCGGACCTGGTTTCCGCCGAGGTGCTGGACGCCGACGGCCAGTTGCTGCGCGCCTTTGCAACGACGGAAGGCCGCTGGCGGCTAAAGACGACGGTTGCCGACGTCGATCCACAATTCCTGCGCATGCTGATTGCCTATGAGGATCAGCGTTTCTACGATCACAATGGTGTCGACCCCTGGGCGCTCGGACGGGCAGCCACGCAATTCGTCCGCAACGGTCGCATCGTTTCCGGCGCCTCGACGCTGTCGATGCAGGTGGCGCGGCTGATCGAGCCGCGGGCGGGACGTTCGCTTTCGGCAAAACTGCTGCAGCTCGCGCGTGCCGTGCAGATCGAGCGGCGGCTGTCGAAGGAACAGATCCTCGATCTTTATCTCACCCATGCGCCCTATGGCGGCAATCTCGAAGGCGTGCGCGCCGCAAGCCTTGCCTATTTCGGCAAGGAGCCGCGTCGCATGACAATCGCCGAGGCGGCCCTGCTCGTCGCCCTGCCGCAATTGCCCGAACGGCGTCGGCCGGACCGCAATCTGAAGGCGGCGCAAGAGGCGCGCAAGCGTGTGCTTGAGCGTGTCGCCGTGACTGAGGCCGTCGGCGATGGCGAGGCGGAGCGCGCCGAGGGTGTCGCTGTCCCCATGCGACGCATGCAATTGCCGGCGCTGGCCGCTCATGTCGCCGAAGCTGCACTGCGCAAGGAGCCTGATGTCCTCAAGCACCAGACGACGCTGAAGAAACAGGTGCAGCAGGGGCTGGAGGCGGTCGCCCGGGCGGCGGCGATGAAACTCGGGCCGAAGCTTTCGCTCGCCATGGTGATGGCGGATGCGCAGACCGGCGCGATCGTCGGCGAGGTCGGCTCGGCCGATTATTTCGACGCCAGCCGCTCCGGCTGGATCGACATGACACGCGTCAACCGTTCTCCCGGCTCGACGCTAAAGCCCTTCATTTACGGGCTCGCCTTCGAGCAGGGCCTCGTCTCCCAGGAGACGATCATCGAGGACCGGCCGGCTGATTTCTTCGGCTACCGGCCGCGCAATTTCGACATGAGCTATCAGGGCGACGTCACCGTGCGCGAGGCCTTGCAACTCTCCTTGAATGTGCCGGCCGTCAAACTGCTCGACGCCGTCGGGCCGTCACGGCTGCTGGTCCGCTTCCGCCGCGCCGAGGTGCGCCCGGTCCTGCCGCCGAACGAGACGCCGGGACTGGCGATCGGTCTTGGCGGCATCGGCATCACGCTGAAAGATCTGGTGCAGCTCTATACGGCGCTCGCCAATCGCGGCCAGCCGGCAAGGCTCGGCGACGGCATCACCGGTGAACCGGGCAAACTCGACGGCGAACCGCTTTTGGAGCCGGTGGCGGTCTGGAACGTCGCCGATATTCTCTCCGGCGTCATTCCCCCCGCCGGCGCGCCGCAGCGCGGCATCGCCTACAAAACCGGCACAAGCTACGGCTACCGCGACGCCTGGTCGGTCGGTTATGACGGGCGTTATGTGCTCGGCGTCTGGGTCGGACGGCCGGATAACAGCGCCGTGCCGGGACTGACCGGCTATGGCACCGCAGCACCCATCCTGTTTGAGGGTTTCGCCAAATCCGGCATCGCGACGACGCCCTTGCCCCGCCCGCCGGCCGGCGCCGTGCGCATCGCCCAGTCCGAACTGCCGATCAGCCAACGGCGTTTCGCGCTGAATGCCAGCGGCCTCCTCGTCGCCTCCGGCCGCGAACCCGCGCCTCAGATCGTCTATCCACCCGAGGGCGCCCATATCGATCTCGGCGCCGGCGCAGGCGACCCGTCGCCGCTGATGCTGAAGCTGCACGGCGGCCGCGCGCCCTTCCGCTGGCTTGCCAACGGCAAGCCGCTGCCCGATCTTTCCCGCCGGCGCACCCAGCAATGGCTGCCCGATGGCGGCGGTTACTCGAAACTGACCGTCATCGACTCGACCGGACGCGCCGCAAGTGTTGGCGTTTTTATCGACTGAGGGAACAAAAGCCGGCCACAACCGTTGGGAACGATCTCTTTCCAAAATCAGCGGCCTCATGACACTCCCGACAGCGACCTACCGGATACAATTCCGCAACGGCATGACCTTCGATCGCGCCTGCGGTCTTGTCCCCTATCTCAAGACGCTCGGTATCAGCCATCTCTACGCCTCGCCGATCTTCACCGCCGTCAGCGGCTCGACCCACGGTTATGACCTCACCGACGCCAACGAGATCGACCCGGCGCTCGGCGGCCGCGCGGGGTTCGACCGGCTGACGGAGAGCCTCGCTTCGGCCGGCATGGGGCTGATCCTCGACATCGTCCCGAACCACATGGCCGCTTCGCCTGAGAACGGCTGGTGGCGCGACGTGCTGATATTCGGCCGGCAGAGCGCCTATGCCGGCCACTTCGACATCGACTGGAACGAGCCGTTGACCCTGCCTCAGCTCGGCCAGGATTTCGAGGCGGCGCTTGCTGGTAACGAGCTGCGCATTACGCTCGACGAAACGCATGGCAATTTCGCCTTCGGTTATTTCGAGACGCTGCTGCCGCTCAACCCCAGCAGTTACGGCGCGATCGCCAACCGGCTCGACGATCCGGTGGCAACGAAAATGGCGGAGGCTGCGGCCGTCACCTCCGGTGAGAACTTCAACCGCGCGATACGCGACATCCTTTTCGAAGGCGGCGATCGCGCAGTCCTTCGGCAAAAACTTGAGGAGGTCTCGTCCGATCGGGATTTTCTCAAAAGTCTGCATGAGACACAGCATTGGCGGCTCACCCATTGGAAGGAAGCGGCGCAGCATCTGAGTTATCGCCGTTTTTTCGAGGTCACCGGGCTTGTGGGAACCCGCGTCGAAAATCCCTCCGTGTTCGAGGACATGCACCGGCTGACGATCGAGCTGGTGCACCATGGCAAGGTGCAGGGCCTGCGCATCGACCATGTCGACGGGCTCGCCGAGCCCAAGGCCTATCTCGACCGGCTCAGGGACGCGGTTGGGCCGGACACCTATATCGTCGTGGAAAAGATCCTCGGGGCCGGCGAAGCGCTGCCGGAGAGCTGGCCGGTCTCGGGCACAACGGGATATGAATTCATCGCTGCACTCAGCGAACTCTTCGTCGATGGCAGCGGCCTGCGCAGATTGGACGATGCCTATCGCAACGTCGCCCGAGAGACAGGCGATCTCGAGGAAGGCCGGCGGCTTGCCAAGCGGCTGATGGTCGAGCGCAACTTTGCCGGCGAGACCGGCAGACTGGCAGCGATCGCCGCGGGGATTTTTCCCGAGATAAACAAAGACGAGATCGCCACGGCGCTGAGCGAACTGCTGATCGCCTTCCCGGTCTACCGCACCTATGGCGACGGCGGTCCGCTCGCTTGGCAGGATTCAGCCGTCCTTGCCGCAACCGCATCGCAAACCATGGCCCGGCTCGATGATCGGCGTGCGCTCGATCATGTGCTGCGGCTTCTCGAAGGCAAGGTCGAAGGGGATGCCGCCCATGAGTTCCGGATCCGCTTTCAACAATTGAGCGGGCCGGTGATGGCGAAGGCGACTGAGGATACGCTGTTCTACCGCTATAACAGGCTGCTTGCCGTAAACGAAGTCGGCGGTGAACCCGGCAAGGCGCCCGATGGCCCGGAGGGATTTCATCGCCGCATGGCCGAGCGGGCGCGGCTGCAGCCGCACGGGCTGTCGGCAAGCGCCACCCATGACACCAAACGCGGCGAGGATGCACGCGCCAGGCTTTATGCGCTGAGCGAGGGGGCGGATGTTTTCGCGCAGGCGGTGGCGTGCTGGCGTGAGATGAACCGGCCATGGCTGACGGAGCTGACGGAGGGCGCCGCACCGGAGCCGAATGTCGAATGGATGCTCTATCAGGCGCTGGCCGGCATCTGGCCGGAGGATTTAGACCGAGGGCGGACGGCCGAGCTTGCCGAGCGCTTCACCGATTACGCGGTCAAGGCGGTGCGCGAGGCGAAACTCCACACCGGCTGGATCGAACAGAATGCCGCCTATGAAGACGCGGTGAGGGCCTATGCGGCGGCGCTGGTTTCACCCGAGAATGACGCCTTCCTCGAGGATTTCGAAAGGGCGCTGCAGCCCTTCATCGCCGCCGGTTACCTCAACAGCCTGTCGCAAACGCTCCTCAAGCTGACGGCGCCTGGCATTCCCGACATCTATCAGGGCTCCGAGGGTTTCGATTTCAGCCTCGTCGATCCCGACAACCGACGCCCGGCCGATCACGAACGGCTCACCGCCTGGCTTGATGAAGCCGGACCGATCGCCAAGCTTCAGGCGGCCGCGTTGAAGCAGCGCATCGTTGCCATCGGCCTGCAGCTGCGCCAGCGGCAGCCGGGGCTCTTTGCCAAGGGTGACTATCTGCCGCTGAAGGTGACGGGCAGCCGGCGCGAGCACGTGCTGGCGTTTGCCCGGGTGCAAAAGGACAATTTTGCGATCGTCGCCGCACCCCGGCTGATGTTCGGCTGGCTCGACCCTGGCGTGCTCTTTTCCGGCCCGGAATTCTGGGAGGATACGGCGATCGCCGTCCCCTCCCCTCTTCACGGGCTGAAGGCGGATCTGGTGACCGGCAAGACGATCGAACCCGGCGGCAGCATTGCGGTCGCCGCCCTGCTCGGCAGTCAGCCGGTCGGGCTGATCAGCCCGATCTGAGGATCGGGCGATAGAGCGACGGCCTTCGAAAAATCGGCCTTGTTAAAATTAGCGCTTGACCTTCCAGTTGCTGGAAGGTGGATAAGCCTCTCCAACTGCCCCTGGGGCATCGGAGATAGTCATGAATATCAAACACGATCACGATCATCATCACGGCCACGCCTATAACGGCGATCACAGCTGTTGCGGCCATGGCCCGGAAAAGACTGCCGGCGCCATGATTCGTGACGCCGTCTGCGGCATGACCGTTGATCCAGAGGCCGGCAGGCCTTCGCTCGATCATGCCGGCCGCCCCTATCATTTCTGCTCCGAGAGTTGCCGGACGAAATTTGCGGCCGCACCGCAGGATTACCTGACGGCGAAGGATCCGGTCTGCGGCATGACTGTCGATCGCTCGACGGCGAAACATTTTCTGAAAGTCGAGGGCGAGAAATTCTATTTCTGCTCGGCCAACTGCCAGACAAAATTCGAAGCCAATCCCTCCGCCTATCGCGACGGCAACCGCCCGGCGGCAAAGCCGGCGCCGCAGGGCACGCTCTATACCTGCCCGATGCATCCGGAAGTCGTCAGCGACCGGCCTGGCGATTGCCCGAAATGCGGCATGGCGCTGGAGCCGATGGGCATTCCGCCTGATGGCGGCCCGAACCAGGAACTTGTCGACTTCACCAGACGGCTTTGGGTCAGCGCCATCCTGGCTCTGCCGCTGCTCGCCCTCGGCATGGGTCCGATGCTCGGCCTGCCGCTCCGGGAAACGATCGGCGAGCCGCAGGCGACCTATGTCGAACTGTTGCTGGCAACGCCTGTTGTGCTGTGGGCGGCCCTGCCCTTCTTCCGCCGCGCCTGGGCATCTGTCGTCAACCGCAGCCCGAACATGTGGACGCTGATCGGTCTCGGCGTTGGCACCGCCTATGTCTACAGCCTCGTTGCCACGCTTGCACCCGGCATTTTCCCGATGAGCTTTCGTGGCCATGGTGCGGCCGTGCCCGTCTACTTCGAGGCAGCGGCCGTCATCGTCGCCCTGGTTTTCGTCGGCCAAGTGCTGGAATTGAAAGCACGCGAACGCACCGGTTCGGCGATCCGCGCTTTGCTCGACCTCGCACCGAAGACGGCGCGGCGCATCGATGCCGATGGCGGCGAAAGCGACGTGCCGGTGGACGAGATTGAGGCCGGCGACCGGCTGCGGGTGCGCCCGGGCGAACGGGTTCCGGTGGACGGTTCCGTCCTAGAGGGTCAGTCGACCGTCGACGAATCGATGATCTCAGGCGAACCCATGCCCGTGGAGAAATCGACGGGCGACGGTCTGACCGGCGGCACGATCAACAAGAACGGTTCGCTCGTCATGTCGGCCGAGCAGGTCGGCGCCGACATGGTCCTGTCGCGCATCGTCGACATGGTCGCCAAGGCGCAGCGCTCGCGGGCGCCGATCCAGGGGGCGGTCGACCGGGTGTCGGCCTTCTTCGTGCCGGCGGTCGTCGCAGCAGCTATCCTTGCCTTTATCGTCTGGGCGGCGGTCGGGCCGGAGCCGAGCCTGGCGAATGGCCTGCTTGCCGCCGTCGCCGTTCTGATCATCGCCTGCCCCTGCGCACTCGGTCTCGCGACACCAATGTCGATCATGATCGCGACGGGGCGCGGCGCCGGAGAAGGCGTGCTGATCAAGGACGCCGAAGCGCTGGAACGTTTCTCCAAGGTCGATACGCTGATCGTCGACAAAACAGGCACGCTGACCGAGGGAAAGCCGAAGCTTACCGACATCGTCGCCTTGGGTGGGACCGACGAAAACCGGCTGCTGTCGCTGGCGGCCAGCCTGGAGCGCGGCTCCGAACATCCGCTCGCCGAGGCGATCGTTTCAGGCGCCGAAGAGCGCGGCGTCGCCTTCGTCGAGGTCACCGGCTTCGAGGCAAAGACCGGCAAAGGCGTTCAGGGCCTTGCCGATGGCGCGATGATCGCGCTCGGCAATGCGGCGATGCTCGCCGATCTCGGCATCGATCCTTCGGCGTTGGCCGGTAAGACCGAAGCCCTGCGCAGCGAGGGCAAGACGGTGATGTTCGTGGTGGTCGACGGCGCCCTTGCCGGTCTCGTCGCCGTTGCCGACCGGATCAAGCCCACGACATCAGCCGCCATCAAGGCACTGCACGACAGCGGCCTGAAGATCATCATGGCGACGGGCGACAATGAGCTGACGGCGCGGGCCGTGGCAAGAAGCCTCGGGATCGACGAGGTTCGCGCCGACATGCTGCCGGAAGGCAAGAAAGCGCTGATCGACGAGCTGCGCGCCAAGGGCGCGGTCATCGCCATGGCCGGCGACGGCGTCAACGACGCGCCGGCGCTCGCCGCCGCCGATGTCGGCATCGCCATGGGCACCGGCGCCGACGTTGCGATGGAAAGCGCCGGCATTACCCTGGTGAAGGGCGATCTCAACGGTATCGTCAGGGCGCGGCGGTTAGCCGAGGCGACGATGCGCAACATCCGCCAGAATCTCGGCTTCGCCTTCGGCTATAATGCGCTCGGAGTACCGGTCGCTGCCGGCGTGCTCTACCCGATCTTCGGGCTGCTGCTGTCGCCGATGATCGCGGCGGCGGCGATGAGCCTGTCGTCCGTCTCGGTGATTTCAAATGCGCTGAGACTGCGCTTTGCAAAATTATAGGAGGTGATGATGAATATCGGCGAAGCATCCGAGCGTTCCGGCCTGCCGTCAAAGACCATCCGCTATTACGAGGATATCGGCCTGATCCGCCCCGAAAGGGGCGGAAACGGCTACCGCGACTATGCCGCGACCGACGTTCACAAGCTGCGCTTCCTGCAGCGCTCGCGCGGTCTCGGCTTTTCCGTCGAGGAATGCCGCCAGTTGCTGGCGCTCTATGAGGACAAAAGCCGGGCAAGCGCCGACGTCAAGGATATCGCCGAGACCAAGCTTGCCGAGATCGACCGCAAGATCCGCGATCTCTCGAATCTACGCCGCACGCTTGTGCATCTCGTGCATGCCTGTCGCGGCAATGACAGGCCGGACTGTCCGATCCTCGAAGAACTTTCGGACGGCGGCTGACCATGTCGGCGCAGACGGCGCGCTCAGGAAAGCTGCGGCATGTTCTGATTGGCCGCCAGCGCGGATGGTAGCCGCTCGTCGGGCTCGTCTTCGCCGTCATCCAGCACGCCGTCATCCAGCCGATGCTTGATCGCAAGCGCATAGATCACGTCGAGGATATTGCGGTCTCTCAGATGAGGATCGGTCAGGGCGAGAAGCGAGGCCCGGACGATCTTCTTGCTGGTGGCCTTCGGACAACGCGCCTTGACAAAATCATAGAGCGCCTGATCCGTCAGCCCTTCCATGGCGCCGTCTACGAGAGCTTCGTAGACCCGCTTCTTATCTTTCATTCTTTATTTTCCCCTCAAATCAGCGGCGTCATGATCTGTCATGTAATTGTCATAAACAATCGCGGATTTGAGATGCGGCGACGGCATATTCGACCCGCACGATTTTTTTAGCTGCGCCAGGAATAAAATCGGCCGTGCTTGCGTATACTCAATCATGGAACGCAAAGAACGCCCCTTCGACGTCATCGGACAGCTTGCAGCGCTGAGGCGCTATGCTCGCTCGCTGGTGCGCAATTCGGACGAGGCGGAGGATCTGGTGCACGATGCGCTGGTGCGGGCGCTGGAGAAGAAGAAGAGCTTCCGCAGCGGCGGCAATCTGCGCACCTGGCTGCTCTCCATCCTGCACAACGCTCATATCGATCGTCTGCGCCAGAACCGGTCGCTGACGCGCCGACATGACGAAGCGGCTGTCGAAGCCGAGCAGTCGCTGCCGGCCGGCCAGGAACATGCCGTTCGGCTGCGGCAGGTGCGCAACGCCTTCTTCGGCCTGCCGGAGGAACAGCGCGAGGCCCTTCATCTCGTTGCGATCGAAGACCTGTCCTACCAGGAAGCCGCCAATGCGCTCGGCATTCCTGTGGGGACGCTGATGTCGCGTATCTCCCGCGCCCGCGCGCAATTGCGCGAATTCGAGGAGAAGACGCCGCGTGTTTCACATCTGAGACTGATCGGAGGGGACGACAATGAAAGCAATTGATCCGATCCTCGATGCCGATCTCAACGCCTATGTGGATGGCGAGCTCGATGTCGCCCGCCGCATCCAGGTAGAATCCTATCTTTCCGACCACCCGGCGATTGCCGCCAAGGTCATGGCCGACCTCAGCGTCAAGGGCGAACTGCGCCTGGCGCTTGCCGGCGAAAGTGTCTTCGGCCGCCCCGAGATCCGCGATGCCGCCCGCCGGCTGGAACGTGGCCTTTCCTATGGCCGCATCTTTCATTCGATGCAGCGCATTGCTGCTGTCGGTATTCTGGTGACCGCCGGCTGGGTGGCGCATAATTCCTTCGGCGCGTTCTCGGCAACCGAGGTATCGGCCTCCGTGCCGGCACCCGCCTATGTCGAGGATGCTGTCCGCGCCTATCAGACCGCGGCTCTGCGCCAATCGATGCCACCGCAGACGCCGGCAACCTATCGCGCTGACGATATTCGCGCCGCCACTGCGATCGTGATGCCTGAACTGCCTAAGGACTGGAAGGTCGCCGACGTGCAGATCTTCCCGTCCGAATTCGGCCCCAGCGTCGAGATGGCGATCGAGGTGCCGCAGGGAAAGCGGCTGTCGCTTTTCGCAGTCCGTCCGGGCGCCTTCGAGGTAAAGCCGGTCAGCCATCTTGCACTTGAGAAAGCAGAAGCCGCCTATTGGCAGATCGGCGAGGTCGCCTACGCGCTGATCGCCGACGAAAGCGGTCTCAATCTCGACCAGGCGGCCGAACGGCTCGCCCGCTCACTCTATTAGTTCAAACCGAGGAGATCAGCATGAACCCGATCAATCCCCGCTACGGCGCCGTGGCCGGCACCCAGGCCGTCTTCGACGAAGGCCTACGCCAGCACATGCTGCGCGTCTACAATTACATGTCTCTCGGCCTGGTCATCACCGGCCTCGTCGCCTTCGTCGTCGGCTCGACGCCGGCCCTCTACGTGCCGATCTTCGGCTCGCCGCTGAAGTGGGTGGTGATGCTGGCGCCGCTCGCCTTCGTGTTCTTCTTCTCGTTCCGCATCCAGACGATGTCGGCCAGCACCGCGCAGATCACCTTCTGGGCCTTCTGCGCCGTGATGGGCCTGTCGCTTGCCTCCGTCTTCCTGGTGTTCACCGGAATGAGCATCGCGCGGACCTTCTTCATCACCGCCACGATGTTCGGCGCCACCAGCCTTTACGGCTATGCGACCAAGCGTGACCTGTCGCGCATGGGCTCGTTCCTGATGATGGGCCTGTTCGGCGTTATCATCGCCAGCGTCGTCAACATCTTCCTGGGTTCGAGCGCGCTGCAGTTCGCCATCTCCGTGATCGGCATCGTCGTCTTCGTCGGCCTCACCGCCTACGACACGCAGAACATCAAGGAACAATATTCGGAAAACTTCGATCAAGAATCGAACCAGAAGCTCGCCGTCTTCGGCGCACTCTCGCTCTACCTGAACTTCGTCAACATCTTCCAGCTTCTGCTCAACTTCACGGGCGAGCGGGAATAGGACCGCGCTTCTGGGGGCAAAGGAAGCGCAAGAGCACCCGATCTGCACTCTGTGATAGGATGGCAGATCGGGTGTTCACTTTAAATACATGTCGCCCGGAAGTGTGCAGCGGTTCCGGAATAACGACATGGATAAACAAAGAACCATAACGGCCGGGCCACTCCGGCCGTTCTTATTTTCAGATGATGCCCCAAGCGCGGTAGCGGCCGCGGCCGGTGATTTCACGAATGCCGATCTCGTTGACGAGGTTCAGAGCGCCGCGTGGCGTGATGCGCAGATGGCGGGCAACCATCGCCGCCGAGACCATCGGCCGCGACAGAATGAAGTCGGCAAGGTCCGGCATGCTGCTGTTCGAACGGCGGTCGCGAAAGCGCAGTTCCATCTGTGTGCGGGCGAGCGACAACCGGTCGAGTTCCTTCAACCCGGCCGCAGCCCCCAGATGCATCGCCTCCAAAAAGGCCTGCAGCCGTGTGGCTCGGTCGCGCGCCCGGCGACGTTCATGGCGCACCAGCTTCAGCCCGCCGTAAAATGAGAAGAGATGCGAGGTGACCTTGCCGCGGGCGCGCAGATGGCTCGCGACCAGAAGCCCGCCGAGCCAGTGCTGACGCCGCAATGGCTCGATCCTTTCCCAGGCTTCGAAAAGGATGACGGCGCCAAGAACCGGCGGCAAGCTATCGGCCAAGGGCTGTACGCTCCGCCACTCCGCAAGCCGCTGTTCCTCGTCCCATTCGTCGTCACCGAGCAAGCCGAGAGGATCGTCATTGCGCCTTGCCGGGGCGACAGCGGCCGTCTCGCTTGCCGGTGCTTTGCCCGTGTGGATATCGAGCAGCTTCTGCGAGCGGGCAAGAAGCGCATCGATCTCGGCCATCTCGGCTGCGAGCGGCCCGTCCTCATCGCCACCCTCTTCGTCGGTCTCGAGCGGAACGTCGAGGCTGGTTACCTCCGGCACTTTCCCCTCCCCTTCCCCGAGCGTCGCGGTCAGCGTCGCAAGTCCAGCGGCTCCCAGCGCCCAGGCCGGGTCGCCGGTCCAGATGCGCCGGCGTGCGCGCAGCACCGAGTGAGCGATCGTCAGTTCGTGGCTGGGTGCCCGGCTATCCATATGCGCATCGTGCAAGACCAGATCCTCGACATGCACAAGTTCGCCGGCCACCCAGAGCGCGCCGGCGGCATCGAAGAAATGGCTGCGTTCGGCAAAGCCCTCACCGACCGGCGCGCGCAGCACCCGTTCGTCCAGGCGTGCCACCGCGTCCTCGGCTGCAGCAAGGGACGGAAGCAGGGTTTGAAGCATCACACCGTCGATGTCGTAGCGCATTGTTAAGCTTTACGGTTTTTCACAAATGGAAGCAAAGGAGACGTTTCCTTCCGCCATCTATGACATGGTTAACGGCGCATTTCAACAAAATGGTCAGGGAAGGAAGCGGTCGAGACGGCTGAGCGACGCGCCGCATATGTTCTAGCTGTCGCAGCTGGCGCGAAACTTTTCGTCGCCGTTCATCCGGTTTTCCTCGCTGCCGGGCCATTTGCCCGCATCAGCGCCATCAACATCGGCCCAAGCGAGAACTCACCGCGCTCGGCTCGCCGTGTCAGGTCACGCAGGTAGCCGCCGGCCGAGTTGATATGGCCGCCCCTTTCCAGGATGCAGGCGATCACCGTCGCGGCGTTTTCCGGCCCCATCACATCGCAGGCCAGTTGATAGGCGCTTGGGCTGACGCCCAGCGTCGAACGGACGATGACGGCCGCCGCCATCAGATCCCGCCAACTGCCGATGCCGCCGCCTGGCCCATAAGCGACGATCTCCGGGCAGGCCTGCAGCACCATGGCAAGCGGAAAGGATTTTGGCGGCTCCCGCCACGGCTGCGGTTCTTCCTCCGGCTTTGCTCCCTGCTTCGGTTCGAAGCTTGGTTCAAGTTCAGATATGGGGTGTGGGTTTGAATTATGTATGTGCCGACCGTTTTGGCCATCATTGGCGTCTGTTTTTTGTGATTTCGTCTTGAATTCCAGCGTCTTGAGAATCATTTCGCGGAAGGCTTCGAGGTCGCCCAGCAGGCTCTCCATCTCGGCGACCGACGGACGCCGCGGCAGGCTTGCCGAGAGAAGATTGAAATGCCTCTGCATCTCGATCCATTCGCCGGCAATTTCCTCTTCCAGGGCGATCTCGATGAGCTTGCCGATGTCACGCCGGCACAGTGTCAGACGCTCGCGCAGACGCTTCCATTCGAGCTTTCCGGCAAGCACCTGAGCCGCCTGCGCCTCGATCTCGCCAGCGCGCACCAGGAGCGGCGCCAGGCTGAAGCCAAACGCCTCTCCAAGGCCACCCTGGCCGTTACGGCGGGCATAACGTTTGCCGTTCGGGCTATCCCGCCGGATAATCAGGCCGGCTTCCACCAGCGCCGCCAGGTTCCGTCGCAACGTCGTGCCGGCCATGCCATGCGTGCGCAGCGACAGCTGCTCGTTCGACGGAAAGACGACGAAACCGTTGGCCTCGGCAATCTCGTTCTTCGGATAAAAGGTCAGCAGCGCGTTGAGAACAGCGAGCGCACGGTCCGATACGCCGACCATGTCCTTTGCTTCGCAGAGCGCGCGAAAGATCTTCCACTTGTCGACCGATGCGTCCGGATCGACCTTGCTGGCATTTTCCTGGCTTGCCAGCATGCCAAGCGTCATCGATCGCCGCCCAAAGGGCGTCGATACATATTGAGGCTCCATGTCCCTTACCTTTTCTCAAGGCAAAAGAAATCTGCCACCCAAAAGGATGCCGAAGGTGCTTGACAGCGATTCGAGGAAGTGCGATTCTCAGATTGTCCAGATATGAGAAAGGCTTCCGCGACGGCAACGTTCGGAGGCTTTTTCTTTTGCGGCCTACTCTCCTGCTTCTAACCTGCCGGCCCGATAGGCTTCGTAAAGCTCATCGAGACGACGTGAAATGTAGGCGCCGAAATCCGGCGCATCGCCGGTTTTCAACGCGATCGTGAAGGAATTGCCGGCGCTCTTGATTCGGCCGGCAATTTTGCCGCCGCTCTTCGGCTTCCAGTCATATTCCGTAGGTTCGGGCTTCGCCTCTTTCCTGGCGAGCTCGGCAACCAAAAGCTCGAAGCGGCGGTCGCTTTCCTCAGCCGTGAACCGTTGCGAACCGACGAGCTTGGCGAGCCGCGCCGCTGTCATTCCGTTCCAGTCCTGGGCAAGCGCCATCCATTTACGACGCCCGATACCAGGTGCAGCGCCGACCGAGCTGACGATATCGGCCGGGATCGCTTTGGCGACGGAGATCAGCTTCGACAGCTCGGTCTTGTCAGTCGACAGCGCCTTCATGATAACGGGACGCTCAAAACCCTTGAGCTCGAGATTGAGGGCAAAGACCGCCCGCTCGATATAGGAAAGGTTCCGGCGCGCCGAATTTTCGATGCCCTGGGCGATGACCACATCGGTATCGTCGAGCTTGCGGACGATCGCCTGCACTTTGCGCCCGAGCAGCTTGACGGCCTGCAGGCGGCGGTGACCGTAAGCGACCTGATAGCGCTCGTCATCATCGGGATGGCGGCGAACGAGAATCGGCACTTCCTGGCCGTTCTCGGCAATCGACTGCACCAGTTCATCCTCGATATCGAGCGGCTGATCGGCAAGGCGATCGCGGACGAAGGATGAATCGATCAGGCCGGGATCGAGCTCGACGATGCGTTCGCCGGAGAGCAAAGCCTCCTGCATCGCCCTGCTCTCTTCCTCCATGCGTCCAAGCGTTAACGCCATCGTCCGAACCGGTCCGGCCGATCCGCGCAAAGAGGTCTCGTCGTAGTTGGCCGCGGCCAACTCCTGCGCCGTATCGTCGAAGAGACCTTTCAGGCGATCGCGTCTGCTCATGTGCGGCCCCAGGCTTTGTGAATACCGGCGAGAACTTCGCCGTTAGCGGCATTGACCGATTCCAGCGCCCGATCATAGGTCGAGCGGCGCACCTGCCCCTTCTCAATCTCGAAGAGCGTCTGCTTGGTCAGGCCGGCATCGGCGATCGCCGTCGATTTGAGAATGGTCGCCGTCAACACGTCATCGCTGAACAGGCTGCGCAACAGCGCGACGATCTGCGACTGCGGGGCATCGAAAGGTTCGTGACGGGTGACGACATATTTGATGAAATCGTGCTGCAGATCGCCGCCGGCCTTGCGCACGACCGAAAGGAGATCCGAGGTCATCAGCAGGAATTGCGACATGGAGGCGACATCGACCATCTGCGGATGGATGGTGATAAGCAGCGACGTGGCGGCACAGACGGCGCCGAGCGTCAGGTAACCGAGCTGCGGCGGGCAGTCGATCACCACGACATCGTAATCGGCCTCGACCTCGGCAATCGCCATGCCGACGCGGCGGAAAAACAGTTCGCCCGGCCGCTGGCGATCACTGAGCGCGCGCGGCGTCTCATGCTCGAATTCCATCAATTCAAGATTGCCCGGCACCAGATCGAGACCATCGAAATAAGTCTTGCGGACAATGTCCTTCAGCGGCTTGCGATCGGCATCATAGCGAATTGCGCCATAAAGCGTATCGCCATCGGAAAGATCGAATTCGGGCTGCACGCCGAGCATGGACGAAAGTGAGGCCTGCGGATCGAGATCGATGGCCAGCACCCGATAACCCGCCAGCGCCAGATACTGCGCCAGATAAAGCGTGGTCGTGGTCTTGGCCGAGCCGCCCTTGAAATTGGTGACGGCAACCGTCTGCAGCTTCTCGCCGGGGCGCCGCCAGGGAAGGTAGGACAGCGCATCCTTCGGCTTCAGCTTTGCCATATAATGGCGCAATTCATTGATCTGGCCGAGCGTATAAGAGCGCCGGCCATTCTGGGAAAGCTCCGGCTGCGGCCCCTTGCCATCCAGCGAAAGCTGGCGAAGATAGCCGTCCGAGACGCCGATCATCTGGGCTGCCTCGCCTGAGGAAAATGTGCGCAGCGTCTTTTGCGACAGCGGCGGAAACAGCTTCTCGCGCAACAGCTTCAGTTGCCGCGAAAGCTGGTTCGCATGCCGCTCGATCCGCACATCTGTCGTCGATACGCTAATGTTGTCCAAAACACTCATTCCTTTTCGATGCGCTTTTTCGTCAACATAGCGTCAAAAAGCGTATTGAAGGTGACACGATTCGCAATTTGCGGCAACAATAGGGGCCGAGAAGCCATTCCCGCCCGGTTGGCCGCGGCCAACTCTCTGCCATCGCCCTTGCGGAACACCGGCTTTTTCGGCAAGACCGCCGGGACTCACGGGGACTATCGGCTTGAAGCACATCCATATCATCGGTATCGGCACAGGCAATCCGGAGCACGTCACCATACAGGCGATCAACGCGATGAACGCTGCCGACGTGGTCTTCCTGCCTGTCAAAGGGACTGGCAAAGAAGAGCTTGCCGAGATCCGCCGCGAGATCTGCGAGCGATATATAACGCGGCCGGGCAGTAGGGTTTGCGAATTCGCCGTGCCGCAAAGGCAGACGGCAGACAGAACCTACACGCAAAGCGTCGATGTCTGGCACGGTGAGGTCGCCCGGATCTATAGAGAGCTGATCTCCGGCCTGCCGGAAAATGGTGGCGGCGCCTTCCTCGTCTGGGGTGATCCCAGCCTCTATGACAGCACGATCCGCATCATCGAACGCGTGCGGCAGGAAACCGGCCTGGATTTCGATTACAGCGTCATTCCCGGCATCACCAGCATTCAGGCCTTGGCGGCCAGCCACAAAATCCCGGTCAACCTCGTCGGCAAGCCGATCGAGATCACCACAGGGCGCAAGCTGGCGCGGGACGGGCTTTTGACCGACAGCACGATCGTCATGCTCGACGGCGAACAGGCTTTTGCAAAGATTGACGATCCCGACGCGGAAATCTTCTGGGGCGCCTATCTCGGCACCAAGGACGAGATCGTCAGATCGGGACGGCTTGGGGATATCGCCACCGAGATTCAGGCGCTCCGCGCCGAGGCCAGGCAAAGGCAGGGCTGGATCATGGATATCTATCTGCTGCGCAAAGGACGGGATTTCGAGGAATAGCCGGCCGGCCGTTTTCCACATGTTTTGCCGCGCCGGCTGCGATCATGTAAGAAATGGTCAGAGGATCACGAATGAGCAGTGAGGCTGCAACGACGATCGACGGGACAGGCGAGGCGGATCTGCACGGCCGCACGGCGGTGGCGCTGCGCAGGCGCGGCGCCTGCCCCGCTCTGGCCACGCCGATGCCGACCGGCGACGGTCTGCTGGTGCGGCTGCGGCCGGCCGGCGGCGCGCTGACGCTGCCGCAATTTACTGCACTCGCCCGCTCAGCCGCTGCGCATGGAAATGGCATTCTGGAAATCACCGCCCGCGGCAATCTGCAGATCCGCGGACTGCGGGCCGAGACCGTCGGGCAGCTTGCCGCCGATATCGATGCCGCCGGGATCACCGTGCCGGGCGGGCCGGCGATCGAGATTTCGCCGCTGCACGGTATCGACCCGCAAGAGCGGAGCGATCCGGCCGCAATGGAAATGGCCTTGCGCCGCACGCTTCACGATCTCATCGCCTCGCCGCGGCTCGCGCCAAAACTGTCGATCGTCGTCGACGGCGGTGGAGCATTCGGGCTGTCGGCACTTTCCGCAGATATCCGCATCGTCGCGCGATCCAACGCAGATTGGCTCGTCGCGATCAATGGCGACGGTGAAACTGCAATGCCGGTGGCAACGGGTCCAGCCGCGGCCGCGGTATCAGCCGTCGGCAATATTCTGAGCCTGCTGGCAGCCCTCGGGCAGGGCAGCCGGACACGGGATATCGACCCGGCGCGTCTGAGGGCGCATTTTCCGGCTGTGGATAACATTCGCTTCATTCCGTCACGCGCAGCAAGCATACCGCTTTCCGGCCTCCATCGGCTGGCAGACGGCAAAACCGTACTCGGCGTCAGGCCCGAATTCGGACAGATGTGGGCGTCCGATCTAATCGCTCTGCTCGATCTCGCCGACGCCCACGGCGCGACGGCCATTCGGCTGGCGCCCGGTCGCGGTTTCTTTTTCATCGGTCTTCCCGAAGATAGAGTGCCGGCTATGCAGATCGCCGCAGCCAAATATGGCTTCAGCGCGCAGCCCGGGGAGAACAGCGAACACATCGCCGCCTGCGCCGGTGCCGGCGCCTGCGGTTCCGCCTTCTACGAGACCCGAAGCCTAGCGCGCCAAATCCTTGCCGTAGCGCCTGCCCTTTTCGACGGCTCGCTGACGCTGCATCTCTCCGGCTGTGCCAAGGGCTGCGCACATGCGCGGCCGGCACTGACGCTGACGGGCACGGCTGAAGGTTACGACCTCATCCTCAACGGGTCAGCGGCAGATCGGCCGGACGAACGGATCGCTGGCGGTCGGATCGATTTCGCTATAGAGAGGCTCGCCCGGTCCATCGAAGACAACAGAGGCGCTGGCGAATCGGCTGCTGCCTGCCTTACACGGCTTGGCGCAACCGGCGTTTCGAAGGCGCTGCGACAGGAATAGGAATGCCAGACTACGATTATATCCGCAGCGGCGACGCGATCTACGAGCGATCCTTTGCGATCATCCGCGCCGAAGCCGATCTTTCGCGCTTCACCGAAGATCAGGCCGAAATAGCCGTGCGCATGATCCATGCCTGCGGGCTGGTCGAGGCGGCCGAACATTTCCTGTTCGCCGCCGATCTTGTCGGTGCCGCGCGCAACGCGCTGAAGGGCGGGGCGCCGATCTTCTGCGACGCCGAAATGGTATCCCAGGGCGTGACCCGGGCGCGGCTCCCGGCGCTGAACGAGGTGATCTGCACGCTGCGCGATCCCGCCACCCCGGAACTGGCGCGCGAAACCGGCAATACGCGATCGGCCGCCGCCATACATCTCTGGCTCGATCGGCTCGGCGGCAGCGTCGTCGCGATCGGCAATGCCCCGACCGCGCTCTTCCATCTGCTCGAACTCCTGCGCGACGGCGCCCCGAAACCTGCAGCAATCCTCGGCATGCCTGTCGGCTTTGTCGGCGCGGCGGAATCGAAGGATGCGCTGGCGGAGAATTCCTACGGCGTACCCTTTGCCATCGTGCGCGGCCGGCTCGGTGGCAGCGCCATGACGGCAGCCGCCATCAATGCATTGGCGAGGCCGGGCCTATGACGACAAGCGGCCGTCTCATCGGCGTCGGCACGGGTCCCGGTGATCCGGAGCTTTTGACCCTCAAGGCCGTGCGCGCCATCGAAAGCGCTGACGTGATTGCCTATTTCGCCAAGCATGGCAGGGGCGGCAACGGCAAGGCGATCGTCGAACCATTGCTGAAACCCGGCGTGACGCTGCTGCCGCTTTATTATCCCGTCACCACCGAGATCGACAAGAACGACGCGCGCTACCAGAACCTGATCACCGAATTCTACGACCGGTCGGCCAGGTCAGTCGCCTTCCATCTCGATGCCGGGCTCACCGTCGCCGTGCTCAGCGAAGGCGATCCGCTGTTTTACGGCTCCTATATGCATCTGCATATCCGGCTTTCGCAGCGCTACCCAACCGAGGTGATCCCCGGCATCAGCGCCATGTCGGGCTGCTGGTCCCTGGCGGGCATGCCGATCGTCCAGGGCGACGATGTGCTTTCCGTACTGCCGGGTACGATGACGGAGACCGAGCTGACGCGTCGTCTTGCCGATACGCAAGCCGCCGTCATCATGAAGGTCGGCCGCAATCTGCCGAAGATCCGCCGGGCCTTGGCGGCAGCCGGCCGGCTTGCCGAAGCCGTCTATGTCGAGCGCGGCACCATGGCGAATGCGGCAATGGAAAAGCTTGCCGACCGGGCCGATGGCGACGCGCCATATTTTTCGCTGGTGCTGGTGCCGGGCTGGGAGAACAGCCGATGAGCGGCCAGCTTTTCGTGATCGGCACCGGTCCCGGCAACCCGGAACAGATGACACCGGAAGCGCTGGCCGCCGTCGAAGCGGCAACGGATTTCTTCGGTTACGGCCCCTATCTCGACAGGCTGCAGCTCCGCGACGATCAGCTGCGGCATGCCTCGGACAATCGCGAGGAACTGGACAGGGCAGGGGCGGCACTTTCGATGGCAGCAGACGGCGCGAAAGTCTGCGTCGTCTCCGGCGGCGACCCCGGTGTCTTCGCCATGGCTGCCGCCGTCTGCGAGGCGATCGAGAATGGGCCGGGAGCATGGCGGGCGGTCGATCTCACCATCCTGCCCGGCATCACCGCGATGCTGGCGGTGGCGGCAAGAGCCGGGGCGCCGCTTGGCCACGACTTCTGCGCCATATCGCTATCCGACAATTTAAAGCCTTGGAATATAATAGAAAACCGTCTTGAACTGGCAGCCAAGGCCGGTTTCGTCATCGCCCTCTATAACCCGATCAGCCGGGCGCGGCCCTGGCAGCTCGGCGAAGCCTTCAATCTGTTGCGCGACCATCTGCCCGCAACGACGCCGGTTATTTTCGGGCGGGCGGCCGGGCGGCCGGACGAGCGCATCGCCGTACAGAACCTGTCGCAGGCCGATGCGTCGATGGCCGATATGGCAACCTGCATCATCATCGGCTCTGCCGAGACGCGGATCGTCACGCGGCCCGGCAGGCTGGACCTTGTCTATACCCCGCGTTTCATGGCGGGGCAAACGAGGTGATCGATCGTCGCCAGCACCGCCTCGACAGTGTCGACCGCCCTGACAGCGGAGGCTGGCGCGCGTGCCACCATCATTACCTCGATGCCGAGCAGTCTGGCTGCCTCGATCTTCGCATAGGTGGCGGCCCCGCCGCTGTTCTTGGCAACGACGGCGTCGATGCGATGCTGCTTCAGCAACGCGCATTCGCCTTCCAGCGTGAACGGGCCACGATCGAGGAGATAGTCGACATTGGCAAGGGCCAGCGGCGGCTCGACGGTCTCGACGCTGCGGATGAGATAGAAATTTTGCGGCGCCGCCTCCGCGTGATGCGCACCCTGCCGACCGGTCGCCAGGAAGACATGGCGGGGGGAGGGGCCGAGCGCTTCGATGGCAGCCGGGATGCTCCGCACCTCGCGCCAGCGATCGCCAGGCTGGCGTTGCCATTCGGGACGGCGCAGAGCGATTGCGGTTATGCCGGTGGTCTCGGCGGCAAAGGCGGCATTGGCGGAAATGCGCTCGGCGAAGGGATGCGTGGCGTCGATCAGCAGGTCATATCCGCCGGCCTTCAGAAAATCCGCAAGCGCTGCAGCCCCGCCGAAACCGCCGATGCGAACTGGAACCGGCTGCGCGGCCGGTTTTTCGGTACGCCCGGCCAGCGACAGAAGAACATCGCAATTTCCCCGTGCCGCCAGGTCTGCGGCGAGCAGCCGCGCCTCGCTGGTGCCGCCGAGGATCAGAATGCGAGGTCTTCCCATGCCTGATGTCTCTCCTCCGTGTGGCCCGCGCTGGCTGACTATTATCGGCATCGGCGAAGATGGTCCAGAAGGGCTCGGCGAAGAGGCGAGGCGGCTGATCGCCATCGCACCTGCGGTCTTCGGCGGCGCGCGCCACCATGCGCTTGCAGCGCCGCTGATATTGGGCGAGAAGCTTTCCTGGCAGAGCCCGTTCGAGCGCTCGGTCGACGCCATCCTTCAAAGGCGTGGCACGCCGGTCGTGGTACTCGCCTCCGGCGACCCGTTTCTCTACGGCGTCGGCGCAACGCTTTCCCGCCATGTCGCGGCGGAAGAGATGCGCACCATCGCGGCGCCCTCGGCCTTCAGCCTTGCCGCGTCGCGTCTCGGCTGGCCGCTGCAGGACGTCGCGACGATTTCGCTGCATGGCAGGCCGATCGACCTGATCCGGCCGCATCTGCACCCCGGGCGGCGCATCATCGCGCTGACCTCGGACGAGAACGGGCCTGGTGATCTGGCTGACCTGCTCGCCACCACCGGCTTCGGTCAGTCGCAGCTTACCGTGCTCGAGGCACTTGGCGGTGATCGTGAACGGCGGAGAAGCACCGTGGCAGCGCAATTCGATCTCGCGGACGTCGATCCGCTGAACGTCTGTGCGCTTGAAATCGCAGCGGGGGAGGGGGCTCGCATTCAGCCTTTCGCCGCAGGATTAGACGATGCGCTGTTCGAACATGACGGACAGATCACCAAACGCGAAATCCGGGCGGTGACTCTGTCGGCGCTGACGCCGCGTCACAGCGAACTGCTCTGGGATATCGGCGCCGGCTCAGGATCGATCGGTATCGAATGGATGCTGGCCGATCCGTCGCTAAAGGCAATCGCCATCGAGCAATCGCCAGAGCGGGCCGCCCGCGTCGCCCGCAACGCCTCCGCCTTCGGTGTGCCGCATCTTGCCGTCGTCGAAGGCACCGCGCCCGGCGCACTGACGGGCTTGCCGGAACCGGATGCGATTTTCCTCGGCGGCGGAGGCAGCGAGCCTGGAGTCATCGATGCCGCAGTTGCCGCGCTGAAGCGTGGAGGGCGGCTCGTCGCCAATGCAGTGACGCTGGAGATGGAAGCCGTGCTGCTCACCGAACATGCAAAACGCGGCGGCTCGCTGACACGGATCGAAATATCGCGCGCCGAGCCCATCGGCGGCATGAACGGCTGGCGGCCGGCGATGCCGGTGACGCAATGGCGCTGGACGAAAGGATAACGGGATGACGGTGCATTTCATCGGCGCGGGGCCGGGGGCTGCGGATCTGATCACGGTGCGCGGCCGCGATCTTATCGCTAGATGCCCGGTCTGCCTCTATGCCGGCTCGATCGTCTCGCCGGAACTGCTGCAATATTGCCCGGCGGATGCGCGCATCGTCGATACCGCGCCGATGTCGCTCGACGAGATCGAGGCGGAATATCTCAGCGCCGCTGCGGCCGGCCAGGATGTCGCCCGGCTGCATTCCGGCGATCTCTCGGTCTGGAGCGCCGTCGCCGAGCAGGTACGCCGGCTGGAAAAACATGGCATCGCCTATACGATGACGCCGGGTGTTCCGGCCTTTGCCGCCGCAGCCTCGGCGCTCGGGCGCGAGCTGACCATCCCGGCGGTGGCCCAAAGCCTGGTGCTCACCCGCGTTTCCGGCCGCGCCTCACCGATGCCGAACGACGAAACGCTGGCGAAATTCGGCGCGACGGGCGCCACACTCGCGATCCATCTGGCAATCCACGCGCTGAAGCAGGTTGTGGCGGAATTGACGCCGCTCTATGGCGCCGATTGCCCGGTGGCGATCGTCGTCAAAGCCTCCTGGCCGGACGAGCGCATCCTGCACGGCACACTTTCCGATATCGAGGCGAAGGTTGCAGCCGAACCGATCGAACGCACGGCGATCATCTTCGTCGGACCCTCGCTCGCAGCAGAGGATTTCCGCGAGAGTTCGCTCTATGATCCCGCCTATCAGCGCCGGTTCCGAGGCCGGGAATAATTTGTCACAATCGGCCGCCTCGGCGACCGATTGTGAATGCGCTAATCTCAAACGCGCGCTGTCAGATACTCCATGCTGGCGCGAAGCGCGCCTTCCGGGTCCTTGACCGCATGAACTTCGGCGGCGAAGGGCTCGAAGGAGAACGGACCCTTATAACCCGCCTGCAGCAGCGCCTTGATCTGCCCGGCATTGTCGAGCCGGTCGGCGCCGTCGACGAGCACGCGATGGGAATCGCGCATATCGGCAACCGAAACGGCAGGATCGCTGACGCCCGAAATGTGCACGAGGCCGGAAAACTCCGGGAAGGTCGCGGCTTCGCCGGCAAGGTGATGGTGGAAAGTGTCGTGGACGAGCTTGAAGGTCGATTGCGCGCCGAGTTCCTTGATCGCCTCGGCCGCCTCGGTCTTCGAGCGCAGCGAGCAGATCTCGAAGCCGAGCGGCTCGACGAGGCCGATGATGCCGGCTTTTTCAAGCATCGGCTTCAGTGCCGTCAGAGCCTGGCGCAGATTGGCCTGGCGTTCGCCGTCGGCGCAGCCGGTGCCGTCGTTCTTCGGAACGAGGACCAGCGCCTTGGCGCCGCAGGCGCTGGCATAATCGATCAGCGCCTGCGCTTCGCTCGCGCGAGCTTCATTCCACTCGTTGAAGCGCTGTAGCGCGTTGATCGAGATGATCGTCAGCCCGTGGCGGCTGGCTGCGTCCTTGATCGCTTCGGGTTTGGTGCCGTCGAGAATTGCATTGCCGGATAGGTCGTTGCGGATCTCGACCGAACCGATGCCGAGCGACTTTGTCAGCGCGAAGAAATCATCGATGGCGAGCGACGGCGCCGCCATATGGTTGAGCGCAAAGCGGATCGAAGTCATGACGAATATATCCTCCTCGTCTCCGCGATATAAGCGGAGCAGTTCCTCGTGAATGGGCGAGCGAATCTCTATCGGAATTCGGAGGGCAATCCATCCGCGATCGCCGGCGCCCGCCCTCATTGCTGAAAGAATTTCAGCCGCAATGATAGAATTCCATCATTCCTCAGATATTCTCCGAGATGTAGATGTCGAAAGGCAGGAAGGATTGGCCGGGAACGGCGGCCTCCCCATGCTCGATCGCGCCGACCATCAGTGACAAAAGCTCTTTGCAGAGAGCGGGCAGCGGCGTCGCGACCACCATGGTGACGATATCGTCGGCAAGGCCGGCTTTGCTCTCCGGCGTCAGCTCGTTGACGACAAGCACGATCCGGCCATCGACATTCTCTTCGCGGAACGCGGAAATCGCCCCCTCCATGCCGCCGCCGCAGACATAGAGGCCGACGAGATCGGGACGTTTCTGCAGCAGCGTCAGCGTCGCCTCATGGGTGATCTCGGCGGTCTCGAGGTTGATCAACGTATCCAGAACGTCGAATTCCGGCGCATTCTCGCGGAAATAGGAGCGAAAACCGATCTCCCGCAATTCATGGCCGTGGAAACGGTGGCTGCCGACGAAACAGGCGACCTTGCCGGGCTTGCGCGCCGTTCGCGCAATCGTCCAGGCGGCGGTGCGCCCGACCTTGCGGTTGTTGACGCCGACATAGGCATCGCGCACACCCGTGGCGAGATCGGAAAGCAGCGAGAAGACGGGAATGCCGCGCTCCTTCAATTCCTCGACCGCCGTCGTCACCGCCGGATAATCCGGGCCGACGAGAGCAACGGCCTGATTGCGGGCGGCAAGCGTCCTGATCTTTTCGACGATCGCCGCCGGTGTTGCGGCGGAGGGAAAGTCGATCTGCGTCTGGATGCGGGCGGTCGTCACCGCACGCGCTGCGGTTTCGATCTCGCGCACGAAGCTCTGGTAGAAAGACTGCGTCGGTTTCTGCAGCAGGAAAGCCAGCTTATATTGGGGCAGATCCTCGAAGACACGTTGCCGGATCAGGCCGACGGCGTGATAGCCGATCGACTGCGCCGCGTCATAGACCCGCCGCGCCGTTTCCTCCCGCACGCGGTGGCGGGCGTTGAGCACCCGGTCGACGGTGGCGACGCTGACGCCGGAAGCGCGGGCGAGATCGGAAATGGTCGGACGGCGCATGGGCGTTCCTGATGGATTCAATCATTTATGCAAGCCATTCTTGATGGCTTTTGATAGATTGCATCAAGCCTGCATTGAGTGCCTTCCAAAGTCAACCTATCCTCCCCAGCAACAGCATAACGGGAGGCGGATGATGGCGACCCAGACAAAAAAACGGGACTACGGCCTGCTCGGCGAAAGCGGCCGCACCGCCGTCGAGACGGGGCTGGCGGCGGCAGAATGGTATCACACCGATATTCCGCGTAAGGAGATGAAGGCGCTGATGCAGCGCTCCGATGCGCCGGCGATCCGTGACACGGTCATCTGGCTCGGCAGCATGGCGGTTCTTGCCGGGCTCGGCGTCTATTTCTGGGGCTCGTGGGTCGCGCTGCCCTTCTTCCTCGCCTATGGCGTGCTCTACGGCTCGGCTTCCGACAGCCGCTGGCACGAATGCGGCCACGGTACCGCCTTCAAGACGCGCTGGATGAACGATGCCGTCTATCAGATCGCCTGCTTCATGATCATGCGCAATCCGGTGACCTGGCGCTGGAGCCATGCGCGCCATCACACCGATACCGTCATCGTCGGCCGCGATCCCGAAATCGCCGTCATGCGGCCGCCGGATCTTTTCCGGGTCGCCCTCAATTTCTTCGGCATCCTCGACGTCTGGCATGCGCTGGTCGACATGCTGCGCAACGCCTGCGGCATCGTCAGCGCGGCGGAAAAAACCTTCATTCCGGCGATGGAGCAGCCGAATGCGATCCGCATCGCCCGCATCTGGCTGGCGATCTATCTCGCGACGTTCGCCGCCGCGATCGCCATGGGGTCGATCCTGCCGTTGATGCTGGTCGGCCTGCCGCGCCTTTACGGCGCCTGGCACCATGTGCTGACCGGCCTGCTGCAGCATGGCGGCCTGGCCGACAATGTCATCGACCATCGGCTGAACAGTCGCACGGTCTACATGAACCCGATCAGCCGCTTCATCTACTGGAACATGAACTATCACGTCGAACATCACATGTTCCCAATGGTGCCCTACCACGCGCTGCCCCGCCTGCACGCGATGATCAAACACGACCTGCCGGCGCCGAACCCGTCGATCCTGTCGGGCTACCGCGAGATGATCCCGGCCTTCCTGCGCCAGTTGCGCAACGAGGATTATTTCCTGAAGCGCGAACTGCCGGCCACCGCGCGGCCCTATCGCGAAGAATTCCACAACGAGTTGGCCCCGGCCGCGCAATAATCACAATTACGGGAGGACAAGATGAGCGGAAATTGGATCCAGGTCTGCGGCAAGGACGAGATCGACGAAGAGGATGTCATCCGCTTCGATCATGACGGGCGCACCTTCGCGGTCTATCGCAGCCCGGACGACGAATTCTTCGCGACCGACGGGCTTTGCACCCATGAGCATATCCACCTCGCTGACGGCTTGGTGATGGACGAGATCATCGAATGTCCGAAGCATAACGGGCGCTTCAACTACAAGACCGGTGAAGCCAAGGGCGCGCCGGTCTGCGTCAATCTCAAGACCTATCCGGTCAAGATCGAAGACGGTGCCGTCTTCATCTCGCTCTGAGGGAGGCCTGCGTGGCTCATTTCGTCATTCTGGGAGCCGGCGAATGCGGAGCGCGCGCCGCCTTCGCCTTGCGGGAAAAAGGTTTTGACGGCGAGATAACGCTTGTCGGCGCCGAACCCCTTCATCCCTACGAGCGGCCGCCGCTCTCGAAGGCGGGGTCTGCCGATGCCGGCGATCCGAAATTCATCGCTGCGCTGGAAAAATACGCGGAAAACGGCATCCGGCTGCGGACCGGCCTTGAGGCCAAGGCTTTCGACACAGCCTCCAAGAGCGTGACGCTTTCGGACGGGACGACGCTCTTCTACGACAGACTTCTGCTGGCGACCGGCGCAGCGGCGCGTTCGTTTCCTGGCGCCCCGGAAGGCAGCAGCCATATTCGCTCGCTGCGAACCCATCACGATGCGGCGGCACTGCGCGTTGCGATGAAGCCTGGGAAACATATCGCTATCATCGGCGGCGGCTTCATCGGGCTGGAGCTTGCGGCGACGGCGCGCCTGCTCGGCGCCGAGGTTACCGTCGTCGAAGGACTGGAACGCGTGCTGAAACGCGGCGTGCCGGAAGAGATCGCCGATCTCCTGACCGAGCGCCACCGCGCCGAGGGTGTCGATATCCGCTGTGGCGTCTCGATCGCGGCGCTGACCGAGGAGGGCGGGAAGGCCCTGATCCGATTGTCGGGCGGCGAAGTGATCGAAGCCGACCTCGCGCTTGTCGGCATCGGCGCGCGGCCGAATGTGGAGATCGCCGAAAAAGCGGGGCTGACGATCGAAAACGGCATTGCAGTCGACACCTATCTCCAGACATCGGCCTCTGATGTCTTTGCCGCCGGCGACTGCTGCTCCTTCCCGCTGTCGATCTATGGCGGCCGGCGGGTGCGGCTTGAATCCTGGCGGAATGCCCAGGAGCAAGGCACATTGGCCGCGGCCAACATGCTCGGGCTCAACGAAGCCGTCTCCTCCGTGCCGTGGTTCTGGTCGGACCAATATGACATGACGCTGCAAATTGCCGGCCTTGCCGAAGGCGCTGTCACGCATCAGCGCCGCGATCTCGGCGCAGGCGCCTTCATTCTGTTCCATCTCGATGCCGACGGACGATTGATCGCCGCAAGCGGCATCGGACCGGGCAATACGGTGGCGCGCGACATCCGCCTCGCCGAAATGCTGATCGCCGCGCGCGCCCATCCCGATCCGGCAGCACTCGCAGCCAGCAACGTCAAACTGAAATCCCTGCTGGCCGCCTGAGCCGCCCGATAATTTCACCCGATATATTCAAAGGAATTGACGATGAAGAAACATAAGCGCGCGACGGTCGCCGATCTGCTGGCGAAAAAGGGCAAGCGCCAGCTCACCATGCTGCGCGTCACCTCGCTGGAAGAGGCGGATGCTGCCGAAAAGGCAGGGATCGACATCGTCTCGGTGCCGCCGTCGCTGCTTGGCCCGGTCTTTCGCGAAATCGCTCCTACCCCCTTTGCCATTCCGGGGCTCGAATATGGCGATCTTGTCTCGGCCGAAGATTATCTGCGTGCCGCCTTTACGGCGCTGAAGGCCGGCGGCGATGCGGTCTATTGCGCCGCCAGCCTGCAGACGATCCGACGCATGCGCGAAGAGGGCATTCCCGTCTGCGGCCATCTCGGGCTGATCCCGTCGAAGGCAACCTGGACCGGCGGTTTCCGCGCCGTCGGCAAGACGGCGGCAAGTGCGGCCGAGATCTGGCGGCAGACCAAGGCGCTGGAAGAGGCCGGCGCCTTCGCCGCCGAAATCGAAGTCGTGCCGGGTGATGTCGCCGCCGCCATCAGCAGCAACACCTCGATGCTGATGATCTCCATGGGCGCCGGCAGCGGCTGCGACGCCCAATATCTGTTCGCCGACGACGTGCTCGGCGCCAATCGCAACCACTATCCCCGCCATGCCAAGGTCTATCGCGACTTCGCCGCCGAATACGACCGGCTGCAGCGCGAACGCATCGCCGCCTTCACGGAATTCGCCGAGGATGTCCGAACCGGCACCTATCCGGAAAAACGCCATCTCGTCGGCATCGACGAAACAGAGCTGAAGATTTTCCTGGATGGGCTGGCCGGCGAGACGGGAAATAGGTGAAGGCAGATATCCGTCGCTTGAGCGCCAGCGACGAACGCCTTGAGCGGTCAGCGAAAGGCATCTTCGCCAGAAACAAGAGGCAGCGCGCCGTATTGCCTTGATGATGTGGGAAGTGCCGCGAAGTCGCTTCCGCTCCATTGGCTTCCGTCCTGGCCTGTGTCAGGAATGACCATTCGGAACGGAGTATTCGGTCCCCTGTGACGATCGGCTTTGCGCATGCGGAATTGATTGCGGTGCTCGTCGCGGTGACGGGGGATGAGCCGCGCGTGATGACCATCCGCTCCGGCAATGCGCTACCATCAGGCCCTTTCGAAATGGGCCATCGCACCCTGCAATCGGGCCTGCGCGAATGGGTGCAGGAGCAGACCGAGCATCCCGTCGGCTATCTCGAACAGCTCTATACTTTCGCCGACCGCGACCGGAACAACGACATCCCGGGCGGGCGGACGATCTCGATCAGCTATCTCGGCCTGGTCAACGAGCAGTCGGGCGCCGGCCGGCCGGGATGGCACGGCTGGTATGAATATTTCCCCTGGGAAGACCATCGGCAGGGCCGCCCAGTCGTGCTTGACGAGATCATGGCGCGTCTAAAGATCTGGGCCGATGCCGATTCTTTCAGGCGCGACCATCGCCATCGCCGGGCCGATTTCACCTTCGGCCTCGACGGCGGCGGCTGGAATGAGGATCTCGCCTTGCAGCGCTACGAACTGCTCTATGAAGCCGGGCTCGTTTCCGAAGCCGGATGTGCTGGCGAAGCCAATCTCGGCCGGGCGATGTTTGCCGATCACCGCCGCATTCTGGCGACCGGGATCGCCAGGCTGCGCGCCAAGATCAAATACCGCCCGGTCGTCTTCGAGCTGATGCCGGAGAGTTTTACGCTTCTGCGGCTGCAGCGCACCATCGAGGCCTTGGCGGGTCTGACGCTGCACAAGCAGAACTTCCGCCGCCTCATCGAACAGCAGGAACTGGTCGAGGAAACCGGCGGCACGGAAAGCGAAACCGGCGGCCGGCCGGCCAAGCTCTTCTGCTTCCGCCACACGGTGCTCGAAGAACGGGCGTTGGCCGGAACGAAATTACCGCTCTCCCGCAATTGACATATGCTCATGGTGAGAATATCTATTTGCCTACGATATGCTCAAATAGAGCATAATTAGGAGCCGGTCATGAACCACCCTGTTTCCGCATCCTCGCTCTATGAGCGCGTCAGCCGCGTCATTCCCAAAGCCGAATGGATGTCGTTCGAAAACGATGTCGACGCCATCCTCGAGCTGAAGCGCCGCCGCAACGCCGTCATTCTGGCGCACAACTATCAGACCCCGGAGATCTTCCACGGTGTGGCCGATATCGTCGGCGACAGCCTGGCGCTTGCCCGCAAGGCGATCGAGGTCGATGCCGACGTGATCGTGCTGGCCGGCGTGCACTTCATGGCCGAGACCGCCAAACTGCTGAATCCTAAGAAAACCGTGCTGATCCCGGATCTCGGCGCCGGCTGTTCGCTGGCGGATTCGATTACGCCTGAGGATATCGCCCTCTTGCGTCAGGCCCATCCCGGCGTGCCTATCATCACCTATGTCAACACCTCGGCGGCGGTGAAGGCTGCCTCCGACATCTGCTGCACCTCGGGCAATGCAAGACAAGTGGTGGAATCGCTCGGCGTGCCGAAGGTGCTGATGATCCCGGACGAATATCTGGCGCGCAACGTCGCCCGTGAGACCGATGTCGAGATCATCGCCTGGCACGGGCATTGCGAAGTGCATGAACTCTTCACTGCCGAGGACGTGCGCCAGCTGCGCGAAAACCATCCCGGCGTAACGGTGCTCGCCCATCCCGAATGCCCGCCCGAGGTGGTGGCTGAGGCCGATTTTGCCGGCTCCACCGCTGTGATGTCGGATTATGTCGGCAGCCGGAAGCCGGCGCGCGTCGTGCTGCTCACCGAATGTTCGATGAGCGACAATGTCGCCGTGCATCATCCCGAGGTCGAATTCATTCGCCCCTGCAATCTCTGCCCGCACATGAAGCGGATCACGCTTGGCAATATCCGCGCGGCGCTTGAGGAAAACCGCTACGAAGTGACGGTCGATCCGGCGATTGCGGTTGCCGCGCGCCGCGCCGTCGAAAGGATGCTGGCGATATGACCGAGCGTCTCCACAATCTTGCCGGACGCACGGTGATCGTCGGCAGCGGCCTTGCCGGGCTGATGACCGCATTGACATTGGCGCCTGAACCCTGCGTCATCCTCACCTGCGCCGCCCTTGGCGCGGAGACATCGAGCGCCTGGGCACAGGGCGGCATCGCCGCCAGCATGGGCGCCGACGACAGCGCGGCGCTGCACCTTGGCGACACGCTTGTCGCCGGCGACGGCGTCTGCGATCCCTCAGTCGCCGCCGGCATCATTGCCGATGCACCCGCGGCAATTGCCGCGCTGGAGCAAGCCGGGGTGCGTTTCGACCGCAATGCCGCCGGCGAGCTCTCGCTCGGGTTGGAGGCCGCCCATAGCCGCCGCCGCATCGTCCACGCCGAAGGCGACGGCTCGGGGGCCGCGATTATCGCCGCGCTGGTGCGGGCGGTGAAGCAGACACCTTCCATCACTGTGCTCGAAGGTTTTGAGGCGCGGCGGATCATGATGGATGGCGAGTGTGTTGCCGGCCTGCTCTCAGCGACCGCCAACGGCGCCGCCATCCTGCCGACGTCGAAGCTGGTGCTCGCCACCGGCGGCATCGGCGGGCTTTATGATGCGACCACCAACCCGATGGGCAATTTCGGCCAGGGCATCGCGCTCGCCGCAAGGGCAGGTGCTGATCTCGCCGATATGGAATTCGTCCAGTTCCATCCGACGGCGCTCGATTCCCGCCGCAGGCCGTTAGCGCTCGTCAGCGAGGCGGTGCGCGGCGAGGGGGCTCTGCTCCTCAACGAACGCGGCGAACGGTTCATGGCCCGCATTCCAGGCGCAGAGCTTGCGCCGCGCGACGTGGTGGCGCGCGCCATCAGCGCCGAAATCGCCCGCGGCGGCAGGGTCTTTCTCGATGCCCGCGATGCGCTCGGCAGCCGCTTTGCCGCACGCTTTCCCGTCATCTCGACCCTTTGCGGCGAGGCCGGCATCAATCCGGCAAAAGACCTCATTCCGGTGCGCCCAGCCGTTCACTATCACATGGGCGGCGTTGCCACCGATGCGAACGGCCGCAGCTCGGTTGCCGGACTCTGGGTCGCTGGCGAAGCCGCCTCAACCGGCCTGCACGGCGCCAACCGGCTTGCTAGCAATTCACTGCTGGAGGCAGCAGTGATGGGCATGCGGGCGGCGCGCGACATCTCGACCATGCCGGGGCGCGCCGCCGGCACCCTCTTGGCCGAGAAGCTGCCGGCGCCGGCCGATGCATCGCTCGTCCGGCCGATCGTCTCACGCCATCTCGGCGTGCTGCGCAATGCCGGCGCCGTTGAGGGCGCAATCGCCGCCTTGCTGCCGCTTGCCGAAGGCGACGGCCCTGCCGCCGATCCTGCTATCGTCGCGCTGCTGATCGCCGTCTTTGCCAGCCTGCGGACGGAATCGCGCGGCGCCCATGCCCGCACCGATTTTCCGCTGAAGCTCGGCGATGCAAACCGGCGCTGCATGCGCCTTTCCCAGGCGCTGGAGATCGCCCGCGCCACGCCGTCCTATGCCCTTGCCAGGAGTGCCTGAGATGAGCCTTGTTCCGCTTCCGCGCCTGATCGTCGAACCGCTGGTCCGGGCAGCCCTGCTCGAAGATCTCGGTCTTGCCGGCGATATCACCTCGGCATCGGTCATTCCCCACGACCATCGCTCGACCGTCGTCATGGCCGCCCGCCAGCCGGGCGTCATCGCCGGCCTCGATGCGGCCGAACTCGCCTTCACCCTCGTCGATCCGGAGATCACCTTGCGCCGGCATCTCCAGGACGGCGATGCGGTCAAACCCGGCAGCGTGATCGCCACCATCGAAGGTCCCTCACGCGGCCTGCTGACGGCCGAGCGCACAGCGCTGAATTTCCTCGGCCATCTCTCCGGTATCGCGACGGTGACGGCAGAGATTGCCGCCGCCATCCGCGGCAGCAAAGCCTCCGTCGCCTGCACGCGCAAGACCACGCCGGGCCTGCGGGTGCTGGAAAAATATGCGGTGCGGGCCGGCGGCGGCATGAACCACCGCTTCGCGCTCTATGACGCGGTGCTGATCAAGGACAATCACGTCGCCATTTCAGGCGGCGTCGCCGAGGCGATCCGCCGGGCACGCGCCGGCGTCGGCCATCTGGTGAAGGTCGAGGTCGAAGTGGACACGCTTGATCAGCTGCGCGAAGCGATGGAGACTGGCGTCGACGCCGTTCTGCTTGACAATATGACGCCCGCGCAACTGCGCGACGCCGTCGCCATCGTCGCCGGCCGGGCGATCACCGAGGCCTCCGGCCGGGTCACGCCGGCAACGGCTGCCGCAATCGCGGCTTCCGGCGTCGATCTCATCTCCGTCGGCTGGCTGACGCACAGCGCCCCGGTGCTGGATATCGGGCTCGATTTCGTCGAGGCCGCAACCGCGACGGAAACGAGCCCGAAACGGGTTGCGCAGATACGGTGATCCCTGGAGCATGATCCCGAAAAGCATGAGTGGCTTTCTTACGACATCATGCTCTAACTATTTATTTTGGAACAGGATTCAGTCTTTGGCAGATCCGGCCGGAAATCATCCTGTTCTGGCCTGCCAACCATCGAGGTCTGCGGCGGTTCAAACAACTCCCCGTCACAGAAGGCAAAACGCGTCCGTCGGAAAATATCGGCTAAGCATCTTCTCGGCGAGCGACACGCGAAAATGCAAATATTCGCTGAAAATTCTTCTTTTTATAGCAAAACCGCTATGCGCGGCGCCCTTATAGCTCTAACATGATTTCTGCGGCGGCTACGTTTGCGCGCCTTGGCTTTCAGGGGTGAGAACCGGGATGCAACGGACATCGGGACAGATGTCAACGAACAGGCTCTGCCTGCTCGGAAGACCGAGGCTGCTGGCAGCGGGGAGGGAACTCCCCTTGCCGGAGAAGTCTTATTTTCTCCTCGCCATGCTCGCCGCCGAAGCCAATCTCGAACTGGACCGCGAAACCGTCAGGCGGCAGCTCTGGCAATCGGAACTGCCGGAAAAACGCGCGGGTAGCCTGCGCCAGCTGCTGTCGCGTATCGAACAGAGCATTCCCGCCGATCTTCCGCCGCTGCTTGCAGCGACCCGAACCCATATCGGGCTTGCGGGCGGCTGGGAGGTCGACGTTCATATCCTCAAGCAGAAAGCGCCGCTCGCCCCCGAAGACAGCGATATGCTGAGCGGCGAACTGCTGGAAGGCGCCAAATCGCCGACGCAGGGCGCCGAGGACTGGCTGACCTTCGAGCGCCAGCGTATCGACGAATTGCGCTCTGCCCATCTCACCCGGCTGATCGAGACGTCGGAAGACAGGTCGGACGAGGAGCAGGTTACACTTGCCAGAAGGCTGCTGGAACTCGATCCTGCCAGTGAGACGGCCTATCGCGCCCTGATGCGCACCTATGTCAGGATGAACGATCCGGCTGCGGCCCGCCAGGCCTATCTGAAGTGCAAGAGCCAGCTGAAGGACGACTTCGACACCGAGCCGGAGGAAAACACCACAGCGCTCGCCCGCGAGCTCTGCCTGATCCCCCCAGCACAAGTCGCAGTGCCGGAGCGCCCATCGGCGCCTGGAATGTTTGGCGATCTGCTTGGCCAGCCGCGCATCATCATCCTGCCCCCGGAAAGCATCTTCACCGATCCGCTGATGGAGCGCGTCGGCAGGGCGCTTCTCGAAGACGTCACCATCGGCCTCAGCCAGCAGCGTGGATTCAAGGTGATCGCGGCACATACGAGCCTGGAGATCCTCAGCCGCTCGATCGATCCTGCCCGTGCCGTGCCCGGCCCGCTCGACCTCCGCTTCGACTATGCGGTCTACGTCACCATTCAGGGCCGCGACGAGGATGTCTTTGCGACCTGCCGGCTGAACCGGACGACAACGTCGGAGGTGATCTGGGCGCTGGAACTGCCGCTGGTGATGCAGAAGATCAGCGAGTCCTTCGCCCATCTGACGCGGCGGATCGTCTCCTCGCTCGCCGACACGATCGAGCGCCACGAACTGGCAATGCCGATCGGCGATGCGCCGGCTTCCGCCTATCGCCTTTATCTCGAAGGCAAGCGGCTGATCGCCCAGACCGACCTGCAGCATCTGCGCCAGGCACGCAAATGGTTCAAATCCTCGCTCAATCGTTATGAACATTTCTCGGCTGCCCATGCCGGCGTGTCGCGCGCACTCGGCATGGAATGGCTGATCCGCGGCATGCGGGACAAGGAACTGCTCGACGAGGCGAATGGTGCTGCCCGCCTTGCGCAGCAGTCCGACCCGAACAGCGGCCGGGCCTATCGCGAGCTCGGTTTTGTGGCGCTTTATCGCCGCCGCTTCGACGAAAGCCTGGAATATTTCCAGCAGGCCCAGGATCTCAATCCCAACGATGCCGACATCCTCGCCGATTTCGCCGACGCGCTTTCCCATGACGGCGATTTCGATCGGGCGCTGGAGCTCAGCCGCGCGGCCTTCAAACTCAATCCACTGCCGCCGGACTATTATTACTGGAACCTCGGCGGCATCCACTTCATGCGCGAAGAGTATGAAAAGGCGATCGACGCGCTGGAACCGGTGAAGACCAAACAGGCGACGGCGCGTCTGCTTGCCGCTTCGCATGCGATGGCGGGTGATACCGGCAAGGCTCAGAACTATGCCCGGACGGTGCTGGAAAACTTCCCCGATTTCCGCAGCGAGGACATCCGTCATTTCGTCCCCGATCGCGATCCCGCCTTCACGGAACCGCTGATAAAAGGCCTGCAACTCGCCGGTCTTCCTTGATTGCACCGCCTTTTAACGAAGCCTGTAACGCTTAAATGACGCAGGCAATGTTTCCCTCCGATGGTTAACGGCAGCGAGCTGCCCGACCAATCGGAGATGGAACATGAAGACGAATGCTGAAACCACCGCAGTTCAGACACAGTCCCTGCGCTTCTCTGCAGCTGCCAGAGCAGCGATGAAACAAGACGAACTCAACGTTTCCGCCAATGCGCTCGAGAGCCTGACGCATGCGCTGAGGTTCCGCTAAGGAACAGATCGGTATGTCTGTTTTCACCGATCTAGAGCAATTCCAGCAAAAGTGTGAAGCGGTTTTGCGTCCGGAATTGCGTGAAAAGAAAGAGATAGAGCATTTTCGTGATTCGAAGAAAAACGGAGATGCTCTTGAAACGCTTGCCGGTGACCTCAAACGATCATCGGCCGGCGTCAGCGATTATCATGACCGCGCCGTCACGCCGGCGCAGACCTTGGCGGCCATCAGGCCGCATCTGCGCGAATTCGGCATCACGCGCGTCGGCCTGCTGACCGCTCTCGACGTCTTGAACATCCCTGTCGCCTTCGCGACGCGGCCCAATAGCCATACGCTCTCGGTCTTCCAAGGCAAGGGTATAGACAATGATGCCGCCATGACCTCGGCCGCCATGGAAGCGATCGAGACCCGGATCGCCGAAATCCCGCCGGCCGACCTGACGCTGGCGACGACCGCGAGCATGCGGGCGGAACATGCCGCCATGATCGATCTCGACAATGTCGCCCGCTGCGCGCCAGACGAGATCGGCAGCGGTCTTATTCCCTGGTGCTCCGGGCTCGACATCCTTTCCGGTAGCAGCGTCTTCGTGCCCTGGTGGCTCGTCGGCCTCGACCATCGCGGCGAAAGGCCGCCGGGCTTCGAGCAGTCGAGCGATGGGCTCGCCTCCGGCAACACACCATCGGAAGCCGTCCTGCATGGGCTGTGCGAGTTGGTGGAGCGTGACGCCTGGGCCTTGACCCAGCTGAAATCGCCTGAGCGGCTGAAGGAAAGCCGCATCGACCCCGCCTGCTTCGGCGATGCGGTCATCGATGTCATGACCGACCGGATTGCGCGCGCCGGCATGCGGCTGCTGCTGCTCGACATGACCACTGATATCGGCGTTCCCGCCTTTCTCGCCGTTATCATGCCCGGCAATCTTTCCGACCGCGTCGATGCACGCTGGGCTCATGTCTGCGGCGGCTGCGGCTGCCATCCCGACCCCGTGCGCGCCGCGCTGCGCGCCATCACCGAAGCGGCGCAGAGCCGGCTGACTGCAATTGCCGGCAGCCGCGACGATTTTTCGCCGCGCGTCTATCAGCGGCTCGACCGGAGCGAGGCGATGCAGCAGGTGGTCGAACTCTGCGAAGGCGGCGGCCGCATGCGCGCCTTCCAGCCGCGTCAAAGCCGCCCGGCGACGATCCAGGAAACCATCGGTCATATCGCCGACCGGCTGGCAGCGACCGGCATCGAGCAGATCGTCGTCGTGCCGTTTGCGCACCGGGCTCTGCCGGTCTCCGTCGTCAGGGTCATCGTGCCCGGCCTGGAGGTCGATATCTCCGGCCAGTACATCCAGCTCGGCATGCGGGCGGTCAACACCATGAGAGGAGCCCAGTCATGAAGGTGCTGTTCGTCGGCCCGAGCCTTGGCAGCGATCTCACTGCTGCGAGAGCCATGTCTCCTCGCATCGATTTCCGGCCGCCGGCTGCCTGCGGCGACATCCTGAAGGCTGTTCACGACGGCGCCACCGCCATCGGCCTCGTCGACGGCTATTTCGGCGATCTGCCGTCGGTCTGGCACAAGGAAATTCTATTCGCCCTCGAACACGATGTCGCCGTTGCCGGCGGCGCCAGCATGGGCGCGTTGCGGGCGGCCGAATGTGCGCCCTTCGGCATGGTCGGGCTCGGCTCGGTCTTCGAAGATTACGAGTCCGGGCGGCTGCTCGACGACGAAGCCGTCGCGCTGGTGCATGCGCCGCAGGCGCTCGGTTGGCTGCCGCTCTCGGTGCCCTGGGTCGATTTCGAGCCGACGATCGATGCGCTTCTTGCCGGTGGCGAGATCTCGTCGGGCGAACGCAAGAAACTGCTGCTTGCCGGCCGTTTCCTGCATTTTTCCGAGCGCACCTATACCAAGGTCGTCGACGAGTGCCATTTCCGCAAGCCGCGCCGCGACCAGATCCTCGCCGCGATCCGCGGAAGCCGCGTCGAGCGCAAGCGCCACGACGCCCGGCTGGTGCTTGAATGGCTGCGCCGGGACGAATTCCTGCCCGTCAACCGTGACTGGCGCTTTGCCGCGACCTCGCATTGGGAGCTGCTGCACGCCGAAGTCACGCGCAATGCGGTTCCTGTAACGCTTGAATAACGGTCACGGCAGAAAGATGCAGTGGTAATGGAATCGTAGGGTTTCACGGCCAAAGGGGCGGGAACAATGTTTGAACAAGGCAACGAAGCTACAGGCAGCGAATACGCAAGGATCTTCCGGCTGCTGTCGGCAGCCAAGGAGGAGGCTGAAAATCTTCAGCTGCGGAATTTGATGCACCTGACGAACATGGCGCTGCTGCAGGTCGTCATCGATTGGGACGGCATAGATCCCGACAGGGAGCTAGACGTCAATCTCGAGAAACTGCTCGGCAGCAAAGCCAAGATCGCAATGAAGGACGCCAGCGAGAATCTGATCCTGATCGATCGCCACTGACCCTCATGCGGATCGCCTGAAGGACAACGGCCTATTCCGCCGCTTCGCCGTCCAGCTGTTCGGTGTGGGCAATCGCCTGGACGAGCTTCAGGATCTTCTTGCGAAGAGCTTCGTTCTTGATCGAAAAGAACGCCGCATTGAGAAGCACGCCTTCGCGCGAAATAATGAATTCTTCGCTCGGAGCCGGGTTGTCGTTGGCCGTATCGGGGGCCGACAGATCGTCGAAAAATGTCCTGACGTCGACCTTCAGCGCGCCGGCGATTTCAACCAGCATGCTGGCGGAAACGCGGTTGGAACCCTTTTCGTATTTCTGGATCTGCTGGAACGTTACACCAACCCGATCGCCCAGCTCCGTCTGAGAAACTTTCCTTAGCAGACGCTGAATACGGATAGTCTTTCCGACGTGAACGTCGACGGAATGCGGTTCTTCTTTCATTTTTTCCCTCCTGAGGACACGGACTGAAGTTATTCGCCAAATCCGTGTCTGACAACTTTTACCTGAGATGGCTAAAGCTAGCAATTGCTCGGCGGTAAGTCGTCCCAAACCGATACACTGCGTCGCTTCATCCTTACAGAAGCAAAAGACATGCCAAAGTAGCACTTTTAAAAGGCACAGCACATCACGTGATTTCGTGACGTCAAAGCGACCAGAGACGCTGTGCGTTGGCGAAAAGCAGCTTGGACCGCTCCGTCTCGCTGCTGCCGGATAGCACGGCGTGGGTCGCTGCGACCCAGGTAGAGAGGCCGCCGCCGAGCGTGCAGACCGGCCAGTCGCTGCCCCAGACGACACGATCCCAGCCGAAACTGGCAATCACATGTTCGATATAGGGCTTGAGAGTTTGCGCCGTCCATGTCGTGGCGTCGGCATAGGCCACGACGCCGGAGACCTTGCAGACGACGTTCGGCCGCCGGGCAATCTCCGATAGGCCGGCCTTCCATGGCTCGAAGGCATCGGAGCGGATATCCGGCACCCCGCAATGGTCAAGCACGAACTGCACATCCGGGGCGAGATCGACGAGGGCGTTCACGCGGCCTGCCTGGTGCGGCAATGTGCAAAGGTCGAAGGTCAGGCCGCTGCCGCCGATGCGGCGAATATTTTCGCGAAAGAGGGCGCCTTCCGACACGTCGTCGGGCACGACATGCAGCACGCGGCGGAATCCCTTGACGAAGGGATCGGCCTTCTGCCGCTCGAGATAGGCGGCAAAACCTTGCTCTTCCGGCCGGCAGGAGACGATGGCGCCGGCAATCAGGCTGCCGTCCTTCCTAGCGATGCCGGCGATGTGGTCGGTCTCGCCCTGCATGGCGGCGGGATCGACGTCGACCTCCATGTGCAGCACCGTGGTGATGCCGCAGCGCCGCGCCTCGGCCGCATAGGTCTCATAGAGAAAATCATGGTCGAGATCGGCCACCTGGGAGAGCCAGGGATAAGGCAGCGCTGAGCGATCGATGATGTGCAGATGGGTGTCGATGAGCACGCTTTTCTCCTCCAAGTCAGCCTGCGCCGCAACTTATTTCTGGTGAATGGATTATTCAAATAAAAATTCGCCGCATCAGGCCGAGTTGGCGACATCAGCCCCGGCAAGCAGCGAAAGCTGGGCGGCGGTCTTTTGCACCTGCATGATCGCCTGGGTGATATCGGGAGCCGCGGGCGCGTTGACAAGCGCGATGAAGGGGCAGGTGAGGGCGGCGATGCAGCGCCCATCCGGCCCGAGAACGGGCGCGGAGAGATTGTAGACGCCGGATGTCTGGGCGCTCGCCATCATCTCGTAGCCGCGCTCGCGGATCTGGTCGAGACGATCGTAGAAATCGGCGCCGAGTTCCATGTCGGCGCGGCTGCGCACATGTTCAGAGATCATCATCTCCCGCTCTTCATCACTGCGGAAGGCGAGCAGCACATGCCCCGAACCGGTGTCGAACAGGCTGATATGGGCGCCGATGCGGATCGAGAACCCCCAGTAGTCCGGCGCCTCCTGCTGGGCAATGACAACGGCCGCACCACGGTCGAAGACGGCAAGGTGATTGGCCTGGCGCGTGCGCTGGGCGAGATCGCGCATCAGCGGCGTGGCGTAGGAGGCAAGCCGGCGCACCGGCGTGTGCAGTTGCGCAAGACCGAAAAGCTTCAGCGTCAGCGAATAACGGTCGCCATCCAGCCGGGTGACGTAACCGCGGCGCACCAGGCGGTCGAGCATGCGGTAGAATTCGTTGGGGCTGCGGTCGAGCCGCTTGGCGATTTCCGCCTGGGTGAGGCCGCTGTCGACGCTGGCGAGCAATTCCAGGATATCGAGGCCCTTGTCGAGCGCAGGAGCGCGGTAGCGGTCTGACTCGTCGGTCTCCATTCCTTCCTCCTGTGAATATCATTCTGCATATACGCAGAACCACAGCCGGAAAAGCAAAAGTTTGCGCTTGACGCTTGGCCAATCGTCTGTTTGTCTATAAAAAGACAAATCATCACTGAAGAGGCCGCTCGGTATCACGTGAGATACCGAACGCTTCCGCAACCCGAACCAGACGGCAGGCTGCCGGCACTATCTTGCCGGAGGGTGGTCAGAGCGCGCAAAGTGGGAAAAGCGTGTATGCCCGAGCCGTCGCCAAGACAAACGGCATTCCATCGTCCAGCTTAGACACGTCCAGAAAAGGCCCGTGACATGACAAACAGACTTTCCGGCAAGACCGTCCTCATCACCGCCGCCGGCCAGGGCATCGGCCGGGCGACGGCGGCAGCCTTTGCCGCGATCGGCGCCAAGGTCCATGCGACCGACATCAACACCGAGGCGCTGGCAACGCTTGCGGCAGAAACCGGCGTTTCCACCCATCAGCTGAACGTGCTCGATGAGGATGCGGTCAAGGCTGTCGTTGCCGAGATCGGCGCTGTCGACGTGCTGTTCAACTGCGCCGGCTTCGTTCATGCCGGCTCCATCCTCGAGATGAAGGATTCCGATTTCGAATTTGCGCTCGACCTCAACGTCAAGGCAATGATCCGCACCATCCGCGCCGTGCTGCCCGGCATGCGTGAACGCAAGGACGGGTCGATCATCAACATGGCCTCCGTCGCTTCCAGCATCAAGGGCGTCCCAAACCGCTTCGCCTATGGCGTCACCAAGGCGGCGGTGATCGGGCTGACCAAATCCGTTGCCGCCGATTACGTCGCCGAGGGCATCCGCTGCAACGCCATCTGCCCCGGCACGGTGGAAAGCCCGTCGCTGCAGGACCGCATGCGCGCCCAGGGCGATTATGACGCCGCCCGCGCCGCCTTCATCGCCCGCCAGCCGATGGGCCGGCTCGGCTCGCCGGAGGAGATCGCCGATCTCGCCGTCTATCTCGCCGGCGCCACCTACACCTCGGGCCAGGCAATCGCCATCGACGGCGGCTGGACGATCTGAGCTCATTGAGCGATATGGCCGGCGCCCGCCGGCCGATCCGGCCCTCATGCAGCCGACCCCGTTAACGGAGAATACACCATGACCCGCATCACCGACCTTCGTGTCTTCGATCTCCGCTTTCCCACGTCGCAAAGCCTTGATGGGTCGGATGCGATGAACCCCGATCCGGATTATTCGGCCGCTTACGTCATTCTTGATACGGATACGCCCGATCTTGCCGGCCACGGCCTGACCTTCACCATCGGCCGCGGCAACGACATCTGCTGCATGGCGATCGAAGCGATGCGCCATCTCGTCGTCGGCGCCGACCTCGGCGACGTGCTCGCCCATCCCGGCAAATTCTGGCGGCATCTGACCAGCGACAGCCAGCTGCGCTGGATCGGCCCGGAAAAGGGCGCCATTCATCTGGCGACCGGCGCCGTCGTCAACGCCGTCTGGGATCTGCTTGCCAAACAGGCGGGAAAGCCGGTCTGGCGACTGGTCGCCGAGATGTCGCCCGAGGAGATCGCCGATATCGTCGATTACCGCTATCTCACCGACGTGCTGACGCGTGAGGAGGCGATCGAGATCCTCAAACGCGCCGAGGCAGGCAAGGCCGAACGCATCGCCATCCTCGAAAAAGACGGTTACGCCTGCTACACCACCTCGGCCGGCTGGCTGGGTTATGAAGACGAAAAGCTGCGCCGCCTCTGCAAGGAGGCGATCGACGCCGGCTTCAACCATATCAAGATGAAGGTCGGCCGCGACCTGGACGACGATATCCGCCGCCTCCGGATCGCCCGCGAGGTGATCGGCCCGGATCGTTACCTGATGATCGACGCCAACCAGGTGTGGGATGTCGGCCAGGCGATCGACTGGGTCAAGGCGCTTGCCCCGGCCAAGCCCTTCTTCATCGAGGAACCGACAAGCCCCGACGATATCGCCGGCCACCGCAAGATCCGCCAGGCGATCGCGCCGGTGAAGGTCGCGACCGGCGAGATGTGCCAGAACCGCATCATGTTCAAGCAGTTCATCGCCGAAGGCGCAATCGACATCGTCCAGATCGATTCCTGCCGCATGGGCGGGCTGAACGAGGTTCTCTCCGTGCTGCTGATCGCCGCCAAGTTCGGCCTGCCGGTCTGGCCGCATGCCGGCGGCGTCGGCCTCTGCGAATATGTGCAGCACCTGTCGATGATCGACTACATCGCGGTATCCGGCACCAAGGAAGGCCGCGTCATCGAATATGTCGATCACCTGCACGAACACTTCCTCGACCCCTGCCGGATCGAGAACGCGGCCTACATGCCGCCGACCTTGCCGGGCTTCTCCATCGAGATGAAACCAGCCTCGATCAGCAACTATACGTTTCGAAGCTAAGGAAACTTCGCCGGTGCTGACGTATCCGCTGCCCGCGGCAGGATAAAATTCCTGATTTCGACAGTCTTTCCTGCCGATAATGGGCTTCCAATCTGAGAGGACTGCTCCAATTCACTTGGAGGCGGGCGAAGCTTGCTTTTTTTAACAGTGAGGAATATTTTCAAACGGTGAATGCGGAGGGGGCCTAGCACCAGCGGGCCAGCAAATTTTATTGAACTTAAACAATAGAATGTCTGCGATCGAGCCATGCCCAAGTTCCACAATGCCTGGAGACTATGTGCTTATCTGCTGACGGCGGCGGCAATACTGCTGTCGATCGGCGTCGCCCATGCCGCCATCACGCAAGAGAGCAGCCGCCGCGTCGCCCTGGTCATCGGCAACTCGGTCTATAAGACGCTGCCTTCGCTTCCCAATCCCGCCAATGATGTCGAAGAGGTCGCGGCCACGCTGCGGGCGGCCGGTTTCGACGTGACGATCGGCATCAATGTCGATCGCATCGGGCTCGAGGATACGGTGCGCCGCTTCCTGCGTTCGACCAGCAATGCCGATGCCGGCCTGATCTATTATTCGGGCCACGGCATCCAGGTGGGCGGGCAGAATTTCATCGTGCCGGTCGATGCGACGCTGGAGACGCCCTATGACGTCGAGACGCAGACCATGCCGCTCGACCTCATCCTGAACCATCTCAAGCAGAATTCGCGGGTGCAGCTGATCTTCCTCGACGCCTGCCGCAACAATCCGTTCAACGCCCAGAAATTCTGGATGGCGGAAAAACTGGAACCGGTCGGCGCCACCCGCGGGCTTGCGCGCATCGACAGCGATCTCGGCAGCCTGATCGCCTTTTCCACGGAACCCGGCCAGGTGGCGCTCGATGGCACCGGGGCGCTCAGCCCCTATTCCGAATCCTTCATCAAACGCGCCAGCGAACCCAATAAGGAAATCCGCCAGGTGCTGACCGATGTGCGCCGCGACGTGATCGCCATGACCGGCGGCAAGCAGGTCCCCTGGGAAAACTCCTCGCTGATGGACAGCTTCTATTTCATTCCGGCGCCGCCGCCGCCAAGCGTCGAGTCGATGCAGCAGGTGAGCGTGCCGGAGGGTGCTGCCGCCACCAAGCTGCCGATAGCCCCGCCGCATGACGAGACCGGCTCGGCGCTGCTCGTCACACTGACCCAGCTTCCCCAGACCGGCAAACTCACCTTCGACGGCAAGCCGGTCGAGCAGGGCGCCAAGATGCCCGCCGCGGCGCTGACGGCGCTGACCTATGATTCCTCAGGCGTTGCCGCCGGAACCGTCGGCCTGATCGGTTATTCCGTCAGCGATCCCTATGGCCAGGCGACGCAGGGCGTCGTCGCGATCACCGTCTCGGCGGATGCCGGCGCGAAGCTTGCCCAGCTCGAACAGCAAAAACAGGTGCGGCTTGCCGATGCCGACGCCTATCTGAAGTCCCTGTCGCGCGACGTCGGCACCACGATCGGCGTCGGCCCCGTCGCGGCCGGCCTGCCGGTCGTGCCGGCATCGGCGGCGGAGATGACCTTCAAGGTTGCAGCCCTGCCCGACAAGGGCACGCTGCGCGCCGGAGACCGGGTCATCGGGCTCGGCCATGTGCTTGAGGCAGCCGATATTCCGGGCCTCTCCTACGAGCCGCAGATCGGCACCGAAAACCAGCCTTTCGCCCTGACGCTGCAGGCCGCCAACGACAATCTGCCGCCGGCAACCATCACCTTCAAGCCGGCGCTCGACGCCTGCGACACCGCAGCCGCAGCACCGCTGGACCTGCAGGGCGTTACCGCAGGCAAGCTGCCGAACGAGATCGACCCGAATGTGGCGCTGCCTGCCTGCACCGAGGCAATAAAGGCCTATCCCGAGGTGGCCCGCTTCGTCTACCAGCTCGGCCGCGCCCAGCTTGCCAACCGCGACACCAAAACGGCTTTCGCAACGATCAAGAAGGCGATGGATGCCGGGCATGTCCGAGCGATCTACGAAGTGTCGAGCCTTTACGAGTCCGGCGCCTCCGTTCCGCGCGATGCAACCAAGGCTAGCGACATCGCCAAGGCTGGTGCGGCCAAGGGCGATCCCTTTGCCCTGCACAGCTACGGCAAGGCTCTCTACTATGGCCGCGGCACCAAGGCCGATCAGCAGCTGGGATTACGCTTGATGCTGCAGGCCGCCGATCTCGGCCATACCTATGCGATGAACGAACTCGGCTATATCTTCCTAAACGGCGTCAACGTCCCGGCCGATCCGGAGCGCGGCATCCGCTTCTACGAAGCCGGCGTCCAGCGCAACGACATCTATTCGCTGAACAATCTTGCGCTCGTCTACCGTTTCGGAAAAGGCGCCCCGGAGGATCTCCCGAAAGCACTAGACCTTTTCACGCGGGCGTCTGAGGGCGGTCAGCCCTATGCCCCGACTAATCTCGGGCGCATGTACCGCGACGGCATCGGCGTTGCCGCGGACAAGGCGGAAGCTGCGAAGTGGCTGGAGATGGGCGCCGAACGTGGCGACTATTGGGGTGCGCTCGACCGCGCGATACTGGCGAAGGAAGACGCTGCAGACGCTGACAGCCTGGTAACGGCGGCCCGTTATTTCGCGCTGGCGACCGCCGTCAACATGCCAGGCAGTGGCGATCCGAAGAACCAGGCAAAGGCGGCGCTCAAAGCCTTGCCGAATGCCGCCAAGAAGAAAGTGGAGGAGACCTTAGCCGCCGAGCTGACCGCTCAAGAGCAAAAGGCGCTTCCAAAAACCAAATCGCTTGATGACAGGCTCGTTCAGCTCGCCAAGGCGACATGGGTAAAACGAAATCCGAGGTACGATCTCTTCTAAACGGCGATCCGGGGGCGCCCTACATGACAAGAAAGCTCATCATCCGTGTTCTGCTTTGCTCGACCTTCCTTGCAGGTTCAGGCGCAATCTTGCAGAGTTGCATCTTCGATCCTGGCGCCAAGACGCTATTTTCCAGTGAAGAGCCGGCCAGAAACGTTACGCCCGGCAGGAGAACTACGCCCGCCATTAAAAAAGTGGCCGTCAGTAGCAATCAACCGGCTTTCGCCCGCTCTGAGAATAGTTCCAGCGGGAATTCCAGCTCCGGCGGCGGCATGGGCGGCGGCTCTGGTTCCAGCGGCTCTTCCAGTTCCAGCAGCTCGTCCAGCTCAAGCAGTTCATCGAGCTCCTCGGGTACCTCGTGGTCTGATCGCCGCCTGAAGACCGATATCCGCCGCCTTGGTACCTCGGCTGAGGGTATTCCGATCTATGCTTTCCGTTACATCTGGGGCGGGCCGATGTTCGTCGGCACGATGGCGCAGGATCTGCTGGCGATCAGACCCGATGCGGTCATCGCGACCGGATCGGGCTATTACATGGTCGATTATGACAAGCTCGATATTGCGATGATCTCGGTGCCGGATCTGTCACCACTGACAGCCGAAGCAGCGATGGCGCAGGCGGTGAAGGCGGCGCGGAAACGCTCCGTCCAGCCGGCGATTTGATCGAGAAAGCCGAGCGCGTGCCCATATCGCAGGACAGGGATACCCTCGCCGGGAGCCCCTTGGTCACTCAGGCTGCGACCCTTGCCGGCGTTCTCGTCGGCATTGCGCTCGCGACCTATATGCGGCTCGAGCCCGGCAAGGCGATGGCGCTTGCCGTCCTCTGTCTTCTCCTCGCGTGGATCGTCGTCGACGGCACACCGGCTGCGCGCCGGGCCTGGGCATTGCGGGAGAGGCGGCATGAGGCTCCCGCCGCTTCCTGGCGGCGCATCGGGACCAAGCTTGTCGGCATCGCCGCGCTTTTGGGTGCGGTCGTCATCGCCTGTTCCGTCTTTCCGTTTTTCACGCAGTCGTCGGCGGTCCGATGGTTCATCGAGGCCGGCCATACCACCATCCCCATCTCCATCGCTCTTGTCGGCGCCACCATTCTCTACGTCGCGGTCACCGATCTCGTCGCCGAGGAACCCGACGATTATCTCAATCAGGTCGGCCGTGCGGTGCTGATGCAGGATTTTCGCGAAGAAGACGTGCTGTTCGCCTTGCGGCTGCTGGCGATCAAATGCTTCTTCCTCGTGCTGATGTTCTCAAGCGGCATAGCCGCGCTTTCCGATCTTGCCGAAAAGCCGGCCTGGCTGTTTCCCTCACTTTCGGCCGCCTGGTTCGAAGGCTTGCTGCGGCTCGTCTTGCTTCTCGACGTCATCCTGGCGGCCGGCGGCTACATCGCCACCTTCAAGCTTTTTGGATGGCATATCCGGGCGACGGAGACGACGGCGCTCGGCTGGCTCGTCTGCCTGATCTGCTATGAGCCGTTCTTCCCGGTGATTTCGCATGCCTTCGTGCCTTATGGCGACGGGCCGGGTTGGGAGAGCGTTATCCAGGAGGGATCGCTGGTCTTCATCCTCTGGAGCGTCGCGACGCTGTCCTGCACGATTATCTATGTCTGGGCAACCGTCGCCTTCGGGCCGCGATTTTCCAACCTGACCCATCGCGGCATCGTCACATCGGGCCCCTACCGCTTCATCAAACATCCGGCCTATGTCTCGAAGAACATCGCCTGGTGGCTGTTTGCGTTTCCAAGCTTCATCGCCAGTGGCCTGGCCGAAGGCCTGGCGCGGGCCGGCATGCTGGCGATCATCAGTCTTATCTATCTCATGCGCGCCCGCGCCGAAGAGCGCATGCTCAGCCGGGATCCCGCCTATCGGCAATATGCCGAGAACGTCGCCGCACATGGGCTTCTAGCGATGGCCAAGCGTCGGCTGGCGCCTGCGGCGCCGCGCGTCTGAAAGACGCGCAAAGGACGTAGGCCTGGGCGAGATCGGCAAGCTCTGCCCCTTGCATGTTCAAAGCGAAATCTCCGCGGCAACAATCGGCCGGTTACAAATTCTCATTGCTTTTTTCAGCGGATAACCCGCCGTAAACCTCACTCTAGACTCCCGAACTTCATAACACATAGACATATTAAACTTGAAAAGAATTATTAAAGCACGGGTCGTTCGCTGTTAGCCTTCTCGAAGTGGGAGGAGACAGAATGGCGACATTGCAAGAAATGTTCGACGTTCGTGGCAAGTCGGTGATTGTCACCGGCGGTGCCAGCGGCATCGGCCGTGCATATGCGGAGGTCATGGCGGACAATGGCGCGCGCGTCTGCATCTTCGACCTGAACGCGGCAACGCTGGAAACGGTGGTTGCCGAAATCAAAGCCAATGGCGGTGACGTCTGGGGGCAGGTCGTCGACGTTTCCGACAGACCCGGAATGAGCGACGCTTTCGACGCTGTGGCGAAACGGCATGGGCGGATTGACGTGGTCTTCGCCAATGCCGGCATCGACCCCGGCCCGGGCTTCCTGTCGACCGAAGGCGGACGCATTCCGGAAGGCGCGATCGACGCGCTGGACGACGCGCAATGGGATCGTGGCATCGAGGTCAACCTCACATCGGTCTACACGACAGTCAAGAATTCTGCCCGGCACATGAAGAAATCGGGCGGCGGCAGGATCATCGTCACGTCCTCGATCGCGGCACAGATCAACGAGGCGATCGTCGGCACGTCCTATATGCCCGCCAAGGCGGGCGTCGACCATTTCGTCCGCCAGATGGCAATGGAACTGGGCATGTTCGGCATCCTCGTCAACTGCATATCGCCTGGGCCCTTCATGACCAACATCGCCGGCGGCCGGCTAAAGATTCCCGCGGACCGCAAGGCTTTCGAGGAGCAATCGCTGATCGGGAGGATCGGCGACACTGAGGACATCAAGGGCCTTGCACTCTATCTGGCATCGCCATGCTCGTCTTACGTCACCGGCAGCCAGATCGTCATCGATGGCGGCGCGATGAACCGCATCAAGTGATGTGACAGCTGGCCAGCGAGGAACGGTCGGCCGTCGCCAATACGCATGCAGACGACAAATCACCAAAGGGAGGAGCCGAAGGTGGACCTGAATACGAAAATCATAAGACCATCACGCCGGACCGTGCTGAAGGGCATCGGTGCCGGCTTGGCCGCATCGGCGCTCGGAGCACCCATGATTGCCCGCGCGCAATCGGCCGGCACGATCAAACTCGGCTTCGTAACGCCGGCGACCGGTCCGCTTGCGCTGTTCGGCGAAACCGACGGCTGGGCGGCGGACAAAGTCAAGGCCCTGCTCAAGGATGGCCTGGAGACGGCAGCCGGCAAGTTCGATGTCGAAATCCTGATCCGTGACAGCCAGTCCGATCCGAACCGCGCGGCCGAAGTCGCTGGCGACCTCATCCTGAACGATGGCGTGCATCTGCTGTTGCCCGCATCGACCACCGACACCGTCAGCCCTTCCGCCGACCAGGCGGAACTTAACGAGTGCCCCTGCCTTTCGACCGGCGCGCCGTGGCAGGCGGTGATCTTCCCGCGTGGCGGCCAGAAGACGCCGTTCAATTGGACCTATCATTTCTTCTGGGGCCTCGATGAGGCGCTCAACACCTTCGTTGGCCTGTGGAATACGCTTGATACCAACCGCAAGGTCGGCCTGCTGTTTCCACAGAATGCGGACGGCGAGACCTGGGGTAACAACGATTACGGTCTGCCGGTGCCGACCAAGAAGGCCGGCTTCGAGATCACCGTCCCGGGCTTCTTCCAGCCGCGTACCAACGACTATTCCGCACAAATCGCCGCCTTCAAGGCTGCCGGATGCGAGATCGTCGGCGGCATCACCTATCCTGACGACCTCAAGACCTTCATCAACCAGTGCGCCCAGCAAGGATACAAGCCCAAGGCCGTCACCGTCGCGGCGGCACTGCTTTTCCCGGGCGGCGTGCAGGCACTCGGCCCACTCGGCGACGGCATGTCGTCGGAAGTGTGGTGGGCGCCTGCCTTCCCCTTCAAATCGACGTTGACCGGACAAGTGAGCCGCGACATCGCCGACCAATGGGAGAGCGAAACCAAGAAGCAGTGGACGCAGCCGCTCGGCTACAGTCATGCGATCTGGGAAGTCGCGATCGATATTCTCAAACGCTCGTCCAACCCCCTCGATCGCACCGCCAACCGTGATGCCATGGTGGCAACGAAACTCGACACGCTGATCGGCAAGGTCGATTTCTCCAGCGGCCCGCACAAGAACGTCTCGACGACGCCGATCTTCGGCGGCCAGTGGGTCAAAGGTGAGAAATGGCCCTATGACCTGAAGATCGTCGACAACACCGTCAACAAACTGTTCGAACCCGAACAGAAAATAAAGGTGATCCCCTGGGCGAGCTAAGCCTGGACACGTCGGGCGGGCCACATTGACCACGAGGTCGCCCGGCGATCTGCAAGACCAGGCTGAATGCATGAAAACCGGACGGGCGGGCGTGTTCCTACGCTTGCTCCAACCGGGAGCGGAGGATGCTATTGGACGGCGTATTGCTGGAAGCGAGAGGATTGAGCAAATCCTTCGGCGCCTTGCGCGTCCTGCAGGACATCAGCTTTGATGTCCGGCGTGGCGAGGTGCTGGGCATACTCGGCCCCAACGGGGCGGGAAAGACCACGCTTTTCAATCTGATCAGCGGTGACCTCAGGAACGATGCCGGCGAGCTCGTGTTCGCCGGACAGCGCCTCGTCGGCCAGCCGCCTCATGTGCGCTGCAAGATCGGCATCGGCCGCACATACCAGATCCCGCGCCCCTATGTCGGCATGTCGACATTCGAAAACCTGCTCGTCGCGGCGACATTTGGCGGCGGCCGCACCGAGGCCCAGAGCTATGCGCTTTGTGCCCAGATTCTCAGCGACTGCGAGCTTTCCGACAAGGCCAACCGTTCGGCGGGCTCGTTGACGCTGCTCGACCGCAAGCGGCTGGAGCTGGCCCGGGCGCTGGCGTCGAGTCCGAGTTTGCTGCTGCTCGACGAAATCGCCGGCGGGTTGACCGACGAGGAGGGCAAGGCGCTGGTGCAACTGATCCGACGCATCCGCGACCGTGGCGTGACGATCGTCTGGATCGAGCATGTGCTGCATGCGCTGCTCGCGGTGGCCGACCGGATCATGGTGCTGAATTTTGGCGAGAAGATCGCTGAGGGCCTGCCGGACGAGGTCATCAAGAACCCCGAAGTTCGCCGTGTCTACATGGGGATCGAGGCATGACCCAAACGCTTCTGTCCACGCACCAGCTCAAGGCCCGCTATGGTGATTTCCAGGCGCTCTACGGCGTGGATCTCGAAATCGCCGAGGGAGAGATCGTCGCCCTGATCGGCGCGAACGGCGCCGGCAAATCCACCCTGCTGAAATCGATCATGGGCCTCATCAAAGTGGCACCCGACATGGTGTATCTCGACGGCCGCCCGGTTGGTGGCAGCAAGCCGCATAGCATGGTGGCCGATGGCGTGGCGATCGTGCCCGAGGGTCGCCGGCTCTTCGCCGGAATGTCTGTCCTCGACAATCTGCGCGTGGCGATCGACCATGCCGCGCCGGGACATGGCGAGGTCTGGACGATCGAGCGCGTCTACGCGCTGTTTCCGATCCTCAAGGAAAAGCAAGCAGTGCCTGTGCAATCCTTGTCCGGCGGTCAACAGCAGATGGTCGCCATAGGGCGTGCGCTGCTCAACCAACCTCGCTTGCTGCTTTGCGACGAGATCAGTCTTGGCCTGGCGCCGAAGGTCGTCAAGGAAATCTATCAATCCATCCCCGCGATCTCGAGGAATGGCACCGCCGTCGTGCTGGTCGAGCAGGATGTCGGTCTGGCCAAATCGGCCTCCGACCGGCTCTACTGCATGCTGGAGGGCCGCATGACCCTGACCGGCCGGTCGGCGGATATGTCCCGCGAGGAGATCGGCGAAGCCTATTTCGGAGCATCCCATGCAGTGGCTTGACGGACTGGTCCAGGGCATTCTGCTTGGCGGCCTCTATGCGCAATATGCGCTCGGCATGGCGCTGATGTTCGGCGTTATGCGCGTGGTAAACATCACGCATGGCGACCTGATGATCCTGCTGGCATTGATCGGGATCAGCCTCGCCTCGACCTTCGGGCTCGGCCCGTGGGTGGTGCTGGTGGTGCTGGTGGCGCTCGGCGGCATCATCGGCCTAATCCTGCAGCGGCTCATTCTCGATCGGGTGGTCGGCGCAGACCCGCTGCCGTCGCTGATCGCGACCTTCGGCCTGTCGACCGCGCTGCAGAATGCGATGTTGCAGCTGTGGTCGGCGGACACCCGCTCGCTGCCGAGCGGCGGCATTGCCCAGGCCTCCTTCCAACTCGGGCCGCTCTTCGTCGGCGTGCTGCCCGTTATCGTGCTGATCACCGCGACCGTACTGACGGCGGGGTTGGCAACGACGATGCAATATACCCGTTTCGGCCGTTCCCTGCGCGCGGCGTCGGCCGATGTCGAGGCAGCGGCAATGACCGGCGTCAACCCAAAAAACGTTTATGCCGGCGCCACCGCGCTGGCGGTCGCCATACTTGGCTTCGCCGCCGTGTTTCAGTCGATGCGCTCGACGGTGTCGCCCGCCGATGGCGCCTTCCAACTGATCTACGCCTTCGAAGCGGTGATCATCGGCGGCATGGGCTCGATCTGGGGTGCCTTCATCGGTGCCATGGTGCTCGGCATCAGCCAGTCGTTCGGTTTCCGCATCGATCCCGGCTTCGGCATCCTGGCCGGCCATCTCGTCTTCCTGCTCATTCTCGCGTTGCGGCCGCAGGGCCTTCTCGGAAAGGATTGAGACCGTGACCCAAGCGATCGCAATCGCTCCCGCTCCAGGCCCGATCGATGCCATGGATCTTCCGCCGGTCCGGGTCCAGCGTCAGACCATGTCGGGCATCATCGCGATGGGCCTCGGCATCGCAGTGCTCTTTGCTGTTGCCTCGATGCCGCTTTGGGCCAGCCAGGGCCTGATCCGAGACGTGGTGGAGCTGTGCTGCTACATCGCCGTGGCGCAGATGTGGAACCTGCTGGGAGGGTATGCCGGCCTGGTGTCGGTCGGCCAACAGGTCTTTGTCGGCGTCGCCGCCTACATGATGTTCGTAATGGCCCAGCTCTGGGGCATCAATCCCTTTGTTGCCGTTGTGCTGGCGATGATCGCGCCGGCCTTGCTCGCCATCCCCACCTATGGCCTGCTGCACCGGCTCGACGGACCCTATTTCGCGATCGGCACCTGGGTCGTGGCCGAGGTGGTGCGGCTGGCGACCTCCGTATTCGGTTACGTCAATGCCGGCGCTGGCATGAGCCTGCGCGTCATGACCACCTATTCCCCGACCGAACGCGCCGTGGGTGTATCCCTGCTCTGCGCGCTGATGCTGCTGATGACGGTCGGCGGCAGCTACCTGCTGCTGCGCTCGCGTTACGGCTTGGCTTTGATCGCCATGCGCGACAATCCTGTCGCGGCAGCAAGCCAGGGCGTCAATGTCAGCCGGTTGCGCTTCCTGATCTGGGTGGCTGCAGCCGTCGGTACGGGCCTTGCGGGCGCCATCTATTTCATGGCCCAGCTGCGCATAACACCACCCTCGGCCTATGATCCCAACTGGGCCAATATCGCCATTTTCATCGTCATGGTCGGCGGGCTGGGATCGCTGGAAGGCGTGCTGATCGGCGCGCTGATCTACTTCTTCGCCGAGCGTTGGTTCGGCGAATACGGCGCGACCTATCTCGTGGTCCTCGGTCTTATGACCCTGTTCATGGCGCTCTTCGCCCGCGGCGGCATCTGGGGCCTGATCTGCAAGGTCGTCGACGCACCCTGGTTCCCAACACGACGGCGCCTGATGGAGGACCGGACATGAAGGCTGTGCTTTTCGATCGTGTCGGACTGCCTTTAACAGTCGGCGAACGCCCGGTGCCGGAGCCGGCTGATGATGAGGTCCTGCTCAAGATCGCCGCCTGCGGCATCTGCGGCTCCGATCTCCACATGACCGAGGACCCCAAAACCTTCGGCCTCAAGCAATATGACGTACTCGGCCATGAATTTGCCGGCGAGGTCGTCAGTTGCGGCAGCGCCGTCGCCACGCTCAGGCCGGGCGACCGGGTGGCCGTGGCGCCGATGCGTGGCTGCGGCCATTGCGACAGCTGCAAGCGTGGCGAGCCGGCCTGGTGCGCCGAGATGCGGCTGATCGGCGGCGGCTATGCCGAATTCACCACCGTGGCGGCGCGCCAGTGCCGCATACTTCCCGACGACCTGCCGATATCGGAGGGCGCGCTGGCAGAGCCGGTCGCCGTGGCGCTTCATTGCGTCATGCGGTCCGGCCTGAAACCCGGCGACCGCGTGCTGATCCTTGGCGCGGGGCCGATCGGCCTGCTCGTCGCCTTCTGGGCGCGCCGGCATGGTGCGCGCGAGGTCATTGTCGCCGATATCAACCGACATCAGGAAGAGCGGGCGGCGGCCATCGGCGCGACTGGTTTTGCCCTGTCTGGTCCCGGTCTCGCGGAGGAGTTCCGGAGCAAAAGCAGCGGCGCGCCCGACATTGTCTTCGAATGCGTGGGCAAACGCGGCCTGATCGATTTCGCCTGCAAACTGGTCCGGGTCCACGGAACTGTGGTCGGCGTCGGCCTCTGCGTCGGCGGTGACGACTGGGATCCGTTCGCGGCGCTGTCGAAGGAAATCCAAAGCATCTTCGCGGTGTTCTTCAACATGACCGAGTTCGAAACCGCGCTCGCGGCACTCGGGCCGGGCCGTTATCGCCCGCAAGCGTTGATCACCGACCGGATCGGTTTCGGCGAAGTGCCCGAGACCTTCGAGGCACTCAAGCGCCGGACGACGCAGTGCAAGGTGCTGATCGCCGCCGACGCGGCCTGACAGATTGTATGAGGAGGATATTCAATGGAATTTGAAACTCTTACCCAGGATATCAACGGCGTCCGAACGGTGGTGAAGGCGATCGGACGCGGCCCCGCGGTGCTGGCGCTGCACGGCGCGGCCACGCTCGAGGGCCATGAATGGGCGCGCGAGCTGGCGGATCGGTTCCGCGTTTACCTTCCCTTCCATCCCGGATTCGGCGAGAGCGGCGAGGCGCCGCATATTGCCGGCATGCAGGACATGGTGGTCCATAACCTCCATCTCGTCAAAGCGCTCGGCCTCGACCGGCCGCATCTGGTCGGACATTCCATGGGTGGCTGGATGGCGGCCGAGATCGCCGCCGTCGCTGGCGAGCAGTTTGGCAAGCTGGTGCTGAACGCCCCGGCCGGCCTCAATCACCCGGACCATCCCGGCGCCGATCTCGGCGCGGTCCCGCCGCAGGAATTGCCTGGATACCTGGCCCACAATGCCGAAGTCGCGGCGCGCTATTTCCCCGGCGGTTCGGAATGCCCCTCGGTCGAGGATTTCGTCGCGGCACGCGAAAAGGAAGGCCCGGCGCTCGGCAACATTCTCAAGGCGCATGGTTTCGGTCACCCCAATCTCGGCCGTTGGCTGAGCCGGATTCCGAATGAGACACTTATCGTCTGGGGCGACAAGGACCGCATGCTGCCGGCCTCGCAGGCGCCGATCTGGGAAAAGAGCATTCCCAATGCGCTGACACTGATCATCAAGGAGGTCGGCCATTTCGCTATGCAGGAAGATCCGCGCACCGTCACTGCCATCGGCGACTTCCTCGCCCGGTGAAACCAAAGAAGCGGCGCCGTCAGGCGAACTGTATGATCAGGTCAATCAAGGAGGAATTGTCATGAACGCACTAATCAAGCACGCATCAGGCTACTGGGGCACGAAGACGGACTTCGCGTCCCTCCTGGCCCATGTCGACGAGGTCGGCCCGATCCTCGACAAGAATTCCGAGGACAATGAAAAGCTCGGCCGCCTCAACGAGGAGACCTTCGAGGCGCTCAAGCCGCTGCGGATGAGCCATGTCTTCGCCGGCGAGGATATCGGTGGTGCGCAGCTCTCGCCGACCCAGGGACTTCAGCTCATTGAAGCCATCACCTATCACAGCGGCGCGGCCGGCTGGATCTCGATGGTGCACACCTGCATCGGCGCGATGTCGGCGGCCTTCCTGCCCGATACGGCGATCGGCCGTCTGTTCGACGGCAAGACCGACAACCGGTTTTCCGGCCAGGGCACGCCGACGGGCATGCTGAAGAAGGTTGATGGCGGTTATCGGCTGAACGGCAAGTGGGCCTATGCGAGCGGTATCTACCACGCCACCTATACCCATACGGCAGCGCTGCTCGACGATGGAAACGGTCAACCCGCGAAGGACGAGAAGGGCAACGTGATCGTGCTCTGCGCCCATGCGCCAGTCGGAGAGCACGAGTTGCTCGGGAACTGGAATTCCCTTGGCCTGCAGGCGACCGGCAGCATCGACTATGCCGCCAACGATGTCTTCATCCCTGACGACATGGTGTTCCCGATCCTGACCGCCGAGCCGCAGCGTATGAAGGAATTCTTCAGCCTCGGCGTCGTCGGCCTCGCTGCCATCGGCCATTCCGGGTGGGCGATCGGTGCGGCGCGTCGCATGCTTGACGAAGCCGCCAAATATGCCAAGACCAAGACTGGCCGTGCCGGCATGCTCGGCGAGAGCGATAAGTTCTGGTTTGATTTCGGCCGCGCGGAAGCCCGAGTCCGCGCCGCGCGCGCCCTTCTATTCGAGGTCTGGCGCGACGTGGAGGCCTCGATCGAAGCCGGCAACCGCATGACGACCCGGCAGATAAGCCTTGTGCATCTCGCCAAATCCGAAGTGCATGAGGCCGGCGTCGATGCCTGCCATTTCGTCTACCGCGCGCTCGGCGGCGCGTCGTTGCGTTACGGCGTGATGCAGCGGATCTATCGCGAGATGCTGACGGCGGCGAACCATTTCACGATCAATCCCAACATCGTCGCCGCCGCCGGCCGCGACATTGCCGGCGTGTGGAGCGATCGGGTCTGGCAGTTCTACGACCTGATCGAGAAGAAATGAGCGCGGCCGCGAGAGGCATGCCGGGCAAGGTGGCGGCGGCCGAAACGGGTGCCGCCGGCGGTGGCCAGGGCATCACCGAAGCCTTCATGGCAGCGTTCCGGCATCACCCGTCGGGCGTAGCGATCATCACGGCCGATGCGGGCGAAGGTCCGGTGGCGCTGACGGTGAGCTCGCTGATCTCGATCAGCGCGGTGCCGCCCATGGTCGCCTTTTCGCTCTCGGCATCCTCGTCGAGTGCGAAAGTGGTGGAGCGGGCGGCATCGGTGGTCGTCCACTTCGTTCGCCGCGCCGACATGCAGCTCGCCCGGCTCTGCGCGACATCGGGCAGCGATCGCTTCGGGCCAGATGTTCAATGGGCTCGGCTCGACGGCGGCGAGCCCTATTATCCTCAGGTCGAGCTCTGGTTCCGGGCCGAACTTCGAGGCCGGCTGGAGACGCCGGGGGCATGTCTGGTCACGGCGGAGCTGACATCGGTCTCGCCCGGGGCACATGCCACGCGGCAGGCCGAGGCCCTGGTCTACACCAACCGTGCCTGGCACGGCCTCGGTCCGGTGGTCGACACCGTCGCGGCACCGGTCATGCTGTGGCCGGACGATTCGGCGACATTCTGACATTCGGCGTGGCGGCACCCGCCGCCAGCCACGAATTCACATCCCCCAGATCACGGACTGTTCGTGGCGCTTGATCAGATGCCTCAGATTCTCGAAACTTTTGCGAATATGCGTCGAGAACGCCTCGATAGCCGGTGCGCCCACGTCTCCTGTGCGCCTGAGCAAGCCGAGCGCGCGTTCCGGATGCGGGATGTTGACCGGCAGGGCGGTGATCGCCTTGTCGTTGCGATAGGCGAAAACCACGCTGTGCGGCAGGATGGTGAGCGCGTCGCTCTCCTTCATGTAGTTGATCGCGCTGGTCAGCGACCCGCCGGCATAGCGGATCTTGGTCTCAGTTGCGCCGAGCGAGAGAACGAGGCTGCGCAGGTCGGCAAGCAGCGGACTGCCGGGCGGCGGCGCTATCCAGGGATACTCAAGCAAGTCGGGCCCGGTCAGCTTGCGCTTGAGCAAAAGCGGATGGGTAAGGCGGCAGGCCACGACGTTCCGGCCCGGCAGCAATTCCTGGAAACGCATCCCCGATCCCTCGTCGAGCATATCGATCGGGCAGATGGCGAGGTCGATGCGGTCGGCGACGATCGCCGCGCGCAACTCGGGAAGATAGTCATAACTCTGTTCGATACGGACTTCGGGAAAATCGTTCTGGAAACCGGCGATCATGCCTGCGATGAGCGCGTCCATGAAGAACGGCGTGCCGCCAACGCGCACGAGCCCTGTCCGGCCGTGCCGGAAGCCTTCGACCAAGGCGGACGCCTTGCGCGACGCCATGAGCATGGCTTGGCCGTGGTCTGCCAGGGCCCGGCCGAGCGGCGTCGGCTGCAGTGGCCTTCGGCCTTTGATGAACAGGGGCTCGCCGAGCCGCTTTTCCAGCATGGCAAGGGTGCGCGACACTCCCGGCTGGCTAAGCCCCAGCAGCGTCGCACCTTCGGTCACGCCTCCTGCCTGGACGACCGCCGCAAGTTGCACCAGATGTCGCTCGTCGATCTTCATAACAAATACGCATACAAATCACGAAAAAAATTATCAAGCATTCAGTTCCGGGCTGCTAAATTATCGTCATGGGAGGAGTCATGCCAGATATAACGTTCAGCGAGCGCAATTCTGCGCAGCTTGTGGCCGAGCGGCTCGACAAGCATGCGGAGGGGCCTCTGCAAGCTTTCATGGTATCCTTCATAGAACACCTGCACGAGCTCATCCGCGAGACGCGTCCGACCCATGCCGACTGGCGACGGACGGTGGAATTCCTCACCGAGGTTGGTCACGCCAGTGACGGACGGCGGCAGGAATGGGTGCTGCTTTCGGACCTTTTGGGGGTCACCGCGCTCATCGAGGAGATCAATACCCGCCGGCCGAAGAGCGCAACGCCCAATACGGTGCGCGGGCCGTTCTATCGTGCCGACGCACCCCGATTGGCGCTCGACTCCAATATCTCGCTCGACGGCGTCGGCCCCGTTCTGGCGGTGGCCGGCCATGTACAGGATCTCGATGGGCAGCCCGTCGCGGGCGCCACGATCGAGACCTGGCAAGCCAACAATGAAGGCTACTACGAGAACCAGCAACCGGACCAACAACCCGAATTCAATCTTCGCGGCGTATTCACGGCCGACACCAAGGGCGATTTCCGCTACAAGACAGTCCGGCCGGGCGGCTATGCCGTGCCCTGCGACGGGCCGGTTGGCCAGATGCTTGGCGGCCTTGGCTTTCCACTCCGGCGCCCCGCACATCTGCACTTCCTGATCAAGGCGGATGGCTTCGAGACGATCAGCACGCATGTCTATGACGGCGGCGATGCAAACCTCGCCCGGGATGCCCTGTTTGGCGTCAAAGAAGAGCTGATCGGCGAGTTCAAGCCATCAGGCAAAGGCGAGAGTTCGACACTCGACTTTACCTTCGTCATGGTGAGGGCGAAGAAAGGACGTGGCGCGACATGACGCTGTCGTTCAGCTACCAGGGAAGTCCTGCCCGCATCGTCTTCGGCAACGGAGCGAGTGCCGATGTGGGCAAATGGGTCGAGGCGTTAAACTGCCGGCGCGCGCTGGTGCTGTCGACGCCGCACCAGGCGGCGGATGCGCAGGCCCTGTCGGCGCGGCTGGGTTCGCTCTCGGTCGGCACCTTCACCGATGCGACCATGCATACGCCGGTCGAGGTTACCGAGCGCGCCGTCTCGCGCGCGGCCGAGGTCGGCGCGGATTGCGTCGTATCGCTCGGCGGCGGTTCGACCACCGGGCTCGGCAAGGCGATGGCCTATCGCACCGATATCCAGCAAATCGTCGTGCCGACGACGTATGCCGGTTCCGAAGTGACCCCGATCCTTGGCCAGACGGAAAACGGCGTCAAGACCACCGTGCGCAGCCCGAAAATCACACCCGAGGTCGTCATCTACGACCCGGAGCTAACACTCGGCTTGCCCGTCGACATGAGCATCACCAGCGGCCTGAACGCCATCGCGCACGCCGCCGAAGGGCTCTATGCGCCGGACCGCAACCCGATCACGTCAATGATGGCCATCGACGGGATGCGGGCGCTCAAGGAAGCGCTGCCTGTTATCATCGAAAGCCCGCGTGACAGTTCAGCCCGCGAGAAAGCACTTTATGGTGCGTGGCTTTGCGGCACGGTGCTCGGCCAGATCTCGATGTCGCTGCATCACAAGATCTGCCACACATTGGGCGGCAGTTTCGACACGCCGCATGCGGAGACGCATTCGATCATGCTGCCGCACACGATCGGCTTCAACGCATCGGCCGTGCCGGAACTGATGAAGCCGATCTCGGACATTTTCGGTGGCGGCACGCCCGGGCAGGCGCTTTACGACTTCGCGAAGTCCATCGGCTCGCCGAAGGCGCTCAGGGATTTCGGCCTCAGCGAGGCTGATCTGGACCGCGCAGCCGAGATCGCCAACAGCAATCCCTACGCGAACCCGCGGCCGATCGATCATGGGTCGATCCGCGCGCTCTTGCAGGACGCATGGAGCGGACGCCGTCCGCCATATTGAATTCTTTTGGGAGGAGGAAGGCATATGTTTACGAGACGTGATTTGCTGAAGTCTGCGGCCGCCACTGGAGCCGTGGCGGCGACCTCGGGGCTGACCATGCCGGCCATCGCCCAGGGTACCGCCATCAAGCTTGGTTATGTCAGCCCGCAGAGCGGCCCGCTGGCCGCCTTCGCCGAAGCCGACAAGTTCATCATTGACGGCTTCATGGCGGCGACCAAGGCCGCCGGACTGAATTACGAAGTCGTGGTAAAGGACAGCCAGTCCAACCCGAACCGCGCCGCCGAAGTCGCTAAGGAACTGATCGTCACCGACAAGGTGCATGCGGTGCTGGTCGCGTCGACGCCCGAGACGACCAACCCGGTGGCGACGACCTGCGAAGCCGAGGAAGTGCCCTGCATCTCGACCATGGCGCCGTGGCAGCCCTGGTTCATCGGCCAGCAGGCCAATCCGGGTGACCCGTCGTCGTGGAAGCCGTTCAACAGCGCCTTCCACTTCTTCTGGGGCCTTGAAGACGTCATCGCCGTCTATACCAACATGTGGGGCCAGGTGACGACCAACAAGAAGGTCGGTGGCCTATTCCCCAATGACGGCGACGGCAATGCCTGGGGTGACAAGCAGGTTGGCTTCCCGCCGGTCCTGGACAAGCTCGGCTATACGCTCAACGACCCCGGCCGCTACCAGAACCTGACTGACGATTTTTCCGCGCAGATCAACGCCTTCAAGTCGGCTGGCGACGAGATCATCACCGGCGTGATGATCCCGCCGGACTTCACCACCTTCTGGAACCAGGCGCAGCAGCAGGGCTTCAAGCCGAAGGTCGCCTCCATCGGTAAGGCTATCCTGTTCCCTCAGGCGGTCGAGGCGCTCGGCAAGAACGGCCACAACCTCTCGAGCGAAGTCTGGTGGTCGGCAACCCATCCGTTCAAGTCATCGCTGACCGGCCAGAACTCCAAGGATCTTGCGGACGGCTTCACAGCGGCGACAAGTCGTCCCTGGACCCAGCCAATCGGCTTCATCCATGCGCTGTTCGAAGTGGCGGCCGACGTGATGAAGCGGGCCGATCCGAACGACAGCGCGGCCGTGATTTCGGCCATCGCCGCCACGAACCTCGAGACGATCGTCGGCAAGGTCGCCTGGGACGGCGCAAACCTACCGCCTTTCGCCACCAAGAACATCGCCAAGACTCCGCTTGTCGGCGGCCAGTGGCGCCTAAAGGACGGCGGCGGCTACGACCTCATCATCGTCGACAACCAGACGGCGCCGAATATCCCGACGGGCGGCAAGATGGAAGCCATCGCCTGAGCCAGCGCCCAGGCGGTGGAGCTACCGCCTGATCGGCTCGGCGCTCAACCCCGGGCCGCCGTTCAACGGAAGCCTGTAACCCGAGACCCTGATGCCCATACTCGTGCTTGACCAGCTATCGAAAAGCTTCGGCGCCCTGAAAGTCGCCGACCAGGTTTCGTTTGCGCTGGAAAGTGGCGAAGCGCTCGGGGTGATCGGCCCGAACGGAGCCGGCAAATCTACCCTCTTCAACCTGATAACGGGCAACATTCGTGTCGACGCAGGCAGCATCCGGCTCGATGGCGTCGACGTGACGCGGCAGCCGCCGATGGCGCGATGTCTTGCCGGCATCGGCCGGACATTCCAGATCCCGCAGCCGTTCGAAAAGCTGACGGTCTTCGAGAACCTGCTGGTTGCAGCCGCCTTCGGCTCACGCAAGACCGAGCGCGAAGTCAGCGATCGATGCGCCGACATTCTCGTCAGGATCGGGCTTTACCCGAAGGCGAACCAGCCGGCGGGGACGCTTGGGCTGCTGCAGCGCAAGCGACTCGAACTCGCCCGGGCGCTAGCCACCGACCCCAGGATCCTGCTGCTCGACGAGATCGCCGGCGGCCTGACGGAAGGAGAATGTCAGGAGCTCGTCGAGACGATTCGGGTGATCCACGGCCGTGGCGTGTCGATCATCTGGGTCGAACATGTGCTGCATGCTCTGACTTCCGTGGTCAGCCGGCTCGTCGTGCTGCATTTCGGTCGGGTGATCGGGATCGGCGATCCCGACACCATCATGGCTTCGAAAGAGGTACGCGAAATCTATCTCGGGATCGAGGTCTGATGGCGGTGCTCGAGACACACGGCCTGACGGCCTTCTATGGCGACTTCCAGGCGCTGTTCGGTGTCGACATGATGCTGGACGAAGGCGAGACGGTGGCCGTGATCGGCGCCAATGGCGCCGGCAAGTCGACGCTGCTGCGCTCGATCTCCGGGCTGATTCGCAATGCGCCGAACCATATCCGCTTTGCCGGCGCCGAGATCGGCGCGCTGTCGGCGCCCGACGTCGTGCGGCTCGGCATCGCCATGGTGCCGGAAGGCAGGCGCCTTTTTCCCTCGCTGTCGGTCGAGGAGAATTTGCTGATCGGCAAATACGGCCGCAGCGGCGACGGCACCTGGACACTGGATGCCATCTACCAGCTCTTTCCCGTGCTGAAGGAGCGGCGGCACAAGCCCGGCACCGCGCTTTCGGGCGGCCAGCAGCAAATGGTGGCGATCGGCCGGGGACTGATGTCCAATCCGCGGGTCCTGCTCTGTGACGAGGTGAGCCTCGGCCTCGCGCCCGTCGTGGTCAAGGACATCTATGCGGCCTTTCCCAAGATCCGCGCGACCGGCGCGGCAATCGTCATTGTCGAGCAGGATATCGGCCAGGCTCTGAAGGTGGCCGACCGGGTCTATTGCATGATGGAGGGACGGGTGACGCTGACGGGCACGCCGGCAACACTCAGCCGCGAGGATATCCACGCGGCCTATTTCGGAGCGCATGCGCGATGAACTGGCTCGACACGATCATCCAGGGCATTCTGCTCGGCGGCCTGTACGCGCTTTTCGCGGCGGGACTGAGCCTCGTCTTCGGCATCATGCGGCTGGTAAATCTCGCGCATGGCGATCTGATCGTGCTGGCCGCCTTCCTGGTGCTGTTGCTGGTCTCCGCGCTTGGGCTCAATCCATTCCTTGCCGCGGTGGTGGCGCTGCCCGTGATGTTCGCACTCGGCTGGGCGCTGCAATTCCTCGTACTTAACCGCACACTTGGCGACGATATTCTGCCGCCGCTGCTGGTGACTTTCGGCTTTTCGGTCGTCATCCAGAACGGGCTTCTCCAAGGCTTTTCGGCCGACAGCCGTCGCATCTCGGCAGGTGCGCTGGAAACGGCCTCGTTGCAGGTCGGGCCGATCAGCATCGGCACGATGCCGCTGCTCACCTTCCTTTCCGCCGTTGGCGTCATCGTGGCTCTCAACCTTCTGTTCTATCGCACCTCGCTCGGCCGCGCCTTCCGCGCCACGTCCGACGACAGCGCCACTGCTGGTCTGATGGGCATCCGGGCCGAACGGATTTTCGCGACCGCAACCGGCATCGCGATGATGGTCGTGACGATCGCCGCGCTCTATCTCGGCACTCGTGCGAATTTCGATCCGACCATGGGGCCGGCGCGGTTGATCTATGCCTTCGAGGCCGTGATCATCGGCGGGCTGGGGTCGTTCTGGGGCACGCTGGCCGGTGGCATCATCATCGGCGTGGCGCAGACGATGGGTGCGGCGGTCGATCCGGAATGGCAGATTCTCGCCGGGCATGTCGCCTTCCTGCTGGTGTTGATCGTCCGGCCCCGCGGCCTCTTCCCTCGGGCGGTGGACTGAGATGGCAGACAATGTTTCCACATCCTGGTCCGTCTCGACGCGCACGCGCGGTTCCTTGGTTTCCATCCTGCTGATCCTCGCGGTGGTGGCTTTCGCCTCCGCAACGCCGCTCTTTGCGCCGCGTGCCGTGATCCAGGACCTGTTCTCCATCCTGACCATGCTGGTGCTGGCGCAGTGCTGGAACCTGCTCGCGGGGTATGCCGGCCTCGTCTCCGTCGGCCAGCAAGCTTTCGTCGGCTTCGGCGCTTATGCGATGTTCGGCGGCGTCAGCCTGCTTGGAATGGATCCGATGGCGGCCATCGTGCTCGGGGGGCTTGCGGCGCTCGCGCTCTCCATACCGACCGCCTTCTTCGTGTTCCGCCTGCAAGGAGCCTATTTCGCGATCGGCACCTGGGTGATCGCCGAGATCGTGCGGCTCTCGCTCGCACAGTGGAAGGCGCTGGGCGGCGGCACCGGCACCTCGCTGCCCGCAGGCGCTGCGCGTGACATGGTCGGCGTCCGCTTCGTCGCCGATCTGCTGGGCGTGCGTGGGCCGCAGGCGACCGACATCGTCTGCTACTGGCTGGCGCTGCTCCTGGCGATGCTTACCATCGGCTCGATCTACAAGCTGCTGCGATCCAAGCAGGGACTTGGCCTTGCTGCCGTACGCGACAACCGCGAGGCGGCGCGCTCCGTCGGCGTCGACCCGCTCTGGACCAAATCCTTCGTCTATCTGGTCGCAGCGCTGGCGACCGGCCTCACCGGTGCACTGATCTACGTGCAGAAGGCGCGCATCTCGCCGGACGCCGCCTTCTCGGTCCCGGACTGGACGGCTTACGTGATCTTCATCGTCGTGATCGGCGGCATCGGCACGATCGAAGGGCCGATCGTCGGGGTGATCGTCTTCTACATCCTGCAGAACCTGCTTGCCGACTACGGCTCCTGGTATCTGCTGATCCTCGGCCTGATCGGCATTCTGATCATGCTGTTTGCGCCGCGCGGCCTGTGGGGCCTATTCACCGACCGCACCGGAATCCAGCTCTTTCCCGTCCGCCGCATCCTGGCGGGCCGGCCAAAAATAAAGACGAACGAGGGAGTGCCTGATGGCTGACATCGAAACCGACGTATTGATCATTGGAACCGGCCCGGCGGGCTCGGCCACTGCGGCGCTGCTCGCCACCTATGGTGTCGAGAACATGGCGATCAACCGCTATCGCTGGCTCGCCAACACGCCGCGTGCCCACATCACCAACCAACGGGCCATGGAGGTGTTGCGCGACCTCGGCCGCGAGGTCGAGGCCGAGGCCTATCTCCATTGCAGCCCGCAGGAGATCATGGGCGAGAACGTGTTCTGCACATCCATTGCCGGCGAGGAGCTGGGCCGGCTTAAGACCTGGGGCAACCATCCGAAGTCCAAGGCGGAGCATCTGCTGTCTTCGCCGACGGAGATGAACGACTTGCCGCAGACCTTCATGGAGCCGCTTTTGTTCAAGACCGCCTGCTCGCGTGGCACGCAGGCCAGGATGTCGACGGAATATGTCAGCCACGTGCAGGATGGCGACGGCGTGACGGCGACCTGCCGCGACCGGCTGACCGGCAAGGACTTCACCATCCGCTCGAAATATCTTGTTGGAGCCGATGGCGGCAACTCGCTGGTGGCGCAGCATATCGGCCTGCCGTTCGAGGGGAAGATGGGCGTCGCCGGCTCGATGAACATCGTGTTTAAGGCCGATCTTACGCGCTATGTGGCCCACCGCCCCTCGGTGCTCTATTGGGTGCTGCAGCCGGGCTCGAATGTCGGCGGCATCGGCATGGGTCTCGTCCGCATGATCCGGCCGTGGAACGAGTGGCTGATCAACTGGGGTTACGATATCACCCAGGGCGTGCCAGATGTCGACAATGCCTTTGCCGAGGGCGTGGCCCGCGACCTGATCGGCGATCCCGATATCGACATCGAAGTCACTTCGGTCTCGACCTGGACGGTCAACAATTGTTATGCCGCGCGCGCCCACAAGGGCCGGGTCTTCTGCATAGGTGACGCGATCCACCGCCATCCGCCGTCGAACGGGCTCGGCTCCAACACCTCGATCCAGGACGGCTTCAACCTCGCCTGGAAGCTCGCCATGGTCGTCCGGGGCCAGGCCGGCCCCGGCCTGCTCGAGACCTATACCGAGGAGCGCGCGCCTGTCGCCAAGCAGATCGTCACCCGTGCCAACCAGTCGATCGAAGAATTCGGCCCGATCTTCGGCGCGCTTGGCCTGCTCGATTCCATCGATCCGGTGAAGATGCAGGAGAATATGGACCGTCGCTGCGACGACACGCCCGCCGCCGAGACCCAGCGGGCCGCTCTGCGCGAAGCGATCGCCTTCAAGGTCTACGAATTCGACGCCCACGGCGTCGAGATGAACCATCGTTACAAGTCGGCGGCAGTCGCAGTTGAAGGCCAGCCCGAGCCCGCCTTCATACAGGACAACGAACTGCATTTCGAGCAGACGACCTGGCCCGGCGCGCGCCTGCCGCATGCCTGGCTGTTCGGCGACGGCAACAAGAAAGCCTCGACGCTCGATCTCTGCGGCCATGGCAGGTTCACCATCCTGACCGGCATCGGCGGCCGCGGCTGGGTCGATGCGGCTGAGGCCTTGTCTGCCGAGCTCAATCTGCCGATCATCACCCATATCATCGGGCCTCGGCAACAATGGCAGGATCATTATGGCGATTGGGCGCGCGCCCGCGAAGTCGGCGATGCCGGCGTCATCCTGGTGCGGCCCGACCACCACGTCGCCTGGCGTTCGGAAGGCCTGGCGGCCGATCCCGCCGGCGAACTGCGCCGCGTGTTGAAAACAATCCTGGACCGGTGAGGCGAACATGGAAGCGCATGAGAAGGGCTATTTCACCGAGGAGAACTCGGTCGAGGTCGTGACCGGCCGTAATGCCGGCGCCAAGGACGAGCGGCTGAAGCAGGTGATGGACGTCATCACCCGCAAGCTGCACGAGGCGGTGAAGGAACTGGAGCCGACGCAGGACGAATGGATGCAGGCCATCCTGTTCCTCACCCGCACCGGCCAGATGTGCAACGAATGGCGGCAGGAATTCATCCTGCTGTCCGACGTGCTTGGCGTTTCGATGCTGGTCGACGCGATCAACAACAGAAAACCCTCGGGCGCCTCCGAGAGCACGGTGCTCGGCCCCTTCCACGTGGCCGATGCGCCGGAACTGCCGATGGGTGCCAATATCTGCCTCGACAGCAAGGGCGAGGACATGGTGATCGAGGGCCGCATCCTCGACACGGAAGGCAGGCCGATCGCCAATGCCGTGATCGATGTCTGGCAGGCCAATGACGAGGGTTTTTACGACGTGCAGCAGAAGGGTATCCAGCCCGACTTTAACCTGCGCGGCATTTTCCGAACCGGGCCGGACGGACATTACTGGTTCCGTGCCGTGAAGCCGAAATACTACCCGATCCCGGACGATGGCCCTGTCGGCCAGTTGCTCGGTAATCTCGGCCGCCACCCCTATCGTCCGGCGCATCTTCACTACATCATCAGCGCCGATGGCTTCGAGACGCTGACGACCCATATCTTCGACCCCGACGATCCCTATATCCATTCGGACGCGGTCTTCGGGGTCAAGGAAAGCCTGCTCGCCAAGTTTGATAAAGTGCATGATCACGAACGTGCCAGGACCTATGAATTCGCCGACGACTTCTGGGATGTGACGCACGATTTCGTGCTGTCCCGCAGCAAGGCCTGATAGCTTTAGTCACAAGACATCGTAGGAGGACGCGGTCGCCGCGTCCTTGTTTTTGCGCGCGAATTCTATTCCGTGGCTGCCTTGCGCTCGCGCTCGCCCATGAACGGTCCCTGGACCCAGTGGATCGTCTTTTCATGCTTCTCGACCGCGCGGCGCAGTTCTGAAAACTCCCGCCTGAGATGGCCCAGGAACTTGCGGCCGGCGGGGTTCGAATAGGGCTTCTTGCGGGTCATGATCCCCAGCACCCTTTCGGGCTGCGGAATGTCGAGCGGAATGATGGTGATCTTGTTTTCGCCGCGAAAGGCATAGGCCACGGATTGCGGCAGGATCGCCAGCGCGTCGGTGCCGGCAAGATAGTTCACGACGCTGAGCAGCGAGCCGCCGGCATAGCGCAGGCCGACTTCCTCAAGCCCGAGGGTCAGCAGGATATTGTGCAGGTCGAGCACCAGAGGCGAGCCTGGCAGCGGTGCGACCCAGGGGTAGTTGACGATATCCTCCGTCGCGACGCTGCGCTTGCGTACCAGCGGATGGCCGGCGCCGCAGGCGAGCACGTTGCGTGCCGGCAGGATCGACTCGAAATGAAGATCGGCGCGCATGTCGACCGACCCGGTCGGCGTGACCGCAAGATCGATCTGGCCAGAATCCAGTTCGGCGACGAGGTCGGGATAATTGCCATAGGACTGGTGCACCATGATGCCCGGCTCGCCGCGCTGGAACGAGGCGATCATCGGCGAGACGACGGCATCCATGAAGAAGGGCACGCCGCCGATGCGCACCCGGCCGGACGATCCCGACTTGAAGCTGCGGATGATCTCCATCGCCTTGCGCGACGATGCCAGGATCGACTTGCCCTGCTGGCCCAGTTGCTCGCCGAGCGGGGTGGGCTGCATCGGCCGGCGGCCAGAGACGAAAAGCGGCTCGCCGATGCGCTTTTCCAGGATGGAGACGGTGCGTGACACCGCCGACTGTGTCATGCCGAGCATCGCGGCGGCTTCGGTCACGCCACCGGTTTCGATCACGGCGGCCAGCTGGACGAGATGAGCTTCGACGATCTTCATAGCAATTTGCTATAGCTCCTATGAAAAATGTCAATCAACAGGCGATTGCATCGGCTATAGTCGTGACGATCACGATGCGCGGCTCGACCTGCCGGCAATCGTGGCTCCGGATGAACGCGGGGGAGGATCCGCGTCCGGAATTGGAGACCGTTTCCGGAGGAGGAAAACATGGCCCTTATCAGCGGATATCATCATCTGACGCTTTGCACCGACGGTGCGCAGGAAGATTACGACTTCTACACCAAAGTGCTCGGCCTCCATTCGGTCAAGCGTACCGTGCTGTTTGACGGCACGATCCCCGTCTACCACCTCTATTACGGCTCTCGGAACGGCGATGCCTCCACCATCATCACCACCTTCCCGTTCCGGAAACCCGGTGTTTTCGGCCGGCGTGGCACCAATCAGTCCAAGATCATCCAGATGGCCATTCCCGTCGGCTCCGCCGGCTACTGGATCGACCGGCTGAACGGCAAGGGCGTCGAAGCAGCCAAGATTTCGCGCTTCGGCATCACCCGCGTTGCCTTCAAGCATCCCTGCGGCATCCCGCACGAACTGGTCGAGAGCCCTGCGGACAACCGCGCCTCGATCGTCAACGAGGCGCAGGGCGTTGTTGCCGCGCATGGCATCAAGGGCATCTACGGCGCGGCGATCGCCGTCTTCGACCGCACCGCGATGGATGATTTCCTCGGCGTCGGAATGTCGATGACGAAGGAAGCAGACAGCGACGAAGGCCTGATGTTCTCGGTGCCCAATCCCGGCGGACCGACCAGCATGGTCGAAGTGCTGCACGAGTCGAACGGCCCCCAGGGCACGTGGACGCTGGCGGGTGGAACGATCCACCATCTCGCCCTCAACACCGGCAACGAGGAAAACCAGCTCAAGCTCAAGGCGCACATCGAAGGCCTGGGCTTCACCGACGTGTCGGACCAGAAGGACCGCAATTATTTCAAGTCTTGCTATGTCCGTTCGCCGGGCGGCGCGCTGTTCGAAATCGCATGGTCCGTCGAGGGTGGCTGGGCACTCGACGAACCCGCCGACCAGATCGGCACCACGCTGGTTTTCCCCCCATGGTTCGAAGACCGCAAGCAGGAACTGATCGCCGGACTAGAACCGGCGAATTTTTGAGCCAATGCCGATGTCGCACCACGACGAACCGCTCCTCCTCGGCGTGCCACCCGAGGAGGCCCTGGTTCACTGCGTCTTCATCCATGGGCGAACCCAGTCGCCCGAGGACATGCAGGAGCAGGTGATTTCCAGGTTGAGGACGAAGGGCATCGCCTACCTTCTGCCCCGCGCGCGCGCCAACAGCTGGTACGACGCCCGCGCCACCGACGTGCTGACGGACCGGACCCGCAAGCAGCTGGAACAGTCGATCGGCTATATCAGGGATCTGGTCAAAGGGCTGTCGAACGGCCATGCCCATCCGAAGCCGCTCGTTATCGGCGGCTTCAGCCAAGGCGCCTGCCTGGCGCTGGAATATGCCATGCAGCACGGGCCCTGGCATGGCGCAATGGCCGCCCTGACCGGTTGCCGCGTCGGCACGCAGACATGCGACCGCCCCTTCGCCGACCTCGACAGGCTGCCGGTCTATCTGACGGGCTCCGACAAGGATCCATGGATCCCCGTCGATGCCTTCGCCGATGCGGCGGCGGCACTGGCAAGGGCGCGCGCGCGGCTGCATTGCGACATCCTGCCCGACAGGTCCCACGAAGTTTCCGCGCCCGAGATCGCGCAGCTGGAGAAGATAATCTATGGGCTGACGCAGCAAAGCTGGTGGTAGGCCTTTACCCATCCAGCCCCTTGAAGCGCACCGGCTGGTAGCCGCGCATCAGCAGGCTGCCGAGCGAATAGGTGTTGCGGCAGACGCGGCCCTTGCAGGCGTTCGGCGAGGCCTCCATCACCTCCACCTTGCGGTCGTCGGTGAAGCGCATGAACAAGAGCACATGCGAGCCAGGCTTGTTCAGCGCGTCGCCCGGCCGCATCGACCAGGGGTCGGAGACGCGCTTGGTAATATCGGGAATGGCGCGCGTCGAGACATGCATCTTCAGGCCCCAGGCGTCGCTGACGAAGCCGGAGCAGTCGACGCCGAGGATATTGGATTGCGGCGCGCTCTTGGTGCAGACATTGCCGGCGGTCTGGCCCTTTTCGACGCCGTCCATGAAATCCTCGAGCCGCGTCTTGCAGCCCCAGCAATAGGGAACGCCCTTGACCGTCTGTCCGCGCTTGCCGATCAGGTAGATCGGCCGGCGCAGCCGGTTCATGTTGAGGCAGCCGGGGCCCGGGTCCTTGCCATAGGCTGATGATGTCACCAGCCAGTTCATCGTCTCGAAGCCGATCGCCCGCTCGATGACGTCGCTGCGCGACTTCGGCACGATCGCCACCTTCGGCGCCTTGCCCGGCTTGCCGGCATTCAGCGGCTTTGCCGGCCTGATAACGGCAAGCTTGCGGCCAGGGTCGCGGCCGTCGAGCCGCAGCACCTGCGCCCGGCTTTCCTGCGATTTGAGATAGAGCACGTCGCCGCGCGGGCCGATCGCCACGAAGCGCCTGGAAAACACCGTGCCGGGGTCGATCGGCAGGTCGTAGACCCGGTCCACCACCCCGTTCGGCGTGAAGCGCACCACCAGCATGCCGGTCCGCTCCGGCCGGTCCGCGGGCACCAGTTCGACCAGCGCATAGGGCCTGCCCGTCGTGTCGATGTCGAGAAGTTCGACGGTGCCGATCCTGGCCTCCGAGGTCAGCGGCAGCGACAAGAAATTCTCCTCCGAGCTGCTGCGCCGCAGCAGGATTTCGGCCTTGTCGTTTGCAGCCGAGACCTCGGCGACGATATCGCCGAGCCCGCGGCTCGGCACATATTGAATGACCGGCGGGCGAGCCTCTGGACGGCTGGTGCTGCGGCCGATCTCATCGACGATGCTGTTCAGCGGTCCCGGCGGCACCGAGCCCATCGAGGCAAAGACCGAGCGGGTGTAATCGTCGGCATCGCCGCCATCGACGGCGCGCAGCGTCTGCGACCTTCCGTCGGCTTCGGTGGAGCGCTCGAGCGGCACGACGCCGTCCGACCAGAGGTAGAGCTCGTTGTGGACGACGGCGAGATCTTCGGGCGTCGCATTGTCCGGCAGCGGCAGGATCTCGGGCTCGGCCTGCGAGCGCTCGGCATCGACGGCGAGCACGCGGCCGTTATTCTGGTCGAGAATATAGATGGTGCCGTCGTCGCCGACGGTGATCGCCGCGGGTCCCGATGCCTCGACTTCCTCGCCGGCGGAAATAATGCCGACCGAACGGCCGCCATCGCCGCTGCGAAGCTCAATAATCGTCGTGTCTTTGGCAAAAACCGGCGAAGCGACCGCAAGTGCCGCGGCAATCAGAATATGCGACCCAAAACTACGCATGTCCTCGACCCCCGAACAGGACGATGTCAGGCCGGCTCGGCCTTCTCTGACCGTCAAGTCTTCGAAATGGTAAGATAGATGCGCCTCCTCAGCAAGCCGTTGCTTTCCAAACGATTTGGAGATCGGCGTCGGCGATAGTACAAGATCATCGTCTCGAAGATTTGCGGGCGGGAAATGCTTATGCTGGAATGGAACGGTGACGAACTGGCGCTCGACATCAGCCTGCTGGAGCAGGTCCGCGCCGCAAGGATAGGCTTCTCCGATCGCGTCTGCGCCGCCTCGCAAAGCACCGACGACAAGCATCTGGCGCAGCTGCGCTCCGAGCCGACCTATCTGATGGCCGAGTTCCTCTATTCGATGAAAGTGTTCGGCATCAACACGGCCGAGGATATCGAGCGCTTCGCCGATCTGCACAATGATTACGTGGTGTCGCTGACCCGCGATCCGGCCAAGCTGCAGCGGCTCGGGCTGTCGCAGGATCGGGCGCTCGCCTCGATGTTCACCGCCGACACCAAGCCGCGGCTGATCCAGAACTGGGCGGATAAATCAGGGGCGATCGACCAGTCCAATCTCGCCCGTTTCCTGGTGGCGGTGATGTCGAGCGAGACCTGCCGCAAGACGCTGATCGATTTCGAGACGGCCGGCTTCATGCAGCGCAAGCGCTCGCCCTACGGCACCATGGTGGTCTGGTCGACGGGACAGATCGAGGAGATCTTCGGCGAAATGCTGCGCGATCTCCGCCTCGGCCTGCAGCAGTTGAAGATCCTCTGACCACAGCAGCTTCAACGCTCGCATCGTGCTGCCAGCCGATTTCACCCCTCCCAATCGATTGGCACTGAGCGCCGTTGCCATCTTTCCGGCCTCTGCCTATTGTCGGGACGCCAGTTATCCAAGCACTGGTCGTGCGCGGTAGCGCCCATAAGACGGATATGACGACGATGACGAAATCCCGGCTCATAGCCCTGTCGATCGGCCTGCTGCTGGCGTTGCAGATGCCTCAGCTTGGCCATGCCGGCCCGGCCGAGGATGCGCTGGCGGCGCGCAACCCCGCGCTTGCCGCGCTGCGCCAGCATGACGAGAAGGCCTTTGCCGCAGCGACCGCAATCATCACAGAACACGAAAGCGCCAAGGGGCTGACACCCGGTCAAGGCAAACTCCCGGACGCGACCTCGCCCGGCCGCGACATGGGCTCAGGCCCCGGCAAGGAATTCACGGTCGATAATCCGGATATTCTCTGGCTCTATAACTCCTCGCCCGAGGGGATGAGCGACCTGATCTCGATTTTGAAATCAGCCGGGCAAAAACCCAAGAACTAAGCAGCGCTCCAAAGTCAAAAAAACTAGATCTGGCGGCGGATATTGCCGATCCCGAGTCTTGCTCACGGCCTTTCCGGGACGGTTTCTTGCAGGTTCCAAATAATTTGTAACCCTCCCTCAAGCAAGACAGGCAAAGCCATCCCAATTTCGCCGGTCAGTGCTATTCTCATCTTCAACACAGTGTGAGATTGTTCGAAGAGGAGGTTTTCCAATGCTCAACCGCAAAGCCATCCTGGCCGCAGCCACCTTTCTGTCGCTCTTTTCGGTGGTTCCCGCCGTCGAGGCGCAGAACGAACGCACATTGACCGAAGCGCCGGCGCAAACCGGGCCTGTCAGCATCACCTTCGATCGCGCCGAGGCCAAATACGCCATCGGCGAAGTTGTCGGCCTGTTCATCCAGTCGACCGAGAACAGCTACGTCACCGTGCTGAACGTCTCCCCGAACGGTTCCGTCGTCAAACTCTTTCCGAACAAGTATCAGACCGACGCCCTCGTCGGCCCAGGCAAGCGCGTGCAGGTGCCCGATCCGGCCAGCGGCGCCCGGCTGCAGGTCTCCGGTCCTGTGGGACAGGAGCAGATCAAGGTTTTCTATTCCTCCAAGCCGCTGAACATCTTCGCCGATCTCGGCGGCAGCGGCAGCGGCATGTTCCGCTCGGTCGACGGCGGCATGGATGCCGTCTCCCGCAGCCTTGAAGAAGCCCGCAGCCTCGGCACCAAGATCAGCAGCAAGACGCTGATGCTGACGACGGTCGATAGCCCGGCGGCCCTGCCGCCCGTGGCCGCCCCGCCGGTTGCAGCCGCCCCCGCAGCAAAACCCGCACCGGTCGAACAGGCTGCAAAGCCGCCCGTTGCCCCGAAACCGAAGCCGGTGATCAAACAGGAAGTCGCCAAGAAGCCGGAAACGGTGGTGGAAAAACCGAAGCCAGTCACCCCGAAAAATGTTGCCCCGAAGCCGGTCGAGCAGGCCGCACAACAGCCGCCAAAGAAATACAAGATCGTCACCAATCTGGCGCCCGGCCAGGAGCTTGCCGCCGATGAGCTGCAATTGATCGGCCCCGCCGACACCACCTCGTCCACCCGGCCGACCCAATACACGCAGTCAAAGCAGTATAAGCAGCCAACCCAGTCGTCCCAGACCCAGATGCCGAAGCTGCCGATGCCGCAGCTCAAGATGCCACAGTTCAAGCTTCCCGGCGGTTTCAGCATCAAGATGCCGCAGCTGAACCTCGGCCGCTCGGCCGAGCCCGAGCAGGCCGGCGAAGAGATCGAGGTGGCGAATGCCGATACGCCTGCCTGCACCGCCCTTCTCGACAAGCTGAACACCGCCGTTGCCGCCAAGGACATCACGGCTGCCGCCGCTGAAGCCGATACGATTGCCGTCAGCGCCGATTGCGGCCAGTTCCAGGTCAATGCCCAGCGCCGCGTCGCAGCCCTCAGGCTCGCCGCTGCCCAGGAGATGATGGCCGCCAACCAGCCGGTCACCGATTACGAACCGCTGCTTGTCGCTGCCGACAGCCCGCAGGTGCTCTGGCAGGCCTCCGCCACGCTCGGCGAGATCTACTTCTCCGCCCGCCGCTTCGCCGATGCCGCCGCCGATTACCAGCAGGCGATCGAGATCATCAAGAACGAGACCCGCACGCCGAAGGCGCCGCCGGCCGACACGATCTCCGATCTCATCCAACGCGCCGCCCAGGCCCGCATCCTTGCCGCCAACCCGACGAGCGACAATCCTCAGGGCAGCTTCGTGCCGGCTGAGAAGGATCACCGCAGCGGCGTGCTCGGCGGCATCTATTCCGAAAATGTCCGCGGCATCGTGCCGGTCTCCATTCCGGTGCCGATCACCTTCGATTTCAACAAGTCGAGCTTCACCTCGATCGGCACCGAGGCCGCCCAGGAATTGCTCGAAGCCTTGAAGGAGCAGAAACCCGGCCGCGTCATCCTCATCGGCCACACCGACCGGCGCGGCGGTGACGACTATAATCAGAAACTGTCAGAGCGCCGGGCCCAGGCCGTCGCCGATTTCCTCAAGAGCCACGGCATCGATGCCTCGATCGACGCCGAAGGCCGCGGCGCCTCCGAGCCGGTGGATGTGACGGCAACCGCAAACCTCACCGAAGACGATGTCGATGCGCTGAACCGCCGCGTCGAATGGCGCCGCGAATAGCCGGGGCGAGGGGAGTTTGGCCATGTCCGCATCCATTTCCATGGCCGCCGCATTTGCCCTCCTCGCGCTGGCGGCCACTGACAGCCTGGCAAGGACGATCGAAGCGCCCGATCGCGGTGCCGTCCGAGCCGTGCTGATCGGCATCGACCTCTACCGCAATGTTCCGCCGCTGCATGGCGCCGTCGCCGATGCCGAGGACCTTTCGCTTTCGCTGCGTTCGGTCGGCGTCGAGGACATGACGCTGCTGAAGAATGGCGAGGCCGACCGCGAGGGCATCTTCCATGCGATCGAAGCCGTCACCGAGCGGGCAGGGGCCGGCGATCTCGTCGTGCTCGGCATCGCCGGCCACGGGTCGAGCGAGCCGGAGCGCGTCAAGGGCTCGAAACCGAGCGGCCGCGACGAGGTCTATGTGCTTGCCGGCTTCGATACTCGGCTGCCGGGCTCGCGCGAGCGCATCTTCGGCGACGAGTTCAAGGTGCTGATCCACAAGCTGGAGGCCAAGGGCGCCGATGTCGTCTTCATCGCCGACACCTGCCATGCCGGCGGCCTGACCCGCGATGTCGATCCGCGCGGCGCCGAGATCACCTGGCGCCAGGCGCCGTCCTATACGATCGAGGAGGACGATCTGGCGCCGATCTCGACGACGGCGGATGCGCTTTCCACCGGCTTCGATTTCAAGCGGCTGACTTTCCTCGCCGCCGTCGACGACAACACCAAATCGCCCGAAATCTCCATTCCCGGCATTCCGCAGAAACGCGGCGCGCTGAGCTATGCCACCGCCCGCGCTTTCGAAGGGGCGGCCGATCGCAACGGCGACGGCGCCGTTAGCCGCCGCGAACTCTTCGAATATGTGCGCCAGTCGGTCTATCAGTTCACCGACCAGCGGCAGAACATTTTTACCGAAAGCCCGCCGGGAACCGATCTCGACCGCGCTGTGGTCTATAATTACCAAGGGGCGGTGGCGCAGGCGGCGGCGGAGAAATCGAACGCTCCGCCGCCCGCCGAGCCCGCGCCGATCAGCGTTGCCGCCCTCGGCGCCGAGCCGGTGCTGCAGGGCGTTGCATCAGCCATCACGCCGTTCAAGCTGACGGAGGGTACCAATGCCGACATTGTCTTCGATCCGGAAAAACGCGAAGCGATTGCCGGCGGCGATGTCGTCGCCTCCGGCATCGGCGCCGGCGACATGCCGTTCGTCGTCGACCGGATGGCCGCACTCGATACGCTGAAGCGGCTGTCGCAAGCCAATCCGCAGACCGTGCGGGTGACGCCGTCCGACACCGTCCATCGCGAAGGCGAGCGTGTCGGCGCCGCCGTTTCCGAACTAGCGGGCCGCAAGCTGGTGCTCTTCGACGTCACCGGCGATGGCACCGTGCAGTTCCTCTATCCCGGCGAGAAGGATGGCGAGGCTGAGATGCCGGCGAGTTTCGATCTCGATCTTTCCGTCGTCGCCCCGTTCGGCACCGATCTGCTCGTCGCCGTCACCTCGGAAAAACCGATGCCCGAGCTTATCGAGTTCCTGAAGCAGAATGACAGGCGCCGCACCGCCGGCAATATCGCCAGGCGGCTCGGCGAATTCCTGCCCGAGGGCGCCCGCCTCGGATTTACGGTCCTCTATACCTCCGCCGGAGCCAAGCTATGAGCGCGTCGATCAGCAGGATCCTGACTATTGCCTCCGTCATGCTGCTTCTGGCGGCGCCTGCGCTGGGCCAGCAGGATACCGATTTCGCCGGCGAGGATGGCGGCCGTGTCATCGGCGGCCAGGCGGCAAAGAAGGGCGAATGGCCGTGGCAGGTCAAAATCCTGGCGCCCGATCCCGAACAGCGCGGCCGCTTCGGCGGCCATTGCGGCGGCTCGCTGATTGCGCCGCGCTGGATCCTGACCGCCGCCCATTGCGTCACCAGCGGCCGCTCCGGCAAGCAGGATCTGTTCGCCCGCGACCTGCTGATCGTCGAGGGCAAGTCGAAGATCGACAAGGTGATCTCCGTCGACGGGCCGGATAAACCCGGCCTTGCCGTCGAAGACGTGGTCATTCATGAGGATTTCGACCGCAAGGTCTTTGCCAACGACATCGCGCTCATCAAGCTTGCCGAACCCGCCGTCTCCAGGCCTGCAACCCTCGCCTCGGCGGGGGATGACGCGGTCGAGGCCGCCGGCCACATGGCTGTCGTCACCGGCTGGGGTTACACCAAGGCCGATCACGGCTGGGACGACAAATACCTGCCGACCGAGCTGCAGGAAGTCGAGCTGCCGATCGTTCCGCGTGAGGATTGCCGCGCCGCCTATCGCGACAGCTCGATGCGGATGAACCCGATCGACGAGCGCAATGTCTGCGCCGGTTACGCCGAAGGCGGCAAGGATGCCTGCCAGGGCGACAGCGGCGGCCCGCTGGTGGCCCAGCGCCCCGACAAGAGCTGGATCCAGCTCGGCATCGTCAGCTGGGGTGCCGGCTGCGCCGAGGCGAAACATTACGGCGTCTATACCCGCGTCGCCGCCTTCCGCGACTGGATCGCAGCCAAGACCGAGGGCGACGTGCCGAATGTCGAAGCTTCCGCCGGCGATCAGGTCGCCTCGACCACCACCGATGCCGCGACCAAGCTGAGACAGTCAGGCCAGAAACTCGCCAACCTCGCCATCACCACCCCGCCCGCCGGCGATAACGCCCCTGCCGCCACGACCGAAACGCCAGACGCCCCCACCAGCGAACCCGCACCGGCTGCCAAACCCGCCGCCAATGAACCCGCCGTCCGGCCGCCTGTGGTCCAGACGCCTGCGGTCCAGACACCCGTTGCTCAGGCGCCCGCCGTCCAAACACCTGGGATCGAAAGCTCTCCCGGCGATCGTGTGCTGCTGATCGGCATCGACGATTACGAGATGCGCGAGGCGAAACTGACCGGCTCTGCCAGCGATGTGAAGGCGATGCAGCTCTTCCTGGTGAAGACGCTCGCCTACCGCCCGGAACAGATCCACACGCTGACCAACCGCAAGGCCAGCCGCGAGGCGATCCTTGCCGAAATCGACGACTGGCTGGTGCGCCAGTCGACGCCGGGAAGCCGGGTCTTCCTCTATTTCAGCGGCCAGGGCTCGGAGGAAATGGGCGCCGAGGCGACGACCAGCCCGACCCTTGTTGCGGCCGATGCCAAGCTGGTGCGCGAGGCCGGCAAGGTGACGGTCACCAACCAGATCCGCGAAACCGAGATCGCCGCACGGCTGAACAGCCTCAAGGACCGCCGCGTCACCCTGCTGATCGATGCCTGCCATGTCGGGCCGGGCAGCCGCAGCGCGGTGGCAGCACCCAGCGGCGGCAACGTCCGTTGCCTCGGTCCGGCGCTGGCAGGGCTCGAACCGCCGAACAAATCCGGCACGGAAGCGAAATTCTCCTTCGGCGGCGAAAACGCCATGGTTTGGTCGGCGGTCAATTCAGGCCAATGGGCGCTGGTCGACCGCGAAGCCAAGCCGCCGGGCGGCGTCTTCACCCGCCGCTTCATCGAAGGCGTCGAGGATGGCGTGGCGCGCGCCGCCGACAAGCCGAATGTCAGCAATGCCGCCCTGCTCGATTACGTAAGGCGCAAATCCGACGAATATTGCCGGACGCATGCCGAGGATTGCCGCTTCACGCCGGTGCCGCAATTTTATGGCCAGCCGGACGCGCTCGGCCGCGATGTCATCACCGGCGAGGAGGCAAAAACCCCGCTCGCCGCCGTCGAGAATACACTGAAGAGCGACAATGAGGCCGGCGTTGCCGTCGACGTGCTGCCCGGCACCTCGGTCGGCATCGGCGACAAGGTGGCGATGCGGGTCTCGACCAAGAAATCCGGCTACCTGATCCTGGTCGATATCGATGCCTCCGGCAAGCTGACCCAGCTTTTCCCGAACAAGCGCTCGATGGGGCTGAAACCATCCGCCAAGAGCGGCGACAACCGGCTCGATCCGGCGCGGCCGGTCGTCGTGCCGGATGCGCGCAATCCCTATACCGGTTTCGAATATGTGGTGGAGGGACCTGCCGGCGTCGGCATGGTCGTCGCCATCCTCAGCGACAAGCCGATCGAAGTGCTCGACCTGCCGGATGTGCCGACCCCGCTGGTCGGCCAGCGCGCCGCCTTCAACTATGTCTACGATCTCGCCCGCAGTCTGAGGATCGTCGGCGACGACGAGACCGGCGGCCAGGGAAAGTGGTCGTTCGATTCCAAATTCTACCGCATCCGCTGAAGAGGAGGGAACCCATGCCGAAATCCACCCTGCTGGCGGGTCTTGCCGCTTCCCTGCTGACGCTCGCCTCAGCCGCCCATGCCGACAACTCCGGCGACGGCAAGGCGATGCTCGCCGCCCAGGCCGGGCTTGCCGCCGAACTCATCGACCGCACGCTGGCAAAGGAGGGTGCTGCCAATATCATGGTGTCGCCGGCAAGCCTTGCCGCCGCCCTTGGCCTTGCCAGCCTCGGCGCCTCGGCCGAAGGCAAGGCCGCAATCGCCAAAGGCCTCGGCTTCGGCAGCGAGGTGAAGGGGCCGGAGACGGTGCTCGACGCCATGTCGCCGGAAAAGCCGGCAGTCGCGGATGCACCTTTGGCGACGGCGGTTGCGATCGTCTTCGACGACAAGCTGGTGCTCGCCCCCGACGCGCTCTCGATGCTCGCCACCCACCGGATCAAACCGTCGATCGAGGATCTCGACGGACCGGCATCGGTCGAGCACATCAACCTCTGGGTCAAGGAGACGACGCGCGGCGCCATCCCCGTCATCCTTGACGCGCCGCCCGGCGGCGGCTTCGTCAGCCTGGGCGCGCTGTCCTTCAAGGCGCGCTGGAAGACCTCTTTCGAGAGGGAAAGCCCGGCAAGCCCCTTTAAGCGGCCGGACGGCTCGACGATCTCGGTGCCGATGATGCATCTCACAGGCGATGGGCAGAAATTCCGCGTCGACGACAAATTCGCCGCCGTCGACCTTGCCTATACAGGCGAAGGCTACAGCATGGTCGTGGTGGCGGCGCGCTCCGGCAAGGGTGTCAGTGGCGCCGACCTGAAGGCGCTCACCTCCTGGCTGCAGGGGGAAAAATTCGAAGCGGCCAAGGGTGAAATCTTCCTGCCCCGCTTTTCCCTGAACGACGGGCGTGATTTGATGCCGGTGCTGAACGCGATGGGACTTATGCCCGAAAAGGCACGGCATGCCACTTTCCCGGGTTTCACCAAGGAAAACATTCGCTTGTCGCGCGTTCTTCAGAAGACGATGATCAAAATTGACGAAAACGGCACGGAGGCAGCGGCAGCCACGGCAGCGATCACGGAACGCAGCATCGATCCCAAGCTCGTTCGCGTCGTCGCCGATGCCCGTTTTGCCTTTGCGCTGAGGGATACCAAGACAGGCCTGCTCTTGGCCGCCGGCCTTATCGGCGATCCACTTCTGGCCGGCGAATAGAAATGCCAATGATTGCAGGGGGACACGTGCATGAGAAGTGATCTGATCGCCCGCTACACGATCGGCGAGCCGGTCTATGAGAACGAGTTCATCGTCTATCCCGCCCAGGACAAGCGGATGGACCATGCGGTCTTCATCGTTGCCCCCGATGTGGCGTTGAAACTCGACAAGGCGCGTTTCGAGCGGGTCTGGACCTCGATCAACGAGGCGAAATCGCTGACCGCACGCCGCTTCGTCGAAATCGAGGACCTGATCCCGCCATCGCCGGAAGACGACAATTTTTATATCGTCGAGAAGCGGCCGTCGAAAACGCTGCACCAGTATCTCGACGAAACCGAAATGGTGGCCTATGAGCGCGCCGCCGAGATCGGCCGCCACATCCTTGAGGGCCTGGCGACGCTGCACGGCGCCGGTTACGCCCATAACGCGCTGACGGACCAGTGCATCTACGTGTCCGAGGATTATTCCGGCCTGTCGGTCCGGATCGGCAACCTGCACCTGATCTCGAAAATCGGCGAACACATTATTCCGCCCTATGTGCCGGAATTCGGCGCGCCGGAAATCTATGCCAGCGGCACGTTCTCGGCCTCATCAGCCCTCGACATCTATGCAATGGGCATGATCGCCTACAAGCTCTTCCTGCCGCGCCAGACCTATAACAGCGTCTTCGACAGCGTCATGGTCTGGGAAGACGAGCACCAGCGCGAGCAGAGCTGGAAAAACATCCATCTCGATCCTTCCAACATCTTTCCCCGCCTCGACGTGCTGATCCCCGGCTTTCCCGAGGGGCTTGCAAGCCTGATCGAAAGAATGCTGAGCCGCGACCCGGCCCAGCGTCCGCGCACCGGCGCCGATGCGCTTGGCGAATACACAAGGGTGACGACGGGCATCCAGCCGATGTCCTGGGATCCGCGCGGCGGCATGCAGCAGCAACAGGAAGCGCCGAAGCCGAAAAAGTGGACGCCAATCAAAATCTCCATGATCGCGGCGCTGCTGTTGATCTGCATCGGCGTCGGCGTCGTCACCATTCCGAAACTCCTGCGCCCGGATCCGAAACTCGTTGCCGATGTCGGCACCTGGAAGAAGGAGGCCGAAAGCCGCAAACAGCAGGCGATCGCCGCCAAGGCGCCGGAGCGGCCGGCCAGTGACCAGGCGAAGCTTTCCTATGACACCGGTGCGGCCGCGCTGACCTCTGCCGATGTCCTGCTCAAGGACGAGGACTACGAAAAGGCCCTTCCGGGCTACCAGTCTGCTGCGATCAATCTCGGCAATGCGCTGATCGCCATATCAAAGGAGAATGCCGAAAAGGCGAAAGCCGCCGCTTCGGCTGCAGGCGGCGACAAGGCGCCGGCTTTTGCCGAGGCCGATGCCAAGATGAAGACTGCCGCCGACAGCGCCGCCGCCAAGCAGATGCACGGCGCCATCGACAATTACGACGCATCGAAAACCGCTTTCGACGATCTCGCCAAGGCGCTGACCGCGCTGACATCAGCCGAAAAGAACGCAGCGGCAAAACGCGAGACCGTTAATCGCATCGGCGCCGGCGATAGCCCCGATGTCGCCAAGGCGAGCGGGTTGATGACCGACGCCAAGGCCAAGGCCGAGCAATGGCAGATGCCGGCGGCGACATCGGGCTATGGCGACGCCGCCAAGCTTTTCGACGCCCTCATCGCCGATGTCATGGCCTCGAAGGACGAGGCGACGGCGCTGAAGCAGAAGGTCGCCGATCTCAACGCCTCGATCGCGACGCGCGCCGGCGCGGCCGATCCGACGCTTGCCGCACTCGCGCCGAAGATCGGCGAGGCCGATGGCCGCTATACAGCCGAGGCCTATAAAATAGCGGTGGTCGCCTACAAACCGATCCTTGCCGATCTCGAGGCGCTGTCGGCGCGCGGCTTCTGCCCGGTTTCGCCGACCCTTGCCTTCGAGACCGTGCCGGCGGGAAGTTATTCGCTCGACAATGTCCGGCTGATGACCGCCTCGATGAAGGAGCTCGGCGGCATGCTCGGCGTTGGCAATGGCGCCGTGAAGGTCGAAAAATCCTTCTGCATGCAGGCGAAGGCCGTCACCCGCGCCGAGATGGCGGCCTATTACACCGCCAATTCCGATCCCGCCTCGGCCCAGGCCTATGCCGACAATCCGCAGCAGCCGGCCGACGACGTGCCGCTTGCCGTGGCGCAGACCTATACCGCCTGGTTGTCGAAGCAGTTGAACACCCCCGTCCACCTGCCGTCGGCAACGGAATGGATGGCCAGTGCGACGAAGATCGCGACGGAAAAACTGCCCGACAATGGCGACATCATCCTGCAATGGAGCGCCACTCCATGCGAGGCCGGCGGCAACGTCGCCTTCATGGCGCAGGAAGGCTCGACCTTCGTCGTCTGCTCGGACGCTTCGGCCGGCGGGGTCTTTCGGGTGACTGCTGAGTTGCGGTGAGTGAACCGGAGCGTCGAGATCGAAAGGAAGAAATCCCGCATGCCTCCATCGGTGCAACACGTGTCGACGCAGCGCTTGAAAATAGGTCGCAAAGCGCCCTTTTTTCTGCATTCGGCAGCCTCGCGCTCAAGCGGTACACCTCACGAAATTTCAATTCCAACTTTCATAAAATGCGCGTATATTGAAAGCGGGGATTGCAGTATTCCCGCCTTGAGGGGTCGAGGATAATGTGCTGGAACACATCAGCAGCATTTACGCCGGTCGGTTTTGCTTTGCGAGGTCCGGCATCTCGCAAGATCGTATGGACACTTGGAGACGCGGCGCGTCTCCTGATGAACGACTGGCCTTGCGATGACGGCGAGGAATACGTCGCTGCCGTGAAAGCCTGCGTCGACGCCATCAGCGGCAAAATCGCCCCGGAACAATTCCGCGAAGCGCTTCTGCGTGCGGCCGACGAGGCGGGTATCGCCGCTCTCAGCCTCGTCCCGCAGGCCGTGGCAGCCCGACGACCAGACCGGCCGTCGAAGGCGCAAAGATAGCCCGAATTTCAAGAGCTACCCGCCTTTTCATGTCAAATCGTCGTTGGTGCCTGCGGCTCCCTCATCCGACCCTGCGGGCCACCTTCTCCCCGCTGGGGAGAAGAGGGGAGCGAGGTGCGTCGATACTGCCAAACGAATCCACCTACCAAAGGCACTCCATCCAATGGAGTCTTTGGCGAACCGGCAATCTCCCTCTTCTCCCCAGCGGGGGTCCGAAGGACGGGTTGAGACCCGTGGCTCAACCCCGGGCGGTGCCCGTAGGGCGGATGAGGGGGCCACACGGCACGCCTGTCACGATTGCCCTTCGCTTGCGCTCAGTGTGCCACCTCCAGCGATCTTAGCTCCATCCCTCACATTCCAGGCCTTGAGCCTGGAATCCACGCCTCATGCTCCAGCAGTCGTGGCGTGGGTCCTCGGCTCAAGGCCGAGGACGACGGAGAGTGGGGGTGGCTTCTCGCCAACTTGGCCCGATTTTCCCAGCCGCATCGAGGATTGGGCGCGGTGAGGCACCCTGGGGGGCCGAAGGACGGGTTGAGACCGGTGGCTCAACCCCGGGCAGTGGCCCGCAGGGTCGGATGAGAGCGCCACACGGCACGCCTTTACCATCGCCCTTCGCTCCTTCCATCGCCTTGCTTCGCAAATATGCAATGCGCGAGCCAAGGACCGCTTCGGGCCAAAAGGCGACAAGGCTGCTCGGCCGCTTCGCACCAGCAGCAGTCGTCTATGGATAGACTAATCGTCGTTGGTGCCGAGCCACACGGCAAGCCTTTCACGCTTGCCCTTCGCTTGCGCTCAGTGTGAGCGATCTCCAGCGATCTTAGCTCCATCCCTCACATTCCAGGCCTTGAACCTGGAATCCACGCCACATCCGCCAGCAGTCGTAGCGTGGGTCCTCGGCTCAAGGCCGAGGACGACGGAGAGTGGGGCTGGCTTCTCGGCAACTCGGCCCGGCTTTCCCAGCCGCATCGAGGATTAAATCGCGATTTGGGGCCATATCCCTTACTGATCGGCCGGGGCTTCGCGGACCTGCATGATCTTGTCGATCAAGCCCCATTCCAATGCTTCTTGCGGCGTCATGAAGCGGTCGCGGTCCATCGCGCGTTCAAAATCCTCATAGGAGCGCCCGCAATGTTCCGCGTAGAGCCGTGTCATACGCTGCTTTGTTTTCAGGATTTCCTCGGCGTGAATTTGCATATCGGACGCCTGCCCCTGAAAGCCGCCTGACGGCTGGTGGATCAGGATACTTGCATTTGGCAGGGTGGCCCGTTCGCCCGGCTCGCCCGCCATCAGCAGAAACGATCCCATGGAGCGGGCCGTACCCATGCAGAGCGTGTGAACCGGCGCGCGGATGTAGCGCATGGTGTCATACATGGCGAGGCCGCTGGTCACGACGCCGCCCGGCGAATTGATATAGAGGTTGATAGGCTTTTTGGGATTTTCTGCTTCCAGAAACAGCAGCTGCGCGCAGACGAGGGCCGAAACGGTGTCGTTCACCTCGCCATTGAGAAAGATAATCCGCTCGCGCAGAAGCCGGGAATAAATATCGAATGATCGTTCTCCCCGGCTGGACTGTTCTACGACCATAGGGACGAGTTGCATCGCTTCGCGCATCGGCGACCTCCAAACTTCCAGAGTTTTAGGGTGAGGCTCGCCGCGTCAGGCGGCGAGCATGAGGAGCGGGCTGTTGCTGTTCGCAGCCGCCCTCGCCATCCGGTCGAGCCTTCCGTCCGTCAGATCGTGGACGATCCGAAGGCAGGTGCCGCCCGTTGCGTTCGGTGTGATCGTGAACGTCACGGTACTTTCAAGGAATGGTGGGCTGTCGTCGCGCAGCCTGTAGCGGACTTCCTGGCCGGGAGTGACGGCGATCGCATCGGGATCGGCCAATGCCTGCTTTGGCAACCACCTTTCCCGAAATTCGGGAATACTAAGGGCGCGCCAGACCTTGTGCGGCGGATCGACCAAGTCAAATTCCAGCTCGACGCCGCTATTCTGCTCCTCGGTCTTTTGTTCGTTCATTGATCCATATCCTTCAGCAAGACCTTGAGAGCTGCGATGCGGTCGGGCCAATAGGCGCGATACTTCGCCAGCCATTGAGCGATGAGAGCTAGCCCCTCCGGATCGACTTCGTAGTTCACGAAACGCCCCTGTCGTTCTTCCCTCACGAGCTTTGCACTGCGCAGAACTGCAAGGTGTTGCGACATTGCCGGCTGGCTGATCTCCATGCCTTCACGCAAGGCGCTGGCGTTCATGCTCCCCGCCGCCAGCTTCTCAAAGATCGCGCGGCGGGTCGGGTCTGCCAAAGCCCGGAAAAAGTCATTCTCGATCATGCCAACACATAAGCACACACTTATCTCTTTCGCAAGCCTGTTTTCGAGACGATTTTCTGGTGTCGCTGGCGGGCATGCCAGCGTTTCCACGGCGGCCTTGGTCGCTTCGCGGGCGAAGGCGCGTTTCTGATCGTCGGTTCGGCCGGGATGCATCTGCAGGTGAAGAATAGGCATGTTTTCTCGATGTTCGTTCGCACAATCTGAGGCGAACCAGATACAAGGCGGCGTGCGTTTGTGGAGCCGTACGGAAGCTCTGGGACGACTGCCGGCGATGGAATACATCACTCGATGAGGCCAGCTTTGCGCAGCCCGTCCACAATGCGCTCGAAATCGGCAGGGTTCTTGTAGGGCAGCACTTTGCGCCTGTGCTCCAGCGAATAATCGGGATTGATCCGGAACACTTCCTCCCACTGCCCGCGCGCCTCCGCCACGCAGCCCAAGTGACCATAGCTCGCCGCCAGCAACACACGTGAGATGTCGGTGGCCGGATTGCGGACCAGTCGTCGCTTCAGGAAGACAACGGCCTCCTCGTACCTGCCCAACTGGAACATCGCCTGCGCGTGGAAGTGCAGAAAAATGTCTGGATAATATGGATTCAAGGCGATCGCCCGCTCGAAGCAGACGAGGGCCTCGTCGGATCTGCCCGCATAGTGCAGCGCGTTTCCGAGGCTCTCGTGGCCCTCGACAAGGTTGGGAGCAAGCGCGATCGCGCGTTCAGCCTCGCGGATGGCCACGTCAAGTCGTCGCAGGTACAAGTTGACGACGGCCAGCGCCCAATGTGCGTACGGATACCGATCGTCGAGCGCCACCGCCAGCGTCGCAGCCTCGGTCGCCTGTTCCAGCGATTTCGACGGTGATCGGCTCCACTGGTTAACGTAGGCCAGCCCGTGCGTCACGGCGAGGAACGCGTGCGCCGGGGCGAATTTCGGGTCCAGGTCGACGGCGCGCTGCAGCAATTGCCGGCCCTGAATGTTCTGCTCTCTCGTCAGCCGCCACATGTGTTCACGGCCCCGCAAGAAGCAGTCATAGGCTTCCAGATTTTGAGTCTGCTCGGTCGCGAGCCGCTGCTGGTCTCCGGCCGTCAGCTTGAGTTCCAGAGCGCCTACGATCTGCTGCGTGACGTCATCCTGCACTGCGAAGATATCGGTCAGGTCGCGATCGAAACGCTCCGCCCACTGATGCCCGCCGGTGGTGGCATCAATCAGCTGCGCGGTGATCCTCACCTTGTTGCCTGATTTGCGAACGCTTCCTTCCAGCACGTAGCGCACTTTGAGGCTGTCGCCCACTTCCTGCACGTTCACGTTCCGGCCCTTGAAGCTAAACGACGAGTTGCGAGCGATGACAAACAGCTGCGACAGCTTCGATAGAGCTGTGATGATATCTTCGGAGATGCCGTCAGCGAAGTACTCCTGCTCGGCATCGCCGCTCATGTTGACGAATGGCAGCACGGCAATCGAGAGGTCCAACGGCAATGCGGCCGGCGCACGAGCAACGGCGGCGATCACTCCTGGCTTTACCTCCGCGGCGGTGCCGACCTGGAGCGAATAGATCCGGATCGGCTCGGCAATGTTCTTGAGCTGCGTGTTGCCGAGATCGCTGACGGAGAGATCGAGTCTCGCCCTGACCTGGCGATAGGCGTCCTCGGACAGGCAAATAGCGCCGGGGGCCGCGATACCCTCGAGACGCGAGGCGATGTTGACGCCGTCGCCCATCAGGTCGCCATCGAATTCCTCTACTACGTCCCCCAGATGGATGCCGATCCGGAACTCGATGCGCCGATCCTGCTGAACGCCGGCATTGCGGTCGACCATGCCGTTCTGCACCTCGATGGCGCAGCGCACGGCATCGACAACGCTGCGGAATTCGGCCAGCGCTCCGTCACCAGTGCGCTTGATGACACGGCCGTTGTGCACTGCGATGGTTGGATCGATCAGGTCGCTGCGCAGTGCCCGCAACCTTGCCAGGGTGCGATCTTCGTCCTCGCTGGCGAGCCGGCTGTATCCGACTACGTCCGCGGCCAGAATTGCGGCCAGCTTGCGATTCTCGCTCATAGAGCCGTCCCCCATCTCTACGATAGCAGGAAGACAGAGACAGGGGAACTTCTGCCCCGAGCGATCTCGGCTGAGATCAAGTTCTCTGGTGTATTTGCGACCTACAGCGTGTTCGTCGACGATGTCTGCTTTCGGGCAAACTCCGCCATGGCTCAGATGCCGAAAGCCTAAGTCCGGGCGAAGCCAGGTGGCCCCAGCTTGCGGGCGGTGGATTCGCAGCAGCCAGCAAGTCAACCGGTCGCCCGACGCGGTCAACACGGGAGGCGCGTGCCGGCTCCCTGCCCAATAGCATGGCGGCGTCCCGCAGCTCGAGCCTTCGATGCTGCGGGTCGTCTCTCAGGCCTCGGATTTCAGCTTGCCGCCGACCGCCCAGAAATCCTTGGCAATCTCCGTTATCAGGATTTCCACCGATTCCGGCGGGCATGCCAGCGTTTCGACGGCGGCCTTGGTCGCTTCGCGGGCGAAGGCGCGCTTCTGATCGTCGGTGCGGCCGGGATGCATCTGCAGGTGAAGAATAGGCATGTTTTCTCCTTGGTCATATCGGTTATATCCATCGCCTTGGCTCGGACGTGACCACTATGTTGTAAATGCTGAGGTTGATAAATAAGCTCCCGGTATCGTCATTCGAAACCAACAGGTAGGCAATCATGGACAAGCTGGCCGGCATGACGATGTTCGTTCGGGTCATCGACAACGGCAGTTTCGCGGCGGCGGCAGGGATCGCGCAAGTGTCGCCTGCCATGGTTGCCAAGCACATCAAGACCATCGAGACCCGGCTCGGGGCGAAGCTGATCCATCGCACCACGCGACGCCATCAGCTCACAGAGGTTGGCCAGCTTTATTACGAGCGCTGCAAACGTGCGCTTTCCGAAGTGGCGCTGGCCGAAGCTTCGGCCAGCGAGCTGCAATCGGCGCCTCGCGGCCGGCTTCGGCTGGTTGCACCCGTCAGCTTCGGGACGCAGATCCTGGTGCCGGCGCTGATCGATTACCAGAACGCCTATCCCGACGTCAGCATCGAGCTATCGCTCGACAATAATGTCCATGACCTCGTCGGCGAGGGGTTCGAGCTCGGCATCCACATCGGCCCGACATCCGACGACAGCCTGGTCGCCCGCCCGCTCACGCCCTATCGGCGGATTCTCGCTGCCTCGCTGGATTATCTTGCCCGCCATGGCCGGCCGGCCTCGCCTGAGGCTCTGACGAACCATCTCTGCCTCGGCCACTCCTATTGGCGCATGCAGGATCGCTGGCACCTGGTCGGGCCGGGAGGCGAAATGCGCGATGTGTTGATTTCCGGAAAATTCTCCACCAACCAGGGGGCAGCACTGCGAATGGCAGCGCTCAGCGGCGCGGGCATTGTGCTTCAGCCGGAATTGCTGCTCGCCGCCGATATCGCCGAAGGACGGCTTGAGCAGGTGCTGCCGGAATGGTCCTACAAGCCTGTTCCGATGTCCCTCGTCTATGCGCCAAACCGCCGGCCGACAGCGATGTTGCGGACGGTAATAGATTTCCTGGTGGAACGGTTTGGCTAGCGACGCTCGGCAGAGACCGACGGCCGCTACACCGCGGAGGCCGGCGGTTGGCATCGCCGCAGCTCTCGGAACTTCGAACGCAACAACTAAGCTGTGATCGACCGATACAATATATAAATCAGCTAGAGCGGTTCGGCCTTCCTTGTTTTCAATCGGATGCGCCGCAGAAATTTACTTACAGTCAATTACTGCAGGACGAGATCCGCCTTCTCCTGCGTAAGACCGTCCACACTCCCACAAATAGCTTACCGACGGCTGAGGCACTCTCATTACCCACAGCATAGCGATGGTTTACCCCTCGAATCTTGGCAACAAATCCTGATAACGTCGGCTAACTGGACTGGGGTAGTAAATGTCGAATCACGTAGTTACCAAGCTCAATGACCAAACAATCATTAAGCTGCTGTATGATCTAGAAGACCGGCTAGGAGGGAGCATCCAGGTCCACGTTGGCACCAACATCGATAGGGACAACATTGATAGACTGCGGGCCCGAAAAAGGGCGTCCTATTTCATCACGCGTGCAGTCTACAAAGCCCCCGATAACGCCCTCAACGTCCAAATTCCCCGTACACATGCTGGGCAAGCAAGCCCGTACTACGACGACATCACACTGCACATCGAACCTGGTCGCGGCGCGACGGCAAACCTGATTTTCCTCGTAAACGAAATTATAGAGAACAACGTCAAACTGATCTCTCCGCAGAGCGTCCGAAATCCATCGGACGAACTGACCGTCTTGCAGACGGAGATCGCCGGGCTGGCCGACCTACATCAAAAGATGGTCGCAGACACTTCAGAGCTGCGACAGAAGCTGGAAAGTGACTACACCGAACAGCGATCGATCCTGGAGCAGCGACGGACACGCGTCCTGGAGGAGCTTGCCGAAGTCGAAAGGGCGAGCGCCGAGCGGATCAGCGCTGAAGAAGCTAAGCTAGCCGAACGTATCGCCCAGGTTGACGCAAGCGATCACATGTTTGCGCGGCGGAAACTCCGTGAGGACATCACGCTAGAAGTCCGCGAATCGCTCGCGCGGCCAGTGTCGTCAACTCAGTCCTCATACAAGCTTCTTCTGGTAACTCTCTGCTCGATGGCGGCGATCGGTGGATGCGCCTATCTTGCCTTCGAGAGTTTTGAATCTTTCATCTCGCTTGCCGCCAGCAGTTCTGTTGACGTAGCCGACTTACTCGCGCGTGCCGGGGCGCAGGCAACCAATGTTCAGATGCCCGCCACGGTGCCAAAGGATAATACTTTTCTTCTTTGGTTAATGGCTGTCCGAGGTTTCCTCCTCTCTGCTGTAGCGGTTGGCTTTACCTGCTACATAGTTTCAATGTTCCGGACATCTTATGACGAGGACGTCCGCTCATTGCGGGAGCTACAGCGGTATGGGATGGACATTAACCGGGCGAGCTGGGTCATTGAAACCGCGATGGAGATGACTACGAAGGAAGGCGCGGCACTGCCCGAGCGATGGATCGAAGGCGCTACCGCAGGACTTTTCCAAGTCAGCAGCAATAAGGACTCCGAAGTGAATTCCCTCTCAGCTCTCGGTGCCGTTATGGGGCTCGGCCCGGAGGTTTCAGTCGGGCCAGAAGGTGCTCATTTTAAGCTGTCGCCCAAGGCGGCGAAGAAGGCGGCTGCAGATAGCGACTGACTTTCCCTCGGGATTTGGTCATCTGGCACCAACCTTACAGGCGCTGAGGCAACAGCGCGCCAGGGGCAGCTTGAGGTAACTTCCGCTTTGCGCCAGAAGCGGAAGTCGGCTCGCGCTCGATGAGGGACCGATTTGGGGCCGAGAGCAGTTCGCTTGCTGCAGGGCGCATCTAGCGAAGACCTTCCGTTCGGTAAGCGACGGCGCCAGTCGTCCAGTTCGGCCTGTAACGTGCTCCAAAGCAGACGCTCGGTGTAGGTATTGAAAGTAATCTCAATCGGTGGCGGATTCCGCTGCCGCATCCGGCTCAATCGTGAACCGCCGCCGGTAGTGATCAACGAAGACCTGTAAGGCCATCGCGAAGCGATCCCGAAGCGCGTCGGCATCAGTCGGTCGTGAGCGTCCGGCGAACGCATTTTCGCGCGCTCGATCGGCCGATTCTATGGGACGCGCTTCACCTCATCGACCATGACACGCTCGATCATCTCGGGATCGCATTGTTCATCGACGAGGAATTGGCGG
>NZ_WUFT01000128.1 GCF_010668805.1 Rhizobium phaseoli | reverse complement strand
GTGCCGTACTTCTTTGCCACCATCGCACTGCTCTGGTGGGCGAAACGGGTGGACCGGCGCGGCGGGCATATCGCAAACCTTGCCGCGGGTCTGCTGATCGGTGCCGTCGCGCTCGGTATCTCGACATACTTTCACCAACTGTTGCCCACGATGACGGGTATCACGCTGGCATTGATCGGTACGATCGCTGGCCGCACGATTTTCTACACGCTGCCGGCCCGGTTCCTTTCCGGCCAGGCAGCCGCAGGCGGACTCGCGCTGATCAACTCGATCGGCGCACTTGGCGGCTTCGCAGGTCCATATCTGGTGGGCTATCTGAAGGACAGCTTTGGAACCTACACGGCTGGGATGTTCGGTCTCGCCGTCGTGCTCGGCTTGACGACGATGCTGACGCTCTCCCTG
>NZ_WUFT01000127.1 GCF_010668805.1 Rhizobium phaseoli | reverse complement strand
ACACCGATCGGACTCGTCGGCAGGCCGGTGTACGCTCCATTCACCAGGTTCGTGTTGGTAGCATTCAGAGTACCGTTACTGATTTGACCGCCGTTGGATTGTCCGGCGATTGTTCCCGCGTCGATACCGGAAACGTTGAAATTATTGCCGCTAACCGAACCGGGTTGAGCACCTCGTCCAAACACATCCGACGCGGACCAGAACCCGCCAACAGGCGGATACTTGTTGCCGTTCCACTGCCATTGCAGATACGCTTCCGTTGAAAAACCCGCCGGTAGGCTACTGGCGAAGCTAACCATAGGCGCCGGACGAAGAGCCTGTTTCAATTGCGTACCTGGCACAAGCAATTTTTGAATGTCCAAGCTGTTCGTTGCGTTGATGCCGCCCGATGCGAAGTAGCTC
>NZ_WUFT01000126.1 GCF_010668805.1 Rhizobium phaseoli | reverse complement strand
GCACGAGCGTATCGGCGGCGAGAAACGGCTTGATTTCCAGCGCCGCGCTGTGCGTGTCCGTCGATTTCACGCAGAACAGCACGAGCTTCGCGCCCTGCACCGCACTTGCCTGGGTGCTTGCGGCGAGGGAAATGTGCTCGTCGAACGATTGCGCCTGCAGACGCAGGCCGCTCGTTTCGATCGCCTCGACGTGTTGCGGGCGTCCGATCAATACCACTTCATGTCCCGCGCGCGCCAGCATGCCGCCGTAGTAGCAGCCCACCGCGCCCGCGCCCATCACGGCGACTTTCATATCAACGCTCTTGTGTACGGAATCGAAGCTTCAAAACTTACCACACGCTGCGTGCCGGAGGGCCGAACACGGTCATGATGACATGCGCTTTCATCAGGCGCGCGGTCGCAC
>NZ_WUFT01000125.1 GCF_010668805.1 Rhizobium phaseoli | reverse complement strand
GTTTGCAGCCGACATGTCCGGGCAACTGCGTATCGCGTGCGAAGTGGCGCGCGACGTGCATGATGCGCTCGCCAAAGCGGACATCGCGATCACGACGACGCCCACCACCGAGCCGCTGGTTCATGCGGCCGATCTGCATGCGGGTCTGCACATCACGGCCGTTGGCTCGGATGCCGAACACAAGAACGAAATCGCACCGCAAGCCCTGGTGGCGGCGCGCTATGTGTGCGACCGCGTCACGCAGACGCGTGTGCTCGGCGAACTTCATCACGCCATTGAAGCGGGCGCCGTCGATGCGGCCGCACCGCATGCAGAACTCGGACAGATCATCGCAGGACAGGCCCAGGGCCGCACGCGCGACAGCGACATCACGTTGTGCGACCTCACGGGCACGGGCGCGCAG
>NZ_WUFT01000124.1 GCF_010668805.1 Rhizobium phaseoli | reverse complement strand
CGGTAGAACTGATAGAACGGATCGCTCGGATCGATGGGAAGCTGACCGCTGTTATTGCCATTGCCGCCGCGCATCGCCGTCTGCTTCACGACGTGCTTCGCGCTGATGTTGACGACGGCAGGCCCATACGTTTCGACGAGGCCCGAGAAATCGGGAATGCCCGTTTTCGCCGCAGCTTCCGCGGGCATCATCGCGGCGGCCGCGGGCGAGATAACCTGGGGCGCTGGCACGTCGCGATGCCCCGCCACGTAGCCCGCCGACAATGCGATAACGACGGCCGCTGCAACGGCGCTACGGGTCAGTATTTTTGCTTGCATCGTGTACTCCTGATTGGGAGAGTTGACTCTTTGATGAGTCGAAGAGTACGTGGCGTCGCTTAAATCAATCTTAAACAATGCCAACT
>NZ_WUFT01000123.1 GCF_010668805.1 Rhizobium phaseoli | reverse complement strand
GATGTGATGCAGGTGATACTCCTTGCCGCCAATCTGCTTGACCAGTTCGTCGTACTTCGCCTTCACTTCGGCATCCGTCGGCTGGTTCTGCTTCACGAAGTTTTCGATCAACGCACGCAACACCACCGTCTGCTGCGCAACCGCCACCTGCGCCTTGACGTCGGGCTTCGACGGAATGCCTTCGCGGATCGCTTCCTGCATCAGGATCTCGCGGTTCACCAGTTCTTCACGAACGGCCTGTTGCAGCTTCGGCGAATCCTGTTGACCCTGCTGCACGAGTTGCGCGACCAGCGCATCGGCGCGCGACTTCGGAATCGGCGTGCCGTTCACCACGGCGATGTTCTGTGCAAATGCAGGAGCGGCCGCACATGCAGCCAGCAAGACCCAGTAGCGGGTGTTTTTC
>NZ_WUFT01000122.1 GCF_010668805.1 Rhizobium phaseoli | reverse complement strand
CAGCGCGACCGGGCGGCCTCGCGCGCGATGGCCCTGCTGGGGGAAATCCTGCGCCGGGAGCATGAAGGCGACCAGCACGAACTGATCAGCCTGCGCCAGGAGTTCAGCCGGCTGCATGCGCCTCTGTTCGACGTGTACATGGCGACGCGGAAAGTGCAGCACCGGTGAGCACGACGATAGGGGACCCTGGGACCATCGCTGACGCCGTTGTCGCACCGATGAGCCGGGCACAGGCACGGAGGCGAAATGACATTGAAGGAGGCCCAGTGGTACCGCGACAGGCTTGCGAAAAAAGCGCGCAGGGGTTTTTGTGGCTACCCGGTCGCAACCGTTGCCTTCTATGGGCCCGACGACAGGCGGGCGACAAAGGTGTCGGTTGGCATCGTCGCGCACGACGGTGCGG
>NZ_WUFT01000121.1 GCF_010668805.1 Rhizobium phaseoli | reverse complement strand
GGCGTAGGGTTCATTTGATATCGCCGATAAAATATGGTCCGGCACCAACAGGACCAGGTTTGTAAAGACGAAGCCATGAATTTGAATGCTCCCCCCATATCTCATTTTGTCAAAAACGGATTGAAGCTCGCCTTTTTCGATGACGGTGATCCGAGCGGCCCGCCGGTACTGCTGATTCATGGAATTGCCTCGACCGCGATTGCGAATTGGGTCAATCCGGGATGGCTCAAGACGCTCGGCGACGCGGGCTATCGCGTCATTGCCATCGATAACCGCGGCCACGGCTCCAGCGACAAGCTTTACGATGCCGATGTCTACCATCCCTGGATCATGGCCGAGGACGCCGTGGCTCTCCTCGACCATCTGGGCATAGCCGAAGCCCATGTCATGGGTTACTCCATGGG
>NZ_WUFT01000120.1 GCF_010668805.1 Rhizobium phaseoli | reverse complement strand
GAATTACTATAAATTACGCACCTCAAGTTGCCACTATCTTGCTACCCGTGTTTGCGGGGCCGTCGATCAGTGTGCTCAAGGATCGAATCCGCATCGAAGCGGCCGGGAGTCATGTTGGAAAACTACTATCGCGAGCTGGTGTGTTTCCTGAACGCCAAGCTCGGCAACCGTCAGGTCGCCGAAGATGTGGTGCATGACGCTTATGTGCGCGTACTGGAACGCTCCAGCGACACGCCCATCGAGCAGCCCCGGGCGTTTCTCTATCGCACTGCGCTGAATCTGGTGATCGATGATCATCGGCGCAACGCCTTGCGTCAGGTCGAGCCGCTGGAAGTGCTCGACAGCGAAGAGCGTTATTTCACCCCGTCGCCCCACGGCACCCTCGATCACGGCCAGCGTCTGGAG
>NZ_WUFT01000119.1 GCF_010668805.1 Rhizobium phaseoli | reverse complement strand
GATAAAGACCATCTTTTTTCACAGCATCGCGTAACGCAGCCCAATCTTCAGCCGTTGGAATCTGAATGTCTTTGAAGATTTCTTTCACTTTATCAAATTTTGGTGTAAAGTTGCCTTCAATATATTTATCGAAGTAAGCACCAGAAGCATAATCTGATTTTTCAAAATTATGGAAGACTTGGTTACGTTCTTTCGCAATTTGGTTACTTTCCATTAAAGTCCAGTAATTTAATAACATGAAATAAATGTCTGTAAAGTCTAATGATTCTTCAGAGCCGTATTCCATATGATTTTTAGCGAAGAAGGTGTGTAAGCCCATTGCGCCTAGTCCGATTGTATGGCTTAAACGATTTCCATTTTGGATAGTTGGCACGACATCAATTTCAGAAGCATCTGTTACAAAAG
>NZ_WUFT01000011.1 GCF_010668805.1 Rhizobium phaseoli | reverse complement strand
GGCCCATGAGCCCAAAACAACGAAGGAGAAACGCAGGACCTTGACCACTACGACCAGCACAAACGATACCTAAAGGCGGGTCACTTCTCGGTGGAAACGCCGGGTCAGCTCTCAGTGGAAATCAACACCCGAGGACAGGAATGAGGGTGGAGAGGTGAGTGCCTTGAGGCGCAGGCCCCCCAACTCACGCCAAACGCAAATCGAGAAGCGGATGCAGCTTCTTGAGATTCGGCAGGGACTTCGCTTGCCAGGGATATTGGTGCGTGCCTTTGACGATGAGCAGCAGGTCGCCCATTTTTCTGGCTTCGATGGTCAATTTGGCGAGGAGATTTATGCCGGAGGAATTGAGGAACTCGAGACCCGTCAGATTGAAAGTTACCTGTTTGTGCCCGTCGTGAAGCAGGCCTGAAATCAATGAATAGATCGGTGCATAGGCGTCGGGTCCGGCCAGCCGGAATACGCCGTCGAAATAGACTTCGTTCTGTTCCGCCCATACACGGAAGTTTTCGTCGCTGATTTCCATTCTTCGCTCACGGATTGGAGGAGGGCGGCATTGCCACGGCTGCAGTCGTCGTCAGGATAATATGCTCATCATTATTCTCTTCGAATGCCCATGCCATTTTTGCGTCGTAATCGCTCAGAAGCGTGAGTAAGCCCAAGCCCGAACCGCTTTCTGTCGATATGGCGTTGGTTTCGATTTGCTCAAGAAGAAGTTCTCCGGGGTCCCTCGATTGGAGGCGATGCAATAGTTGCTGAAAGCGAGCGGATGTCACGCCATCGATCGTGTTCTGCACCCTGATCAAAAACGATCCGTCGAATATGCCGGCTTCGATGAGGATTTCACCAGGCTGTCGAAACTTCACGGCGTTTTCGATCAACTCGTTGCTGAGGTATCCGATGTCATGATGGGCCTGCATATAGCCCTTTCTTGAGCCCGAATAGCGCAGAGCCATGACTTCCGCTATGAAGTCCGAGGTCATTCCGGAGTGCTTCCATCCAAGCTGCAGAGGGCCATCCGTCAAGGTCAGGCGCGTGCCCGAATCCAGACTTATGCCGGCCAAAGATTCGATGCCGTATACCGATGGCCTCATGTCTCACCTATGCCGCACTGCGAGTAGCGTGATGTCGTCGTAAATCTTCTGCGATCCGATAAAGAGCATCAAGGTCGCGACAATTTCAGAAACGACTTTCTCAGCGCTCAGATCCTTCAACCGAACTGCTTCGCCGCACAGGCGTTCCATGCCAAACAGTTCCCCGGCGTCGTTTTCGGCTTCCGTCACGCCGTCCGTATGCAGGAGGATGAGGTCGCCTTTTTCGAACGCGATTTCACGAGTTTTGATGAAGGCCGAGATATCGGCTTCAAGCCCGATCGGTATGCCCAGATCCATCGTGTCGATGCGCTCAACCTCGCCGTTTGCCCGCACGACGACAACTTCCTCGTGTTGTCCCGATAGGATCATCTCTTTTCCGTCGTAGTCAAGAAACGCCAGAGTGAGGTGCTTATCGATTTTCGTCCTGACGATATTTTTAAACAGGGCGCTGTTCAGATCTGTCAGAAATTTCACGGCATCGGTGTTTCCGGCTTCCTGCAGGGCGCGGGCGACGGACTGAACCATCAACATCAATACGCCGCTTTCCAGCCCGTGTCCGGTCACGTCGCCGATGCCGATCTTCAACCGGCCGCCGTTCTTCAATACGTCGTAATAATCGCCGCCGACTTCTTCCGCTGGTCTCATATAGGCGGCGATCTCGAGCGCCTGAAACTGCTCGAGCTCCTGATCCAGCGGAAGCACCATGAGCTGGATCCGCTCGGCGACGGCGAGCTCCGTGCCAAGACGTCTGTTTTCTCTCTGGAGCTGTGCGTTCAGCGTCGAAATCTCTTCCTTTGCGTCTTCGATTTGCGCGGTTCGCTCTTCCACGAGCTGCTCGAGATTTTCGGTGTGATAGCTGATCTCTTCGGCCATCCGATTGAACGCTTCGCCGGCTTCGCCGACCTCATCCTTGCTTGTGATGGCCACTCTGACCGAATAGTCCTTCGCCTGAATCCGCTTGGCGGCACCCGCAAGCGCGCTGATTCCGCCGGTTATACGTTTCGATGCCGCAAATACCGCGATCGTCACGATCAGCAGGGACATCAGGATCGCCAGAATTTGGTAGAGCACGATCCGGTTCGTCGCGTCGGAAATTTTGGCCTGGGCGGCATAGAGCGAGGCATCGATTTCGCGCTCGGGCACAACCACGCCAAGCAGCATCGCCTCTTGCCGAACCGGGCCGCTGACCCAGAGATTGGTCGCAGGCAGTTTCTTGACGATAACGATGTAGGGCACCTCGTTGCCGTCCTGCTGCAACAGCAAATGCTGGATGCCCTGTTCGCGGTCAAGCGCCAGTTTGGCGATCGCCGGCTGGGCGCTGCCCTTCAGCGAGCGCTCCAGGCCGGTCACCCCGGTTCCGCTCGCATCGCTGGCGGACCGCAGACCGAGGGTTTTTTCGCCCGTGCTGTTGATCGCGACGACGTTGCCGTCGGACATGGCGAGAAAGCCGAAGCCGGATTGGGCCACTTTGACATTTTCAACCGTCTGCGCCAGCTGGTCGAGTGTGATGTCGGCGCCGGCCGTCCCGGCGACATCCTTTCTGTCTGCTGTCCAGAGTGGATGAAAGAAACTGACGATCAGCTTTCCGGTGATGGCGTCCGTATAGGGCGCGGTCTGGGTGATATCATCAGCGACCGGCCGCGTCTTCATATCCTTGGCCCAGCCCTGCCAGGACTCGTAAAGTCCGGGAAAAAAGAAGTCCCAGAAATTCGCCTCGTTGTGACCCGGATAGAGGCGGTCGAAGGTCTGAGCCTGGTCTGTATAGGGCGCCGTTCTGAAAATCGGTCGTTCTTTCGATCCGATGTAATACATCTGCAGCTTCGAAGCGCCGTGCTGCAGCAGGCTCGGCGCAACAAGATCCAGAACCGCGCTCGCCTGGATATCGGTCTCGACGTCGGATCTCGGCTTCTGGTCTTGTCCGAGCAAATAACCCCAGACGCTGACGACAGAGACTGAGCCCGGCGCGTTCTGGGACCACTTCCCCTGCTGATCGTAGGAGAGGCTGACGCTGGAGGGAGATGTGCGGGCGATTGCAGCGCCGACGTCCGAATTGCGCGCGGGATCGTCGATCTGCGCCTGGAGCACGCCTGCGAGCGTGCTGACGTCGCTATGAACCTGCCGCAGCAGCAAACTCACCTGTGCCGCGGTCGAGTCGGCGTAGGTGCGGATATATTCCTGACTTGCCGCTTCAAGCCCCTGGCCGACTTCGAGTGTTGCGTCACGCGACAGCCTCTGAACGTTCCAAAGCGCCAGTCCACCGCTGACCAGCAGGTCGAAGAGCACAGCCCCACCGACGACCAGGATGAACTTTGCTCGAAAGCCTATTCCTGCCTTTGTCTTCGGTGATCTCCCATCCATCATAGTGGCTTTCGGCCGGACGCCGCCCAGATCGGCCAGCCCGCGTAACCTTTAGGGTGAAGGGCGGCAAAGACGTGATCCTTGAACCCTTGCCGGAACCTGCGGATAAAATCCAAGGAGTCGCCGCGCCGGACCGCCATCTCACCGGCGTAGACATTTTCCCAGGCTTCGATGATGTCGGCGAAATCCTGGGGATCCCCGTCGAGGTTGGTGACCATGAAGCTATCGACCTTGATGGCGTCGAAGCCGGCGTCGGCGAGGAGATGGCGGCTTTTCGGCCCCATCTCGACATCCATGTCGAAGTGCCTGAACAGTTTGGCGACTTCTTCATAAGTCCATTTTATCGTTTCCGCATGCGGCTCGCCCAGGCAATGCGAATTTTTTTCGTTGGTGATGTAGACGCGGCCGCCGGGCTTGCAGATACGGTAAAGCTCCCGCAGCAGCATCTCGGGACGGTTGAAAATCTGCAGCGAATGTCGGCAGGTCACAAAGTCGAATTGATTGTCTCGAAGCAGCATTTGGGACGCGTCACCATAGGTATACTCTATCCCCTGCAGATCGAAGTCGGCAGCGACCCTGCGAGCATAGTCGAGGCTTCGTACGGAATGATCGAGCGCGACAAGGCGCGCCGGTTTGAATTCCCGTTGAACCAAGGCGGCGAAATCACCAATTCCGCAACAGATATCCGCCATGGCAAGGCCGTTGCGCAAACCGTGGCGCGGCAGCAGTTCGCGCTCGTGCCTCCATGTCATTTTCGTCTGGGTGCGGAGAATGGGAATGAAAGTCTCATCCTCGACGAAGCTTTGGCCCGGGTAAAAGGATGAATCGTAGACTTCAACCGACAGGTTTGGTTGCGATGCCGCCAACGTCTGGAACAACGAGGTAGACCAGGCCACCACGCTGGAGGTGATGATCACAATTCTCCGTTCCGGCCTGGTCAGGCAGCTTGCCGTCAGTATATCGGACAGGGCTGAGAAAGCCGTCATGTTGATGTGCGTCAGCCGTTTGACGTTCAGGTAAACGACGCCGCTGTATTTTTCCAAACTCTGCCGCACCAGCTTGAGGGCATCGGCAATCTCGGTTGCACTTTCGGGCCGCATCTTGCCAGACAGCAACAGCTCCTGATTTGTCGGATCAAAACGGACGGTGAAGGGGTGGGCAAGCAGGTTCATTGGAAGTCCTCGGCCGAAGGGAAATCCGCAATGATTTGAATCCCCTGCGCACCGTCTTTCTCAATTCGGATCGCGGCCCGGAATAGGGTTGCCAAATCTCTGAGCAAAATCGTCCCATCGGACTTCATGACCAAGTCGGACCCGGCATCCGCGACAGGTTGGCGTGCACTGGATCTCGCACCCGCGTGCTCACGGCCAAATGCCTCCTCGCAGGCAAACGCAATCCTCAGCCGGTTGAACGTTGCGCTCCGATAGAGACTGAAGCTGATCCTTCCCGGCTCGCCCGTCGAACGGAAAGCAAGTTCAATGAGCTCGTTGGCCGCGACGGAAAGAAAATTCGAATATCGAGCCGGATCGCTGTGGCCCTGGCCGAGAATGTCTGAGAGATATTCGGTAATCCTGTCGCAAAACTGCCATCGAGATTTGAACATCGCAACGTCCAGTTCCAGCGATGCCATCGGCGCCAATGCAGGGTCATCGAAGCGTGATGCTTCCTTTTCCAATACAGCCTCCATCAGCTTGCCTGGAGCCTAGGGTTGATGCATGCCCTCTCAAAACACGGCAAAAATCGGTTGCCTAACATGGCAGTGCGTGGCTTACGGATGTTTCCACCCGGGTGATGAACTCACTGATCGCCTCGACCGGAAGCGGCCTGCTCACCAGATAGCCTTGAAGCCTGTCGCAGCCGACACTGTGCAACCATTCCGCCTGACCTGGCGTCTCGACCCCTTCGGCCGTCACCTGCATGTCGAGACCATGTGCGAGGTTCACGATGCAGCGGACGATCGTCTGGCTTTTCGGATCGCTTTCCAGATCGGTGATAAAGTACTTGTCGATTTTGATCGTGTCGAAAGGGAAGGTCTTCAGATAGCTCAGGGAAGAATATTCCGTCCCGAAATCATCCAGCGAGATCCGTATCCCCAGCACGTTGAGAGTGTTCAGCGTGTCGATATTGTTGACGGTCCGCTCAAGCAGGACACTTTCCGTTATCTCAAGCTCCAGACGCTCGGGCGGGAATCCGACCAGGTCGAGCGTCTGCGAGATCCGATCCGTGAGGCCGCTGGTCAGAAATTCAGCCGCCGACAAATTGACGGCGACGACATAATTCTCTGGCCAGTTCATCGCCTCGCGGCATGCCTGCTCCAAAACCCACGCGCCTATATCAGGCATCATGCCATCGGCTTCGGCCATCGGAATAAATGCCGCCGGTGGAATTTTTCCAAGCAGCGGATGGTTCCATCTCAGCAATGCTTCAAAGCCGATAACGCAGCCGCCCTCGGCGATGGGTTGGTATTCGACAGAGAATTGCTGTTGGATCAAGGCCATGCGCAGGCTGCGGCGCAGCAGTTCGCGTTGCTCCAGCGACTCAAGCATCGAGGCATCAAACGCGGTTGCTCGACCGCGCCCCTCTTTCTTCGCGGCGTAGAGGGCAAGGTCTGACGCCTTCATAAGCTGCTCCGGATTGGTTCCATCAGGCGGAGCGGTTGATATGCCGATGCTGGCGCCGACAAAGACCGTGATGCCATCGATCGTGAAGGGTTTCTTGAATGCAGCAACCAGAACTTCTGCTAGCCGGTGCGCTTTGGCCGGCTGTCCCAACCCCATGGAAATGACGGTGAATTCGTCGCCAGCCAGTCGATAGGCTCTGTCATCACCGGTCAGGCAGTCTTGAATACGCCGTGCAGCAATTTGGAGAACCTTGTCGCCAGCCGGATGCCCAAGCGTGTCGTTCACGGGCTTGAAATCGTCAAGGTCGAGCTGCATCAGGGATAGGGTCTCGTTCGAGCCTGCGGTCTCCCGCAGCATTTCCGTGAGGTCCTCGCTGAATTGGCGTCGGTTCGGAAGTCCCGTCAGCGGATCGTGGGTCGCCAGATGCAAAAGCGTTGCGCGCTCATCGTCAACAAGCTCCTCGGACCGAACCACGGCAAACAGATCGCCGATCCGATAGATCGTCAGCCCCTGCGACCCAGGCCTGCCAAGATCGCCCGATATCCGCAAAGGCTGGCCACTGTCATCCAATGAGCGGAAAGCGAGCATAACCGCCGATTTGTCCAGCTCTGGAAAATGCTCCCAAAGCGACGCTGCCGGTTTGACGGAAGCAGGCAGCTCATTGCCCAGCAAATTCTCGATGGGATTGAAATCGCGGTCAAAGAACAAAAGCCGGTCGATCGAACTCGAAGCTTTTGACTGTGTTTGTCCGAGGGCCGGGCTGGCCGCACGAATTTTCCGCATCTTCAAGCCTCTCCCAGTCGAATGTCCTTAACCAGATATCGTAGCAAATTAACTGCTGCACAACTTGTGCACGTCAAGATTTACATTAGGCATACCTGATTCACAATCCCAAAAACCTTCGCCGACACGCCTGCCGTGTGAGGTCACACTACACTGATCTATCAGGCGGATTTCGACGATTGGGAGGCCGATGTAGGGGAATTCAGGCAGTGGCAGCCCACAGCTCACGCACCATCTGCCGAAGCATCAGGGCCTCCGCCCACCGGTCGGTCTGGTCGTTGCCGCCTCTGTCGGTGATCGCATAGGGTTTGGGACCCAACTCACAGATAAAGACCAGCTCGGCGTCATCGGCGGCGCGTGATCGCCAGTTGCGAAAACCGTACTCCCACCACTCGAGGAAGAGATCGACCCAGGGCCGGTGATGCGGGAAGGAGATTTCGATCTGCACCTGCTCGCTCGATGCGACCCGGCCGTGAAAGGCATGGGCGTTCTGCAGGATGCGCCGGATCAGAGCGTGGTTCTCCTCATTGACCGGAAAGGCGAATTCGCGGCTGACCAGGAAATGCGACAGGTCAGCCAGGAGCGGTAGCTCGGGACGCCGATCCAGCAAATCCAGCGTAAAGAACAGGTCCGCGGTCATCCTGTCGCGATGCGATGAACACGGGAATGCCGGCATCTTCGGCGAGCCGCATCCAGCCATCGAGAAGCGGCAGGCAGGCATCGATGCGGCGCGGGCGGATATCGGGTTGCAGATTGATGTGACTGACCGGAAACTCCGAGGCCAGTTCCAGCGGCAGACGCAGATCTTCGACACAGCGAGGAAAGCAGATGCCCTCAATCTTCAAGCCGGTGCCCCGGATGGTCTCGTTCAGGGCAACGACATCCAGGCGGTTGGTATAATGCGCGCTGATGCCGTCGAAGCCCGCCTCGGAGATCATCGCGATGTTTTCGTCGAGTGTGCGCTCGAACCCATCGGTATGCCGGCGCTCCATGGCCCAGAGCGACTGGAAGATCAGCAGCTTCTGCATCACGCGGCCCTTGCGCTCTTTAGAAGGGTTTTGAGGTTTACGCCTGGGTCGGACAATGTTGCGGGCTCCGGGCTGATATTTGCGGCAATCAGCATCTCGGCGAGCTTGATGTCCCTGGCCAGGCCATTGCCGATGCCAAGGCCCGCGGCTGCCACCAGGCGGCCATCGTCGAGATAAAATTCGAGCTCGCCCTCCGCGACAGAGCGCAGGACGATCTGATGTGCGGGCTGCGGCAGTCCCGCCACCTGGAGGCCAAGATCATACTGGTCGGACCAAAACCAGGGGAGGGCGCGGAAGGTCTCGGCGGCTCCGGTCATGTTTCGCGCCGCGGTTTCGGCCTGCGTCCTGGCGTTCCGCCAGCTTTCATAGCGAACATGTCCGCCGCTGGGCTCAGCCACCGCGGCGCAATCGCCTGCGGCGAAAACGTTCGGCGCACTGGTGCGAAGACAGGTGTCCGTCAGGATGCCGTTGCCTGTCGCCAGTCCCGCTGCTTCCGCCAAAGCAATGTCAGGCAGGACGCCGATGGCGCTGACGACGAGATCGGCATGCACGAGGCTGCCATCGGTCAGGATGACGCCGTCATCACTGATCGCCGCAACGCCCCGGTCGAGGTAAAAGCGCACCCCTTCCGCAGCATGTCTGGTGTGCAGCCTTTCGGCAAAGCGGGCAGGGACGGCGCGGCCCAAAGGTCTCGGTGCGGCTTCGATCACGCTGACCGCAACGCCCTTTCTGCGGAGCACCGCTGCAAGTTCCATCCCGATCAGGCCGGCGCCGATGATCGCCACGTTGCTGCCCGGCGCAACACGGGAGAAGATCGCTTCGGCGTCGGCGTGGGTGCGGAAGCCGAATGCATGCGCTGCACCGGGGCAGGTGAGCCGTCTCGGCCGCGCGCCGGTGGCCAGAAGCAGCTTTTCGTAGTGCAGCACCCGCCCGTCGCTCAAACCAACCGTTCCGGCGCCGGTATCGAGCTTTGAAGCCGACAGGCCCTTGAGATAGGCAATGCCGGCCGCTTCCAGCGCGTCTGCCGCGCAGATCAGCTTCATCTGCACCGCACCGTTGACGGTCTTCGACAAGGGAGGCCGTTCATAGGGCAGATGCGGCTCGGCTCCGATCAGCGTGACGGACCCGCAATAGCCTGCTTCGCGCAGGGCAAAGGCCGCCCGGGTGCCGGATTCGCCCGCACCGATGATGACGATACCGTTCATGTTTTCTCCATAGAAAGAGCGGCTGCGGCGACGCCGGCGGGGAGGATCGGTCGCATCAGATTTTGATTCATGCGACACGCCTTAGTCATTGTTTTTATGCATGTCTCTATCCCGGAACCGCTGCGCACTTCGGGGCGACATGCTAGCCGAGGGCGACGCGAACCTCTCCGTCGATCACCTCTGCCGGATAGGTTTTCAGGTTCTCGCAGGCTGGAAGCCTGATGGCCTCGCCGGTGCGATAGTCGAAGGCGCCGGAATGTTTTGGACATTCCACCTCGAAATCCATGACCAATCCGTCGGCGAGATGGATCGCCTCGTGGGTGCAGAGGCCGGCGGTGCAGTAGACGCTGTCATCCGGACCACGGTAGATCGCGTAGGTGCGTCCGCCATGGTCGAAGCGGATGGCGCCTTCCTGTTCGATATCGTCGAGTTTGCCAGCTGAAACCCAGGTCATTCGGCGGCCCCCCCGACTTCCAGGCGGGCCTTGCGGGCTGCGAGTTTTTCCTTGCGCCTGCGGTAGCGTTCCTGCATCTGCGCCTCGCCTTCGGGCGAGCCGTCGTGCCAGGTGCCGAACCACTTATCGAGCGGGATCAGCGCGTCGCCATAGTTCACCTCGAAATATTTGTGGTGGAGGTAATGGGCATAAGCGTGGCTATAGACCAGCCTCTCCTTGCTGATCTCGACCTTGTCGAAGCCGACATGGCCGGGAATTGCCCCGAAACCTGCATAATGCAGCTGGTAGAGCATGATGATCGGGTTGGAGGGCAGGAGCAGATGGTAGAACGCCGTGCCGAAATAGAGCAGATGCTCGATCGGATGCATGGACAGCGACGACCAGGGCGAAGGGTTCACCGAATTGTGGTGGACCGAGTGCACCCATTTGTAGAGGAGGGGCGTGTGGATCAGCCGGTGTATGCAGAAAAAGTGGAACTCATGAATGATCGGCACCACAAGCGCCACGAGTGCCAGCGTCCATGGATTTTCCGCAAAACTCAGCCACGGCGCGTAGCCATTGGCATAGGCCCAGAGCATGCCGACCTCGACGGCGGTCCAGATCGTCACGCCTGACAGGAAGGTGCGAAGAATATTGTCGAGGTTCTGGCGTTCGAACCAGAAGGCGTTGCTCCTGTGGTCGGCCGGGAACTTGCCGTTGTACTTGAAGCGGTTTTCCTGCCGCTTCAACACGTAGAGATGCAGTTCGAAGGCGCCGTAGAACAGGAAGACCGCGACGGCGTTCACCGCATAGAGCCAGGCGATCCACCCAATCCTGAGCGATGTCATCGTCTCCACGGGCGGAATGATCCAGGCCCAGTAGGCGAGCGCAGAGGCCGCAAAAATCAGGTTCCAGGGAAGGAAATAATGCGGCAGCCATTTCAGGACCACCATCAGTCGCGGCGGAAAGACGAAAAGCGGCGCGGTCTCCACATGCCGGTCCGGCGCCCAGTCGCCGCGCTTGTTGCGCTTGCCGAATTTCAGATCATCCATTGGCATCTCCTTCAGCCACGCCGGCTGTTTCCGCGTCGCCCACATATCTGTGCTGACTGGAAAATAGCAGGCGCGCTGGTGAATGCCGAAGCCTTCCTTGATCTGATTAGATCAAAGCCCTTCCTTGGTGATAGTGATGAAACGGATCGGTGTCTGGTCCGGTTTGATATCGGTCAAGCCTATCCTGTTCAAAACGAGATCGAGCGCGCGCCGCGCCTGCGCCTCGGGCGCCTGGTCCAGCACCACATCCATGATGCCGTCCTGCAGCGCCGCTCGGGTGTAGTCGGTCAATTCGTGCCCGACGAAGAAAACGTCGCGGCCGCGCGGATGCCGGCGAAGCACGTCGATCAGCGCGGCGTTGGCGCCGCCGGCATTGTAGAGCCCGGCAAGGCCGGGATAGGTTTCCAGCGCCGACCACAGGAGATCGGCGCTGAGACGCTCCTCATCGCCGCCAAATCCCAGCCATTCGAAGCTGGAGGCGCCGGGATAATCACGAAAGTAATCGGAAAAACCGCGGATCCGATCGCGATGCACCTGATAGATAGGGTGGCAGATTGCAACGACAGGCCCGGCCCGCGGAGCCATTCGGCTGATGTAGAGCGCGGCCGTCCTGCCGGCAGCGTGATTGTCGATGCCGATGAATTCTCCGACGCGTTCGGACGCGCGGGTGACGACATGGACGACCGGCAGGCCTTGCGCATTTACCTTTTCCACCGCAGCACCAATCACCGGGCTGCTCGGCACGGCAAGGATCAGCCCGGCCCGCGAAAGGTCGGTGGACAGGATGCGTCGCGCAATTCCCTCGGCGTTCATCTCGTCGGTGAAGCTGCGGTGCACGACGACCATAGGGTCGAGGGTGGCGACGATTCTCTCGAAAGCATGGGAAAGGCGACGGTAGAAGCTCGTCTCCGGACGAACCATCAGCACTTCTATCCTGAGCAGGCCGCGATGGGTCTCGGGAAGCTTGCGCGGATAATCCAGGCGACGTGCGGCGGATATGACCTTCTCCACAAGTTCGGGACGTACACCCCCACGGCCGTTCAGCACCCGCTCGACCGTTGCGGTTCCCACGCCGGCATGGCGGGCGATGTCCCGATAATTCGGCTTGCTCACATTCCAGGTTCCTTGCGCCCTCGTTGATCTCTGCGCGTCAGATCTTCTCTTCTGACATCTTCGCTTCAATTCTCACAGATGGTATTTGGACAGCTCCGACTTGTGTCGCAGCGGCGACCGATCTATGATTTTTCCAGTTCAACATAAGATTGCAGGCCGTATTTCACCGTAAACCGGACGCGGAAGGTTTGTCCTCCGGCCGGACCGAAGGAAAGCGCAGGGGGGCGAAGTTTTCGGCGATCGAGGACTGGGCCGTGCATGTCGTCCAGGACGGGCTGCTGATTAACGGACAGAACCCGCCCGCCTTCTGCTCGAAGCGCTCGCCAAGCACGCGGCAGGCTGACGCCCGCAGGCGGCCTTGGGCATTTCAACACCAGACGAAAGGTGCCTGGCATGAGCCGGAAATATAAGGGAAAATGCGCCTGCGGCGCGGTGCAGTTCGCCTTCGATACCGATCCGACCTTCGTCGCCGACTGCCATTGCCTGGATTGCAAGAAGGCCTCGGGCGGCGAGGCCGCCACCTTTTTTGCCGTGCCGCAGGACGATTTCACCGTGACTGCCGGCAGCCCGAAGGCGTTTCATTATATCGCCGATTCCGGCAAGGGTCTCGATCGCAATTTCTGCCCGGATTGCGGCGCGAGGTTGTTCAGCAGCAATCTCGAGAGCTTCCCCGGCCTCGTCTTCGTCACCCTCGGCAGCCTGGACCGACCCGAGTTGATACAGCCGGGCGTCGAGATGTTTATCAAACGGCGGCTTGCCTGGGCAACGCCGCTTCACCTTCCACAGTTCGAAGGCATGCCGGGTTAAGGGGAGGTTCGGCTTCCAGCGATCTTTCTTGAAGAAAAGATCGATCCCGTGTCGGATCGGCTAAACCTTATCCGTCCTTAGCTCGTCCATTCCGTCCATCTAAAAGGATCACGAACATGCCGAATACCATTCGCCTGCACCGCGTTCTGGCGACCACACCGGAGAAGATTTATCGCGCATTCATCGAAGCGGACGCGCTTGCCAAGTGGCTTCCGCCGAACGGCTTCCTTTGCACCGTGCATCACCTGGAGCCGAGCGTCGGCGGCACGTTCAGAATGTCTTTCCGCAACTTCACGACCGGCCACAGCCATGCTTTCGGCGGCGAATTCCGCGAACTCGTCCCAGGCCAACGCGTTCGCTACACCGACAAGTTCGACGACCCCAACCTGCCGGGCGAAATGGAAGTGACCGTGACGCTGAAGAAAGTGTCGGTTGGTACCGAGGTGGATATTACCCAGGCAGGCGTACCGGATGTGATACCGCCTGAGGCTTGCTATCTCGGCTGGCAGGAGTCGCTGAAGAACCTCGCCAGGGTCGTCGAGCCTGATATACGGGAATAGCTCATTCGAGCGGCCGGTCGGGAGCGCCCAAGCTGGCGTCGACACGTAGGAGCGCCTCACCCTAAGCGGCCCCATAAGGGGCTTCGAAGGGTGAGGCGGGTGCGCGGTCGTGTGAAGAATGCAGGCAACAGCGTGGCGGCGTGTTCCACCAGGCTCCGCCGGCCGCAGAGGCGCTTCATGTGCCCTCAATTGCTCCCATCGTTCGCTCTGGCCTTGGCGCTGTCGTTACCGGTCGACGACACCGTCTGACTGAGCTCGCCGCGATACGATCAGCTTTCCGGGAACACTTCCGGTTCTGTTCGGTTTTCTCTGTTCAAACCCAAGGAGAAAGACGATGGGCATGACGACACCCAAGGACGGCGCACCCGGCACTACCGACCAGTCTCCCCGCTGGGAAGGTCCGAAAGGAAATACGCCGCGCGGCTATTTAAAAGCTAAGGATGATCCCGACCGCGATCGCGACGCGCACGGCGAAAACAACCGCGACCCTGAAACCAAGGATTTCGGCGACGCCATGAAACAGAAGGGTGAATGAGATGGCCAATCCCGAGAAAGACGCGGCCGGCCAATTCGCCAAATCACAAGCGGACAGGAAAAGCAGCGGTGTGGCTAGCGCCAAGCCGACCGTTATCACTGGCTCCGAGGATGCCACGGTAAACAAGAATCCGCCCGGCAAGAAGAAGCCCAAGGATTGGGACATCAACTACGATCCTGCCAATATGAACGAGGGCCGGATGCGGTAGGCTAAGGTCATTTCTGCCGAAGCGTTTGGCGGAGACCCTGGTTGGCGGCATCCTCCCGATCACCCGCCCATTTCCTCTCAGGCCCCGGCGGGGAGACTCACGACGAGGCTCTTGGGAGCACTGGCGCGCACCAACGCCGCATATGTGGCATCCCACAACGCTCCTCAGCCTGCGGCACGCAACTCCCAGGGTGATGCCTCGAAGGAAAGTGCCCCGGCGGACCCAGCGTACGGCTTTTCGATATCGCGGCGACCTTACCCTCCGAAATAGGCCGGATGGTCGATATCGGCGATAAGGCCGGGCTGGGTTGGCTGCCAGCCCAGCAGCGCGCGGGTATGTTCGCTGGAAGTGGGCACGTCGAAGCCGGCGAACATCGCAAACCAGCCGAAATGCTCTGCCGCCTCTTCCCGCGACAGCGAGACGGCGGGCACGTCGAGCCGCCGGCTGATGACCTCGGCGATCTGCCTGAATGACACTCCCTCTTCGGCAACGGCCAGGAAGGGGCCGCCCACCGCGCCGCGCTCCAGCGCCAGCCGATAGAGGCGGGCGGCATCGAGCCTGTGCACCGCCGGCCAGCGGTTCTGACCTTCGCCGATATAGGCCGAAACACCTGTTCGCCGGGCGAAGTCGATCAGGATCGGCACGAAGCCGTGGTCGCCATGGCCGTGCACCGAAGGCGGAAGCCGGACGGTGGAGGCGCGTAAGCCGCGCGCCACAAGCGATACTGCGGTGATTTCGGAGGCGCGGGGATAGGTCTCGGTGGTCGGCATGGGCGGGTCCTTTTCGGTGCCGAAGCGGCCGGGCGCATGGCCGAGGCCTGCGGTGACCAGCAGGGGGCGGCTGGAGCCTTGAAGCGCTTCGCCGAGCGCCTCGATGGCGCGCCGGTCGAGGGCGCAGTTTTCAGCGAATTTCGAGAAATCATGGTTGAATCCCGTGTGGATCACGCCGTCGGCCTCGGTCGCGCCCCGCTTCAGGCTCTCCACATCCTCGAGCGTGCCGCGATGGACCGCAGCGCCGGCGGCCAACAATTCTTCAGCCCCCTTTTCTGAGCGGGTGAGGCCAAGCACTTGATGGCCGCCAGCGATCATTTCGCTGACGACGGCCGAGCCGACCCAGCCTGTGGCTCCGGTGACGAATACGCGCATGTCGATATCTCCGTTTTCGATGGAGACAGATATCGAACGCTGCTGTATCCTGGTAAAGTAGTGACTTTATCATAGTATGTTGGCTAACAGGATGAGTGAATTCGTCACCTCTGAAAACCGGCTGGGCGCCTATCTCAAGGATCGCCGGGCTAAGCTCGATCCGGCCGCCTTCGGGTTTGCCGGCGATCGCCGCCGCACGCCCGGCCTGCGCCGCGAGGAGGTGGCAAACCGCGCCAATATCAGCCCGACCTGGTATACTTGGCTGGAGCAGGGGCGCGGCGGGGCGCCGTCCGCCGATGTGCTCAACCGGATCTCGCGGGCGCTGATGCTGACCGATGTCGAGCGCGAGCATCTGTTTCTCATCGGCCTCGGCCGCCCGCCCGAAGTGCGCTACCGCAGGCAAGAGGGGGTGACGCCCAGGCTGCAGGGCGTGCTCGATGCACTGGACCCGAGCCCGGCGCTGATCCGCAACGCCATCTGGGACGTGATTGCCTGGAACCGGGCGGCAACCGTGCTGCTCACTGATTACGGCGCGCTGCCGCCCGAAGAGCGCAACGTGCTGCGCTTCATCTTCCTCGATCCACGCGTGCGTGCCGCCCAGTACGACTGGGAAAGCGTCGCCCGCTTCGTCGTCGCAGCCTTCCGGGTGGACGCGGCCCGCGCGGGTGCCGCGGCCGAGGTCGAGCCGCTGGTCGACGAACTCTGCCGTAAGAGCCCGGAATTCCTGGCCATGTGGCGTGACAACGATGTGCGGACCCACGGCGAGGGCGCCAAACACATCAAGCACCCGGTGCTTGGGCTGCTCTCTTTCGAGTATTCGGCCTTCCAGGTGGACGGGCGGCCGGATCTCAGCATGGTGGTTTATAATCCGGCGACGGCAGCGGATGCGGAGAAGATCAGGCGGGTGGTAGGATGAGAATACTTAAGCGCGGGACTGATGCCAGCGCACCCGCCTCGTCCTTCGAGGCTCCAGCCTTCGGCCTGCACATTTCAGGATGAGGCTCTCTTGAGCGTTGGCGTCATCCTCCGACTACCGATATTGCGGGCGCGGCATCCACCAACGTCCCTCATGCTTGAGGTGCGCAGCCCGTGAGGGCGGAGCCTCGAAGCACGCGCCGCAGTGTTGCTTCTTGCAAGCACTGAGCGCCGGCACGCATGCCTCGTCCTTCGAGGCTCTCTCAAGCGGAGACGATTCATCTCGAACGTTGTCTGTGATTTCGCAGCAGATGATCTCTACATCCCAAACAGGCAGACCATCGAAATCTCCGTGTTTGGGATGTCTCGGACATGCTCTTCGTCTGACCGGGTTTCAGCCCGGTCAGACGTTTAGCCACGATACGGCGGCGCTACTGCAGCGTGCGCGTCTGGATCTGCTCTGCGGCTGGCTGAGAGGCGGAGGCGGGCATGGCGCTGCCTTCCAGGCCGGTCGCCACGACCGAGACGCGGAACCTGCCGTCGAGGCTGCGGTCGAAGATGGCGCCGACGACGATGTCGGCGTCTTCCTGCACTTCGTCGCGAATGCGGCTTGCCGCTTCGTCGACTTCGAACAGCGTCATATCCGAACCGCCGGAGATTGAGATCAGCACGCCCCTGGCGCCCTTCATCGAGATATCGTCGAGAAGCGGGTTGGCAATTGCCGCTTCCGCCGCCTTCATCGCGCGGCTTTCACCGGAAGCTTCGCCAGTGCCCATCATGGCGCGGCCCATGCCGCGCATGACCGACTTCACGTCGGCAAAATCGAGGTTGATCAGGCCTTCCTTGACGATGAGATCGGTGATGCAGCCAACGCCGGCATAGAGCACGCGGTCGGCCGTCATGAAGGCGTCGGCGAAAGTGGTTTTCGCATCGGCGATGCGGAAGAGGTTCTGGTTGGGGATGACGATGACCGTATCGGCGGCCTGGCGAAGCGCCTCGATGCCGATCTCTGCCATTCTCATGCGGCGGTTGCCTTCGAAGGTAAAGGGTTTGGTGACGACGCCGACCGTCAGGATGCCGGCGGCACGCGCGGCTCGGGCGATGACGGGTGCTGCTCCCGTGCCTGTTCCGCCGCCCATGCCGGCGGTGACGAAACACATGTGCGACCCGGCCAGATGATCCATGATCTCATCGATCGATTCCTCGGCAGCCGCATGACCGACCTCCGGCAGGGAACCGGCGCCGAGACCCTCGGTCACATTGGCGCCGAGCTGGATACGGCGCGTCGCCTTGGAGGTGGCGAGCACCTGAGCATCCGTGTTTGCGGCGACGAATTCGACGCCTGCCAGGTTTTCCGCGATCATATTGTTGATCGCATTACCACCACCACCACCGACGCCGATCACAGTAATGTGCGGCCGCAGTCCCGAAATGCCGCCCTTGGCGTCCGTCATCGCGCTCTCCTTTGATGCTTCGTTCACGCCACGCCCTCGTCGCGGATAGCGAATCGTCGCTTAGGATAGCCGTCCAACAAGGCAGAGGCGAGGCGAAAGACGTCTCGCCGACAACGGCGGCGATCGGTAAAGAGGGGCTGGTCGCGGCTTTGAGGGCGGGAGCATCATGTCGATAACCGACAATTATGCTTCTGAGGCGCTCAATTTTCCACCTCGATCTTACCCCGCCACTCCCACCGCCACCGGCAAACACAATATGCACACCAACCCTACCGCCCCAGCCTCGAGCGCCAGCGACCCGCCATAAAGCCCCGCCAACTCGTTCACGATGCTCAGCCCAAAACCATTGCCAGGGACGCGTTCGTCCTCCCGCACGCCCGGCAGCAGCACGGCGGCGAGACGGTCGGCGGGGATGCCCGGGCCGTCGTCCTCGATGGTGATGCGGGCGATCGGGCCGTCGCGCCGGGCGCGGATGGTGACGCGCGAGGCAGCCCAACTGAAAGCGTTATCGATAAGGTTTCCGAGCATTTCCTCGACATCGCTTTCGTCGCAGGCGACCCGCAGGCCCCGGGGGATGTCGCTGTCGAAGGCAATCCTGCGCTCGGCATGGATCTGGCCGATCGCCCGGTAGAGATCGGCGAGCGATGCCGCCATGTCGGTGCTGGCAACATTGTTCGACGAGGCCATCACCCGGCGGGCGGCGGCGAGGTGATGCTTGATCCTGTTGTCGATCCGGGCGGCCAGGCTGCGCAATGCGCCTTTGGGATCGTTTTTATCGTCGAGCGCCAGCAGCAGGCTCGCCACCGGGGTCTTGAGGCCATGGGCGAGGTTTGCGAACTGCATGCGCGTTGCCGCGAGCCTCTCCTCATTGGCCGCCAGAAGCGCATTGGTTTCCAGCGACAGCGGCGCAAGCTCGGCGCTCGCTTCCTCGGGCAGGCGGGCGCGTTCTCCCCGGTTGATGGCATCGATATTGGTCGCCATGGATGTCAGCGGCCGCAAGCCAAAGCGGATCTGCCAGAGGGTGCCCGCCATCAGCACCAACCCGAGCAGCAGCATGCAGGGAACCAGCCAGAAGAGAGCGCGAAGCGCCGGGCCGACGAGGGCGATCATCGGCGCCGTCGCGGTGATCGTCAGCGTCATGCCGTCGATGCTGCGCACGGCCTGGCGAAGGTAGAGCGGCCCTCTTCCACGATCGCCGCCCGTGCCGGATGTCGGCATGCCCATCAGCATATGACGCAGATCCTGCCGTGGCGGCGGCGCGTCTATCGTGCCGTTCATCAGTGAGCGGGAGGTCAGGCGCTGTTCTCCGGCGTCGATCTGCCAGTACCAGCCCGAGGAGGGACGATCGAAAGGCGGCGCATCGAGCGGCGCCGATAGGGCGATTTTTCTTTCCGCGTCGTGTGTCACGGCGCCGGCAAGGGCGCCGATCTGGGTGTCGAGACGCTGGTCGACCTGCTCGCGCACCACAGTCTTCAGCGCCAGCCAGAGCACGATGGCGGCCACAGCGAGCGCCAGCGTCACGAAGATGCCCGAGAACATCAGCAGCCGGCCGGCGATCGATCTCGGCTTGAACAACGGAGCCTTCATAGCGCCGCTGCCGCCGTCAGCATATAGCCGCGGCCGCGCACCGTCTCGATGCGGTCGCCCCCGAGCTTCTTGCGCAGCCGGGCGATGATGACTTCGATAGAATTGGAGTCGACCTCGGCATCCCCGTCATAGACGCGCTCGGTCAGCTCCCGCCGGTCAACGATCATCTCCTTGCGCAGCATCAGGCAGGAGAGCACCCGCCATTCCAGCGCCGTCAACTTCAGCGGCAGGCCGTCGAGTTCGAAGGTGCCGAGCTGGGCATCGAAGACCAGCGCGCCGCAGGTCAGCCGCGCGGCCGCGTGGCCGGCCGCCCGGCGCACCAGGGCGCGCAGGCGCAACACCAGTTCTTCCACCTTGAAGGGTTTGGCGAGGAAATCATCGGCGCCGGCCTTGAAGCTTGCGACCTTGTCCGGCCAGCCGTCGCGCGCCGTCAGCACCAGAACCGGCAGGTTGCGGCTGCCCTCGCGCCAGCCCTTCAGCACGCTGACGCCATCGATCTTCGGCAAGCCGAGATCAAGCACAGCGACATCGAAGAGTTCGGTCAGCCCCGCATGGAGAGCGTCCTCGCCGTTGCGCGATATGTCGACGACGAAGTTTTCCGATCGCAGCACGGAGGCGATCCGGCCGCTCAGGTCTTCGTCATCTTCGACGAGCAGTACGCGCATGGTGCAGGGCTTTCATCGGGGCCGGGCATCTTTGGGGACGGACCAAAACTATCGGGCCGAGCTTAACTCAATCTGAACGGAGAGGTTCAGGCGGGCGACGGGGTGGAGCGGCTAGAGTGCGACCACGACTGACGCAAGGAGCAGATATATGCCGAATGAAGACCAGGACAACGTGCATACCGAGGGCGCAGCCACGCCCGTCTCGCCAGGACAGCGTCGGCGACGGCTGGCGATTCCCGTCATTGCTGCCGCCGTGGCGCTTGTCATCGGTGCTGCCGGGGGTGCGGGCGCGGTGAAAATGATGCGTCCTATGCCAGAGATGGCGCCGCTGGCGCCGGTGGCGATTTCGGCCATGCCGGGATCGAGCCTCGTCACGATCAAGGGCAAGGTCGCCGAGATCTACGGCAACAAGTTCGTGCTGCAGGACGATAGCGGCAAGGCGCTTGTTGAAACAGGCTGAGCCGGCGAGGGTGGCGCTCTCGTCACCCGAGACGAGGCCGTCACCGTGCAGGGGCGCTTCGACGATGGCTTCGTGCATGCGAGCTACATCGTTCGCCAGGACGGACGAACCGAAGCGCTGCGCCCGCCGAAAGGTCAGCCGCATCGACCGTTTGAGGATTTCGATCACAGGCCTTGACGGGCCGTGAACCAAAGCCGCGTTGCGGTGTTTACAAACGTGCTTCTAAATTCCCGCAAAGGAACAATTCCCATGCAAAGACTTCTCCTATCAGGCCTTGCTCTTGCCGCACTGGCCGGCACTGCCTTCGCCCAACAACCGCCCGCCCCGCCACCCGCCGGAGCTCCGCCCGTGGCGACCGACCCGGCCTCACCACCACCGCCACCGCCTCCGTCTGCTTCTGGTGATAACGAGCCGATGACGGGTGGGCCGGATGCGCGGCCGGGCGATCGCCCCGATGACCGGTGGCATGGTTCGAGAGGCGACATGGGTTTTCGCGACGACAGGGGTTTCCGCGGTCATCGCCCGCCACCGCCGCCGCCGTCCAAGGCTGCGCATTTCCGGATCGAGGATGGCGACACCCGGATCGATCTGAAATGCGCCGAGGACGAACCGATGAAGGCCTGCGCCGACCTCCTGCTCCAGGTGATGGACCGCCTGCAGGGCCAGAACTGATCTTGAACATCCCGGCATAGCCCGGATGCCGGACGATGAACCGCCCGCCTTCTCGCGCGGGCGGTTTCGTCTCCTTCGGAAGCATTGACGACGAGCCGATTTGCCTTTAGCTGTGCCGCTATGAAAATCGCATTGGTTCTGGCAGTGGTGATCGGGCGCATGGGCAGGATGGTGTAACCATCCAGCGAAAGCACCCATGCGCGGTAAGCAGGCTCCTGACGGGGCCTTTTTTTATGCGCTGAATTTGGGCGCGGGCCTCGTCGGACTTTCCACACATCATCACACTGATCAAGGAACGGAACCATGAGATCCCGTCATTCCATCGACACCCCGCGCGCGCAGATGACCGGCGCGGAAATCGTTCTCCAGGCGCTGAGAGACAATGGCGTCGAGCATATATTCGGCTATCCGGGTGCTGCGGTGCTGCCGATCTACGACGAGCTTTTCCAGCAGGAAGACATCAGCCATATTCTGGTTCGCCATGAACAGGGAGCCGGCCATGCCGCCGAGGGATATGCCCGCTCGACGGGCAAGGTCGGCGTCATGCTGGTGACCTCGGGTCCAGGCGTCACCAACGCGATCACGCCCCTTCAGGATGCCTTGATGGATTCCGTGCCGCTCGTTTGCCTGTCCGGCCAGGTGCCGACGTCGCTGATCGGGTCCGATGCCTTTCAGGAATGCGATACTGTCGGCATGACCCGCGCCTGCACGAAACACAATCGGCTGGTCGGCGACGTCAATGATCTGGCGGCGGCCATCCATGAAGCCTTTCGCATCGCCGGATCAGGCCGGCCCGGCCCCGTTCTGGTCGACATGCCGAAGGATGTGCTGTTTGCGAGCGGAAATTATACACCGCCTGAGGCAGTCGCCCCGAGGACGAGCTATCAGCCGGACCGCCTAAGCGACATCAGCGAGATCGAGGCTGCGACCGCTCTGATGGCGACGGCACGTAAGCCGATTATTTGCGCGGGCGGCGGCGTCATCAATTCCGGTCTTGAAGCGTCAAAACTGCTGCGTGAACTGGTCGATCTCACCGGCTTTCCCGTCACGTCGACGCTGATGGGGCTCGGCGCCTATCCGGCTTCCAGCCCGAACTGGCTGAAGATGGCCGGGCTTCACGGCTCCCATGAGGCCAATATGGCAATGCATGACTGCGACCTCATGCTCTGCATCGGGGCGCGCTTCGATGGCGGGCTCGTCGCCGGCGTCGATGGTTTCTCACCGAATTCCCGGAAGATCCAGATCGATATCGATGCTTCCTCGCTCAACAAGACTGTGCGCGCCGATATCGCCATCCGGGGCGATGCCGCGGGTGTGCTGGCCGAGCTCGTTCGCCTGTGGCGGGCGCTGCCGCAGGCGCCGGACCGGGCGCGGCTGACCGAGTGGTGGAGCGCGATTGCCGGCTGGCGGGCGCGCCGATCGTTTTCCTATGCGAAGCGCGACGACGTCATCATGCCGCAATATGCCATCGAGAGGCTTTATGAACTGACGAAGCATCGGGATACCTACATCACGACGGAGGTCGGCCGGCATCAGATATGGGCGGCGCAATCTTATGACTTCGAGCGACCGAACCGCTGGGTGACTTCAGGCGGCCTGGGGACGATGGGATACGGGCTGCCCGCCGCCCTCGGCGTGCAGATCGCCAATCCCAACAGCCTTGTCATCGACATAGCCGGCGATGCCTCCGTGCAGGTGACGATGAAGGAAATGTCGGCCGCCGTGCAGCACAACGCACCGATCAAGATCTTCATTCTCAACGGCGGCGATCAGGGAACGGCTCGGCAAAGGCAGCACGGAAACCCGGATTTCGTAAAACTTGCCGAAGCCTATGGCGGACACGGCATTCGCTGTGAGAGGCCGGCCGAACTCGACGATGCGATTACGGAGATGATCGCGGTGAACAAGCCTGTTCTGTTCGACTGCCGCGTTGTCGAACTCGCCGATCGCCTGCCGACGATCGGGGCGGGGCGGGCGCGCAACGAGATGCTGCTGTCCGGCGAGGTTGGCGCCGCGCTGTTTGCCGCGTCAGCCGATGTTGGCGGAGAGGGACGCGTCTAGCGACTTGGGAGCACGGTTTGAAATGTCAGTCGCAGCAGTGGATTATGCGACTGACATCGAACCGTCAGGCCTCCGATATAGCCTAGCGCCGACAGCATCATCGCGGCGCCAATCTGATCTCGCTCAATATCTCCACAGGCGGAAATCGGACACAATCGGCGGCATCGAAATTTACCGAGAACTGCATGCTGTTTTCGTTCGCCCATTTGATCGCGGCCACTGATTTCGCCTTCGGCACTTTCGCTGCAATGGTGCAGCGAGGCGCCCAATTGCCGGGTCGATAATGCTCATGACAGAAGGTGGGATCGATCTTTCGATGGAGAGTCGCGTGCAGTTGGAGAAGAGCGTCGTCTGGGATCGGGCGTGCCCATAGAACGAGGAACTCGTTCTGAAAATAGCCGATGCCCGAAAAAGCTACGGTTACGGTGGAGTGCGTGCGGAAAACACTGTCAAGCGCCTCGCCCAATCGATCTGCATCAAACGCCTGATAAACTCCGAGGGTGAGGTGCGGAGGATAACCCAAAGCCCGCATCGAAGCCGTCTCTTCGAATGCCGCGGCTTCATCCCAGAGTTTGAAAACCGGCGATGCGGTCTCGTTCAGACATTTGAGGCTGATCCCGTAAGGCATTTGCGAGCGTTATCCAGTCTATCGCGCCGGGACCTTAGGCCGATATCGTTGCCGATGTCGAGCGGTCAGAAAGAGTTGATGGCGGTCGGCGGTATTGGATATCGGAGTTGGTTTTTGTTTGTTTTTCGCCGCGCGGATTCGACTATCATGGGATGCTTGAACGATAGGGATGCACGGCATGATCGATCATGTCACCATTGCGTCAGTGACCTTGAAAAGAGCAGGGTATTCTATGAACGCGCTTTCGACCCTCTGGCCTATCGCCGCACCTTCCGGAAGGAAGGCGTTTTCTGGGCTTTCGATGTCGGTGGCAGCCTCCTCGAAATCCAGCACACTGACGACAAGCCGCCTCTGACCCGCTTGCACGTTGCCTTCCGGGTTCGGAGCAGGTCGGAGGTCGAGGCGTTTTATCGGGCCGCGCTCGAAGCAGGCGCCCAGGACAATGGCGCGCCCGGCCCGCGGCCGGAATATGAAGAGAACTATTATGCCTGCTTCGTTCTCGATCCCGACGGATACAATATCGAAGCGATGCTCAACGAGCCGGCGTCGCAAGGGTGAGGCGCAGGCTCTGCGGAAAGGTTTTTCAGCCGCTCAAAAGGCCGGCCAATCCTGAGAGGCGCAGAAAGCCGTCCGACCTGATGCCAGGCGCCTCACACGCTATTCCCGCGCGATCACCCGCCAGGCGGCCGGTGGGGTGGCGAAGGCGCGGGAGAAGGCGCGGTTGAAGGCGGCTTCGGTGGCGTAGCCTGCGTCGTCGGCGATCGCTGCGATCGGCTGGCTTGAGGTGGCGAGCGCCACACTTGCGAGGTAGAGCCGCCAATCCCTGATATAGCGGATCGGTGAGGTCGAGAGCATCGCCTGGAAGCGGTCGGCAAGTGCGCTGCGCGACAGGCCGGAGGGGGCGGACAGATCCTCCAGCGACCAGTTGCGCCTGGGATCGTCGTGAATGCGGGAGAGACAGCGCGAAAGCCCCGGGTCGGCCAGCGCCGCCAGCCAGCCGACCGAGCGCGGCTCGGCCATTATGATCTGATGGCGGAGGATTTCGATGAAGATGATTTCGGTCAGCCGCGGCAGCATCGAGACACCGCCGGCGCGCGGTCGATCGACCTCGTCGACCATCTGGCGGATGGTGGCGCGCAGCCAGTCGCCGTCATTGGCGGCCCGCGTTCTGAGATGGATCAGCTTGGGCAGCGCCTGGCGCAAAGGCGCGAAGTTCAACCCGTCCCACTGCAGATAGCCGCAGAGCAGCCGTACCCCTTGCGTCTCCTCGCCATAACGAAGCACAGGGATCTCGCGCCACGGCTTCGGCGGCAGGTCGCGGGTCGGCAGCACCAGCATGCCGTCTCTTCCGGCGCCGAGCTGATGCCCGGTGCCGAACGGAAAGACCAGCACGTCACCCGTCTCCAGATCGGTCTCTTCACCTTCGGTTTTCAGCCAGCAGTTGCCTGCAACGACGATGTGAAACGGCATCGTGCCCGAGGACCTGGCCGCAAGATTTGCAAGCGACGGCGCGGCATCGGTCTGCCAGTCGCCCGTCGGCATGAAGCAGAACTGCAGCGATCCCGAAAGGCGGATCGTCGACAGCAGTGCCGACAGCACGTCGTCGCGCGCGACACCCGCCGCGTCTGGATTTTCGGACAAGACTTCACGCATTCCGGCCAAATACGCGTCCCGCGCACCCTCCTATGGTGAATAGGTCACTTCAACAGGAGATTACTATGCAAACGCCAAGCGACAAACTGGTCGTGCTTGTTACCAAGGGCATCCAATCCGAACTGTCTTCCGTCGCCTTCACCATTGCCAATGGCGGCATCACCGCCGGGCTGAAGGTCTCGGTCTCCCTCACCAGCACCGCAATCGACCTTGTGCGCAAGGGTGGCCAGCGGATGACGCATGTGCCGCCGCTCGATCCCCTCTCAACGCTGATCGAGAATTTTCAACAGCGCGGCGGCACGATCTGGGCCTGCCCGCCCTGCGTGACCTCGCGCGGCTATACGCAGGAAGACATGCTCGATGGCGTCGTCATCGTCGGCGCCAGTGCCATGCATGCCGAGATCAGGCAAGGTGCGGCGACGCTGTCGTTTTGACTGTGACGAGCCGGGCCGGGAGGGGGCGGCAGCGTCTCCGGCGATGTCGTCAGTCCGCGGGCTGGTCGCAGGCGCGGGGGCGGCGCCAAGCGACTATTCTTGCGCTCGGCAATATACTTGTGAGATTGTACCGATATACATGCGATACTGCCGAGGCAGGCAGCGCGGGGGCTTCGATGACATCCGTAAGGGTCAATGAGCTGATATCGGTGGCGGGGCAGCCCGATGCCGCCGGTTTTGCTGCTTTTGCGGCAGACGGTTTTGCGGGCGTCATCAATGCCCGGCCGGATGGCGAGGAGCCGGGGCAGCCGGGCGATGCGGCGGAAAAGGCTTCTGCCGCCGCTGCGGGGCTCGCCTACAGCTTCGTGCCGGTGAAAGGGGCCGAGATCACCGAGGCCGATATCCGCGCCTTCCAGAGGGCGATGATGCAAGCGAAGGGGCCGGTCGTCGCTCATTGCAAGAGCGGCACCCGGGCGCTGACGCTCTATGCGCTCGGAGAGGTGCTCGACGGGCGGATGCAGCCCGGGGACGTCGAGGCCTTCGGTCACAACCTCGGCTTCGATCTTGCCGGCGCACGGCGCTGGCTGGAAAAGCGGGCAGGGCAGGCGGCTGTCGTGAAGGCCTTCTTCGAACCCCGCACCTGCAGTGTGCAATATGTCGTTTCAGACCCGGTCACGAAACGCTGCGCCATCATCGACCCGGTGCTCGATTTCGACGAGATGTCGGGTGCGACGGGAACGACCAATGCCGACGCCATCCTCGCGCATATCGACAGCGAAGGGCTGACGGTCGAGTGGATCCTCGATACGCACCCGCATGCCGACCATTTCTCCGCCGCCCACTACCTCAAAGGAAGGACCGGCGCGCCGACGGCGATCGGCGCCCATGTCACCGAGGTCCAGGTGCTCTGGAAGGAAATCTACAACTGGCCGGCACTTGAAACCGACGGCTCGCAATGGGACCGGCTGTTTGCCGATGGCGACACCTTTGAAATCGGCGGGCTCAAAGCCCACGTGATGTTCTCGCCCGGCCATACGCTTGCCTCGGTGACCTATGTCATCGGCGACGCCGCCTTCGTGCACGACACCGTATTCACCCCGGATTCCGGCACGGCGCGCACTGATTTTCCCGGCGGCAGCGCCAGCGCCCTCTGGCACTCGATCCAGGCCATCCTGTCGCTGCCCGAGGAGACCCGGCTCTTTTCCGGCCACGACTATCAGCCTGGCGGTCGCCATCCCCGCTGGGAAAGCACGGTGACCGCCCAGAAGGGCGCCAATCCGCATATATCGGGCATCGAAGAGGCCGGCTTTGTGGCGCTGCGCCAGGCGCGCGACCGTACGCTGCCGAAGCCGAAGCTGATGCTGCACGCGCTGCAGGTCAACATCCGTGGCGGGCGGCTGCCCGAGCCCGAGGAGAACGGCCGGCGCTATCTGAAGATTCCGCTGGATGCGTTGTAGGAACGCAGGGAGCAGCGCTGCGGCGCGTGCTCCGAGGCTTCGCCCTTGCGGGCTGCGCGCCTCAGCATGAGGGAGGTCGGAGGGTGCCGCGCCCTCATGGCCAGCTTTGAGGGATGCGGCGGCGGCGCCCAAGAGAGCCTCATCCTGAGGTGTGTAGGCCATTGGCCGAAGCCTCGAAGGACGAGGCGGGTGCTCCATTTGCAGAGCTGGATGCGTCTGTAGCAAGGAGCAGCGTTGCGGCGTGCTTCGAGGCTTCGCCCTCTCGGGCTGCGCACCTCAGCATGAGGGACGTGGGCGGATGCCGCGCCCCGGAACGGGAGAAAGCGGCGCCAACGCTGAAGAGAGCCTTATCCTGAGGAGGCGAGGATGCTGGCATCACGCCGGCCACCAGCCCTCCCACGTTCCATCTCCATTTTTCACCCACCCAAACTCAATCCTCCGCAATAATCATTGACGTCGCGCGGGCCGGCAACGTAACTGGGGGCGACGGTTCCCTGAAGATGACTCCAAGGGGATTAATAGGGAACACGGTGAGGACGACCCAGTAGGGACCGAGACCGTGGCTGCCCCCGCAACTGTAAGCGGATTGTCGATCATCTCAGCTGTGGCCAGCGACCGGCCATGTCTGAAGGGCTTATGGCCCCGCCACTGCGAATATCGCGGGAAGGCGGATGAAAGACGGATATCCGCAAGCCAGGAGACCTGCCGTCAATCACGATCCAATTAACCGGGCGGGGATGCCCGGACAAGGAACAGACATGATTGACCTTCTGAACCTTCGCCGAATTTCGGCATGCATCCGTCTCGATTGGACCTCGTGCGGCTAGCGCGCGTCAGCGTGCCTTCGGCCGCGCGTGCGGCATAACCGTGCTTTTTTCCTTCAATCGAGGTTTTCATGCGCCAGATTCTCGCCACCATGACATTTGCCTTCGGGCTGATCGGCCTTGCGGTACCCGGCCTTGCCGCCACCCAATATCCCTTGACCATCACCAATTGCGGTGAGCAGGTGACGTTCCAGAAAGCGCCATCGAAGATCGTTTCGATCGGCCAGGGCATGACCGAAATTCTCTTCTCGCTCGGCCTTGCCGAGAAGATCGCCGGCACGGCCGTCTGGGTCGGTCCGGTCCTGCCGCAATATGCCGAGGCCAACAGCAAGATAAAGCGTCTCGCCGACAATGATCCGAGCTTCGAATCCGTCGTCGGACAGGAGCCCGACCTGGTGGCGGCCGAGTTCGAATGGCATGTCGGCGCACAGGGCTCCGTCGGCAAGCGGGAGCAGTTCGAGGATCTCGAGATCAATACCTATCTCGCGCCGGCCGATTGCGTCGCCAAGGTCAACACCGATGGCGGCGACGGTGTGCGCAAGGAGCTGTTCACGATGGAGCTGGTCTACCGTGAGATCGCCGAGCTCTCGGAGATCTTCGACGTGAAGGAGCGCGGCGATGCGCTGATTTCCAAGTTGAAGAAGCGCGAGGCGGATGCCGTCGCATCGATATCGGGCGCATCGGGCAAGAGCCTGCCTATCGTCTTCTGGTTCTCCAGCAAGGAAGTCAACGGCGATGCCTTCATCGCCGGCAAGAACAGCGCGCCTGCCTATATCCTGAAGGCGATCGGCGCCAGGAATGTCGTCACGACCGAAGAGGAATGGCCGCTGGTCGGCTGGGAAACCATCGCCCAGGCGAACCCGGCCGTCATCGTGCTCGCCACCATGGACCGGCGCCGCTACGCCGCCGACGATCCGAAGGTCAAGATCGATTTTCTCGAGAACGACCCCGTGACCAAGGAACTCGATGCCGTCAGGAACAAGCACTTCGTGATGATGGACGCGCAATCGATGAACCCGACGATCCGCACGATCGACGGCATCGAGACCTTGGCGAACGGCATCAAATCCTTCGGCCTGTCGCAGTGAAGGCAGTGTCGGTCAGGCAACAAGGATGGTGGGCGCTTGCCGCGCTCACCATTTCAGCCCTTCTCCTTCTCGGACTGATGATCAGCCTTGCCGTTTCGATCGGCGAGATCGCGATCCCGCTGGCGACGACGGCGGAGGCGGTCTCCAACCGGCTGTTCGGCACGCAGTTCGAGCTCAGCCGCATCCACCAGGGCATCGTCTGGGATTATCGTCTGAGCCGGGCGCTGGTTGCGGCCAGCGCCGGCGCGTCGCTCTCGCTCTGCGGCGCCGTCCTGCAGGCGCTGCTGCGCAATCCGCTGGCCGAACCCTATGTACTCGGCATCTCCGCCGGCGCCTCGACCGGAGCCGTCTGCGTGATGATCCTCGGCCTCGGCTACGGTGTTTTCGGCCTGTCGAGCGGCGCCTTTATCGGCGCGGTCATCGCCTTTCTGCTGGTGGGCTTCCTGGCGACAGGTGTGGGGGGAACCGGCGAGCGCATCATCCTGTGCGGCGTCGCCGGCTCGCAGCTCTTCAATGCGCTGACCTCCTACATCGTCACGACGTCGGCGAATGCCGAGCAGGCGCGCGGCATCCTGTTCTGGCTTCTGGGTTCGCTCAGCGGCGTGCGCTGGCCGGATGTCTATCTCTCGGTGCCGATCGCGCTTGCGGGTTTCGTCATCTGCATGGCCCATGTCAGGGCGCTCGATGCCTTCGCCTTCGGCGCGGATGCGGCCGCCTCGCTCGGCATTGCCGTGCGCCGTGTCCAGATCCTGCTGTTCGCCCTGACGGCGGCGATGACGGCAAGCGTCGTCAGCGTGGTGGGCTCGATCGGCTTCGTCGGCCTGGTCATTCCGCATGCGGCCCGCTTCCTCGTCGGGCCGGGCCATCGGCGGCTGCTGCCGGCAACAGCGCTCGGTGGCGCGATCTACATGGTCGGCGCTGATATCGTCTCGCGTATCATCATCCCGCAGCAGGTCCTGCCTATCGGCGTCGTCACGGCGCTCTTCGGCGCGCCGGCCTTCGCCGTCATCCTCTATCGCGTGCGGAGAAGCGCATGAGCATTACCATCGACGCGGTGAGTTTTTCCGCCGGCGACACGGTCATCGTCAACGGTGTCAGCCTGACGGTGACAAAGGGCAAGGTGCTCGGTCTGCTCGGGCCGAACGGGTCCGGCAAATCGAGCCTGCTGAGGCTGATCTGCCGGCTGCGCAAGGTCCGCAGCGGCGTCATCCGGCTGGGCGACGACGATATCGCTTCGCTGTCGCGCGCTGCCCTTGCCCGGCGCATCGCCTTCGTCGAGCAGCAGTCGACGACCGATACCCAGCTGACCGTGCGCGACGTGGTGCGGCTCGACATGCAGGCGAGGGCGGGCCAGCTCTGGCAGACGCTGTCGGGCGGCGAGCGCCAGCGTGTCCATATTGCGCGATCTCTGGCGCAGGCGCCGAGCGAGCTGCTGCTCGACGAGCCGACCAACCATCTCGATATCCAGCACCAGCTCGACATTCTCCAGCTGATCTCGAAGCTCGGCATCACCTGCATCGTCGCGCTGCACGATCTCAACCTGGCGGCGATGTTCTGCGACAGCCTGGCGGTGCTTCAGAAGGGCGGGGTCGTCGCCTCGGGCGCGCCGGAGGATGTGCTGACGGAGGAGATGATCGGCCGGGTGTTCGGCGTTCGCGCCCATGTCCAGAAATCGGCCGTGCATGGCCGGCATCATATCCAATACGTCATGGATTGAGGAACGGCCGGGACTTTCGATCGCTACGAGGAGATATGACCTCACTGGCCTTTTTCATGGACTGGCGTATGATTTCTCGGGGCGCGCGCGTGCGCCCCGCCCGGTCGAACGGAGTTTCGAGATGCTCGAACGAAATCAGTTTCCCCTGCGCCCCGTCATCCCCGGCTTCGCCGTCGCCTGGGTCGTCATCATTTCAGGTACAAGTGTCGCTCTCAGCCTGGTTTTTGCCTGCGTCACCCCCTTCGTGGCCCTGGCGGCGGTATCGGCGGTCATTCTTCCCCGGCGCATGGCGCTGACGGCGGTTCTGCTGGCCTGGCTCGCCAACCAGATGGTCGGCTATCTCGTGCTCGGCTATCCCCAGACTTGGGACAGCTATGCCTGGGGTCTGGCGATCGGTATTGCGGCATTCGCATCCCTGGCCGCAGCGCTCGGCGTGCTTCGCCTTGCCGCCGGCCTCAGCGTCGCCGCGGCTGGCGCCTTCATCGCCGGCTTCGTTGCCTATGAAGGCGTGCTCTTTGCCGCGACGGCCGTGCTTCCGTCAGGCGAGGGAGCGTTTTCGGCGTCGGTTATGGCGAATGTCCTGCTGATCAATGCTCTGGCCGCGATCGGCCTTATCTGCTTTCATGCCGGCGCGGCGGCCGGCCGTGCGCTTGTTGCAAGTCAGCCGGGACCGGCGCTGCCTTAAGCGGTTGACTTCATGCACGAAATCAAGGCGCCGGAAACCGCATTACCTCCCGCAATAACGTAATGACCTCTGAGACCGATGGCCCTCTGACCGGTGGCGGCACTGCGCGTTCACAGAACTCGCGCCAGACGAACAGCGTCAGTTCCGCGCCGTCCGTTGCGGTTTCTCCCGGTCCTTCTGCAAAATTCTCGAGCAGACGATACCGGCCGTCCTTCCAGAACAACTCCTCCACCCAGTCATATATCGGGATGACATGAAAATGGATCGGATAACCGGGCGAGTGCCCGTATCGGCCGATATAGACGCGCTGAGCATTCAGGTCTTGTTTCAGCGCCTTCTGCGTTCTTGCAAGCAATGGGCCGAATTCGCCCAACGCCTTTTCGGACAAATCCGAAAGGTCGGTCGTGTCGGTCTTGCAACTGATCATGAGATAGCCGGGAAGGGCGGAGTTCATCCGGTGGTTCACCAGCCATCCCGCGGTCTCGGCAACATGAAACTGCGGAGGAATTTGCAAGCGCCGCCTCTTTCGCTTTCGCAAAGGAACATTTCGACGCCGGAGAATAAGCAGTTTTGCGAGGGCTGCAACGGTGATCCTGGAGATCGACCGTGACTCGTTCTCGGCTTCGCGGTGGTCGCTCGCAAACCCAATGAGTACGAATGGGTGGCGAGCGGCGGGGCGGCGCTGAAGTGAAATGCGCCAAGCATGGGTTGAGATCGTCGCCGGCAACGGCTATCTGGTTCCGACCCGCAAGCGGACCCTCCGCGAACGACAAGGCGCAAAGCTCCCATGATCCCCGATTTCCTCGTCACCCATTCCGGTGGCTTCCATGCCGATGAATTGCTGTCGAGCGTCATTCTGACCCGGCTTTTTCCGCAGGCGCGCATCGTTCGCAGCCGGGCGCCGGAATGGATCACGCCGGGGCAAGGCCGCATCATCTATGATGTCGGCGGTGCCTATGACCCTGCTACGGGGATATTCGATCACCACCAGCGCGGCGCGCCGACGCGCGAAGATGGCCAGCCCTACAGCTCGTTCGGCTTGATCTGGAAGCATTACGGTCGTGATTATCTTGCAGCCTCCGGCCTTCCCGAAGCGCATGTCGAGGCGGTGCACGGCTCTTTCGATGCCGGCTTCGTGCTGCCGATCGATCTGACCGACAATGGCGCGCTCAGCCCCTCGGGACCGTTGGCGGGCTTGACCCTGCCGGCGCTGCTGGAGACGCTGAAACCGGTTTTCGACGAAGCTGAACCCGAGGCCGACGATCGCGCCTTCCACGCAGCACTTGCCGTTGCCCGCAGTTTCGTCGAGGCGAGGATCGCCCAGAGTGCTGCAAAATTGCGGGCCGAGGCGATGGTGCATCTGGCAATCGAGGCTGCGGGGCAGGGGCGCATTCTGGAGTTGCCGAGGGGAATGCCGTTCCGTCCCGCCATCGTCAAGGCGGGGGCCGATCACCTGCTGTTCGTCGTCCACCCGCGCGAAAAGGATTGGTGCGTGACCGGCATCCGCCGGGCCGAGGAGGGCTTCGAGCTCAGGGCCGATTTGCCGGCAGCCTGGGCCGGTCTTGCCAACGGAGAGCTGGAGGCGGTTTGCGGCATAGAGGGCGCGAGCTTCTGCCACAACGGCCGCTTCATCGCCGCCGCCAGGACTCGCGAGGCAGCACTTGCCATGGCGGATTTGGCGGTGACGGAGGCGCTTTCGATCGGGGTGTAGTGGCCGTTGTCCGCGCCGGGTTCACCTGATCTCATATGCGTTCAGGTGACCCCAACTGTGAGGCGATTGACTTGCATCCGCGAAGGATTAAGCTTCTAGGCATAACAACCACCACCCACACGCGAGAGATAATGGAGGGTGTGAGTGGCCGGCGACCTTGAGGAGGATGAGGTTTGCCATGGATTACCGTGTTGTTCTGCTGATTGGTGCAACTGTGACTGCCCTTTTCCCCGGTCATGCCGGGGCGCAGGAGGGTGATGCGACGGCTGGCGCCACTGTTTTCAAGAAATGCGCGACCTGTCATGTCGTCGAGTCCGATACCAACAAGGTCGGTCCGTCGCTGAACGAGCTGTTCGGCAGGAAGGCCGGGACGCATCCCGATTTCGCCTATTCGGCCGCAATGAAGGCGGCCGGCGAAGGCGGTCTCGTCTGGGACGAGACGGTGCTGCGCGACTATCTGCACAATCCGAGGGCGAAGGTGAAGGGCACGAAGATGGCCTTTGTCGGCCTGAAGGACGACCAGGAGATCACCGATCTCATCGCTTATCTCAAGCAATATTCCCAGTGAGGTGGAATACTCCAAATGACGGGTCGCGGCCGACGGCGCATGCCTAAATTGCCGTAATTGCCGATATTTTCTATCTGTGCGATAATAAAGACGGACTTTTTGCGGAATGCGGTTTCACGGTCAACCTGCTCGAGGAGGAGCGGAAATGGCTGTCGTGCTGATCCTCGTCCTGATTGTCGTCGGCTCCGTGCTCTTCCATGTGCTGAGCCCGTGGTGGTGGACGCCGATCGCGTCCAACTGGACCTATATCGACAGTACCCTCGTCATTACCTTCTGGATCACCGGCATCGTTTTCGTGGCGGTGGTTTCGTTCATGGCCTACTGCGTGTTCCGCTTCCGCCACAAGCCAGGCAACCGGGCGCATTATGAGCCTGAAAACCGCCGGCTGGAATTGCTGCTGGCCGGAGGAACGGCGGTCGGCGTCGCGGCGATGCTGGCGCCCGGCCTGATCGTGTGGAACCAGTTCATCACGGTGCCCGCCGATGCCGCTTCGGTCGAGGTCGTCAGCCAGCAGTGGCTGTGGAGCTTCCGCCTGCCGGGTGCGGACGGAAAGCTCGGCCGCGCGGAGACGCGCGACGTCAGCCCCGAGAACCCGCTCGGCCTCGACAAGAACGACGCAAGCGGCCTCGACGATATCATCATCGAGGGCGGCGAGTTGCATCTGCCGATCGGCAAGCCGGTGCACATATTGCTGCGATCCGTCGATGTGCTCCATGATTTCTACGTGCCCGAATTCCGCGCCAAGATGGACATGATCCCCGGCATGATCACCTATTTCTGGCTCACGCCGACGCGGAGAGGGACTTTCGAGATCCTCTGCGCCGAACTCTGTGGCGTCGGCCATCCGCAAATGCGCGGCACCGTCGTCGTCGACGACGAGGCGGACTACCAGACCTGGCTCGGGCAGCAGCAGACATTCACCCAGCTGACGGCGTCATCGGGAGAGCCGCCGCCGGCAAACTGACGCGGCGAAGCGGTCGTAGGCCGGTTCAGGGAACCGAAGGAAGACGGCCGGAGGCCGCATCGGGGAAAGGGAAGAGAGATCATGGTCGAGATTCCATCCGGCAGCATCCCCTCCGCCGAAGTCGAGGATGTCGAGCTTTATCATCCGCACAGCTGGTGGACCAAATATGTGTTCAGCCAGGACGCCAAGGTCATCGCCGTGCAATATTCGATCACCGCCATTTCGATCGGCCTGGTGGCGCTGGTGCTCTCCTGGCTGATGCGAATTCAGCTGGCCTTTCCCGGCGCTCTCTCCTTCATCGATGCCGATCATTATTACCAGTTCATCACCATGCACGGCATGATCATGGTGATCTATCTTCTGACTGCACTCTTCCTCGGCGGCTTCGGCAACTACCTCATTCCGCTGATGGTCGGCGCGCGCGACATGGTATTCCCGTATGCGAATATGCTGAGCTACTGGATCTATCTGCTTGCGGTGCTGATCCTGGTTGCCGGCTTTTTCGCGCCCGGCGGCCCGACGGGGGCCGGATGGACGCTTTATCCGCCGCAATCCGTTCTCTCCGGCACGCCCGGCGGCAAGGACTGGGGCATCCTTCTGATGCTCTCCTCGCTGATCGTCTTCATCATCGGCTTCACCATGGGCGGCCTGAATTATGTGGTGACCGTGCTGCAGGGACGGGCGCGGGGGATGACGCTGATGCGGATGCCGCTCACCGTCTGGGGCATCTTCACCGCCACCGTGATGGCGCTGCTCGCCTTTCCCGCTCTCTTCGTCGCCTGCGTCATGATGCTGTTCGACCGGGTGCTCGGCACCAGCTTCTTCATGCCCGCCATCGTCGAAATGGGTACGCAGCTGCAGCATAGCGGCGGCAGCCCGATCCTGTTCCAGCACCTGTTCTGGTTCTTTGGGCACCCGGAGGTCTATATCGTCGCACTGCCTGCCTTCGGCATCGTCTCGGACCTGATCAGCACGCATGCGCGCAAGAACATCTTCGGCTATCGCATGATGGTCTGGGCGATCGTCATCATCGGCGCGCTCAGCTTCGTCGTCTGGGCGCACCACATGTATGTCAGCGGCATGAACCCGGCCTTCGGCTTCTTCTTCGCCACCACGACGCTGATCATCGCCGTCCCCACCGCGATCAAGGTCTATAACTGGGTGCTGACGCTGTGGCGCGGCGACATCCACCTGACCCTGCCGATGCTCTTTGCGCTCGCCTTCATCGTTACCTTCGTCAATGGCGGCCTGACCGGTCTGTTCCTTGGCAATGTCGTCGTGGACGTGCCGCTGTCGGATACGATGTTCGTCGTTGCGCATTTCCACATGGTCATGGGTGTGGCGCCGATCCTCGTCATCTTCGGGGCGATCTATCACTGGTATCCGAAGGTGACGGGACGCATGCTGAACGAGGCGCTCGGCCAGATCCACTTCTGGATCACCTTCCTCGGCACCTATGCGATCTTCTTCCCGATGCATTATCTCGGCCTGCTCGGCGTGCCGCGCCGCTATTACGAACTGGGGGCGACAGCCTTCGTTCCTCCTTCGGCCCATACGCTGAACATCTTCATCACCGTCATGGCACTGATCGTCGGGGCCGGGCAGATGGTCTTCCTGTTCAATCTGGGCTGGAGCCTTTTTCGGGGCAGGGAAGCCGGCGGCAATCCCTGGCGGGCAACGACGCTCGAATGGCAGACGCCGCAGACGCCGCCGGCACATGGCAACTGGGGCAAGGATCTGCCTGTCGTCTACCGCTGGGCCTATGATTACAGCGTGCCGGGGGCGGCCGAGGATTTCATTCCGCAAAATGTGCCGGCAAGCGACGGCGTCACACGGGAGATCCCGGCATGAACGTCATCCTGGTCTTCCTTGCCGCAATCGGCGCCATCATCTTCTGGTGGCTTTCCGGGCAGCGGCTGACATCGAAGCCTTGGCTGGAAACCGGATCCATGCAACTGCCGGATCATCATAGCGCCGATCGGCAACCCGTGCCGGCGGTGAAGATCGGCCTCTTCGTGTTTCTCGGCGTCGTCGGCGCGCTCTTCAGCCTTGCCGTCAGCGCCTATTTCATACGCATGGCGTCGGCGGACTGGTGGGGGATGCCGGTTCCGCGCCTGCTCTGGGTGAACACGGCAGCACTTGCCTTGAGCAGCGCCGCGCTGCAGTGGGCCAAACGAGAAGCGCGGCACGGCCGCATGGAAGCCTTGCGGCCGGCGCTTGTGACGGGACTTGCGCTTGCGGTCTTCTTCCTCGTCGGACAAATCCAGGCTTGGCGGGAACTGACGGCCGCCGGCTACGTACTGGCCGACAATCCCGCCAACAGCTTCTTCTACATGCTGACCGGCCTGCACGGATTGCATATCCTCGGCGGGCTTGCCGTGCTCACGCACACGACGGTCAAGGCATTCGCAACCGACGTTGCGCCCGAAAGGCTGCGCCTCAGCGTCGATCTTTCGGCGATCTACTCGCATTTCATGCTCGCCGTCTGGCTCCTGCTTTTCGCGCTTTTTGCCGGCTGGGCGAATGATTTCGTCGATCTCTGCCGCACCTTGTTGAAATAGGGGCTGAACCAGGAGGTTTGCAGATGGCACAGATTATCGAAACGCACGGTGAGCCAGGTCTCCGGCCGGCCGGCCTGCGCGGTATCGCCGCCGATTTCAGCTCGGATCAGCGCGCCTTCAAGACCGCGTCCTGGGGCAAGGCGATGATGTGGATCTTTCTGCTCAGCGACACCTTCGTCTTCGGCTGTTTTCTGATCGCCTACATGACCGCTCGCATGTCGACGCCGGTCGCATGGCCCAATCCGAGCGAGGTTTTTGCGCTCCACATCGGCGGGCAGGATGTTCCGCTGATCCTGATCGCCATCATGACCTTCGTGCTGATCTCGAGCAGCGGCACCATGGCGATGGCGGTCAATTTCGGCTATCGCCGCGACCGCCACAAGACCGCGGTGCTGATGCTGCTGACGGCACTTCTCGGGGCATGTTTCGTCGGCATGCAGGCTTTCGAATGGACCAAGCTGATCACCGAAGGCGTGCGCCCCTGGGAGAACCCGTGGGGGGCAGCACAGTTCGGGTCGACATTCTTCATGATCACCGGCTTTCACGGCACCCACGTGACGATCGGCGTCATCTTCCTCATCATTACCGCCCGCAAGGTCTGGCGGGGTGATTTCGACGTAGAGCGGCGCGGCTTCTTCACCAGCCGGAGAGGGCGTTACGAGGCCGTCGAAATCATGGGCCTCTACTGGCACTTCGTCGACCTGGTCTGGGTCTTCATCTTCGCGTTTTTTTATCTGTGGTGAGGTCGTCATGAACGAGACAACGGCGCACGGGCAAAGCCCGCATGCACAAGCACTGCACGCACAAGATCACGGGCAGCAGCATCCGATCCGGCTCTATTTCTTCGTCTGGGGCCTGCTTTTCGTGCTCAGCGCCTGTTCCTACATGGTCGATTATCTCGGCATCCAGAGCTATCTCAGGTGGACGCTGATCATTGTGTTCATGATGCTGAAGGCCGGGCTGATCGTCGCCATCTTCATGCACATGGCCTGGGAACGGCTGGCGCTGGTCTACGCCATCCTGCTGCCGCCGGTGCTTGTGCTGGTTTTCGTCGCGCTGATGGTATCGGAAGCGGACTATACGATCTTCACCCGGCTCGCCTTCTTTGGTGCCGCGCCCTAGACGTAGAGCATCTCAACCGGAAGCAAATATGGCCGAGATCTTGCTGTTTCACCACGCTCAGGGGCTGACCCCTGGAGTGCGTGCCTTCGCCGACGAGATCAGGGCGGCCGGCCACATCGTGCACACGCCTGATCTGTTCGATGGGCGTATATTCCATAGCATCGAGGAGGGGCTTGCTCATATTGGCGCGATCGGGTTCGACGCGATCAGGGAGCGCGGCGTCCGGGTCGCCGACCAACTGCCTCCGGAACTGGTCTATGCCGGGTTCTCCTTCGGGGTGCTGCCGGCGCAGAAGCTGGCACAAACACGGCGTGGTGCCCGCGGGGCCTTGTTTTTCTACTCCTGCCTGCCGATCAGCGGCGAATGGGCTTTTGGACCCTGGCCGGACGGCGTCGCGGTCCAGATCCATGGTATGGACAACGATCCGATCTTTGTCGGCGAGGGTGATATCGACGCCGCCCGCGAGATCGTGGCGAAGGTCGAGGACGCAGAGCTTTTCCTCTATTCCGGCGATCAGCACTATTTCGCCGACAGTTCGCTGCCGTCCTATGACGCGGACGCGACTGGGCTCCTCACCACCCGCGTGCTCGCGTTCCTGGATCGCCTTTGATCCTGGGGTTCGTCGGCGCACGCGTGGAGAGGCGATGCTCGGGCGATCGAACGGCTCCATCCCGGCGTCACACTGTCGCTCATCGAGCAATCAATCCGCATGCAGCAGCGGCGAGGCCCTCAGCGTCTCGACCATGTGGTCGATGAAGGCGCGAACGCGATGGGGGATGGGGCCGCCGGCAACGTGGACGGCGTGAATCAATTCCAAGTCGCCCGGGTTGCAATCCTCCAGCAAGGCGACAAGCCTTCCCTCGGCAATTTCGGCCGCAACGTGGAACCGGCCGAGACGGGCGATACCAGCGCCGGCAAGCGCCATCTGCTTCATCGTCTCGCCATTGTTGACCACAAGGCTTCCGGACACCGGCTGTTCGCTATCCTTGCCGTCGCAGCGGAAAGGCCATGCCGGCCGGGCGCGGCGGAAGCTGAAGGTCAGGCAATCGTGGTGTTCGAGATCGGCCGGGATCTGCGGCCGCGTCTTCAGCGCAAGGTAGGATGGCGAGGCGCAGACGACGCGCCGGGACTGGCCGAGCTTGCGGGCGATCAGGCCGCTATCGGGAAGGTTTCCCATGCGAATGGCGACGTCGGTCTTCTCGGCGACCAGATCGACGATGCCGTCGGTGAGGCTGAGCTCGACGGTGAGATCGGGGTTGCGGGCGACGAAATCAGGCATGGCGGGGGCGACGAACATTGTTCCGAGGGGCACTGTGACGCTGACGCGCAGCCGGCCCCGAACAGCGCCGCCCGCTGCTTCCTGATCGGCGTCGTTCAGATCCTGCAGGATTCTGAGTGCTGCGCGATGATAGGCTTCGCCTTCCTCCGTCAGCGTCAGAGCGCGCGTGGTGCGCAGCAACAGACGCGTTCCAAGCCGCGCTTCCAGCCGTGCAATCAGTTTGCTGACAGCGGACGGCGTGATTTCGAGGCTGCGGGCTGCGGCCGAAAAGCCGCCCTCCTGGACCACACGGGCAAAGACTTCCATCTCGCCCGAACGCTCCATCAGAACGCGCATTATTGAGGAACCTCGTTCACAGGTGCATGTCCATTTGAGGCAATAGTTCTTTGTCTTCTCAGATCATAAATTGGTCGGGAACGCAATTTGGAGACCTCATCATGGACTTGAAACTGACCGACAGGACTGCACTCGTCACCGGCGGCACCGCCGGCATCGGGCTGGAAATCGCCCGCGCGCTCGCAGCCGAAGGCGCACGCGTTATCATCACCGGCCGCGACCGGGGTAAACTCGACGCTGCCATTGCCGATATAGCGGCATCGGGCGCCAAGGGCGTCAGCGGTATTTTGGCCGATGCCGGTACCGGTGAGGGGGCGGCCGAGATCGCCAAGGCGGCGCCCTCCATCGATGTCCTGGTCAACAATCTCGGCATCTATGAAAGCAAGGCATTCAACGACATCAGCGACGCCGACTGGAGCCATCTTTTCGAAGTCAATGTGATGAGCGGCGTGCGCCTGTCACGCATCTATCTGCCCGGCATGTTGGAGCGGAACTGGGGCCGGATCATCTTCATCTCGAGTGAATCCGCGCTCGCCATCCCAGAGGATATGATCCATTACGCCACCACCAAGACGGCGCAGCTTTCGATTTCACGGGGATTGGCACAGTTGACGCGCGGCACCAACGTCACCGTCAATTCGGTGCTGCCCGGACCGACCCGATCCGATGGCATCGAAGCCTTCCTGCGCAGCCAGGCGAGCGATCCTTCCGCGCCGATCAAGCAGATCGAGGCCGAATTCTTCGCGACCTCACGCTCCGCCTCGATCCTGCAGCGCATGGTGGAGGCCGAGGAAGTGGCAAGCCTGGTCGCTTATCTCGCGAGCCCCCGTTCCTCCGCTACCAATGGCGCGGCACTCCGGGCCGAAGGCGGCCTCGTCAACACCATCTCATAAGGGATGGCATGACGATACACCGCTGATGATCACAGCCGTCACCTTTGCCGAACGGAGCAAGGCGGCGGCCGTGGCTGGATTCCTGAAGAGCACCGGATGAAAGCGGAGAGGCGGCGGTCTAAAATCCCCACCTAAAACGCGTCCTAAAACATGATCGAGGTCGCGCCGGGTGATGATCTCGGCAATGATGGACGTCTTTCGTCACTCCGATCCTGCCAGGCCATGCTGTTTATTCCGCTTCCCTTTGCCGTTGCCCTTCTGCTGCTTATCCTCTTCGTCACCGTTCTCAGGCGGGACGAGGAGGCGACGCCAAACCGACCGTTTCTGGCGCTGATCCTGCTCGCCGCGCTGCAATCGGTGCTCTCCGGCCTGCGCTGGGGGTATGGGGTGCAGACGGTGGGGATGGTCGCGCCGGTGATCGCGGCGTTGGTGCCGCCGCTTGCCTATGCCGGCGTTTCCAGGCTGGTGAGGACGAGCCGGCGGCCGCTGCCGGTGCGGATTGCGCTGCATGCCTTGCCCGCCGTCGTCATCCTGCTTCTGACAGCCTTCTGGCGGGATGCGATCGATATCGCGCTGGTGCTTGTTTTCGTCGGGTATGCCCTGGCCATCCTGCTTCTGATGCGCCCGGGCGCCGATGCGTTGCGGCTGGCGCCCTTCGAAGGGGCGGTGCCGGCCTATCGGGCGATCATCTTTACGGCCGCCGCCCTGTGTCTCTCGGCCGCGGTCGATACTTTCGTCTTCCTCGACCTTACCTCGGCACACAGCGAGCGCGCGCTGACGCTGATCAGTATCGGAAATCTCTCCGTCCTCGCCATCCTCGGTATCGCGGCCGCCGCCGCCAGCCGAAGCCGGGCGCCGGCCGAGACGGTGGAGACAGCCCTGCGGCCGGAGACGAGCGAGGATAAGGAGACGATCGCTGCGGTCGATGTGCTGATGGAGACCCGCAAACTCTATCGCGATGCCAATCTCAATCTGGACCGGCTGGCCCGTAAGGCCGGCATTCCCGCGCGCCAGATTTCGGCGGCGATCAACCGGGCAATGGACAAGAACGTCTCGCAATATGTCAACGACTACAGGATCGCCGAGGCCTGCAGGCTGCTTGCCGCGACCGAGAAACCGGTGACCGAGGTGATGTTCGAGGTCGGCTTCCAGACCAAGTCCAATTTCAACCGCGAATTCCGCCGAGTGACGGACATGACGCCGGTTGCGTGGCGGCAGCGGAAGGGGTGAAGGGCCGTGTTTCCTCGGTAATGGATGGGCTGTAGTGGCCAGCCACCCGCCCTCGTGGTTCGAGACGGCCCTGCGGGCCTCCTCACCATGAGGGCTAATTGTTGTGCCCTGCGGCTAGCCTCTCGGCGGCAGGGCGCCGCGTTCCCCAGCGATACAAGGTGCACTTTCCCTCCGCCCTCATTTTGAGGGGGCCTCGAAAGACGAGAGCGGCCACTGCCAGGTACACAATCGCGATCGCGGACCGCCTGGATCGTGTTCGAGGTCGCGATTTCTGCCGGGTCGGCGATGTTTACAGGAATGAACACGACATCCGAACATGACCGAGACCTTGCCGCCAAGCTCAGATCACTTTCGATCGAGCCCGCGGCCTTCAAGACGGAGCCGCCGAAGCCTCATGCTCGGCGGCGCACGACCCCTGGCGCAATGTTCTTCCTTGCGGCGACGGCATCGCTGGCGGCGGTTCTTTTCAATGGACCTGAGACGCTGCAGCGTATCCAGACCGTGCTTGCTGGGTTTTCGGGCGGCGACCTTGCGATATCTGCTGATCGGGTGGAGGCGCGAGCCAGCGACGGTACCGCTGTTGAGGGCGTGCGGACTCCGACCGAGGATGGGGAGAGGAGCGCGTCCGCGTCGACGCGGGAAATCACCGGCTCCGGTTATGTCGTCGCCCCTGATATCGCCACCGTCTTTTCCAAATATGAGGGCCGGATCGTCGCGGTCGAGGTCGCAGCAGGCGACAGCGTCGTCGCGGGCCAGGTGCTGGTGCGACTTGACGATGCCGGCGCGCGATTTGCGCTTCAGGGCGCCGAGATAGCAGGGCGGGTGGCGGCGCTGGCGCTTGATGCGAGGACGATCGAACTTGTCCAGGCGCGCTCGTCGTTTGCACGCACCGAGCGGCTCGCCGGGCGCGATGCCATGTCGGCGCAGGCGTTGGAGGAGGCGAAAACGGCTGTCGACAAGGCCGAGAACGCCGCCCTGCAGGCACGCCAGGATGTCGAAAAGGCGGAGCTTGAGATCGACAAGGCGCGAGAACAGGTGGAGGCGTTGACCGTGCGTGCGCCGATCGCCGGCACCGTCACGCGTCTCGATGCCCATATCGGCGACACGGTGCTGTCGCGCGAGGACAGCGTGCGGGAGGATGAGAGCCTGCTCGTCATTACCGATACGGCGAGCCTGGTCATCGATGCCGATGTGGCCGAAGCCAATATCGCGCTGATGCGGCCGGGCCTGTCAGGCGAGGCGGTACTCGACGGCTTTCCCGGCCAGCCCTTTGCGATCAAGGTGTCGAAGATCGCGCCGGTCATTTCGCGGGAAAAGGGGACGGTGACGCTGCGCCTGTCGCTGACGTCGCCACCGCCCGGCATGAGGCCTGCCATGGCGGCGCGCATCCGGCTTGTGGTGGGTGAGGCGGCGGGTGTGGATGCTCATCACCCGCCCTCGTCCTTCGAGGCTCCGGCTCTCGGCGCGCGCGCCTCACGATGAGGGCGGCGACCGGTTACCGGCCACAAAACAACGAACCACCAAGGAGCAGAGCATGAGCGACATTCAAGACCCCTATATCGCGCTTGCCGGCGTCAGGAAGGCGTTCCGGATCGGGGCGGAGACGATACCGATTTTCTCGGGGCTCGACCTTGCCATTCCGCGCGGCGATTTCGTCGCGGTGATGGGGCCGTCGGGTTCGGGGAAATCGACGCTGCTGAATATGCTTGGCGGCATCGACAGTGCGGACGCCGGTGAGATCCGGATCGGACGCAGCCATCTTGAGCAGATGGGCGAGGGGGCGAGAGCTGCCTGGCGGGCGCACGGCATGGGCATCGTCTTCCAGTTCTACAATCTGCTGCCGATGCTCAATGCGGCGGAGAATATCGAGCTGCCGCTGCTCTTGAAGCCGCTGGGGCGTAAGGAGCGGCAGGCGCGCGTCGATACGGTGATGGATCTTGTCGGGCTTTCCGGGCGGCAGCGACAGTTTCCGTCGAGCATGTCGGGCGGGCAGCAGCAGCGCGTCGGCATTGCCCGTGCTATCGTCGCGGATCCCGACCTCATTCTCTGTGACGAGCCGACCGGCGATCTTGACCGGAAATCGGCCAACGATATCCTCGAGATGCTGGGTTTCCTCAATCGCGAGCTTCAGAAGACCATCATCATGGTCACGCACGATCCCGAGGCCGCCGCCTTTGCCCGGCGCACGCTGCATCTCAACAAGGGCGAATTCGTCGAGGGGGAAAGCCGATGACCTTTTTCCAGCTGATGCGGCGCAATGCCTGGCGCAAGCGGTTGCGCGCCATTTTGGTGATGTTTTCGGTCGGCATCGCCTTCCTGATCTACGGATTAACGGCGAGTTTCGTCAGCGGCAGCCAGGGGGCGGCCGGCGCCAGCGACAACCTGCTCGGCGTGTTCAACAAATCGGGGCGAGGGCTGCCGCTGCCCTTTGCTTATCTCAACCGGATCGCGGCGGAGGAAGATGTCGCGGCCGTCGCCTATACGGCACGCATGCGAGGTTTCGTCGAGGTCGAGAAGAATGTCGTGGCCGTCAGCGCGGTCGATCCAAAGGCGATTGCCGCCGCCAATGGTGCCGAACTCGGGCTGACGCCCGAGCTGATCGCGGCGCTGGAAGAGGGTCGCGACCGGGTGCTCGTCGGCAGGGCGTTGGCTGAGGCGCAGGGCTGGTCGGTCGGCCAGCGCATCGGCGTCACCAGCCAGATCACGAAGGCCGACGGCAGCCGGAACTGGAGCTTCACCATCGCAGGCATATTCGAGGGCGCCGATGCCGGCACCGACACCTATTTCATGCTTGCCCGCTACGACATGGTCAATGCCGCCCGCGCGCGGGACAGGGATACGGTCGACGCCTTCGTGGTGCGCCCGCGCGACGGTATCGCCTCAGGCGTGCTGGCGGCGCGCATCGACGCGCTCTTTGCCAATTCGGCGGCGCAGACCCGGACACAATCGGAAAAACAGTTCCTCGAAGCATTTCTCCGGCAGTTCGCCGATGTCGGGCTGATCGTCAGCCTGGTCGTCGGCGCCGCTTTTGTGACCATCCTGATGATATCGGTCAACACCATGTTGTTTGCCATCCGGGAGCGCCGCTTCGAGATCGGCGTGATGAAGGCGCTCGGCTTTTCCCGCGGGCGGATCGTGGCTCTCATTCTCGGCGAGACGCTGTTCATCTTCGCCATCGGCGGGGCGGGTGGGCTCCTCGTCGCCAAGCTCGTGACTCTCTCGATCGGACCGGAATTCGGGCTCGTCTTTAGCGGCGAGGTGCTGCTGAAATCCGCGGCGATCGTTGGCGGGCTTGGCCTGCTGACCGGGCTGCTGCCGGCCGCTAACGCCATGCGTCTGCCGATCGGCAACGCCTTCAGAGCGAGATAATCCAATGTCATCAGCGCTCAAGCAGACCTTTCTCATGATCAGAGTCAACCTCGGCAGCCTGCCGCGGCGGCTCGCGATTTCGCTGTCGATGGTGTTGTCTGTCGCCCTTGTGGTGGCGGTGCTGGCAGGGTTTCTGGCGATGGCGCGCGGTTTCGAGGTGGCTCTGGCCGGCGCCGGCTCGTCCGATATCGCGGTCATCCTCGGCGGCGGCACCAATCAGGAAACCGGTTCCGACGTGCCGGCCGATGCGATCCGCAGCCTGACCGCCATGAGCGGCGACACAGGGATTGCGCGCGACGAGGCCGGCGGGCTGGCGCTGTCGCGCGAGACCATCGTGCCGATCGATGTAAAGGGACGCGACGGTGCCGAGCAGACGCTGTCGCTGCGGGGCATGGACCCCACAGGGCTCGAGCTGCGCGGCCGCGCCCGGCTTTCACAGGGGCGTCTGTTTGCAACGGGCGGGCGCGAGATCGTCGTCGGCGCCCGCATCGCAGAGGCTTTCCCCGGCTTTGGCGTCGGCCAGACGGTACGGTTCGGCGCGGTCGATTGGACCGTCGCCGGCCATTTCACTGCCGGCGGCAGCGCCTTCGAATCCGAGATCTGGGCGGATCTGGACGCGGTTCAATCGGCCTTCGACCGGCAGGGACAGGTGCAGAGCCTGCGCGTGAAGCTTGCCGGCGTCGACCCCGCAATAGCGTTGGCGGCGCTGCGCCAGCGCCTGTCTGATATGCCGGGCACGCCGCTCGCCGCCATCTCGGAGGCCGATCTCTATGCCGCGCAGGCCGAACGCACCGAGAGCCTGATCCGCTTGTTCGGCTGGCCAATCGCGCTGCTGATGGCGATCGGGGCTGCGGCGGGTGCCTTGAACACGATGATGAGCTCAGTCTCCGACCGGGGCGTCGAGATCGCCACGCTGCGCCTGCTCGGCTTTTCCCGCCTGCCTGCCTTCGCCGCTACCTGGTTCGAGGCGGTGCTGCTCTCCGTGGCTGGCGCCACCATCGGCATCCTCGCCTCCCGCCTTGCCTTTAACGGCTGGCAGGCGAGCACGATGGGCGCCAACAACACCAAAATAGCCTTCCAGCTCGATGTGACACTCGACGTGATCTTGACGGCGGGTTTGTTGGGGCTGGGGGTCGGCATCCTCGGCGGTGCCTTGCCGGCGCTGGCGGCTGCGCGGCTGCCGCTGAGTGCAGCCTTGCGGGCGAGAGGGTGAAGTCGTGCCTCGGAGAGGGGCAGCCTGCCTTGGAGGGCATGGCACGCGTTTTATTGCCTGGCTCCATCCCTCCACAATCGCCGATTCATGCAATTACCCACCGGATATTTTTCGGATAAGTTGCATCTTTCAATGCCTTAGCGAACCCCTGCCATTGTCTGTGGAGTAGGGGCCGAAAACGGTCTCGCTGCCGCATTGACAACATCTTGTCGCCTTCTTGCCGTGGCCGGTTGCCCCCGCCGCATTGGATCGGCCGATCCCGATTCGATTCTCGCGGCTCATAGCGATCCGACCAACAGGGCAACACGGCGATATGACAACCTATTATGTGAATTCAGCAATCGGCTCCAATCAGAACAGCGGCACGAGCGAGAAATCAGCTTTTGCGACTTTAGCCAAAGTGGAATCTTTGACGCTGAAAGCCGGCGACAGCGTTCTTCTTGCCAAGGGCAGCGTGTTCAACGAGCAGTTCGATATCAAATATTCCGGCAGCGCGAGCGCGCCGATCAAGATCGGCAGTTACGGGACGGGGAACGCACCTGTCATCCACAGCGGCGGCGACGGTATCCACAGTCTTTATGCGTCGAACATCGTTATCGAGAACCTGAAGATATCGAACACCGGCGGTGCGGCCATTTATGGCGGCGATGTCACCAACTGGACGGTCCGCAATGTCGAGATCGCCAAGTCGGGAATGTCGGAAAACGCCGGCGCCGTCACCTTCAGGAACAGCAAGAACGTCACGATTGAAGGCAGCAAGATATCGGATGTCAAAGGCGACGGCTTCTGGATCGAAAAGGTCAGCGGCGTCAAACTTTTCAACAATACCGTCACCAGCGCCAATGGCTCGACGGCCGATGCCGTGCAGGTCAACGACAGCAGCAATATTCTGATCAAGGGCAATCATCTCGACCAGACGCATGCCGACAGCCCGAAGGGCGTGATAGCGCTAGTGCGGGCCACGGATGCGGTGGTAGACGATAACACGCTCACCGGCGGCGGCTTCGGCATCAGCGCGCCTGCGGGCAAGAACGTCGCCATCCGCGACAACGACATATCGGGATATCACGGCTACAGCTGGTCCTTCGCCGTCGGCCTCGGCGATCAGGGCAGTGCGCGGGATTACGACATATCGGGCAACCATATTCACGACGGCGCCTGGGGCGTGGCCGTCAGCGGCCCCACCGGCACCAGCTACACCCTCAAGAATATCAAGGTCCACGACAATGTCTTCGACGACATCAACCAGGCGGCGCTGAAGGTCGACAGGCCGGCATCCGGCTCGTTCTATAACAATACCCTCGAGAGCGGCGTCAAGGCCACCGCCATATCGCCTGCCATCGTCGCCGCGCACACCTTTTCCGTCAGTAGCAATCACACGGTCGCAAATGTCGAGACGGCGCTTGCAAGCACCGAGACCAAGGCTGCCGCAGTTACGGACGCTGGCGCGGATCCGGCAGTCGTCGCCGTCCACGACAATCTCAAGATCTTCACCGATACGGGCGAGGCCCATCGCGGTAACCTCCTGGAAAACGACAGCTCCGACAACGACACGCTGGTGCTTCGCCGCTTTGGCGACGAAGCCGTCGGCAAGCACGGGCTGACGCTGACCGGAGACTACGGTTCCATCCACGTGGACCGGGAAGGCAACTATGCCTATACGCTCGATGGCACGAAGCTGCCCGACGACCATAGCGGACATGTGAGCGAGTCTTTCAAATACGGCATCGACGATGGAACCTCGCACCATAGCGACGCGGACACGCTGACCGTCTTCATTCATATGGATGGCTTGCTGAGCTGAGGGTAGGGGACACGGCCACCCTCACCCTGAAGCGCCCCCTGAGAGGCTTGAAGGGCGAGGGTGGCCATCCGCGAACGTTAATTGCAAAACGATCCGTTACCGTTCATTCACCCTTCGGTCGTTATTTTATAGACTATTTTCTCTTAAGTTGTATTGTCGAGGATGCAGCCACCGCCAGGCTTCTCGGGAACATCGCAGGCCACAGCCTGTCTACCGCCGTCATGACAATCGAAGATTGTCTGATGGCCTTTCGCCCCGACCGCATCCGATCCATTCATCGCAGCTGACCCCAGACGGCTGCGCGACAATGCGAGAACACGGCGATATGACAGTCTATTATGTGAACTCGGCAACAGGGGCCAACAGCAACAGCGGAACGAGCGAGGACTCGGCCTTTGCGTCCTTCGGGGCAGTCGAAAATTTGAAGCTGCAGCCCGGCGACAGTGTGCTGCTCGCTGCCGGCAGCGTATACAACGACCAGCTCGACCTCAAATATTCCGGCACGGTCAGCGCCCCGATCACCATCGGCAGCTACGGGGTCGGGGATGCGCCCGTCATCCACAGTCCCGGCGATGGCATTCACAGCCTTTATGCCTCCAACATCGTTATCGAGAACATCAAGATTTCGGATACCGGCGGTGCAGCCATCTATGGCGGCAGCGTTTCGAACTGGACGGTCCGCAATGTCGAGGTCGATCACACCGGCCTGGCGGGCAAGGCCGGTTCCGTCACCTTCCGAACCGGCTCGAACATCACCATCGAAAACAGCACGATCAACGACGTGAACGGCGACGGCATCTGGATCGAGAAGATCAATGGCGTCACCCTCATCAACAATACCGTTACGAACGCCCATGGCACTGCGGCAGACGCCGTGCAGATGAACGACAGCAGCAACATCCTGATCAGCGGCAATGTTCTCGATCAGGCGGGTGCCAGTACCCCAAAGGGCGTGCTGACACTCGTCCGGCCTGTGAATGCGGTGATCGAGGACAATACGCTGGTTGGCGGCGGCTTCGGGGTGAGCGCTCAGGCGGGTACGAATATCGCCATCCATGACAACGACATTTCCGGATATGGCGGTTACAGCTGGTCCTACGCCATCGGTCTCGGTGACCAGGGCGATACGCGGGACTATGATATCTCGGGCAATTATATCCATGACGGCGTATGGGGCGTGGCGGTCAGCGCTGCCGGCACTGCCAGTTATGTTCGAGACGATATCGATATCCATAACAACGTCTTCGACGACCTGTCGCAGGCAGCGCTGAAGGTCGACAGGCCTGCATCCGGCGCCTTCCACGACAATGTCATCGCGAGCGACGTTACGCCCTACAGTATATCCCCCGCCATCATCGCCGCGAACACCTTTCCCGTCAGCAACAACACGACGCTCAAGGAGGCTGACGCCCTGTTCGTGAGCCTTGATAATCACGTTGCCGGCGATACAACGCATGTGGGCGCGGCCCCGATAATTGTCGCAACCCATGACAGCCTGAAAATCTCAGCCGACACGGATGGCGCCCATCATGGCAATCTCTTGGAAAATGACAGCTCGGCCAATGGGACCCTGCTGCTTCGCCGCTTCGAGGGCGAAGTCGTCGGCAAGAATGGTCTGACGCTGACCGGCCAATACGGCACCATCCATGTCGACGATCACGGCGACTACAGCTACACGCTCGATGCGGCGAAGCTTGCCGGCGTTAGCGGAGACGTGAGCGAGACGTTCCACTATAAGATCTCCGATGGGGCTGCGCATCATTTCGATACGGATACGCTGAGCATCTCCATCGATGTGGATGGCGTGCTGATCTGAAAAGGATACCGGCTGCAGCTCATCGGCCGTCAAACAGGATCCTGGTAACGTCGATTTCGATTTCGGCGCAGATGATCTCGTATTCGCTGACAATCGCCGGGTCGGACGACAGATCCTTGCGCATGCGATCAAGAACGGCGCAGGCCTCGCCATAGGCTCCGCACAGTTCGTAAAGATGGGGCTGGCTCGCCGCGGCCGCTCGGATCGTTGCCCTCGTCGCGGGCAGCCTCATCATCAGCCTGGCCAGCCCCTGTTCGGCGACCTGCCGGATGATGTGTGCTACGCCTTCTTTCCTCACCATGCCATCAACCCTCGCTGCCTGTATTCCGCTGTCGAGAGTTAGTACGCAGGAATGCTGCATCTGGTTTCATGCCAGATGCAAAGTCGCTCTTTAGACCTCGATGGCGGAGGAAATCCGGCAAGGCCAGCCGCCGCCGATTGGCGGCTTCTCCTACGTTATCCGCTCAGGAAGAGAGGCCGATCGTGATGGTGGCGGAAAGCAGGCCGCCGTCTAGCTTCTCGAAGTCGAACATGTGATCGGCGGCCTCGTCCGGGATGATGCCGTCGGCTTCATTGCGGGTATCGCGGGGAGGGCGTCCAAGATAGTCCGGATGTTCGCCATAAATGATGTCGCTCAGCGTATCGTCGAAATAGATCTGGCTGACGAGAAGCTCCTTGCCTTCGACGAGGATGCGGCAGTGAATATGCGGCGTGCGGCCCGTGTACCATCCGGGATAGGTCGTCAGGAAGCTTGCCCGCCCATCCGCATCCGTCAGCTGGCGCCCGCGAAAGGCAAGCCCGCTGATTGCCTCGGCGTTGCCAAGCGTACACATGTCGGCCGCCTCGCGGCCGGAATAGATGCCCCGATGATCGGTATGCCAGATCTCGATATCGGCGCTTTCGAGCGGCCGGCAATCGGCGGCATGGACGATGCACACGGCCAACCGCAACGGCAGTCCTGCCTTTCCCTCCGAAACGTCCTGACGGGTCGGAATATTGTTGACATGGCAGGGGCCAAGGGTCTGAGCTGATGTCACGATGCAATTCGGACGGCTGCGGAAGAGTGGAGCAGGCAACTTTTCCAATGCGACCGACTTGGTGCCGCCACTCAGGAAATCCGTTCCCTTCCAGTCGAATGTCCTGGCGGCAACGGTGATATGCCGCCGTGGCCAGATGGTCGCCGCAGCCACGGATGATGCCGCAATGGCTGCACCTCCAAGCACAAGCGTTCGCCTTTTCATAGTCTTCCTTTCCTGAAGACGCAGCGTGTAAGGAGGATGCGCAGGAAACTCCAATTAAATCCAGGCAGTGATTGATGGCATAGAGAGCCAAAGTCTCCAAACTCGCCATCCCCGCTCATGCAGCTTTTACACCGCGTCGTGTCTTTTCAGATGCGCAAGGTCGCTGTAACTCTTTGCGGCAGGCATCCGACATTCATTGCTGAGCCAGGGCAGGGCATATGGAACCAACCCACCTATTCGAGCTTGTTATCGCGATGTTTCTGGCGATCATCGCGCTGCATTATGCCGCCCACAGGCTCGGACTACCGCCGTCCGTCGCACTGCTGACCGGTGGCGCTTTGCTGGCCTTTGTGCCGGGGCTGCCGGCGATATCAGTCGATCCCGAGCTGGTGCTGGTCATTTTCCTGCCGCCGCTGTTGATGGATGGCGCCTGGTCCATCGCGTTGTCGCGGCTGCGGCGCCATATGATCGGGATCGCCTCGCTTGCCGTCGGCGCGGTACTCTTCACCTGCGCCGTCGTGGCCGTTGTCGTCCATCTTATCTTTCCATCACTTCCCTGGGCCGCCTGCGCGGCACTGGGCGCGATCGTTGCGCCGCCGGACGCGGTTTCGGCGCGCGCTGTGCTGGAGCGCGTCAAGCTGCCACGGCGGCTGCAGATTCTGCTGGAAGGCGAAAGCCTGCTCAACGATGCGAGCGGCCTGGTTCTTTTCCGTTTTGCCGTTGCGGCCGCCGCAACGGGCGCCTTCAGCGCTGGGGAGGCGGTCGGCAACTTCTTTGTGCTGGCGCTCGGCGGCGCCATCGTGGGCGTCGTCGTGGGAACGGCATGGGTCAAACTCATCCGGCATCTCGGCGACGACTATCTGATCATCGCGGCCACCGTGCTGCTCGGCTGGATTTCCTATCTGCTCGGAGAGATGCTGCATGTATCCGGCGTCATCGCCACGGTGACCACGGGTCTGATTGCTTCCTGGCACCAGCACACCGTATTTTCAGCGGCGACGCGCATGCGAGGCACGTCGTTCTGGACGGTGATGATCTTCCTGATGGAAGCTGCGGTCTTTACTTTGATCGGGCTGTCGCTGCGGGACGTCGTCGAACGCGGCGGCGGCTTTAACACCGTGATCGCGACAATGGGTCTGCCGATGCTGGCAATCCTTGTGGCACTCGTGGCTGCGCGGTTTGCCTGGGTCTTTGCCTCCGATCTCGTCATCAGGTCATGTGCCGCGCTGGGGTTCACGCGTGCTCGGCCGCTCGGCGCAGGCGGAGCGACCGTTCTGAGCTGGGCAGGCGTGCGGGGCGTGGTCACGCTCGCCTTGGCGCTGAGCCTGCCCGAGGATTTCCCGGGCCGTGACTTCATCCTCGCCACGTCCTTTGCCGTCATTCTCGGAACCGTGCTGGTGCAGGGCACGACATTAGCGCGGGTGATTGCCTGGGTGCGGCTAGCGCCGGAGACGGAAAGAGCGCGCCTGACCATGAGCCAGGCCGAAGCCGCCATGGCGCAGGTGCAGCTCGAGATCGTCCAAAACCTGGCCTATGACGCAGAGGGAAAGCTCATCCACCCTCAATTGCTGGAGCGCTATCAGCGCAGGGCGACAGCGATCGTCGACTATGCCGAGAGAACCGAGCACTACGTGCCGCTGCTCCATGCTCATTTCGACGTCGTTCTCGAAGCGGTTGCGACAGGGCGACGGGAACTCATTCGTCTCCACCGTGTCGGCGACATCGATGACGAGACGCTGGACGAGCTGGAACGCGATCTCGACCTGGAGGAGCTCAGCGCGATCTCGGCCAAGGCCTGACCTTCAATGTCCGACGCGCGAAGCGGGTCCACTCTCCTGACACTCGTCGCCACTATGCTCTAAATGGCAACCTGTTCACCGAGCTCGACGACACGGTTCGACGGCAGGTTGAAATAGTCGGAGGGATCGATCGCCAAGCCTTCCAGCGCCATGAATATGCGCTCCTGCCAGCCGGGCAGTCCGGTGTTCGGCGTCCTGACTAGGTTCCGGCGGCCGAGATAGAAGGAGGTCTTCATGATCTCGAACTTGAACCCTCCCTCGCGGCAGAGGGCGAGCGCTTTGGTGACATCGGGGTCGTCCATGAAGCCGAAGGTGAGATCAAGGCGCACAAAGCGCGGCGAGAGCTGGCTGATCTTGATGCGGCGGCTGTCCGGAACATAAGGTTCGTCTTCCGTCCAGACGCTCAGGATGACGTTCTGTTGGTGGAGCACGTGGTTGTGCTTGAGATTGTGGAGCAGAACATTCGGCGTCCGATCCGGAACGCTTGTCAGGAAAACCGCCGTTCCCGGAACGGTGACCGGCGAATGGTCCGACTTTCGTTCGATCGACCTTATGAAGGAATCGAGCGGGATCTCGTTGTTGGCACGCAGCCGCTTCAGATAGGCCTGCCCTCGAGTCCACGTCCACATGAGGATCATGATCGCCAGCGCAAGGGCGACCGGAACCCAGCCGCCATCGTAGATTTTCAAGAGGTTGGCCGCCAGGAACAGAACTTCGATGAGGAAGAGCGGCAGCAACACGACGGCGGCGAGCACGAGGGAGTAGCCCCAGACGGCCCGGAGGAACTGGAAGACCAGCATGGTCGAGATGACCATGGTTCCGGTCACCGAGATGCCGTAGGCCGTCGCCAGCGACTCGGAGTCGCGGAAGGAAAAGATCAGCATCAAGACGCCGACCAGCAAGAGAAGATTGACGCTCGGCACATAGATCTGGCCGGTGTTGGTCTCCGATGTGAACTTGATCCGCAGCCGTGGCAGGAAGCCGAGGTGAACCGCCGAGCGGGCCAGCGAAAATGCGCCGGTGATGACAGCCTGGCTAGCGATGATCGTCGCCATCGTCGCGAGCAGAACCACCGGCAGCAAGGCCCAATCGGGATACATCAGAAAGAACGGATTGGCCGCCGTTTCGGGACGGGCAAGAACCAGCGCGCCTTGGCCGAGATAGTTGAGGAGCAATGCCGGAAAGACCAGCACGAACCATGCCGTCTGGATCGGGCGGCGCCCGAAATGCCCGAGATCGGCATAAAGCGCTTCGCAGCCGGTGACGGTCAGAAAGACGGCGCCGAGCACGATGAGGCCGACGGTGCCGGCATGGGTGAGGAACAGGAATGCATTGATCGGATTGAGCGCCTCCAGAATCGTCCAGTCGTCACCGATATGGATCAAACCGCCCGCCGCCATGGCCAGAAACCACAACACCGTAATCGGCCCGAAAAACGTCGAGACGGCAGCCGTTCCCCGCGACTGGACGCCAAACAGAACGATCATGATCGCAGCGGAGGCAAGCGGGACGTATTCGGCAAAGGCCGGTGTGACGAGCTTCAGGCCCTCGAGCGCCGACATGACCGACAGAGCAGGGGTGATCATCGCATCGCCGATGAACAGGGCCGCTCCGATCAGCCCGGCGAAGAAGAGCACGGGCACGTTTCGCCCCATCTTTTTCATCAGCAGGGCGAGAAGCGAAAGCGTGCCGCCTTCGCCGTCATTGTCCGCTCTGAGAAGAAAGAGCACGTATTTGAAGGTCACGATGATCGTCAGCGTCCAGACCATCAGTGAAATGAGACCGATGACCTCTGCCTCGTGCACGCCATCGGCGGCAAAGGGCCTCAGCGCCTCACGGAGGGCATAGAGCGGGCTCGTGCCGATATCGCCATAAACGACGCCGACTGCGCCGACGACCAGCCCGACAAAGCCCTTTCGGCCGGCACCTTCACCCATCTTGTCTGCATGTGTCGACGTCATGTTTCCCCGCTCATGCCACCTGGCCTTGAACACAAACATATGCCGCATTGCAGAACGGCAAGTAAATTGACGTGGCGTGCGATTTTTTTGTGAGCGGTCAGGATGCCCAAAACGGTGCAACCATACGGTTGACACGTGTGGCGGCTGTCGGTTGTCCGGAGGACATTCATGTTCGCAACCGGCAGGGGTGATCGCCGGCTTTTGCTGGACGATTGGAGCCGTCCTCACTGTATTTCCCGTTGCATCTAAAGTATTATTCATGGTTGTCGAGAATGTAGCTCGTATAGGTGACAACCTAAGTCGCACACTATCGTCAACTCCCTGGCGAATGATCTTGGCGCTCAAGCACTTGCGGGTGCGGTGCGTCGCCTCTGCGTGAACCTCGTTCGGATAGCGGATGTCTAGCCCCTATGGCCTGCAAAATAGGCGTTCCTCCGAATTTGTGATGGTCGTGTCCATCCGAAATCGATGGCTTGCCTGGGGGATTTGCGGTCTCGTTTCGGACAAATTCTTGCCGCCAAAATGCCAGTATTAGTTGTTTCTAAATCACGCCATAATTGGCACCTACGTTGCCGCGCCTGATTTATTCTTTGCCACATTTCGGAATTTCAACATTATACAAACAATGGTGGGTAACTATGAAGGTTATTCTCGTCATCGTCCTCACGGTGCTTGCCGTGCCCTGTGAGGCGGACATGCTGGGCACGGCATCCAAGTACAAGAGCATGCACGAACGCTCCATTTCCTTCCTCAGCATCAATCCGCGCAGGGTTTCGTGGTGCGGAGCGTTCCTGGCCTTTGTCGCCAAGCGATCTTTCCGGCAGCCGCCGCCCAATCCTAATATGGCGATATCCTGGAAAAAATTCGGCAGGCCGGTCTTCTTCCGCTCAGCCAGGCGGGGAGACGTGGTGGTGATCCGAAGCGGCCGACGCTTCCATGTCAGCCTGTTCGATCACATCGACCAGCGCCGACAGTACGTCTACCTGTTCGGCGGCAACCAATCCAACCGGGTGCAACTGTCCAGGTATCGCGCCAGTTCGGTCGTCGCAGTGCGACGATGATGCCGGCTTGCAGGCCGAGTGGGCGCGGGTGGCCGGTGGCCGGCCTCGTCCTTCGAGGCCCCTGCGGGGCGACTCAGGATGAGGGCGGAGAGGGGGGTGCGCTTGTGTTACCCGATGGGGTCGCTGCGTGCCAGCGGCCAGACTTTGCAGGGCTATCGAGCGCCGACGGACGCAACGGCGGGCTAGCGCTGATGGGAATTGCGGCTGACGCTCGTGAACGCAGCGATGATGCTCTTCACCGCCAGTTCTGCCTGATCAGAGGTCGTTTGGAAATTGGTGACGGAGAGGCGCAGGACGTCACGGCCGCGCCATTTGGCGCCGCCGGCGAAGATCATGCCGTCCGCCTGGATCTTTTCGATCGTCTTTCGGGTCAGCACGTCCCCTTCTTCGGAGGGCAGGTCGGCTCCGAAGCGGATGATGAGTTGGTTCAGCGTTACCTCGTTCAGAATGGCGATGCCGGGCTCGCGCCTGAGCAGATCGGCCGCCAGCCGCGCAGAGGTGCAGCACTGGTCGATGAGGGCGGCCACACCCTCGCGGCCGAGATGTTTCAGCATCGCCCAGGTGGCAAAGCCGCGCGCGCGCCTCGAAAGCTCCGGCACGTAATGGGAGGGATCGCGTTCGCCTTCGCCGGCGAGCGGCAGGTAGCTAGCGGCGATCGTCATGGCGCGGCGATGGGCGAGTTCGTTGCGGACGATCGCATAGCCGCAATCATAGGGCGTCTGTAGCCATTTATGGCCGTCGGTCGCCCAGCTGTCGGCTGCTTCGATGCCGCGGCTGAGATGGTGGGTCTTCGCTGACGCCTGCGCCCAGAGACCGAAAGCACTGTCGACGTGCACCCAGGCGCCTTTCGCTTTCAAGAGGGGGATGATGGTGGCGAAGTCGTCGAAGGCGCCGGTATTGATCTGCCCCGCCTGGAGAATGGCGATGACGGGACCGGAGACCGTATCGAGCATGTCCGTCAGCGCAGCGGGGTCGATCCGCCCCACCGGATCGGTGCGCACGCGCCGCACGCGATCGTGGCCGAGGCCGAGGAATTGCAGCGCCGAGAACACCGTCGTGTGGGCATCGTCGCCGATCAGCACGGTAATCTCGGGCGCGCCGAACAGGCCGCGGGCATCGGCATCCCAGCCGACTTGGCGCAGCACCTCGCCGCGTGCGGCGGCAAGGCAGGTGAAGTTCGCCACCGTCGCGCCCGTCACGAAGCCGACCGAGCTTTCGGCCGGCAGCTTCAGAAGATCGAGAAGCCATCTTGCAGCGACGGTTTCGACGGCGGCGGCGGCCGGAGCGACGGTATGATTTCCGGCATTCTGCCCCCAGGCGCTGGTAAGGAAATCAGCCGCGACACCGACCGGATGCGAGCCGCCGATGACCCAGCCGAAAAAGCGCGGGCCGGTCGTTGCGTGCAGGCCGGGCTCGGCACCATCCGAGAGCTGCCGGATGACATCGAGCATATCGGAACCGGCGGCCGACAGCGGCTCGTCGAAAGCGGCGAGGGAGGCGGCGTAGTCGTGAGTGGGCACATGGCGGGCGGGCGCTGCCTGTCGGAACCCGGCTGCAAGCCGAGCGGCTTCCTGAAACAGAGATGCGATTGCCGACATGCGGATCCCCTTCTGCCGTTGATCCTGAAGGGCCGCCCGCTCAAAGCGAGTTGCTCTTTCAAGGCAGTTTACCGATATCGCCGACGCTTTCCTTGCCGCGCCTCGAGGACGCATATTGAGGGTGGCGCACAGCCATGCCGAGCGCTCCCGCCCAGGCGACTAACCCGAAATCGTCGTTGCCACGCTTGCGAGATTTCTAACCCCCCGCGAAGTCTTGGCGCGATAGAGGAGGATCTGGTGGCCGCCGCGACAGCCGCCTTCGGCGCGCATCTCGCCTTTACCGGGATGTTTCAAGATAAATCGAGCATAGCGGGAGATGCTTTCTCATTCTCTCCAATAACCACCCTATCATCTGCTGTTCATTTCTGAAATCCTTAACATTTGTTTAAAATCTATTGCGTTCCCTCCAAGTATCATTCAATGATGCGAAAATATCATTCGCGCCGCTGTCAAGGCCGCTCTGCCAATCAGCGAGGGATATGCACTGAAGTATTTCGTTCTCTACGCGCTGGTGTGCTCTCTGGTCGGGATAGTTCTTCTCGCCATCATTCATCATATTGCGCCCTTCAAAATTGACGGGCTCAGCGAACAAGCGACCGCCTGGCCAGCCGGTACATCGCTGACCGAGCCAGCCGATCAATCGGCGACTGGGTCAACCGATCAATTGGCGGCTGGGCCGAGCGAACAGCCGGATGATCTGGTCGTTCGGTCGACGCGCAAACCGGCGACGGACCAACCAGCCGTCCAACCGCCCGATCAATGGGACCTCCGGCCGTCGAACCAACCGGTGGCCGGGCCATTCGGTCAATCGGGCGTCCGGAAGGGCGGCCGGGTTGGAACTCCGGCGGAGTAATCGCCAGCGGAACATCAGCCTCGTCCTTGGAGGTTTTCGCGGCGCGCGCCTTAGAGTGAGGCCTCCTTGGAGGCGGCGTGCATCCTTCGGCGCCGGCTATTCTATGCGCGGTCATCTTCCACGCTCCTCATCCTGACGCGTAGCCGACCGGGCGGAGCCTCGAAGGACATACCGCCGCGCTGCTTCCTGCATTCTTTCCACATCAGTGCGCTCGCCTCGTGCTTCCAGGCCCTGCAGGCGCCGCAGGATGAGGCTCTCACAGGCGCTGGCGCAAGGGGAATAGGCGCAGGAATGGAAGTTCGCGTAGGCTTGCATCGGCCGGAGCCCTCTGTAATGAGGTAGCTGAGATATCCGAGGAGGTCTCCGATGGATGCGAGCGGCGTGACGATCAGGCTTATCCAGGCAGACGAAGTGGCGGCTTTCCGGCGTATTCGTCTGGAAGCGCTACGCGCCGAGCCATCCTCCTTTGCCAGCCGCTACGAAGATTGGGAGATCTTGCCCGACGAGGAGTGGCGCAATCGCCTGAACGAGCCGGTCTTCATTGCGTTTCAGGACGGCGAACCCATGGGCATCATGGGACTGTTTCGCCAGCGGTCGAGCAAGATGGTCCATCGTGCCACGATCGTCATGGTCTATGTCCGCGCCCACCTGCGTGGAACGGGTTTGGCTCAGAGGTTGCTGGAGGCGGTTTCCGATCACGCGCGCAATATCGGCATTCGGCAGCTGGAACTGTTCGTCAGCGCGGAAAACCCGGCGGCAATACGCTTCTATCAACGGCAGGGCTTCTCCGAGATCGGCAGGATCCCGGGCGGGGTTCTGGAGGAGGGCAGGGAGATCGACGACGTTATAATGGTTCGCCGTCTGGTCGATTAGGCGTGACGGGGGAATTTCAGTCCAAGCGCTTTACTTCTATTGACCTCAAGCGCGGTTGGGGTCTCAGGATGCCGGCATAGGCTGGAGGTTTGCCGTGACGAAAATTCTGAGAGACGAGGATCTGATCGGCAGTGCATTGATGGGCGTGGCGATCGATGCGCTCGAGATCGCTTTTCTCGCCGGAGCCGGCAATCGATTGGTCTCTCCGCCTCGGCATCATGTGTCCTTCCCCGATCGAGGCGATCTCGTCTTCACCGTCGGCGGCATCCTCGGCGACAAGCCGCTGGCGGGCTTTCGAGTCTATGAAACATTCGGGGGGACGGAGCATTCGCAGATCGTCGCGGTGTGGTCGGCCGACGATGCCAGGCTCAAGGGCATCGTCCTCGGAGAGCGCCTCGGCAACCTCAGGACCGGCGCTATCGGAGGTCTCGCCATCCGCCACCTCAGCGCGCCTGATGCCAGGATAATCGGGATCCTCGGCAGCGGCGCGCAAGCGCGAACCCAGCTTGCCGCAGCCGCAGCCGTTCGAAAATTGGACTGCGCTCGCGTCTATAGCCGTGACGAGAAAAATCGCGCCGCCTTCGCAACCGAAATGCAGCACGCCCTGGGGCTGGATGTGGAGCCTGTCCGCAGCGTTCGCGAAGCCGTTGATGACGCCGACATCGTCATCTGCGCGACGACGAGCCAAACCCCCGTGGTCCATGCGCGGGATGTGAAGCCTGGCGTGCATGTCAACACCGTCGGCCCGAAAACGCTTCAGGGATACGAGCTTGGCCTGGATGTTGCTGATACCGCAGCGGTGATCGCAACGGATTCGCCCGAACAGGCCCACGCCTACGCTTCGCCCTTTTTCCTCGCCGGCTCCGGCAACGAAGATCGTTTGGCCGACCTTGCCGACATCATTGCCGGGAAGGCGGCTGGGCGAGGATCGCTTGGGGAGACGACGCTGTTTTGCTCGGTCGGCCTTGCCGGAACCGAAGTCGTCGTCGCTTCGGCAATCCTTGATAGGCTGGGGCTGTCGGCCTAGGCCTTGATTCAAGGGCGGGTTTTAAGCCTTTGTTTTGAGGCAGGTTATCGCCTGTCTGCCGCCGCCGCAGCCGCCTCGTCCTTCGCGGCTCTCTTAAAGCCGTGCGGTAACCAGAGATGTGCTTAGAATCTGATTCAAGGATGCGCTTCAAGCCCCTGTTCACGCTGTCCGTTCGCCCCTTGTCACCCCAGACCCAGGACATCCCGCATTCCGTATTCGCCGGGTGCGCGTTCCGCGACCCAGCGGGCAGCGGCAAGCGCGCCGCGGGCGAACATGCCGCGATCGAGCGCCGAATGCGAAAGCGTTACGACTTCCTCGGCGGCGGCAAACAACACGCTGTGTTCTCCAACCAGTCCGCCGGCGCGCAAGACGGCGAAGCCGATCTCGCCGGGCGGGCGCTCGCCGGTGATGCCGTCGCGTCCGCGCCGCTCGACGGATGCGAGGGAAACGCCGCGACTCTCGGCGGCCGCTTCGCCGAGCATCAGCGCTGTGCCGGACGGCGCGTCGATCTTCCGGTTGTGATGGGCTTCGAGGATTTCGATGTCCCAGCCATGCGCGGGAAGGGCGCGCGCCGCCTGGGCGACGAGGCCGACCAGCATGTTCAAACCGATGGAGAAATTACCGGATCGCAGGATCGGAATCGTCCGGGCGGCCTCGGCGATCCGATCGAGTTCAGTCGGCTCGAAACCGGTCGCCCCGATCACCAGTGCCGGTCCGCCGGCCGAGGCGCACAGACCGGCAAGTTCGGTGGCAGCACTTGCCGTGGTGAAATCCAGGATCACGTCGGCCTCCGCGATCGCGTCCGATCGGTCGATCAGTCCGGCCCCTGCAGAGCCCTGACGACCGATGCCGCCGACGAACGCAAAAGTCGGATCGGCCGCCAGCAGCGGCAGGATGGCGCGACCCATTCGGCCGTTCGCACCGGCGACGGCTATTTTGATTGGTGATGTCACAGTCTTTCCTTGCGACGATATTGCCGATGGGGCCTGTTTTCATCCGGCGTTCGCGCCGAAGAAAGGGATCTGCAACTACCGTACTTCCGCTCCCGGCGCAAAGCGGGGATCTCCTTCAGCTGTCCCCGTGAACGTCTGGCGCTTACCAGTTGCCGGGGTCGGCGGTGTGGTCGATGCTGGCGAATTCATCCGCCTTTTCCCGATCCAGTTTCACCTCTGTGGTCATGCCTGTCTCGTCGGCGACCGCGTAGCGGTCGGGGAGCGGTTCTTTTGAAAGTTCCTGATACAGGAGCAGCGCTGCCTCCTCGGCGGTATCGGCCTCGATCTCCCGGGTGAGGGTAACGGTGAATTTATGCATGTTCGGCCCTTTCGATCGGCGCGCAAGCGATGCGAGCTTGCGCAGTCTGGCACGAGTTTTGTGGCAAGGACACAAAAAGCGTGCCGCTGAGAATTTGATTCATGCGATGGTTTCAGGTTCTTGTTTTTATGGATGTCGCGGTCACGGCACCGCCGCGCAGTTTTGGGCGAACTCAGCCGAGAAGGATAGATCATGCGTCTGAACCAGGTGACCGTTACGATGCCTGACCTCGACCTGGGCTGGAACTTCTACAGCATCCTCGGTCTGAGGCCTGTCGTTGATGCCCGTCCGCGGTATGCGCGCTTCCTCTGCCCTGACGGGGACAGCACCTTCTCGCTGCATCAAGGCGATAGTGGCGGTGGCGGAACCACAGTCTATTTCGAGTGTGAGAGCCTGGACGAGACGGTTGGCCGCCTTGGTGAGGCCGGCCTTCAATTCGTCAGCGGACCCGAGGATAAGAGTTGGCTCTGGCGTGAGGCGGAGCTGCTCGACCCTGGCGGCAACCGCATCATCCTTTATTTCGCCGGATCGAACCGCGTCGATCCGCCTTGGCGAGTGGGTCAAGGCGGGCCACTCGAAACAGGACCTTCGGGAGCCGCCGATCTCGGCCATTCCGCGAATTGACGAATCGCGGCCGCCTCGGCATCTTTGCCCTCGGCGTGACCTAACGCCGAACCTCCCTAGACCTTCCCCAGCGGGGTCTTCAACCGGAGGCAAAGGGACCTTCGTCTCGGGTCGTTATCCTGGTCCTGATGTTTCGGGCGTGTTGCTGGAGGAACGATGTCCGGAACGTTAGAGGCCCTGATATGACTGAGAATGGCAATTTCAAACGGCGGGTGCGTGCGCGCGCCGCCAAGACGGGTGAATCCTATACCACCGCCCGCATGCATCTCCTCCCCAGGTCGGCGGAAGGCGCAACGCCCGAGGTGAGGCGCCTACGCCTTGCCGTGGCGCAGACCACGCATGCAGACGATCCCCGCGATATCGACAAGCTTCGCAGCAGCGGCCAGGAGATCCGCCTGCTGATGCGGCGGGCGCGGCAGGCGGGAGCACGGCTCGTGCACTTTCCCGAAGGTGCGACGTCAGCGCCCAACAAGCGTATCATGTCGGAAATCGGGCCGAGAGAGATTGGGCCGTCCGATTGGCGGCGGTTCGAGTGGGGCGTGCTACGTGAGGAATTGGATGCAACACGCAGGCTGGCGCGAGAACTCGGGCTCTGGGCGGTCATCGGCTCGGTGCATCCGCTGACGGCGCCGCACCGGCCGCACAACAGCCTCTATGTCGTCTCCGACCGCGGCGAACTGGTGACGCGTTACGACGAGCGCCTGCTGTCCAATACCAAAATTTCCTTCATGTACACGCCGGGGTCGATTCCTGTGACCTTCGAGGTCGACGGCATCCGCTTTGGCTGTGCGCTCGGCATGGAATGCCACTATCCGGAGATTTTCAGCGAATATGAACGGCTCGACGTCCATTGCGTGCTGTTTTCGACGACAGGTGGTTCACCGGCTACCGAACCGTCTTTCGCCGCAGAGGCGCAAGGGCATGCGGCGAGCAATAGCTACTGGGTCAGTTTCTCGATCCCCGCCCATCCCGGTCAAGCTGATCCTGCTTCTTCCGTGATCGTCGCGCCTGGCGGCCGATGGGCGGCACAATGCCCTACGGATGGAACGGCCGCGATAACGCTCGCCGATATCGACGACAATCCTGGCGATCTTTCTCGTCCCTGGCGGCGCAAAGCGCGGAGCGGCCTCTATGAGCCGCATCGCGTCGACGGCGACCCGCGCAGCGACGGGCGGGATATGTTTTAGAGCCGCGTCGCGGCGAACCCGAATTTCATTACCGGCGGCTCGCCCCCCGCCGGTGATGCGACGGCAAAAGAGCTCACCCTGAGGTGCTCCGCAGGGCCTCGATGGGTGAGGAGTGCGCGGCTCGGCAGGTGCGCGGCGATCGTAACCGGGAAATTGCTTCGGTGGGCTGGAGAAAGACGGTTTGCCTCTTATCTCACGGAGGAAATGCGAAACGAAGGGCGAAAGGACCGCGCAATGGCGAAGAATACGATCTGCGTATGGTATGACAAAGACGCCGAGGAGGCTGCCCGCTTCTATGCGGCGACGTTTCCAGACAGTGCCGTCGGCGCGGTTATTCGGGCACCGGGAGATTATCCGGATGGCAAGCAGGGAAACGTTTTGGTCGTTGAATTCACCGTTGCGGGTATTGCCTGCATCGGTCTGAATGGCGGTCCCGCGTTCAAACACAGCGAGGCTTTCTCGTTCCAGATCGCCACCGACAACCAGGAGGAAACCGATCGCTACTGGAACGCCATCGTCGGCAATGGCGGCCAGGAAAGTGAGTGCGGCTGGTGCAAGGATAAATGGGGTGTGTCCTGGCAGATCACGCCGCGTATCCTCTCCGAAGCGCTGTCGGCCGGCGGTGGTCAGGCAAAGCGTGCTTTCGACGCGATGATGACGATGAGGAAGATCGATGTCGCAGCGATCGAGGCGGCCCGGCGCGGCTAAGGCGCTTGAGGCCAATAGATGGCAGGTTCTCAGAACCAGAGATCGCGCACGCAGCGCCCTTTGGAGGGAAGATCTTCGAACGTGTCCAAGCCATCGAAATGATCAATGGGTAGATCGGCAACAAGATCCGGCGGCGCAAGCCGCATGTTGACCGCCATGCGCCGGCGGCCATCCTTCTGAAGCCGCAGGCCGCGCCAGCTCAAAACGCAGGCGCAGGACGGGCAGAACAAGATTTCGAGGGGCGACGTCTCCCGGCCGGAGCGGGTATAGGAGGCGGTTTCTCCGCTGAGGCTGATACGCTCTCCTTCGTAATCATAGGCCCAGAGGGTGCCGTAGCGCCGGCAAAGGGTGCAGTTGCAGGCGGTGATCGAGCCGGGATCGCCTTCGAGCGTCCAGCTTGCTTTGCCGCAATGACATGAGCCCATCAGCATGAGTGTTCGTTCAATCCTGCTCTGTGTTCAAGGACAGCATCCTGCCTGAATAGCGCGCCGGCCGCAATTGGGGCTTTCGGGCGCTCGCTTTCTCGCGCTCTCACATCCTGCTCCCCAAGCCTAGTCGGCAGGTCTTCTAAAATTTATAATTGAGATTTTAGCAATAAGATGGTCCCATGCGACCCAGCGTAGTTGAGTCCACGCCTCCTCCCGATTTTTCATCCGAGTGGCCCATGTCGATTTCCGATGCGATCTACCGTCCCTTTGAAACCTGGATCCGGCCGCTCGACATCCCTTACCGGCCGCTGCCGTCCAAGGGGCCTGTAGCGCTCCTTCTGCACTTCATCCAAATGCTTCGCGGTGTCATCATTGCCATGGCGTTGACGTCTATGGCGGTAGAAGCAATCAACCTGACAATCATCTGGGGGCTTTCGGTGATCGTCGACGGCGTGACAACACACGGCGTCGAGCAATTCGTTCAAGGCCGGTTTTGGCTGTTGGTTTTTCTGGCGGTTCTGATCTTTCCGGTGATGCCGGTCTTCTTCTACGTCACCAATATTCTGAACTCGCATACTATCGGCATCAGCCTGCCGATTGCCATACAATGGCAGGGCCACAAGGCGATCGAACGGCATGACCTTGCCTTCTTCCATGATCTTTTCGCCGGTCAGGTCGCATCCCGGCTCGGCCAGGTGGCCAATGCGGTTCAGCAACAGATTCTCATCGGTTTTCAAACCGCGCCCCGCTTTCTGCTCCAGATTGTCGGCTCGGTTCTGCTTCTGCTCGCGTTGTCCTGGCAATTGGCAGTACCCGTGATCATCTGGGTGATCGTCAACGTGCTCTTCACCATCAAGGTCGTACCAGATTTCACGGAGCGTTCCCGGCGTTCGGCGAAGCAGAACAGCCTGGTTTCCGGTGCCCTCACGGACATTTACGGCAACATCCAGATGGTCAAGCAGTTTGCCGCCGAGGACAGCGAGGCGGGCGCGCTCAAGAAAATCATGTCGAAGACGGTGCTTACGCTCCATCATGAACAGCGCATCTACCGGACAACGGAGCTGGTCGTCATCAGCTTCAACATGCTGCTTTGGCTCATCATGCTCAGCATCGGCTTCTGGGGCCTGTTTGACCGGTTCCTGACCGTGGGCGATTTCGTGGCGACGGTTTATATTCTCCAGCGCCTCTCAGCCGGGTCCTTCACCTTTCTTCAAATGGGGCAGCAGGTCTTCAAGGCGATCGGCACGATCAAGGACGCCATGCCCGTCCTGACGACGCCGCCGACCATCACCGACCGGCCGCATGCGGAAAGCCTCACGGTCAGCCGTGGAGAGATCCGCTTCGAAAAGGTCCGTTTCGCCTACAAGTCAGGCAAAGCTGTCATCGACGCGCTGTCGCTAACGGTTCGGCCCGGCGAGAAGGTTGGCCTGGTCGGCCTCTCCGGGGCCGGCAAGACGACGCTCGCAAATCTGCTGCTGCGCTTCTACGACATCGGCGACGGCGCTATTCTGATCGACGGGCAGGACATTCGGGCGGTCACGCAGTCGAGCCTTCGCCGTGCGATCGGCGTCATCGCGCAGGACGTCGCACTGCTACACCGATCGGTCGGCGACAATATCCGCTACGGCCGGCCGGAGGCGACGCGGGACGAGATCGAACAGGTGGCGAAGATGGCGAGCGCCGATGCTTTCATTGCCGATCTTGCCGACGGCGAGGGCCGCAAGGGTTACGACGCCTTCGTCGGCGATCGCGGCATCAAACTGTCAGGCGGGCAACGGCAGCGTGTCGCTATCGCCCGCGTTCTCCTGAAGGATGCGCCGATCCTGGTGCTTGATGAAGCGACCTCGGCGCTCGACAGCGAATCCGAAGCGGCCATTCAGGAAAGGCTCAACCTCGTGATGGAGGGAAAGACGGTGATCGCCATCGCGCACCGCCTTTCAACCATCGCCAGAATGGACAGGATCGTCGTGCTCGATCATGGGCGGATCGTGGAGGAGGGCAGGCCGGACGAACTGGTCGAACGCGACGGCCTGTTTGCCCGCCTGTGGAAACGCCAGACCGGCGGCTTCATTCCCGAAGATATCGATGAGCCCGTTAGCGAATTTCAGAGGAAGCCATGACGGCAGAGGAGACTGTCAGCTTTGAGGTCGGTGGGCATCGAGTCGTCGGAACATTGCGTCTGGCTGTCTCGGCAAACGCACCGATAATCGTGCTTCTTCATGGGTTTGGAGGAACGCGACACGAACTCGTGATTTCTCAGACCGGCGCCGGTATCTTCACGCATACGGCGGAGAAGCTCGCATCTCTCGGTTTTTCGAGCCTGAGGATCGACTTCCGAGGTGTCGGCGAAAGCGGCGGACGCTTTCAGGACGCGACGTATAGTCGCCAGATCGAGGATTGCATCGCGGCAATGGACTTCGTAAGCGATCTGCCGTCGGGTGGTCCCAAAGCGATCTTTCTGCTCGGATGGAGCCAGGGTGGGCTGGTTGCCGCCGTCGCGGCGGGCCGAACAAATCGACCAGCGGCGGTCGCGCTCTGGACCCCCGTCGGCGAGCCGAAAGTTTCCTTTCCAGCCTTGATTGGGCGCGATGGGTATGAACGGGCGCTCGCAAGCCGATCGCCTGCCAAGATTCAAATGCCGTGGGGCGCATCATTAATCCTCGGGCATGAATTCTTTGTCGACGTCGAAAGCATGAATCCGTTGGACGAGATCGCCAAGTATCACGGACCGGTTTTTATTGCTGAAGGCAGCCTGGATACTGCCATTCCTCTCGGAACAGCGGCAAAATTCGCTCAGGCGCATAGCGGTACAAACCAAGTTTGGGTGGCTCCGATGGATCACATTTTCAACACGTCTGAGAACGTCGAGATGCTGGACAAGCTGATCATCGCCACGGCACTGTTTTTCGGTGCGCGACCGATTTGAGGTGAATCAAGATGCGGAACGCGCCTCGATCCAAGCGGATTTCCTAGCGTACTATTCGACAAGCCCGAGCATCGGACCGTAGCCGCCGTGCCAGGAGCGGTCGTTGCGGTCCATTGCCGGATGGTAAAGTCCGACACCGTGTCCGCCATCGAGAAACAAGGCGTCGGGGCATTTCAGATTATCGCGGAAGAGCCGCGCGAAATCGTGGAAATTGACGCCGTCTTCGCTGATCGCCAAGCGAACCGTGCCGGCCGCGCAGACGCCGACGCCGCTTCGGCGGGTGCGATCCGTCGAGCCTGGGATGAAGATCGGGTTCAGCGTGTTGGCGATGACGAGCATCGGACCGGACTGTGTGGCGAACCGCACCTTCGGCGTCAGCTTCAGAAACTCATCGGTCGGGAGTATGCCTGCGCCCGTTTCACCAAGAAAAAACACGCCGTTCGGCTTCTTGTAGAAATTCGGAACCTGGCCGGCGGAGCTTTCGGCCTTTGCGGTATTGGCTGGGTTCAATTCCCTGCTGTTTTCGACATACAGTCCCATCGGCGAAAAATCGGCCCGGTACATGCCGGCGTTGACGGCCAAAGTCAGCGTTCGCCCTTCGGCACGGACGGCTTCGGCGGCGCTTGAAAAAGTGCGGTACGGCGTGCCATCGGCTCCTTTCCAGAACAGGCGCAGGTCTGCTTTTTCAGGGTCCAGCGTGCAGACGACGTATGCCGCTTCTTCGAAAGTCTCCTGTTCGCATTGTCCGGCACGCGCTTGATGTGGGGACATTACCGTTGCTGTGAGCATCATGGCCGCGGCAAGCATACCCTGTTTCAGATAGGTCATTGGTCTCACGGTCTCGATCTCGATCTCGTCAAAGTGTGCCTGATAAAGCCGCGCAGGCCAGCAGCGCGCCCGTTAGGATATTCGCGAGGAAGAGCCGATAATTCAGGTCCGGGCGGGCAAGGTCAATCCGCCAGGTCTGCCATGCAAGATGAGCGGCAATGACCAGCATTCCGATCGCATAAGGCGGCGACATGCCCAACAGCCAGCCGCCGAGCGACCACGCCCCGACGGCCAGAGCATAGAACAAGCCGATCCACATCTTGCCATGTCTGCCGAACAGGATTGCCGTCGATTTCAGGCCGAGGCGGGCATCATCCCTGACATCGACATAGGCGTAGACCGTATCATAGCCGATCTGCCAGGCGATCGCCCCGGCCCACATCATGACGGCGCCGGCCGGAATATGGCCTGCAAGCTCGGCCCATGCCATCAGCATCCCCCAATTGAACGCTGCGCCCAGGACGGCTTGGGGCCAGTGGGTGAAGCGCTTGCAGAGCGGGTAGAGGAAGACGAGCGGCAGAACCGATATCGCCACCAGGCGCGTATACGGTGTCAGGAAGAGCAGAAGCGAGGCCGCAGCCATCAGTTCCACGGCCAGAAAGACGAAGGCGTGCAGTGTGCGGAGCTTTCCGCTTGCCAGCGGCCGGAAGCGAGTCCGTTCCACATGGCCGTCAAACTTCCGATCCGCGATGTCGTTGACCGTGGAGCCGGCGCTTCTCATCAGCAAGGCGCCGAGAGAGAAGATCGCCAACTGCAAGAAGTTGGGCAGACCGTGCGATGCCTGGATGAGGGCGGCCCAGCAGGGGAAAAGCGTCAGCCAGATGCCAACCGGACGATCGAGCCGCGCCAGCCGCGTGTATGGCCGCCATGCGGCCGGCAACCGGCGATCCACCCAATCGCCATGGTGGATGTCGCTGAGATCAGGGCGGCTGAGTGTCGTCATGATGAGATCTGAAATTCCTATCGCAATAGACGGGATGCCTAAGCTTTTCATCGCCATCGGCGACGCCGAGAATAGGAATTTTTGCAAGCACTGCAACGGCCCTCTGCCGTGACTTGCATTCGATGTTTGTTCGGGAACCGTCCATCCCTACCAGGCGGTACGAGCGGTACCGAGTGCCGTGGTATGAGAGGAAGAAACGTGGGCGACGTACGCCTTGAGCGACACGACGCAGTTTCCCGGACAGCTGAGTTTGTGCAACGTCAGGTGCTTCAGCAATGCCTCTGCGTCGCGATTTTCGGTTAGCGGAAAGGTCATAGTCATGCGAGTTCCTCCAACGAACACACTGAGCATCTCTAGAAATAATGTTTAAATTCTTTTGCGCTGCAACAAGAAAATTTTAATAATAAAATTAAAATCGATTAGCTTTCTGGCGAGTATTTTTAAAATCGTTTGAAATCGGGTTTTGCGTTTTGAGCTTTCAATTCGCCGGCGGAGGTAAGGCCGGCCGCTCATGCTCCGTTGCGGGCTGCCCAGCTTCGGAGCCGCAGTCCGTTCAGCCTGATGAAGCCTTCGGCGTCGTGGTGGTCGTAGGCGATAGCGCTTTCCTCGAAGGTGACGAGGTCGGCGGAATAGAGCGAGCGAGAAGAGTTGCGGGAGATGACCGAAGCGATGATGGAATGTTACCTGACGACGGGAGAGTGCGACGCCGTGCTGCGGATCGTCACCGCCGATCTCCATAGCTATTGGCGTTTCCAGGCCGACCACCTGACGCGCATTCCGAGCATGCTCAGCGTCAAGACCGACGTGCCGATGGAGACGCTGAAGCGGAGCTATGAGCTGCCGGTTCGGTAGGCGTCTTGTTCATGCGGTGGCCAGCCCCGTCCTTCGAGGCCCCTGCGGGGCGCCTCAGGATGAGGCTGGAGAAAAAGGCCCTGGAAATAGGGAACTTCTGGATGCCACTGGCGAAAAGGCGCGCAGTTTATGGACGTACAACGATCAGCCCTCATCCTGAGGTGCGGAGGCCACGGGCCGGAGCCTCGAAGGACGAGGGCGGGTGGCTGGACGCGCCCATCCACGAGGAACTGACGGTTAGATCAGCTTTTGCCCCGCGTCCGGATGGATCGTCTGGTCATGAAGTCATTCTCCATTAGTTAGATATAGGGGCCAGCGACATCGGCGGCGGTCGCGATGCGGCCCGCCGGCAGGTGGCCGGCCATGTGACCTTGCGGCGGGATGGGTGCTGGGTTCTTCGAACAGGCGCTTAAATCCTCGTCGCGGTATTTCCTGTTCTATCCGCCACGGGCGATCAAGCAGCGCAAGATTAGGGCATTTCGGAATTGGATTTTGGCCGAGATTGGCCATTTCCGCCCAGGTATGACGACCTGTCTACGGGGAAACACGCAAATCTACTTAAATTGACCCAAGTCATTAACAGGTTGTAGTACGCCCTCCATTATTCAGAGTGCGTTGTGTTTTGCGCGAGTTGTCGATGAGCAAGACTGCCGAGAGAACGCTGCGAGTTAGGCCGCCGCAAAGGCGCCCTCAGCATTCCATTACATTGATACTAGCTATTGCGGGATTTGTGGCTTCTTGTTCAAATACAGATGAAAGCGCAATCGTAGATAAGTTCGTGGCCAGCGAGCTTCATTTCATCGGTACTTTCTGCGAAGGTCCTTATTTTGCTGTGCGCGATAGCAATTAAATTTTCTTTGATGGCACAGAGTACAAGACGCTTTTTAGAAACGTTATCATAACGGCTGCTGGACCGGATCGGCTCTCCATGTCCGCCAATATCGGCTCAGCCAACTTGATAGTAACGTACCTGCTCAAACACGATGGTACCGTCGCGATCATTGAAAGCGTAAGAAGAGAGCCGGAACTAACTCCAGAGCAATGGGCCACTGTGAGCGGCATTGAGTTCAGAGAAGCTATTGAAAGAATGAAGAAAATTGACCCGTTGGTCCTGTGCTCGGCAACAACATGAAGAAGATGAGATGAAACGAAAGGCCGCTGGCCGGCCGGCGTTTTAACCACATCCGCCGCGTCAACGCGTATCGCAAAAGGTTCTTTCGCAACGCTGCGGAAGCCAGAGCGCGGGCGCCGATTTGGTCGCGGAGCTTTGGGGTAACCCTGGCAACTATCACAACGCGCGGGACGCTAATATCCGGAGCTGACATTGGAATTCCTGACGGCGAAAGAGGTCTTTCCCGTCCGCAGCCGCGGCTTCTTCAAGCGTGCATACGCGGCACGCGCCTGGGGGATCTCAATCGGCGCACGTTCATCCAAGACAGATTCCTCATCGACTGGGCGGCTTGGCTGCAAAGCACCCACTTCAGGGATTGCCTGCGACGTTCAGAACATGATTTCGAATAGCGGCCGCACTTTCCTTCGGTGAGGCGAAAGTGACATCCAGGACGAGGGTATTTTGATGTTGAGGATCGAGAACGCCGGCTCGTCGGCTGCGCTCTCTCGATGCTTCCACATCTATCGATTTTAAGTGGACGCGGCGTGCGGGTGTGGAAATCCGGCGTGCCAACTCATCCTCGTCGCAGAGCAATCGGATGGGAACCAGCAAGGCCTGGCGCTGTTGGGCCGCGGCAGCAATTTGCTGAAAAGTGCGCATGCTTCGCGGATCGCCTTCAATCCCGGCATGTGTGAAGATGAAATTGGCCGAGGGCGCGCTATAGGCCACGATCGCATCCAAGACCACTTGCCGAACTCTGCCGGTATATTCCCATATTCCCTCCGGGAGGGCAGACGTCCCGTCGTCATCCAGCAGGCGCAATATCGGATTGTTGAACCAGTGATTGTCGATAATCTTTGCGGGGATAAGCGGACTTAATTCTTTGGCGATCGCGAGCTTCCCGACGCCTGGAAAACCGATCAGCAGAATGAAAATATTCATACGGAGCATCCTCCTCGCTCTTGTCCGACATAGTTTGTGCTGCGCAATAGGATTTCTCGCAATCCTTGCAGCTTACGCTCATTCAACCTGGATATGGATATGGTCGTCGTGGCGAGCGGCGCGGCAGCCTTGGAAGCGGACATGGTTGTCGGTAATGCCAAGCGCGTTCTTGAGATGCGGCTCGATGAAGATCTTCTGCAGGCCGAAACGCGCCATGCCTTCGCTCGTCAACCAGGCGACCGCGGCCGAGGTGCGCTGCTCGTCGATTCGATAGGCCGGAAACAGTGGCTGCAGCGCGTCGAAATTCCAGCGGGTGGTCAGCCAGTCGTTGCGCCCTTTGCACGGCAGTTCGTCGCCCGGAGCCGGCTCTTCGAAGGCGAAATAACCGATCGGGGAGCGGGTGACGCCATTCAGGAAAGCGCCGTCCGCATCCTTGTAATAATAAGCGAAGTCGAGCTTTTTTCCGTCGGCATGCGACAGATGCGGCAGCAGCGGAAAGCCATTCACGAAGGGGAAATTCGCATCCAGCGCGACGGTAACGGTACCGGGAAATTCCTCGTTCATGTGGGCAGCAAGCGCTTTTGCCAGATCGCGCAGGTCAGGCGTGACGTAGTTGCGGTTCAGCAGGCAATAGATTGGGGAGCGGACCACCAGCCTGTCTGTGGCGCTTGATATGCAGGAGAGGGGTACCCGCCCAAGCATCGGGGCTGTGAGGCCCGCGGCAAATGTTGCGCCGGCATAACAAAGCAGGAAGATGGCGAGCTTGGCCAGAAAGCGCCGGATGCCCCAGACGCGCGACGCGACCAGCGCGATGAGATAGGCGACACCGCCGATCTGCGTGAGCAGCGTCAGAAGGAGAACGATCAGGACGTGGAGAGCAAAACGGAACACGGGGAGAGGCCTTGCGGGACGTTGTAATGCCATAGGCGAGGGGATGTTGATCCGCAAGATGGTTGCAAGCCGCCGATCGACCCGACCTCTGCTTTTGAGGGCTCCGAATTGACAGGGGCAATTATCTGACTTAAGTCAGATAATATGACTTGCGATCCTGTCTCCCGTGTCCGTCGCTTCAACCGTGCCGTCACCTCGGAAGTCGGCGCTCTCGACAGTTCGTTCCTCGGGCGTGGGCGTCCGCTCGGGGCCGCCCGCGTGCTCAATTCGATCGGCCGGGGACAATCGGAGGTTGCGGTGATCCGCGATTATCTCGGTCTCGATTCGGGCTTGATGAGCCGTCTGCTGCGCAGTCTGGAAGAGGAAGATCTCATCGAGACGGTGCCGAATGCTGAGGACGCACGTCGCCGCATCGCCAGATTGACCGAAACCGGCCGGTCCGAGTTCCAGGCTTATGAAGCGCTTTCCAATGCGCAGGCGGAGGCATTTCTGGCACGCCATCGCCGCCCGGAAGAACTCCTGCGCGCCATGGACATCGTTGCTTCCTCGCTGAGGCGCGACCAGATCGTGATCGAGGAGACGGACCCTCGGCACGAGGATGCCAACTATTGCCTGGGCGAATATTACGGCGAACTCGCACGCCGTTTTGAGAAGGGCTTCGATGTATCGCTGTCCCGCGATCCCGACGCCAAGGATATGATCCGTCCACGCGGTGCGTTCCTGGTGGCCTTGTCCGATGGGCTGCCGATCGGCTGCGTCGGGTTGAAGGGTAGTGGTGGCGAGGTCGCGGAGATCAAGAGGCTGTGGGTCGCCCCATCCGCGCGTGGTCTCGGGCTCGCAACACGCCTCATGCTCGCGGCCGAGACCATCGCCCGCGAACTGTCCGTGAAGCTCCTGCGCCTGGACACGAACAGTGCGCTTTCCGAGGCGCAGCAGCTTTATCGGGGAAGCGGCTGGCATGAGATCGATCGGTTCAATGACGACCCATATCCCGATACCTTCTTTGAAAAGCGCCTTTAAGTCCTCTCAAAGCTACCGCCGTCGGGTCCTACTGATGGTCCAACTGCTTCGACAGCTCGGCAAAAAGCCTGTCGTGATCCGTGTTCATCTGGACGAGATCGACGGCAATGGTGATGGCGCGACGCCCTTCGATGCTGTCGATGTCGAGCTTCCTCTCGCAGCACCATTGCCGAACGGCATCGGTGACGATCGTGATTTCATCATCGTTGAGTGAGATGAGCGACAGGAGCATTGTCGTGCCCTCCGTGAAGCGGCAAGAGCACCTATGGTCTCTCAAGCGGTCGTGCCGATGCCGATGGGCCGATGGCGCTCACTCTACGCTCATTCCCCAGCAACACCACCGCTATTCTCCTGACACGGTTTGGTGCCGGCCCGGTGTTCCCGGGAATGGCCTAGCCCGATCGGAAGTGCCGACCGCGATCATCGCCATTGCCGCCGCAGGCATCCTGCAGCACGCGCTGGGGTGAAGGGATACCGATCCCGATCGGCGGCTGGTTTATTTTGTCAGCACGATATGCGTAGCGTGTTCGCTCGCCACATGCTCGGCGACGCGGAAGCCGAGAGCGGGCAGATCGATGCCGGTGAACATCGCTTCTCCTTTGCCGAGCACGACGGGCGAGACGGCGAAATGCAATTCGTCGATCAGGTCGGCCTGCAGATATTGGCGGACGGTGCTGACCCCGCCGCCGATCTTCACATCCTTGCCGCCGGCCGCGGCCTTGGCCTTTTCAAGCCCATCCTCGATGCCGCCGGTGATGAAGTGAAAGGTCGTGCCGCCCTCCATGACAAGGGGTTCGCGCGGATAGTGCGTCAGGATGAAGGTCGGCGCGTGATAGGGTGGGTTTGGCCCCCACCAGCCCTTCCAGGTTTCATCAGGCCAGTCTCCGCGAATAGGCCCGAACATGTTGCGGCCGAGAATGAAGGCGCCGAAATTGGCCATGCCACGGGCGGCATAGTCCTCGTCAATTCCTTGCGAGCCATCGTCCTTTCCCTGCATCGCGCGAAACGTGCGGGTATGGAAAAACCATTGAAACATCTCAGTTCCGCGCTTGCCAAGCGGATCCTGCATGCTTTGCTCCGGCCCGGCGCCGAAACCATCCACGGAAAGGGAAAATGCTGCGACGCGCACCTTAGACATGTTTTCCTCCGTCTGATTGCAAATTGAAACTGGTTGTTTTGTTGCATGGGTGATCCTATTATGCAACCAGTTTTTTGGGAGATGCTTGGTGGATATCGAACTGCGCTCAGGCTGCCCGATCAACCTGACGATGGAAGTGCTGGGTGACCGGTGGACCCTGATCATCATCCGGGACATCATGTTTGGCAACCGCCGCCATTTCCGCGATCTTCTGACCCATTCGGAGGAGGGGATCGCCTCGAATATCCTGGCAGCCAGGCTGAAGCGCCTGCTCTCGCTCGGGTTCATCAGCAAGCGGGATGATCCGAGCCATAGCCAGAAAGCGATCTACAGCCTCGAGGAGCCGGCGATCCAGCTTGTTCCGGTCTTTGCCATGATCGGCGCCTGGGGGCGGCGCCATCTGCCGGTCCGCGAGGAGTTGAGCATCCGCGCGCAGCTTCTCGAAGAAGGCGGGCCGCCGCTCTGGGACGCATTCATGGAGGATCTCCGGCAAATCCATATCGTCGATCCGATCGGCGGAGCCAACGGCACGTGCACTTCGGCGGTGCTGGCCAAGCTGACGGCGGCGTTCCTCGAGGTTCGCGCGAAATCGTCGGCGCCGGCATCCTGATGTCGAGGGAAGTCAGCCATCAGCCGCCGGCGCCCTGGTATTTGCCAGTGGCGTAGCGCCAGTACGCCATCGCGATCAGCACCCAGATCGGGCCGGCCGCCAGAGCCGCTGGGCCGGCCCAGTCCCCAAGGATCGGTACGGGTTTGCCGAGCAGGGCGGCGACGGGAACCGAACTGGTCAGCGCCAGCGGAACGGCGGTGATGAGGGTGATCTGGATGCTGCCGGGAAAAATGTTGAGCGGGTAGCGCATCAGCTCCCAGAATCCGAAGAAGATCGAGAACAGATGGTTGGAGCGCACCCAGATCAGCGCGGTGGCGCCGATCATGGTGATGAGGGCTGCGGTGAGTAGCGTGGCGCTGAAAAGTGTGGCGACGAGGAACAGGGCTGAAGAGATCGACCAAGCGAAATCGACGGAGAAAACCGCCCAGCCGAGCAGCGGCACGGCAAGGATGATGTGGCCGGCATAGCCGATATTGAGGCCGGAAAAAATCAGATAGACCCAGGGGCTGAACGGCTTGACCAGCAGCGCATCGTAAGTGCCGAGCCGCACCAGTTCCTCAAGATCGCGCAGCTGCGTGAAGCTCATCGCAGCACCGAGGGAGTAAGCCAGCAGCTGGAAGCTGTAGAGCAGCGCGAGTTCCGGCCAGCTCCAGCCTCCTAACGTATCGAAGCGGGCAAGCAGGATGCCGATGGTAGCGAAGACGCTGCCATAGGAGAGAATCTGTGCAAGGCGATCGAGCCAGAAGGCGCCGCGATATTCCATCTGCGAGCGGATATACATGCGCACCAGCAGCGGGATAACGCGGAGGTGATGAAGCAGCATTGTCAGCCTCCCTGCACGGTGATGCGGGTCGAGGCTGAGCGCCATAGCCACAGGACACCGAAGAGGAACAATCCGGCCCAGCCGAGACCGAGGCCGAGATGAAACCAGGTGTCGGCAGCCGAAAGCCGGCCGAGATAGACGGCATTGGGATAATAGACCACCCAGGCAAAGGGCAGGTGGCGGGCGATCGTCGCCAGCGGCTCGGGGAAGAACCAGAAGGGCACCAGCAGGCCGGAGAACAGCTGCAGCAGGGCGCCGAGGATCCAGTCGAGCGAGAAGCTCGTCATCAGCCAGAAGGCGATGAGGCCACAGAACATCGACATCAGGGACAGCAGGATGAAGGAAAGCATCCAGAAGGCAATGAACTTGGCGCCGTCGAACAGGCTTGCCGGCGGCAGCATGCCGTAGAACATGGCTGTGACGGCGACGGTCGGGATAACCTGCGTCATCAGGCGGTAGCCGAAACTGCCGCATTCATTGGCGAAGAGGTAGAGCGGATAGAAGATGGGCTTCAGCAACCAGACGGCGACGTCCCCCGTCTTCAGCGACCGGCCGATCTCGCTGATGATCCTCTCGGGGCGGGTGGCACCCATCACCGCACCGCCGAGCAAGGCATAGGTCACCATCTGCTGCAGCGAGACACCGTCGACCACCGCTGCACCGACGCCGGCATAGGCTGCCTGCCAGATCGCGACGCGGGCGAAGACTTGCACGAGTTTGCCGAAGATGTTGGCCCAGACCTCGTTGCGGTAGGCGAGTTGGGCATGGAAAGCGCTGCGCGCGAAGGCGGAATAAGCGCTCATGATGCTCGCGCCCTGGCGTTGCGGCCCTGGTAGAAGGTGCGGATGACCTCTTCGATGTCGGGTTCGTGCAGCGCCACATCCTTGAGGCCGCGCTCGCTTCCCACCTCCGACAGGATTTTGACCAGCGATATGTCTTCGCGTTCGATCAGATAATTCTTGCGCAGACCCTCGTCGCTGATGAGCGTAGCCGTTTTCAGCGGCAGCGGCCCGGGATCGCTGGCAAATTCGAGTGTCAGCCGTCGGGCCGAGCCCAATGCCGCGCGCAGGCTTCTCAATTCGCCGTCGAAGATCAGCCTCGAGTGATCGACCATGATCAGCCGCGGGCAGATGGTTTCGATGTCCTGCAGGTCATGGGTGGTGAGGATGATGGTGACGCCGCGCTCGCGGTTGATCTCTGCAAGAAAGCGCCGCACCGCATCCTTGGCGACCACGTCCAGCCCGATGGTCGGTTCGTCCAGAAAAAGGATCTTGGGATCGTGCAGCAGCGACATCACGATCTCGGCGCGCATGCGCTGGCCGAGGCTGAGCTGGCGCACCGCACGGTCGAGAAAGGGCGTGAGGTCGAGCAACTCGCTGAAGCGCCGGAGATTGTCGGCATAGCGCGCAGGCGGGATATCATAGATGCGCTGGTGCAGGGTAAAACTGTCGACCAGCGGTAGGTCCCACCACAGCTGACTGCGCTGGCCGAAGACAACGCCGATCTCGCGCGCATTGTCCATTCGCTTGAGATGCGGTGTGCGGCCGAGCACCGTCAGCGTGCCGGCGCTCGGTACCAAAATGCCGGTCATCATCTTGATCATGGTGGATTTGCCGGCGCCGTTGGGGCCGAGATACCCCACAGCTTCGCCAGCCGCGACGTCGAAATCGATGTCGGAAACGGCCAGAACCTCGGTATATTCGCTCGTCACCAGCGTCTTTAGCGCGCCCAGAAAACCCGGAAATCTCTTGTGCTGCCGGAAGCGCTTGCTGACGCCCCGTGCCTCGATCAAAGCCGTCATCTGTATTTCCCGCCGATTCGGCAGCTGTCAGGATTGGAACCCAAGCTAACGCCGGGCTCGGCCAGTGCAAGCAAAAGTCGCTTTTGCCTGTCCCTCAATCGCGCAATTCGAAGCGCTCCAGCGCCGCCTGCCGATGCGAAAAGACGCGCGGCACCACAGCCTTTTGCGTTGACAGCCACGGCCAATCGATCGCTGTTAGGCTCATGAAGATTCTCGCAATATCCGGCAGCGCTCGGCGCGATTCCACCAATACGGCCATGCTGCGGGCTGTTAGCGCCGTTGCACCACGTGATATCGACATTGCGATCTTCGATGGCGTGGGATACCTGCCGGTGTTCTCGCCGGATCTCGAGGGGGAAGCTCTGCCGGCGGCGGTGCGGGATTTCATCGCAGCGATCGCTCGGAGTGACGGGGTGATCATCGCCAGCCCGGAATATGTGCGATCCATCCCCGGCGGTCTCAAGAATGCGATCGATTGGCTGGTGTCGGGAGAGCAGATCGTACACAAGCCCGTTGCATTGCTGCACGCATCGCATCGGGGAGATGACATGCTGGCAGGTCTACGCACGATCCTTGCGACCATCACCGACCGGTTCGCAGGCGATGTATTCCTCCGGCTCCCGCTGATTAAGCTGGAACCGGCCGAGGTGTTTCGGGCTGTCGAGACGGCGGAGAACCGTTTGAGGGTGCAGGCCTATCTTCAGGCATTCTCGGCCTATTGCAAGGCAGTCGGCCAAACCGCCTGAGGCCGCCCGGTCATCGGATCTCCATCAGCAGGCCGCTCTCGAACGCTGTTTTTTCCTGGAGCGTGTGCAGTATCACGAGCGGGGCTGCGAGCAGCGCGGCGAGGATGAAGGCGGAGAGTAAGAAGGCGATGGCCGGTGTTTCCACTGTCGCCACCCTTGGCACTGGTTTGGTGCTGCCCGTCGGCGTGCCGCGGCTGCCGGCCGGCCTCGGTGGGCTGGCCGTCGAGGCTGAGGCCGTCGACCGCGATGGTGTGCAGCTGGCGGCGGTCGTCTGGTCGCGCGGGGCAAACTCGCTGCAGAACACTCCCCGCGTTTCTGAAGTCGGCGACGCCTATGGCCTGGCGTCCCCGCATGCTGATCAAAGGCAAGGAACCGAAGGGACTGGATATCTCGCTGCCGTCCGGACAGCGGATGAAATCCTGGCTTGGCGGAAAACCGAAATACGCCGCCTGCGACGCCTTTGGCCGGTCACCGGGACTGATGGGAGCTGTGGCCGCCAAATACGGCGCGCCGCCGCAATGGACCGAAAAGAGGCCGAAACCGGCCGCGACTTATTGAAAGAGGCGCAATTAGCCCGCCCAAGGCGTTACCCGTGCGGCATCAAAAAAGCCCCGCATTTCATGCGAGGCTCGCTGTTGACGGGCGGATCGGTTTAGCGGCACTGGCGGCGCGGGCCGTAGTTCGGCTGGAAGGTGTTGTCGGAGGCGCGGTAGGACCGATAGCGGCTATAGCAATAGTCGGCATGCGAGCTGTAGCCGCGCGAAGAATAAGCGCGCGGCTGCGAGGCGATGATGCCGCCGATGAGCGCGCCGGCAGCGAGGCCGCCGATGATGGCGCCGCTATTGTCGTGGTGGCGATAATGACGGTTATAGCCACGGTCCCATCCATAGCGGTCGTCGCGGTAGGAGTTGCGATCACGATAGTAGCTGCGATCGCGATAGTGGTGGCGGTTTCGGTACCACCTGCGATCATTACCGAACTGCCCAGGGCAATTGGTGAAGTTATTGCAGCCGACGGTCACGATACGGGCATCGGCACTTTGAGGCGCCGGTTGCGCCGATTGCGCCGGGCTCGGCACGAAGGCCGGGCCTGCCGAAGCCGGCATTCCGGAGAAAGCCGTCGCTATCGACAGGACAATGATGGCAAATCTGTTCATTTCTCTCACCTTGGGTAACGGATGTATCGCGGGGTTAACGCAGGGAAAGGCTATAGGTTTCATTTTTGGATGGGCGATGTATGTGCGTATCTGCTAACGCACCGCGGTGATATGGAGCTTGGCCACCGGCGGTCGATGCGGTGGGGCGCGTCCTGCCGGAGACCGAAAAGAATGCTGGGTTCGAGCATATAGCGGGTGGCGCGCTCTCAGCTTCGCTTCCCGCCGACCAGCAATCGAAGCTGGTTCTCGTCATGCACGCCTTGCCGGTAAAGCTCGATGACAAGGGCGCCGAGACGGGCGGCTTCCTCGCCTGCTCGGTCAATCTGGAGCTCGCTACACAGCCCTTCATGGACACGCCTGCACACATCGAGGTCTTCGGATGCGAGCGGTTCGTCACGCGTGCTGAACAGCTTGTCTGACATCGCAATCTGCCCTTTTTGATGCCGTGAATCGCTATCGGTGAAAAAAAGATAATTTCGCGACCTCTGCTCTGCAAGATGGGCGAACGTCCGATGTTCAAAAACAATTTCGGGCGCGCGCGCGCGCCCGGAAGGATACGGAAGAGGGCGGCGCGGATGGGGCTAGACGGATGGGCGCGTCGGCGTGACAGGCAGTGCAAGCGCGAAGATCTACCGGGTTGCGGGATCCTTGCCGCTTTGCTGCGACAGACGCAGTTCTTTCAGCCTTTTGGTTTTCTCGCGGCGAGCCCGCTGCTCCGCTTCGATGGTTTCCTTGGCGGCTCGCTCGGTGTTTTCGAAGCGATCCTGCCGATAAGCCTTTGATGAGGGTTCACGTTCTCTTGTCATGGCCGCTAAACGCAAATCGGCGAAAACGGTTTCATGAGAAAATGCGTAACCGGCTACCAACCGATGGGTCTACCCCGACAGTGCCCGTTTGTTGCAGTCGGCGGATGATGATTGCGCCACGCCGGTGATGCCGGCTGCCGGGCGCCTGATGGCGCCCGGCGGATTGATCTGTCAGCCCTTGATGAAGGCGAGGATGTCGGGATTGATGATGTCGGCATGAGTGGTGCACATGCCGTGCGGAAATTTCTCGTAGACCTTCAGCGTGGCGTTCTGCAGCAGCTTCGACGAGAGCAAAGCGGAGTCGGCGATCGGCACGATCTGATCATCATCGCCGTGCATGACGAAGGTCGGCACGGTGATGATCTTCAAGTCTTCGGTAAAATCGGTTTCCGAAAAGGCCTTGATGCCGTCGTAATGCGCCTTGGCGCCGCCGATCATGCCCTGACGCCACCAATTGTTGATGACCGGTTCCGATACTTTCGCACCCGGCCGGTTGAAGCTGTAGAACGGGCCGGCCGGCAGGTCACGGTAGAACTGCGAGCGATTGGCGGCGAGCTGCCTGCGCAGGTCATCGAAGACCTCGATCGGCAAGCCGCCGGGGTTGGCATCGGTTTTCACCATGATGGGCGGCACGGCGCCGATGATGATGAGCTTGGCGACGCGGCCCTGCGGCTGGCCATGGCGGGCGACGTAATGGGTCGCTTCGCCGCCACCGGTGGAGTGGCCGATATGGACGGTGTTCCTGAGATCGAGATGCTCGACGACAGCTGCCGCGTCGGCAGCGTAATGATCCATGTCGTGACCATCACCCACCTGGGTGGAGCGGCCATGGCCGCGCCGGTCATGGGCGACGACCCGGAAACCCTTCTCGAGGAAGAACAGCATCTGGGTGTCCCAGTCGTCGGAGCAGAGCGGCCAGCCGTGATGGAACATGATCGGCTGGGCGGTCTTCGGCCCCCAATCCTTGTAGAAGATCTCGACACCGTCCTTGGTGGTGACTTTGCTCATGTCATGGCTCCTTGGTTGGGTTGGGTTTGGTTGGATCGGAGTGGATTGATGCGGTCGGAAGTTTGCGCCGGAGGTAATACCGGCGGAATGTGCTTGTTATTGAATGCCTTTTTCTATTCTGTTGATATGACAGAAGTTGTACGGCCCGGTGGGATAGTCGCGGCAACAGGCTTGATGGTGTCGGGAAGACGGCTGATTTTACGGGCTGATGTCTGCAATGAGCCAGTTTTTTGCCGTTCTTTCAAGATATCAGTCCGGGTAGTTCGATATAGCTGTCCGGCTAGGTATGTTCGCGTTCTCCCGCAATTTCACGCAGCCGCCCATGCTCACTTGAACGGCGGTCGACGCCCAACCATCTAATCTTCAACAGCACTATGATGGCGAACCGTCGCAACCGAGACCGTTTTGGCCGCGGACGACCGTTACTCTCGCCTGAGGATCAAATCATGGGTTACATGGACAAGGAGATAGCGCCTCAGAACGACGGGGCGCTGATCGATGCCTATTCGCAATCGATCGCATCAGCGGTCGACACGGTCGGGCCGGCCGTCAGCCGGATCGAGAGGGTCGGTGGCCGGCAGGGGCACGGCTCGGGCTTTGCCATCTCGCCTGACGGATTGATCATCACCAACAGCCATGTCGTTGACGACGCCAAAGTCGTTCGCATCACCACGCCCGATGGCTTCATCACCGAGGGCCGCGTGCTCGGCCGCGATGTCGATACCGATATCGCCCTCATTCGCGCCAATACAAGCACCGGCGCCTGGGCAAAGCTAGGCGATTCCCAACGCCTGCGCCGAGGCCATATCGCCATCGCAATCGGAAACCCGCTCGGTTTCGAATGGACGGTCACCGCCGGTATCGTCTCGGCGCTCGGCCGGTCGATGCGGGCAGCCAGCGGCCGGCTGATGGAGGACGTCATCCAGACCGATGCGGCGCTTAATCCCGGCAATTCAGGCGGGCCGCTGGTTTCTTCCGGCGGGGAGGTGATCGGTGTCAACACCGCCGTCATCCAGGGGGCGCAGAGCATCGCCTTCGCTGTGGCATCGAATACCGCCAATTTCGTCGTTTCGGAAATTCTCCGCCACGGTCAGGTGAGGCGCGCCTTCATCGGTATTTCAGGCGATACGATCGTGCTGCCGCGCCGGGTGGCACTGACGGCGGGCACGCTGCAGACCACCTCCGTCCGCATCCGCCGCGTCGAGCCGGAAGGGCCGGCGGCAAAGGGAGGGCTGCAGGAGGGCGATTACATCCTCGCTATCGACGGCAGTCCGGTCGGCGGCGTCGACGATATCGTCAGGTTGATGGACGGCAGCAGGATCGACCGGGATACGGAGATACTGGTGTTCTCGGTGGCCGGTCGGATCGAGAAGAAGACCTTGCTGCCGATGGCGCGAACGCCGTGACAAAGACGTAACGTTCCGTCAGGCGCTGACCGCCTCCTGCTCCACTCCCGAAAAATCCACGGCAGCAAAAGCTGCCGCCAGCACCTCCGGCCCGGCGCCGCTTTTGGCCGCATCGGTCGACAGGATCTGGCGGTAGCGCCTGGCGCCGGGCAGGCCGGTGAAGAGGCCGACCATGTGGCGGGCTACGTGCTGCAGCCGGCCGCCACTGGCGATATGGCGCTCGGCATAAGCCATCATCCGGTCGCGCAGGCCTTCCCAGTCCGCTTCTCCTGCGGGAGCGCCGAAGAAGCGCTGGTCGACTTCGGCAAGGATCGCCGCATTCTGATAGGCGGCGCGGCCCAGCATGACGCCGTCGACATGTTCGAGGTGGGCGGCGGCTTCCTCAAGCGTGCGAATGCCGCCATTGATGCCGATGAAGATGTCTGGCCAGCGCTGCTTCATCCGATAGACAATGTCGTAGTCGAGCGGTGGGATCTCGCGGTTCTCCTTCGGGCTCAGACCCTTCAGCCAGGCCTTGCGGGCATGGATCCAGATCGCGTCGGCGCCGGCATCGAGAACGCGGGTGATCAGCGCCGGCAGAGCCTGTTCCGGCTCCTGCTCGTCGACGCCGATCCGGCATTTCACCGTCACCGGCACGGCCGCAACCCTCTTCATCGCCACGACGCATTCGGCCACCGTCTCCGGCGTCAACATCAGGCAGGCGCCGAAGGTGCCCGACTGCACGCGGTCGGAAGGGCAGCCGACATTGAGGTTGATCTCATCGTAGCCGTAGGGTTCGGCGATCTTCACCGCCTCGGCAAGCTTGGCCGGATCAGATCCGCCGAGCTGCAGCGCCAGCGGATGCTCCGCTGCGTCATGGCCGAGCAACCGGTCGCGCGGACCGTGGATGATCGCATCGGCCACCACCATCTCGGTATAGAGCAGCGCCTGCCGGCTGATCTGGCGATGGAAATAGCGGCAATGCCGATCCGTCCAGTCGATCATCGGGGCAATGGCGAAAACTGGAGCCCGGAAATAGGGCGTTTTCCTTTGATCCTCGTGCATTTCTGACATCGTCTTTTGTCTTGTTGTCTCTCGTTTTCGCCCATTCACGACCGTTTCCGAACTGCTAGTGCTACAATGTAGCAATCGGTAGAGATCGTGTAGCACCCAAATGGGCACTATATTAGAGCGAACGCGCGCAAATGGGTCGAAAGCTTATACCGCACAGATTCGGCTAGAGCAAAAAGAGCGAGCTCGTGCATTCTGAGGCTCAGACCTTCGGCCGACAACTGGCCGCGAAAGCCTGGCTTAAAAAGCGGGAGACAGAACTTGCCGAGCCGGGTGCGTTGGAGCAGCTGAAAGCTGCCGATCCGTTCCTCGCCGATGTGATCGACGAATATATCACGACGTCGCTCAAGGCGATGGGCAAGACCAAGGCCAATGCCAATGCCTGAAGCTGATCAAGAAGCATCCGTTCGCGGCGAAACGCTGCAGCGCGTTCGTCAGCCCTGACATCAGTGGTTTCGCGAAGGACCTGAAGAACGGGTGGTTGCCGAAAGGCGAGGATGATGTCTTCGAGCAGGCTCTTAAAAAGGCGAAGTAGAAGGTCCGCCAGCCGCAGACGGTCGGCAATTACATGTCGCATCTCGGATCGGTATTCACCGTCGCCCGGCCGATGTGGGAATACCAGCTCGACGAAAAGGCCTTTGAGGATGCCTTCACCGTTACCAGCCGCCTCGGCATCATCAGCCGAAGCAACGAGCGCGACCGGCGCCCGACCATCGCCGAGCTGGAAAAGCTGCTGCAGTTTTTTTCCGAGCGGAATATGCGGACGCCGCAATCTTCGCCGATGGACAAGATCATCTTGTTCGCGATTTTTTCAACTAGGCGCCAGGAGGAGATCACCGTCATTCGCTGGGATGACTACGAGCCGCAGCAACATGAAACATCCCGGCGCAAAGATCGGAAACGATGTGTGGTGCACCTTGCTACCTGAAGCCAGGTCGATCATCGAGGGCATGCCGCGGGATGAGGAGAGGATCTTCCCCTATAATCCGGACACCATCTCGAAGAATTTCACCGATGCCTACAAGCTGCTCGGCATCGAGGACCTGCACTTTCATGATCTGAGGCATGAGAGAATTTCGCGGCTCTTCGAAATGGGCTGGGACATTCTCCGCGCCGCGACAGTTTAAGCGCACCGATCGTGGACCAGTCTCAAGCGGTACACCCACATCCGTCAGATCGGCGATAAGTATGCCTATTGGCAGTGGTGCCAACCGAAAATTGAACTAAGGATCGGCAGCCTACTTCCGATCATGTTTTCACTCATGCATTCTGCCGCAGAATGACATGATTGATTCTGTCGAATTGTAGAAGGGCCACTCTTGCTAAATCTAGAAACAATCGCGGTGAAGGCCGTTACCGAAATTGTAACGAAGTCATTCAACGCAGTGGCGGCGGGAGCGACTAGCGCGATAAAAATCGCATGGCAGAAAGTGTTCCAAGATTTCGCGTCTTACATGAAGGAGACTTTTGACCGAAACCGCTTTGTAAGGATCTTGTCTCAAAAGGATCGGGATGAATACATTTACAACGTTTATGTGTCCTCCAGTTTCAAGTGCGGTAATAAAACCATAAGCGATGAGAAGCTTATTCGCGAAATAAATGATGGCAAGAACGTTGTTGTGGTGGGTAACGGCGGAGCAGGAAAAACCTTCTTCATGCGTCACCTTTGGCTCACGCTGTTCTCAGAAAATCAGGGCGGCCGAATACCCATCTTCATAGAGCTAAGGAAACTGAACGATCTTGATAAAGCCGATTTAAGAGATTTTGTGAGGCTAACGATCTCACGACGAAAACTCGACGCGGGTGTATTTGATTCGCTGTGCATTACTGGGCGCTTCGTTTTTATTCTGGATGGTTTTGACGAAGTTATAGGCACTCATAAAGATGATTTGCAGCGACAGATACTTGAGATGACGTGCGAATTTCCGGACTGCCGCTTTGTCGTTTCCAGTCGGTACGAAGACCATTTTGCCGGCTGGCAGGATTTTTTCGTCTATGAGTCGTGCCCTTTCAGTTTCAAGCAAGTAAAACAGTTAATCAAAAAGGTGCCGTTTGACCCCGCGTCGAAGAAATTATTTGTTAAAGAGCTGACTGAACGTTTTTTTAAAGAACACGTCGACTTTTTGTCAAATCCTCTGCTCGCAATAATGATGATGATGACGTTTCGGGAGAATCTGGAAATCCCAAAACGGATGAATATATTCTATGATCAAGCTTTCAACACGCTTTACCATTGGCATGATTCAACGAAAGCTTATCGACGGCATAAATTACTTGATATTCAAGACTTCCAAAGATCATTTAGTTATTTCTGTCTTATTACATACTATGATGAGAAGTATGAATTCACAAAAACAGAAATGATGACATTTATTGAAAAGAGTTCTAGGCTCGCTGGCCTCGAGGCGAGCGCTAGCAATATCTTGACGGATTACCAAGAAGCGGTGAATCTTATCAAGCAAGAGGGGCTGGTTTATAGCTTCATCCATCGATCATTTCAGGAGTACTTCGCCGCCAATGCTCTTGTTCGATTGATTTCGCGCGAGAAATTTCAGGAAATCGTTCCTCGGATAGCTGGACGGCGTAGCGATAACGTTATGATCATGGCATTTGAGATGGATAGATCAAAGGTTGTATTATCCTACATCAAGCCTTCGCTTGATAGGCTCTCCGCGCGAGGGCTTCTCGACGCCGACATCGAGCCTCTCAAGGCGCTTAGCAATGTTTCTACGCAATACCGACTGCATGGGCATAAACCAAGCAGCGCTGAAAAGCTTTCGTTTAGCATGTCAATAAGTTACGATGAGGAGGTACGGAACTTCATCGCGTTGTCCCATCAAATTCAACGTGGCCGCGAAGCCAGTAATTTCGCGCCAGACTTCGACATATTATTTACGCCAACTCTCTTCGACGACATCCAGCCCAATGGAGAGGCATGGGAGTTGGACGGCGATGTGCCGGTCACGGTTGTCGTAAGGAATGACAGTTTCCAAGTTTTAGCTGGTAGCTCGCCCTCTCCGTTAGTTGACGCCTATGTCAAGTTTCTCGTAGAAGATCAACAGGATAAAATCACTATACAATTAACGCTTATCGGCCAAACTTTTGCGCGAGTATTACGTGGCTTGCACGCATATTGGCTGGCGGAAATTGAGAAAACCGCCGCGCAAACGCGAACGCTAGATGAAATTCTTGGACTTTGACGCTCCAAATTTGCTGGCGATGCATCTGGCGAAATTCCTTCAGGGCGGCTTCGCGCCGATCATCCAAATAATCCGCAAGATGGCCCCAGTGATTATCAAAGGTGTGGCAAGGTGTGGGAGCTATCATTGAATATCGGAAAAGTGTGGCAGACATTGCTGTAACTAATTGGTCTTGATTATTTTCGCCATTCCAGGCGAGGCCTCCACCGGGTGCCGCAAATGGGGCGCCGAACCGCCGCGGGGCGGGATCATCTCGTCAACGCGCATATAACATCTGGCGGTGCGATCGACAAATGACGGTGACTGCAAACGGAAACGGCGCCCCTTGCGGAGCGCCGTTCATGCCGCCGAAGCGGAAGTCTGACTTACGAAGCCGAGATGTTGACAGCCTTCGGGCCCTTGCCCATGCGGTCCGGCTCGGTGTCGAAGGTAACCTGCTGGCCTTCGCGCAGCGACTGGATGCCAGAAGCCTGCAGCGCAGAGATATGGACGAAAACGTCCTTTGCGCCGCCGTCCGGCGTGATGAAACCAAAACCCTTGTCCTGGTTGAAGAATTTTACGGTGCCCTTGGTGGCCATTGGGATCGTCCTTTTCCCTTAGTCTGTGTAGTATCCGCGCCCCCGAGAGGAAGCGGACGGCTTTAGCTTTCGCCCCGATCGATTGGGACGAAGGGTCAGTCGGAGAAGTCACGTACGGGGAAAGAACGTCTACGTAGGCGGGTAGTCCCGCGCCGCCTTCCAAACGGAAGGGATTACCACATCTGTCCAGTCACCGGCATGCAAATGCCCGAGTAGCAAATTGGTGGCAGCTTTTCGGGCAAAAAGCAAGTGGGATTATTTTGGCATGCCCGCATCGATGGCAGGAAACGTCGAAGATTCAGATACTTGAGGAAGAGTTAGCGGTTCCTTGCATGGCTGTACCAGAGCGGGATTCCGTGCCGAAACGGGATGCGGTGTGGATTCGGTGGCTGGTGTGGATTTTGTCGTGGGCGGGGATGCGGTGCGGCACACCGATCAGCCCTCATGGTGAGGAGGCCCGTTGGGTCGTCTTGAACCACGAGAGTGGGTGGCCGGGCGGGCTTTCGTGTGGGTGGCGGGGGCAAGGCCGGGAGGTCAATTGCCCCTGGCGCATCTTTGATCCGCCCTCATCCTGATGTGCGGGAGCCGAAGGCTGTAGCCTCGAAGGAGGGGGGGGCGGCCGGCGCCATTGCCCTCGATTCTGGATGCGGTGCATCAGAGGTTCCACGCCCACTCTCGTGGTTCGGGACGGCCCTTCGGGCCTCCTCACTAATGAGGGCTGATCTTGGAGCGATCGACCACCCGCCTACTGCGCATCACCCAGCAAAGCGCTTAGGCTCCACGGATTATTTCCCTTCTGATTGGCGATATCGTCGACCTTCCAGCCGCCGTGCTGCCGCACCAGCGTGTAGAAGAGCGTCACCTCGTCGCCGTTTTCGAACTGCACTTCCACCTCGGCCTTATTATCCAGCAGGATGGGCTGGCCAATCCTGACGTCGCTCGCCGCGCCGTCCTGGCCCGCGATGACGGGATCGAAGTCGATCGCGCCGACATCGCCATCGGGCGTGTTGTCGAGATCGGCCTGGAGCAGCTCGTTCAGATGGTCGGAGAAAAAGATCGAATAAGGCGAGGGCGCCTCGGCGTCGCTATTGTCGGTGTTGTAACTGTAGAGCGCCTTGAGCAACGCCTTCGGTGTCTTGTAGGTCTCGGCCGATGCGGGCAAGGCTGCAAGCGCCGACACGGCAAGGGCCAGGATGAATGTGGGAAGACGCATGCGGGCTCTCCTCGGATGAGCAGAAATCATAACCGAAACGGACGTCCAGGTGGAGCTGCATTTTTGAAAGGAGATTGCCCGGGCACGGCCGCTGGCCTTGCCAGTCTCCGGCCGGTGTCTGCGGGCGATTACCAGGAAAGTCGGCCGCTCGTAGCGAGGCGGGGAGCCCGGCCTCTTTTTGTCGGGATCGCCGGTGACGCATCTTGCGTCCACCGGCGATCGTATCGCGATTAAATCAACGCTTCATGCGACAGGCTGGTAAACGACGGCTCGAAGACGTCCTTCACGGCGATGGTGAAATCGTGGCTGGTGGTGTTTCCAGCCGCGTCATAGGCTTCGGCGGTGAAGGTCAGGCTGTGGTCGCTTTCGAAGTCGATCGCGGCCTTCGTCTGGATCTTGTTGCCGACGAGCTTGAAGATGCCGTCCGCGTCGTCGGTCAGCCGCCATTTCACCGCGCCGCCTTCAGGATCCACGGCGGAGAGAAGGCCGACCGAGGTGCCGATCGCGACATTCTCGGATATCGAGCCGCGCGAGAAGGCAAGATTGATCGGCGCCTTGTTGACTGGGGCTTCGTTGACGTCGAGGACGTTGATCGTGATGTCCTTTTCGACCGTGACCTTGCCGTCGGAGACCGCCACCTTGATCGTGTACGATTTGGCTGTCTCGTAGTCCAAAGCCTTCGAGGTGACGATGCGATTGCCATTGAGGCGGAAGTGATCGTCGGCGCCGTCGATTAGCTTGTAGGTGAGGGTGTCACCATCGGCGTCCTTGGCGCTTAGCAGGCCGAGCGTGGTCCAGATCGGGGTATTTTCCAGCAGGGAGGTTTTCGATAACTGGATATTGGTCGGCGCGGCATTATGGTCAGCCGTGAAGGTGCCCTTGGCGAAATCGTAGACACCATCGGCAAAACGAGCGACTTCGATATCACGCAGCGTATCGGTACCCTCTTTGGCGCTCGTCAGGATATGATCAGCATTGTTCATCGCGAAGGTATAATTGGCAAAATTGCCGGAGAAGACCGCCGTGTCGATGCCAGCGCCGCCAAACAGTGCGTCATTGCCGGCGCCACCTTCGAATCGGTCGTTGCCATCGGTCCCGAAGAAATAGTCGTCGCCACCGCCGGTCTTGACGTCGATACCGAAGGCGGTGCCGTAAATGTCGACGTGGCGGTTTGCCAGTTCGTCGGAGAGGTCAGCATGGGCGCTATCTGTCAGCGTCAGTGCGAGGACATCGTTCTCGTAACCCGGCTTGTCGTATTTGACGATCTTGTCGAAGCTTTCGAACTGGGCGGCCGAAGCGAGAACCTCGGCTCCCGCCGTTTCGAGAATTTCAACATTCTTGATCGTCAGACCGGCAAGTCCGATGAATTCCATGCCGGGATCCAAGGTCGGCTCGATGACGCGGAGCGTATCCGTGCCGGCGCCGCCATCGATCGTTCCGGAAAGCGCGGAAGAGTGTGACTGCAAGTTGATGGCATCATTGCCGTCGCCGGCGTCAATGTCGAAGGCTTCAGGGGCGGTGGAAATATTATCGCCGTCAGTGATCTTGTCGTCGCCCGCTCCCCCCCTGAGGACATCATTTCCGGCGCCACCGAAGAGCTTGTCATTGCCTGCGCCGCTGTCGAGAATGTCGTTGCCTTCAGTCCCAGTCAACAGGTCGTCGCCGCCGCCGGTCTTGACGTCGATGCCAAAGGCGGCGCCGCTAATGCCGCCAATGTCGACCCCATAGTTTGCAAGTTCGTCGGAAAGATCGACATGTGCGCCGTCTGTCAATCTCAAGAAAACGGGAGAGTCCGGATCCGAGCTGATGATCGTATCGAAGCTCTCGAACTGCGCGGCCGAACCAACGGCTCCATGCCCTGCCGTATCAAGAATTTCGACGTTCTTGATCGTCAGGCCGGTGAACTGGCCGCCTAGCAACTTGTCAAGGCCAGTGCCGCCATCGATTGTTCCAGAGAGCGCCTGAGCATATGTCTCCACGCTGATGGTATCGTTGCCGTCGCCCGCATCGATGTCGAAGACTTCCGGAGAAACGCCGACAGAGTCACCGTCAAAGATCGTGTCGTTGCCTGTTCCGCCCCTGATGATATCATTTCCGGCTCCGCCATAGATCGTGTCGTTGCCTTCGCCGCCGGTCAGCAGGTCATTTCCGTCGTTGCCATTGATGAGGTCGTCGCCGCCGCGGGCGTCGAAAATATCATTTCCGTCGGTCCCTAAGAAGTGATCCTGGCTGCTGCCGGTCGTGACATCGATACCGGAGACCCTGCCATAGATATATACTTGGCCACTTGTGAGTTCGTCAGAGAGATCTACATGGGCACCGTCCGTTATGCTCAAGTCGATGTCAAAACTGCCATTTTGTGCGACGATCTTGTCGAAGCTTTCGAGCTGCGCGGTCGATGCGACAATGCCAAATGGCCCTGCCTCGAGGATTTCGAAGTTCTTGATCGTCAGGCCTGTCAGAGCACTGGCTTGCAGCCTGTCGGTGCCGGCGCCGCCGTCGACTGTTCCGGATATTTTGAGGCTGACATCGTTTGACAGGTTCACGATGTCGTTGCCAGTGCCCGCATCGATGTTGAAGACTTCAGCGGCGCTTGAGAAATAGTCACCATCGTAAATCGTATCGTCGCCTGCGCCTCCGCGGATGACATCATTGCCGACGTCGCCGGTGAGTACGTCATTGCCTTCGCCGCCATTGAGCGTGTCATTGCCAGTGCCGCCGTTGATCGAATCGTTTCCGCCTCCACCATTCAGCGTGTCTGCGCCGGCACCACCCCAAATAGTGTCGTTACCTCCGCCGGTTGTGATCGCATTGGCACTGCCTGAGCCCGTCACATTTGCCGAAACCGAGCCCAGCTCGTCGGCCAGGTCTGCCGTACCGGAGCCCGAAACTTGCAGTGTGACCGTAGCGAGAGGATTAGCGGCGGAGTAGCGGATAACATCGTAAGCTTCGAATTCAGCGCCGGTCTTGGTAATTGGTGCGCCGTTGGTGTCCAGAATGTTCAAGGCCATATTCAAACTTTCAAAAAAGAGGTTGGCGACGCATCCCTGAATCTGGGAGCGATCATGTTGAGGTTAGATCAGCGCTTAGTGCAGCAGGCTCGAAAACGATGGCTCGAAGACGTCCTTCACGGCGAGCGTGAAGTCGTGGCTGGTGGTGTTTCCAGCCGCGTCATAGGCTTCGGCGGTGAAGGTCAGGCTGTGGTTGCTTTCGAAGTCGATCGCCGCCTTCGTCTGGATCTTGTTGCCGACGAGCTTGAAGATGCCGTCCGCATCATCGGTCAGCCGCCACTTCACCGTGCCGCCTTCCGGATCGACTGCTGAGAGGAGACCGACCGATGTGCCGATCGCGACGTTCTCGGAGACCGAGCTGCGCGAGAACGAGAGCTTGATCGGAGCCTGGTTGATCGGCGTTTCGTTGACGTCGAGGACGCTGATCGTGATGTCCTTTTCGACCGTGACCTTACCGTCGGACACCGCCACCTTGATCGTGTACGATTTGGCTGTCTCGTAGTCCAAAGCCTTCGAGGTGACGATGCGATTGCCATTGAGGCGGAAGTGATCGTCGGCGCCGTCGATGAGCTTGTAGGTGAGGGTGTCACCATCGGCGTCCTTGGCGCTGAGCAGGCCGAGCGTTGTCCAGATCGGTGTATCCTCGGAGAGGGAGGTTTTCGAGAGCTGGATATTGGTCGGTGCCGTATTGTTGAGTTTGAATGTTTCCGTGGCGAAATCGTAGACGCCATCGGAAAAACGCGCGAATTCGATGCCTGTCAGCGTATCGGTTCCTTCCTCGGCGCTGGTCAGGATGTGATCGCCATTGTTCAAAGCCAGGGAATAATTGACGAAATTGCCTGAGAAGATCGCGGTGTCGATGCCTGCGCCGCCGATCAATTTGTCGTCGCCGGCACGGCCATTGAAAAGGTCGTTGCCTCCACTGCCGTCGAAAATATCGTTGCCGTTGGTGCCGACAAACTCGTCGGCGCCGCCGCCGGTCTTGACGTCGATGCCGGAGGTGTAACCGGTAATGAACGCCCCGAGATCTCCCAGCTCATCGGAAAGATCGAGATGGTTGCCATCCGTCACAGCTAATGACGCGCGCGAACTGTCGAACGGATCGGTCAACCAGATGATCTTATCAAAGCTTTCGAACTGCGCGCTCGAACCCTCAACCAGGCCAATCGTTTGAAGGGTTTCGATGTTCTTGATCGTCAGGCCTGTCAGCGTGGAGGCTTGCAAGGTATCAATCCCGGCACCGCCGTCGATTGCTCCGGAAGCCAGTGAATCATATCTTTGAATAGTTATGGCATCGTCGCCGTCGCCCGCATCGATGTCGTAGACCTCAGGGGTAACGTCGAACAGTTCACCATCCGAGATAAAATCGTTGCCGGCGCCGCCTCTGATGACGTCATTCCCGGTGTTGCCCGAGAGCTGGTCATCGCCGTCGCCTCCATTCAGAATGTCATTGCCATCTCCGCCCGTGAGCAAATCACTGCCATCACCGCCATTCAGAGTGTCGTTGCCATCTCCACCATGGATCCAATCGTTTCCGTCGCCGCCGTTCAACGTATCGGCGCCGTAACCGCCTGCGATTTTATCGCTGCCCGCGCCGGTGGTGATGATCGAATCGCCTCCGCCGAAGTCGGTCACATCTGCGACGGCCGAGCCCAGTTCGTCAGAAAGGTCTACCGTCCCGGAATCTGAAAGGAACAGAATGACGGGGGCGAGAGGATCGGCTGGTGAGTTGCGGATGACATCGTAGGCTTCGAACTCAGCGCCGGTCATGGTCGTTATGAAGCCATACGTATCGAGGATATTCAAAGGCACATTCGGTTGGGTATCATTGCTTGTGAAGATTTCCGTGCCGAAATCGTAGAGGCCATCGGCAAAGCGGGCGAATTCGACGCCTGTCAGCGTATCCGTCCCTTCCGCAACACTTGTGAGGAAGTGATCGCCATTGTTCAACGCAAAGGAATAATCGGCGAAATTGCCTGCGAACAGCGCCGTGTCGATGCCCGCGCCGCCATTAATGGTGTCGTTGCCGGCGCCGCCGGTCAATTTGTCATCGCCGGCATTGCCATTGAGAATGTCGTTGCCATCGCTGCCGTCGAAAATGTCGTTGCCGTCGGTGCCGGTGAACTCGTCGTCACCGCCGCCGGTCTTGACGTCAATGCCGAAGGCATCGCCGTCGACGAACGCTCCCAGATCTCCCAACTCGTCGGCGAGATCGAGGTGGGCGCTGTCCGTCAGTGTCACTGCGGCGCGAAAGTCGCCAAACGGATCGGTCGACCAGACGATTTTATCGAAGCTTTCCAATTGTGCGCTCGATCCGGCGACCGACCATCCTGCCGTCTCAAGGACTTCGATGTTTTTGATCGTCAAGCCCCGGAGCGAAGCGGCTTGCAGCGTATCGATCCCATCGCCGCCATCAATCGTTCCGGAATTCAGCGGAGCCAATGTTCCTACGCTTATGGAATCGTTGCCGTCGCCCGCATTGATGTCAATGACTTCCGCGCTTAGGCCGAAAAGTTCACCATCGTCAATCGTATCGTTGCCAGCGCCGCCTCTGATCACGTCGTTCCCGACGTCGCCAGAGATGTGGTCATTGCCGTCACCGCCATTCAGCGTGTCATTGCCAACGCCACCATTGAGGCTGTCGTATCCTGCGCCGCCGTTCAGCGTGTCTGCGCCGTCGCCGCCTGCAATATTGTCGTTGCCTGCGCCTGTCGTAATCACATCGTTGCCGCTTGTGCCGATCACATTGGCGGAGCCAGAGCCCAGTTCGTCGGAAAGGTCTACAGTGCCTGAATCCGAGATGACCAGGTTGACCGGGACGAGAGGATTGATTTCGGAGTCGCGGATGACGTCGTAGGCTTCGAACTCAGCGCCGGTTTTGGTAATCGTCGCGCCATTCGTGTCCAGAATATTCAGCGGGGTGCCCGGCTCGGTGCTGTTGACCGTGAAGGTTTCCGTCCCGAAGTCGTAGACGCCATCGGCAAAGCGCGCGAATTCAACGTCTGTCAGTCTATCCGTGCCTTCCAGCACGCTCGTCACGACGCGACTGCCATTGTCGACCGCGAAGGAGTAATCAGCGAAATTGCCTGCAAATGCAGCCGTGTCGATGCCCGCGCCGCCATCAATGGTGTCGTCGCCGGCGCCGCCGGTCAGTTTATCATCGCCGTCATTGCCATTGATGAGGTCGCTACCGCCGCTGCCGTCGAAAATGTCGTTGACGTCGCTGCCGGTAAACTCATCGTCGCCGTCGCCGGTTTTGACGTCAATACCGGAGAAGCCGCGGACAAGAGTGCCAAGATCTCCCAGTTCGTCGGAAAGATCGAGATGGGCGCTGTCCATCACCACCAGCGAGGGGTCATAACTGAAGACGGGGTCAGTTGACCTTACGATCCTATCAAAGCTCTCGAACTCTGCGCTCGAACCGCTAATCTGAAATGCTGCCGTTTCAAGGTTTTCTACATTGTTGAGCGTCAGGCCGTGGAGCGACCAGGCGCGCAACGCATCGATGCCATCACCGCCGTCAATCGTTCCCGACGTAAACGCAGCGAAGCTGTCTATGGTTATGACGTCGTCGCCGCTGCCGGCGTCGATGTTCAGGATTTCCGGCAGCAGGCCGTCCGGTCCAAAGTTAAAACCGCCATCGGTGATTCGATCGTTGCCGTCGCCGCCTATCAATGTGTCGTTGCCGGCATTGCCGTAGATTATGTCGTCGCCGGCGCCACCGCTCAGTGTGTCCGCGCCGTCGCCGCCTGTGAGGATGTCGTTGCCGGCACCGGTCGTGATCGTGTTGTCGCCGCTCGAGCCGGTCACATCCGCCGATACCGAGCCCAGCTCGTCAGCTAGGTCCGCGGTGGAGGAGTCGGAGACGGTGAGGGAGACAGGTCCGGAAGGATTGGCTTCAGAGTAGCGGATAACGTCGTAGGCTTCGAACTCGGCGCCGGTGTTGGCAATTGTGGCGCCGTTTGTATCCAGAATATTCAAGGCCATATTTTAATCTTCCCCAAAAGATGCGTTTTACTCTGAAAAATGAGAAACCCCCGAAAGAACTGTTTATCGGCTCGGCCGACGACAACCCCACGGGGATCTATGCCAACCATTAATGAAGTTTTCAATGAAAAATTGTGATTTTTTCTTGGTCTTTTAACGAAAAAGTAAGGCTGAAATACTGGGGAAGGACTTTGAATTTGCAAACCAAAAGGCGTATTTTAGTCTTTTAATTTATACCCTTCCTATTCGGACATAAGCTCGCGGTATAAGCGTGAAAAACTGTATTCGTTTGGCGCGCTTTGGCATTGCGCGTCGGCGCCTGACCGTCGGCGTCGCTATTCCGCCTGATGACGAGCTTGGCGCCTGCCGTTTGAGGGCGGCCTGTTGAGACCTCTCATGCGAGCTTGATGAGGCCCGCTTCGGTGGGCTGGAAGCCGCAGGCGCGGTAGAAGCCGGTCAGGTGCGGTTCGAAATCGACATGCAGCCACTCGGCGCCGCGCTCGCGCGCAACCCCCGTCGCCTCCCTGACCAACCGCGTCGCAATCCCCTCCCGGCGCATGTCGGGATGCACTGAGGTGTCGAGAATGAAGGCATGAATGCCGCCATCCCAGGCGACGTTGACGAAGCCGACGAGTGTGTCGTCGTGATAGGCGCCGATGTGGGCGAGGCTGCGGGGCAGGATACGGGAGAAATCCGGTGCGTCGGGCGTGCTCCAGGCGGCTGACCAGAGGGCGTTGAGTTCGGCGGGCGAGGGGAAGGGGTCGATGCGGAGTTCGGGCATGGGTGGTTTCCGATTCGTTTGTCGCGCCGCTTGCCGGACGTGTTTTTTCCGCCAATTCCGCTTGCTTCGCAATAGACCGATTGCTGGGGCAGGCCTCCTCTCAGCCTCGAGGTCAGGGCGCCCACTTCCGATCCTTCATTTCTGTGTCCTCATGGCCGCGAAGGGGCATTCCTGAACGGCCGCAACTGACGCTTCGTTGACGACGTCCCCGCCGAGAACATAATCGGAACATCTAATATTCCATCGACAGGAAGCACAATGTGCGGACGCATCTTCGTAAAAACTTCGCTTGAGGAATTGATCGGCAATTTCGCCTTTGCGGTGAAGGGCGGGGATATCGACGGGCTGGGAAATCGCTTTCCCCGATGGAATGGAGCGCCGTCGCAAGATTATCCTATTATTATCAGGGATATCGTGCGCGAACCCGATACGTTAGGCCCCATATTCGTGACCGCGCGCTGGGGTCTGATGCCTTCCTGGGCGAAGCCCGGCGGCAGGCCGCCGCCGGTCAACGTCCGCTGCGAGGGGATCAGCTCCAACGGCATGTTCCGCTCTGCCTACCGGTCGCGTCGCTGCCTCGTTCCGATCAATGGCTTCTTCGAATGGAAGGACATTCACGGGACCGGCAAGAACAAGCAGCCCTATGCCATCGCCATGACGGACGGCTCGCCTTTTGCGCTCGCCGGCATCTGGGAGACGTGGACGGATGAGAGGGGCGTGTCCATCCGCAACTTTGCCGTCGTGACCTGTGAGCCGAACGAGATGATGGCGGAGATTCATGACCGCATGCCCGTCATCCTGCATCGCGAGGATTACGAGAGATGGCTGTCGCCTGAGCCGGACCCGAACCATCTCTTGAAACCCTTCCCGGCGGAGCTGATGACGATGTGGAAGATCGGCCGAGATGTCGGCTCTCCGAAGAACGACAGGCCGGAGATCATCGAAGAAGTCGAGGACGATCCGGAACCGACGCTGATCTAAAACAATCCCGGCAAAAGCGTGGGGCGTTTTTGCGCCCGGAATTGCTCTGATTTTACCGGCTCGGGCGGAGCCATTCACGAAACCATGCGGCAGAGACAGCAGAATGCCGATTCCTTTTGGATTGGCTTATAGCTCGTCTTTCGCCGAAGCGGGTGATTGCGATCGGCCGTGACGCGCAGGCGGCGTTAATTTCTCTCGGAATAAATTCAGTTTCGGTCAGGCACCCAAGCTACGGTGGGCAGACAGAATTCATAGCTAGTATGCAGAGCTATTATCACTTGCCGGACTCTCCAATTTCGAACCGGCAGTTGTCTTTATTGTAAACCCACCTCTGTCCCGACGCCTTCATCGGCCGCGCATGCGCTCGTTTCCAGCAGGGAAACCGTCTTGCCGGCGGCTTCCGGGCTCAAAACGCCGGATCAACTCCGGCGTTTATATGCATCAAAAGAACCGCGTTCGCTACCGCCCCGGCCGCCCAGTCTTCCCCTTCGTCCGCCCCTTGCGCTTCTGCTCGCCAGGATCCTCATAGCTCCCGACACCCGTCTTGCCGCGCACCACCGGCCGCACGTCGTCCTCGCGTTCCGGCTGCCCTTCAAGCAGCGGCGAAAATCGCCTTGTGCCCTTTGAGACCGCCGGCTTTTCCGGCACATGGCCGACCACCGGTTTCTCCGTGCGGCCGACCGTCATTTCGTCGAGGTCGTTCTTGCGGAAGAGGCTCTTGCCGGCGGGGGTGGTGGGGTCGCGGCCCATTTCGTCGAGCGCGGGTTTGCGGAAGAGGGGGGTGGTCGTGTCGGTGCCTGGGCCCATGTCGTCGAGGCTGGGTCTGGAGAAGTAGGAGGGTGTAGCCCCCTCATCCGCCCTGCGGGCACCTTCTCCCCGCTGGGGAGAAGGAGACTTGCCGCGGGCTTTGCCTTCCATCGCCTTCGATTCCTCTCGGGCCATCGGGTCGTCCATGACCGCCAGTTCCGCCGCCTTGAGGCGTTTGATTTCGTCGCGGAGGCGGGCGGCTTTTTCGAAGTCGAGGTCGGCGGCGGCGTCGCGCATGCTTTTTTCGAGCGCGTTGAGATGGGTCTGCAGGTTGTTGCCGACGAGGTTGCCGCCATCCGCGAAGCCCTTGCCGGAGACGCCCGAGATATCGGCGCGGACGTGGTCGCGTTCGTAGACGCTGTCGAGGATGTCGGAGATCCTGGCCTTCACCGATTCCGGGGTGATGCCGTGCTCCTGGTTATAGATCATCTGCTTTTCGCGGCGGCGGCTGGTTTCCTCCATCGCCCGCTTCATCGAGCCGGTGACCTGGTCGGCATAGAGGATGACCTTGCCGTCGACGTTGCGCGCGGCACGGCCGATCGTCTGGATCAGCGAGGTCTCGGAGCGCAGAAAACCTTCCTTGTCGGCGTCGAGGATGGCGACGAAGCCGCATTCGGGAATGTCGAGGCCCTCGCGCAAGAGGTTGATACCGACAAGCACGTCGAAGGCGCCGAGGCGCAGATCGCGGAGGATCTCGATACGTTCAAGCGTGTCGATGTCGGAGTGCATGTAGCGGACGCGCACGCCTTGCTCATGCAGATATTCGGTCAGGTCCTCGGCCATGCGCTTGGTCAGCACGGTGCAGAGGGTGCGGTAGCCCTTGGCGGATGTTTCGCGGATTTCGCCAAGCACGTCGTCGACCTGGCTGCGGGCCGAGCGGACCTCGACCGGAGGATCGATCAGCCCGGTTGGGCGGATGACTTGTTCGGCGAAGACGCCGCCGGACTGTTCCATCTCCCAGCCGCCGGGGGTGGCCGAGACGGCGATGGTGTCGGGGCGCATGGCGTCCCATTCCTCGAAGCGCAACGGCCGGTTGTCCATGCAGGAGGGCAGGCGGAAGCCGTATTCGGCCAGCGTCGCCTTACGCCGGAAGTCGCCCCGGTACATGCCGCCGATCTGTGGCACGGTGACATGGCTCTCGTCGATGAAGACCAGGGCGTTATCTGGGATATATTCGAACAGCGTCGGCGGCGGATCGCCGGGATCGCGGCCGGTGAGATAACGCGAATAGTTCTCGATGCCCTGGCACGAGCCGGTGGCTTCGAGCATTTCGATATCGTAGCGGGTGCGCTGCTCCAGGCGCTGCGCCTCCAACAGGCGGCCGGCCTTTTCCAGTTCGGCCAAGCGAAGCCTGAGCTCCTCCTTGATCGACTTGATGGCGCCGTTCAGCGTCGGGCGTGGGGTGACATAGTGCGAATTGGCGTAGATCTTCACCGATTTCAGGTCGCCGACCTTTTGGCCGGTCAGCGGGTCGAACTCGGTGATGGCGTCGATCTCGTCGCCGAACATCGAGATGCGCCAGGCGGCATCCTCCAAGTGGGCGGGGAAGAGTTCGATCGTATCGCCGCGCACCCGGAAGGAACCGCGGGTGAAATCCATGTCGCGGCGCTTGTACTGCTGGGCGACGAGGTCGGCCAGCAGCTGGCGCTGGTCCAGCCGGTCGCCGACCGACATCTGAAAGGTCATCGCCGTATAGGTCTCGACCGAGCCGATACCGTAGATGCAGGAGACCGAAGCGACGATGATGCAGTCGTCGCGCTCGAGCAGCGAGCGCGTCGCCGAGTGGCGCATGCGGTCGATCTGCTCGTTGATCGAGCTTTCCTTCTCGATATAGGTGTCGGAGCGCGGCACATAGGCTTCCGGCTGGTAATAATCATAGTAGGAAACGAAATATTCCACCGCATTGTCGGGGAAGAAATTCTTGAACTCGGAATAGAGCTGGGCGGCCAGCGTCTTGTTCGGTGCCAGGATGACGGCGGGGCGCTGCGTCGCCTCGATCACCTTGGCCATGGTGAAGGTCTTGCCGGAGCCGGTGACGCCGAGCAGCACTTGGCTGCGGTCGCCATTGTCCAGCCCCTCGACGAGGTCGCGGATGGCAGTCGGCTGGTCGCCGGCCGGCTCATAATCCGACTGCATGCGGATCGTGATGCCGCCTTCGGATTTCTCCGGCCGGGCAGGGCGGTGCGGCGTCCAGATCTTGCCGTTCTTGTGGAGCGGATTGCCGCTCTCGATCAGCGCCGACAGCGCCTCGACGGTGGCGGTGACGGCGGTGCCGGCCTGCAGCGACGAAGCCTCCTCCAGCGTCGTATCCATGCCGGAAACGGGATTGAGGCCGGCGGCCGCGCGCGTCTTCGGGTCGGTCGAGCCGCCCATCGACGTTCCTCTTGCTGATTTCGAGGCGGCGATTTCCACCTTCTTACGGTGTTTACCCGCCTTCGAGGCGATCTGGCGCTGGGTCTCGACGCCCGAGGCTTCGGCATCGACCTCCAGCTGCTTCACCCAATCGGCCACGGAGCCGGAGAGGGGAGCGCCCTCGAAGGACGACTGCGGGGCTTCCTCGAAGCCATTCGGGGCGGGAGATTTCTTCGGAGATTTGGCCATGGCGGGAATATGGAGAGAGTCAGCGCGAAAGGGAAGAGGGAAAGAGTACAAAAGGGAAACGAACTGTTTGTTCGAAAGATCGAATAGTTGGGCGCGCTTAGCTTACGGTATCACTGCATCTTCACGGCAATAGCAGTCGTTGCGCCCTTAAGGCTTGCTTTCCGCCGTGCAATTCGTGTTCTCATTGTAGAAATTGAAATCAATGCCAAATTTTCCGGCAGCCTCGCTTAGCTTCACGTTGACGGTTTCCCCCGAGGGTGAAGCGAATCTGGCGTCGATATTCGATATCCATGTCGGCCCAACCGGGAATGTTAAAATGGTCGTTGCCGGCTCGCCATACTTTATTCGAAAGTCTTGTACGATTAGTGCGAAGTCATGAAGTCCGCCATCGCGATGCTGTTGGATAGAGCCGACTTTGTCGTTGCATATGAAAAGACTGAGATTCGACCCTTCCACGACCCAATTGCCAGGGAGGTTGGGAGAAAGCTCCTTTAATCTCCAACCTTTTTCGCTCGCATTCCGCCAAGCATCGGCAAACGAGCTACCCAATTTGAAATCGTGCAAACCGTCCAGCATTTGTGCGCAAGTTGCGTCGCTCGAGAGTGCCGTCAGGGCAAAAGCAAAGCCGCAAATCAAAGGCAGTCTATTGGGCATGAAGGCCGTTCACTGTAATAAGTTGAGCGCCGGCAGCGACGCCGCGTCGGGTGATTATTTCGCGTTGAGATTGCTCAATTCGCCACCTGCTCCATCATATTCGATGAATGTGGTTGGGCAGGACATCCGGGCGGCCTGGAATCTGCGGCGGGCCTCTTCCGTGGCTCCGGCAAACAGATACCATTCGCCATTGTAGAAGATCGACTCGCAGATCTGGTTGCTGTCGGCCGCCTTCGCAGTCAGTTCGTCCGGTTTCAACTCGCCGAGGAAAAGACGGTAGATGGGGTGGGGCCAAGTCGTCTGGTCGATCTCGCCGGCTGCAGCCCTGAGCTCATCGAGCGCTTTCGGATCGCCGCCCCGGCTTTGAGCAATGAAACGCCAGAGACGAAAATAGGGGGCGGTGCGCGGATCCTCACTTGCCAAGACGGCAAACCCCGTCGCGGCCTGCTCGTACCTTCCCCCGAAATAGTTGGTCATCGGGTCGTTGACATAGAATTGGCGCGCAATGGTGATGGGCCAAAGGGACCCGGCCGCGATGAGGACGAATACAGCGCTGAAGGCGATCGCGGCCGCGCCGAAACGCGGCGTCGGGCGTTCCCGCCGCCAAAGGGTCAACAGCAGGAGCGAGAGCGCCGCGCCGGTTACCGCGCCGCCGAAATGGCCGGCATAGTCGATGGTCTGCCCCTCCTTCGCCGCAGACAGGAACGGCAGCAGCGAGGGAACCAGAATCTGGATGGCGCCCACCTGCAGGGAAGATGCGACCGGCGTCGACCGGAAACGGATGCTGCCGGCGATCAGGGCCGCGAAAAGCCCGACAATGCCGCCGGAAGCGCCGACGCCAACCGTATTGACGTCATTGATCCAGACTGACGCAATGGAGCCGCCAAGGGCGCTGGCAAAGAAGATCGCCGCAAACCAGCGCCAGCCGATCAGCCGCTCGAACAGCATTCCCGCCACCAACAAGCAGAAGCAATTGGAGGCGAGATGGACGATGCCCCCATGCATGAAGGGTGCGGTGAACAGCCGCCACCACTCGGCGCCCTCGACGATGCTCGGGCGAAACGTGCCGCCGAGCATCAGCAATGTGCGAATACTGGGAGAGCCGGCCCTGGATGCTTCGACGCCGAAGGCGAGTTCGCCGGCATAGACGGCGACGAGAACGGCAAGAAGAGCATAGGTGAAGACGGGATAACGGGCGCCATCGAAAGCGGGTTCCGGCACTTCGTCTTCTTCCTCCTCGGCGATCGAACCGGCTTCCTGCAAGGCTTGCCATTTGGCCTCGAACGCTTCGGATGCCACTTCCGCGAATTCATAGAATATGAAGTTTGAACGGCCCCGCAACATATGCAGAGGGATGCCGACCTTGAGGCGCGAACCAACGAACCACTCCGGCAGCCTGGCGGCCAGCCCCCGTCTGATCAACGCCTTGGCAGCGCCGGGATCAAGGTGGAGCACTATGGAATCTGCACCTTTGCTCTGGAATCTTTCGAAGCTCCGGATGTCCGACCAGCGTATGACCTGGTCGGGGAAATTCGGCAGTCGGACGCCGGCCGTCGATATGACCAATCCTGGCCCCCTAGAAAAAAGCTTCGGCACGAGCAGTAGTGCCAGGGGGCCAAAGAACACTGCGCCCAGCAGCGAGAAGAACCAGATGGCATGAGGGTCCTTGTCCTTCGGCGGATGGAAGCCCAACAGGATGGCCCCGGCCGCGATGGCGATCAAAATCAGGATGATGAGCAGCAATTTGCCCTTGTTGTAGGCGTATTCCGTTCTGCGCAATTCTTCCGGCTTCATTCAAAACTCTCACTGAAAAGGCATTCATGGCACCGCGCTGATCCAAGATCGCAAGCGAGTGATTTCCGTATCAAGAAGATTTCCTCGAGAAGACTATCTACTTGCAATAGAATTTTGCAAGCCGGGCTTTGAAGAACTCGAACTGGAACTCGGATGCGAATGACGGTCGGCAGGTGGGCGCGCTATCCTCTGACGGTCCTCAGTTTCATACGTTGCCGATCGCTTAGAATGCGGCGGACAGGCGCGTCCTCATCCTTGCACGCAGGAAGCCGGCGTGGGGATCAAGGATGGATAACGAGCCCCAAGTTGCAGTGGAGCGACGCAGCCATATCTACACGTCACGCGGTAATATGAGCGGTGTCAGCATTGTTTGATTTCATGTATTGCAAATATTGTTCCCGCTGTGTTTGTAGGAATGCGCGGCGTTTATGACGCTCCGATTCTTTGGAGATTCACCTGAATGAGAATAAAACTTCTTGCCTGCGCTGCCCTGCTAATGCTGGCCGGCTGCAACGCTCCTGTGTCGCAATCCGTTGCAGATTCCCAGCGGCCTCCCTCGAGTGACGTCCGGCAGAACTTCGTCAATATTATATTCAAGAAAGTTTATAGACACGAAGCGGGAGAGGTGGTTTGGGCTCGGATTTCGAGTGTGGTGCTGCTTGATCCTGAGAAGAAGATCTATGCTTACTGTGTACGGGTGGTGCCCAAGCACAGCTGGGGAGACTGGGCCTATCTCGGCGTCTCCTTCACGGATGGCCAAATCCTCGGCGCGACGCCGAATGATAATCGCTGCAAAGACAAGCGGCTGCGTTACTACCCGTTTCCTGAAATGAACGGCATGAAGACTTGACGCAGGCGCGAAGGCTCGGGCCGCGTCGCCGCTCCAGGCTTTGGTGAGCGGCGGCGCGATTTGCCTCCAGCGTTGTGACGGCGCGGCCTCTCAACCTTCCTCATGCGGCGGTGCGCGGCCCGCAGGGCGGAGCCTCGAAGTACCGGCTGTGTTTGCTGTTTGCAGCCACAGCCTTTTGGAAAAGGCCGATCTATCGACCTCGATACGGGAGATTCAACTGAATGAAGATCAAATTCCTTGCTTGCGCTGCCGCGCTGGCACTGGCCGGCTGCCAAACTCCGGCGCCGCAATCCGTTGCGGATTCCCAGCGTCCGCCCTCCAATGCGGTTCGACGCGAATACGTCGATGCGCTGCGGGGAACCATCAAGCCGGGGAACTTCGTGAAGACCGAGATTTCCAGCGTGGTTCTGCTTGATCCGGAAAAGCAGATCTATGCGTATTGCACGCGCACGACGGAACGTGCTTACCCAAACTGGTCCTATATCGGCCTTGGCTTGCAACACAACATGATACTGTACTTGAAAAAGGACGACTATCGCTGCCACGATAGGCGGCTGCGTTACTATGATTTTCCTGAATTGCGAAACATGAAGTACTGAGGCACAGGCGGGCTTTTGCCAACCTCGCCGGTCCCTTTCTGATGCCGTCGGAAGCGGACTGCGCACCGCGCAGTCCGCGTAACGATGAACGGTGCCTCGGATCCGCTCAACCCGCAAGGACCATTCTCACACTTTGCTCACGCGAACACGGCTTCCCTGGAATCATCCACTGTCGACGCCCTGCAGTACCATACGAGGACGACAATCGATCCGATGGGAAATAGCAGTGCGAGAAGCTGCCACCATCCGCTTCGGTTGACGTCGTGAAGGCGTTGGGCAGCCACGGCGATCCACGGAAGAAACGTGGCCAGCGACCAGATCCGGTTCAGGGTTTGGCTCCGATCCACGACAAGCAAAGCGATGGAGACGAGAGAGACGAAGAGTGCCGAATACCAAAATTCCGATCGGCTCGCTCTACCGTTGAAGTTCACATAGTTCTTGAAATAGCTTCCGATCGCCTGGCCGAAACCCATGGCCTGCGGCCGGCCACCGAAGCGGTTCGGCCCAACCAGCGGTTTTCTTAAGACGAAGAACAATGGCACGCCGAACAGGATCAAGACGATCAACCAGTGAAACAGAGAAAAACTGCCCATGAGAAACCCCAGCTGTTAAAACGGCTTAGAGATAAGCGATGTTTGTTTCCGGAGGATTAACCGGCTGGTAATCGAATATGTTTCGCAATCACAGCGTGAGAAACTGCGGCTGCCATGGTGGCGGCGGGATGATGCTTTGAGCAGGCCGCAATCGCCGTCGCTCAGTGCTTGACCAGCACACGTGCCTGCACCGGCTGCTCGATGCCCTTCAGGGCCAGCATGCGGGTTTCGGCGCCTGCCGCAAGGTCGGGAGCTTTCGCCGCCGTATCCGCCGAGACCAGGATCTCGCCGGCGGCGGCCTGGGATTCCAGCCTGGCGGCCTGGTTGACGACGCCGCCGATTGCGGTGAAATCGCTGCGGAAGCTGGAGAATTCGCCGATCTGCACCTCGCCGGAATGGATGCCGACGCCAACGCCCAGGGGGCGGTCGGGCAAGGCGTCACGCGCTAAGCCGTTCAGCGCCGCGGTGCAGTTTCGCTGGATGTCCTGCGCGGCGAGGATCGCGGCGGCGGCGTGATCCTTGCTGACGATCGGGAAGTTGAAGATCGCCATCAGGCCGTCGCCCATCTGCTTGTTGACGATGCCGTCATGCGCCCAGATTGCCTGGGCGCAGCGATCCTGGAACAGACTGACGATCTCGCTCAGCTGCACCGCCTCGATGCGCTCCGACAGATCCGTGAAGCCTCTGATATCGGCAAACAGGATGGTGGCGTCGACGGTGATCTGGCGCTGCTTTTTGACATATTGGAAGGAGCGTTCGCAGATCGTACAGATATCGGGGTTCATCTTGCTGCGGGTGATGCCCAAGGCGCGGAACGGCAAAGCGAGCGGGCCGCCGATCGGGATCGGCATATGCATCTGGTCCCAGCAGCCGCGGCAGATCCTGGCGCTGCCGTGCCTGGCCGGCTCACTGGAAGAGGCTGTCGTCATTTCGAACAATCCGTCGGCTGATAGCCAAAGAACAAGCTTCCGATACTTGCCTGCTTTTGGCAACTCTCCAAGGCGGCACATGAATAGCGCCACACTTGTTACTCCCACTGGCCGAGTTCGGCTGCCAGACTATCTCCCGCAACAGTGAACAGTGACAAGCAGCGGACGTAAGCGCGCTTTGCCTGGCGAGGCGCGGGCATTCACCGCAATCAGGAGATTTCAAAATGACCACAACAGCCCAGAACGGCGGCCAGCCGGCCATGCATATGCCTGCGGTCGTGTCGGAGGCAGCCTGGGAGGCGGCCTGGAAGCAGATGCTCGTCAAGGAAAAGGCCCAGAGCCGCGCCCGGGATGCGCTTGCCGCCGAGCGCCGGCGGATGCCGTGGATGGCGGTCGAAAAGGATTACGCATTCGAAGGGCCGCAGGGCAGGGTCAGCTTGCGCGACCTGTTTGAAGGGCGACACCAGCTCGTCCTCTATCGCGCCTTCTATGAGCCAGGCGTCTTCGGTTGGCCCGAGCATGCCTGCCGCGGCTGCTCGATGGTGGCCGATCAAGTGGCCCACGTCGCCCATCTCAACGCCCGCGATACGACGCTGGTCTTTGCCTCACGCGCGCCGCAGGCCGACATCGCCCGGCTGAAAGCGCGGATGGGCTGGACGATACCATGGGTGACGATCACCGACAGTTTCGACAAGGATTTCGGTGTCGACGAGTGGCACGGCACCAATGTGTTCTACCGCGACGGCGAGCGCATCTTCCGCACCTATTTCATCAACAACCGCGGCGATGAGCAGATGGGCGGCACCTGGAACTACCTCGACGTCACGCCGCTCGGCCGCCAGGAAGTCTGGGAGGATTCGCCCGAGGGCTATCCTCAGACCCCGACCTACAAGTGGTGGAACTGGAACGACGCCTATGTGGCAGACGCCGAGCCCGACAAGAAGTGGGTCGAGGTCTCAGACGCCGGCGAGGCTGCGTTCCGGGCCGAGAGCGCAAACGAAAAATCGTGATGAGAGCATGATTCCGAAAAGCGTGAGCGGAATATTCCGCACCAATGCCGGTAACGGCTATGCCTGCGCCTGGCGAGCAGGCATAGCCGTCTAACTCGGCACAGATCCGCTCTCCTCCAGCGTTCAGCAGCGCCATTATTAATACACCTGACAAAAGTGGGCCTGCTGCCGTAACGAGCCCGGTGCGGCGTGGACTCTTGAGCCTTCGTCCTCGTGAAAGAAATTCAATGCAGAGTGGAAACATTTGGTGGCGGCGGCGTTGTACCCGTTGCCGGTAATGTGCCCGAGCACCCGGCTTTGATGAGGAGGCTTAGCCATGAAGGTCATGATCGTTGAAGATGAGAATATTATTGCTTTGGAACTCGAACGCATTGTGCAAGAGGCCGGGCACCAGACTGTCGGGCCGGTTTCGACGGTGGAACAAGCTCTCGCCTATGCTCCGAAAAGCGATGTGGCGCTCGTCGATCTCAACCTCTCCGACGGGCTGAGCGGCGCGCAGCTTGCGCGCCGGCTGATCGACCGCTTCGGCGTGGACGTCATCTTCGTGACCGGCAGTCCTGAGAGTGTCGGCAACGGTATCGCTGGAGCACTCGACGTGATCTCCAAGCCTTTCTCCGACGAACGGATTGTCAGCGCGCTCTCACGGGCGGAGGCGGCCCGACGCAAAGATTTCGACCGCAGCAGGGCAGCGATCTGATAAGAAGGAGTTGACGTCGTGCACGTCGCTGGACCCTTTCGGGAGATCATCCGGATGAAGCACACACTCGTTGCCATTCTCTTCACCCTCACGGCCTGCGCCAGCGCGGAAGACCCGCAGCCTCTTTCGGGTAGCCTCACCTATGGCGGAAAGGTCATTCATTCCCCCTATCGTCCGGGAACGGTGGTCAAACATACCTTTCTCGGTCAATTCGGTTACCGTGTATTCGAAAGCTATGTGGTTCAGCCGGACGGGACGCTGAAGCTAACGTCCCAGAGCACAGGCCCGGATTTCCTCTGGCGGTGAGGAGGCTGCTGGCAGAACGTGTGGCGCCCGCGAACTGTGCGTCTGCCGCCAAGTGGCCGGCGGCCTCTACCGACCTACGACGGAAATCCTGTTCGGCGCTTCGTCGGCCATAAACGTGCTTTACCCCAATCGTCGGTAGTCGCCCGAAGCGGAAGTCTGACGGCCGATATTTCTCCAAGACTAAGAAACTGCTTCAGTATTTGTATTGAGCGGCGGTTGGCGGCTGCGTCAAAAATACAGTATTTATACTCATTTGCGTTTTCGATCCGACTGGAGCACGATACTGCGGTGCTATCGGGGGTGGGGAAGCATGGGGCAGCTCACGACAGGCGAACGACAGTTCGCATGCGTCATACTTGTCGTATTGATGATCCTTGGCATCACAATGTCGGTTGCCGGGCGCTTCGATCCGATGGGCGTCCACGGGACGATGGTTTTCCTGTATTCCGGGGCGCTGTTCTGGTGGATAGTTACCACATTCTTCGGCAAGGAGCCGGATGCGTCGCGGTTCGCTTGTTATTACGACCATCCCATCAAGGTCGGCGTTGCCCTGACAATGTTATGGGCGGTGTTCGGGATGTTCATCGGTGTTTGGGCGGCGGCGCAGCTCGCCTGGCCTAGCCTTAACTTCGATATGGCATGGTCAAGCTTTGGCCGTATACGCCCGGCCCACACGACGGGGGTCATCTTCGGCTTCGGCGGAAACGCGATCATCGCGACGTCGTTCCATGTGGTGCAGCGGACATCGCGCGCCAGACTGGCTGATCAGTTGTCGCCTTGGTTCGTCATTTTCGGCTACAACCTCTTCTGTCTGATCGCGGTCAGCGGTTATTTCATGGGCGTCACGCAATCGAAGGAGTACGCGGAAGCGGAATGGTACGCCGACATTTGGCTGGTCGTCGTGTGGGTCGTCTATTTCGTGCTTTTCGTGCGCACCCTCGCGCGGCGCAAGGAACCGCACATCTACGTCGCTAACTGGTACTATCTCGCTTTCATCATCGTGGTGGCCATCCTTCACATCGTCAACAACCTGGCGGTGCCTGTCTCCTTCGGCCATGCGAAAAGCTATACGGTATGGTCGGGCGTCCAGGATGCCATGGTGCAATGGTGGTACGGCCATAACGCAGTGGCGTTCTTCCTCACGGCAGGCTTCCTGGGGATGCTCTATTATTACCTGCCAATCCGCGCCCAGCGACCAATCTTTTCCTATCGATTGTCCATCATCAGCTTCTGGGGGATCACCTTCTTCTACATGTGGGCGGGTTCCCACCATCTCCATTACACAGCGCTGCCGCTCTGGGTGCAGAACCTCGGAATGACCTTCTCGGTGATGCTGCTCGTTCCGTCATGGGCATCGGCTGGAAACGCGTTGCTCACATTGAATGGGGCGTGGCACCGGGTACGGGACGACGCCACACTCCGCTTCATCATGATGGCGGCGTTCTTCTACGGGCTGTCGACGTTCGAAGGCTCTTTCATGGCGATCAGACCTGTCAACTCGCTGTCACACTATACCGACTGGACCGTAGGACATGTCCACGCGGGCGCGCTCGGCTGGGTGGCGATGATCACCTTCGGATCGCTATACACGCTCGTGCCATCAATCTGGAAACGCGAACGGATGTATTCGTCGATGCTCGTCGAAGTGCATTTCTGGTTGGCGCTGATCGGTACCCTAATCTACGTCTTCGCCATGTGGAACTCCGGCATTATCCAGGGGCTTATGTGGCGCACCTATTCGCCGGACAACACACTCGTCTACTCATTCGTCGACAGTCTGCTGGCGATGTACCCGTATTACATCGCACGCACCTTCGGGGGGCTGCTGTTTCTGATCGGGGCGATCGTGGCGAGCTTCAATATCTGGATGACGGTTCGGATGGTTCCGGCCCCTGACCACGCATCTTCCGATGTACCGCTCGTCACCGAAGCCTACGGTGCTGCAACTTCTCCGGCGGAGTAAGAGATGGGCGAGGGGCAACACAGAAAACTGGAACGGACGGCTGTCGGGTTCATGCTTGCGATCGTCTTGGCAGGCAGCGTCGGGGGGATCGTCGAGATCGCTCCGCTGTTCACGATCCACGAGACTGTCGAAGACGCGCCTGACATGAGGGTCTATACTCCCCTCGAAATGGCGGGCCGTGACATTTACGTCCGAGAAGGCTGCTACGCCTGCCACAGCCAGATGATCAGGACGTTGCGCGACGAGGTGGAGCGATATGGTCCTTACTCACTTGCGGTCGAATCTAAGTATGATCATCCGATGTTGTGGGGATCAAAACGAACGGGTCCCGATCTGGCCCGCATCGGTGGTAAATACTCCGATCTCTGGCATGTCGCACATCTGATCAACCCCCGAGACGTCGTTCCCGAGTCCAACATGCCATCTTATCGCTGGCTGGCGACAACACAGCTCAAGCTATCCGATCTGGGCGGCAACCTTGCTGCTTTGAGAACAGTCGGGGTTCCGTACACAGACGAGATGATCGCCAATGCCGCCGCGGACGCTTACGGTCAATCCAATCCGGACAGCGACCAGTCTTCGGGAGTGACCGAACGGTACGGGGATGCGACACAGGTATCGGCTTTCGACGGCGTCAAGACGACCGTCACGGAGATGGACGCCCTCGTTGCCTATCTCCAGGTCGTCGGCCGTCTGACAAATGCGGCCTACGAAAACACCGCGGCGCCCGAGCAAATGCCGGATCCCAACAACTGAACGCTGAGGGGATTGAAATGGACTTTACCCATGAGACCATGCTGGAACTGTCCAAGGTGTGGGGCCTGCTATACCTGATCCTGTTCTCGATCGGAGTGGTGGTTTACACTTTCTGGCCCTCCAATCGCGCCCGCTTCAACCGGGCAGAAACGGAGATATTCGACAAGGACGACAAGCCATGGCGATAGAGGAAATCGACCAGATAACCGGCCGCAGGACGACGGGTCACATCTGGAATGGCATCAAGGAGCTGGATACGCCGATTCCACGCGGTGTGCTCCTCTTCCTTATCGTGACTCATCTCTTTGCCCTTCTATGGTGGATACTGCTCCCGGCCTGGCCGCTTGGAACGACCTATACAAAGGGCCTGATCGGGGGTGACCAGAAGCAGACGGTGGAACGCAAGATCGTGGCAGCCGCGACCTCGCGGGTTCCCTTGACCACTAAGATCGAAAAAGCCTCTTTTGACGAGATCCGCGCAGATGGACAACTGATGTCCAAGGTGAACTCCAGTGGCCACCAGTTGTTCGGAGACAATTGCGCGGCCTGCCACGGCCGGGACGGAAAGGGTGGACAGAACTATCCTGACTTGACGGACAACGACTGGCTCTGGGGCGGCGAGCCCGAGCAGATCGTCGAGACCCTGACGGTCGGTGTCAATTCGAGGCACTCGAACAGCCGGGTCTCGCAGATGCCTGCGTTTGGAGCGGACGAGATGCTCGACCGCAAACAGGTGACCGATGTCGCCGCCTATGTTTATTCCCTGAGCAACTCAGCTACGTCTGAAGAGATCACCGGCGATATCCAGGCTGGCCGCGAACTGTTCAAGAACACCTGCGCTTCCTGCCACGGTGACAACGCCAAGGGTAAATCCGACCTTGGAGCGCCCAACCTTACCGATGCAAGCTGGGTTTACGGTGGAACACTCAGCCGTATAGTCGAAACGGTGCATGGCGGAAGACAGGGTCACATGCCGACCTGGGACGAGCGGCTGACACCTGCCGAAATCAAAATACTCGCGCTCTATGTGAGCGGGATGGGGGAAAGGCAGCCATGACGGTCGGGAACGTGGCTTCGACGAGAACCGTCAAATGGGTTTTCATCGGGCTAGTGGTCGTGACGTTCGTCGGTGCCAATGCCCATCTTGTCTACGTTGCGATCGCAAGCCAGCCCGCCTGCGTCGAGCATATCAAGGAAAAGGGCAAGCAGCCCGCAGAATTCAGGGCCGCTGCGGCCGCTTGCTGAACGCAGGAGGAAGATCAGATGGCGAAGGACGATAGATCAGCCCGATATCTGAGCGAGTTATCCGGGATCGAGGAGACGATGAACGCGAAGTGGCAGCGGCATCTGCCGGTCGGCGCTCCGTTCGATTGGCTACGCCAGGGCTGGCGCGACCTCGTCCGGCAGCCCTTCACCAGTTTGGCCTACGGTCTCGTTGTCTTCCTCATCGCGTTCGGCACCGTCCTGATCCTGTTCCGATCGGGGCTCGACTATCTTCTGTTTCCGGCACTGGCGGGAGTGCTGATCGTCGCCCCACTTTTCGCTGCTGGGCTTTATATCAAAAGCCGGACGCTGGCGGCCGGCGGGCGCGTGACACTTCGCGCCATGCTCGGCGTTCGTCCACTCGCCGGGAAACAGGTATTCTTCACGGGAATGGTACTCTGCATGCTCATGCTCCTCTGGATGAGGGCTGCCGTGATCATCTATGCGCTATTCTTCGGTGTTAATCCGTTCCCGGGTCTCAACGGCATTACCAGGTTGCTGCTGACGACGCCCGAAGGATGGGGCATGCTGGTCGTGGGCTTTTCCGTCGGTGCACTGTTTGCCGGGTTTGCCTTCGCAATCAGCGTCTTTTCAATACCGATGCTACTCGACGAGCGGGTCGACGCGTTCACTGCAATGGGCGTAAGCGCTGCGATGGTTTGGAACAACATGCAGCCCCTCATGGTCTGGGGTGCGATCGTCCTGGCGCTGTTTGCGGCCAGCGTTCTGACGGGCTTTGTCGGTTTGATCGTGGTGTTTCCGTTGCTTGGGCATGCCACCTGGCATGCCTACAAGGCAGTCCGGTAGCAGACGATGACCAGCTGCGCTCCGTCAGACCCGACGCAAGGCCACGATCCCGGCCCCCGAAGACCAGGGGTTGACGAGATGACACTGGCAAGCCGCGATCTGGGCGCCGGTCTCCGGCAGGTAGCGTTGTCGGTTCCCGACATGCGATGCGGTTCATGCATGGCACGGTTGGAGACGACACTCGCCAGAATGCCTGAGGTTCGCTCGGTTCGAGCAAACCTGACGACGAAACGGCTAACCATCACCTGGCAGACGGAAAACAACAGCCAGCCAGACTTTGCGACTTTGATCGGAACGATCGGCTACACGGCCGTCCTGCCGACCGAAGGTTGCGACCAGTCCGACGGTGAGATGTCGGGGCTATTGCGCGCGCTGGCGGTCGCGGGCTTCTGCTCGATGAACATCATGCTCTTGTCCGTCGCGGTCTGGTCGGGCGCGGACCCGTCAATACGCCAGGCGCTCCACATGATCTCTGCGGCACTCGCTTTGCCTGCTGTGATCTTTTCTGGCGCCACATTCTACCGCTCTGCATGGCGGGCCCTCGCGCATGGCAGGGTAAACATGGATGTGCCGATCAGCATTGGCGTCCTGCTCTCGTTCATGCTTAGCGCTTACGATACGTTTGCGGAGGGACGGCAGGCCTACTTCGAGGCCAGCACATCGCTGCTGTTCGTCCTGCTCATCGGACGCACGCTTGATAAAATCATGCGGAAGCGGGCGCGTTCGGCCGCCGCCTCGTTGGCTGACATGATGCCGAAGGGCGCGCATGTGATAAGCCCGGAGGGCCGGATCGATTATGTTTCGCTGAGCGACATTGCCCCCGGCGTCCACCTTCTGATTGCAACCGGCGACAGAATTCCGGCTGACGGGACGATCCTTACCGGCATCTCTGAACTTGATCGTTCGCTTGTGACTGGAGAGAGCCGCTGGGAGGCCATCGCGCCTGGCGGACGGGTCCGCGCCGGAGATTTGAACGTCGGTCATCCGCTCACGGTGGAAGCCACGGCCGCACCGGGCGATTCCACGCTTTCTGAACTGCACAGGATGCTCGAGGCCGTCGAGGACGGCAGGTCGGGATACAGAATGCTCACCGACCGGGCAGCGCGACTCTACGCGCCCGTCGTTCACGGACTGTCGCTGTTTGCGCTGTTCGGCTGGTTCCTGGTCACACACGACATCCACCATTCCCTGACGATAGCCATCACCGTGCTGATTATCTCATGCCCGTGCGCGCTTGGCTTAGCGGTACCTATGGTGCAGGTCGTTGCCGCAAGACGCTTGTTCAGGCACGGCGTCGTTGCACGGGACGGGTCTGCATTGGAGCGACTTGCGGAGATTGACACCGTCGTCTTCGACAAGACCGGAACGCTGACACGGTACGACCCGATGCTGGTCGCTGCGACCTCAAACGGGCCGATGGGGTTCTCACTGGCGGCGTCACTGGCACGCTATTCGAGCCATCCGCTGTCAAAGGCAATCGTCAGCCATGCTTCGCGGGGCAACGCGGAGACCCTGCCGCTCGAGGATGTCAGGGAAATACCCGGCAACGGCCTTGAAGCGTCCTTTCGCGGTGAACGTTATCGTCTTGGACGAGCAGCTTGGGCGACAGACCCGGAGAATCGGCCGGCGGCTTCAACCGTGGTCCTGACTCGAGGGGGAGCGGTCCTCGCCTCATTCGTCTTCGGTGAACGAGTCGGTGCGGGGTCGGCAAATGCGGTGCGTTTCCTGATGGAGCAGGGGATCGCAGTGCAGATGCTGACTGGCGATGTTGCGGATGCGGCCCTTGCCGTGGCACGTGAGGTCGGGATCGATGAGGTGAAAGCAGCCGCCCTTCCGAAAGACAAGGCCGAGACTATCGATGCGTTGCGCAGTCGCGGGCGCAAGGTGATGATGATTGGTGACGGGATCAACGATGCTGTTGCCTTGAAGAGGGCTCATGTTTCCATGGCCCCGGCATCGGGAAGCGATATCGGGCGGAGCGCCGCCGATTTCATCCTGCTGAATGTCGATATGAACGGCCTGGAAGTTGCGCTCGATACGGCGCGAAGAGCTGCCAAGCTGATCCGCCAGAACTTTGTGCTGGCGATCGTTTACAATGTGGTCAGTATACCGCTTGCCCTATCAGGCTATGCAAGCCCTCTCATCGCAGCTGTAGCGATGTCAACGTCGTCTATCCTCGTCGTCGCCAATGCGCTGAGGCTTGATATGAGCGATAGCCTGCCATCGTGGCGGCTTGCCCGGAAGAACAGGCTGGCCGGAGCAGTCCAATGAGTTCATTGTCATTTCTCATTCCCATAGCCGTCATGATGGGGATTGCCGGACTGGGTGGATTCCTCTGGTCTTTGCGGAATGGCCAGTACGAAGATTTGGAGGGAGCGGCGGAACGCATACTCTTTGAAAACGACGACAAGCCGCTCGGCGGCTGACACGCGCACCCAAGGAAATTCAATGGAAGATACAGAGCACCAGTCTCAACTACCCAAAGGTAACGCCGGACATTCCTCTCGAAGCGGCACGCTCGATCCGTCAGAGTCCGTGACGGGTGTAGCAATGATCTTCGGCATTATCGGAGTGGTGGTCGGTATTGTCGCGACAGTCGTGGTCGCCGACGCGGCCGGTGTTCTGCAATGGATTGTCTGTTGCGTCATCGGCGCATTGGCGGGAGGTTCCGCGGGGATCGTCATCGGCGGATTGTTTGGGGCAATCTTTGGCGTCCTCAGGGGAGTGACCGTTCCAACGCTACGCCATCCTCAAAGGTAGTCGCCAGAGACCCGACTGCCGATGATACTGTCTTTGCTTCCCGATCGTTACAGCCCTTGCAAGGGAGGCTTCGCCCTGTCCATCCGCAATTGAATGTTGCGCTGCGATAAAAATCTCGTCTATACCACGGGCATTCACCACGGACCCGGTGAGACCCCGGGTGGCTCTTCTGGCCGCCGATCCGCCAGACAACGCAAAACCTGCATGCCGTCACGCGACCGCTCGACAGAGTGGGGCAGGCCATGCTTTGCGAGACTCTATCCATGCTGCTTTCCGCCATCCGTCGTGATTGGTCCGCCAATCCCACGCGCGAAATGCTTGCCGGAGCGGTGGCGACTTTCGCCCTGATCCCCGAGGTCATCGCCTTTTCATTCGTGGCGGGGGTCGATCCCGCGGTCGGCCTGTTCGCCTCCTTCATCATCGGCATCGTCATTGCGTTTACCGGCGGACGCCCGGCGATGATTTCGGCAGCGGCCGGATCGGTCGCGCTGGTCGCGGCACCGCTGGTGCACGCCCACGGCTTGCCCTATCTTTTCGCGGCCGGATTGCTGGCGGGGCTGATGCAGATCGTGTTCGGCCTGCTTCGCCTCGGCGTGCTGATGCGCTTCGTGTCGAAATCCGTGCGCACCGGCTTTGTCAATGCGCTGGCCATCCTGATCTTTGCTGCGCAGATGCCCCACATCATCGGCGCCGGCTGGACGGAATATGCCGTTCTGGGCGCCGGGCTTGCGATCATCTATCTGACGCCGCGGATCACCACTACGATCCCGTCGCCGCTGATCTGCGTCCTGATCCTGACTGTCGCCTCGATCGGGTTCGGGCTCCCTGTTCTCACCGTCGCCGATCTCGGCAAACTGCCGGATTCGCTTCCGGTGCTCGGCTGGCCGGCGGTGCCGCTGACGCTGGAAACCCTCCGGATCATCGCCGGACCCGCACTTGCCATCGCCATGGTCGGGCTGCTGGAATCGATGATGACGGCGAGCGTCGTTGACGATCTCACGGATACGCCGAGTTCGAAGAACCGCGAATGCACCGGTCTTGGCCTTGCCAATGCAGCTGCGAGCCTGTTCGGCGGCATTGCGGGCTGCGGCATGATCGGCCAGACGGTGAGCAACGTGAAATATGGCGGGCGCGGCCGGCTGTCGACGCTGTTTGCCGGCGCGTTTCTGCTGATCCTTATGGTGCTGCTGAAGCCGTGGGTCTCCGAGGTTCCGGTCGCCGCGCTGGTGGCGATCATGGTCATGGTATCGATCGATACCTTCGACTGGTCGTCACTCAGAGCGGTCGTCGTTCATCCCCGGATGTCGAGCGCCGTCATGGTGGCGACCGTCGTCGTCACCGTCTTCACTGCCAACCTGGCGCTCGGGGTGACTGTCGGGGTGCTGCTCAGCGGCGTGTTCTTCACCTTCAAGGTCGCCCGCCTGTTGCGCATCGAGGTGGCGCCCGATCAAGCCGCCGGGCAACGCATCTACCGTGTGTCCGGCCAGGTGTTCTTTGCCTCCGCCGACGTCTTCGTCGAGGCTTTCGACGTTCAGGACGCGATCGGCAAGACCGTGCTGATCGACGTCTCCGAGGCGCATTTCTGGGACATTACCGCCGTTGCCGCGCTTGATAAGGTCGTGCAGCGCTTCCGGGCGCATGGGATTCCGGCGGAGGTTGCCGGCCTCAACCAGGCCAGTTCGACGCTGATCGAAAGCCTCGATGGCAAGGTGGTGCTGGAAGGGGTGTGACGGGGCTACCGCTATATGATGGCGAAGTCGTCGCTGCCGCCGGCTCCCGCGTTCAAGCGTCTGGCGGCGAGTTCGATAAAGGTCTTGACCAGAGGCGGCAGGTGCCGGCTGCTCGGATAGACGACGTGCAGGCCACCGACCGGGGTCGTGTAACCGTCGAGAACGCGGCACAACCGCCCATCGCTGATGAAGGTATTGGCGACCCATGGGGCAGTCGGGCGATGCCATAACCGGCGATCGCTGCGGCCATGACCGCCTGCATTTCATTGGCGGCGAAGCGCCCCGAGACCGCGACGGTTTCCTGTCCGTGCGGGCCTTCAAGCAGCCATTGCGCATGGGTGGATTGGCCGGCGACAACGCAGTCGTGGCGGACGAGATCTGCCGGGCGATCGGGCGCGCCGCAGCGGGCGAGATAGTCGGGGCTCGCGCAGAGCAAGCGATGGGTAGAGCCGAGCTTGCGGGCGATCAGCGTCGAATCCTCCAGAATGCCGGTGCGGAAGGCGAGGTCTATGCCGTTTTCGACGAGATTCAGCCTGTCGTCCGTGAGCCGCAACTCGACCCTCGACTTCGGGTAGGTGGCCAGAAGATCGAAGATCGCATCCTGCAGGAAGTGGCCACCGAAGCCGACCGGCGCCGATATGCGGATCGTACCGGCGGGCTCCGTCCTTGCTTCCGCAAGACGCAGGTTGGCGCCTTCGATCGCGCGGAGCGCCTGGCTGCTTTCCTCGTAATAGAGGCGGCCGGCATCCGTCGGGCTGAGGCTGCGGGTCGTGCGATGCAGCAGGCGCACGCCGAGTTCGCGCTCGAGGGCGGCAATGCGTCGGCTGACTGTTGTCTTCGGCATGCCGAGCAGGCGCGCCGCGGCGGTGAAGCTGCCGGCCTCGATGACGCGAGCGAAAATCATGATATCGTTGAGATCGAGCATTGTATCCTGAGATGGTACGATGTTTCTCAACTATAAGCTATTATGGTTCAATGCAACAGGCCCTAACTTTGCTCCATCAGTCACAAACAAGGAGCAGACAGATGAGCAACATTAGAACCGTTCTGGTCACCGGCGCCACCGGTCAGCAAGGCGGCGCGGTCGTGCGTGCGCTTATCGCGCGGGGACACCGCGTCAAGGCGATCTCACGCAAGCCGGACGGCGACGGCGCAAAGCGGTTGGCCGCGGCAGGGGTCGAGGTCGTCGCCGGCGACCTGAATGACGGCACATCCGTGGCGAAGGCTGCAAGTGGCGTCGACACGATGTTCCTGATGGGCAACAGCTACGAGGCCGGGACGGAAGCGGAAACGCGCCAGGGCATCACCGTCGCCAATGCGGCGAAAACCGCCGGCGTCGGTCACCTGATCTATTCCTCCGTCGGCGATGCCGACAAGAAGACTGGCATTCCGCATTTCGACAGCAAGTATCTCGTCGAGAAGCATGTCGCGGGCCTCGGCATCCCCTATACGGTCAGTGCGCCCGTCGCCTTCATGGAAAACACGGTGGCACCTTGGGCGATCGATGGGCTCCGACAGGGCGTCTATGCGGCAGCGCTGCCGCCCGCACGCGTGCTGCAACAGATCACCATCAAGGATATCGGGGCTTTCGTCGCGGCTTTGGCCGAGCGGCGCGAACAGGTGTTCGGCAAGCGTTTCGATATTGCCGGCGACGAATTGTCCGGCGAGCAGCAGGCGAATATCCTGTCCGAGGCGCTCGATCGGCCGATACGCTACCAGGAGCTGCCGATCGCCGCGATGCGGCAGCAGAGCGAGGACGCGGCGCTGATGTTCGAATGGTTCGACCGCACCGGCTACGACGTCGACATCGCTGCCCTGCTCCGGGATTTTCCCGATGTCGGCTGGCACAGTTATGCCGACTGGGCAAAGGGGTTCGACTGGAGCGTTCTCGGCAAGGCATCCGCCTGATACACTCTCCGTCGCCCCGGCCTGAACCGGGGACGACGGAGAGACCGACCCACCTTGCGTAAGGCGACGGATCGCTCGGCTCTACGGCGATAGACCATCGTTCTTGAAGAGGGAGGCTTCGATGCCGTCGAGTTTCAATGTCGAAAGTGCGGATGGTTATGAGCGGCTGATGGGGCGCTGGAGCAGGAGGCTGGCGCCGCTGCTGATCGATTTCGCCGGATTGGCGGATGGGGATCGTGTGCTCGATGTCGGCTGCGGCACCGGCAGCCTGGCTTTTACGCTGGCGGAAAGACCAGGCTTGAAGGAGATCGCCGCCATCGATTATTCGCCGGTATTCGTCGAGGCCGCGACGCGGCGCAATACCGATCCGCGGATCGCGATCCGACAGGCAGATGCCTGCGCGCTGCCGTTCGAGGATAACCGTTTCGACCGGGCGATGTCGCTGCTCGTGCTGCATTTCGTGCCGGAGGCGGGAAAGGCGGTGTCCGAAATGCGCCGTGTCGTTCGTCCGGGCGGCACGGTCGCCGCCGCCGTCTGGGACCACTATGGCGGGATGTCCGGCATGCGGATGATGTGGGATACGGTTGTCATGCTCGACGAAAATGCGTTGCCGCTGCGCCGCCGATATTGTTTTCAGCCGATGATGCGACCGGGAGAAATGAAGGAAAGTTTCCTCAGTCAGGGCCTTGCCGACGTCGAGGAGACGTCGCTGCTGATCCGGATGGAATATCGTTCCTTCGACGATTACTGGGAACCAATTGCCGCCGGTGAGGGGCCGCTCGGCAAGTATGTCGCTGGGCTGGACCCGGCGAAGAGAACGGCGGTGGATGGTGCGGTCAGGGCGGCATATCAGGCCGGCGAGCCCGACGGGCCGCGGTCCTTCGCGTCGGTGGCGTGGGCGTGCCGGGGCAGGGTGCCGGACGGCGGTTAGGTGTCGGTTGTGACAGCTGCCGAGATAGCGAGCATGCGCGGGCGACCCAGAGAGCTTAGCCTCAGGTGCCCCGCAGGGCCTCGAACGACGAGGCGGGCGCGCCGGCACCGAATGAATGCAAGAAGTAATGTTGGCGTGTGCTTCGAGGCTCCGCCCTCTCGGGCTGCGCGCCTCAGCATGAGGGGCGTAGGGGATGCCGCGGCCCCAGAGCCGATGTGGCGATGCCCCCCGATCACGCCAATCGTGATGGAGACCGGCGGCAAGGCGGCAAGGCACAAGCAGGCCGATCCGTCGCGCCGGCGTGAGACGATTGGTCCGAGCCTGGGGGCTTGCCGACGAATGGTGGCGTGCTAGGTAACGCCTGCCGGTATCTGGCCGGATCACCTATACCCGCTCCAAAGCTCCGAGTTATTCCATGTCGTTTTCTCCCGCCGCCCTCTGGCCCGTCGTCATGCTGTTTGCGTCCAACATCTTCATGACCTTTGCCTGGTACGGGCATCTCAAGCACAAGGGCAGTGCCATCTTCCTTGCCATCCTGGTCAGCTGGGGCATTGCCTTCTTCGAATATTGCCTGGCGGTGCCGGCCAACCGTATCGGCTCGGCGGTCTATACGACGGCCCAGTTGAAGACGATGCAGGAGGTGATCACGCTGCTGGTCTTTGCCGGCTTCTCGATCTTTTGGCTCGGCGAGAACCTGACGTGGAATCATGCGATCGGCTTCGCGCTCATTGCGATCGGAGCATCCTTCATCTTCCGGGCGTAAACTTTAGTTTTTTCAACAAATTACAAATCGTCCATGTCCGGAAATCGCCACATTTCCTACAGATTGGCGTCGCAATCGGCTGGCAACCTTTCACCTCAAGCATGCTGTTCTTTTCGAGTTGTTGAAATGCGCTGTTTTTTGTTTGCGCAATTCCGGACGCAAAACCGGAATTGCTTCAGCAGTGATCAGGAGTTGACCGGCCATGAGCCTCTCTTTCCCGACGATGGCGGCGATCCGGTTCGGCTATGGTTTCCGGCCGGGTGAGGCTCCGCCGCAAAGCAAGGACGACTTGATCGGCCAGCTCAGCAAGGGGGCAGCGGCAACGCCGGACTTTCCGCTCGGCGGTCCCGAGACCCGCCACCGCGCGATCCTCAGCCTGCAGGAGCAACTGAAGCAGATCCGCCAGGACGCCAAGTCGGTGACCGACGATACGACGCGGCGCGAGATGCGGAAGGGCGTGCAGCGGCAAGCGCAGCAGCAGTTCCAGCACGATGTAAATCTGCGGTTGATGCAGGCGGTGCTGTCGCCGTACGGCTTCTACGAGCGGCTGGCGACCTTCTGGACCAATCATTTCTCCACTAGCGCCAATAAAAGCCTGCCGATGCGCCTCATCGTACCGCTCTACGAGGCGGAGGCGATCCGGCCGTTCATGTCGGGCCGGTTCGGCGATCTGCTGCGTAGCGCCACAGCCCATCCGGCCATGCTGATCTATCTCGACCAGGCGGATTCGCTCGGGCCGGATTCAGCCGGCGGCATCAAGCGCAACAAGGGACTGAATGAAAATCTGGGCCGCGAACTGCTGGAACTGCACACGCTCGGCGCCGGCAGCGGCTACAGCCAGGCGGATGTGACGGCGGCGGCCATGGTGCTGACGGGGCTGACTATCGACCGCAAGGAGATGGACATTGCCTTCCGGCCGAATATCTCGGAGCCCGGCACGCATGAGGTGCTCGGCGTCAGCTATGGCGGGCGCAAGCGCTCGCGCGACGACTATCTCGACATGCTCGACGATCTCGCCGTCCACCCGAAGACGGCGGCGCATATCAGCCGCAAGCTTGCAGTGCACTTTATCTCCGACCAGCCCGACGAGGGAATGGTGTCCGACATGGCCATGGCCTGGAAGAAGACGGATGGTGATCTCACCGCCGTCTACACCGCCATGCTCGATCATCCTGCCGCCTGGCGTGACGAAGGGGCCAAGGCGCGCCAGCCTTTCGATTATGTCATCGCAGGTCTGAGGGCGCTGAATGCGGGGCCGGTCAACGGCGTCGTCGGCAGTTTCCTGGCGGCAAACCAGCAAGGCACCGATGAAGGCGACATGGCGGCGAATACGCCTGGAATGGCAGGATCGCCTGTAGCGACGGGTCCTGTCGGCGAGGCGCGGGACACGCGGCTCAAGGCCTTCCGGACGGCGCGGGCGTTGGGGCAGGGGGCGCTGAAGCGCATGGGCCAGCCGACCTGGCTGCCGCCAAGCCCGGCCGGCTTCGAGGAAGGCTTCTCCACCTGGATTACCGGCAGCCAGCTTGCCGAGCGGCTGGCCTGGGCAAGGCGGGCGGCGACGCAATTTGGGCGCGACGAGGATCCGCGCGAATTTCTGAAATCGACGCTTGCCGATGCGGCGCGCGACGAGACGATCCGCGTCGTGTCGCAGGCGCCGAACAAGATCAGCGGCCTGACGCTGGTGCTGGCATCCCCCGAATTCAACCGCCGATAGGAGGCTCTGATGAACCGGATTTCACTGTCCCGCCGCGGCTTTCTGGCGTCCGCCTGTTGTCTGGCCGCCGCGCCCGCCTTCACGCCGGTCACCTTCGCGGCGATGCCGGGAGACAATCGTTTCGTCACCATCGTGTTGCGCGGCGCGATGGACGGGCTGGACCTGGTACAGCCCTATGGCGATGCGGGTTTTGCCGCGCTCAGACCGACATTGGCGCTGACGCCCGACACCGGGCTTCTTGATCTCGATGGGCATTTCGGCCTCAATCCCGCCGCTGCCGACCTTTTGCCGCTGTGGAAGAGCCGGGAGCTTGCCTTCGTGCACGCGGTGTCGACGCCCTATCGCGACCAGCGCAGCCATTTCGACGGGCAGGACATGCTGGAATCCGGCGGCGAGCACGTCGCCGAGGAAAAGACCGGCTGGCTGAACCGAGCGCTTGCGGTCATTCCGCGTTCGGATGCGCGCAAGGCGATCGACGTCAACACCTCGACGGAGCTGATCCTTTCCGGGCCGAACGATGTCGACGTCTGGGCGTCGGATTCCAATCTGGCACCGGCGCGCGACGAGATGCAATTCCTGACGCGGCTTTATGCCGGCGATCCGCCGTTTGCCGCAGCACTTGCCGAGGCAACGCGGGCCAACACCGTCTCGATGATGGTCGAGCCGGATGGCCAGCGCGGCGAAAAGACCGCCGATGTGGCAGCGCTTGCGGCCAACATGCTGAAGGGCGACTACCGCATCGCCAGCTTTTCGATCACTGGCTGGGACACGCATATCGGCCAGGCCGGCCAGTTCAAGCGGCCGGTGCAGGATCTGGCGCAGGCGATCGCCACGCTGAAGACGACGCTTGGGGCCGAGATCTGGGCAAAGACGGTGGTGCTCGCCATGACCGAATTCGGCCGCACCGCCCGCCAGAACGGCTCCGCCGGCACCGACCACGGCACCGGCGGCTGCGCCCTGCTTGCCGGCGGCGCCATCAACGGCGGACGCATCCTCGGCAAGTGGCCTGGCATCGGCGACGGCCAGTTGCTCGACGACCGCGACCTGATGCCGACTGCCGATGTGCGCGAACTCGCCGCGGCAATGTTGTACCGGCAGTTCGATGTGAGCGCGGATGATCTGACGGGGAAGATCTTTCCGGGGTTGGGGTTTGACAAGGGGTCGCAGTTTTTGCGTGGGTGAGAAGCGGCGATTTTCTTCCTCTCCTGAGTGACAGGCACTGTGAGGAGAAACGGGGCGGCACTGCACACCGATTAGCCCTCATGGTGAGGAGGCCCGAAGGGCCGTCTCGAACCACGGGGGCGGGTGGCTGTGCGCCACATCAGCCTCGGCATTTGGCGAAGCGGGTGGCCAGCCCCGTCCTTCGAGGCCCCTGCGGGCACCTCAGCAACCGTGTTGTTGCGGCTCGCTCCAGGGTGTGTGTCTTTTGAGGATAGTGTTGATCATGATGATGAGTTTTCGCATGGCGGCGACGAGGGCGACCTTGGGCGGTTTACCGGCGTCGCGCAGCCTTGTGTAGAAGGCCTTGATGGCCGGGCTGCAGCGGATGGCCGAGAGCGTTGCCATGTAGAGGGCGCATCGGACGGTGGCGCGGCCGCCGGCGATGTGGCGCTGGCCACGCCAGGCGCCGCTGTCGTGGGCCATCGGTGCGACGCCGACGGGGGCGGCGAGTTTCTTGTCGTCGATGCCGCCGAGTTCGGGCAGTTCGGCGATGAGCACGGCGGCGCCGACCTCGCCGATGCCGGGCACGGTCAGGAGCAGATCGCGGCGTGCGGCCATGTCGGGCTCGGCCTCGATGGCGAGCGCGATGGCCGCATCGACGCGGGCGAGCTGGGCCTTGAGGGCGGCGAGTGTCTCGCCGATCAGCACGGCGACGGCTTGCGGGGCATGTTCGAGGCGGTTCTTCTCGGCGACCGCCATGTCGATGAGCTGGCGGCGACGGGTGACGAGGGCAGCAAGCGCGATGCGGCCGTCGTCGATATGGGGGATCTGTGCCGGCCGCATCGCTCTGGCGAAGTGGAGAATGACGCGGGCATCGACCTGATCGGTCTTGGCCAGCCGGCCGCTGGCCCTGGCGAAATCGCGGATCTGGCGGGGATTGACGACGGCGATAGGAATATCGGCGGCCATCAGCGCCCTGACGGTCGCCATCTCGTAACCGCCGGTGGCCTCGACGACAACAAGCTCTGCGCCGGCCACCGCCGCCGCGAGTGCGGCTCGGCCTGCTGCATCGTTGTCGAAGCGGACAACGGTGCGTTTGCCTTCGACGGCCACGTCGAGATGGGCCTTCGAGACATCGATACCGACCATGAAAGTTCTGGGGGCATGCATGGGGTGCTCCTCCTTGCAACGCGGGCTCAAGGCCCAACCAACCGTTCGAGCGAAGACATGGCGACGGAGATGCTCGCTGAGGCGCGAGTTCAAAACCCTAGGATGACACGCATCCCCGCCGCACAGCCGCATTATACAGCAACGGCAACGTACAAGGATGAGGCTGGAGAGAGGTCGCGGGCCTCAGACGCAGGTTTGGGAAGCAAGCCGCTGCCCGGCCCTTCGCTTGGCTCAGGGCGTTCGGGCCTGCGATCGATTCACTGGATCGATCGCTCCCGCTTCGCGGGACCGGGCCTCACCCCAGCACATCATAAAGCCGGAAGATGAAGCTGACCTGATAGACGAGGTTGGCGATGACGAAGGCGGCATGGAAGCGACGGTTAGGGGTCCAGGCGGCAACGGCGCACAGCAGGATGTAGACGATGTTTCGGGTGGGGTATTCCCAGCCGAGCGCGAGGATGCGCTCATGACCCTTGATCGCCGTGTCGAGAATATCGACGGCGTAGGTGAGACCGAGGATGCCGAAGAACCATTTGCGCCGCGAGATGAAATATTCCTCGTAGCCGCCATATTCATCGAGGCTCGCCGGAAAGAGCAGGGCGCAGAGCAGGAAGAACAGGCTGCAGAAGCAGACGAGGAAGAGGTAGATGCCGAAGCCGATGGCCGGCACGGCCTGCAGGCGATATTCCCACCACCAGATATGGATGATGAACAGGAACATCGACAGCGCCCAGCCAAGATGGACGGCATAGACCTTCGCCTTACCGGGATGCTGGACGATGCCGGCAACGCCGGTCAGCATTCTGGCAAGCGAAAGGCTGATGACCATGCCCATCACCACCTTGATGTGAAGGAAGACCTCCGGCGAGCCGACCGTTTCCATGCTCTCGACCCCTGGTGCGTCACGCCTCGGGAACTTGTTTCGGTTTGCCGTCTTCGTCGAGCGCCACCATGATGAAGGTGCCGGCTGTGACTTTTTCCATCTTGGCGTAACGTGCACGATGCGCCCAGGCTTCGACGATCAGGGTGATCGAGGTGCGGCCGACGCGATCGATATCGGTATAGACCGACAGCGTGTCGCCGATCTTGACCGGCAGCTCGAAGGCCATCTCCTTGACGGCAGCGGTGACGACGCGGCCTCTGGCGCGTTCGGTGGCGCGGATGCCTGAGGCAAGGTCCATCTGCGCCATGACCCACCCGCCGAAGATATCGCCGGCCGGATTTGCATCGCCAGGCATGGCGAGCGTCCTGAGCGTCAATTCGCCTCTCGGCTTGGCGGCATCGGTCATCAAGGGTTCTCCATCTGGTGCGGGCCATAGGCCGGCGATTCACTGGACGATAGCCTAGTGCAAAGGCTGTGGGCTGTAAAAGACGGCGTGGCCCCGCGCTGCAGCTAAGCGCGGGGGAAAAATATTGCAGCCGTTGCAGTTTGAAATTCCATGCGATTTCAATCTGTTGATTTTAAGTGCTTCGGCCTTCCCTTACGGTATTTAACTATTCTCTAATTAAGCTTTACGCTCCAGTAATTCCGGCAATTCAAGATGGGTCTACCTCATTTACGAGAATCGCCGGGAACCTCATGCGCAACGTCAAGATTTCCACCCGCCTTTACTGCCTCGTCGGCTTCACCCTTGCCGTGCTGGCGGCGACGATGGTGTTCTTTCTGAACTATTCCTATTCCGAACTGGAAGCGGAGCGGAAGGCGGGGTTGGCGCAGATGGATGCGACGGCGCTCGGCATCTTCGACAAATATTACAAGATGGAGCAGGCGGGCACCATGACCCGCGAACAGGCGCAGGCGGCCGCCAAGGACGTGATCGGCGCGATGCGCTACGGCGCCGACGGTTATTTCTGGATCAACGACATGCATCCCACCATGGTGATGCACCCGATCAAGCCGGCGCTTAATGGCACCGACATTTCTCAGATGAAGGACCCGAACGGCAAATTCCTGTTCGTCGAATTCGTCAACAAGGTGAAGAAGGATGGCAAGGGTTTCGTCGACTATTACTGGCCGAAGCCGGGCGCCGATCAGCCGGTGCTGAAATATTCCTATGTCGCCGGTTTCGAGCCCTGGGGCTGGATCGTCGGCACCGGCGTCTATGCCGATGACCTTGCTGCGCTCTATCGTCAGAATGCGATCTGGGCGGCGGTGCTCTGCCTGCTCGGAGCCGCCGCCACGATTGCCATCGCTTACGCCATCGTGCGCAGCGTCACGGCACCGATCGCCCGGCTGAAGGCGGCGATGAACGCGATCGCCGCCGAAGAGGCATCGGTGGAGATAGCCGGCAGCGATCGGCGTGACGAGATCGGCCAGATGGCCAAGGCATTGCTGGTGCTGCGCGACTCCGTCGACGAGCGCAGCGCGCTGCGCGGACGGGAAGATGAAAGGCAGCGGCAGATCGAGGATGAGCGACGCGGCAACGAGGCAAGCCTGCGCTCGGCTTCCGACCGGCAAAACCGGGCAATGCAGGCGCTCGGCGTTGGCCTGGAAAAGCTCGCAGGCGGCGATCTGACGGTTGCGATCGATGATATCGGCGAGGATTACGCCAAGCTGAGGGGCGATTTCAACGCCGCCGTCGACGCGTTGAACGGCGTTATCCACGCAATCGCCGAATCGAGCCACGTCGTCAATGAAAGTGCTTCCGACATCAGCGAGGCGACCGGCAACCTGTCGAAGCGCACGGAACAGCAGGCGGCGGCACTTGAGGAGACGGCGGCAGCGCTCGACGAAATCACCGCAACGGTTAAGACGGCATCCGAGCGGGCAAACGAGGCGCGCGCGATGGTGGCCGAAACCAAAGTCAGCGCCGGGCGCTCCGGCGATATCGTCCGCAATGCGGTAACGGCGATGGGCCGGATCGAGGAATCGTCGAGCCGCATCAACCAGATCATCTCGGTTATCGACGAGATCGCTTTCCAGACCAACCTCTTGGCGCTGAATGCCGGCGTCGAGGCGGCGCGGGCGGGCGAGGCGGGCCGTGGCTTTGCCGTCGTTGCCCAGGAAGTGCGCGAACTCGCCCAGCGCTCGGCGAATGCTGCCAAAGAGATCAAGGAACTGATCAGCCGGTCGGCGACGGAAGTCGAAGGCGGGGTGGCGCTGGTGCGCTCGACGGGCGAGGCGCTGCTGGAAATCGAGGCGCTGGTCAACCAGGTCAACGATCACGTCGCATCGATCGCGACGGCGGCGCGCGAACAATCGACCGGGCTGAACGAGATCAACGGCTCCGTCAATCATATGGACCAGATGACGCAGCAGAACGCCGCGATGGTCGAGGAGACGACGGCGGCAAGCCGCACGCTCGCCGATGAGAGCACCCAGTTGAAGACGCTGCTTTCGAATTTCCGCCTGCGCGCCGAGCCGCAGGCCGAGGCGAGGTATACGCGGGCCGCGTGAATGCAAGAGCGAAGTAACGGCCTCACAACAGCTTCAGACCGGAACGTCAGGAAAAGAGCCGCAACGACGGCTCTTTTTCGTTGTGGCGGCGTCATCGCGGTCAGATGCACGGATCGTGACGCAGCATGTTCCGGAGTAGAGAGGATCATGGACCGGCGGAAATCCAAGATCTTCAGGCTGATATACCTGGCTGATGTGCTTGGCAAAAAGCAGCAGATTCAATCCTTAAGCGAATATCGTTGCAATTTGCCCTCCGCTATGCTTCATTCAGGTTGTAGTTGAGGGCAGGGCATTTCGAAGACAGCGATTGCTGTCGTTGCGGAAGCCACCATAATTCTCCAATTTCGCAAATTATCCGGGACCACGGTCGCGGCGGCCGTGGCATGGCCGCCGTGTGTCTCCCGAATTCGAGGATTCCAGTCCTCCGCATCCGATATCGCTGCCCCTCATCGTACCGCTGCCGCATTCCAGTTCAGTAACCGAGGGAGGCCGAAATGGCTCGCAGCAAGCATGGTTCGCCAGTAAGAGGCATGGATAGCGTCGCGCATTCGAGTGTTCGCGACCAGAGATTCGGGAGGATGTTCCGCAACCTGCCGGCCGCCGCGTTTACCGAGGACGCACTCACCGATCTTGCGAAAACGATGTTCCAGGGGGAGTTCGCCGAGAAGATCGAAGAGGGAAAACCCGTCGACGTCGCGCTGAACGAACGGGAGCCCGAAGACGAGAACCCGGCAATTCCTGCCGGCTTCACCTATTTCGGTCAGTTTCTCGATCATGACATCACATTCGATCCGGTCTCGTCGCTCGACCGCTTCAACGATCCCGATGCCCTGCAGGATTTCCGCACGCCCCGGCTGGATCTGGATTCGGTCTACGGATCGGGACCGGCCGACCAGCCTTTCCTCTACGAGGACGACGAGCTTCATCTGTTGCTCGGGGACGACAAGGATTTTGACGGCACGAGGAAAAACCGCCCCGACCTGCCGAGGAACGCGGCCAAGATCCGGCGCGCGCTGCTCGGCGACAAGCGCAACGACGAAAACGTGATCGTCTCGCAGCTCCACGCCACCTTCCTCCGGTTCCACAACAAGGTCGTCGATACGTCGCGCAGCCGCGATTTCGGGCTCTGTCAGCAGACGGTGCGCTGGCACTACCAGTGGATCGTCCTGCATGATTTCCTGCCCCGTATCATCGGTAAAGAGACCTACGAGCGCGTCATCGTGGGCAGAGGCGAAAAGCCGAATATCCGCTTCTACAATCCACAGGGCCGCTACGCCTTCATCCCCGTCGAATTCTCGGTGGCGGCGTACCGATACGGTCATACAATGGTGAGACCGAGCTATTCGCTGAACGGAACCGTCACGAAGCCCGATCCGATCGAGCAGCGGTTCAACGGGAAAAAGGCAAAGTTCAATCGCATTCCGATTTTCTCTCTGACCGACGTGATCCAGCACCCGCGGGCAAATTTGAACGGTTTTCGCGAGTTGCCCGACTTCTGGGCGATCGACTGGGCCTTCTTCTTCGACGGGGTCGCGCCCGAAGGGCCGCCGCCGGCTGGCGCAGTCCTGCCGCAGCCCTCCTACAAGCTCGATACGACGTTGGTCGATCCGCTGACGAGCCTGCCCGATCACCAAAGGGAGCCGATCCATATCCGCAGGGCGCTCGCCGCCTTGAACCTGCTGCGTGGCTGGCGGCTCGGACTGCCTTCCGGCCAGGCGGTGGCGCGCCATATGGAAATGGAGGCGCTGTCGGATGAGCAGCTGTTCGACAGCGAGGATGAGGACCGGAAGCGGGCGCGCGGCGCGCTGCTGAGCGATCATCCGGGGATATTCAAGGATAACGCGCCGTTGTGGTTCTACATCCTGCGCGAGGCGGAGATCTTTGGAAACAGCCAGCATCTCGGGCCGGTCGGCGGCACGATCGTCGCCGAAGTCCTTGCTGGTCTTATCCGTGAGGATCGCCATTCCTTCCTGGCGCAATGGCCGAAATGGCGACCGACATTGCCGGGCGCCGAGGTGGGGCATTTCACCATGGCGGATCTGGTCAATTTCACCAACAGGTAGCCGATGTCGATCAAGGCTGCGGGAGCGGCCGGGGAGGACGCCGAGCAAAAGTTGCATCTATCGCCAATCTCAAGGCCGCGAAAGCGGCCTTTTTGATATTCGTCGCGTTCAGATTGTGCCGGTAAGTTTTCATTCACCGTTCTTAATTAAAATTGGAGTGAGTTTTTTCTGTCACTGCCCAGTCGGCCTGCGGAAGCGATAAGAGTATGGCGTTTGTTTCCTTTCCTCGGCGAGCCCTTTTGCCCCTGCTGCTCTCGGCGTCGCTGACCACCTGTTCGATCAGCGACGGGCTTGTGCCGCCGGCCAATGTCGACAACGGCACCAGAGTGAGCTCGATCTCGCCGGCGGCGCGCATGGCGCCCTCGGTCCGCATGGCGCGTTCGGAGCGCCTTGCGCCCGCGGAAAGCCAGGCCTCCTATCCAGTTTCCAGTGCGCCTGCCGCTAATAGCCAGGGGTCCGTCGACTATCTCGATACGCCGAACCTTGCCGGCACCGGCCATGCCGCGCCGGCGGCGCGCAGGGGCCGCCTGCCGATGATCGACAGCGACGAGGCGCTGGCGGCGAGCCAGTCGAGCAGCAATTGGGGCGGCACGCAGAACCTTGCGGTCCCGTCCGGCGGCGTCAATATGGATGACGAGCTTGGGGCAGAGCCGGTCGTCGGGTTGGCGCAGGAACAACAGCAGCAGATCGCCGAGGGAAATGCGACGGAGCCGGTCGTTGACGGAATCGGCACCGATAGCCCGACGCAGGTGAACCAGCCGCTACGCCAGCCCGTACCGCTGGCGATGCCGCAGCCGGCGGCACAAGCGCAGATGGGCCGGGCGCCGGCCTGGAACGACGGCAGCCCTGTGGTGGCGCCGTCGCGCGTTCCGGAAGAGGACGAAAGCGAAGAGGTCGCGATGCTGCGACCGAACAATCCGATGATGAGTGAACCGGCGGCACCCGTCGACCCCAGCGTCATGCCGACCTCCGAGCTTGCCTGCCGGCGCGAGCTGAAGCGTATGGGTGTGCTCTTCGACGAAAAGGCGCCGATATCGAACGGGCCTGCCTGTCAGGTGCCCTATCCGGTGTCGCTGAAGGGGCTTTCCGGCAATATCGGCGTGCAGCCGGCGGTGACGCTGAACTGCCAGGTGACGCTCGCCTTCGCCAAATGGGTGAAGAACGAGCTGGCACCGTCTGCCCGCTACCGCTATTGGAGCGGCATCAAGACGATCCAGCCGCTCGGCGGCTATTCCTGCCGGCGCATGAACAACAGCCGGCAGAAATACAATCCGATGTCGGAACACGCTCGCGGCAACGCGATCGACGTCGGCAAGTTCGTGCTGAAGAACGGCCACGAGATCGACGTGCGCAAAAAGGGTCTCTTTTCGCTGCGCGAAGGCCGGCTGCTGAAGGCGGTGCGCAGCGACAGCTGCCGCTATTTCAACACCGTGCTCGGCCCCGGCAGCAACCCCGAACACTGGAACCATTTCCACTTCGATCTGCGGTCCCGCAAGAGCGGCAAGGTCTATTGCGACTGATGCATTTTGCCTTGAACCGTGCGGCGCGGGTGCGGCTTTTGTCGCGGCAAAAAAGCCCGCTGGCAGAAAATGGTTCATCCCTGCGGTCCGGCGCGCTATAGATCGGTCAAGCGGATTGCCGTTCGAGAGTTTGATCCATGAGCTATGATTTCCATGTCGGCCAGAAGGTCGTCTGTATCAACGATACCTTCAAGCATGTCAGCATCGACCAACTCATTCGCAAGGGCGAGATTTATACGATCCGCTGGGTCGGCGAATATACCCATTATGTCGACGGCACGTTCATCGGGGTGAAGCTCGCGGAAATCAATCGCGGCAACGACGACGGGCCGGAAGGTTACGGTGCGGCCGACATGCCCTATCGCGCGACGCGTTTCCGGCCGCTGGTGAAGGACAAGATTTCATCGCTGCGCAAGCTTCTGGCCCCGACGCCCGATGCACCGGTGGAGCCGAAGGAAAAGATCAAGAAGAAAGAAAAGGTCTGAGCGCCGGTCTGCCTCGGCCGGTCGCGATTTTGGAAGGCAGTGATCCGATCAGGCCGGCTTCCTGCTGAGGAACAGCCCGGTCTCCTTGCTGACCTCGAGCGCGCTGCCGCCTTGCCGGAAGGCATCGGCGATGGCCTGGCGGAAGCGGCTGAGCTGAGGCTCGTCGGCGCCTTCGCCGGGCGGATAGGAGGTCAGCGCCAGAAAAGCATCCTCAGGCTCGGTGATCCGCATGCTTGCCGGATACTGCGACATTGCCATGTTTTCGAATTGCCACCGCATCACTTGCTCGGCGGCGTCATGCCCAAAGGCTTCGGCGGCCGGATCGGTCGGGGCGCTGCCGAAGACGGTCGTCAGGCGATAGACCTCGCACATGTTGCCGACGCCGTTGGGTTGAGAGGGCTCTTCTTGCTTTCCAAATAAATCGTATCCGATTAAATCGGAATAGTGTTGACATCGAATTCGGTTCGGCTTATCAACGCGCATCCGATCAAATCGGATGCGAGTAAAAATCAACCGAAAGGATATGAATCATGACCGAGAAGCTTCTCTTTGCCGGCAAGACCCACATCACCGGCGGCCGCAACGGCTATGCGCGCAGTAGCGATGGCACGCTTGACATCAAACTGCCGCAGCCGCATCCGGCGGCCGAAAACCTGTTCGGCGCCGCCTGGTCGGCCTGCTATATCGGCGCCATCGAGCTCGCTGCCGCGCAGCGGAAGATCACGCTGCCGGCTGGTCCCGAAGTCGATGCCGAGATTACGCTCAACGGCGACAACGGCTCCTACTTCCTGCGTGCACGGCTCAATGTCAGCCTGGCAGACATCGATCGCGAGATCGCGCAGGAGCTGATCGAGGCAGCCCACGGCATCTGCCCCTATTCCAAGGCGGTCCACGGCAACATCGACGTCGAAACCAAGCTTGTCTGAACGGGAAGGGCCGGCCTCGCGCTGACATTCCAAGCGGGGGTCTGCCGATCGGCGGCAGACCCGTTTCTGAGCTGGCAGCAACCCTGCCGATCGGAGGACGTGCCATGATCAACAGCGATGCGCAACTGCGCCGGGCCTATGACGAGTTTTCGCTTGTGCTCGATCCCGAGGTTTACGAGCCGCTGCCTGACGATTGGCTGATCGGCATCACCGACGTCGTCAGCTCGACCGAGGCGATCCGCTCCGGGCGCTACGAAGACGTCAATTATGCCGGCGCATCGATCATCGCCGCACTCGGCAATGCCTGGGGCTCGTTCGATTTCCCCTTCGTGTTTCGCGGAGATGGAGCGGCCTTCGCCTTGCCGGCGAATGGCATCATGGCCGCGACATCGGCCCTGCGTGATGTGGCGGGCTTTGCCAAATCCGATCTTCATCTCGACCTGCGTGTCGGGCTCGTCACCGTCGGCGAAATCCGCGCGAATGGACGTGATGTCAGGATCGCGCGCTATGCCGCTTCCGAGAGTGCGACCTATGCGATGTTTGCCGGAGGCGGGCTCAAATGGGCGGAGCGGCAGATCAAGAATGGGTGCTATCTGGTGAAGCCCGGCCGTTATGCTATGAGGCCTAACCTGACCGGCCTGAGCTGCGACTGGGCGCCGTTCCCAAGCCAGCGGGGTGAGATCCTGTCGCTCTTGGTCGAGCCTCGTGACGATACCAGCCCAGAGGTCTTTGCGACGCTGGCGAAGCGCGTGCTTGGGGTTTTCGATGCCGTGCCGCGCCGGTCTCATCCGCTTTCCGGAAATATGGCTGTCCACAGGGACGGCGGAAAGCGGGTCGATGCTCCGCGCTGGTCGGAGGTCGCCTCCAATTCGGATTTCCGCAAGTTCGACGACGGCCTGCGCTTGACGCTGGACTGCACGCCGGAGCAGATCGACACCGTCGAAGCCATCCTCGTTGCGGCGCGGGCGCGCGGCGAGGTCGATTTCGGTCTGCACCGCCAATCGCATGGGCTGATGACCTGCCTCGTGCCATCCGGCAGCCCGGATTCGCACCTGCATTTCCTCGACGGAATGGGCGGGGGTTATGCCAAGGCGGCCGAGATGATGGAGGAGGGCGCGCTTGCCGTGGCATCGCATCAGCCTGAGAGGCCCATTCGCGGCAGTCGAGACATAGCCTGACAGGGTAATTGACCCCTCCATAGCCTGGGCGCATAGTCCGGGCAGACGCGAATGACCTACTGTTGCAACGAGGTCGGCCAGTCGATCCTCGTCCATTCCTGCAGATCGAACGGAGAGGAAAGCGTCATGTCACCGAAATCCCTATCAATGCCCACCCGGCGTGAACTGCTGGCCGCCACCGCGGCGGCCGGGGCCATCAGCATGCTTGGCGGGACGGGGAGCGCCGAGGCGAGCGGCGAGACGATTGCCCCCTTCAGCGTCAACTTCCCCGAGGAGGCGCTCGACGATCTGCGCCGGCGCGTTGCGGCGACCCGTTGGCCGGACAAGGAGACCGTTACGGATGATAGCCAGGGCGTACGGTGCGAGACGATCCAGAAGCTCGCGAACCATTGGGCGAGGGATTACGACTGGCGCAAGACGGAGGCCCGGCTCAATGCGCTGCCGCAGTTCGTCACCGAGATCGATGGGCTGGATATCCACTTCATCCACGTCCGCTCCAAGCAGGAAAATGCGCTGCCTATCATCGTCACCCATGGGTGGCCTGGCTCGATCATCGAGCAACTGAAGATCATCGAGCCGCTCACTGATCCGACCGCGCATGGCGGCGGCGAAGCGGACGCGTTTCATGTGGTGATCCCATCGCTGCCAGGCTATGGCTTCTCCGGCAAGCCGACTGCGCCGGGTTGGAATCCTCCTCGCATTGCCCGTGCCTGGGTGACGCTGATGCAGCGCCTCGGCTACACTAGGTTCGTGGCGCAGGGCGGCGATTGGGGGAATGCGGTCACGGAGCTGATGGCTTTGCAGGAACCGCCGGGATTGCTCGCCATCCACACCAATATGGCAGCCACGGTTCCGGCCGATATCGCCAAGGCGCTCGCAGCCGGCGGGCCGGCGCCCGCAGGCCTCTCGCCTGATGAAAAGCACGCCTGGGATCAGCTCGACGACTTCTACAAGAATGGGCTGGGCTACGCCATCGAGATGAACAACCGGCCGCAAACCCTCTACGGGATCGTCGATTCACCGGTCGGTCTCGCGGCCTGGATGCTCGACCACGACATACGCAGCTACCAGATGATCGCCCGTGTTTTCGACGGAAAGCCTGAGGGGCTGACGAAGGATGATATCCTCGACAACGTCTCGCTCTACTGGCTGACAAATACCGCAATCTCCTCTGCGCGCCTCTACTGGGACAATGCGCACTTTCCATCGGGAGGCTTCTTCGACCCCAGAGGCATCAAGATCCCGGTTGCCGTGAGTGCCTTTCCCGACGAAATTTATGCGGCGCCGAAGAGCTGGGCGGAGAAGGCCTATCCGAAACTCATACACTACAACAGGCTCGATAAAGGCGGCCATTTTGCCGCTTGGGAACAGCCGATGGCTATGACGGCTGAGCTGAGGACAGCATTTCGATCGCTGCGCCAGTAGGGCAAAAAAGTGCGTTGTGCCAAACCGGGTTCGCGCGACGGGCCTTCACTCTTTGCGGCTCTGCTGCGAGACGAGCTTTGCGAGGATTTCACCGAGCTGAGGCGGCGCCAGCTCGGTTTCGCAGTCTATATCGGCGGCGGCAAACCATCTGAGCGCTGTGTGTTCATCACCGACAAGTCGCGGGGAGCCCTGCCATCGATCGACGTGATAGACGTGGAAGGTGGCGAATACCCCGGGCGGATTTTCCGAAACGAACTTTCCTGCCGATTGCCAGTGTTGCGGCGTCACGCCGATTTCTTCCAACAATTCCCGGCGCATCGCCGTCTCTGCGTCTTCGCCGCTCTCGACATGACCGCCCGGCAGGCTCCACCGATCCGGGTGCATCTTGCGCGCGGAATTTCGCCTTGCGAGAAGAACGGTTCCATTCTCAATCAATGCGCCGATTGCAATCTCGCGCATGTCACCAGGTGCCGACATGTGTCGCGATCATGATTTTTCCGGTTTGACCTGTGCCCGTAGCAGGTTGTCGCGCAGCCGCGTCACCGATTTCTGTACGACGGGGAAATCATCGCCGAGGCCGACAGCGTCGATCAGGACGGAGCTGGGATCGGTTTCGAGAAGATCGCGTCCCGCCGGCGTCAGGCTTACCCGCACTTGCCGTTCGTCGGCGGGATCGCGATGGCGGGTGATAAAGCCTGAGGACTCCAGCTTCTTGAGAATGGGCGTCAGCGTGTTGGATTCGAGAAACAGTTTTTCCCCCAGCGTGCTGACGGTCTGTTCGTCCTCCTCGGAAAGGGCGACCATCGCGATGTACTGGGTATAGGTCAGGCCGATCGCGTCCAGGACCGGCTTGTAGGCGCGGCCGAAGGCGAGATTGGCTGAATAGACCGCAAAGCACAGGAAGTTCGAAAGCTTCCGGCCGTCACCATCAGTCTTAGGGGAGTTTGATGCGGGCTGTTTTGCTTTAGATGCGGGCATGGGTCTATCCTGTTTCAATATTTATCAATTATATATATCGCATCCGATTAAATCGCAACGGTAAAGACGGTTGTTTTATCCGGCCGTCGCCCCAATCTCCAGAGCGGCGGCCAGTGTCTTGGCCTTGCGGCCTAAGCGAACTTTTCCGTCGCATCGGCCTTGCCGAACACCCAATAACCGGACGCTTTGATCCAGCCGAGCGGGTAGCTTCTTTCCGTCAGCAGATAGGCGCGGATATCGCGTGTCACCGAGGCTTCCGCCGCGACCCAGATGAAAGTTTCCGGCAGGATATCGACCGTGGCCAGAACTTTCAGCAGCGCTGCGGCATCGGTTGTCTGCGAGAGAGGCCGATGCGCCCAGTGGACCTCCAATTCAGCTGACCTGTCGAAGGTCTGCTCTTCCAGCGGGCCGGTGACGGCGGCGACTGTGGTGATGAGTGTTCCGGCGGTGCTCTCCTCGATCCGGCGGCCGATCGCCGGCAGTGCCGTTTCGTCGCCGATCAGCAGCCATCGTTTGACGTTCGCGGAGACCACGGCGGAGCCTCTTGGCCCGCCGATTTCGAGCCGGTCGCCGGGGCGGGCGCCGATTGCCCACCGCGTCACCGGGCCTGCCTCGTGCAAGGCGAAGTCGATGGTCAATTTCCGCCCGGCATTATCACAGCGGCGCGGCGTGTAGTCACGGCGCTCTTCTCCGCCATCGGCGGCCGGTACGAAAATCTTGATGTGGTCGTCGGGCGCAAGGCTGATGAAATCGGCAAGATCGTCGCCGGTCAACGTGATGCGGCGCATGCCGGGGGTGATATCGACGACGCTTTCGGCCGTCAGCGTGCGCCGTCGCGTGTCGTGGCGCACCCGCTCGATGGCAGGGGCAGATGAAGTCTGGTCTTTGCTTTGATTGTTATCCATGTGTCCTCAGGAGCTTTGAAACTCGATCCGCAGGACACCGTCGCGCAGATCGAAGCCGCAAAGCCGTTCGATCATACGCGTTGAGTGACGTTAACGCTTACGTGGCCGGGTTTGACCGGCCATTGACGGGTTTGATGTAGCGCACGGTGGCGGCGTGGGCAACCGCATGGCGGCTGCGAAATCCGATGATTGCCGAAGTTTAACTTTTCGCGGCCAATTCGGTCGGGCAAAGTCGGCCATCAATCGCAAGGACGGAAGGGCGGGGCCGATGGACAACAGGATCGAGGAAGTGCTCGACATCTATCACGAAATGATCGAGACGGAGCGTAACAGCCCGTGCGAGATGCCTCCCGGCGGCCGCGATGGCGGACAGGATCAGCGGCTGCGCGCGGTCGGACCAGAGACCGGGCAGTTCATCAATATCCTCGCCAGGAGCCTCAAGACGCCGATAATTCTCGAACTCGGCACCTCGTTTGGCTATTCAGGGATATGGCTGGCTGAAGCCGCGCGTGCCTCCGGCGGCCGGCTGATCACCATGGAAATGCACGATTACAAGTCGGCTTATGCGCGCGACATGGCCGTCAAGGCGGGGCTTGCCGACCATATCGAGTTCAAGGTCGGGGACGCCGTCCAGATGATCGCCGCGCTTTCTCAGAGCATCGACTTCGTGCTTGTGGATCTCTGGAAGGATCTCTACCTTCCCTGCCTCGAGGCCTTCTATCCCAAGCTCAATCCGGGCGCGATCATCGTCGCCGACAATATGCTGCGCCCGGGAGGCGACGATGTCAGACGCTATGGCGAAGCCATCCGCGCCAAGCCGGGCATATCAAGTGTGGTGCTGCCGGTCGGCAACGGGCTCGAGGTCAGCCGTTTCGATCGAGGTTGAGGCAAGGTTGGTTTTAGCGATCACGTCGGCTGCGTCGAATGCCGGGAGGCGGATGACCTCGCGCCTCAGATTATGAGCGATCCGACACATTGTTATCGTCTAACCGATTTCACCGGCTCCGGATCCCCGATCTCGAACCCATGCTCTTGCCCCTTCGACAGTCTCAACATGTGAGGAAACCAGATCATGATGATGAACAGACGGGCCTTCTCGGCAGCCCTTGTTGCCGGCGCCGGCGCCACTCTTCTTTCCAGCCGCGGCATGGCCGCGACATCGGCTCCGTTGAAGGCGCGCAATGTCGTGCTGGCGCATGGGCTGTTTGCCGACGGCTCGTGCTGGACCGAGGTGATCGCGCGCCTGCAGGCGGCCGGGCTGAATGCTACGGCGGTGCAGAATCCGTTGACGACGTTGCCCGAGGCCGTCGCCGCCGTAAAGCGGGTGCTCGACCGGCAGGATGGCCCGACGGTTTTGGTGGGGCATTCATTTTCCGGGATGATGGTCACCGAGGCTGGCGTTCATCCCAACGTTTCGGCGCTGGTCTATGTCGCTGCGCGGGCGCCGGATGCGGGTGAGGATTATACCGCTCTTGCCAAAACCTTTCCGACGCCGCCGGCTTCCGCCGGCATCGTCTTCGACGGCGACGAGGGGCGCTTGAGCGAAGCGGCCTTCCTGCGCGATTTCGCCGGGGACCTGCCGGAGGCGAGGGCGAAAGTACTTTATGCCGTACAGCAGCCGTTTCAAAAGGCGCTGCTGACCGGCAAGACAACGCAGGCCGCCTGGCGTTCGAGGCCGAGTTGGTATGCCGTCTCGACGGAAGACCGGACGATCAATCCCGATCTTGAACGTTTCATGGCCAAGCGCATGGGCGCGAAAACGGTCGAGGTGAAGGCCAGCCATCTGTCGTTGATCTCCCATCCCGACGAGATCAGCCAGCTGATCCTGGAGGCGGCTGGGCAGTAATTTCCGGTGTGTGGGTGATGGTGTCTATGGCCTCGAAGGACGAGGGCGGCCACCGGCGTCTTCTTCGGTGATGACATGCCGCGGTAGGGTGCCCAATTCCCTTCGAGGCTCCGGCCTTTGGCCTGCGCATGAGCGCTGCTGGCGAGAGCGGGTGGGAAAGTAGCCGCCACATCGTCTTGCGTGGCCGGGGCTTTCACGCGACAAAGTCCAGATGAGCATCCCCACAACACACCCCTTCACCTTCGACCCGACCTACGGCATGCGGCTCGAACAGCTTCTCGCCGTCAAACCTCCCGAAGCGCCCGATGGTTTCGACGATTTCTGGGAGGCGCGCTATTCCAGGGCAATGACGGTCGATCCGCGGCCGGTGCTTTTCCGCAGCGAGATCACCCATCCTGATTGGCACGTGCTTGATCTTGTCTATCTCTCCACGGATGCGTTCCGGATCGGCGGTTGGCTCATCCTACCGCGTCAGGGGCAGGTGCGGCGCGGCCTTGTCGTCGGGCATGGTTACGGCGGGCGGGATCGTCCGGATTTCGACCTGCCGGTCAAGGAAACGGCAGTGATCTTTCCCTGCTGCCGCGGGCTGTCGCTCAGCGCCCATCCGCCGATTTCCGAAAACCCGTCCTGGCATGTGCTGCACAATATCGACAAGCTGGACTCCTACATCATCGGCGGCTGCGTCGAGGATATCTGGCTAGCCGTCTCGACGCTTGACGCGCTCTATCCCTGGCTCTCCGGGCATATCGGCTATAGCGGCATCAGCTTCGGCGGTGGCGTCGGGGCAATAGCCATCGCCTACGACAAGCGCATCGATCGCGGCCATCTGGCGCTGCCGAGTTTTGGCCACCAGCCGCTGCGCCTCGAGCTGCCGAGCGTCGGCAGCGCACAATCGGTGCAAGAATATCAGGCGGAACATGGAGATGTGCTGGAGACGCTACGTTTCTTCGATGCGGCGACCGCAGCACGGCGGATCAAGGTGCCGATGCTGACGGCGGTGGCGCTTTTCGATCCTTCGGTTGCGCCGCCCTGCCAGTTCGCTGTCGCCAATTCGATACCGAAATTTAATGAAATCTTCATCCTGGACGCCGGGCATTTCGATTACCCTGGAAGTGCTGAGCAAGAGGCGGTTCTCCGCGACAAGATTGGACAGTTCTTCAGGGTGTCATGAACCGCGAATATCTGAGCTGGTATAGCCAGCGGCTGCATCGAGACATGGAGTTGCTGGTGTTCGGCCATGCCGGCGCCAAGGTGCTGGTCTTTCCGACGCGGGAAGGGCGCTTCTTCGAATATGAACAGCTCGGCCTAGTCGCGAGCCTCGCCGACAAGCTGCAAGCCGGCCAGATCCAACTCTATTGCATCGAAGGCCTGGCTGCCGATAGTTTCTACGGCTTCCACCATCATCCGGCCGAGCGCATCCGCCGGCACGCGGCGCTCGAGGATTATATCCTCAACGAGGTGCTGCCGCTGATGGCGGCGAAGAACCCGCATGATTGCACCATGGTGCACGGATGCAGCCTCGGCGCCTTCCAGGCGGCGAGCCTGTTCTTTCGCCATCCGCATCTCTTCCGCAAGCTCGTCGCCTTTTCCGGACGCTACGACCTGACGACGAAGGTGGAATCCTTTAGCGACCTGTTCGACGGCTATTACGATGATAGCGTCTATTTCCACACGCCGACGCATTTCCTGCCCGGCCTCGGCTCCGACTGGCGGATTGACAGGCTGCGTGAGCGTGACATCGTTCTCACCATCGGCGATGCCGATCCCTTCCTTGACAATAACCGCTATCTCAGCCGGCTGCTCGGCGAGAAGAATATTCGCCATCAGCTGCATGTCTGGGACGGCCGCGCTCACCGCGCCGGCGCCTGGCGCAAGATGGCGCCGCTCTACATCTGAATCCTGTTCTCAATTAAAGAGTTAGAGGGGCGGTCACGGCCAATATAAAGCCGCCGTTGCCACTGGCGCGTCCCAGAGCGAGATCTCCTCGTCGGTCAGCAAGGCGAGGGTAACGGACAGTCCCTGCATGTCGAGGGACGTGACGTAGGTTCCAACAAGCGAACGCTCGATCGGGATACCGCTCTCCTCGATGAAGCGGCGGGCGCCGTTATAGGCGAGGTAAAGTTCGGCCGGCGGCGTGCCACCCAGGCCGTTGACGAAGAGCAGCGCCCGGGCGCCCGGCGCCACGGCGATGTCTTTGATGATGGTTTCGCAGAGATGGCCTATGATGGCGTCGGCGGTGGCGAAGGCCTGCCTGGCATGGCCGGGTTCGCCATGGATACCGACGCCCATTTCCATCTCGCCGGGTCCGAGCGTAAACGTCGTGCGCTCTGTCTGCGGCACCGTCACGCCGTTCAGCGCCACCCCCATCGAGCGGATGCGTGTGTTCAACCCTTCGCCGAGCTGCTTCAGCTGGTCAAGCGGCATGCCGCGTTCGGCTGCAGCACCCAGGATCTTTTCGACGATCAGTGTTCCGGCGACGCCGCGCCGGCCTCGGCTTTCGCCTGTTCTCGACGTTTCGATATCATCACTGACGACGACCATGTCGAGGCTGTGGCGCTCGCCAGCCATCTCGATCGCCATTTCGAAATTCATCAGGTCGCCGTCGTAATTCTTGACCACGAGCAGGCAGCCGGCGCCGGTATCGGCTTCTTCGATGGCGGCAATGATCTGGCCCGGCGTCGGCGAGGTGAAGATATGGCCAACACAGGCGGCATCCAGCATGCCGTGGCCGACGAAGCCGATATGCATCGGTTCATGGCCGGCGCCGCCACCTGATATGAGCGCCACCTTGCCCGATGTCAGATGGCGGCGGCGGATGAATCTGCGCTTCGGCCCGAACATCACGAAAGAATCATGGGCGCGCACGAAGCCTTCGACGCTTTCGGCGACCATGGTTTCCGCGGTGTTCATGAACTTCTTCATCAAGCCCCTCCCAAGGCCAAAGGCATTACGTCACGTCAATCGGCTCGCTTGTCATTCGGCACCCGATATCGCGACGATCTTCTGCACCAGATCGGAGATCGCCTCTTCCAACAGGCGGTTTTTCCGGTCGTCGCCGAAATCCGGCACCATCAGCGACAGGTGCCGCAATTTCTCGGAGTGGCCGAGATCGGGCAGCTTGCCAGGATGGGCGGCCTGATAGGCTTCGAGGAAGCGTTCCTCCTCGGTGGCGCTGAAATGGCAGACGCGGACGATCGTCGCGAGATGGCGCGCCGGCAGCGGCGTCGCATAGGTCGGGCTGGTGATCTGGGTGACGAAGCTTCGGTGTTTTCCAAGCGCCGTTGCCAGGCGCTGGCGCGTGCCCGACGGCCTGTTGTCGATGATCTGCGCCAGAATGGACTTGTAGGCAATAATGGCGTCTTCGGTGTCTTCGCGCGCCATTCTACTCTCCGGCTGCCCTTGTGCCATCGGCGTTCAGTCCGATGATCGCCGATCTTATCGCGGGACGCCGGCCCGGCGCCACGGAAAAATGCCTGAGACCGGCGGCGAGTAGTCCCGGCAGACAGCTGGGGTCGCCGGCCATGTCGCCGCAGATGCTGACCGGTTTACCGGCGGCAAGCTTCACCGCCTGGGCAATCAGCCGGAGCACGGCGGGTGCTGCCTTGCCGGCATCGGCGTCGATGTCGTCACGGGCAGAGGCGGCAAGATATTGCGTGAGATCATTGGTGCCGAACGAAAAGAATGCCGCCGACCCAAAGGTGTCGAGCATCAATGCGGCAGCCGGCACCTCCACCATCATGCCGATCGGCGGCATTCTGTGAAGCAGGGCACGGCGGCCGAGCTTTTCGGCTTCCTCACGAAACAGCTCGCGCATCCTGTCGATCTCTTCAGGCAAAGTCACCATCGGCAACATCACCGAAAGCCTGCCGAAGACGGCGGCGCGCAGCAGGGCGCGGGCCTGGACGCGGGCGATCTCAGGCCGGGCAAGCAGCAGCCGGATGCCGCGCAGACCCGAGGCGACGCCCGGCAAGTTTTCGAGGCCGGCGAGCGGCTTGTCGCCGCCAATATCAAGCATCCTAATGATCACCGGCCTGTCGTCCGCCTGTTCCAGCACGCGGCGATAGATCGCCAGCTGCCGTTCCTCATTGGCGGCATCGGCGATCGAGGTGACCGAAAATTCCGAGCGCATCAGGCCGATGCCTGCCGTCGCCGGATCGAGCGCGGCGATCTCGGCGGGATCGTTGATGTTGATGGAGATGAGGATCGGCACGCCATCCGCCGTGCGTAAATCGCCGCTTTCGGATTGCATGTCGCTTGTCGCCGATCGTGCGGGCACCATCGGCGGGATCAGCATTCTGCCGGCCTGAAGGACGACGGCGCCGGCATCGCCGTCGACGCGAACAGGATCTCCGTCTTCGGCCGAAAAGCGGCCCGTGCCAACCACCATCGGCACCGACTTCGCCCGCGCGAGCAGAGCGACATGACCGGCGGTGCTGCCAGAGAAAAGCGCGATGCCGCCGCCTTTCGACCAGTCATGGGCGAGAAAGCGGCTCGGCTCCATGTCCTTGCCGACAAAGACGGAGCCGGGCGGGAAATCGGCGGTCGGGGTGCCGGCGAGCGCACCGAGCACACGGTTCTTGATATCGAGAATATCGACGGCGCGCGCCCGCATCGGCTCTTCGTCGGCCGTTTCGAGTTCGCCGATATAGGCGTCGAGGGTGGCGACCCAGGCAAAAACGACATTCTCGTCGGCTTCCGTGCGCGCGCCGGTCGCTTCGGCGATCGACGGATCGCGCAGCACCTCGATCTGGAAATCGATGATATCGCGGCTTTCGGCGTCGGCTCCCTCGGCAAGGCGCTCGAGTTCACCGATCGAGATATCGATCGCCTTCTCCAGCGCGCCGTATCCGCCGGCGGTCTGAGGCTGAGGATCGGCGCCCGGCCGCTCGGGAGCGGAAGGAGCCTTCAGCTCCTCCGCGAGAAAGGCCGGGCCGGATGCGATGCCCGGGGATGCGCTCTTTGCTGTCAGCCTAAGCGGTTCGGCCATGTTTCTTTTCTTCATCGAAGTTGCGCTCGATGAGTTCCTTCAGCGCACGGATCGCCTCTTCGGCGAGGATACCGTCGGCGCGGATCCTGAGGATCGACCCTTTACGGATTCTCGCGCCCATGATCTTGATGATGCTCTTGCCGTTCAGCCAGACATCGCTGCCATTGACCGCGATCTCGATCGAACAGGGGAAGGACTTGGCAAGCCGCGTGAAGGTGACGGAGGGGCGGGCATGCAGCCCGACGCCATGCTTGACTTCCACCTCCGTCTGGCAGTTCACCTTAAATGGCTCGGGCAATGGCTCGGGCTCCTGTTTCTCTATGCGCAATCCGCCGGTCATCAGGGGGACAATTCCTCGGCTGTGGCGACGACCTTGGCCAGTGACGCACCCCCCGACGCTTCGGCGGCAGCGATGACGGCGCCCTCGACCAGTGGGGCGTTGCAGATGGAGACGAGGGCCGAGCGGGGAAGCCCCAGCATTTCGATTGCCATCTCGCTGTTGGTTTCGGCGCCGCCGAGATCGACGAAGACGGCAACGCCGGCATCGGACCAGGCGGCCTCGATCGCTCTCAGGATGCCGCCGGCATCGGTGCCGAGTTCGCCATCGACATTGCCGCCGGACCAGGAGAGCGGCACACAGTCACCGACCATCTGCCGCACCATGTCGGCGATACCCCTTGCCACCAGCGGCGAGTGGGAGACGATCACGATGCCCACATTTGCGGTCTTTCCGTTCATTCCGGACGATGCTCCCCGAGATAACGGCAGATCGCCGTGGTTAGCAGCGCGCAGCTCGACGCGCCGGGATCGACATGGCCGATCGAACGGTCGCCGAGATAGGCGGCGCGCCCGCGCATTGCCTTCATGTCAGCGGTGCGGCTGGCGGAGCGTTCGGCCTTGCGGGCGATGTCACCGAGTGGAGACCGCTTTGCCAGCGCGGCATGCACAGGATAGAGCACGTCGAGCAGCGTCTTGTCGCCGGCATGCGCGCGGCCGCGCCTTGCGACGGCATCGATCGCCTGCTTCAGCACCAGCGAAAAATCGGCCTTTTCCTCGCCTTTGCGAAGCTCACGGCCGATCTCCATCAGCAGCGTGCCGTAGAGCGGCCCGGCGGCACCGCCGACATTCATCACCAACGTCAGGCCGATCTTTTCCACGGCGTCGGGGAAGGGCAGGCCGGACAGGCTTTCGCCTTCGGCGCTCACCGCCTCGCAGCCCCGCCGCATATTGGTTCCGTGGTCGCCATCGCCGATGGCCCGATCAAGCGCGCAGAGGTGATCGCTGTTTTCCGCGATCGCCGCGCGGCACACCTCGATCAATCCCGCAACTAGCACCGGTTCCGCCTGCACTGCCATCCTCCCTGTCGCCGCGCCTGCGGCGCGGCTCTCAAACTCTACTCCGGTCAGACGAGGCTTGCCACCACGGCGAACGCGCCGGCAACCGCGACGGCGCCGGGATCGGCGACGCCCGCCAGATCCCTTTCGCCGACATAGGAGGCGCGTCCGGCTCTTGCCTTCGTCATCGTCTTCGTCGACTCCGCGCCTGACGCCGCAGCCTTTGCCGCTGCGGCAACATCGCCGGATGCGAGCGCCTGCAAGGCAGGCGATAGCGCATCGACCATCGTCCGGTCGCCGACTCCGGCGCCGCCATAGAACGTCATCCTGTCGAGCCCGGCAAGAAGAGCGGCGGCAATGTCGGCCTTGTCAGCCATCGCCTTTGCCGCTGCGGTGAAGAAGATCGACAGCAGCACGCCGCTCGACCCGCCCATGCTGGTGCCGAGGATGTCGCCGAGCGAGGCGAGCGTTGCCGCCGGCCGATCGAGCGGCAGCGTGTCGAGGCGGGCAAGCACGCTGCGGGCGCCTGTCGCCACCGTCGAGCCGGTATCGCCGTCGCCGACGCGGCCGTCCAGCCTGTTGAGTTCGCTTTCCTGCGAGATTAGATGCTCGCAGAGCGCCGTGATCAGGCGACGGTTGCGCGTGTTTTCCCCGACTGCGGCCGCGCCATTCATGCCGGCCGCCGTCCTCGGTGCTGCGACGATGTTGATCTCGTGGCGTTCAACTGCGGGCATCCAGGCATGCGGTTCGACTGCTGCGGTCAGCGCCGCCTCGCGAGCGGCATCCAGCCGGATCAGCGACAGCGAGAAGCCGTTCATATTGAGCGCGGTCATCATCGGCGCCGGTCCGATGATCAGCCGGACGCGGCGGCCAAGCGGCGAGGAGAGCACGGTATTGGCAATGACCGCCATTTCGAGCGGCGGCACGGCGCCGAGATTGTTGATGAGGAGGGCGTGGCTTGCTCCTTCGCGCAATGTCGGAGACAGGCGCGCCACCATGGTCGCGACAATATCGGCAACTGGCTGCAGCGCGATGCGCTCGACCCCCGGCTCGCCATGGATGCCGAGGCCGAGTTCGCCCTCGTCGGCACCGAGACGGTCCTCATGCGCCTGGCCGGGCACGCTGCAGGTGGAGAGTGACATGCCAAGCGAGACGATGTCGCCCGCTGCTGAGGCGGCATGGGCCGCGACGGTCTTCAGGTCGTCGCCCCTTTCGGCGTGATAGCCTGCGATCTTGTGGACGAACAGCGTGCCGGCGACGCCGCGCGGCTGATTGATGTCGGGGATGGCGATGTCATCCGCGACGATGACCATCTCGACGTCGAAGCCCTCGGCGCGCGCCTTCTCGGCGGCGAGGCCGAAATTCAGGCGGTCGCCGGTGTAGTTCTTGACGATCAGCAGCGCGCCCTTCGGGCCGGTCACGGCGCGGATCGCCGTCAGCACGGCATCGACGCTTGGCGAGGCGAAGATCTCGCCGGATACGGCTGCCGTCAGCATGCCCTTGCCGACGAAGCCGGCATGGGAGGGTTCGTGGCCGGCGCCGCCGCCGGATACGATCGCCACCTTCGACTTGTCCCAATCCGCGCGCAGGATCACCTTGATGTCGGGAAAGCTGTCGAGGCGAGCGAGACGACCGCTGCCGCTCGTCAGGAGCAGACCGTCCAGAGCTTCGGTAACGATGTTTTCCCTGCGGTTGAAGAAGTGTTTCATCGATTGAGACCCGTCTGTTTGCTTTTCATGCCATCATCATGCCTGTTTGCCGGTCAGGACAGGCGCTGTCCAGCCGCATCGAAATAAAGCGGATCGCGCAGCGTCAGGCTGATCCGGTCACCCGGCGCAATCGCCAGATATGGATCTGCAAGTGTCACCAGCTTGTGATCCCGCGCGGGCTGCTTGGGATCGGCAACCCTGATGTGCAGATGGTTCTGGTCGCCGAGATGTTCGATCCAGTCGATCTCGGCATTGGCTTCCTTGCCGACTGCGATGTCGAGATGCTCGGTGCGGGCGCCGACGGTCTTCGTGCCGGCCGGCGGCTGGCCGCCCGGAAGCAGGTTCGCCGGCAGAAGGTTGATATGCGGCTGGCCGAGGCGGGCGGCGACATGCAGGTTGGCGGGATTGCCATAGATCTCGCGCGGTGTTCCCACTTGCATCAGCCGACCCTCGGCGACGATGCCGATGCGGTCGGCCATGGTCATCGCCTCCACCTGGTCGTGGGTGACATAGAGCAACGTTGAGCCCATCTCCTTCTGGATGCGCTTCAGCTCCAGGCGCAGTTCAGCGCGCAGCTTGGCGTCGAGCGAGGAGAGCGGCTCGTCCATCAGATAGATCGCCGGCCGGCGCACCAGCGCCCGGCCGATGGCGACACGCTGCATCTCGCCACCGGAAAGCTTGGTCGAGCGGTTCTCCAGCTTGTGGTCGATCCGGACCATACGGGCGACCTCGCGGACGCGCCGGTCGATCTCCTCCGCGCTCAGCTTGCGGACCGGCGCCCTCAGCGGGAAGGCGAGGTTCTCGTAAACCGTCATGTGCGGATAGAGCGAATATTGTTGGAAGACGAAGGCGACGTCTCGTTCGGCGGGCGCTTCGGCCGCGACATTGCGGCCGCCGATCTCGATGCGGCCGCTATCCGGCTTTTCCAAGCCGGCGATCAGCCGCAGCGTCGTGGTTTTGCCAGCGCCTGTCGGACCGAGCAGCACGACGAACTCGCCGTCGCGGATCGAAAGATTGAGGTCAGCCAAGGCCTGGGTATCGCCGAAGCGTTTGGCGAGGTTCCTGAGGATGACATCAGCCATGCCGGGTCTCCTGATAGAGCGAGGATGCCACCGCACGGCCCGACATGCAGTCGAAGAGCGCGAGTTTTTCCGGGTTGAATTCGAGGCCGACGGTTTCGCCGATCCGGAAGCTGCGATTGGCCGGAACACGGGCCTTGATCAGGCCGCCCGGGGTTTCCACAGCGACGACCTGGTTGGTGCCGAGATATTCGCTGCCGTAGACGGCGCCGCGCAGCCGCGAGGCGTCGCTGAAGCGGATATGCTCTGGCCGCACGCCGAGCGCCAGCTCGCTTTCGGCCATGTCCTCTCGGATCTCGGGAACGGCGACATCGGCGCCGTCGAGCAGGATGGACTTGTCGCCGCTTTTCAGGCCGGAGGTGAAGCGCATGAAGTTCATCGGCGGCGAGCCGATGAAATCGGCGACATACATGGTCGCCGGCTTGGCGTAGATTTCCTGCGGCGTGCCGAACTGCTCGATGACGCCATGGTTCATGACGGCGATCTTGTCGGCCATCGCCATCGCCTCGTGCTGGTCGTGGGTGACGTAGACGGTGGTCGCGTGGATGCGGTTGTGCAGTTCACGCAGCTCGTGGACCATGATCTCGCGGAACTCGGCGTCGAGCGTACCGAGCGGCTCGTCCATCAGGAAGCATTTCGGACGCCGGACGATGGCGCGGCCGAGCGCCACGCGCTGCCGGTCGCCGCCGGCAAGGCCGGAGACCGAGCGGTTGAGAATATGATCGATCTGCAGCAGCCGAGCGGTCTCTTCGACACGCTGACGGATTTCGGCCTTGGCCATGCCCTGCGACAGCAACGGGAAACCGATATTCCTGCGAACGTTCATGTGCGGGTAGAGTGCGAAGAGTTGGAAGACGAAGGCGATGTCGCGGGCGCTGGCGCGGTTGAAGGTGACGTCCTCGCCGTCGAGATAGATCTTGCCGCTGCTCGGCAGCTCTAGGCCGGCGATCATGCGAAGCGTGGTGGTCTTGCCGCAGCCTGAAGGCCCGAGCAGCGCCAGGAACTCGCCGTCATTAACGGTGAAGCACGAATCCTGGACGGCGACGAAGCTGCCGAACTCCTTGCGGAGATTTTCGATCCGGATATCCGCCATGGTTCACTCCGGAAATTTCGAGACGATGATGAACATGACGGTGCCCGCAAGCAGGGTGACCAGCGAATAGGTGTAGAGCAACAGCAGGAAGGGCTGGAACAGCATTATGAAGCCGAGGCCAATCAGAACGGTTGCGATGGTCTCCATCGGGCCGCGGCGCAGGAAGAATGGCCGTTTCGGGCGGGCAGGGGTGCGTGTTTCGATCAGGTGGGTCATTTGCGGACGGCTCCGAAGGTGATGCCGCGCAGCAGCTGCTTGCGCAGGAGAATGGTGAAGACGAGGATCGGGATCAGGAAGATCGTCGTGCCGGCGGCAACAGCTGGCCAGTCCTGCCCGCCTTCGCCGATGATCGTCGGGATGAAGGGCGGGGCGGTCTGGGCCTCGCCCGAGGTCAGCAGGGCGGCGAAGGCATATTCGTTCCAGGCAAAGATCAGGCAGAAGATCGCGGTCGCGGCAATGCCGGTGGTGGCCTGTGGCAGCACGACCTTGCGGAAGGCCTGCAGCCTTGTATAGCCGTCGATCATCGCCGCTTCCTCGTATTCGCGCGGGATCTCGTCGATGAAACCCTTGAGCAGCCAGACGGCGAGCGAGACGTTGACTGCAGTGTAGAGCAGGATCATGCCCACGGCCGTGTCCGACAGGCCGAGCTCGCGATACATCAGGTAGATCGGGATGGCGACGGCGATCGGCGGCATCATGCGCGTCGACAGGATGAAGAACAGCAGATCATCGGCAAGCGGCACCTTGAAGCGCGAGAAGCCATAGGCGGCGAGCGTGCCGAGGAAGACCGCGAGGAAGGTGGAGCCGAAGGCGATGACCAGCGAATTGACGAAACGCGGCAGGAAATTCGACGGGCCGGCGATCACCATGTTGCGCTTGCGCGTCACCTCCTCGCAGGTGCCGACCGGCGCCGGCAGCGAGGCGATATAGTCGGGCGTCTGTCGTGTCCGCGTGGTGAACAGGTTGCAGTAACCTTCGAGCGACGGCGTGAAGACGATCTTCGGCGGATAACTGATCGAATCCGGCGGCGATTTGATGCTGGTCAGGAAGATCCAGACGAGCGGGATGAGAGTGATCAGCGCATAGAGGATGACGATCGTGGCGGCGATGCGCTTGCTGGAACGGTTCGGTTCGACGACCGAATGGGCTGAGTTGGCGGCGCTCATCGTTGCTTCACCCTGTTCAATGCCTTGACATAGATGTTGGCGAGGCCGAACACCGCGACGAAGAGGACGATGGCGAAAGCCGAGGCCCGGCCGGTCGCCCAGCTTTCGAAGGCGACGCGCTTCAGCGTGATCGAGGCGACCTCGGTGACGGAACCCGGCCCGCCGCCGGTGAGCAGCGTCACCATGTCGAACATCTTGAAATTCTCGATGCCGCGGAAGAGCACGGCGAGCATGATGAAGGGCAGGGCCATCGGCACGGTGATCGACCAGAACTGGCGCCACGGCGAGGCGCGGTCGACCTCGGCGGCTTCGTAGATATAGTCGGGGATCGAGCGCAAGCCGGCGAGGCAGATCAGCATCACATAAGGCGTCCACATCCAGGTATCGACGATGATGATCGCCCAGGGCGCCAGAGTGACATTACCGAGCATCTGGATATCCGAGGTCGGAATGCCTGATACCAGCGACACCGCATAGGCGAAGAGGCCGATTTGCGGCTCGTAGAGAAAGCGCCAGAAATTGCCGACAACGGCGGGCGACAGCATCATCGGGATCAGGATGATCGTTGTCCAGAAGGCATGGCCGCGAAACTTGCGGTCGATGAGATAGGCAAGGCTGAAGCCGATCACCGTCTGTAGGACGATGGTCCAGAAGACGAAATGCGCGGTGGTCTGCATCGCCTGCCAGATATCGGGGTCGTTCAGAACGCGCTGGTAATTTCCAAGGCCGACTCCCTGAACCGGCGCATTCGGCCGGTTGGCGCGGTAATTGGTGAACGAGAGATAGATTGCCCAGATCAGCGGGAAGATGTTGATCGCCAGCAGCAGGATGATGGCCGGAGCGATGAACAGCCAGGCGATCGCTCTGTCGGAGAGGCCGCGGACGCGCCGGGCGACCGAGACCGGCGTTGCCCTTGCTGTCGCATCGACTGCATTCTCGACGATGGAGGAATGGGAAATGGTCAAGTTTTCATCCGATCTTTGGGATGTCGGGCTATGGAGATATGAAAGATCTGGCGGCCCGGCTCGTTTGCCGATCCGGGCCGCCATCCTGGTGAGGATGGCGCGCAGAGGGGTGCCGCCCGTCCTATGGTCGGACACTAGATCTTGCCGTCGTCCTTGAAGACTTCTTCCCAGTCCTTCACCAGACCGTCGAGGGCTTCCTTGGCTGTGCCGTTGCCGGCGACGACGTAGTTATGGACGCGTTTCTGCATATCCTGCAGGAGGGTGGCATAGCTTGGCTCGGCCCAGAAATCCTTGACGATCGCCATGGAGTCCAGGAAGGCCTGGGCGTAGGGCTGGCTCTTGGCAAAGCCTGGCGCATTGACGACGGAATTCAGGCAGGAATAACCGCCGAGTTCCCACCACTTGGCCTGAACGTCAGGCTGGGCGAACCACTTGATGTATTGAAGTGCTGCGTCCTTCTTGTCGGAATAGGAGACGACAGAGATACCCTGTCCGCCGAGCTGGGCGAAATGCGCCTTTTCAGCCGGATTGGGAAAGAAGCCGATCTTGTCGCCGCCGACCTTCTCGTCCTTGTAGAGGCCGGGCCAGGTGAAGGCGAAGTTCATCTGCATGGCAACCTGGCCGGATTTGAAGGCATCGGCGGATTCGACCATGTAAACGTTCGAGCTGCCGGGCGGTGTGCAGCAATCATAAAGGGACTTGTAGAATTCCAGTCCCTTGACCGCATCGGCCGAGTTGACGAAGCCCTCCATGTCGTAAGGCTTCTTCGGGTTCTCGTACTGGAAGCCCCAGTCGTAGAGGACGTTGGTCACGCCCATGGTGATGCCTTCGGAGCCGCGCTCTGTATAGATCGAGGCGCCGTAGACGGTCTTGCCGTCGATCTCGCGCTTCTGGAAGAATTCGGCGATCTGCTTCAGTTCGTCGTAGGTCTTCGGGGCTGCGAGATCGTGGCCGTATTTCGCTTTGAATTCCTTCTGCAGTTCCGGCTTCTCGAACCAGTCCTTGCGGTAGGTCCAGCCGACGACATCGCCCATGGCAGGCAATGCCCAGTAGTTGGGCGTATTCTTCGGCCATTCCGAGTAGCCGACGACCGTCGCCGGCACGAAGTCATCCATCTTGATGCCTTCCTTGTCGAAGAAGTCGTTGAGCTTGACGTAGTGGCCGTTCTCGGCCGAGCCGCCGATCCACTGGCTGTCGCCGATGATGAGATCGCAGAGTTTGCCATGGGAATTAAGCTCGTTGAGGAAGCGGTCGGCATAACTCGTCCAGGGAACGAATTCGAACTTCATTTGCGTGCCGGTCTTGGCGGTGAAGTCCTTCGACAGCTCGACCAGCGCATTGGCGGGGTCCCAGGCGGCCCAGCAGAGCGTCAGTTCATCGGCTTTGGCGAGATTGGGCAATGCCGACGACATGACGAATGCCGCAGCCAGCCCCAAAAGGGCTTTCGATGTTTTCTGCATAAGTTCCTCCCAGAACCAAGGGCCGGCTCCCCGCCAGCGTCGCATGTTCACCCATTTCAGAGAATGCTCACATGAACTCCTCAATCATCATGTTTAGCAATATGTTTAGTGATAACTCTTTTTATAAACATTGCAAGCGGCAATCGTTGCTGCGGTGCACAGCGCTGCGGTGCACAGCGCTGCGGCAGCGGGTCCGACCCAAACATTTTCGGAAAATCCCGGAAATTTTGTCGCAGGCGTACCAAAGGAACGAAATCTGGCCTCGCTGCGATATGAGCCGCAGGATATGGACCTCGATGCCGCTCCTGTTTTCCCGGGAGGGTTCAAACTTGGCCTCGCTTCGGCGGGGCTTTTTCTTTGGACCGACCGCCTGGAGTATCGGGAATATTCCGTCCGACTGCAAGATTTAGCCTTTCCGCCCTGATGCAACGGGCGTATTCAGCCAATGCGCGGCGTCGTTCGCGCGCTTCCCGCGGCAGATCCTCCGATCGGCTCTCCTTCCCTTTTTCCTGCCGCGCCGACAATTCGTATTGTGAGATCGATGACCACGGCAGAGACGAGCGAGAATGGGCAAGAGGCGGCAAGCGGCCGCCAGGCTAAGATCGTGGCGCTGGTTGTTGCCGTTTCCTTCTTCATGCAGATCCTCGACGGCACGATCGTCGCCACCTCGCTGCCGCAGATGGCGGCAAGCTTCAACGTGCAGCCGGTGTCGATGAGCATCGGCATCACCGTCTACATGCTGACGATGGCAGCCTTCATTCCGTTGTCGGGCTGGCTCGGCGACAGGTTCGGTGCGCGCCGTATCTTCCTGATGTCGATCGCCGTCTTTACCGCCGCCTCGCTGTTTTGCGGCCTGTCCGGCAGCCTGGCGGAATTTGTGTTCTGGCGCGCCGTCCAGGGCGCTGGCAGCGCACTGATGACGCCTGTCGGGCGCATTATCGTGCTGAAAAACGCCCGCAAGTCCGAACTCGTCCAGGCGATCGCGCTGATCACATGGCCGGCGCTGACGGCGCCGGTAATCGGCCCGGTGCTCGGCGGCTTCATCACCACCTATGCCAGCTGGCACTGGAACTTCCTCATCAACATCCCGATCGGCATTCTCGGCATGGCGCTGGTGCTGCGCTTCGTGCCGGAGCAGCGCGAGGCCAATCCCGGCCGGCTGGATTTTGTCGGCTTCATCCTGAGCGCGGCAGGGCTGACTTTCCTGCTCGCCGCCCTGGAGCTTTCGGTCAAATGGGACGGCGGGCTTTTGCCCGTCATATCAATGCTGGCGGCGGGCATCGTGCTGTCTGTGATGGCGACACGGCATTTCCTCGCCGTCGACAATCCGCTGCTCGACCTTTCGGCCTTCCGCGTCCAGACCTTCTCGATGTCGACGCTGTCGGCAGGCACGGCCTGCAGGGTGGCGATCAATGCGACGCCGTTCCTGCTGCCTCTGCTGTTCCAGCTCGGTTTCGGGCTGAGCTCGATTGCCGCCGGCACCTATCTGCTCGTCTATTTCCTCGGCAATCTCGGCATGAAGACGGTGACGACGCCGCTCCTGCGCTTCTTTGGATTCCGCTTCGTGCTTGTGTTCAACGGGCTGATCGCCGCACTTTCGATCGCCGCCTGCGGCTTTCTCTCGCCGGAAACGCCGCTGTTTTTCACCTATGCGCTGCTTTTCCTCGCCGGCCTGTCGCGGTCGATGGAGTTCACTGCGCTGAACACGCTCGCCTTCGCCGATATCGGCCCGGCGCAACGAAGCTCGGCCTCGACGCTGTCCAGCATGCTGCAGCAGGTATCGATGCTGCTCGGCGTGGCGGTGGCGGCGGCGGTGCTTAATATCGCCGCGGCTCTGAGAGGCGCAGACAATCCCGTCCTTGCCGATTTCCGCTGGGCTTTCGTCGTGGTTGGCGCGATCGGCATGGTCTCGGTGCTGCGTTTCCTGCAATTGCCGGCGGAGGCGGGGGCTGAAGTATCCGGACATCGGAAATTCCGGAAAAATTAGCCTGCCCTGTGAAACAATCGGCGCCATCCCGTTCCGCGCTGTCTGCTGCAAGAGTGAGGGATAACCGCTGTTTACCTCAGGCGGCCAATGCAATACGACATTGCAATGCGGACGACTCGGACGCTTGCCGGCGGTCGTCGCTGCGAGAAAAAGCCGGGAGACGGAATGAGCAATTCTAGCGGCGATGCGGATGCCCTGATCCACATCCTCTATATCGACGACGACGAGGGGCTCGCCCTCTTGATGCAGAAGAACCTTGGCCAGCGCGGCTTTTCGGTCGAATGGGCTGAGAACGGTGCGGCCGGCCTTGCCAGGCTCGGCAACGGCGGCTTCGACGCCGTCGTGCTCGATCATGTCCTGGCTGACGAGACCGGCCTCGACATTCTGCCCTGCATCACGGCGCTACCGGATCATCCGCCGGTCATCTATGCGACGGGCTCGGACGATACCAGCATCGCGGTCGCGGCGCTCAAAGCCGGCGCCGACGATTACATGCTCAAGGGAATCTCGGCCGATTATTTCGATCTGCTTGCCGCCGCCCTCGAACAGGCGCTGGAGCGGGCGCGGTTTCGCCGCGAAACGGCGCAGGCGCAGGAGATGATCCGCCAGCAGCGCGACCTTGCCGAAATGCTGCTTGCCGAAGTCAATCACCGCATCGCCAACAGCCTCGGCCTCGTCGGTGCGCTGATCCGCATGCAATCCTCGATGACCAAAGACCAGGTGGCGATCGACGCGCTGCACGAAACGCAGATACGCATCAACGCTATCGCCAGCGTGCATCGCCGGCTCTATACCAACCGTCAGGTCGGCTCGGTGCAGGTGGATGAATATTTGAACAGCCTGCTCACCGAACTCGAAGCCTCGATGCGCGACGACAAGCGGCCGCACCGCGTCGTGCTGACCGCCGAGCCGGTCAATCTGGCGACCGACAAGGTGATCACGCTCGGGCTGATCGTCAGCGAACTCGTCACCAATGCCTTCAAATATGCCTATCCGGACGGCGTGCCGGGCGAGATCCGCGTCTTTGTCGATCAGACGGACGAGGCGTTGAGGGTTGTCGTCGAGGATGATGGGGCGGGGTTCGATCCGGAGAGCCCGGCGAGGGGAACGGGGCTCGGCGCGCGTATTTTGACGGCGATGGCCGCGAGCTTGAAATCGGATGTCGCCTATGATCCCGGGCATGATGGGACGAAGGCGACGCTGGTGTTTTCGTTGCATGAGGGGAAGTAGGCGGCGGTGTAGGGTGTGCCGTGTGGCCCCCTCATCCGCCCTACGGGCACCAACCGGGGCGAGCCGCAGGTCTCGCCCGTCCTTCGGACCCCCGAGGGGAGAAGAGGGAATCGAGAGGTGGCGGCGTATCCCTTCGCCCCAGCGGGGAGAAGGTGCCGGCAGGCGGATGAGGGGGCCACACGGCACACTATTATCCATTTTCTGCAATAGCTTACCGACAGCGCATTATCAAACATAACGTCAGGGGAGGCGAGCATGACGACGATCCGTACGCCACGGGAAGTTTACGATTTCTGGTTCGTTCGATGCGGCCGGGAGCTGTGGTTCCGCCCGCCGCCGGAACTCGATCTGGAGATCCGCGAAGGCTTTCGCCATACGCATCTCGCCCTTGCCGCGGGTATCGGTGACGAATGGCGGGCCGATGCCGAAAGCCGGCTCGCGGCCGTGATCGTACTCGACCAGTTTCCCCGCAACATCTATCGCGGCACGCCGCTGGCCTTCGCAACCGACGGGCTGGCGCTTCGGGAGGCCAAGCTCGCGCTTACAGCCGGCGCCGACCAGGCGGTCGAATCTGCCTGCCGCACCTTCTTCTACCTGCCGTTCGAACATGCCGAAGACCTTGATGAGCAGGAAGGGTCGGTGGCATTGTTCACCGCGCTCGGCGATGAGGAATATCTGGATTATGCGATCCGCCATCGTGACGTGATCGCCGCCTATGGCCGCTTTCCGCATCGCAATGCCATGTTGGGACGGGAGCCGACGCCCAGGGAACGCGACTATCTTTCGACGCCAGGCGCGGGTTTCTAAAGCGGGTCGCGATCTTTCGGGTTCACTTGTCGCGCTTTCGTTCTTTGTTCTACGCATGTCGTTTTCGCAACCGGTTCACACTTTTGCGCGACATGCTTTAGGCCTTTCCAGGCGCTTCCGCCTTTCTGTCGCCTTTCTTTGCTATGACAAGCTGGCATTCTATCCTGACGAAATCTTTCCGGAGGCGCTTTTGCGGCTGAGACCGATCCTGCTTCGCACCATTATTCTGCTGATGCTGGCGGTGGCCGGCGCGCATTTCAAGGGTGCTGCCGCCTTCGCGCAGGAGCCGCAGGCATCGTCAGCCGCGCAGGCGCCGCTTGCCGACACGCCGCTCGACCAGGCGACGAAAGAGATCGACAAGGCCAAGGTCCAACTGACGGCACTCCAGGACGGCGTCAAGCAGAATGCCGAGGATGATGATGCCCTGGTCGGGCTTGCGACCAAGGCCGACGAACTCAGCCGCGCCGTCATCACCATATCGGTCAATCTCAGGCCGCGCTTCGACCAGATCAAGAACCGGCTTACCGAGATCGGCGATCCGCCGAAGGACGGGCAGCCGCCGGAGGCCGGGATCGTCACCCAGGAGCGTAACGCGCTCGCCAGTGAGCGCGCGCAGATCAACGCGGTGACCGGCGACGCCGAAAACCTGTCGATCACGGTGACGAAGCTCGTCAACGAGATCACCGAGATGCGGCGACAGTTGTTTGCCGATACGCTGCTCAGGCGTACCGAAATTTCGGTCTCGGTGCTCGACGATGCCGCCAGCGCCTTCGTGCATGAGGCCAGCGAGTTCACGCAAGCCCTGTCGAGCTGGGCTGCCTTCGTATGGAAATTCAAGCGTTTTCCACTTTTTGCCGCGATCTTCCTGTCGCTCGCCTCAGCCTTGATCCTGCTTTCCGGCAGCTACCGGCTGTTTGGCTCGTATCTGCGCCGCGACGAAGCCGTCGAAAACCCGTCCTATATCGGGCGGCTGTCGATCGCCTTCTGGTCGACGCTGATCCGGACCCTGGCGCTGTCGGTGCTGCTCGTCACCTCGTTCTTCTTTCTCAATAGCTTCAACGTTCTGCGGCCCGACATCGCACCTGTCATCGGCGCCTTGTTCGGGGCGATCGGGCTTGTTTATTTCGTCGGTCGCTTCGTCAACGCCATTTTCGCGCCGAACGAACCGCGCTGGCGGCTCGTCCATCTTTCCAATCTCGGCGCGCGCTCGATCGGCTATTGCCTGCTGGCGATGGCCGTCGTCAATGCGCTCGATTATCTGTTCGGGACCGTCGGAGAGACGATGGGCTCGCCGTTGGTGCTGACCGTGGTCAGAAGCCTGATTGCCGCGTTGATCATCGGCCTGATCCTGATCTCGGTCTCGTTCGGTAAGCCGATGCTGGCGAAGAACGGCGATCCGGATGCGCCGGGCCGGCATTGGCCGCGTGGCATGGCGATCATCCTGCGCGTCGTCGGCGCTGGCCTCATCCTCACCGCGCTGACCGGTTATGTGGGGCTGGCGCGCTTCGTCGCCACGCAGCTCATCGTCACCGGCGCGGTCGTCGTCACCATGTATATCGGCCTGCTTTCCGGCAAGGCGATATCCAGGCAGGAGAGCTTTGGCGACACCTTCTTCGCGCGCTTCCTGACGCGGCGCTTCAAGCTCGGGCCGGTGGCAATCGACCAGGCCGGTCTGCTCGTCGGCCTTGCGATCTATGCGGTGGCGCTTCTCGTCGGCATCCCGCTGATCCTGCTGCTCTGGGGTTTCCATGTGCAGGACCTGCAGATCCTTGCCTACAGGCTGTTCACCGAGGTCAGGCTCGGCGGCATCAGCATCTCGCTGCTCGGCATCTGCACCGGCATCCTGTTATTTGCCGGCGTCTACCTGCTGACGCGCTGGCTGCAGCGCTGGCTCGACGGCAATGTGATGGCGCGAAGCCATGTCGATCTCGGCGTGCGCAATTCGGTCAAAACGGGCATCGGCTATCTCGGCGTCGGCATCGCGGCGATCATCGGCGTTTCCGCCGCCGGCATCGACCTCTCCAGCTTTGCGCTTGTCGCCTCGGCACTTTCGGTCGGCATCGGTTTCGGCCTGCAGAATATCGTTTCCAACTTCGTCTCCGGCTTGATCCTGCTGGTCGAGCGGCCGTTCAAGGTCGGCGATCATGTCGTTTCCGGCACCGCCGAAGGCATCGTCAAGCGCATCTCGGTTCGCGCCACCGAGATCGAGACTTTCCGCAAGCAGTCGATCATCGTGCCGAATTCGGAGCTGATCAACGGCCTGGTCGGCAACTGGACGCATCGCAACAGGATCGGCCGCTCGGAAATTCCGGTTTCCGTCAGCTACAATGCCGATCCGCAGCAGGTGATGGATATCCTGCTCGAGTTGACGGCCAAGATACCGCTCGTCATGCGCAATCCCGAGCCGCATGTCGAATTCCTGCGCTTCGGCCCCTATTCCCTGGATTTCGAGCTACGCTTCTTCCTCGCCGACATGGGCGACGGCATGACGGTGCGCAACAATCTCAGGATCGAGATCCTCCGGCGCTTCAAAGCCGAGGGCATCGAGATCCCGCTGCCGCAGAGCGACCTCACCATCCATCGCGATGCTCCGCCTGTCCTTGCCAATGCCGTCAAGGAGCAGACGGATGGCTGGGACGATCCAAAGAACAAGCCCATGGAGGAAGACGAGCGGCCGGTCCGGCAGCTGCGCGGGCGAACGGCGGATGGCAGCCTGAAGAGCTGAACGGCTCATTCAGCCATCATTCACAGGTCTATGTGCATCATCTCTCGCAATCGGGATCGCTGCCGCGGGCAGCACCGATCGTTCGAGGGGAGGGCGCGCCAGCGCCGCCGCACATGATGGCAAGGTTTGCCGCCGTTCTGCTTGTCCCGCTGCTTGCCGCGCCCGCGGTCCAGGCGGCATCCATCACCAACACCGATCCAGCCGCCGTGGTGCTCGTCATCACCGAGAGCGGTCAGCGCGTCGAAGTCGTGGTTGATGCCGGGGCTTCGGAAAGCCTCTGCTCCTCCGGCTGTTTCATGACGACGCCCGACGGCGACCGCATCGGCCTCGACGGCGGCGAGACCATCGAAATCGTCAAGGGCTCGGCGGTCGTCAAGTAGGCGGGATCAGTCGATCCGCTTCCCCCGGGCATCGAAGACTTTCTCGCCGTCTTCCTTGGTGAAGGCGCCCTTGTGGGTTTCCGGCAGGATTTCCAGAACCAGCTCGGAGGGCCGTGAGAGACGCGTGCCGAGCGGTGTGACGACGAACGGCCGGTTGATCAGGATTGGCTGCGCGAGCAGGGCGTCGACAAGCTGGTCGTCGCTGAGATCAGGATCGTCGAGGCCGAGTTCGGCGTAGGGCGTATCCTTCTGGCGAATGGCGTCGCGTACGGTAAGGCCGGCATCGGCAATCATCCTTCGAAGTCAGCGACGGCGTGCGGCCGATGCAGCTCTATTGCGCAGCGACGCCCCTTCTCCGCGCCGGTGCCGTGCATGTGGCGCTTTCACCGCGGCAGACAAGCTGCACGCCGCGTGACCGGTGGCTGGCGGAGGAAAGCAAAACAAACGTCGCCTACTGCGGCCCAAACACGGTGCGGAGAGGTTGCTGCGCCTAGAAACTTCACATTGTACCCGGCAAGGCCGGGGCTCTCGCCCCGTCAGGCGACAGATGCTTGGGCATCCCACCATCTGAGCACCCGCATCGCGCGGAGCGTGATCCATCGCGAGGGCTTGCCTTGCCCGTCGTCGACTTCGAACCACACGCGCCCCGGCAGGCTCCAGTCGAGCGGCCAGCGGCCGTCCTGAAGGCGTCGCGAGCGCAGATGCTTGATCGCCTCGCCGAGGCGCGGATCGGAAGCGGCGCCGGTCAGGATGGCGCTGGCGCGGAAATAGTCGAGCGCACGCAGAATGTCATAGCGCCAGCGGTTCGGGTGCAGGAACTGCAGGAAGTTTTTGTCGGCGGGCTCGCCGGTGCCGAGGCGGCGGAAGAGGCTGCGCTCAAGCAGGAATTCTTCGCCCGTCCGGCGCGCCTCGCGGGATCGCGGCGTGCCGCCGGTTGATCTGTCGAACTCCAGCAGGCCTTCCAGCACATTGATGGTGCTGGCGAAGGAAGAACGAACGGAGCCGCGGGTTCGCTCACAGTTCCATCCGCCGTCGTCGAGACGCTCGCCGGCCAGCCTGTCGACAATCGGCGAGACATCGATACCGAAATAAGCGCCGTCGGCGACGGTACGGCCGTTGATGCATTCTTCGACTTCGCCTTGCCAATAGGGCTGGCCGCCTTCTTCCCAATGGGCATTGGCGCTGATCAATTCGACGGTGTGTCTGGCCGGTGCGCAGGCGGGATCGAGACCGAATTCCCTGAGTTGCGACAGCGAGAAGGTCGTGGCCGTCCATGGCTGGCCGTGTTCACGCCACTCGCGAGGGTCGAAACCGGCGGGCAGGAAGGCGCCGCCAGCCCATTGCCCGTCCTTATCTCGGCAGGCAAGCAGCCTTGCACCCCAGCCCTCGGTCTCGACCTTAGCCTGCTCCGCCATCCACTCCCGATCCGGGGCGTCGAGCAGATCGCGCATCACCTGCCAGCGGATCGACGGGTCGGAGTCAAGAAGCCATTCGATCACCGGGTCGGATTGGGTCATGGGCGAACCTCTCGGCGGGTCGGTCGATGGACCGTTTATAATCGCTTCGGCCGGGCGCTGCCAGCCAATGAGCGCGCGGAAGTCGGAGCTTCACCCGGGCGGCCACCGGCATAGTCTTCGCCAATGCGATTCCAAAGAAGCGCGGCGCCTCGCGGCTGATTTCTTAATCATATCTGCAAGAAATCGGAGGCGGCCCCATCGGCCCGCTTCTTCGTTACGCATCCAGCAGCGCTGATTAATAATTATTCAAATCAATTGATGTACCAATTTGATCCGGGGACAGAATTTACATCAAAGGTTTGCTATGGCGTTTCTAGGTATTTCGGGGATGCAATATTCCGGGGAAATGTTTGCTGGCGCGCGTATTATTGTCGCGGAAGATTCCAACGTATTCACGTCGATGATCAGCAAACGCCTCAAGGAGCTGTTCGACATCGACGTCGAGATCTGCCGCAGCTTCGAGGAGTTGCAGGTTTCCTATGACAAGTCTTCCGATCCGATCACGCTGGCAATCTCGAACATCAACCTGCCCGGCGCCGAAAACGGCGAAGCGCTCGAATATCTGGTCGATCTTTCCATCCCGACCATCGTATTTACCGGCACCTTCCATGAAAGCATGCGCGACAAGCTGATGGCCAAGGACATTGTCGATTATATCCTCAAGGACAATATCTTCGCCGTCGACCTTCTGGCGGAATCGATCTGCCGGTTCCTGACCAATCATCGTCACCACGTGCTGATCGTTGACGATAGCGCGACGGCCCGCGCGCTGCTGTCGAGCCGGCTGAAGCGGTATAATTTCCGCGTCAGCGTCGCCGAGAACGGCGGCAAGGCGCTGGAGATCCTCAAGGCCAACCGCGATATCGGCCTGATGATCACCGACTACAACATGCCCGACATAGACGGCTTCGAGCTGACGCGGCGCATCCGCTCCAGTATCGGCTCGCACGAGCTGCGCATCATCGGCGTTTCCTCCTCGTCGAACCGGCTGCTTTCGGCGCGTTTCCTGAAGGCTGGCGGCAATGATTTCATGCTGCGTCCCTTCATCGACGAGGAGTTCTACTGCCGCGTCAACCAGAACCTCGATACGCTGCTGCAAATCCAGTCGATGCGCAGGGAGCGGGCGGTTGCCTGAAGCCCCTTACAGTATCGTCGCCAGAGGTGCGGAGATGACGGAAATAGGCCGTCGTCGAATTTCTGCAATTACAAGTAACGCCGCCATTTGTCCCCTTCACGCGCGCAGGCCTCTCGGTTATCCTCCGCCCCGCCGGGGAGAGGGCCGAGTCGAGGCCATCGGACGCATGGGGGAGTAGCGGACTGTGGCTTTTCAAGCGGATTTTCAGCGAGATGGCATCGGGCTGCGCTCCGGCGGGCTCAAAATACTTCTGGTTGAAGATTCCCGGATGTTTTCCGCCGTGCTTTGCCATCGGTTCCAGACCGAGCTCGGCCTTGCGGTCAAATCCTGCTCGTCGCTGAAGGCTCTTCGCAAAGAACTTGCCGAGGACGGTCACGGCTACACCATGGCCGTGGTCGACCTCAACTTGCCGGATTCGCCCTATGGCGAAGCGCTCGACTGCACGATCGAGCACGATATCCCGGCGATCGTCTTCACCGCGACATTCGATCTCAACACGCGCAACAGGATCATGGAGCGCAATGTCATCGATTACGTGCTGAAGGATAATGAATTCGCGCTCGACAACCTCGTCGCCACCGTCCGGCGGGCGATCTCCAACCGCAAGACGCGGGTGCTCGTCGTCGATGATGTCGTCTCGGTGCGCCAAGTGTTGGTCGACCTCCTGAAGGCGCAGCAATATCTCGTCGTCGAGGCAAATTCGGGCCTCGAGGCGCTAGCCGCACTCGAGGCCTATAGCGATATCGAGCTCGTCGTCACCGACCACCATATGCCCGACATGAGCGGCTATGAGCTGACGCGGCGCATCCGCCATCGCTTCGGTTCGGACAGGCTGCGCGTCATCGGCGTTTCCTCCTCCAACGACCGCATGCTTTCGGCAAGTTTCCTCAAAGCCGGCGCCAGCGATTTCGTCTACCGGCCTTTCGTCGCCGAGGAACTTCAATGCCGCATCGCCAACAATGCCGAGACGCTGGCGCAGATGCGGCAGCTCAGGGCGGCAGCAGCCTGCGATTACCTGACCGGCCTCTATAATCGCCGCTATTTCTACGACAACGGCCCGAAGCTGGTGAACGAGTGCCTGCGGCTGAAGGTGCCGAGTTCGGTGGCTATCCTCGATATCGACCATTTCAAACGGCTGAACGACACCTATGGCCATGAGATCGGCGACAAGGTGCTGAAGGCTGTCGCAAACAGGCTGTTCACGATCTTCGAAGGCAGCGACAATCTTCTTTCGCGGCTAGGTGGCGAAGAATTCGCCATCCTCTTCCCGCAGATGGATTCCCTTGCGGCGACCAAGCTCTGCGACGAGATCCGCTCGGATATTTCTCGGTTGAAAGTCACGGCAGACGACGAGGAGCTCGGCGTCACGATTTCGATCGGCATCGCCGAGATCGGCGGCTACGAGACCTTCGAAAATTATCTCAACGCCGCCGACCAATTCCTCTATATGGCCAAGCACCGAGGCCGCAACCAGGTCTATTCGGACGCCAAGATGACGGAAGAGGCGGCGCAATAGGGCGCTTTCGCCTTGTCTATCCACGCCGTTTATTGTTTGGCGTCGTCCTCGGCCTTGTTGTGCCGAGGATCTACCGACAGTAGATGCCCGGGACAAGCCCGAGCATGACGAAGAGTCGTCGGCAAGCCGCCTTTGTCGTTTTGCCCACTCGGCGACTGTCTCTGTTTATCTCAGGCCGCAACCGGCTGCTGGCGCGCGGTCGCCATGCTCGTCTTGCGCTCGGCACGCTCCTGCTGCGGTGAGCGATGGTAGAGTTCGCGATAACACTTGGAGAAGTGCGAGGCCGAGACGAAGCCGCAGGCGACGGCAACCTCGACCACAGGCATCGAGGATTGCACCAAGAGGTGGCGGGCGCGGTCGAGGCGGATTTCCAGATAGTAGCGGGCCGGGGAACGGCCCATCTCCTGGCGGAACAGCCGCTCGATCTGTCGGCGGGACAGGCCGGCGCCATCGGCGATCTCGATCAGCGACAGCGGCTCGGCCAGATTGCCTTCCATCAGCTCGATGATCGACAGCACCTTGGCGTTCTGCACGCCGAGACGGGCGCGCAGCGGCAGGCGCTGGCGGTCATGCGGATTGCGCACGCGGTCGGTCAGGTGCTGTTCGCAGATGCGGTTGACAAGGCTCTCGCCGAAATCCTCGCCGACGAGGTTGAGCATCATGTCGAGCGAGGCGGTGCCGCCGGCGCAGGTATAGAGATTGCCGTCGATCTCGTAGAGATCGGCATAGACCTCCGCCTGCGGGAAGGCCTCCGAAAAGCCCGGCAGATTTTCCCAATGGATGGCGCAGCGCTTGCCGTTCAACAGCCCGGCCTGGGCCAGCACATGCGCGCCCGTACAGAGGCTGCCGACGGCGACGCCGCGGTTGTAGCATTCGCGCAGCCAGGCATTGACCGACTTGTTGTTGAACTGCTCGACATCGATGCCGGAACAGACGAGCACCATGCCCGGCCGGTTTTCGCCGCCGAGATGGCGGCGCTCCTCGGCCAGCGAGGAATTCGCCTCGACGCCGATACCACAGGAGGAATAGACCTTCTCCCCGTCGAGGGAGGCGAGCCGCCAGGTATAGGCCTGATAGCCGAGCATGCGATTGGCGATGCGCAAGGTGTCCACGGCCGCCGAAAAGGGCAGCATGGTGAATTGCGGTACCATAAAGAAGACCAGCGAACGCTTCTTGATCTGCATCCTGTTCATAGCGAAATCCATGCTCGAGGGGCGATAACACATTCGTTGCGCGGATTGCGTCGCGTCGATGTCCTGAAAGCGACACTGGCATGGAAAAATGCGGCCGGGAAGAGCAAATATGCGACATTGGTCGCGATCTGGCCACTCAACCCGTCAAGAGGGGCGTGGGGAGGGCAAAGAACAGGCTGATAGGCATCTGAAATTCAAGATCGAGAACGGCTTGGGAATGGACGGTCAGCCTACGAAAAAGGCGGCGTTGCGTTCGGCAAACGCCGCCCTCATCTTGGGAGAAATATCGCATTCATTACACGGTCCGGTGTTTGTTGTCGTCCGTGCTCGGCCAGCCGATGTCCTTGCGGATGTCAAAGGGCATGGCTTCGATTTCGCGAGCCGTCTGCCAGCGCGTCCAGGCGAGCACAAGCCTGCGGGCGTAGTGTGCCAGATCAAAGCGGCCTTCGCCGGAGGTAAGGGTCTTGCCGGCACCCCGATAGGTGAGCGTGGTCATTTCCGGATCCTTTCTTGGGTCGGGGACATGGTCTCGATGGGAGGTTTCGTCCATGTCCGTGATCACAATATGGGCCTGCTGAACTCATCATTCAAACGAATAGAGTTTATGGATAACATCAGAGATATTGACTGATCGCCGTGCACCCTCCGGATTGAAGAGCTGACCGCTGCGGTGTTGGAAAATGCCAAATCTGTGCACGGCAAGACGGTTCGGAACCAACTCCGCTCCACGCCGTTGCCGCTTCGTACCTGACAATGATGAAAAGGAGGAAACGATGATTTCTGCAGATCAGATCCGTGAATATATGGAAGTGCGGGCTGCCGACGGCACCCATATGGGGACAGTCGACCATCTCGATGGAACCACGCGCATCAAGCTGACGAAGACCGACTCGGAAGATGGCAAGCACCACCTGATCCCGATCGACTGGGTCGATCACGTCGACGCGCATGTTCACTTGTCGAAGAACGCCAGGGATGTCCGCAGCCAATGGGCCACCATTAACTGACCAGCGGTCGGCTGCGGCTTTTGCCGCAGCCCCCTTGCCGTAAGGAGCCTCGCATGTCCAAGCAATTGAAGAAGGGTGACGACGTGAGCTGGGACACCAGCCAGGGAAAGACAGAGGGCAGGGTGGTCAAAAAGCAGACCAGCCAGACGAAGATCAAGGGCCACACGGTGAAGGCGTCGGCGGCGGAACCCCAGTATATCGTGGAAAGCGACAAATCGCGAAAGCGGGCCGCACACAAGCCCGAGGAAATCAGGAAGCTTTGAGGAGGCCAACTCGCCGCCTCATCACCAGCATAGGGAGATCGATATGCCAGCCAAGTCCAAGGCGCAGCAGAAGGCGGCAGGCACCGCATTGTCGGCCAAACGTGGCGAGACGCCTAAGAAGGAACTCAAGGGCGCCTCCAAACAGATGGTCGAGTCTATGAGCGAAAAACAGCTCGAGGAATTTGCATCCACCAAAAGAAAGGGCAAACCAGAGCATGTCTCCAAATAAGCGAGGGCTGCGATAGTGGCGCCGTCGGGCTCAAGTCGTCGTGGAATGCATCGAGAAATTGGCGATTTCGTGCGCCTCGGAAACGGCGAAAAGTATGGCGCGTGCGGATGTGTCTGGATCTTTCGCCAGCCAGCGCAATTCGAACGCCACCTCGGGTCGGCCATCTTCGGCCTGCCCCAACGAGACAAATGATGCGCTACATTCAAGAGGTCCCAACACATCCGAAAGGTCGGGAATATCGGAACTCGTGCCATAGACGACGAGGGTCGCTTTGCGTTCGCAGCGCAGCCAAGTGTCCAGGCGTTTTAGCGGCGACAGCACGATGAAGGCAATGACGGTCGCCACCGTCCCGGTGACGATCTGGCCGCCGCCGAAGCAAAGGCCGACCACCGTCATGAACCACAGGGTCGCCGCCGTTGTGACGCCAGTCATCATGTCGCCACGCCGGAGGATCGCTCCGCCGCCGATGAAGCCGACGCCCGTGAGGACGCCGAGCGGAAAGCGTAGCACGTCCATCTGGGTGAAAAAACTCAGCGTTTTCCCATAGGTTGACAGAAGCAGATTCGCCTGGACCATCGCAACGCAGGCGGCAAGCGCCACCAGGATCGTCGTCCGGAAGCCTGCGGCATGGCCGCCGCGCTCGCGATCGAGGCCGATGAGACCGCCGGCGATTACCGTCAGCGCGAGGCGCGCGACGATATCCCACCAGTCCGGCGTCAGCGGCATGGCGTCTGTCAGGAACGAAGGCATGTTTCGCTCCGGGTTATATCGCGGGCTTTGCGCTGTTCGCCGGGCATTGATCCTCCTCGGCCACGATGCATCACGGGTCTAAACGCCATGCGGCGCGGGACGTTCCGCGTTGCCGATGAGCCAAGATTGGCGGTTCGGCTGCGGCGGGTGTATGGATGTTTCGGATGGGGAGAACTTCCCGGTCAGCTATAAGTGCACTGCGCCCAAAACGGAGTATAGAATTGGCCGTCGCATTCACCAAGGAAGAGAGTTTCGAAACCGCTTCGGAAACCCTGCTGCCCGATCGTCCGGTTTCGCAGCATCTGAACCTTGTCACGGAGGCAGGGTTGAAGGCTCTGGAATTACAGTTCCAGCAGGCTCGCGAGGCCTATGATGCGGCGAGTGTCATCGAAGATGTGAACGAAAGACGGCGGCAGGCGGCGGGACCGTTGCGCGACCTGCGCTATCTCGCGGCGAGGCTCCGCACCGCCCAACTCATGCCTACCCCCGCGTCAACCGACACTGTTGCCTTCGGCAACACGGTGACGTTCAGCCGCGACGATGGGCGCGTGCAGACCTATCGGATCGTCGGCGAGGACGAAGCCGATCCCAAGGCCGGATCGATTTCCTACGTCTCGCCGGTGGCGCGATTGCTGATGGGCAAGGCTGTCGGTGATGTGGTGGAAACAGGTGGCCAAGAGCTGGAGATCATCGCTATTGCCTAAAGCATGATGCCGAAAAGTGTGAGCGGGTTTGTTATGAAATCACGCTCTAACTCTTTAATTTGGAACAGGATTCAGATTTGAGGCCGACCGGGCCTAAGATCATCCTGTTCTAGGACGGGATACTAAAAGCGGCGCCGAGTTTGGCGATGCGCAATAATTTTTATAAAAGGGTACTTCTTAGTTCTTTATTTATCGGGCATTTAACATTCGCGGTCTAGAAAGATGACATCCAACATCGAAGGTCATCCGCATGGTCAGCGCAATTTCCAGTTCTGCATCCACCCTTTTGAGTTCAGCCGCTTCAACCTCGTCATCCAGTTCGTGGGATCAACTTGCCTCTCTCGAGGCGCAGCTTGCCGAAAAGCAGGCAGCCCTGTCGCAAACGCAGGACGAGAAAGAGAAGGCCACAATCGAAAAATCCGTCGAGACGCTGGAAGCTAAGATTGCCAAGCTCGAAGCGTCCGAGAGCAGCAAGACCGAGGCGTCGGCCGCATCGAAGCCCGCTACCGAGGCTCCGCAGGAGCTCTCCGGCGAGAGTAAGCGCATCGGAACGAAGAATTTTGACGACACCAGCGAATTCGGCAGCCGCACGACGTACGTGTGACAGCGCCTTTTTTGAGCCTCTGCATGTTCTGAGCAACGTGTCAGAGATTGCGTTTGGCCACCGTGATGACCTCGCGCGTCAGCTCCGCCAGGCGGTCGGCGGCGAGGCGGTTTATCTGCCAGTATAGCGGGACATCGAGCGGCGTGTCGGGAACCAGTTCCACGAGCGTTCCTGATGCGAGATGTTCGCGGGTGAGCTGGGCCGGGTTCATTCCCCACCCCATGCCCGAAAGGCTTGCCTCGACAAAACTTTGCGGCGACGGCAGCCAATGGGTGGGATAGTCGAGATCACGTCCGAACATGCTGTTTACCCAGCTGCTCTGCAGCCTGTCCTTCTGATTGAAGGTGAGCGCCGGGGCATTGCGGATTGCCTCTGCGGTTACGCCGCGCGGAAAGTGGCGTGCCACGAAGTCGGGGGTTGCCGTGGCGTGGTAGCGCAGAATGCCGAGCGCAAATCGCCGGCATCCGCGGACCGGCTTCTCAAGGCTGGTGACGGCTGCGATAACCCGTCCGCGGTGCAACCATTCGGCGGTGTGGTCCTGGTCGTCGACGGCGATGTTCAATAGATAGGAAGAACTCTTGGCGAAGTTGGACATGGCCTCCACAAACCATGTCCCAAGGCTGTCGGCATTGGTCGCGATCTGCAGCGTCACCCTTTGGCGGGGTTCTTCGGGGTCGACGAGAGCCGGCAGTTGCCCAAAGAGTTCGGCTTCGAGCATGCCGACATTCTCCATATGGCGGCAAAGCCATTCTCCCTTTTCGGTTGCCGTGCACGGCGTGCCTCTGACGATGAGGATGGTACCGAGACGCTCCTCGATCTGCTTGACGCGCTGCGAAACTGCCGAGGGAGTGACATTCAGCACGGTCGCAGCCCTTTCGAAGCTGCCTGTCTGGACAACAGTTGCAACGGCGCGCATGGCGGGGTAATCGAGCATGATTAGTTTCGCTTAATTGAGATAAGCCAGATTAATTAGACTAATTTTTTTCATGGCGATACGGCAACGCTTACCGAAGTCAGGGCGTTCGCCGAAACGATGAATTTTTCGATCTATCTCACTGGCCTGATGATGGGCCTCAGCCTCATTGTCGCCATCGGCGCTCAGAACGCCTTCATCCTTCGCCAAGGCTTGCGCAACGAACACGTCTTTTCCGTCTGCTTCGCATGCGCCTTATCGGATGCAGCGCTGATCGTACTTGGCGTGACCAGCCTGCAGCAAATCGCCAGGTTCATGCCTTGGCTCGATCCGGTCATGCGCTATGGAGGAGCCACATTTCTGGCGTGGTACGGAGCGAAAAGCCTCTATTCCGCCTTTCGCTCGTCCGCCGCCCTCACGGAAGCAGAAGCGAGACCGTCGAGCTTTCGCCAGACGCTCATAACCTGCCTTGCACTGACCTGGCTGAACCCGCATGTCTATCTCGATACCGTCGTGCTCCTCGGGACGATATCGACACGCTACCCGGGACAGCAGGTTTCATTTGCTGCGGGGGCGGTGACGGGTTCCTTTCTGTTCTTCTTTTCGCTCGGATATGGTGCAACGTGGCTGCGGCCGATTTTCTCGAAGCCCTCATCCTGGCGCATGCTGGAAACGCTCGTCGCTTTCACCATGTGGATCATTGCGTTCAAGTTGCTGGGCGGGATGTGATCGCCTTTCCAAAGCCGAGATGGAAATGGGCTGGATCCGGCGGTAAAACGGCTCGGTCAAGGGGCGCGGACGTCCAGAACGGCGCGCAAGCTTCTTGATGGACGGATGTTTCCGGATATGCGCACCCGATGAGGCACGCCGATCTTACAATCATTTGCAGCGGTTCGGCTAGCGGCGGAGGCAGCGACGATCAACTCTATCTTGGGCTGACAATCGGCCAGCAGATGCGAGGGAAAACGCCTTAGCTGCCGGAGTGCATGCTCATGGTTCGCATTCCTGCGCCTCTGCGACTTGAACGCGGAAAGGGCCTGTACAATATTCCAGATGCTGATGTTCGACATGTCGGGGCCTCTTTTCGTGCATCGGCTGCTGATCTTTCGAAATATGGCGAGCGATTGACATTCAATCAAACAAAATGATATGGGGTTATAAATCAGAAAAATTGAAAGATGCGACGATGAGCCTTCCCTTTCGCCGTCCCATTCCTTTGCTTGACAACGATGTGCTGCGTACCTTCGTCGCCATCGCCGAGACAGGCAATTTTTCGACCGCCGCGGAGGCGGTCTTCCGCACGCCGTCAGCGGTGTCGATGCAGATCAAGAAGCTCGAGGAACAGCTGGGCGCAACACTGTTTTTGCGCGACGCCCGTTCGGTCTCGCTGACGCGCCACGGCGAGATGCTGCTGTCTTACGCCCGCAACATTCTCGCGCTGTCGAACGAGGCGGTGTCGCGCTTCATCATGCCGGAGCTCAGCGGCGTCGTCAGGCTCGGCGCGCCGGAGGATATCGGCGAGCGGCTGCTGCCGAGCATCCTGAAGAGTTTCGCCGAGAGCTATCCCGGCATCATGGTCGACGTAACGATCGACATGAGCATCGGGCTGAAGAAGCGCATGGAGGAGCAGCGGCTCGACCTGGCCTTGATCAACTGTGCGACGCGGCCATTCCCCACAGGTGGCGAGGTGGTGTTTCGCGAGCGGCTGGTCTGGGCCGGCGCCAAATGCGGTTCTGCGCATCGCCGCGATCCCCTGCCGATCTCGATCTGGGAGGATGGCTGCATCTGGCGCCAGGAGGCGCTCTCCCAACTCGAACGCAACAAGCGGCACTACCGCGTCGCCTATCTCAGCGGCCATACCATGGCGCAGCGCGCCGCCGTGCTCTCCGATCTTGCCATTGCGCCGCTGCCGCTGTCCTATGTCAATGAAGACATGGCGATCCTCGGGCCGCAGGAAGGCCTGCCGGAACTGGGCGCATTCGATATCCGCCTGCTAACCGCTTCGCAGGTGTCGGGGCCGATCGAGACGGTGGCCGACAGCATTCGCGGCGCCTTTGCCGAGAGAGCGAAGGCGGTTGCTGCCTGATAATCTCTTTCAGGCGTTGAACCTTTTGTCCCCTTGTGCGTTATCGGCGCGAACGGCATAAGTCCCGTTCGGGGTTGATTTCAAACAAGGATATTCGAAATGACGACAACGGCCAAAATCGCCGCAGCCTTGATGGTTCTTCTTGCACTTTCCTCCTGCGGCAACACGATCCGCGGCATAGGAAAAGATACGGCAAACACCGTGAACGCCACGCAGGACGCCGGCCGCTCGGTTGATCGCGCTGCAAAGAAGTAACGGCCGTTGAGATTCCTGCGGGGATCGCAGGATCAAGTCCTAACTGGAGACCGGATCAAGTGTTGACCGGGGGATAAGCCTTTTCCAGGCCGCCGGATCGGTCAAGACCGGTCCGGAAGGCTTGGTAGGCCGGATGCTGACTGGAGCGGGCGGTTTCCATCACCCGGATCTGAAGCCGATCCGGCGCATGTGCTCCGAGCCATATTCCGAGATTTTCGAGTTTTAGCGAGTTGAGGAACCGCGACCCGGCTGCGATGTCGAGATAGCGGCGCAGGCCGTCGAGCAGGTTGTCGTCCTGAGCGACATTTTCCATGAGCAGCGTCAGATATGATTTGTCCGTCTCCGACAGCGCGGCGAGCTTTTCAGCAACGGTATCGCGGTCGGGAAAGGGAACGTTGCCTGTCATCGAATCGTCCATGCTTTGATCGTGTTTGTGCCGTTATAAGCTCGTCTTGACCTTCTCGGCTACGTCGGCGGGCACCCATTTCATCCAGAGGCCCTCGTAATTACGAAGGAAATGGATCGCGGCATCCTCGTTGCTTTCGTGGTTCTCGTCTTGCCAGGCAAGCACCTGGTTGATCGTCTGATTGTCCCATTTGCGGGTTTTGAGATAGGTGGTGACAGGTCCGGCGCGGCTGGCAAAAGACCTGGTCATCAACGTAAAGGCGCGCGAGACCGGATAGGAGTTAAGCTGGGGCCTGAGGCAGCCGGCAACCGCCGTACAGCGGTCCCACTCGGTCTTGTCATGACCGACGCCGAAGCTCAGGCGCGTCATCTGGTATTTGCCGAGGATTGCGGTCGGCGCCCAGTAATAACCGAGCCAGCCGATCTTATTGTCGAAGGCGCGGGCGATCGAAGCGTCGAGCCGTTCAGGGCTGCCGGTTTCGACAAGTTCGAAGCCCTTTTTGTCCGCGGCAAGCGCCTTGAACAGATTGGTGGTTGATATCTGACAACTCCAGTCGGCCGGGCAATTGTAGACAGCGCCCTTCGAGGCATCGTCCTCAGCAGGAAAGAGCTCGGGATGTCTCAGCGCATCTTCAACCGAACGGATGTCGGGATTGGCGTCGGCGATGAATTTCGGGATCCACCAGCCCTCGACGGCTCCGTCAGCCAGGATCTCGGCTCCCTGCACCAGCCGGCCGGAGTTGACGGCCTGATCGAGCAAGGCCCTGACGGAATTGATCCAGTATTCCGAGGCGATGTCGGGAGTGCCTTTCTCGTTCATCGAGGCGAAGGTCGGCAGGGTGTCGCCGTCGACGATGGTGACGGCACAACCGTAGCCCTTTTCCAGGATGATCTTGTCGAAGCTCGCCGCAATGCCGGCCGAGGCCCATTTCATCTCAGCGATCGAAACATTGCCGCATTCGGCGGCTTCGGCCGGCGCGACGGTAGAAAGAGCCGCGGCAAAGACGGCGGGAATCAGAAACGTCTTCATCGTCATTTCCCCGAATTCTTCTCTACAACAGCGGTCTTTTCAGATGCGCTAATGCGGCTGTAATACCTTGAATCTACGGACGTGCAGCCAGGGTCGGAAATCCGCGACAAATCCTTCCGGTACCCAAAATGAAATGACGGATGGGCGATGCCGAGACATACATTTCCGGTTCATGGGTGCCTTCCGTCCTTACGGTTCCGGCTGCTTATTGCAGGTCATGCTCGAAAATGGCGTTTTTTGGGAAGCCTACGCGTTCGCTGGCAGAAATCAACCTTCTTCTGCTGATGGTTGCGGGACTAAATTATTGAATTCGAAGAATTTATCTCAATAATCGGAAAATCGTACGCTCGAGCGAACTGCACGCTCTTCGCGATCATCGTCGGGTCTTCTGCAGAAATTTCGATCGGAATGTCAAAAAAGATCAAAATTAAGAATTGCGTAAGGCTTCAATAACTCTCCGGTAAGAATGTGCCGTTATCAGTTGGGTCGTGGCGGGAATGACCGCCGCTTCTCCGGTTCAGGTAGTGCGTACCGGAGAAAGCGAGCTTCGCCGTGTAAGGGTGAAGACGCCTGTGTTTTCGGCAAACCGCGCAGAGCCAAGGCCATGCGCGGTTTTCGCGTTTCTGCGGGAAGCTTCCCGGGCCAAGTCTTGACCCGGTGTCGCTGGCCATTGTAGGCCTCGCCTCAGCGAAAGGCGGCCACCATGGCAAGAGCGATCATGCTGCAGGGAACCGGCTCGGATGTCGGAAAAACGGTGCTGGTCGCGGGCCTTTGCCGGCTGGCGGCCAATCGCGGGCTTACTGTGCGGCCGTTCAAGCCACAAAACATGTCGAACAATGCAGCGGTCGCCGATGACGGCGGCGAGATCGGCCGAGCGCAGTGGCTGCAGGCACTGGCTGCACGCACGCCGTCTTCGGTACACATGAACCCGGTGCTGCTTAAGCCGCAATCGGAAAACGGCAGCCAGATCATCGTACAGGGCAAGGTATTCGGGCAGGCGAAAGCACGCGACTATCAGCGGCTGAAGCCGCAACTGCTCGGCGCCGTGCTCGAGAGTTTCGAAAAAATGGCAGCAGATGCCGATCTCGTTATCGTCGAGGGTGCCGGATCGCCGGCCGAGATCAATCTCAGGGCCGCCGATATCGCCAATATGGGCTTTGCGACGCGTGCCCGCGTGCCTGTCGTGCTGGTCGGTGATATCGACCGCGGCGGCGTCATCGCCTCGCTGGTCGGAACGCATGCGATCCTCGATGAGGGCGACCGAGCGATGATTGCGGGTTATTTCATCAACAAGTTCCGCGGCGACGTTTCGCTGTTTGACGACGGCATCCGCGCCATCGAAGGCTTTACCGGCTGGCCGTGTTTCGGCGTCGTGCCGTGGCTGCCGGGTGCCGCACGCCTGCCGGCCGAAGATTCGGTCGTGCTCGAACGGCTGGCGAAGGGCGGGGCGGGCGCGCTGAAGATTGCCGTTCCGGTGCTGCCGCGTATCGCTAATTTCGACGATCTCGATCCGCTGAGGAGCGAGCCGGATGTCGAGCTGGTCTTCGTGCGATCAGGCGAGCGGCTGCCAGCGGATGCGAGCCTCGTCATCCTTCCCGGCTCCAAATCGACGATATCGGATCTTGCCGACTTGAGGGCCGAGGGCTGGGACCGCGACCTCCAGGCGCATGTCAGGCGCGGCGGCCGGGTGATCGGCATTTGCGGCGGCTACCAGATGCTTGGTCGGACCGTGCATGATCCACTAGGCATCGAGGGCGGAACACTCGAGACGCCGGGGCTTGCGCTTCTCGACGTTGAGACCGAGATGGCGCCTGAAAAAACCGTGCGCAACAGTCATGCCCGCTCAACCGAATACGACGTGCCGCTTGCCGGCTACCAGATCCATCTCGGCATCACCCGTGGCCCGGATGGCACCCGGCCGTCGGCGATCATCGACGGGGCACACGATGGGGCGCTTTCGGCCGACGGCCTGATCATGGGCACCTACCTGCACGGGCTCTTCGGCAGCGACGCCTACCGCGCCCGGCTGCTGCAGAGCTTCGGGTTATCAGGCGAGCGGAGGAATTACCGCGAGAGTGTCGAGCAGGCGCTGGATGAGATCGCCGGGGAATTGGAACGTCACCTCGATCGGCGCTGGTTGGCGGGACTGCTCGGTTAGGCTCGTTCTGCTCTTGCCAAATTAGTTGACTGAGTCCATTAATTTCCCAGCGGAGCTGATCGAGAGCGGTAAGACCATGAGCGTGATGGATAGATTTTCACTGGCGGGTCAGGTGGCGCTGGTGACCGGCGGCGGCCGCGGTCTGGGTTTCGAGATGGCACGTGCTCTTGCAGAGGCCGGCGCCCATGTCATCGTTACCGGACGCACGGCGGCGACGCTGGAAAACGCTGTAAGGATCATCCGTGCGGCCGGTGGCACGGCGGAGGCTGCCGCCTTCGACATCGCCGATCGCGAGGCCCAACGTGTCTTGATGGCTGATATCGAAAGGGCTCATGGTCGCCTCGATATCCTGATCAATAATGTCGGCGCCCGTGACAGGCGCCCGCTGGCCGAGTTCGATGATGATGCCATCATCGAACTGCTGCGCACCGATCTGGCCGCTGCGATGACGCTTTCGCGGGACGCCGCCGTGCTGATGAAACGGCGCAATTATGGCCGCCTGATCTCGGTGACATCGATCAGCGGCCATGTCGTCATGCCCGGCGATTGCGTCTATCCGGCAGCCAAGCAGGGCTTGACCGGGCTGATGCGCGGCATGGCGGTCGAATTCGGCCCTTACGGCATCACCAGCAACGCGATTGCGCCGGGCTGGTTTGCGACCGAGACCAATGCGGCCATGGCCGCGAACGAGGAATTGATGCCCTTCGTGCGCCAGCGCATTCCGGTCCAGCGCTGGGGGCGCCCCGAGGAGATCGCCGGCGCGGCGTTGTTTCTTGCAAGCGCCGCAGCTTCCTTTGTCAATGGCCACGTGCTGACTGTCGATGGTGGCATGACGGTCAGGATGTGAGCGACGAGTCCGCCATCCAACCGCTTTCATATGAAAAGACTTCCCGTCCGTAATGGCTGGAAATATTGGCTTGGCGCGATTATCAATTGATATGGCGGCAACCCGGTTCGGCATCGCCGCCCATTTGCCCGATTTGCCGTCATAAGATTGCCCCGGCTGATGTGGAGATTTAAAAATTAGCGATCATATTCAATGGATTTTAGAGCGGGGAATCACCAGCGAGCATATCGGTGACCTCATTGAGGGGCTGTGCGATCGGCTGATCGCTGATGGCTTTCCGATATGGCGGGGCAGCATCGCGATGCCGTCCATTCACCCCATGTATGGCGGCGTCTCGGCCAATTTCGTGCGCGGCGGTGCCACCACCATCGAGAACGCCGAATATGGCACTGCGGCAGTGCTGAACTTTGAGAAGACGCCGATCTATTATCTGCTCGGCCGTAATGAGACGTCAGGGCGCTGGAACATCGCCAAGGGCGAGGGTGTCGACGACTATCCACGGCTTGCGGAATTCGCGCTTGACGGCGGCACGGATCACCTTGTCAGCCTGCTGGAGTTCCCGAAGGAGGCTGCGCTGCGCGGTGTCAGCCTGTCGCTTACAAGCGACAGACCGGGTGGATTCTCCGATGATCAATTGGCGATCGTTGCCAGGTTTTTCCCGGCACTGGGGCTTGCTTGCTACCGCATCGCGGCTTCGAAAACCGCCGCGGATATCCTTGCTGTCTACACTGGCGCCAAGACAAGTGCACGCATCCTTGCGGGCGATATCCAGAGAGGAACGGGAGGCTCCATCAATGCTGCGATCCTGCTTGCCGACCTCAGAAACTTCACGGCGCTGACCGAGGTCTACCAGCCTGGAGAGATCGCCGGATTTCTGAACGAACATTTCGACCTGATCGGCCGGCACGTCGAGGAAAATTCCGGCGAGATCCTCAAATTCATGGGTGACAGCGTGCTGGCGATCTTTCCGACGGACGCCGAGGACCCGCAAAAGTCATGCATGGCCGCGCTGGTCTCCGCACGGAATATTCTGGAAGCGAACAAGGCGTTGAATCATCAGCGGACGGATAATGGCGGCCCCGATATCGGCGTGGATGTCGTGCTGCATCTCGGCGAGGTGTTCTATGGAAATATCGGCGCGCGTGGCAGGCTTGACTTCACGGTGATCGGCAGCGCCGTCAACGAGGCCTCGCGGCTCGAAAAGCTCTGCGGCACGCTCGGGCACCATCTCCTGATGTCGGAGAGTTTCGCCGTGACCTGCGCGGTTGCGAGTCAATGTCTCGGATCCTTCGAATTGCGCGGTGTTTCGAAGGCGGTCAACGTTTTCAAGCCCGCCGACACTGGTTCCTAGCGGTTTAGATCTCGCCTGAGACCTCTCGACGGCGACGGTCGAGTTCTTCACTGTAGCGGCGCAGTGTATAGCTTTCGCTGAGCTGACCGATCACCTTGCGTTCGATCAGGTTGTTGACGACGGCGAGGGCTTCGCTTTCGCTCTTGTCGAAGATCGCCGCCGCCTGCCTGGCATTCATCTGCGGCTGCAGGAAATCGTTCCGGTAGTGGATGAAATCGGCAAGCGTCTTGCCCTCGTCCTGCGCATCGGTCGGATTGGCGTAGATCTCCGGCACCAGCACGAGGCCTGCATATTTGTCGCTCTCCTCGACGAGGATGACGCGCTGGGTCGAGCCGATCGGGAAAGCCTGCTTGAATTCCTCCAGGGAAATGCCCGCCCTTGCCGTCTTGACGTCGGCGCGCATCAGCTTGTCCACCGTGAGGTTGCGGATCCAGCCGACGTCATGGGCGCTGCGGATGCTTTCACCACGCAGGTGGAAGCGCCAGGTGGCGAAGGAATAGCCGAAGGTTGAGCGGACGACGAGTGAGGAGGTGATGACGGCGGCAAGCACCAGCGCGGTGATCGGAAAATCGCCGGTAATTTCGAGCGCCAGGAACGTCATCGTCAACGGCCCGCCGATGACGGCGACGGCAAGCGAACTCATGCCGACCACGGCATAGATCACGGGCGTCAGCGTCGCCTCGGCGAAATAGGGGCCGCAATAGGCAAAGAGCTTGCCGAGCAGGGCGCCCATGAACAGTGAGGCGAAGAACAGGCCGCCCCTGAAGCCGGAGCCGATCGAGATCGCTGAGGCCAGGGATTTCAAGAGGAAGAGGCCGATCAGCGCCGGGATCGCCACCTCGCGGGAGAGATTGAGATGCAGCGCGCCGTGGCCGGCCGAGAGCACCTGTGGCGAAATCATTGCCAGAAGTCCGACGACAATGCCGCCAAGCGCCGGGCGGAAGGGCGGGGCGATCGAGCTCTTGCGCGCCAACTCCTCGACGAAGGAGACGCCCTGCATGATCAGGATGCCGACGCCGGCTGAGACCGCGCCGAGCAGCATGGCTGGGACATAATCGGCCGGCACGACCGAGCCGAAGCTGCCGATATCTATGGTGAAATCGCCATGGGTAAGCAGCCTTGCGATGAGGGTGGAAACGAGGGCCGAGACGACCACAGGGGTCAACGAGACGATCGTGTAGGTGCCGATAATCAGCTCGAAGGCATAGAAAGCGCCGGTCAGCGGCGCGTTGAAGGCGGCGGCGATGGCGCCCGCCGCGCCGCAGCCGACGAGGACACGTAGGTCCGAGCGGCGAAGCTGCAGCTTCAGGCCGAATTTCGAAGCGAGGCCGGCGGCAAGCTGGGTATAGCCGGCCTCCAGGCCGACGGAGGCGCCGAACCCGTTGGAGATAAGGTTCTGCACGGCAACGATGATGCTGTCGGTCAAGGACAGGCGGCCGCCATGCAGGGCATTGGCCTCGATCGGGTCGACCATCGGTTTCTTGCGCCGTTTCGCCAGTACGAACAGCAACAGGCCGAGCAGGACGCCACCGATGACCGGGGCGGTGAGAAGCAGCAGCTTGTCTTCGATCACCGACGAGCTCAGGCGCTCGCTGTCGGCGATGCCGAAGACCATCTGATGCAATTGATTGGAGACATAGCTCATGCCGGTGACGGCAAGACCGGAGGCGATGCCGACGACGGCACCCGCCAGCGACAAGCCGACCTCGCTGCGACGGGTGAGCGCCCGCAGCCGCCCCGGATCGAAGAATACACGCAGCGCTCGGAACCGGCGCCGATCCAATTTCATAAGCATGGCAAAACAACTAGGCAGGAAGAGGCCCGGTCAAGGGCACGAGGGGCGGCGCAGTCCGCTTGCGACGTAATTGCGGCGAAAAGCCGGCGCCCGGGATAAATAATTGTGACGTAAGTATCTGATAAATGACGATGTTTTAGGTAGGGTAAGTCGTGTTGCCGGCGTTGCCCCGGCTGGCTGGCCATTCCCGGCCGTCGAGGGCGGTTGACTTCGCCCCTGAGCTTGCCTAACCATCCGTCAACGGATGGTCACCTGATCATCCCACGCGGATGGTCATCTAACTATCCGCGGATATAACGGATGGTTCCGGATCGGTGTTACGCCTTCCGGATGAAAAGGGAATGTGACGGGGCGGACCCAAGCCGGGCGTACTCATCACAGCCGACCCCGCGACTGTAGAGCGGTCAGGGTCTTCCATCCGGCATCGAGCCCTTCCTGCCGCTGCTGCAATGATGCAGGTGGGTGGGATGGGTCAAATGCCGGAAAAGCCACTGGACATGCATGGTGATCAACCGGGGTCGGACGCCTCTCAATCTACGAATCGTCCACCTTTTCATCGATGCAGCCGGGAAGGCGAGGCAGATCCGCTGGCACGATCAGGGCGACCGGTTTCCGGTCTGCCCCGATCGCGGCCGATAACCGCGAGCCAGGAGACCTGCCATCCCGTGCCGGGCGAGAAGCCCAACCCTGGGCAAAAGGCCCGCTGCCAGCACGGAGGTTGTTTTGGCTGAACGATTGAATTCGGCATGGCTTGGTGCCGCGCATGTGGGATTCTCCTTCTCCCTAGCTGGAGAGGGGGGGGTATGACGGCGTCTCGTTGTATTGCCCGTTTGAGGGGCGCTTTCCTCTCCTCCCTCATTCCTGTGCTCGTCACAGGAATCCAGCGTGCCCAAGTCCTTGGGCACAGCAGAATCCCCGCAAAGCCGCATGGAGTCATTCACGGCGCGGACGCGCCGTGGCTGGATTCCTGTGACGAGCACAGGAATGAGGGTGGGTGGGACGCAGTATCCCGTCAAAGGGCCGTTTGCGCATGACGACCGCTCTCTCCAATCCAACCTTCATCCTCGGCGGCGCACGCTCCGGCAAATCCCGCTTCGCCGAGTCCCTTGTCGTTTCGACCGGCCTCGATCGTCACTACCTCGCGACCGGCCGCGCCTGGGACGAGGAAATGCAGGCACGCATTGCCCAGCACAGAGCCGATCGCGGCCCGTCGTGGGCGACGCATGAGGAGCCGCTCGATCTTGTCGGCACGCTCGGTGCCATCGATGGCGCCGGCCGCGTCGTGCTGATCGATTGCCTGACACTCTGGGTCACCAATCTGATGATGGAGCAGCGCGATATGGCGGCGGAATTTTTAACGCTCACCAATTTCCTGTCGCAGGCAAAGGCGCAGCTCGTTTTCGTTTCCAACGAGGTCGGCCTCGGCATCGTGCCGGATAATCGCATGGCGCGGGAATTCCGCGATCATGCCGGCCGGCTGCACCAATCAATTGCGGCCAAGGCCGCTGAAGTCTATTTCATCGCGGCAGGCCTGCCGTTGAAAATGAAGGGTTAAGTTCATGAACCAGCAGAAAATTCCCGCAACCGTCATCACCGGCTTTCTCGGCGCTGGCAAGACGACGATGATCCGCAACCTGCTCACCAATGCCGGCGGCAAGAAGATCGCGCTCATCATCAACGAGTTCGGCGATCTCGGCGTCGATGGCGAGGTACTGAAGGGGTGCGGTGCTGACAATTGCACCGAGGACGACATTATCGAGCTGACCAATGGCTGCATCTGCTGCACCGTCGCCGACGATTTTATCCCGACGATGACGAAGCTGCTCGAGCGTGAGCAGCGGCCCGATCATATTGTCATCGAAACCTCGGGGCTCGCCCTGCCGCAGCCGCTGGTCGCGGCCTTCAACTGGCCTGACATTCGCACCCAGGTGACCGTCGACAGCGTCATCACCGTGGTCGACAGCGCGGCCGTCGCCGCCGGCCGTTTTGCCGACGACCATGATGCCGTCGATGCTGCGCGCGCCGAGGATGAATCGCTTGATCACGAAAGCCCGATCGAGGAGCTGTTCGAGGACCAGCTCACCTGCGCCGATCTGATCGTGCTCAACAAGACCGACCTGATCGACGCCGCCGGCCTTATCAGGGTTCGCGACGAGGTCGCCTCCCGCACGGCACGCAAGCCGGTGATGATCGAGGCGAAGAACGGAGAGGTCTCGGCCGGTATCCTGCTCGGCCTCGGCATCGGCACGGAGGGCGATGTCGCCAATCGCAAGTCGCATCACGAGCTGGAGCATGAGGACGGCACGCCGCACGACCACGACGAATTCGACAGCTTCGTCGTCGATCTCGGATCCATTGCCGATCCCGCCGGCTTCGTCGAGTCCCTGAAGGGCATTATATCAGCCCATGACGTGCTGCGTCTCAAAGGCTTCGTCGATGTCTCGGGCAAGCCGATGCGCTTGCAGCTTCAGGCCGTCGGCAGCCGCATCGACCATTATTTCGACCGTGCCTGGGGTCCGAGCGAAACGCGCGCCACCCGCCTCGTGGTCATCGGTCTGCACGAGATGGACCAGGACGCGGTAAGGGCAGAGATCGAGGCGCTGGCATAATCCCATGCACCTGCTTCTGGCCCAACAGGGAACGATCAGCGACGGCGAGGAGGCAATCGACCTCGGGCAGACGCCGGGCGATATCCTGTTCCTGTCGGCCGCCGACAGCGAGCTTGCCGCTATCGCAGCCGCCCATCGCGCGCACGGGGCGGCGGCTTCGCTGAGGCTTGCCAGCCTGATGAGCCTCAAGCACCCGATGTCGGTCGATACCTATATCGAGCGCACGGCACGGCATGCCAGGCTGATCATCGTGCGTGCGCTCGGCGGCGCCAGCTATTTTCATTATGCGCTGGAGGCGCTGCATGCAGCAGCGTCCCGCGTCGGCGCGCTGATTGCGGTCTTGCCGGGCGATGCCAGGCCGGATGCGGGGCTCGTTGCTTTTTCCAATGTTTCCCTCGAGGATTTGAATGCGCTCTGGGCCTATCTGATCGAAGGCGGCGATGCCAATGCGCGGGCCTTTCTCGATTATGCCGGGGCGATGCTGTCGGGCGCGGAAAAGCCGGCGCCGGCAGTGCCTTTGATGAAGGCGGGCATTTGGTGGCCGGGGCGAGGACGGATCGGGGTGGAGGAGTGGCGGCGGGTGACCGCGCCGTCGTCAACTGAGGCCGCGATACCCCCCTCTGTCCTGCCGGACATCTCCCCCACAAGGGGGGAGATCGGCAAGTCGCTTGGGCTTCCAACGAAACAAACTTATGAGGATGCCGCGCTCTCGGCCGAAGAGATGGAGCGAAGCCTCGCATCCCCGATCTCCCCCCTTGTGGGGGAGATGTCCGGCAGGACAGAGGGGGGTACCTCACGCTCGGTGGAAGAGGTGGAATTCCAACCCACGGCCCCAATCGTCGCCATCAGCTTCTACCGCGCCCTCGTGCAAAGCGGCGAGACCGCCCCGATCGAGGCGCTGGTCGAGGCACTCGCCACGCTTGGCCTCAGGCCATTGCCGGTTTTTGCCTACAGCCTCAAAGACCCGATTTCGACAGCTATTCTCGAAAGCGTGTTTGCGGCACTGAGACCCGATGTCGTCATCAACACGACCGGCTTTGCCGTCTCGGCACCGGGTGCGGACAGGCAGCCGACGGTGCTGGAGGCGAATGGGGCGATCGTGCTGCAGGCGATCCTGTCGGCCTCTTCGCGGGAGGCGTGGACCTCTTCCGCGCAAGGCCTGTCCGCACGCGATCTCGGCATGAACGTGGCGCTTCCTGAAGTTGACGGCCGGGTGCTGGCGCGGGCCGTCTCTTTCAAGACGGCAGCGCGTTATGACGCGGCTGTCGAGACCAACATCGTCTCCAGCGAACCCGATAGCGGCCGGGTGCGCTATACGGCTGAACTTGCCGCCAACTGGGCGCGGCTGCGGAAGAGATCGGCCGGGGATCGCCGCATCACGCTTGTCTTGGCGAATTATCCGAACCGCGACGGCCGGCTCGGTAATGGCGTCGGCCTCGATACGCCGGCCGGCACCATCGCGGTGCTTCGCGCCATGGAAGCGGCAGGTTACCCGGTCGCCGGCATTCCGGCCGACGGCGACGCGCTCATCCGGCATCTGATGGAAGGGCCGACCAATTCCGGCCACGACGGCAAGGTCATCCGCGAGACGCTTTCCCTCTCTGGCTACAACAGCTTCCTGCAATCTCTTCCCAACAAGATTCAAGATGAGGTGAGGGCTCGCTGGGGCAATCCTAAGGACGATCCGTATTTTCGCGAGGGCGGCTTCGCCCTGCCTTTCGCCCGCTTCGGCGGCGTGCTCGTCGGCATCCAGCCGGCACGCGGCTATAATATCGATCCGAAGGAAAGCTATCATTCGCCGGATCTCGTACCGCCGCACGGCTATCTTGCCTTCTATGCCTTCCTGCGCCAGGAATTCGGTGCGCATGCGGTCATCCACATGGGCAAACACGGCAATCTCGAATGGCTGCCGGGCAAGGCGCTGGCGCTGTCGGAAAACTGTTATCCCGAGGCGATCCTCGGGCCGCTACCGCATCTTTATCCCTTCATCGTCAACGATCCGGGTGAGGGCACGCAGGCCAAGCGCCGGACTGCCGCCGTCATCATCGATCACCTGACGCCACCTTTGACGCGGGCCGAGAGCTATGGGCCGCTCAAGGATCTGGAGGCGCTGGTCGACGAATATTACGAGGCCTCCGGCGGCGATCCCCGCCGCATCCGCCTGCTCAGCCGGCAAATCCTCGATCTGGTCACCGATATCGGCCTCGACCGGGATGCCGGCATAGTCAGCGGCGAAAGCGAAGGTGAGGCGCTGAAGAAGCTCGACGCCTATCTCTGCGACCTCAAGGAAATGCAGATCCGCGACGGGCTGCATGTCTTCGGCGTTTCGCCCGAGGGGAGACTGCTGACCGATCTGACGGTGGCGCTGGCGCGAGTGCCGCGCGGGCTGGGCGAGGGCGGGGATGCGAGTTTGCAGCGGGCGATTGCGGGGGATGGGCTGAAAAACCCCTCCCCACCCCCTCCCGACAAGGGGGAGGGACTTACCGCTGCGTTTGCGGCAACATCCGCCATCAAAGATGATGTGGAGACGGTGCGCCCAGCAAGCCCCTCCCACCTGTGGGGAGGGGTTGGGGAGGGGCCTTCTTTCGACCCTCTCGACTGCGATATGGCCGCACCCTGGATCGGGCCGCGTCCCGTAATGCTTGCCGATATTCTCGATGCCCCATGGCGAACCAATGGCGATACCGTCGAGCGCATCGAGCTGCTGGCGGCGAAGTTCGTTGCGGGTGAAATGGAATGCCCGGTTCTCTGGTCCCAAACCAGACTGGTGCTTTTCGAAATCGAGACCCGGCTCAAGCCCTCGATCCTGGCCTGCGGACCAGCCGAAATCGCAGGCCTGCTCAACGGCCTCGACGGCCGGTTCGTGGCGCCTGGTCCCTCCGGCGCGCCGACACGCGGGCGGCCCGACGTGCTGCCGACGGGCCGTAATTTCTATTCGGTCGACAGCCGTGCGGTGCCGACGCCGGCGGCTTACGAACTCGGCAAAAAATCGGCGGAGCTGCTGGTTCGCCGCTACGCGCAAGATCACGGCGAATGGCCGGTTTCCCTAGGGTTGACGGCCTGGGGCACGTCGAACATGCGCACCGGTGGCGATGATATCGCCCAGGCGCTGGCGCTGATCGGCGTCAAGCCGCTCTGGGACATGAGTTCGCGCCGCGTCACCGGCTACGAGATCATACCGCAGGCAATGCTCGGGCGGTCGCGTGTCGACGTGACGCTCAGAATCTCCGGCTTCTTCCGTGACGCTTTTCCCGAGCAGATCGCGCTGTTCGACAAGGCGATCCGCGCCGTCGGCGCGCTTGAAGAGGACGAGGCCGACAATCCGATCGCAGCCCGTATGCGCGGCGAGGCGGCACGGCTTGCCGCAGCGGGCCTCGACGAGGTCTCGGCCAGAAGGCGAGCGGGCTACCGGGTGTTCGGCTCGAAGCCCGGCGCTTATGGCGCGGGGCTGCAGGCGCTGATTGACGAAAAAGGCTGGGAGCGGCGCGCCGATCTTGCCGAGGCCTATCTCGTCTGGGGCAGCTATGCCTATGGCGCCGGCGAGGAGGGCAAGGCCGAACGCGGCCTGTTCGAGGAGCGGCTGCGCTCGGTGCAGGCTGTCGTTCAGAACCAGGACAATCGCGAGCACGACCTGCTCGACAGTGACGAATATTACCAGTTCGAGGGCGGCATGGCGGCGGCGGCGGAACAGCTGACCGGCGCCCGTCCCTCGATCTATCACAACGATCACTCCCGGCCGGAGCGGCCGGTGATCCGTTCGCTGGAAGAGGAGATCGGCCGCGTCGTGCGCGGGCGCGTCGTCAATCCGAAATGGATTTCGGGCGTCATGCGCCACGGCTACAAGGGTGCGGCCGAGATTGCCGCCACCGTCGACTATCTCTTCGCCTTTTCGGCGACGACGGGTGCGGTCGGCGCCCATCATTTCGAGGCGGTATACCAGGCCTTCGTCGCCGATCCCACTGTGCGCGATTTCATGGTGGAGAAGAACCCCGCGGCATTCGACGAGATGACGGAGCGGCTGTGCGAGGCGATCGACCGCAGCCTCTGGACGCCGCGCAGCAATTCGGCCCGGTTCGACCTGGCCGCCAACAATAGAACAAGGTGAACCGATGAGCGACGAGACCCCGGAGAGCGCGATCCCAGAAGGCGAAGCCGGCAAGGACGATGCGCGCCATGCCGAGAAGATGGCCAAGAAGAAGGCCGCGCGCGACAAGATCATGGCAACCAAGACCGATGGCAAGGGGTTGATCATCGTCCACACAGGCAAGGGCAAGGGCAAATCATCCGCCGCCTTCGGCATGATCTTCCGCCATATTGCCCACGGCAAACCGTCAGCTGTGGTGCAGTTCATCAAGGGTGCGATGTGGACGGGTGAACGTGACCTGATCGAGAAACATTTCTGCGATCTCTGCCAGTTCCACACTATGGGCGAGGGCTTTACCTGGGAAACGCAGGACCGCGCCCGCGACGTCGCAGCCGCCTCGACTGCCTGGGAAAAGGCCAAGGAATTGATCCGCGACGAGCGCAATTCCATGGTGTTGCTCGACGAGATCAACATCGCGTTGCGCTACGACTATCTCGATATTAACGAGGTCGTGGAATTCCTGAAGAGCGAGAAGCCGGCCATGACCCATGTCGTGCTGACCGGCCGCAACGCCAAGGAGGAACTGATCGAGATCGCCGACCTAGTGACCGAGATGGAGTTGGTCAAGCATCCGTTCCGCTCCGGCATCAAGGGGCAGCCGGGTGTCGAATTCTAGGCGCTTAGTTTAGCGCGAGGCGGTTAGACGCCGAGCCAGACGCGCAGCGGATTTGCCGGGTCGGCGAGCAGCTTGACTGCAAGAGCGACGCAGACGATCACCAGCAGCGGCTTGATCAGCTTCGAACCGATGCGCATGGCGAGCCGCGAACCGAGCTGCGCGCCGAGGAACTGGCAGACGCCCATCAACAGGCCGATCTTCCAGAGTATCGCGCCAAAGCTTGCGAAGACGATCAGCGCGCCGAAATTCGAGCCGAGATTGAGAAGCTTGGTGTGGGCGGTTGCCTTCAGCACGCCGAAGCCGGCGAGTGTGACGAAGGCGAGCATGAAGAAGGAGCCGGTGCCCGGGCCGAAGACCCCGTCATAAAAGCCGATAGCCGGGACCAGTGTCAGACCGAAGGCGAAGGGCGTGATGCGGCGATGGGTATCGACATCGTTGAGGTTAGGCTTGACGGCAAAGAAGATCGCGATCGACAGCAGCAACACCGGCATGATCGCCTGCAGCACCTGTCCGGGCACGATCGTGGCAAGGGCAGCGCCGAGTGCCCCGCCCATGACCGCCATCAGCGCCATCGGCAATTGTTCGCGAAGCTGCACGTGGCCCTTGCGGGCATAAGCGAGCGTTGCCGAGGCGGCACCAAAGATCGACTGCACCTTATTGGTGCCGAGCGTCTGCAGCGGCGGAATGCCGGCAATCAGCATGGCGGGAACGCTGATGAGACCGCCGCCACCGGCAATCGAATCGACGAAACCGGCAAAAAACGCAGCCGCGCAGAGCAGCAGAAGCAGATGGAAGGTGATATCGGGCAAGACGGAGTTCCGGAGGGGCTTTCGGGCAGCCTTCTTGCATTTCCCGCCTCGGGCTGCAATGGCTGCAAGGACACGGCAAGGCGCATTCGGCAGCAACATGAGCGACATTACCTTCGACGGGAGCAGACATCACGTGCTCGGGCTCGGCTGCGAGCGCAAAACGCCGCCGGCCGAAGTGCTGGCGCTGGCCATCGAAGCGGTTGAAGCGGCGGGTATTATCGGGGCGGAGCTTGCTGCCATCGCCTCGATCGACAGCCGTTGCGAAGAGGCGGCGATCCTTGCCGTTGCCAGGCATTTTGCCGTGCCCGCCGTCTTCTTCGATGCGCCGCGGCTGGAAGAGGAAACGCCGCGGCTCAAAAATCCCTCTGCCATCGTCTTTGCCCGTGTCGGCTGCCATGGCGTGGCGGAATCTGCGGCGCTTGCGGCCATTGGCCCGGATGCGGAGTTGCTGCTCGGCAAGATCAAATCCGCGCATGCGACAGCGGCGATTGCCGGCATCGGGTTGCGGAAAGCCTGACGGGCGTTATGGTGGCCACACGTTGCGACGCCGTCCGGCAGCTTCGCGATCTACATTTAGAGGATATCAATGCACAAGGTCATTTATGACACGGATCCGGGCGTCGATGACGCCATGGCGCTTCTTTTCCTGCACCGCCACCCCGAAATCGATCTGATCGGCATCACCACCGTTTTTGGCAATGCCTCGGTCGAGACGACGACACGCAACGCGCTCTTCCTCAAGCGCGATTGGAATATTCCCGCACCCATTGCCAAGGGCGCCAGCGTCACCATCGACCCCTCGCGCGCCGAGCGGCCCTGGCCGGCCATGGTGCATGGCGATAACGGCCTCGGTGATATCGACGTGCCGGAGACGATCGACCTGCCGCCCGATCCGCGCCCGGCGCATCGCTTCATCATCGATACCGTGCGCGCCCATCCGGGCGAAGTGCGCCTCGTCGCCGTCGGGCGGATGACCAATCTGGCGCTGGCGCTGAAGGAAGACCCCGAGATCGCAACGCTGGTCAAGGACGTCGTCATCATGGGCGGCAATTTCTATGTGCCGGGCAATGTCTCGCCGGTCGCCGAGGCCAATATCCATGGTGATCCCGAAGCCGCCGATATCGTCATGACCGCGCCTTGGAAGGTGGTCGTCATCGGCCTCGACGTCACCGCGGTCACCACGATGAGCCGCAGCTATCTTGGCGAGATGGCGGCCAAGGGCGACAAGGCGGTCAAACAGCTCAATGAAATCTCGCAATCCTACATCGATTTCTACAAGCATGCGGTCGAGGACGGCATGATGGTGCATGACAGCTGCGCCTCCGTTTATATCGTGGCGCCCGAACTGTTCTCGTCGATATCGGGTGCGGTGCGTGTCGTCTGTGGCGGCATCGCCGACGGCCAGACCATCGTCAAGCCGGACGGTCGCCATTTCCCGCCGGGCGACTGGGATGGCCTGCCGAGCCACATCGTCTGCACCGGCATCGAATCGAAAAAGGTTATCGATCTCATCCGCGACACGCTGCTCACGGCCTGACCGATTGGAAGACCGGCCGCTTCGCGGCCGGTCTTCGCGACTATATGATAATATATTCATATTGTTATTCGGGTTTTCCGAGAGTTTGATTCGGCTTCCTCGCAAAGTGAGTCGTGGTCATCTCAGCAACTTCAGGTGAGGCAGGGCGCCCGACGGATCTAAATCAAACAGGTGAGCATAATGTCGTCCGAAAACCGCTTACACTTTTCGGATTCATGCTCTAGATCAGCAGGATGATCGATGCCGCATTCTCCCATTTTCCGGCCCTGGAGCCGGGCAGCGTCTGGCTGGTCGGCGCCGGTCCCGGCGATCCCGGGCTTTTGACGCTGCTTGCCGCAAAAGGGCTTTCCGAGGCCGACGTCATCGTGCACGACGCGCTGGTCAACGAAGAATGTCTGGCGCTGGCGCGGCCCGAAGCGGTGGTGGAATTTGCCGGAAAACGCGGCGGCAAGCCTTCGGCCAAACAGCGTGACATCTCGCTGCGGCTGGTGGAACTGGCGCGCGCCGGCAAGCGGGTGCTGCGGCTGAAGGGCGGCGATCCCTTCGTCTTCGGCCGTGGCGGCGAAGAGGCGCTGATGCTGGTCGAGCACAACATCCCCTTCCGTATCGTGCCCGGCATCACCGCCGGCATCGGCGGGCTTGCCTATGCCGGCATCCCGGTGACGCATCGCGACATCAACCATGCCGTGACCTTCATCACCGGCCATGATTCCTCCGGCATCGTGCCCGACAGGATCAACTGGGAGGCGATCGGCCGGGGCTCTCCGGTGATCGTCATGTATATGGCGATGAAACACATCGCCGAGATCAGCGCCCGGTTGATCGCCGCCGGCAGGCCGCCGACCGAACCTGTCGCCTTCGTCTGCAACGCCGCCACCGGCCGGCAGCAGGTGCTGGAAACGACGCTGGGCGAGGCGCCGGTCGCCGCCTCCGGCCTCGAACCGCCGGCCGTGGTCGTCGTCGGTGAGGTGGTGCGGCTCAGGGCCTCGCTCGACTGGCTCGGCGCGCTCGCCGGCCGGCGTCTGCAGCCCGATCCATTCCGCCGGTCCGGCAAGGTGCCGATATGAGCGGCCTCCTGATCGCAGCCCCTTCCTCCGGCGCCGGCAAGACGACGGTGACGCTCGGGCTGCTGAGGGCGCTTCGCCGGCGCGGCGTGGCGGTCGCGCCCGGAAAGGCCGGCCCCGATTACATCGATCCCGCCTTCCATGCGGCCGCAAGCGCCACGCCTTGCCTGAATTTCGATCCCTGGGCGATGCGCCCGGAGCTGATTTCGGCCAATTCAGCCCTTCACCGCTCCGGCGACCGCATCCTGGTCATCGAGGCGATGATGGGGCTTTTCGACGGAGCGGCCGATGGAAAGGGAACGGCGGCCGATCTTGCCGCCCAGCTCGGCCTGTCCGTGGTGCTCGTCGTCGACGCCTCGCGCATGTCGCAATCCGTGGCGCCGCTGGTATCGGGTTTTGCCGGCTTCCGCGCCGATGTCCGCGTTGCCGGCGTCATCCTCAACAAGGTCGGCAGCGACCGGCACGAGGCAATGCTGCGCCAGGCGCTGGAGGCGATCCGCATGCCGGTCGTTGCGGTGATCGGCAGCGACAAGGCGCTCTCCCTGCCGGAGCGCCATCTCGGTCTCGTCCAGGCCGGTGAACACGCGACCCTCGATAATTTCATCGAGCATGCGGCGGATGCCGTTTCTGAGGAATGCAATTTCGAATTCCTGTTGCGCATTGCAAGGCAGGGGCTCAACCGGCCGTCTGCCGCCAATATCGACCGGCTGATGCCGATCGGCGCCCGCATCGCCGTGGCGCGCGATGTCGCCTTTGCCTTTTCCTACGAGCATATGCTGCTCGGCTGGCGCCGCCGCGGGGCTGATATTTCGTTCTTCTCGCCGCTCGCCGACGAGGCGCCGACCGGTGACGCCGATGCGATCTATCTGCCGGGCGGCTATCCCGAGCTGCATGGCGGGCGGCTTTCGGCGGCGCAGAATTTTCGCGCCGGCATGCTCGACGCGGCGGCACGCGACATCAGGATCTATGGCGAGTGCGGCGGCTACATGGTGCTCGGCGATGGGTTGATCGATGCGGGCGGAAAGCGCCACGAAATGCTCGGCCTGCTGCCCGTCGTCACCAGCTATGCCGAACGCCGGCGCCATCTCGGCTATCGCCGTGTGACGCCGCTCGACGGCGCCTTCTTCGCGCGGACGATGACGGCGCATGAATTTCACTATTCCACCGTTGTCTCCGAAGGCGAGGGAAAGCGGCTGTTTGCAGCGCAGGATGCGCTCGGAACCGATCTCGGTGCTGTCGGGCTGCGGCGCGGCCAAGTGGCAGGGTCCTATATGCACCTGATCGATCTTGCGAGAGTTGCCGCATGAGCGCGCCCATCGCCCATGGCGGCGGCATCACCGTCGCTGCGGCCGCCTTCGGCGGCAGGCCGGAAGACTGGCTCGACCTTTCCACAGGCATCAATCCGTGCCCCGTCGCCCTGCCGGACGTTCCGGCAAGGGCATGGCATCGTCTGCCGGACCGCCATCTCGCCGATGAGGCAAGGCATGCTGCGCGCGAGCACTACCGCAGCGGGGCGATCCTGCCGCTGCCGGTGCCCGGAACGCAATCGGTGATCCAGCTTCTGCCGCGCCTGCTCCGACAGGACAGGCAAGTCGCTTTGACGGACGGGGTCGCAGTGACGGACGACAGGGTCGCCGTGACGGACGATCGTATCGCCGTGACGGACGACAGGGTCGCCGTGGTGTCGCCGACCTATGGCGAATATGCGCGCGCCTTTGCTTCAGCCGGTTGTGCCGTCGATGCGGTCGGCGACGTCAACGCGATCGGGGCCGAGCATCGGCTGGCCGTCGTCGTTAATCCGAACAATCCGGACGGCAGGGTCTGGCCGGTGGAAATGCTGATTGCCCTGCACGACAGGATGAAGGCGGCGGACGGGCTTCTCGTCGTCGATGAGGCCTTCGGTGATACCGATCCGGCGCTGAGCTTAGCGGCCCACGCGCAATCACTTTCCAACCTGATCATCTTCCGCTCCTTCGGCAAGTTCTTCGGGCTTGCCGGTATGCGGCTCGGTTTTGCGATTGCGCGCCAGGATATTCTCGAGCGTTTCGAGAACTGGCTCGGTCCCTGGGCGGTCTCGGGCCCGGCTCTTTCGATTGCAGGTTCGCTGTTGCGTTCGGACGTGTCTGCAATCCGCGCCCGCATCGATGAACGCTGCGCCGGCCTGCATGCGGTGCTGACTGCGGCCGGATTGCGGAAAGCGGGAGGAACAGCGCTGTTCACTCTTGTTGCCGACGGCAAGGCGAGCGACATTTACACCCATCTCTGCCGCCATCATATTCTCGTCCGCAAGTTCGACTATGCGCCTGATCAGCTGCGTTTCGGACTGACGCCGGATCCGGCGGCGGACCGACGACTTGGCGAAGCCCTTCAGAGATTTGAGCGATGACGATCGACGAAAACCTTCTCGTGCTGCTTCTGGCGCTGCTGCTCGACCGGATCGCCGGCGATCCGCAATGGCTGTGGTCGCGGGTGCCGCACCCCGTCGTCATCTTCGGCGCGGCGATTTCCTATGCCGACCGGCAGCTCAACTCCGCAAGTCTCACCGGCTCCCGACGCAGAATGAACGGCGTCGCCGCCATCCTGGCGTTGCTGTTGCTGGCGGTGGCCGCGGGCTTCGTGTTCAACCGGTTCTTCGCGCTGTTCGGTCTCGCCGGCATCCTGCTCGAGACCGGATTGGTGGCGATCTTCCTGGCGCAAAAGAGCCTTGCCGATCACGTGGCGGCGGTCGCCGTCGCCTTGCGCGACGAGGGGATTGCCGGTGGGCGGGCTGCCGTCTCCCGGATCGTCGGGCGCGATCCCGAGACGCTGGACGAGCCGGCGGTGTGCCGCGCGGCGATCGAAAGCCTGGCCGAAAATTTTTCCGACGGCGTCGTCGCGCCGGCCCTCTGCTATGCCGTCTTCGGCCTGCCGGGCTTGCTCGCCTACAAGATGCTGAACACGGCGGATTCGATGATCGGCCACAAGTCGGAAAAATATATCGATTTCGGCTGGGCCTCAGCCCGGCTCGACGATATCGCCAACTGGCCGGCCGCGCGCCTCTCCATCCTGCTGATCGCCGCCGGCGCCTGGATCCGGCGCGGTACCAGCGCCTGCCGCGAGGCTGTCCGCGTGGCGATGCGCGACGGCGGCCTGCACCGTTCGCCGAATTCCGGCCGGCCGGAGGCGGCAATGGCCGGCGCTCTCAACGTCCAGCTCGCCGGCCCGCGCATCTACGGCGGTGTCATCGTGACGGAGCCGATGATCAACAATGCTGGCCGAGAGGTTGCTACCGCCGGCGACGTCGAAGACGGCGTATCGGTGTTTTATGCCAGCTGCATGGTGCTCGCCGGTCTGACATTCGGGTTGTTTCTGTGTTTTCTGTAGGGTGGCACACACCGCGTGTACACCGCGGTGGACAGCTCCGGCTCAAACGTTTATGCGAAACGCCTCATACCTCCATCAGACCGGAAGCAGAGCAATGACAGTTCAGGTTGAATTACCGTGCCCGAAGTGCAAGAGCACCAAGATGAAGTTCGAGCGTCCCGAGATACGGGAGACCGACATCATCACCTGTGCCGCTTGCGGTCATAATCTCGGCACCATGGCCTCTATCCGCGAGAGGATGAACAAGGCCTACCAGCGGGTGAACCCGCCTTCGGCTCCACGCAAGCTTCAGTGAAGCGGGCGGCTGTCCTGCGGCGGCGCTTCCGGCTTAAACGTGTTAAAATTGTGATTACCATTCGGGTTAAAGCTATCTAATAAGTATTGCCGTAGTCTCTCTTTCGTGAGGGCGCAATTAAACTGCGCGGGTCCGAAGAGGGGTTATCATGAAGACAGTTTTGGCGGCTGCGGCCGCAAGTTTATTGCTGCAGTTTTCTCCCGTTGCCGCTCAGGCAGCAACGCTGGTTGCCAATGTCAGCATCGGCAAGCAGACGATGACCGTCACCGAGAACGGCTTCGTCAAGTATCGTTGGAAGGTTTCGACCGCGCGCAACGGCTACGTCACGCCGACCGGTTCGTGGAGCGCCAAATGGCTGTCGCGCGATCACCGTTCCCGGAAATACGACAATGCACCGATGCCCTACGCGGTGTTCTTCAACGGCGGTTACGCCGTTCACGCCACCTTCGACCTGAAACGTCTGGGCCGGCCGGCCTCGCATGGCTGCGTCCGCCTGCATCCCGACAATGCGGCCGAGTTCTTCTCGCTGGCGCGCCAGGCCGGCCTTGCCAATACCCGCGTGGTGATTACCCGCTGATTTTCTTTTCCAGCTCATCCATATCGGGGACGACGATATGTCGGACGTTCTCGATGCGGATGACGCCGCTCTTGCGCAGCCTGGTCATCTGGCGGCTGACGGTTTCGATCGTCAATCCGAGGAAATCGGCGATCTCGGCGCGCGATAGCGGCAGGTCGAAAGCGGTGCTCGCCGCCGATTGCGGTTCGGCGTGCGTGGCGATGAGGTAGAGCAGGCTTGCGACCTTTTCCTCGGCGGTGCGCCGGCCGAGCGTCAGCATCCATTCACGCGCGGCATCCAGCTCCTTCAGCGCCTGATCGTGCAGGCTGCGCTGCAGCTCCGGCGTCTCCGATATCATGCGGTCGAGCAGGTTGCGGGGGAAGACACAGATCTCCGCGTCGGTCGCGGCCTCGGCCGACAGGGTGCTTTCACGCACGAAGGGCCTGCCGACGAAATCGGGGGCGAATTGCAGGCCGACGATCTGCTGGCGCCCGTCCGGCATCACCTTGCAGAGCTTTACCACGCCGCGCGTGATGTTCGAGTAAAACGAGCTTTCCGACCCTTGAGCGATGATCTCTGAGCCGGCATCGACCTTACGGCGCAGCGAGTGGCGGCCGAGTTCCCGGAGCTGGCCGCTGGACAGGGCGCCGCAGACGACGCCGTGCTGCGCCTGGCAGGAGCGGCAGGCGACGGGCGTGCCGGCCTCGGGAACCTGACTGCGTGCGACGTCCATGTCCTGATCCCTTCGAAATCCGCGTTTGCCAGCGCCGTATAGCCGAGACGATTACGCCGCGATTGCTGGTTCGGCTATCCCGATTTCTTCCAGCGCGACTTGATGCCTATCAATTTCGCCGGGATCGCGATTTGATCCAGATCAAAGTTTCGGTAGCCTCGCTCTCGTTGGAAGTTCCCGCGCCGAGGCGAGCCGGTCCGTCGGCCCGATTCGGACGGCTTCTTTACTCCGCTCGAGCCGACGAGGTTTTCTGCAGCAGCAACACCTCCCGCCTCGGGTGACGGCAAAGGTCCGCTTTCATTGCTGTTTAGGCAACACCCAGCCGGCAAATTGCCGCCACGCGGGGATGAAAGCATTGGCTTTTGAAATGGATTTGCCTATGAGGGGTTTAAATCGTCATTTCATGAGGTACAGCGCGTGACCGCTACATTCGATAAAGTTGCCGACATTATTGCAGAAACCAGCGAGATCGATCGTGCGACGATCACGCCGGAGAGCCATACGATCGACGACCTCGGTATCGACAGCCTCGATTTCCTCGACATCGTCTTTGCGATCGACAAGGAGTTCGGCATCAAGATCCCGCTCGAAAAGTGGACGCAGGAAGTCAATGAGGGCAAGGTTTCCACCGAAGAATATTTCGTGTTGAAGAACCTCTGCGCCAAGATCGACGAGCTCAAAGCCGCCAAGGCCTGAGCGACATATCAATCTTTTTTGACCGCCCTGCCGCCTTGAATATGGCGGCCGGGCGGTTTCGTTCTTAAGTAGGCGTCACCGGCGGGCGGATCTGGCCTGTCGGGCCGGAGGATCCGAATGCTGCTGGAATATTTCCAGATGATTGACCGCGTCGAAGCGGTGGACCTGACCAAGGGCACGCTGAAGGCGCGATCCGTCGTGCCGGCCAAGAGCCCCGTCTTCGATGGCCATTTTCCCGGCATGCCGCTGGTTCCCGGCGTGCTCCTCATCGAAACCATGGCGCAGGCCTCCGGCATGCTGGTGCTTGCCATGACCAATTTCGCCGCCATGCCCTTCCTGATGACGGTCGACGGGGCCAAGATGCGCACTTTCATCGAACCGGAAGCCGTGCTCGACATCGAGGCGGTGCTCGAGCACGACGGTTCTGGTTTCGCGGTTACCAAGGCTAAAATCACCAGCGCCGGCAAGAAGGTCTGCGATGCGCAGCTGAAGCTTCGCACCATGCCGTTTTCCGAGGTGCCGCTCGGCGATATCGTGAAGAAACGTGCCGGCGAAATCGGGCTTCTCGAAGCGATCGCGGCGCAGGGAGTGATTGGATGAGCAAGGCTGCAAACGACGTCGTCATCTCCGGTATCGGCATCGTCACCTGTCAGGGCGTCGGCAAGGATGCGCATATCGCGCTGCTTTCGGCCGCAAGCGCGCCCAAGACGATCGTCGAGACCGAGAAGTTCAAGCCCTATCCGGTGCATCCGCTGCCCGAGATCGATTGGTCGCAGCAGATCGCCAAGCGCGGCGATCAGCGCCAGATGGAAAACTGGCAGCGCATCGGTGTCTTCGCCGCGGGCTTGGCGCTCGACGATGCCGGTTTCAAGGATGATCTCGAGGCCTGCGGCGCGATGGATATGATCGTGGCAGCCGGCGGCGGCGAGCGCGACATCAATGTCGATACGCTGATCGTCGACGAGGCGCTGAAGCGCAACGACCGCGAATTGCTGCTGAATGAGAAGCTGACGACGGAGCTGAGGCCGACGCTGTTTCTCGCCCAGCTTTCCAACCTGCTCGCCGGCAACATCTCGATCGTGCACAAGGTCACCGGCTCGTCGCGCACCTTCATGGGCGAGGAAGCGGCCGGCATTTCAGCCGTCGAGACCGCCTTTTATCGCATCAAATCAGGCGAATCCTCGCATGCGTTGGTCGGCGGCGCCTTCGCGGCGGAGCGGCCGGACATGATCCTGCTCACCGAAGCGATCGGCGCCCATGCGCGCGGCAACTGGGTGCCGCTCTGGTCACGCAGACCGAGCGACGGCGGCGGCATGATCACCGGTACGGCAGGCGCTTTCCTAGTGCTCGAATCGCGCCAGCATGCCGAAGCGCGCGGCGCTCATATCTATGCCGTCATCGACGCGGTCGAGGGCGACCGCGGCAACCGCAACGCCGGCAATCTCGAGGTCCGGCTGGAGCGGCTTTTAGCACCCGCCACCGGGCTTGCGGCCGAAAGCACGGCAATCTTTTCCGGCTCGACCGGCATGCACGATCTTGCCGCCCGCGAGCGGGCGGTGCTTGAACATCAATTGCCCGATGTTGCGATCCGCGGTTTCGGCGGCGTCACCGGCCATACGATCGAGACGCAGTTCACCCTGGGTCTGGCGCTTGCGGCGCTTGCCGTCGACGGCAAGGCCAAGGTTCCGCCCTTCGATGCCGCCCATGAGGCGCCGATGCGGGCAGGCGCCACCGCCGCCGTCGTGACCGCGGTCGGGCACCAGCGCGGCGAGGGCGTCGCCGTTCTTTCCGCCAATGCGTGAGGAGTGAAAGATATGACAGCTTCCGCTTACAGGGATCACCTCGGCCGTCCAATCGTGGCCGTGACCGGCATGGGTATCATCACCTCGCTCGGCCAGGGCCTTAGCGATAACTGGGCAGCGCTTTCGTCAGGCACGTCGGGCATTCACGAGATCAATCGTTTCCCGACCGAGGGACTGTCGACGCGGATCGCCGGCACCGTTGATTTTATCGGCATCCCGGTCCCGAACGCCGTCGAGCGCTCCTACGCCTTCGCACGGGAAACGACGATCGAGGCGCTGGCTGATGCCGGCCTTTCCGGCGATTTCAACGGCCCGCTGTTCCTCGCCGCCCCGCCGATCGAACCGGAATGGAGCGCGCGTTTCGAACTTGCCGACCGTTCGCCGGCCTCCGAGCATCCAGGTGATGCTTATGAGCGTTTCCTGACGGCGCTGCGCCAGCGCCCGGACCCGGCCTTCCATGAGGCGGCCCTGTTCGGCGCGATTTCGGAGCGGCTTGCCGACCGGTTCGGCACGCGCGGCCTTCCCGTCACGCTGTCGACGGCCTGCGCCTCCGGCGTCACGGCGATCCAGCTCGGCATCGAGGCAATCCGCCAGGGCCGCACGACCCGAGCGCTGACGGTTGCGACCGATGGATCGCTGAGCGCCGAAGCGCTGATCCGCTTCTCGCTGCTGTCGGCTCTTTCGACGCAGAACGACCCGCCGACCAAGGCCTCCAAGCCGTTCAGCAAGGATCGCGACGGTTTCGTCATCGCCGAAGGTGCCGCGACGCTGGTGTTGGAATCGCTGGAAGCGGCGGTCGCCCGTGGCGCCAAGGTGCTCGGCATCATGAAGGGCGCCGGCGACAAGGCTGACAGCTTTCACCGCACCCGGTCGTCGCCGGATGGTGGCCCGGCAATCGCGACGATCCGCGCCGCCCTTGCCGATGCCGGCATCGACGAGAGCGGCATCGGCTATATCAATGCTCATGGCACTTCGACGCCCGAGAATGACAAGATGGAATATGGGGCGATGTCGGCCGTCTTCGGCGAACGGATCGCTAGCATCCCGGTTTCGTCGAACAAGTCGATGATCGGCCATACGCTGACGGCGGCGGGCGCCGTCGAGGCGGTGTTCTCGCTGCAGACGATGCTGACCGGTACGTTGCCGCCGACGATCAACTATACCAATCCCGATCCGTCGATCGTTCTCGATGTCGTGCCGAACAAGAAGCGGCAAGCACAGGTTTCAGCCGTGCTTTCCAACTCCTTCGGCTTCGGCGGGCAGAATGCCAGCCTTGTCATGGCGCTCGAACCGGCTTAGAGACCCTCCTTGATTTTGCAAAGAAGTGGTTTCTGACGTCATCCTCGGGCTTGTCCCGAGGATCTACTTGCGTAACTCCATGACCGCTGGCAGATGCTCGGGACAAGCCCGAGCATGACGACAATACACGTAGAAGAAAGAACTATACATCATGCGCGCTTTGCAACTGATCGACGACCGCAAGCTTGAGATCACCGATCTGCCGGAACCGGACGCACCTGGCGCCGGCGAGGTGACGCTGCGCGTCAAGGCGGTGGCGCTCAACCATATCGATCTCTGGGGCTGGCGCGGCATGGCATTCGCCAAGCGCAAGATGCCGCTGGTCATCGGTGCTGAGGCTTCCGGCATCGTGGAATCGATCGGCCCGGGCGTTGCCAATGTACTACCCGGCCAGCTCGTCTCGATCTACGGCGCGCGCACCTGCGGCCTCTGCCGCCCCTGCCGCGAAGGCCGCGATAATCTCTGCGAACATGTCTCCGGCGTGCACGGCTTCCATCTCGACGGCTTTGCGCAGGAAAAGGTCAACCTTCCCGCGCGCCTGCTGGTGCCGGCCCCTCCCGGTGTCGATGCGATTGGCGCAGCACTTGCTCCGGTCACCTTCGGCACGGTCGAGCACATGCTGTTTGACAACGCCAAGCTCGAACCCGGCGAAACCATTCTCGTCCATGCCGGCGGCTCGGGCATCGGCACGGCGGCGATCCAGCTTGCCAAGAAGATCGGCTGCACCGTCATCACCACGGTCGGTTCGGACGACAAGATCGAAAAGGCCAAGGCGCTCGGCGCCGATCACGTCATCAACTACCGCACCGACCGCTTCGAGGGCGTGGTGCGCAAGCTCACCAAGAAGAAGGGCGTCGACGTCGTCTTCGAACATGTCGGCAAGGATACCTGGGCGGGCTCGATGCTCTGCATGAAGCGCGGCGGGCGCCTCGTCACTTGTGGCTCGACCTCGGGTGTTTCCACGGAGATGAACCTGATGATGCTGTTCCAGCAGCAGTTGAAGCTCTTCGGTTCGTTCGGCTGCCGCATGGAGAACATGGCGAATGCGATGCAGAAGATGGGCCGCGGGCTCGTCCATCCTGTCATCGATACCGAGGTCAGCCTCGGCGATATCGATCGGGCGCTCGAGCGGATGGAATCGCGGCAGATCTTCGGCAAGATCATCCTGAAGATGGATTGAGCCCCAAGTGAAGCTGTTCATCACCCGGATCGTTTTGGCGCTCAGGCACTTCCAGCAATGGTCGGTGGCGCAGTTGATGTTCGGTTTTCTGAATTTCCTGAAGCTGTTTCCGGCTGATGGCGCGATCCGCTTCGCCGACAGGACGATGCGCCGTCTTGGCCGGCTGACCAGCCGCCACAGATTGATGCTGACCAATCTGCGCAACGCTTTTCCCGAAAAGAGCGAGGCCGAGATCGAAGAGATCGCGCTGGCAAGCTGGGGCAATATGGGCCGTCTTGCCGCCGAATACGTCTTCCTCGACCAGCTGTTCGACTATGATCCCGAAAATGCGGAGCCGGGCAGGGTCGAGGTATCGGGCATACCGATCTTCCTCGATCTGCGCGACAATCCGCGCCCCTTCATCGTCTTTACCGGCCATACCGCCAATTTTGAGCTGCTGCCGGTGGCGGGTGCCGCCTTCGGCCTTCATGTGACCGTGCTCTTCCGGCCGCCCAACAATCCCTATATCGCCAAGAAAGTGTTCGATTTCAGGAGCGCGCGCATGGGCAAGCTGGTGCCGTCGCATGCCGGCTCCTCCTTCGCGCTCGCCCGGCAGCTGGAAGCCGGCCAGGGCGTGGGCGTGCTCGTCGACCAGAAATTCCGCAAAGGGTTGAAGGGGATCTTCTTCGGGCGCGAGGTCAAGACCAATCCGCTGCTGCCGAAGCTGGTGCGCCAGTTCGACTGCGAGGTCTATCCGGCGCGTTGCATTCGTCTTCCCGGCAATCGCTATCGGCTGGAGATCGAGCCGCGGCTGGACATGCCGCGCGACGCCATGGGCAATCTCGACCTGCCAGCCGCCGCCCAGCTGCTCAACGACAAGGTGGAAAACTGGGTGCGGGAATACCCGGAGCAGTGGCTTTGGTATCACGACCGCTGGCAGATCAAGCAGACGCTCAGCGCCTAGACTTTCGGCATCATGCTGCAGAAACGTCCACCCTCATTTATCAGCGGTGAAAAGCGGCAGGCGCTCTCGGATTGAAACTGAGGGCACTTCATGTTACCCCGTCACCACTAAAGCGCGAATAATATCTACCGTGAGGCGCATTCTACAGCGCAGTGCGTCTTTCGGACGCGCAAAGACGCTGTAGTACTTTGAATTGCTGCATATTCTATTTTTAAATCGATTCCGATTTAAGGATAGAATTATGCAGTAGAGATGCGGCCCCGTCAGGTTTCGGACTCGTCTCTTGGGACTGTGGGATGGGAGGCGTTTTGCTGGAGCTTTTTCGAGCTTTCTCCATGCGTTGCACGCAAATCGAGGAAGCCATACGGCTGGGTGACGATCAGCGCGTCACAGCGCTCGACGGCCATGTCGAGCCGCTGGTCGAGGCAATCCTCGCCCATCGAGCGGTCAATCTGCTCGAAGTGTATATGCAGTTGCAGTTCGTCAGCCACTTGATTAGCCAGGACGCCGACGACAGCGCCAGCGTCACCGAGCACACGACGGTGCTTTCCTATCTGCTCGATCGCTATTTCGGCACGCATGGGCCAGACTGGCGCGTGCCTTCGCCGCAGGACGTGCGTATCGAGCCACCGGCCGCCTATGTGCCGGATACCGACAACGGGCAGTTTCTCAATGCGGCGATCCTCGAAACCCTGCCGGACCGCGTCGCGGTGCTGACACGGGATTACCGCTATCTCTATTCCAACCCGGCCAACTGTGCCGATCTCAACATGAAGCCGATGGAACTCATCGGACGTCATATTTCCGAATTCATCGGAGAGGAGTTCTTTGCCGCGTGCGCCAAATACAAGCTCGACGCCTGCTTTGCCGGTGAGCAGATCGATTACACCTATGAGCGCCCGACTGGTCGTGCCGGTTCGGGGCGGGTGCGCTGCCGCATGTCGCCGTTGCGTGATGCTGGCGGTACGGTGATCGGCGCCCTGCTCGTCATGGAGGATATCGATCTGCGGCGGCTTAGAACAGGATGATTCTAGGCCGGGTTGGCCTGAAATCTGAATCCTGTTCTAAATTAAAGAGTTGGAGCATGATGTCATAAGAGAACCGCGCACACTTTCGGCGTCATGCTCTGGCGGATCAATCGGCTGCCTTCAGGCCGTCGCCCAGACTGCGAGTTCATACCCGTCGCGGTCGAGGAAGTGGAAACGGCGGCCGCCGGGAAAGTCGGTGATCGGCCGGACGATCGTACCGCCGGCCCTCTCGACCGACGTCAGCACCTCTTCAAGATCTCTGGCATAGACGACAACAAGCGGGCCGCCCGGCCGCACGGGTCCGAAATCGGTGAAGCCGCCTTTCAGCCGGCCATCGTCGAATTCGCAGTAGTTCGGGCCGTAATCGGTGAAGCGCCAGCCGAAGGCCGAGCCGTAAAAGGCTTTGGCGGCGGCGATGTCGGCGACGTTGAATTCGACATAATCGATGCGGCGATCGTGGTTTTCTGACTTCTCTGCCATCTATCTCTCCATCAGGGCTTTCAGCATGGCGAGGTCCTTCTCGACATGGGCGGCATCGGCTGAAAACTGCGCATCGGTCATGCCGGGTAGGCGCAACAGCGTGAACATGACCTCGCAGCCATCGCCGTTCGGCACGATGCGCAGCGCATTATAGACCCTGAGGCCGGATTCGATCGTCACCGTGTGGTCGATCACGCCGAATTCATTGGTCGGCACGAAGCTCACCTTGACGGTGCCAAGCGCGCCATGGGCAATCCAGTCGGCGCCGTTTGGCACGAGGCCGCTCGCAAGGCCGGAGGCCCAGAGCGGCATGTTCTCCGGCTTGCCGGCGAAATCATAGACGTCGCGCCAGTCGCGTTCGATCGATTGGTGGATGATTTTCGCGGGCATCGTCGACATGGCTTGCAGGTCCTTGGTATTTGGTCTGGCTGTCATAACAGGCCGATCCGCTGCGTCTTGAACAAAACGGTCAGCCTGGCCTTTTCGAGATGCTGAGCTGGCCGAGAATGACGGCGGGTGTCAGGCTCGAGAACTCGCCGACCTCGCGCGTCATGTGGGCCTGGTCGGTAAAGCCAGCCTCGAGTGCGATGCCGGCAAGCGGCATCGTGTCCGAGCTGCGGCATAAGTTGAGGAAACGCTGGAATCGGCGGATCCGTTCCAGCGTCTTGACGCCATAGCCGAAATGATGGTGGCAGCGGCGGCGCAACTGCCTTTCGCTCATGCCGAGCCGGCCAAACGGACCGGATACCGGGCGACCGCTGTCGGCGGCGGCGAAGATAATGGCGGCATCCCGGGCAGGTTCGTCCTCATCGCGGATGGCTTCTTCCAGCAAGCGGCCAAACAGCGCCATGGCTGCCGAAGGCCCGCGACAATCGCCAAGTCGTGCCTCGAATTCGGCCGCGTCCTTCCAGCCGATGTCAGCAAGCGGCACCAAGCGGCCGACCAGCGCCGAAAGCGGCGTCTTCAGCCAGGCTGCCGCGGCGCCCGGCGCAAAACGTGCGCCGACGACCGTCGCGCCAGGCCGGAGGACGGGAAAGGCCGCGGTCCTATCGGGACCGGCGACAACCAGTCGGCCGTCGATCCAGAGGAGATCGCAATAACCGTCCGGCACGATCGCCACCATTGCCGGTGGTCCGTCATGGAGTGCATGCGACCAGAGCCGGCAGAAATAGCGCCGTAGCGGCGGCGGCGGTGTGCATTCGCCGTAGCGGCCGGCGCGGGCCGCAAGCAGAGCCGTATCGTTTCGTTTTTTCGAGGCCAAGGCGATATCTCCCGAAACGCCGATGATACCATCAGATAGGGCATCAAGGGGAGGTCGCGAGAAAACTTGGTTGCCGATGAGCCGGCGCAAACGGTTGTCGGACAAGCCGGGATCTTGCAAGCTTCATTTCATTGGTTTTTGCGAACCGATTAGACCCTTGCGAGACTTGCCGTTTGACCGAGACAGTGCCACAACACCGGTCCAAATGACACATCGGAGGTTTGTCGTGGAAAAGGCAGAAATCGGACTGATCGGTCTTGCGGTCATGGGCTCCAACCTGGCGCTCAACATCGCCGAGAAAGGCAATAAAATTGCGGTCTTCAACCGTACGCCTGAGAAAACCGACGAGTTCTACGAAAGCGCCGGCGATCTGAAAAAGCAGATCATTCCGTGCAAGACCATCGAAGAATTCGTCGATGCGATCCGGCCGCCGCGCCCGATCATCATCATGATCAAGGCGGGCGATCCCGTCGACCAACAGATGGAGTTGCTGCGCCCGCATCTGTCCAAGGGCGACATCATGATCGATGCCGGCAACGCCAATTTCCGCGACACCGTCGCCCGCTTCGACCGCTTGAAGAATACCGATCTGACCTTCATCGGCATGGGTGTGTCCGGCGGCGAGGAAGGTGCGCGCCACGGCCCGTCGATCATGGTCGGTGGCACGGAGGATTCCTGGAAGCGCGTCGAGAAGGTTCTGACCTCGATTGCCGCCCGCTACAATGACGAGCCCTGCGTTGCCTGGCTCGGCAATGACGGCGCCGGCCATTTCGTCAAGACCATCCATAACGGCATCGAATATGCAGATATGCAGATGATCGCCGAAATCTACGGCATCCTGCGCGACGGCCTCGACAAGAGCGCCTCCGACATCTCTGGCATCTTCGGCGAATGGAACAAGGGCCGGCTGAACTCCTACCTGATCGAGATTTCCGAGAAGGTGCTTGCCGCCGCCGATCCCGTTTCCGGTGGGCCGATGGTCGACATGATCCTCGACAAGGCCGGCCAGAAGGGCACCGGCAAATGGTCGGCGATCGAGGCACAGAACATGGGCATTCCGGCAACGGCGATCGAAGCCGCAGTCGCCGCCCGCAGCCTCTCCTCGATGAAATCGCAGCGCGAAGCCGCCGAAAAGATCTTCGGCAAGCAGGCGGCATCCTTCCCGATCGCTTACGGCCCCGAGCTCAACAAGGATCTGGAGCTGGCGCTGTTTGCCGCCAAGATCGGCGCCTATGCGCAGGGCTTCGCGGTGATGGCGGAAGCGTCGCGTGAGTTCAACTGGTCTCTGCCGATGCCGACGATTGCCAGGATCTGGCGCGCCGGCTGCATCATCCGCTCGCAGTTCCTCGACGAGATCACCTCGGCCTTCACCAAGGCTCCGGACGCTGCGAACCTGATCGTCACGCCGGCCTTTTCCGACATGGTCAAGGAATCGATCCCGGCCTTGCGCCGCGTCGTCACTGCGGCCATTTCAGCCGGCCTGCCGGTGCCGGCGCTGTCCTCGGCGCTCACCTATTTCGACGCTTACCGCCAGGGCAGGGGAACGGCCAACCTCATCCAGGCGCAGCGCGATTTCTTCGGCGCCCACGGCTTCGACCGCCTGGATGGCAAGGATTTCCATCACGGCCCTTGGGGCAGCGGTGCGGCGACTTTCTAAGGTTTGCCGAGACGACATCAAGCAAGAGCCCGGCCGTCGCGCCGGGCTTTTTAATGAATTGCGTCGCGGTGCTTCAGCAGGATACGAAAACCGGGCGCTAGAATTTCGAGAAAATGTAGGATTTAATCGTGCTCCATGCGATAAGGATGGAGCACGAGAGTCAATTCTATGCGGACAACTCAATCTTTAAGTATCACCTTGCCGATCGAGATGGCCGAAATGGTGAAGGCTAAGGTCGCGTCGGGAGAATACGCCACAGAAAGCGAAGTCATCCGCGATGGGCTGCGAACCCTTGCGGCGCGAGATGCTGCGGTGGAGCGTTGGCTCCGCGAAGAGGTTGCACCTGTTTACGATGAGCTCAAGGCTCATCCTGAGAGATCGGTATCCTTGGACGATGCGTTCGAGGGTTTCGGCAAAAGCATCAAATCCATCGCGGCCAAAACCAAGTAATGAAATACACGGTCCGGCTGAGTGTCGCGGCTCGACAGGATGTCGATGCGTTGTTGGAATATCTTGTACCGCGCGCCGGAGAGGCTGCTGCTCAAAATTATATCGATCGCCTTCAAACATTTCTGGAAGCTTTTCAAAGCTTTCCAAAGCGGGGAACGGTTCGCAACGAGATTCGTGATGGCCTTAGGATCGTCGGCTTCGAACGAAGCCTGAGCATTGCTTTCTCAGTTGAAGAAGAAACGGTCTATATTCTCAGGATCATGTCCGGCGGGCAGGAACTGCGTCTCTACGAAGAGTGATGCCATCGATGTCGCCGAGGGAGCTAAAAGATGCTGATGCGATACGAGGCGCCGGGGGATATCGGTGCGATCCACGATCTGACCTCGATTGCCTTCGCGCCGATGCCTTACAGCGAGGGTACGGAAGCGGAAATCATTCGCAGACTTCGTGCGAGCGGCGATCTGGCGATTTCGCTGGTTGCAGAAGATGAAGGCGAGATCCTGGGGCATGTCGCGTTTTCGCCGGTGACGATCAACGACGTGCAAGACGGCTGGTTCGGACTGGGTCCGATATCGGTCAAGCCGGAGAGACAGCGGCAGGGGATCGGCAAGGCGTTGATTGTGAGGGGACTTGAGCTGTTGAAGGAGAGAGGTGCCACCGGCTGTGCTTTGATCGGAAACCCAGAAATCTATAGCCGCGTCGGCTTCAGCAGCGACGGGCAGCTGATGTATCTCGATCTCGATAAGCGGCTCGTGCAGCGTATTGTTTTTCATGGGCCTACGCCAAGCGGAATGCTGCAATTTTCCCCGGCCTTTGAAACTCCAAACCCCACCTGACAGAAGCGACGACATGTCGGAAATCGGCGCGATAAACATCCGAACCGAGCGTCTGAGACTCCGCATGCCTGTTCTCGACGATTTCGCCGCCTATGCGCGGCTGATGGCCTCGCCGCGATCGGTTGGAATGGGCGGGCCGTTCGATCTGCGCGCGTCCTGGGGAATGTTCTGTCACGACGTGGCGCTCTGGCAACTTTTCGGGCACGGGGCGCTGATGATCGACCTTGCCGAGACCGGCGAATGCGTCGGCCAGGTCGGGATCAATCACGGGCCGCTCTTCCCGGAAAAGGAACTGGGATGGTTCGTTGATGAAGGCCATGAGGGCAGAGGTTATGCGACCGAGGCAGCCCTGGCGTTGCGCGACTGGGCCTTTGCGACGCTCAGCGTGCCGTCGCTCGTCAGCTATATCGGCCCCGGAAACGCCGCCTCGATTGCTGTCGCGCAACGGTTGGGCGGGCGTCTTGATCTGACGGCTCCTCGAACCGATCCTGAGGATCTCGTTTATCGTCATTTCGCGTCCTGAGAAAATGGTCATAGGAACGGCGCTTGGAGGCAGACGTCTTCGACCGTACGTGTTGATCCGGAACAGCCTGAAATCAGGACCGACCTGTTCATGCTCAGACAGCCCGGCCGGCGCGCGCCAGGCCGTGGTCCACTAGGCGGTCGATGATCTCGGCGTAACCGACGCCGCTGGCCGCCATCGCCTTGGAATACATGCTGATATTGGTAAAGCCAGGGATGGTGTTGAGCTCGTTGATGAGGAATCGCATGTCGTCCGTCAGGAAAAAGTCGACGCGGGCCATGCCGTCGCAGCCGACCGCCCGGAAAGCTCTTGCGGCCATGTCGCGCATGGCAGTCTCGACCTCCTCAGGCAGTTCGGCCGGGACTTTCAGCGCCGCGCCCTTCTCGTCGACGTATTTGGCATCGTAACTGTAGAAGCCGTGACTTTCGGCCGGCACGATCTCGCCCGGCCGGGAGACGAAGAGTTCGCCTGCCCTATCCTCCAGCACGCTGAATTCGATCTCGCGGCCGGCAACGAACTCCTCGGCGAGCAGTATACGATCGTGGCGGAAGGCCTCGGCAAGGGCGGGTGCGAATTCCTGGCTGGCATGAACCTTGGCGACACCGACCGACGATCCCTGCCGCGCCGGCTTGATGAAGAGCGGCAGTCCAAGCTCGCTTTCGAGGGCTGTCAGCGAGGGGACCGCATCCTCACGCATTGTCATCGAGCGCGCCACCGGCAGGCCCGCCGCCTTCAGCAGGCGCTTGGCGATATCCTTGTCGAGGGCCGCGGCCGAACCGAGAATGCCGCAGCCGGCGAGTGGCACGCGCGCCACCTCCGCCAGGCCCTGCACCGATCCGTCTTCGCCATGCAGGCCGTGCAGCACGGGAAACAGGATGTCGATCCCAGGCAATTCGTGGGCCGCGCCATGGGCCGGGATCGCCAGCATCCGGCCGCGTCCGCCCGGCACGAGGCAGATTTCCACGCCTGATGACGGTGTCGCCAGTATGCCGTCCTCGAAATTGCTCAGCAGCCATTGTCCCTCGCGGGTGATGAAAACGGGGATGGCGTCATATTTCTCGGGCATGAGCGCGCCCAAGACATTGGTTGCCGAAAGGATGGAAACCTCATGCTCGGCCGAGCGGCCGCCGAAGAGCACGGCGATGCGCAGCCTGTTTGGGGAAGGGGTCATTCAAGCCTCCGAAGCGATTTGGTGTTGAAAAGGGTCAGGCGTCGACAGATATGCCGCGATTGGCGAAGAAGCGGTCGAAGACGGCAAGCGGCAGCGTCACATCGGTCTGGCTCGCCTCGTCATGGCCGGACGGGTTGTGGAAGCGGATCGTCTCGTCGCTTGCTGCCGTCACCAGCACCAGATGGCCGCCTTTCGATGGCGGCTCGCGCTCTGGCCAGCGGATGCCCGAATGCACCGAGGCGATAAAGAAGCGGCGTTTCGATAGAAGCTCCGGAATGGCCGATATCTCGACGCCTGTCATCGTCTCCGCGCTCAGCGCGAATCGGTCGGCGGCGAAGCGGATGAAGGGTGCGTAGATCAGCCCCTTGATCGAGGCATCGATCTCGTTGACGACATAACCACCATAGGCCGTGCAGGCCCGGGCAAGCTCGAGGGTCGGATGGATCTCACCGCGCGCGGCAAGGATCATCTTCAGGCAGGCCATGCCGCAGACATTGACCGCCCAGCGCGCATATTCCTCGATCGTGCAGGCTCCAGAATGGCGCCAGAGGGGATCACGCAACAGGGCCTGCGACCCCTCGGCAAGCACCGGCAGCGTCATGCCGGGTGTTTCCCACTGGCTGAAATAGGGCACGCCGCTCGGCTGCATTCTGTCGATCTCCCTGACACGCTGTGAGATGGCGGGTAATCTTGGCTTTTTTGGAGCCGATATTTGGCTTGCGAATCCGAGGGTAGGATGAGAATTTCTCCAAATCTACTTAATTAAAATGAGGTTATAGATTAAAAATTTTGGCCGATTGATTGGCAGGAGGAGCAGGGTTTGGACTTTTTCCGATTGCGCACGCTTCGCGAACTCTCACGCCGGGAGACGATGGCGGCGGTCGCCGAGGCGCTCGGCATTTCATCGTCGGCGGTTTCCCAGCAGATCGCCCAGCTCGAGGACGAGGTCGGCATCGCGCTCGTCGAGCGGCGTGGGCGAGGGGTGACGCTGACACCGGCCGGCCAGCGGCTTGTCCTGCATGCCGATCGTATATTTGCCGTCGTCGAAGAAGCCAGAACCGATATTGCCGAGCTGCAAAACATTGTCGCGGGTGAGCTCCGGATCGCCGCCCAACCCTCGGCGGCGTCATCCTTTATTCCGGTTGCGATGCGTCAGCTTGCGATCGACCATCCGCATCTTGATATCGTTATGACGACGATGGGACCTGCCGAAGGGGTCGCGGCGCTCAGAGGTTGGCAGGCCGATATCGTCGTTGCCGACGACATATCGTTCGATCCGCGCACGCTGGAGGGCGCAGTCGACACGCTACTCCTCTGCCGCGACCAGCTCTTCGTGCTTTTGCCACCCGGCCACAGGCTGGAAGGCGAGCCGGTCATCGACCTCGCACAGCTGAAGGGTGAATGCTGGGCGCTCGACGTCGCCTCCAGCGCATATTGCAAGGCGATCCGCCAGGCCTGCCGCGATATCGGTTTCGAGCCGGTCATCAACGGCTTCAGCGACAGTTTCGAAGTTATCTTCGCGCTTATCGAGGCCGGGTGCTCGATTTCGGTGATGCCCGGACTGGCGCTTCGGGAGTTTGACGGAAGCCTGATCGTCAAGCCGCTGGTGCCACCGGTCTATCGCGGTATCCACGCCATCACGCGGCGCGGCGAGGGACGCAACCCGAAGATCGCAGCGGTGCTGGGGCAACTGGCGAGGAGTGCGCGACCGGAATTGACGGAACGCTGATTTGGGTTTGCTGGCGGCTTTGGACCGTTTGCGGCGGCCGTCACGAATTTGCCAGCCGATTGGGGATGAGTTCCGACTGCATCCAGTGCGTTTCACTTTGCACATGACCTGACCGCACATATTTTCCCATGCGAACCGACATTTCGGCTTCGGGAAACGCATCAGCGATCCGAACGACAAATCCCTCCTGCCTGGCTCGATCCAGCGAGGCCGCGGTCTCCTCGAACAGGCCGGCTTTATATGGTCCGCGATACAGAGTTGGTACCGGAACGATGCCCAGTTCTTCGAACCGGGTCTGCGTCAGATCCCAGGATTGGACTTCGTCGTCGATAATCCAGGCGAAGCCGAGGAAATAAGACCGCAGATCATTATAACCGACGGAGTGCCGGGCATAGAGATTTTCGCCGACGACGCGCTCACCATCCGCCAGTTGCGGCTGTATCCCTGCGGCAAAAGCTTTTATCCAATCGCGCGACGGATGGTAACGGCTATCGGGACTACGGGCATGAGACCCGCGTCGATGGATGGTCGTGTTCTCACCATCCATCTTCTCGGTGATGAGGAGATCACCGACCATCAGCCCGTCAAGCGTCGCCATAACCTTGTCGTCGCTTGTCGCTCCCGGTGAAATCGGCAGGTGATAGGTTCGTCCGTATTTCTTCATGATGATGAGGACATAGCGGTTGGCGATTGCACAATGCAACATCGTCTTTGGGCTTGAGCTGCCGCCGGCAGCTTTTCTCGGCAAATGACGGATGAAACATGCCGAGGCCGGGCGTTGTCACTCGCGAGGCTTCCACCTCCACGCTCGCGCTACCTGCCGCCCTCCGGCCAGATCGGCTGGCTGATGCTCTGCAGCAGTTCCGGTTCGACGCCGTCGATGCGGGCGATGACGGCTTTGGCCATTTCGCGGCCAGCTTGGCGCACGTCTTCCTGGACGGTGATGATCTCCGGGCGGATCCAGTTCAGGATCGGCACCGATTGCTTCGCCACCATGTCGAGATCGCGGCCGAGCGCCTTGCCGGCAGCCTCGATGCCGGCATTGACGGCAATCGCCGCGCTGCCGGCCGAACAGACGATGCCGTCAGGGGCGTTTTCCGAGCGCATCATCACTTCGACGACGTCGCGGATATCGGCCAGCGGCGCATCGCTGTTGATACGCAGCGGCACTTCCTCGGCGCCGTAATCGTGCAGGCCGGTCTGGAAGCCGATGCGGATGTGGGCGTAATAGGTAAGCTTGCTCGGCGGCTGCAGCAGGGCGATGCGCCGCCGGCCGCGCTTGACCAGCCGTTCTACCGCCTGATGGGCGAAGGCTTCGTTGTTGAAATCGTGGAATGGGTGGCTGAGACCCGCATCGGTGCGTCCATGGGTGGCGAAGGGCATGCCGCGTTCGGTCAGCAGTCGCACGCGCGGATCGTCCGGCTCGATGCGCGAGATGATGACGCCGTCGGCAGAGCCGGTATCGAGGATGTAGCGCACCGGCAGCATCGGATCCTTGCTGTGGGAATGCGGCGTGACGACGATATGATAAGGCGTGCCGGACAGCACCTCGGAAATGCCGAAGACCATCTGGCTCGAAAAGCCCATGATCTCCTCATCGATGCTGAGGACCAGGGCGATGACGTTGGTCTTGCCGGTGCGCAGGCGTACGCCGGCCCTATTCGGCTGGTAACCGAGCTGGCGGGCGACCATGCGCACCCGCTCCTTGGTCTCAGCCCCGATGTCGGGCGCATCCTTCAGGGCGCGGGACACTGTCGTCACGCCGAGGCCGGTCATGAAGGCGATCGTCTTCAACGTCGGACGCTCGCGCGCCGCTGGCGATGCCGCTTGCCCGAAATTTCCCTTGTTTTCCATCCCTGTAGGCCTGCCTTGCGCGAATTGGTGTCGCTTATAGAGGCTTTTTCAGGCGCCGTAAGCCAGCCGCCTGCCAAAATCGCGCCTCCCTAAGAAGCGCAATCTGTAACGATACAGTAGAAATGTCGAGAGCTTTTTCCAGTGTGCTTTGCAGCATTGTGTGCGTAGGTTGAATCCGTAGTTCGCTCGCTGATTTTTTGCGTTTGCGAAGAGGATACAGCGGAGTTGAGGACGATTTTCGAGATTTTTATGTGTATTTTCATTATAATAAAGAGAAAGTGCATCTGCGAGATCGTGTAGGGGAATGCCAGTTCGGAGGGGAGGGTCGGGCCGACAGGAAACAGGCACAAGTAGTAATTCCCGTTGTCGCGGAAAAAATTAACGGCGGGCGGTTGCGTGCTGAAATCGATTGATCTAAGTTTTTCCGGCAACGTTTCAGTGAGGGAGGAAAACTCATGAAAATTCGTATTATGGCAGCAATGCTTGCCGCTTCGGTCGCGCTTCCGTTCGGCGCCGCCAATGCTACCGATCTCGAAGTCACGCATTGGTGGACATCAGGTGGCGAATCGGCCGCCGTCGCCGAGCTGGCAAAGGCATTCGACGCCACCGGCAACCATTGGGTCGACGGCGCAATCGCCGGTTCCGGCGGCACTGCCCGTCCGATCATGATCAGCCGCATCACCGGCGGCGACCCGATGGGCGCCACGCAGTTCAATCATGGCCGCCAGGCTGAGGAACTCGTCCAGGCCGGCCTGATGCGCGACCTGACCGACGTGGCGACCGCGGAGCACTGGAAGGATATCATCCGTCCGGCGAGCCTGCTCGATTCCTGCACCATCGACGGCAAGATCTATTGCGCGCCCGTCAACATTCACTCCTGGCAGTGGCTGTGGCTTTCGAATGCCGCCTTCAAGAAGGCCGGCGTCGAGGTTCCGAAGAATTGGGACGAGTTCGTCGCTTCCGCCCCGGCTCTCGAAAAGGCCGGTATCATTCCGCTCGCCGTCGGCGGTCAGCCGTGGCAGGCGACAGGCGCGTTTGACGTGCTGATGGTTGCGGTCGCCGGCAAGGATACCTTCAACAAGGTCTTCAAGGACAAGGATGCGAAAGTTGCTGCCGGTCCAGAAATCGCCAAGGTCTTCAAGGCCGCCGACGATGCCCGCCGCATGTCCAAGGGCAGCAACGTTCAGGATTGGAACCAGGCGACCAACCTCGTCATCACGGGCAAGGCCGGTGGCCAGATCATGGGTGATTGGGCGCAGGGCGAGTTCGCACTCGCCGGCCAGAAAGCAGGCTCCGACTATACCTGCTTGCCGGGCCTCGGCGTGAACGAGATCATCTCGACCGGCGGCGATGCCTTCTATTTCCCGCTGCTGAAGGATGAGGAAAAGTCCAAGGCGCAGGCGGTGCTTGCCAAGACCCTGCTCGATCCCAAGACCCAGGTTGCCTTCAACCTGAAGAAGGGTTCGCTGCCGGTTCGCGGCGACGTCGATCTCGCCGCCGCCAATGATTGCATGAAGAAGGGTCTCGAAATCCTGGCCAAGGGCAACGTGATCGAGGGCACCGACCAGTTGCTTTCGGCAGACAGCCAGAAGCAGAAGGAAGATCTCTTCTCCGAATTCTTCGCCAATCCGTCCATGACCCCGGAAGACGCTCAGAAGCGTTTCGCTGGGATCATCGCTTCGGCCGATTGATCGGGTAGATTCGCCGCTTTGCGATCCGGCTTCTCTAGAGCCGGATCGTGTCACCGGACTGATGTTCGGCTGGCGGCGTCTTTCCGGCATCCCCGGCAAATCCCGGGGGCAGGGATGGGCAGACGAGCAAGGCTCGTTCTGTCACCGGTCGCAGTTGCGATTTGAGGAGAAGCGTTCATGACAGGTCAAGCGCAAGCAGGCCGGCCAATCAAGTTACTGCGCAATCTGAATGCCAAGATTGCGTCCATTCCGATGATCCTAACAGCGCTGGTGATTTTTGTCGGTGGCACGCTCTGGACCGTCTTTTATTCCTTCACCAATTCGAAGCTCCTTCCGCGATTGAGCTTCGTCGGGATCGACCAGTATGAGCGTCTTTGGGCGGCACCGCGCTGGGTAACGGCGATCGAGAATCTGGCTCTCTACGGGGTTCTTTCGCTGATCTTCAGCTTGGTCATCGGTTTCCTGCTGGCTGCGCTGATGGATCAGAAGATCCGTTTCGAAAATACGTTCCGCACAATCTTCCTCTATCCCTTCGCGCTGTCCTTCATCGTGACGGGCCTCGTCTGGCAGTGGATTCTGAACCCCGATTTCGGCGTTCAGTCGGTTGTGCGTTCGCTCGGCTGGGAGAGCTTCACCTTCAATCCGCTCTACACGCCTGAAATCGTTATCTATGGCATCCTGATCGCGGCGCTATGGCAGGGAACGGGGCTGGTCATGTGCCTGATGCTTGCCGGCTTGCGCGGCATCGACGAGGACATCTGGAAAGCGGCGCGCGTCGACGGCATTCCGATGTGGAAGACCTATCTTTTCATCGTCATTCCGATGATGCGGCCGGTCTTCATCACGACGATCGTCATCATCGCTTCTGGTATCGTCAAGGTCTACGATCTCGTCGTCGCCCAGACATCCGGCGGTCCAGGAATCTCATCGGAAGTGCCGGCGAAGTATGTCTACGACTACATGTTCCAGGCGCAGAACCTGGGGCAGGGTTTTGCCGCCTCGACGATGATGCTGGTGACGGTCGCGATCATTATCGTCCCGTGGGCCTATTTGGAATTCGGTGGAGGGCGCAAGCGTGGCTGATACAGGAACTCTCAACACCGTTGCCGCCGGCGTCGACGCCGTTGCACCGAGACTTGGCGAAGGCCCGAGCGGCGCGAAGCCGCGCCCGGCGCTGTCGTCGCGCAACATCATGCTCTATGGCACGCTGGCTGTGGCGGCGCTTTACTATCTGCTGCCGCTCTACGTGATGGTCGTGACGTCGCTGAAGGGCATGCCGGAAATCCGGCTCGGCAACATTTTCTCGCCGCCGATGGAGATTACCTTCGAACCCTGGGTGAAGGCCTGGGCGCAGGCCTGCACCGGGCTGAACTGCGATGGACTGTCGCGCGGGTTCTGGAACTCGGTGCGCATCACGGTGCCGTCGGTCGTCATCTCGATCGCCATCGCCTCGGTGAACGGCTATGCATTGGCAAACTGGCGCTTCAAGGGGTCCGAGATGTTCTTCTCGATCCTCATCGTCGGGGCGTTCATTCCCTATCAGGTAATGATCTATCCGATCGTCATCATCCTTCGCGAAATCGGCCTTTACGGCACGCTGAGCGGCCTCGTCATCGTGCATTCGATCTTCGGCATGCCGATCCTGACGCTGCTGTTTCGCAATTATTTCGTATCTTTGCCGGAAGAACTGTTCAAGGCGGCACGCGTCGACGGCGCGGGTTTCTGGCAGATCTTCCTGAAGATCATGGTGCCGATGTCGCTGCCGATCTTCGTCGTCGCTATGATCTTGCAGGTGACAGGCATCTGGAACGACTTCCTGTTCGGCGTCGTCTTTACCCGGCCGGACACCTATCCGATGACCGTGCAGCTCAACAACATCGTCAATTCCGTCCAGGGCGTGAAGGAATACAACGTCAACATGGCCGCGACGATCCTGACGGGTCTCGTGCCGTTGATCGTCTATTTCGTGTCGGGACGGCTTTTCGTCCGTGGCATCGCCGCCGGCGCAGTGAAGGGTTGATCCCATGAACATGAATTCAAGTGTCTCCAACTCAAGCGTCTCCATCAGGGATCTGTCGCTGAATTTCGGTGCGGTCAGCGTCCTCAAGGACTTGAACCTCGACATCAACGACGGTGAATTCCTGGTGCTGCTCGGCTCGTCCGGCTGCGGCAAGTCGACCTTGTTGAACTGCATTGCCGGCCTGCTCGACGCTTCGGAAGGGCAGATCTTCATCAAGGGCAAAAACGTCACCTGGGAAGAACCGAAGGACCGCGGCATCGGCATGGTCTTCCAGTCCTATGCGCTTTATCCGCAGATGACGGTTGAAAAGAACCTTTCCTTCGGCCTTCGCGTCGCCAAGGTGCCGCAGGCCGAGATCGACAAACGCGTGGCGCGTGCCTCCGAAATCCTGCAGATCCAGCCGCTCTTGAAGCGCAAGCCGGCCGAGCTTTCCGGCGGCCAGCGCCAGCGCGTGGCGATCGGCCGGGCACTGGTGCGCGATGTCGACGTCTTCCTGTTCGACGAGCCGCTGTCCAACCTCGACGCCAAGCTGCGCTCGGAATTGCGTGTCGAAATCAAGCGCCTGCACCAGTCGCTGAAGAACACAATGATCTACGTCACACACGACCAGATCGAGGCGCTGACGCTCGCCGACCGTATCGCCATCATGAAGAGCGGCATCATCCAGCAGCTCGACGATCCGACGACGATCTACAATAAGCCGCGCAATCTGTTCGTTGCCGGCTTCATCGGCTCGCCGTCGATGAACTTCCTGCACGGCGAGCTGGTCAAATCGGGCGACGGCATTGCCTTTTCCGCCAACGGCGTCATTTTCTCGCTCGCCGCCTACGACGCCAGCGAGACGCTGCAGCCCGGCCGCAAGGTGGTGCTCGGCGTTCGCCCCGAGCACATCAAGGTCAACGAAAATGCCGGCGGCGAAGAACATGACGCCACCGTCGATATCGAGGAGCCGATGGGCGCGGACAATCTTCTGTGGCTGAAACATGCCGGTCACACGATGTCGGTACGCGTCAACGGCGCGCGCCGCTTCAATGTCGGGGCCAAGGTGAAACTCAACTTCGACATGACGGTCGCCTCGGTCTTCGATGCCGAGAGCGAGTTGCGACTTTAGAGAGTTCTGTGGATCGAGGCCACTAGCCGGAGCGAGTTTGACGAAAAGGCCAACCCCGCTCTCCGTCATCCTCGGGCTTGACCCGAGGATCCATGCCCGCTGCCGCAGGTGGATGCGGTGTAGATCCTCGGGTCAAGCCCGAGGATGACGGAGAGCGGGGTGGGCGGATGAGGAGAAAAACGAAACGTCTCTGACGAACGACTAGGTGAAGGCCGCCGAACGGTGACATTTGCCCTTCCTTCAAGACCACAATCCTTTTCAAAATCGGAAACGATATCGTGACGCAACAATCGACCACCTCCAACATCGACCTTTCCGGTTCGTGGCAGCTCGCCTCCGTCGACGGCGAGATTCGCGCCGCGATCATCCTGCCGGGCGACGTGCATACGGCGCTCCACCGCGCGAGCCTGATCCCCGATCCCTATTTCGGCCGCAACGAGGAAAAGGTGCAGTGGGTTGCGACGCGTGAATGGGCGGTCGAGCGCAGCTTTCCGCTTCCGGAGGTCGAGGGCGATTGGTATCTCGATATCGATTATCTCGACACGGTCGCCAGCGTCTACGTCAATGGCTTTCTGGCGCTCGAAGCCGACAACAGCTTCCGCCGCTACCGGCCCGATGTTTCCAGCATGCTGAAATCCGGCGATAACGTCATCCGTATCGTCTTCGCCTCCAACCCTGCTGTGGGCGCGGAACGTCAGAAGAAGCAGCCTTTCTATATTCCCTACAGCACGGGCAATTCGCCGATCCCGGACGGCAACATGCTGCGCAAGCCGCAATGCCATTTCGGCTGGGACTGGAATATTGCCATTGCGCCGTTCGGCCTCTACGGCACGATCGCGCTGAAAAAACTCGAGACCGCGCGCATCGAACATGTGGTCACCCGCCAAACTCATAATTTCGACGGTTCAGTCGATTTGACGGTGACCGCGACGCTCTATTCCAAGAGGCCAAGCGTTGCCCAGGTCTATTTCGATCTCGATGGCGAGCGCGTGCGGCTCGATGTCGGGGTCCATGGCGAGACCCATGTCAACCATCTCTTCCATATCGACAATCCGCGCCTATGGTGGCCATCGGGCAGCGGCGAGCAGGCGCTCTACAGCCTGTCCGTCGAATTGCCGACCGATGAGGTGACGAAGCAGATCGGCCTTCGCACCATCGAGCTGATCACCACGCCGGATGCATCCGGCAGCCGCTTCGCCTTCAAGGTCAACGGCCGCGAAATCTTCTGCCGCGGCGCCAACTGGATTCCGGCCGACGCGCTGTTTTCGCTCTCTTCGCCGGGAAAGACCGAGGACCTGTTGCAATCGGCCAAGGCCGCCAACATGAACATGATCCGCGTCTGGGGGGGCGGCTTCTACGAGCAGGATCATTTCTACGATCTCTGCGACCGTCTGGGCCTGATGGTCTGGCAGGACTTCATGTTCGCCTGCAATCTTTACCCCTCGACCGACGATTTCCTCGACAATGTGACGATCGAGGTCGCTTACCAGGTGCGGCGGCTCTCCTCGCATCCCTCGATCGTGCTTTGGTGCGGCGACAACGAGCTTGTGGGAGCGCTCACCTGGTTCGAGGAATCGCGGAAAGACCGCGACCGCTATCTCGTCTCCTACGACCGTCTTAACCGCACGATCGAGCAGGCGGTGAAAAAGGCGCTGCCCGGCGCGCTCTGGTGGCCGTCGAGCCCGGCTTCGGGCTATCTCGATTTCGGCGATGCCTGGCATGCCGATGGCTCCGGCGACATGCATTACTGGTCGGTCTGGCACGAGAACAAGTCGTTCGACAATTATCGTTCGGTGCGGCCGCGCTTCTGCTCGGAATTCGGCTTCCAGTCCTATACCTCGCTGCCCGTCATCAAGACCTATGCCGAGGAGAAGGACATGAACGTCGCTTCCCCGGTGATGGAGCTGCACCAGAAGAATGCCGGCGGCAATGAACGCATCGCCGGCACGATGTTCCGCTATTTCCGTTTCCCCAAGGATTTTCCGAACTTCGTCTATCTCTCGCAGATCCAGCAGGGGTTGGCGATCAAGACGGCGGTGGAATATTGGCGCTCGCTCAAACCCCATTGCATGGGCACGATCTACTGGCAGCTCAACGACACCTGGCCGGTCGCCTCGTGGTCGAGCCTCGACTATGGCGGCCGCTGGAAGGCGATGCATTATCTCGTCAAGCGCTTCTTTCAGCCGGTCGCGGTCGCCGCCATTCCTTCCGAGGACGGCAAGACGATCCGCTTCTCGCTGGTCAACGACACGCTTGCTGATGTCAGTATCGATCTTTCGATCTCGGCTCTGACGATGAAGGGCGAACGCCTGCACCTGAAAGACGTGCAAGCCGTGTGCTCGCCGGATGCGGCGGTGACGGCGGCGAGCATCGACGTCTCCGACATTCCCGCCGACACGCTGCTTGCCTGGCATTTCACCGCGTCGAACGGCATGGGCGGCGAGGGACATTATGTCAACGGCACCTATAAGGCGCTGGAATTGGAGCCTTCGGGCCTGACGGTCACCCACGACTATGTCGAGGAGAGTGGCGCGATCGATATCAACGTCACCGCCAGGGGACTTGCGCTCTTCGTGATGATCGAGACGGAGACCGACGGCAAATATTCCGACAACGCCTTCGATCTTGCGGCCGGTGAAAGCCGCCGCATCACCTTTATTCCGGCACGGCCGCTCGATCGCGGCGCGTTTCCGGAGTTCCGGTTGTATGACCTGCATTCCTGCCAGTCGGCGGATTGATCTTTGCAAGAATGGGCACGAGGCCCAAGGAGAACATGATGACGAAACTCAGCTACCAGCTTTATAGCGCCCGCAACTTCCAGCCGTATTCGGCTATTTTCGAAAAGCTTGGCAAGGCAGGTTATGCCGAGGTCGAGGGCTTCGGCGGCATCTATGCCGATCTCGACGATGCCGGCCTGAAGAGCCTTCGCGCCGATCTCGACAAGAACGGCCTGGTCATGGCGACCGGTCATTTCAGCCCCGATTTCCTGGAGAAGGACGTGCAGAAGTCGCTGAACATTGCCAAGACTCTCGGCATGGATTCGATCTATGCGCCGCATCTGGCCGCTGACCAGCGCCCCACCGATGCCGACGGCTGGGTCGCCTTCGGCAAGCGCCTGCAGGAGATGAGCAAGCCCTACAAGGATGCCGGCTATGAATTCGGCTGGCACAATCATGACTTCGAATTCTTTAAGCTGCAGGATGGCTCGCGGCCGATCGAGCGCATCTTCGAAGGCGCGCCTGACATTTCCTGGGAAGCCGACATCGCTTGGGTCATCCGCGGCGGCGCCGATCCTTTCGCCTGGGTTGAAAAGCTCGGACCGCGGATCACCGCCGTGCATGTCAAGGACATCGCGCCGGCCGGCGAAGCGACGGATGAAGACGGCTGGGCCGATGTCGGCCACGGCAAGGTCGAGTGGGCGAAGCTGATGACGGCGTTGCGCGCCACCAAGGCCAAGCACTTCGTCGTCGAACATGACAACCCGAAAGATATCGACCGCAATATCAGCCGCTCGATTGCATCCTTCCAGACTTATTGAGGCACATCATGACCAGGGAACTTGGCGTCGGCATCATCGGATGCGGCAACATCTCCACCACCTACTTTTCGCTGGCACCGCTCTTCAAGGGGCTGAAGGTGCTCGCTTGCGCCGATATCAACGTCCAGGCGGCCGAGGCGCGCGCCAAGGAATATGGCATCAAAGCGCAGACGATCGACGCGCTTCTTGCCAATGACGAGATTGACGTCGTCGTCAACCTGACGATCCCGGATGCGCATTTCCGAGTGTCGAAGGCGATCATCGAGGCCGGAAAACACGTCTATTCCGAAAAGCCGCTGGTGCTTTCGCTCGAAGAGGGCGAAGAGCTTCGCCGCATCGCCAAGGCAAAGAACCTTGCGGTCGGCTGCGCGCCCGACACTTTCCTCGGCGGCGCCCATCAGCTCGCCCGCAAGTTCATCGACGACGGCGGTATCGGCCGGGTGACGTCGGGCGCCTGCTACGTGATGAGCCCCGGCATGGAGATGTGGCATCCGAACCCGGATTTCTTCTTCCTGCCGGGCGGCGGCCCGATCCTCGATCTCGGGCCTTATTACATTGCCAACCTGATCAACCTGATCGGCCCGGTCAAACGTGTCGGCAGCATGACCTCGATGGCGTCGCCGACCCGCACCATCACCAGCCAGCCGCGCAACGGCGAGATCATCCCGGTCAAGACGCCGACGACGATCCAGGCGCTGCTCGAATTCGTCAACGGCGCCACCGTGACGTTGACGGCGAGCTGGGATGTCTGGTCGCATCGCCATGCCAACATGGAGCTCTACGGCACCGACGGCTCGCTCTACGTGCCGGACCCGAACTTCTTCGGCGGTGTCGTCGAGGCAAGCGGCCGCGACAAGGAGATCAAGCCGCTCGACGCCTGGGAGCATCCGTTCGGCAAGATCAACCAGGAAAGCCCGAACGGATCGCGCGCCAATTACCGCACTGCCGGTCTTGCCGACATGGCGATGGCGCTGATTGCGGGCCGCGACGCACGCTGCTCGCTCGACCGCACGCTGCACGGCGTCGACGTTATGACCTCGATCCTGAAATCGGGCGAGGAAGGCCGTTTCATCGACCTGAGCACGACCTGCACCCAGCCGGCCGCGCTCGGTATCGAAGAGGCGCAGGCGTTGTTGAAGTGATAGGGTGATGCCCGGGGTCTGCCGGGCGCCCGTCCAACTCGTCATCCTCGGCCTTGTGCCGAGGATCTGCAAACAGCGCGGTAGATGTTCGGCATGCGGCCGAGCGTGACGAAAGTACAGGGTGTTCGCCAAAATCGCCTATGGTGTATGAAGCAGGCACTCGCGGAACATCAAGACCGATATTTTTGCAGGAGAGTTTTATGAGCTGGCAACCAGCCGCAGACCGTTATTCGAAAATGAAATATAACCGCACGGGCCGTTCCGGCCTGAAGCTGCCGGCCGTCTCGCTCGGCCTATGGCACAATTTCGGCGGCGACACGTCGCATGACCGAAAGATCGACATGTGCCGCACCGCCTTCGATCTCGGCATTACCCACTTCGATCTCGCCAACAATTACGGTCCGCCTCCCGGCAGCGCCGAGACTGCTTTCGGCGAGATCCTGCGCACCGAATTTTCCGGGCTTCGCGACGAACTGATCATCTCCTCCAAGGCCGGTTACGACATGTGGCCGGGACCCTATGGCGAGTGGGGCAGCCGAAAATACCTGATCGCCTCCTGCGACCAGAGCCTGAAGCGCATGGGCCTCGACTATGTCGATATCTTCTATTCGCACCGCTTCGACCCGGAAACGCCGCTCGAAGAAACCTGCGGCGCGCTCGATTACATTGTTCGCTCCGGCCGGGCGCTCTATGTCGGCATCTCCTCCTATAATTCGCAGCGGTCGCGCGAAGCCGCCGCGATCCTCAAGGATCTCGGCACGCCGTGCCTGATCCATCAGCCGAGCTATTCGATGCTCAATCGCTGGGTCGAGGACGACAGGCTGCTCGATACGCTCGATGAGGTCGGCATGGGCTCGATCGTGTTCTCGCCGCTCGCCCAGGGCATGCTGACGACGAAATATCTCGGTGGCATTCCCGAAGACAGTCGCGCTGCGCAAAACCATTTCCTGAAGCGCGATTTCATTCGCCCTTCGATCATCGACAATATTCGCAAGCTCAACGGGATCGCCGAAAGGCGCAGCCAGACGCTGGCGCAAATGGCGATCGCCTGGGTGCTGCGCGGGGGACGCGTGACCTCGGCGCTGATCGGCGCCAGCCGCTCGTCGCAGATCGTCGATTGCGTCAAGGCGCTGGATAATCTGGAATTCACGGCTGAGGAGCTCGCGGAGATCGATGTTTATGCCCGTGAGGCGGATATCAATCTGTGGGCGAAGTCGGCGGAGCGGGAATAGGGCAGGTCGAGGTAATTTAAGACCCGGAGTTCGGGCAGTCTTTTGCCACACCCTCCCTCATCTCTGTGTTCTCAGGGCTTCGCCCGAGGGATGTCACAGAGATCCAGCCAGCCCAAGTCCTTGGGTTGGAAAAACTCTTCTCGCCGCGCAGACGCGCGGCGGTTGGATTCCTGTGACGAGCACAGGAATGAGGGTGGGGAGGCGAGATAACCGCCTTCATCTGACGTACGTACCACAGCAATAGTCTAGGAGGAGGCCGCACCTATGATCCGCAATCCCATCCTGCCCGGGTTCAACCCCGATCCGTCGATCTGCCGCGTCGGCGCGGATTATTACATCGCCACCTCGACCTTCGAATGGTATCCCGGCGTGCAGATCCATCATTCGCGCGACCTGGTGAACTGGACGCTGGTGCGCCGGCCGCTCGAGCGCCGATCGCAGCTCGACATGCGCGGCAATCCCGACAGCTGCGGCATCTGGGCGCCCTGTCTTTCCTACGCCGACGGGCAGTTCTGGCTGGTCTATACCGACGTCAAGCGTTTCGACGGCAGTTTCAAGGATGCGCCGAACTACATTGTCACGGCGCCCTCGATCGAGGCCGAATGGTCCGATCCCGTCTATGTCAATTCCTCCGGCTTCGATCCCTCGCTGTTCCATGATGACGACGGCCGCAAGTGGTTCCTCAACATGCAGTGGAACCACCGCACCGAGAGCTATGGCGGTTCGCCAAAATCGCCGGCCTTCGATGGCATCCTGCTGCAGGAATGGGACCCGGCGACAAAGGTGCTGAAAGGGCCGCTCAAAAACATCTTTGCCGGCAGCCCGCTCGGCCTCGTCGAGGGCCCGCATCTCTTCAAGAAGAACGGCTGGTATTATCTGACCACCGCCGAGGGTGGCACCGGTTACGACCACGCCGTCACCATGGCGCGCTCGCGCAACATCGACGGACCCTATGAGATGCATCCGAACATGCATCTCATCACCTCCAAGGACCATCCCGGCGCGGTGCTGCAGCGGGCAGGGCATGGCCAATATGTCGAGACATCAGACGGTGAGGCCTATCACACCCATCTTTGCGGCCGGCCGCTGCCGCCGAAGCGGCGCTGCACGCTGGGGCGAGAGACGAGCTTACAGAAATGCGTCTGGCGCGACGACGACTGGCTCTATCTCGAAAATGGCACCTCAGTGCCCGATGTCGATGTGCCGGGTCTCTTTAATGCCATGCCTGCGGAAAAACCGATGCGCAGCGAATACAGCTTTGACGGCGGCGCGCTGCCGGCCGATTTCCAGTGGCTGCGCACGCCCGAGCCCGCGCGCATCTTCAATCTGACGGACCGCCCCGGCCATCTCAGGCTGATTGGGCGCGAAAGCATCGGCTCCTGGTTCGAGCAGTCGCTGGTCGCCCGCCGACAGGAGCATCACAGCTTCCGCGCCGAGACCGTGGTCGAATTCTCGCCCGACACCTATCAGCAGGTGGCAGGGCTGACGCACTACTATAACCGCCATAAATTTCACGCCGTCGCGGTAACGCTGCACGAGACACTCGGCCGTTGCGTGACAATCCTCTCCTGCAACGGCGACTATCCGAACGGACGCCTGAGCTTCCCCGCCGAAGGCGGTGTGGCGATTGCTGCCGAGGGCCGCGTCCAGCTCGCCATGGAAATCCGCGAGAACGACCTGCAATTCTTCTGGCAGACCGAAGGCAAGGGCGCCTGGCAGCCGATCGGCCCGGTCCTCGACGCCGGCGTGATTTCCGACGAAGGCGGACGCGGCGAACACGGCTCGTTCACCGGCGCTTTCGCCGGTGTGTTTGCTTTCGATACGTCAGGGCGAGGGAAGGTCGCGGATTTCGACTGGTTCAATTATGACGAGTTGTGAGGGGGAACCGCCGCTGCACCCGCCCTCGTCTTTCGAGGCTCCGGCCTTTGGCCTACGCCCCAGCCCAAAAAAAGAAAGCCGGCGCGGGGCCGGCTAAGACGAACGCGGCTGAACAGGGGATGCTCGCCGGTTCCAAGCACTTCGTGACTGAACAATAACTTTCACTACATGCCGAGGCAGCGGAAAAAGGGTGCAACGAGAACACCCGGAGACGGCTCCGCAAAGGGGTGGGCGGCGGGGCGGATGCCGGTGCTGGCCTCGGCTTTCTTATCGAACATGAAGATCACCGGATGATGACATCCGAAACCGGCTGCGGCCTTTCTTTTCGCCGAAGGGAGCAGCGCGTGGCAAAGACCCGATGCTGGCTGTGTCAGCCGGCCGGCTGCGTCAACGGCCGTGGTGTTAGCGGGGCGCGAATGCTGTGTTCACGTCTTCAAGGATGTCAAAGCGTCATGAAGGGCCTATATAGCGGGCCGAAGTAACACTTAAGAATCCGCAAGAGTATCGCATGGCCCCCATTATTTCCGTTCAGAATCTCACCAAGACCTACGCCAATGGGTTCGAGGCCCTGAAAGGCATCAACCTCGACGTCGAGAAGGGTGAGATCCTGGCATTGCTCGGGCCAAACGGCGCGGGCAAGACGACGTTGATTTCGATCATCTGCGGCATCGCCAATCCGAGCGGCGGCAAAGTGCTGGTCGCCGGCAACGATGTCGTGAAGGATTTCCGCGCCACCCGCGGAATGATCGGGCTGGTGCCGCAGGAACTGACCACCGATCAATTTGAGACGGTGTTCAATACGGTCAGCTTTTCGCGCGGGCTGCACGGCAAGAAAGCCAATCCCGCTCATATCGAGAAAGTGCTGCGCGCGCTTTCGCTCTGGGACAAGAAGGACAACATGCTGCGTCAGCTGTCAGGCGGCATGAAGCGGCGGGTGTTGATCGCCAAGGCGCTTTCGCATGAGCCGGATATTCTCTTCCTCGATGAACCCACAGCCGGTGTCGACGTGACGCTGCGCAAGGATATGTGGAATGTCGTTCAGGAGCTTCGGGCCTCCGGCGTCACCATCATCCTGACCACCCATTATATCGAGGAGGCCGAGGAGATCGCCGACCGCGTCGGTGTGATCAATGGCGGACAATTGCTGCTCGTCGAAGACAAAGCGGCGCTGATGGCCAAGCTCGGCCGCAAGCAGCTGATCCTCGATCTTACCGAGCCGCTCGAGCGGCTCCCGGAATGTTTTGCCGGCAACGGACTGACGCTGGAAGCCGGCGGCAGCCGGCTGACCTACGACTTCGACGCCGACAACGAGCAGGAGAGCATCGCCACGCTGCTGACCCGGCTCGGCGAAAACAATATCCATTTCAAGGATCTCTCGACGCGGCAGAGCACGCTCGAAGACATCTTCGTGGCGCTGGTAGGAGCAGACAAATGAACGTCGAGGCGATCAAATCGATCTATTTCTTCGAGATGGCGCGCACGCGGCGCACGCTGCTGCAAAGCGTCATCTCGCCCGTGATTTCGACCTCGCTCTATTTCATCGTCTTCGGTGCTGCGGTCGGCTCACGCATCCAGGAGGTGGAGGGCGTGTCCTACGGCGCCTTCATCACGCCGGGCCTGATCATGCTGACGTTGCTCGGCCAGTGCATCAGCAACGGCTCCTTCGGCATCTATTTCCCGAAATTCACCGGCACGATCTATGAGGTGCTGTCGGCGCCGGTGGCGATGACGGAAATCCTGCTCGGTTATGTCGGGGCGGCGGCGACCAAGGGGATGCTCATCGGCTTCATCATCCTCCTGACAGCCAATCTCTTCGTCGATGTCAGGATCGAACATCCCTTCATGATGATCCTGTTCTTCCTGCTGACGGCAATCACCTTCAGCCTGTTCGGCTTCATGATCGGCATCTGGGCCGGCAATTTCGAACAGCTGAACCTCATTCCCATGCTGGTCGTGCCGCCGTTGACCTTCCTTGGCGGCAGCTTCTATTCGGTCAATATGCTGCCGCCCTTCTGGCAGGCGGTCAGCCACCTCAATCCGGTGCTCTATCTCGTCAGCGGTTTCCGCTGGAGCTTTTACGGGATCGCCGATGTCAACCCGGCGATCAGCCTGGGGATGATCACGGTATTTCTGGTGGCCTGCCTCGGAACACTCGGCTGGATCTTCAAGACCGGCTACCGGCTGCGCAATTGATCGCTTCCTGAATAGCATCATCGGGAAAGCCGATGATGCTATCGGTTTCTCCCGTTTGTCTTCCGCTTCGACCCGAGGCATCTGCTCTCCCATTCAAATGGAGATGCGAGATGACTGAAATCAGGATCGAAGGTGCGAATGTGGTGATCGTCGGCGGCAGTTCGGGAATGGGACTGGCGCTTGCCAGGCGCCTGCTCGATGAGGGGGCGTCGGTGACGATCGCTGGGCGCAGCAAAGAGAGGCTTGCGGCGGCTTGCCGCCACCTCGACGACCATCCAAAACTCGGGACGTGCGCCGTCGATATATCGCGGGAGGAGGAGGTCGCGGCGCTGTTTCGGGATAGTGAACCGGTCAATCATATCGTCAGCACGGCCGCCGATATAGAAGGCGCCTATCAGTTGCTGCCGTCGATCGAGCTTGCTGCAGCGCAACGGGTAGTCGAGAGCAAGTTCTACGGGCCGCTGCTGCTGGCGAAATATGGCGCCGCCCATCTGCCGCCGTCAGGATCGATCACCTTTACGTCAGGTATCGCGGCCTATCGGCCGGCGGCGCGCGGATCGGTGGTCGCCGCCGTCAATGCGGCGCTTGAAGGTCTGGTCAGGGCGCTTGCCGTCGAATTGGCACCGATCCGTATCAATGCCGTGTCGCCGGGATGGGTGGATACGCCGATCTGGAGCGTTGTTGCTGGTGACGCCAAGCAGGCAACGCTCGACGCGATGGCGCAGCGCCTGCCGGCCGGACGTGTCGGCCAGCCGGAGGATATCGCCGATGCGATCCGCTTCCTGATCGGTAACGGTTTCAGCACAGGCACTATCCTGCATGTCGAAGGCGGGCATCGGCTGGTCTGACGGGTGAAAGGTGTTCGCTGGCCGATTGCAGCAGGAGGGTGAGCGCCTCTGGCTGAATGCGCCGGCGCCGCCACATCATCACCAGCGCGGCGGTCGGGGGGGCGCCCGGCCAGGGCAGTTCGACGACGTCGCTGCGCGCAGCGGCCGGGCCGACCGCAAGTCGCGGGACCAGACCGTAACCGGCGCCGGATGCAACGAGCCGGATTATCGTCGCGATGCTGTCAGCTTCCGTTACGATGAGCGGCGCAGTCACGCCCGCCTCGGCAAAGGCTGTATCGAAAAGGTAGCGATAAACGCAGCCGGTTTCGGTCGCGACGAAGGGTGCCGTGCTCAGCGCTGCGAGACTTTCAAATGCTGGGGCCTGCGAGCCGCGGCCGGCGATCAACACCAGCGGCTCGCTGGAGATATGGCGCGTCGCGAAGCGCTCGTCCTGCTGGCCGCGATCGAAGGTGAAGGCGACGTCGATCAAGCCGTGCTGCAATTGCGCACGAAGCTCGCCACTGCCGCCGATCTTGAGTTTGAGACCGAGGTCGGGGTTCTGCCTACCGAAGAGGGAGAGCCAGGGTGCCAGCTTTTCGGCGGCTATCGTTTCCAATGTACCCAAGGCGATTGATGTTTCGGCGCGGCCGGCGGCAACCCGGACGGCGGCTTTCGCCTCATCATTCAGCGCCAGGATCTCCTCCGCATAGGCCTTCAGCGCTGCCCCTGCCGGTGTCGGGGCGACGCCCTGGCGGGAGCGGAAGAGGAGTTCGACGCCGAGTTCTTCCTCCAGCGCCTGTATCTGGTCGCTGAGGCTCGATTGGGCGAGATTGACCTCGGCGGCGGCGCGGGTGAGATTTTCATGCCGAATCGCTGCAAGGAATGTCTTCAATTGTCGTGGATTCATCTGAAGCTCCGGTGGGCGCGCAGCCGCCTTGTCGCAGGATATCAACAAAGCGGAACCTGCTGCAACGCAGGAGAATTTTGGCGACGAAGGGTTCGTCTGTGTTGCGCCCCTCAGGCGCTGCTGACCAGCAGGGCGCCTGAGATGATGAGGAGGGTGCCGGCGCCGAGCTTCATTAGGTTCAGCTCGGCGGCTTCGCCGAGAAACAGGGCGCCGATTGCCAGCGTTACCAGCACGTTGCAGCTCCAGATCGGGGCGAGTTTCGAGACGGGGACGCCGTAAGCGAAGAGTGCAAAGCTGATGAGACCGGTGCCGACGGCGAAGCAGGCGCCCGCGGTGGCGGCAAAACCAAGACCTTCAGCCGTCCAGGGAGCCGGGCGCCAGATCAACGCGGCGACCAGGCCCGCAAGCGCGCAAGCGGTGCCGAAGGCAATCAGATAGACAGCTGAGCCGGTGGCGGCAGCTGCACTCTGTTTTTGGAAGATGGCGGTTACACCCCAGAAAATGGCGGGCAGAATACCGCCGATGACGATCGGCCAGAGTGAATTCATCGCGAACTCCTGTCGCACCCATGGATCAAGGCCTTCGCCTTACGCGAATGCCGGTCGAACATGCGGTGCCACCAGACTAGGAGTTTCTTTTTGCTCTTTGTGGTCTTGTTATTGCGCGTAAAGGTGACAGATCCGACCGCTGCCGTAAAGCCGAGGCGACGGTAGATCGTGAGCGCAGCGGCTTAGTCGCGCAGGCGCAGCTCGTCGGTCTGCATCTGCAGCGAGCCCAGCGTTTCCAGGAAGCTCATGCCGAGCAGACTCTGGTCGAGCCGGCCGTCCTCGGCGACGCTGGCTGCGACATTGTTGCGGACGATCGGGCCGATCGCCACCTGGTCGAGCGTGACGGGGGCTGCGCGGCCGCGACCATTGGCGGTCATGACGGTCATGGAATAGGTGAGGCGGGAGAGATCGATGCCGATCCGCTCGGCATCTTCGCGCGACAGCGCCACCATGCTGGCGCCGGTATCGACGAGCATCTGGATCGTTTGGCCGTTGACAGCGACATCGGCTTCGAAATGGCCGTTCAGCAGCTTGTGCAGGATGATCTCCTGGCCGCGTTCGCTGGTGGTGACGACGACGGCGCGGCCGGGAACGAGGCCGGCGAGCAGCCGGTTGCCGACGCCGAGTGCTTCCTGACGATAGAGATAGACCGTGACGAGCGCCAGGATGATCACCAGCCAGATCATCATCTGGCGCATCGTTTCGCCAATGCTGCGCCGGCTCGCCCAGATGCCGGCCGACAGCATCAGCGCGATCGGCAGCAGGTAGACGACACGGCCGAAGTCATCGCTCTGCAGGCCGAGGATCCGGCTGCTGTCATTGTTGACGATCAGCACGGCAAGGCCGAGGCCGATGACGACGAGGAAGACGGTCAAACGGATCATAAAGGCCGCTCCGGCCGGCCGGAAAGGCCTGTTTCCCCGTGGTTCGACACCGCGGCGGCGCCCGCAAGCCTTGCCGGCAGCAACGCCATGATCCGTCTTCTCTCGGTGTCGGAGTAGCTCACCCAGCTGCCGATTTCCCGAAGAGTCCGGCCGCATCCGGCGCAAAATCCGGTGGCTGAATCCAGGGAGCAGAGGTGAATGCAGGGTGTTTGCATGAGCGATATATCGGAGTTTCAAAGAGCCGTGGCAAGGGCGCAAAGGCTGGCGATCTCGCAAATTTGCTGCATTGCGCCCAGCGTGTCGCCGGTGTGGCCGGCAAGCTTGCGGCGGATGAAGGCGGTGAAGGCAAGCCCCGCGATGCCGGTGGCAAGCAGGCTTGCGACCAGCGGCCGCAGGCCGAAAGCAGGCCAGATCAGCAGCGCTGCAACGAGGCCAGCCGAAGCGAGCGCAATCTGCATCGCCGTCTCGTCCGGCTGGCCGGTCGAGGCGGCCACGCCATCGGCTTTTGCCGGCGGCAACCGCTGCCAGTGCCAGGCGATGGCGCCGCGGCTAAGCGCCGCGACGGCGGGAATGGCAAGGGCTGATGTGAGCGGCGTTGCGTGGCGGGCGATGGCGGCAAGTGCTGCGGCGCGGATCGCGAAGGAGAGGATCAGCGCTATCGCTCCATAGGTGCCGATCCGGCTGTCCTTCATGATGACGAGGCTGTGCTCGCGGCTCTTGCCGCCGCCAATGCCGTCGGCCGTATCGGCCAGCCCGTCCTCGTGCAGCGCGCCGGTGGCGAGAACCTGGATCGAAAGCGCGATCAGGGCCGCCATCAGCGGATCGGCATGCAGCCCCAAAAGCAGCAGGAGAGCAAGCGCGGGGACGAAGCCGATGACGATGCCGGCGAAGGGAAAAGCCCGCACCAGCCTACCGAGTCTGCCGTCATAGGCTTTGAACAGCGATTGCGGCATCGGAATGCGGCTGAGGAAGGCGACGGCGCGGGCGGTATCGACCGCAAGGTCCTTGATGTTCATTCTGCTTCGTTCTGCCGTAGGTTTCGGCTTATGGTCTCGGCTTATGGTCGCACCTTATGGTCACGGGGCGCTTTTGGAGTTGTTCGCCTCGTCGGCCCGCTTTAAGAGAGTTGCGACCCGCAAAGAAGCTGATTTGCTCGACGCAAACAAGTGGTTTGCGTGAAAACAAGAATACCCGGATTCATAGGAAAACCGCACAGATGAGCGTTTCAGGCCTGCCGTTCGACGATTTCCGTACCCTGCTTCGTGACCTGCCGGGGCCGGATGCCCGTGCGCTGGTCGCGGCGCGCGAACGTGACGCGCAACTGACCAAGCCGCCGGGCGCGCTCGGACGGCTCGAGGAAATCGCCTTCTGGCTTGCCGCCTGGACGGGTCGCACCCCTGCCGTCAACCGGCCGCTGGTGGCGATCTTTGCCGGTAATCACGGCGTCACCAGGCAGGGAATTACGCCGTTTCCGCCAGCGGTGACGCAGCAGATGGTCGAGAACTTTGCGGCCGGAGGGGCTGCGATCAATCAGATCTGTGTCGCCTATGATCTCGGGCTGAAAGTCTTCGATCTGGCGCTGGATTATCCCACTGGCGATATCACCGAAGAGGCAGCGCTTTCCGAGCGTGACTGCGCCGCGACGATGGCCTTCGGCATGGAGGCGATTGCCGGCGGCACCGACCTGCTCTGCATCGGCGAAATGGGCATCGGCAATACGACGATTGCGGCGGCGATCAACTATGCGCTTTACGGCGGTTCGGCGCGAGACTGGGTCGGGCCCGGCACCGGTTCGGCAGGCGAGATGCTCGAGCGCAAGATAGCGGCGGTGGAAAAGGCGGTGGCGTTGCATGGCGACCACCTCGATGATCCGCTCGAGATCATGCGGCGGCTCGGCGGCCGCGAGATCGCGGCGATGGCCGGGGCCATTCTTGCCGCCCGCATGGAACGCATTCCCGTGCTGATCGACGGTTATGTTGCGACCGCGGCGGCGGCAATCCTGAAAGCCGCCAACCCGTCGGCGCTCGATCATTGCCTGATCGGCCACGTGTCCGGCGAGCCCGGCCATTTGCGCTCGATCGAGATGCTCGGCAAGACGCCGCTTCTGGCGCTCGGCATGCGGCTCGGCGAAGGCACCGGGGCAGCGCTTGCCGCAGGGATCGTCAAGGCCGCCGCCGCCTGCCATTCCGGCATGGCGACCTTCGCCCAGGCGGGTGTGACGAATAAGCATTGATGCGGGTGGGCGACCCGCACGCGGGTTTGCTTGCGCCCGCCAAATCGATTGGGTACCTGCGGATCGGTCATCAAGGGAAGGCAAAGTCTTCCCAGTCTGCAAGAGGAGAGAGGCGCCTTGACGAAGCCTGCGGTGACGAAAGAGAACGGGTTTCGACATTTCACCGCCGCCGCCGGCTATTCCTGGGCGGGCTTCCTGCGTGTGCTGAAAGAGGCAGCCTTCCGCCAGGAACTCGGTTTCTTCGTCGTTTCGATCGCGACGCTCGCATTGGTCGGGGCGACTGCCGGCGAGATTGTCGTTGCGGTGGTTCTGTTCCTCGGGCTCTTTTCGATGGAGGCGATGAATACCGCCGTCGAGGAGGTGATCGACCGGATTTCGCCGGAGATCTCGATCGTCGGCAAACATGCCAAGGATCTCGGCTCCTTCGCGGTGACCTGCATGATCGCCGCCTGCTGCCTCTATTTCGGCTTCGTTCTCAGCAAGCACCTGTTTTTTGGTTGAATCAGGCAAAACTCTTGCGTTTGCGCGCGACGGCGTGAGCTTCTTCCACAGCCGGCAAGCTCTGGAGCACGCGCCTGGCGGGCAGGATGGCGATCACTTCGGTGCCCTCGCGCAGCTTCGATTTCAGCAGGAACTGTCCGTCATGCTTGGCAAGGATCGCCTGGACGATTGGCAGGCCTAGACCCGTGCCCTGCTCGGCGCTCTTGATGGCGATCGAGCCCTGGCCGAAAGCCGAAAGGACGACGGGGATCTCTTCTTCCGGAATGCCTGGGCCGTTATCCTTGATCGAGATGTACTGTCCGCCGCCGGCCGTCCAGCCGACCTTGACGTGGATTTCGCCGCCCTGTGGGGTGAACTTGACGGCGTTGGAGAGAAGGTTGAGCACCACCTGGCGCATCGACTTCTCGTCTGCCCAGATGGCTGGCAGCTGCCGTTCGAATTGATCCGAAATGGCGATGTTCTTGGCGCGGGCGCGCAACTGAACCATGCCGATGCAATCCTCGGTGATATCGAGGAGCGAGATCGCCTCTTCGCTCAGCTCGTACTTGCCGGCCTCGATGCGCGAGAGATCGAGAATCTCGTTGATGAGATCAAGCAGATGCTGGCCGGAGCGGTGGATATCGCCGGCATATTCCTTGTAGGTCGGATTGGCGAGCGGCCCCATGACTTCGGCCGACATCACCTCGGAGAAACCAAGGATGGCGTTGAGCGGGGTCCTGAGTTCGTGTGACATGGAGGCAAGGAAGCGTGACTTGGCGAGGTTTGCCTCTTCGGCGCGGCGGCGAGCCTCATCCGACATCGATTTCGCCACCTCGAGCTCGGCAATGAGGTCATCTTTCTCCGACTGGTAGGAGAGGATCCGGAGGTTCGACTTGAACAGCCGGTCGCTGATATAGTTGAAGAAGACGAGGGTGCTGGTGAAGAGCCCTGTCAGGCTGATTTCGAGAAGGTCGCGCGACAGGCCGCTCTTGGCGGCGAGCGCCAGGACCGCCGGCGCGAAGGCGGCGAGCACGGCAGGCGTCAGCATGAAATTCGACATCGCCGTGACGGAGAGCGCGATCAGCAGTGTCGCACCCTTATAAAGAGTGAAGCTTGACGGCTCGCAGCTGTCGCAGCCCTGCAGCGCGAATATGGCCCAGCAGCAGCCGAGCAGGAATTGGCCGAACAATAGCAGGCGCCGCCATTTGCGGGCGCTTTCGGGGGTGATCTCCCGCCGGCTCGCACGCCGCGCAAGCAGAATATTGCCGGTGTGACAGGTGAGCGTCAGCAGCGCCCAGAAGAGCAATTGCGTATCTTGGGTGAAATAAACGCCAAGCGCGGTGATGATGACGACGAAGAGCGGCATGATCGTCGCGCCCTGCAGCATCGACGCCACATACATCTTCAGCACGTCACGGTCGAAGGAGGAATTGGACGCATGGCCGGACTGAAGACGTTCGCGCGTCTGCCGCACGGCCTTGGAAACGGCCTTGTTGCGGTGGCTGCGCGACCTGTCGACGATAATCTTGTCGGTCGATGTGCTTACGCCGGTACTCATGTGCACGTTGAAACTTCATCCCAGGGTGGATAAGAGCTTAACCGGCAATTCTTAAGAAGATGTTTGCCATCTTTGCCAAGGATTTGTTTTTTAAGGAGGCAAAAGCGTGACATGGAGCCTGCGCCTGATTCGCGACGGCCTGACCGCTTTTGCCCTGCTGGCGCTCGTGGCGCTGATCGCCGCCAAGCTGAACGATGCAGCAAAAATTGAGCATGCCGGCGCTTTCCATGCCGCCGACGGCGATAGCCTGACTTCAGGAGGCGAACGTTTGCGCCTGGAAGGCATCGATGCACCGGAGCTCAACCAGAGCTGCGAACGGGCGGGTAGGGCTTGGGCCTGCGGTCGGGCGGCGCGCGAGGCGCTGCAGGGCATGGTTCTGGCATCGGGAACGCTCTGCCAGGGCAGCCGGCGCGACCGCTATGACAGGCTGCTTGTCATTTGCCGGAGCGGGGCGGGCGGCGACATCAATGCCGCCATGGTGCGCCGGGGCATGGCCATCTCTTATGGTGGATATGCCAGGGAGGAGACCGAGGCGAAGGCCGCGAAGGCGGGCCTGTGGGCCGGCACTTTCGAGCGGCCGCGCGATGTGCGCGATCATGCGCGCCAGGGTTCCGGTTTCGATGGCCCGTTGCGCTTTATCAGGCGGATCGTCGGGTGGGAGTGAAGCCATGAGCGACGAATTCGAGCTGGAGATGCTGCGGCGGGAGATCGCTTCCTGTCGCATCTGTCGTGACACGCCGGCGAAGGGCCTCGAATATCGGCTGCCGCACGAGCCGCGGCCGGTGGCGGTGATCTCGTCGAACGCGCGCATCCTGATCGCCGGGCAGGCGCCCGGGCTTCGGGTCCATGAGAGCGGCTTGCCGTTTGACGATGCTTCGGGCGACCGGTTGCGTTCATGGCTCGGCGTTGACCGGGCAAGCTTCTACGACCGTGACCGATTCGCCATTGTGCCGATGGGCTTCTGCTTTCCCGGCTATGACGACAAAGGCGGAGATCTGCCGCCGCGTCGCGAATGCGCGCCATTCTGGCGACGACGGGTGATCTCGGCGATGCCGCAGATCGAACTGGTGCTGGTCATTGGCCAATATGCCCAGGCCTGGCATATGGGGGCGGAAAGACAGGGCAATATGACCGAGACGGTGCGGGCGTGGCGCGACAGTCTTCTGTCCAACCGGTCGCCGGCGGTGCTGCCATTGCCACATCCCAGCTGGCGCAACAGTGGCTGGCTGAAGCGCAATCCGTGGTTCGAGACAGAATTGCTCCCGATCCTGCAGGATCGAACGAAAATGCTGGTTTCCTGAAACAAAATTCTTTTCGTCGCGCGGAATCGCGTTATACAAAGAAAATAATTCGAAAGGACTGTTGTGCGCATGGACCGCCTCGACCGAAAAATACTGCGTCTGCTGCAAGAAGATTCGACGCTTGCCGTGGCCGATCTCGCCAAGAAAGTCGGGCTTTCGACGACCCCATGCTGGCGGCGCATTCAGAAAATGGAAGAGGACGGCGTCATCAAGCGCCGGGTCGCCATCCTTGATCCTGAAAAGGTCAACACCAAGGTCACCGTTTTCGTGTCGATTCGCACTGCCACCCATTCGATCGAATGGCTGCGGCGCTTTTCCGAGGTGGTTGCCGAATTTCCCGAAGTGGTCGAATTCTACCGGATGAGCGGCGATGTCGACTATCTCTTGCGAGTCGTCGTGCCCGATATCGCAGCCTATGACGCTTTTTATAAGCGGATGATCGCCAAAATCGAGATTCGCGACGTCTCCTCCGCCTTTGCGATGGAGCAGATCAAGTATTCGACGCAGCTGCCGCTCGATTATATGCTTCTGGACAATGCCAAATCCAACGAGGATTGAATCCGCCGTGCGGCCTGCAGCCGCCCCGCCTGTCACGTGGGGGATTGGGCTGCCTCAGGCTATCCGAGCACAGCCGAGCACGCCGATCCGGTAAACGCTGCGCCGGGCAGAATGTGGTTGCGATTGCAGAAAAGCTCTGGAAATAGCGAAAAAACGCTTGAATCGCGCCACAGTTCTGAAAAATACATAGCCTGGTAACCAATACGAAGTTACGTTGAAGGTATCAGGGAGTGCTGTGCCATCATTTTGTCTCATTGGTATCGAATTCAGGACACTATGTTCTAGCCCGCTGCCTTGTATGTGTTGATTAGCCGGCGGTAGAGTTGCACACTTCACCAATATGTCCGACGGGGGTCGGTGGTGGAGAATTTGACAAATGGGGTGTAGTGTTTGCGGCTTGCGATGGAGGATTTCCGTCGCGGAGCCGTTTGGCATGTCTGTGGTTTAAATATTTGGAATTGTTGTATAAAAATCACGTTTCCGGTGAAAGTCACTGTCGGGGACCCATCCGGCGTGTATCGAGAATTGCCTGATAGGGCCTTGTATGTGATGACGGTTTGGCGGTTCGATCGATCCGCACGCCGAGATGGCTGTTCAAACTGGGCCGGCTTCAAATCGACTACCCGATTGGAAGCCAGCCCCGATCGACAAAGAAATGGATTGGTAAATGAACATCAGAATGGTTTTGCTTGCATCAGCAGCAGCATTTGCTGCATCGACGCCGGTTCTTGCAGCTGACGCTATTGTTGCTGCTGAGCCGGAACCGGTTGAATACGTTCGCGTCTGCGACGCTTACGGCACCGGCTACTTCTACATCCCGGGCACCGAAACCTGCCTCAAGATCGAAGGCTACATCCGTTTCCAGGTCAACGTTGGCGATCGGGTCGGCAATTCCGACACTCGCG
>NZ_WUFT01000118.1 GCF_010668805.1 Rhizobium phaseoli | reverse complement strand
GAACTGGTCGGCGTCGTTGTCGCCCCCGCTGCGGTCGCGCGCGTGCGCGTAGCCGACGGAGGCACTCGCCTGCGGCGTGATCTGCCATAGGGCTGAGATGGAGAGCCCGTCGTCGTGATAGCGCGGCGTCCCGCCATCGCCGTTGAAGTACGCGACGAAGCCCGTAAGCGTGCCCCATTGGTACGACGCGCCTGCGAAGTTCGCGCGCAAGGCGCCGTCACCGTGTGTCTGCTGGTGCGCGTAGAGCAGCTTCATGCCGCCGAGCGCCCACTCGGCCGTTACGTAGTAGCCGCCAATCCCGTTGCCGTCGTCGCCCGGATCGCGCAGCGCGATCATGCCCGTCGCGCTGAAGCCGCCAATGACCGGCGACAGATAGGCGAACGCGTTGTCGGTATAGGGCGTGAT
>NZ_WUFT01000117.1 GCF_010668805.1 Rhizobium phaseoli | reverse complement strand
TTCTTCCGGTGATTCAGCACCTGCGGCGGATCTCCAGCGCAGGCGACCGCTTCCCTGTTGATAGAGATCGTATCGGTCATCGTGCCGTCGGCATGCTGAAGCATGCGCAGCGCAATCCTGAGCACGGTCCTGCGCGGTAACGCGAGATTGACCGCCGCCTTCCCGCGTACCGACTTGCCGCCCCGCTTGACCCCGCAGAGCGCGAAGCTTACGTGGTCCGGAAGATCCGGCCCGTAGCCCGAGCCACCCTCCGCTCCGATCAAACTGTCACCAACGCGGAATAGCGGATGTGTTGTCACGCCTCACTCTCCGTTACGCGTGCCGTTCGACTGAAACGCAAAAGACGTAGCGCAGAGCGCTCGGCCTCGTCGAGCTCGCCCTCTTCTATGCGTGCACTGCCCTGTGC
>NZ_WUFT01000116.1 GCF_010668805.1 Rhizobium phaseoli | reverse complement strand
GGATGTTCGAATGGCTGCCGTCAGCGTGCAGCGCGCTGGACAGCACGCCCGGCTCGTCTGACGCCTGCAGCACGACCGCGCCCGCGCCATCGCCAAACAGCACGCAAGTGGTACGGTCGTTGAAATCGAGGATGCGCGAGAACGTTTCAGCACCGACCACCAGCGCAGTACGATGTTGCCCGCTTCGGATGAAGCTGTCAGCCGTCGCAACGGCATAGGCAAAACCTGAGCACACCGCCTGCACGTCGAAGGCCGCGCCGTTGTTCTTGATGCCCAGCTTGTTCTGCAGCAGGCACGCCGTGCTCGGGAATACGAAGTCCGGCGTCGATGTGGCGACGATGATGAGGTCGATGGATTGCGGATCGACGTCGGCCGCTTCGATCGCGCGTTGCGACGCGAACAGCGCG
>NZ_WUFT01000115.1 GCF_010668805.1 Rhizobium phaseoli | reverse complement strand
GAGTGGCGGCCCCTATCGCTGCTGCACCGTGACCGTGAGCGCAATCTTCGTCTGATCCGCCCGCCAGCTTGCAGACCAAAAAGGCCTCGTTGGCACCACACTCGAGCGCCGCGGTCTGTTGCTGAGTTTGGCAGGCGGTTGCCGTCAAAGCCAGCAATGCGGCTGCAAACAACCTGGTCATGGGATTCCTCCAGCAACTTTGCTTGCTTATCGCAAGCGTGATAGCCGAGTCCGGTCACCTCTTCTGCTTTGGCAAACGTTCGGGCCCCCGTTGCGCGGCCTGGCGATGCTAACGATCCCGTTCAAGCGCCGCCTATTCCGACCTATGAGCGTCGGCATCCCGCAGCAGGGATCACGGTCAGGAGCAGTCACGTCCGCTTCACCAGTTCGATCGGTGCGCCCATTGT
>NZ_WUFT01000114.1 GCF_010668805.1 Rhizobium phaseoli | reverse complement strand
GTGTCGAGCAGATCGAGGTCCGTGCGCAGCTCGACGCCGCGAGCCTTCAGCGCGTCGGTCAGCGCGCGCGCCGCCGCGACGCCTAGCACCGCGCCGTCGACGCCGACCGTCGCGCCCGCCGGCACGTTCTGCGCGAGCCAGTCGATGTGCGGCGCGCTTTGCTGCCCGCCGAACATCTTCATCAGCTGGACGCCCGTGCCCGTCAGTTGCGCCTCGGCCTGCACCCAATAGCGGCTGTCCACCCACAGCCCGGCGAAATCCGCCGTCACGACCAGCGTGCCGACCGAGCCGGTGAAGCCCGACAGCCATTCGCGGCCTTGCCAGCGGCCGGGCAGATATTCGGAAAGATGCGGGTCCGCCGATGGCACGAGCCAGGCGGCGAGGCCCGCCTGCTTCATCGCGCTTCGC
>NZ_WUFT01000113.1 GCF_010668805.1 Rhizobium phaseoli | reverse complement strand
AGCCTGAGAGAAGGGCGGCCGGCGTGCAGCTGACCCCGCACGAGCAGGAGCGACTGCTGATCCACGTGGCCGCGGACGTGGCCGCCAAGCGCCGGGCCCGTGGGCTGCTGCTCAACCATCCGGAGGCGGTCGCGCTGATCACCGCCCACGTGCTGGAGGGCGCGCGGGACGGCCGCACCGTGGCCGAGCTGATGGACTCGGGGCGTCGGATCCTGGCCAGGGCCGACGTGATGGACGGGGTCCCCGAGATGATCCCGGACGTGCAGGTCGAGGCGACCTTCCCGGACGGCACCAAGCTCGTCACCGTCCACGAGCCCATCGCCTGAGCGCGGGGGAGGCACCGTGATTCCCGGAGAGTTCCTGTACGCCGAGACGCCGGTGACGCTCAACGAGGGCGCACCGGTCACCC
>NZ_WUFT01000112.1 GCF_010668805.1 Rhizobium phaseoli | reverse complement strand
TGGCATGAAGCTGCACATCGTCTACGATCCCAAGGCTGATTGCCCGCGTGTCCTCGACATTACCGACGCCAATGTCAACGACGCCCAGATCGGCCGCACCATCGCCATCGAAGCCGGCGCCACCTACCGGCTGGTCCTCAAGCGCGACCAAGGCGACACGATCACGCTGCTGACCAACGATCTCGACCGTTCCACCGTCGAGATCGGCCAGCTCTACAAGGACCGCTGGCAGATCGAACTCCTCTTCCGCTGGATCAAGCAGCACCTCAAGATCCGCAGGTTTCTCGGCTACAACGACAACGCCATCCGATTGCAGATCTTCGCCGCCATGATCGCTTATGCGCTGCTGCGCATCGCCACCCGCGCCAATGCCATCACCATTCCCATCCTGCGCTTCACCGACCTCGTCA
>NZ_WUFT01000111.1 GCF_010668805.1 Rhizobium phaseoli | reverse complement strand
CTACAAAGAACATTCAGCGTGACATCCACTGTTTCGTCCTCTCAACACGCCGCGCCGCGCGTGCACCCGGCTGGCGTGCGCCGGCCGCTCGAAATCGTTCCGTTCGATGCGCCCGTGGGCGCCGAAGTGCTCGGCCTCGATCTGAACCAGCCGCTTTCCGCCGAAGATTTCGCGCGCATTCACCGCGCGGATCTCGACTATCACGTGCTGGTGTTTCGCGATCAGCAGATCACGCCCGCACAGCACATCGACTTCAGCCGCCGTTTTGGGCCGCTGCAGATTCACGTGCTGCACCAGTTTCAGTTGCCCGGTCACCCTGAAGTGCTGATCGTGTCGAACATCCGCGAGAACGGCCAGCCTATCGGACTTGGCGACGCCGGCCACTTCTGGCATTCGGACCTGTCGTACAA
>NZ_WUFT01000110.1 GCF_010668805.1 Rhizobium phaseoli | reverse complement strand
GACCTGTAGAGAGCACCACGTGACCGGCGTTCGCGAAGCTACCGCCGTCGACCGTAACACCGTTTGGGTTGGCCAGGATCACGTTCGCACGCGGACCCAGCACCGCAATTGCGCCCCGAATGACCGACGGGTTCGTGCTCGTCACCTCGTTGACAATCGTGCGCGCGTTAATGCCGGTGTTGTTCAGGTTGGCGCCGGCGGACGAGACGCTGAATGACGAATAGGTATTGTGCGAAACGCCACGAAATGCGGGTGCGATGCTGACGATCTGGTGACCATTGGCCGCGGTTGACACCGAGGTCGCGGTGCCGCCGTCGGCCACGATACCAGTGGCCGAAGCTCCGGCGGAAAGAGCACACAGCAGCAGGCCGATCGCCACGGCGATCGGGGTCCGGGGATAAGTCATGTGG
>NZ_WUFT01000010.1 GCF_010668805.1 Rhizobium phaseoli | reverse complement strand
GACATGATCTCCATGCGAGCCATGCAACCTCTTCGATCTGGTATTAATGTCAGCACTAATGCTGGTTCTAATGCCAGAACATCGCCCGATTTGCCCGATCAGCAAAATCCGCTCGCCGGACGCTCACGGCTTTTCAGATCCAGAAGCCCTCGGATTTATTCATTCTCAGATCATCATCAAACGCAAAATCGGCCGACGCATCTGAATGCACCCTCGCAAGGGTCACCGCGAAGTCGGCGGGCACCCTTTCAGATTGATTTTGAGCGGGCTTTAGCTTTTAACCCAATTCAAAATTCCAGAACTAAATGTCAAATTCCGAATTTTCGCGTCCGGCTACACCGGCTACACCCAGGAAATTCGGTCTCTAAGGCATTGATTTCTAAGGGAATGGTAGGCCCGGAGGGACTCGAACCCCCAACCAAGCGGTTATGAGCCGCCGGCTCTAACCATTGAGCTACAGGCCCTTGACGCCGGTGGTGGGCGCCTTGGGCGCCGGAGGCCGGCGCCGTGATGCCGGGGCAATGGTTCCCGCAGCATCGGTTCGCTCTAACGCAAATTGCAGAGAGCCACAAGCGCAGAGCGCAAGCATCTGTGGACGATGCATATTTCCTGGGCGCCGGTACTGGAACCTTCTCGCGTGGGCGACAATTACAGAGATTGGATTCGATGAGGAGGGCGATTGCAGATGGTGGCGTTGAACAGTGCCGTGGTGCTTATCGTCGAGGACGAACCGCTGATCCGGTTTAATGTCCTCGATGTGCTGGAAGAGGTCGGCCATGTGGCGCTGGAGGCGGCGAATGCCGACGAGGCGCTGGTGGTGCTGAAGGGCCGGCAGGATGTCGATATCCTGTTCACCGATGTCAATATGGCGGGTTCGATGGACGGTATCCAGCTTGCCACGCGGGTGAGGGCGATGCGGCCGAATATCGGCATCATCATCACCTCGGGCATGGTGCGGCTTGACCCGATGGCGCTGCCCGCCAATACCGCCTTCCTGCCGAAGCCGTATATGCACGACGCGCTGATCTCGACGATCGCCTCGCTGATGACATGACTGGATTGCCTGGCGATAGGACTTCCCCATGACGTGATTGGGCGCGCAGCCGCAAAACGGGGACTGTTTTTGCGGCTGCGCGCGAGGCGCCGGGAGACATGCTGTCTTCGGGCGTGCGGAGGGGGTGCGCCCTCAGCTGAAGCTGCTCTTCAGCGCCTCGTTCTCGTGATGAGCCTTCTTTTCGTAGATCGTGAACAGCGCCATCGAGAGGAGATAGGAGAGGAAGGGATCCCCTATCTGCGTGGCAATGTCGCGGGACGCGAGCACGTGGCGCTCCAAGGCGCCGATATCTTTCTGTATTGCGGTTTCAGCGAGGCGGTTCATGCTGCCATCTCCAGGAATTGGGTCACGACCGAGCGGGCCGGCACGTGTCTGACGTAAAGGGGTAGGGTCAGGCCGAGGGCGGCGCGCATCTTGCGCAGCACGCGGTCCGACACTTCGAAGGCGCCGCAGCAGACCGGATACTTGCCGTAACCGTCTGCGCGGCCGAGTTCCTCCACTTCGGCGCCGGCACGTTTGTAGACGCGCTTGAGATAGGGCTCGTAGTTGGAAATCATCGTGTGGATGCCGTGATCCAGCGCGCATTCGCAAAGCGCCAGCAGCATCATCGAGAAGGCCCGGCCGGCGTCGATATTGGGGAAATCCCTGGCGATCGCCTCCTCATCGATGCACATGCGCGTGCCCTCCCAGATGCCCGGCGCGATAAGATCGGCGGCATCGGGGAAAGTCTCGCGGAAGACATCGTAGAGAAGGGTCGGGCCGGTCGTCGGCATCAGGCGCATGCCGCCATAAAGGCGGGTGCGGCTGTCGTTGCACCAGACGAGATAGGCGGGAGCCAGCGCATCGTAGCTATCGCGCTCGTAAGGGCCGACAACGGGAACGTCCCAGCCGAGCGTATCGGCGAAGACCTGCTTGCGCAGGCGAAACATCTGATCGAGTACGGCAGCGTATTTCTGATACTCATGAGCCTGAATGATTACAAACATCTTGCCCTCCAGCGTTTGCAAGTTCGTGGAGAGCAGAATGGTTCAGGCAGGCCCGATCGGAAATTCCCTCAGATGGGCCCCCTCAGATGAGGGGGGCAGAACATATCGCGCAAAACCGTGGCGCGGTTTTGCGATCACGACATGCGCCAAACAAAGATCAGGGATTGATGATGCGCAATTGCACGGCCCGCGAGGCGGCGGCCGAAATCGTGGCGCAGCCGAGCTTGAAGCGGGCGGTCTTCAGATAATCGCGCGTGGTGTGCTCGGAAATGCCCAGGATGACCGAGATATCCTTGTAATCCTTGCCGAGCGCCGTCCAGTGCAGGCACTCGATTTCGCGCGGCGACAGCGCCGGCACCGGATCGTTCTCGCCGTGCAACTCATAGACCGCCTTGCGATGGATCAGATGGGCGATCTCGATCCATTCGTTGCGGCAGCGGCGGACGAGTTCGGTCCATTCGTCGGCCGGGATACGGGCATTCACCGACAGGAGGGCGCGGCGCTGCGCCTTGTCGGCGACGGGAATGGAGTAGCCGTTGCCGCCAATGCCGTGCTTCTGGGCGTCGACCAGCATGGCATAGGCCTCCGGCGTCGGCTCTACCTCGCTCCAGTCGAACGGCAGCTGGCGTTCGAAGCCCTGCTTGACGATCGGATCGACCTTTACATAGCTGTTCAGGAGGTAGCGGGAGACCCAGGCATCCGGATAGGTGGTGCGCACGAAGGGCGAATCGATCTTGCTGGCGATCGTCTGGGCGAGGTGGTAGGTGACGAAATCGAGGCCATATTCCGCCTGCAGAACGCGGATGGCGCCATCCACATTGGCCGCGGCCTTGATCTGTTCGAAGGCGGACTCGAACTTTTCGCTATAGGTATTCTCAGTCATTTCCACTGCCCCAATTCCCTCAATCCTACCGCGAGGACCCTCATAAATACAAGGCATCCCCACATATGCGGGGAATGACAATCCAGGCTCCGTCTGCTAGCGCCTTTCCACGAGGAGACCTCATATGGACAGCAGAAGACCATTCGAGATTGCCGAATGCCAACAGGCCGCCAAGGGCCTAAAATCCAGCTGGCAGGACATGGCAGGCTCCGAAGCGCTGATCCGCGCGCTCGTTGCCGAACGCAACGGCGACACGCCGCTGGCGCTGTTCTGGACCGAGGTCCACCGGGCGCTTTGCGTGGAAAACAGCGCTTTCTGACATGGCCTGCCCTGGCGGGCGTTTCAGGCTTTTCCCGATACTACAGGATCGGCCGGACACCGGAATTGGTGCTGCGGCCAGATGAAGTCCGTGTCCCGCGAGTGACCACGTTTCATTCTTATCCGTGTCCGATTTTGCGAAGAAAGTGTCGAGCGGCAATGTCGCGGGTGGGTAGGGGGAAAGCCCGTACTCCATGGATTTGTGTCAATATGGTTGATGAAGCGTTTCCGGTGGGAGCAATGGTCGTCGGGGAAGCGGTTGCACTGTGCCATTGCGGACGCTCCCGCGTCTGCTCATCACCCGCCCTCGTGGTTCGAGACGGCCCTGCTGGCCTCCTCACCATGAGGGCTAGTTGTTGTGCCGCGTGGCTGATGGGCTGAGCGGTGGGCCGTGTTTTGCAATTGGGCGCCGGCGCGCCATTCCACTCTGTGATGAGGCAAGCCGCACCTTTTCTCCGCTCTCATCCTGAGGTGCCCCGTAGGGGCCTCGAAGGGCGAGGGCGGCCACCGGTGCAGAAGCCAGTATGAGATAGAGATCAACCAACCTTTGTCGAAGGGTTGACCCAGTCCTCGCGCAGTATTTCGAGCTTCGGCTGCTTCGGGCGAAATTTCACCAGCACCTCGCGGCCATCAATGGAGGCCTGTGTGCGTTCCAGCGCATCGCGTTCGGCAACCGCCTGGCGCCAGTGATCGTCATCACGCCCTTGCGGGCGGCCCTGTTCTTCCCAGATTGCGTAAGCTCTTTTGCTGATCCATTCATGACGTCTGCTGCTCATCTAATCATTCCATTCGTTAAAGGTGTTTATTCGGCAATTCTGTCCTGATTAACCGGCCCGTCCTGCGGAACCGGTCCCTCGTGGCGAACCGGCAGGCGGCGCTTGGCGGCCATCAGCAGGTCGAGTTCGATCGAGGAGGGCCCAAAGCGGGTGAACAGGCTTTCGGCCTGATGGCTCAGCAGGCCATATTTGGAAGCGAATTCATCAAGGCTGTAGGGCCGGCCGCGCAGGATCCTGCTTCGGCGCTCCGGTTCACGGATTTGCGTCATTGGTGATTACCCCAGACTGTTTTGCGAATGTGAGAACAAAACAGATTACAGCGGCAAAAGTTCCGTGAATTTTCAGGGTTTTTTCGCCCGATGGTGCCATTACGGGGCAATCTGGAGCTGCGGCATGGATTTTCCAGAACGGCCGCTCCTGGGAAAATTTCAACTAAAAAATGCAGGAATATCAGCGCGTTATGGAATTCGCTTCCGCGATTGCCGATAAATGGGGTTTACCCCGGCGCGTTAGTCTATAGAATCAATCGTGTTAATCGGTTCGCAGGGGCAGCAAAACGTTCCGTTCCCCGCGTTGGCGCGACCGATACCGGAGGACTTTGGCTTCAACCCATCAAGAGGAGACAGACATGATGAATGCCCTGCCGCCACTTCATGACGGCCACGCGCCGTTTACCCTCCAGCAGCTGTTTCGCGAAGCGCTCTATGCCTTCGAGGAATGGGACAGCGAACTGACCGAACCGATCGTGACTTACGAAGGACGGGTCATCCCCATCGGCTTCGTTTTCGAAGCCATGCGCGAATGCACAGACATCGTGCCGATGAATATCGTCGGCGCCGTTACCGAACGGCTGACCAAGCCGTGGGAGGGCGAAGGCCCGCTCGACCAGATGACTTTCTCGACGGCGGCGCGCGTGATGCGCGTGCTGGTGCGCAAGCGCCTTCTTGCCAACGGCACGGTCGATCTCGTCGCCGCTTCGGCTCACACAGCCGAAGACCAGAACCGCGACTGATTGGATGAGGATCGCGGCCATGGCTGCGATCCTTTTCCGCTTCCTGGCGGAACCTCGCCCATTGCCAGCCGTTTTATCGGCAGGCCCGCCATCAGTGCGGGTGAGGAATGAGCATCATGCTGAAATCCATCGTTCATGAAATCATCGGCGCTCCGCGGCGTCCGCCGGAGCTTCCGCAATCGCTCGAGCAGTTTCGCGACAGGAAGCGGGTCCTGCTCATCTTCGCCGATGCGCAGGACGACCGCGCCGTCATCCAGGACGAATGGCTGCGGAACGCGCATATGCGTCTCATCGAGGAGGATGTCGAGGTTTTCATCATCGCCGGCGGCGGCGCTTTCTCGCCGTTCGACGACGGCTCCGAACTCGATGCCGACGATGTCAGAGAGCGGCTGCAGGGGCCGCCATCCGGCGAGTTCGGGCTGATCCTGGTCGGCCGCGACGGCGCCGTGAAGCTGCGCTCGAGCGAGCCGAGGACTGCCGAGGATATCTTCGCGGCCTTCGAAATGCTGCCGAAGCAGACGCCATGGTAGTGTTTCGACCCTCCGCTTGACGTGACACGGAGTGTGGCGAAAGGCGCGCGTCCGGCGTCTTTGCCGAGACATGCTCTAAAGTTCGAAGGCTTCCTTGAGGCCGAGGCTCTTGCGTTCGCGCAGGTCGAGATCGGCCTCGATATGGGCGATGTGATGCAGCATCAGCTCGCAGGCGCGGTCGAGTTCGTTGCTTTCGATTGCCGAGATGATCTCGCCGTGTTCGGAATGGCCGCAGCTCGAGGCGGTCGACTGGCCGTAAAGCGCGATCACCAGGGACGAGCGGGCAACGAGTTCCTCCATGAAGCGCTGCATGATCGCATTGCCGGATATGACCGCCAGCATCAGGTGGAAATCGCCGGATGCCTTGATCTCGGCGCGGCGCGCCGTCTGTCCACGCTCGCTCATCAGCCGGCCCTCTTCCAGCAACAGCTCTCTCAGATCTCTGATGTCATCGGGGGTGATCCGCGCCGCTGCCTCACGCAACAGGCCGGGCTCGACCAAGCGACGGGCCGAGAAAATCTGGCGGGCTTCTTCAGGCGAGGGATAGGCAACGAAGGCGCCGCGGTTCTTTTCGACGCTGACGAGGCCCTCATAGGAGAGCGCCTGCAAAGCGGCGCGGGCGAGCGTGCGGCTGACGTTGAAGAGATTGCCGACATCGCTTTCGGAAAGCTTGGTGCCGGGCGAAAGCCTGCGTTCGACGATCGCCTCACGAATGGCGTCGCGGATCTGTTGCGCGCCGGTTTCGGCGGATTCTTCGGCCTGCTGAGCCGTGGCGGCGGATTTCATGAAATCATTCCCTGATGGCGGGCAAACCATATCCGGCTTCGCGGCAAAAGTTAAATGATTTTGTGCCCGAAATTCCGGTTAAATTGTATACGATCCATTGCAAAAATTGAGCACGATAGCCTAAATCATGTGCAGACGCTGGTCGTGCTCATAATTTTCTCATGGGTATGGCCTTGATAAAAGCCTTGTTTCACAAGAGCTTGGCGCGGTGTGCGGGAATCTGGCACGGCGAATGCATCGTCTTTTCCAAACAGGGGAAGCATGATGTCGAAAGCGGCAGAGATCGGTTTAGTATCCGTTTCGAAGGTCTACGGCGCGACGACGGCGGTCGATGAAATCAGCCTGAAGATTCCGGCCGGCTCCTATTGCTGCTTCCTCGGCCCGTCGGGCTGCGGCAAGACCTCGACGCTGCGGATGATTGCCGGCCACGAGAGCATCTCCTCGGGCGATATCCGGCTCGGCAATACAGTCGTCACCGATTTTCCGCCGGCCAGGCGCGGCACGGCGATGATGTTCCAGTCCTATGCGCTGTTCCCGCATCTCGACCTGATCGACAACGTCGCCTTCAGCCTGAAGATGAAGGGCGTCGACAAGGCGGAACGGCGGGCCAAGGCGCTCGAGATGCTGAAGCTGATGCAGATGGAGTCCTATGCCGTCAGGCGCCCGGCCCAGCTTTCCGGCGGCCAGCAACAGCGCGTGGCGCTGGCGCGCGCGCTGATCACTGACCCGGAAGCGCTGCTGCTCGACGAGCCGCTGTCGGCGCTCGATCCGTTTTTGAAGATCCGCATGCGCGCGGAGCTCAAGAAGCTGCAGAAGTCGCTCGGCATCACCTTCGTGCACGTCACCCACAGCCAGGAGGAGGCGATGGCGCTCGCCGACGTCATCGTCATCATGAATGACGGAAGGATCGAGCAGGCGGCCGCACCGCGCGAAATTTTCGAGAAGCCGGCGACCGCCTTCGTTGCCCGGTTCATGGGCGATCACAACGTGCTCACCGGCCAGGTGACGTCGAGCGAGAACGGTATGCTCGTCATGACCGTGCCGGAGGGGCAGAGCTTTTCGGTACGTGGAACGGGCAGGGAGGTCGGGGAGCCCGTCGACATCGGCATCCGCACCGACCGCGTGCGCCTGCAGGTGGCGACCGAATGGACGCTCGGCTTCGACGGGATCGTCTCCAACATCGAATATCGCGGCTCTTCGGTGAAGATCACCGTTATCGGCGCCGGCAGCGACGATTTCACCGTCATATCAGGCGATAGCGACTATTTCGCCCGTCCGGTCGCCGTCGGCGACGCGGTCTCACTCAGCTGGGCGCTCGAGGATGCCGTACTGCTCGGCCGCGCTTCCGCTTGAACCACCGTCGACAACCAACCTTGCCCATCCAACAAAAAGGGGAACTGACATGACGACTGAAACCACATCGACCAAGGCGGAAAAGGGTCTTTCCCGCCGCACCCTGCTGAAGACGGGTGCTGCCGCCGTCGGCGCCATTGCCGGCTCCGGCGCGATCACCGGCTTCCCGACAATCTGGGCGAAGACCAACATCACGCTTCGTCAGTTCGGCACCGGTGTTTCGAACATCAATGCCATCGCCGAGAAGTGCAAGGCCGACCTCGGCATCACGCTGGAGATGACGGCGACCGATTCCGACGCCGCCGCCCAGCGCGCCGTCACCCAGCCTGACAGCTACGATATTGCCGACATCGAATACTGGATCGCCAAGAAGGTGTTTCCAACAGGCGTGATGCAGCCGATGGACGTCAAGAAGCTGAAATATTACGACAAGATCGTGCCGTTGTTCATCAACGGCAAGCTGAAGGCAGACAGCGTCATTGCCCAGGGCACGGCGCCGCACACGGTCGGCTTCGTCGAAGCGCAGGGGTCCAAGAAATTCGCCAAGGAGCCGACGCAGTGGATGACGATGGTTCCCACCATCTACAATGCCGACACGCTCGGCATCCGCCCCGACCTCACCGGCCGTCCGATCACCAGCTGGGCCGATATTCTCGACCCGGCTTTCAAGGGCAAGACCGCGATCCTCAACATTCCGTCGATCGGCATCATGGATGCGGCAATGATCATGGAAGCCTCCGGCAAGATCAAATATGCCGACAAGGGCAACATGACCAAGGAAGAGATCGACAAGACCATCGAATTCCTGATCAAGACCAAGGGCGACGGCCAGTTCCGCGCCTTCTGGAAGTCGTTCGACGAGTCGGTCAACCTGATGGCCTCGGGTGAAGTCGTCATCCAGTCGATGTGGTCGCCGGCCGTGGCCGCCGTCCGCTCCAAGGGCATCGCCTGCACCTTCCAGCCGCTCAAGGAAGGCTATCGCGCCTGGGGCGGCGGTCTCGGCCTTGCCTCGCATCTGAAGGGCGCCGAGCTCGATGCGGCTTACGAATACATCAACTGGTACACATCAGGCTGGGTCGGCGGCTACCTCAACCGCCAGGGCTACTATTCTGCCGCCATGGACACCGCCAAGGAATTCATGTCGGCCGATGAATGGGGCTACTGGATCGAGGGCAAGCCGGCGCAGGGCGATATCCTGTCTCCCGAGGGCAAGGTGATGGAGAAGGCCGGTGCTGTCCGCGACGGCGGCTCCTTCGAAGCCCGCATGGGCGCCGTCGCCTGCTGGAACTCCGTGATGGACGAAGACCGCTACATGGTCCGCCGCTGGAACGAGTTCATCGCTGCCTGATGCAGGTCGGCGTTTGCCGCTTTCCCCTCCCCAACCCTCCCCACAAGGGGGAGGGAGCCCGGCGAGGGTGCGGCACAGTAACTCCCTCCCCCTTGTGGGGAGGGTTGGGGAGGGGTCTGTTTTGAGCCCTCCCTATCCGACGGAAGGTTCGTGGTGGCCGAGGCGCTGCCGCGATTCCCTTCTCCCCGCCTGCGGGGAGAAGGTGCCGGCAGGCGGATGATGGGCATCCCTCGTCCGCCTGAATATGGATAAAGGGAGAACCGGATATGGCAACCATCGCAGCAGAAACGGAAGAGGGCAGCCGCGGCAGACGTTCTTTCCGTCTCTCCCCATCAGCCATCTCCTATCTCCAGGCGATGCCGCTGATCGGCATTCTCGCCTTCTTCTTCCTGCTGCCGATCGCGATGATCGCCGTCGTCAGCTTCTGGGACTATGATTTCGCCGGTCTCTATCCCGATTTCCTGACGATGAACTATACCGACACGCTCGGTTCATGGGTGACGTGGAAGACCTATCTCAACACGCTGAAATTCACCGCGATCGTCTGGGGGCTGACGCTTCTTATCGGTTTCTGGGTCGCCTATTTCCTGGCCTTCCACATCCGCAAGACCTCGACGCAGATGATCCTCTTTCTCATCTGTACCGTGCCGTTCATGACCTCGAACATCATCCGGATGATTTCGTGGATCCCGGTGCTCGGGCGCAATGGTCTCGTCAATTCGGCACTGATCAAGATGGGCATCATCCCCCAGCCGATCGAATGGCTGCTCTATTCCGATTTCGCCGTCGTGCTCGCCATGGTGCATCTCTATACGCTGTTCATGGTGACGCCGATCTTCAACACGCTGATGCGCATCGACCGGTCGCTGTTCGAGGCGGCGCGCGATGCCGGCGCATCGGGCTGGCAGGTGCTGTGGAACGTCGTCATTCCGCTTGCCAAACCCGGCATGGCGATCGGCACGATCTTCGTCGTCACCCTGGTGATGGCCGACTTTTCGACGGTGCAGGTGATGTCCGGCGGCCAGAGTGCCTCGGTGGCGCTGATGATGAAGAACCAGATGTCGCTGCTGCAATATCCGGCGGCGGCCGCCAATGCCGTGGTGCTGCTTGCCGTGGTGCTTTTGATGGTCGCGGCCATCCTGCGTGTCGTCGACATCCGCAAGGAGCTTTGAGATGAACTACGAAAAACGCGGCCTCGAATTCTATCTGCTGGCGATCTTCTTCGTCATCTTCGTGCTGTTCCTCTACGGCCCGCTTTCGGCGATCCTGATCCTCTCCTTCCAGGGGCCGGACGGCGGCCTGACCTTCCCGATGAATGGCGTTTCCATCCACTGGTTCTTCAACCTGTTCGAGAAGCAGGCGGTCGGCGATTTCGGCGCCTCCTTTCGGCGCTCCTTCACCCTCGGACTGATGGTGATGGCGGTGACCGTCACCGTGTCGCTGCTCGCCGGCCTTGCCTTCCGCCGCCGTTTTCCAGGTTCGACCGCGCTATTCTACGCCACCGTCGCAAGTCTCGTGGTGCCGTCGATCATCATCTCGCTCGGCATCGGCGTCGTCTTCCAGGAAGGAGGGCTGAGGCCCGCCTGGTATTCATCGGCCTTCGGCGCGCATCTCACCTGGACGCTGCCGTTCGGCGTGCTGATCATGTTTGCCGTCTTCAACCGCTTCTCGCCGGCCTATGAAGAGGCGGCGCGCGACCTTGGCGCCAGTTCGTGGCAAACGTTCCTGCATGTGGTACTGCCGATGATCGCGCCGAGCCTGATCGGCGTCGGTCTGTTCGGCTTCACGCTCTCCTATGACGAATTCGCCCGCACACTGATGACCTCGGGCAGCTACAATACGCTGCCGCTCGAAATCTATGGCATGACGACCAATGTCACGACGCCGGTGCTCTATGCGCTCGGCACGGTGACGACGCTGTTTTCCTTCACCATCATTCTCATCGCGCTCGGCATCATGACCATGCTCGGCCGGCGGCAGGCAAAGATAGACTGACATGCGCATTCTCATCGTCAATCCGAACACCACGGCCTCCATGACCGAGAAGGCCGCGACCGCCGCACGCGCGGTGGCTGCTTCAGGTACGGAGATTATCGCCGCCACCTCGCGCATGGGCCCCGTCTCCATCGAGGGTCATTACGACGGCGCGCTGGCGATCCCCGGTCTGCTTAGCGAACTCAAGGAGCGACAGGCGGCCGGCTACGACGCGGCTGTCATTGCCTGCTTTGACGATACCGGGCTCGAAGCGGCACGGAGCTTTGCCGATGTGCCCATCCTCGGGCTTTGCGAATCTGCAGTCGTGACCGCCGGCTTCCTGGCGCAGCGCTTCACCGTGGTGACGACGCTGGAGCGGTCGCGGGTGCTGATCGACAATCTGGTGCGCCGTTACGGGATGGGCGACCGCGCCAAGGTGCGCGCCTGCGATATCCCGGTGCTGGAGCTTGAAGATGCGGCCTCGGGCGCAATCGGCAAGCTCCGGGCCGAGATCGAGCGGGCGCTTGCCGAAGACGGCGCCGAGGCGATCGTGCTCGGCTGCGCCGGCATGACCGATCTGGCGCGCGAGTTGCAGGAAATCTACGGCGTGCCGGTCGTCGATGGTGTGGCGGCCGCCGTCAAGCAGGCCGAGGCGCTGGTATCGCTTAAGCTTTCCACCAGTAAACGTGGCTCCTATGCCTCGCCGCTGCCGAAGATTTTTACCGGGGCGATGAGCGGGTTCTCGCCAGTCCGGAAGGTCGGCTGATCCGATGGCGGTGTCCTTCGACTTCCAGCAGCTTTCGGAGCGCGAGCGTTACAACCTGATGATCGGTACGATCATTCCGCGGCCGATCGCGCTGGTGACGACGGTCGACGAGCACGGCCGGATCAACGCGGCGCCTTTCAGTTTTTTCAACTGCCTTTCGGCCGATCCGCCGATCCTGGCGATCGGGGTCGAAAACAATGCCGACATGTCGTTCAAGGACACCGGCCACAATATCCGCATGACCGAGGTCTTCACGGTCAACATCGTTTCCTTTGCCATCGCCCAGGCCATGCATGTCTGCGGCGCCAAATATCCCCGCGGCGTCGACGAACTGAAGGAAGCCGGATTGACGGCGGTATCAGGCGAGAAGGTGGCCTCACCCTTCATCGCCGAGGCGCCGGCCGCTTTCGAATGCCGCCGGCATGTGACCCTGGAGCTCGGCCGCTCGCGGCAGATCGTCATGGGCGAGATCGTCTATGCGCATTACCGCGACGGGGTCGTCGATCCGGAACGACTGCATGTCGATCCTGCCGCGCTCGACGCCATTGCGCGGCTCGGCGGCGATACCTGCGCCACCATCCGCGATCGTTTCGAGATGCTGACGCCGAAGCTCTGACGTGTGAGGTAGGCCTAAGTTTTTGCTTTACATTTTCGCTGCCGGCGAGAATTGTCTGCAGCGAATTATCGCGGCAGAGGAGCGCTTGCCCATGACAATCGAGGACGATCTCAGCCGGATTGCGGAGCAGGAGAAGGCCCTGAGTTTCGACGCCTTCGACCTGACGACGGCATGGCAGCTCGGCAAACTGCTGCAGGAACTCGCCACCGAACGCGGCCTTGGCATCGCAATCGACGTGACCCTGCATGCAATGCCGGTCTTCTATGCGGCATTGCCGGGTGTGACGCCCGACAACGTCAATTGGGTCCGTCGCAAGCGCAACATGGTGCTGCGTTATTTCCGCAGCAGTTATGCCTCCGGCCTAAAGCTGAGGAAGGACGGCAAGACGGTTGAGGATAACGGGCTTCCCGACGCCGACTATGCGCCGCATGGCGGCAGTTTCCCGATCAACGTCAAGGGCACCGGCTGCATCGGCGCGGTCACCGTCTCCGGCCTGCCGCAGCGCGACGACCACAATCTCGCGGTCGAGGCCTTGGCGCTGATGCTCGCAAAGGATCTGGACACGCTGCGGCTCGCCCCACTCTAACGGGCCGGGCTTACTGAGACGTCAGATCCGGCCGCCGGCTTCAGTGATGCCCTTCGTCAGGCTGCCGGTTGCCGGGAAGAGCGGGATGAGGCAGGCCTGCAGGGCGTGGTAGATATCACCCTTGCCGGGGAAGAGCGCGTGCGAGGGAATGAGGTCTTCCGTCAACTCCTCGTGCCAGCCGCCGTTCCTGTGGTCGATGAAGGCGCGTTCGATGACGTTCCAGATCTTGCGGTAGCTGTCTTCGTGGAAATCGCTCGGAAGGTGCTCGTTGAGGAAGTGGGCGGCGGCAGCACCCTCGCAGGCCGGCCACCAGAGCTTGTTGCGCTTGGCGGGCTTGTCGTCCCAATCGAGCGTATAGAAAAAGCCGCCCTTGTCATCGTCCCAGCCGAGCGCCATGGATTGCGCGAAAAGCGCCTTGGCTGCATCCGGCAGCCATTCGATGCGTTTGCCGCCGAGCGTCCAGAGCTGCAGGATCAGGCGGGCCCATTCCAGCCAGTGACCGGGCGTCGTGCCGGCTGGGCGGAACATTTCGTTCGGATGATAGTAGTGCTTGTCGAGATTCCATTCGGCGTCGAAATGCTCGGCGACGCGCCAGTCGACCGAACCGGCTTGGCGGCGGATGACCAGATCGGCGATGCTTTCGGCCTTGGTCAGGTACTCCCTGTCGCCGGTGGCTTCGAAGGCGGCCATCAGCGCTTCGGTCAGGTGCATGTTGGAGTTCTGGCCGCGATAGGTGCCGCCATCGAGCGGCTGCCAGTCGGCGGTGAATTCCTCGGCGATGGCGCCGTGCTTTGCTTCCCAGAACTTGGTGTTGAGGATCTCGGTGATATCATCAAGCATGCCGTCGGCAAGCGGATGGCCGATCGTCTTGGCGGAGGAGGCGGCCAGCAGCACGAAAGCATGGCCATAACCCTGCTTGTTGGTGTCGACGGGACCGTCATTGTTCAGCGACCAGAAATAGCCGCCATTCTTCCGGTCGCGATGCTGGTTCCAGAGGTAGTCCATGCCGTGGTCGACGAGGTCGCTGGCACCCGGGCGGCCGAGCAGCGTGCCGATCGAGAAACAATGCACGGCGCGCGCCGCGATATGGATGCCGCGAACCTGGCCCTCGGCGTCGAGCGGCCTGCCGGTATCGTCAAGATCGTAAAAGCCGCCCTTGGGATTGCGCGAATTGTGCTGGAAGAAATCGAAGAGGCCATTTGCCTGGGCAAGCAGCCAGCCGCGATGATAGGCGCGGCTCGTCCAGTTTCCAAGCTCGGGTGCCATGACATTTCCTCCGATTTCGTGCGCGATGCTCTTGAAATGCCTATATAGAGGCCATTCGAGTCTGTCATGGGGCCAGGCTTGCAAAGCACGAAATCGATAGGCATATATTGACATAAAGATATCTTTATGTGATGTGATCTGTCTGGTCTTACGACGTCAAGGAGCCCTCCCGTGTTTGACAACCTCTTTGGTCCGGAAACGGGCAAACGTGACCGCAATGAAGTTTTCGCAGCTTTGCGACAGGCTGCGAGCGAGCGCATCCTTGTCCTCGACGGCGCCATGGGCACGCAAATCCAAGGGCTCGGCTATGACGAAGACCAGTTCCGCGGAACCCGTTTCATCGGCTGCGCCTGCCACCAGAAGGGTAATAACGACCTTCTGATCCTGACCCAGCCGGATGCGATCGAAGAGATCCATTACCGATACGCCAAGGCGGGCGCCGATATTCTCGAGACCAACACCTTCTCCTCGACCAGCATTGCGCAGGCCGATTACGCGATGGAGGGCGCGGTCTACGACCTCAACAAGGAAGGCGCCGAGATCGTGCGCCGGGCAGCACAGCGCGCCGAGCGCGAGGATGGCCGCCGCCGCTTCGTCGCCGGCGCCATCGGACCGACCAACCGCACCGCCTCGATCTCGCCTGACGTCAACAATCCCGGTTTTCGCGCCGTGAGCTTCGACGATCTGCGTATTGCCTATGGCGAGCAGATCGACGGGCTGATCGACGGCGGCGCCGACATCATCCTGATCGAGACGATCTTCGACACGCTGAACGCCAAGGCGGCGATCTTTGCCTGCGAGGAGCGCTTCGAGGCAAAGGGCGTGCGCCTGCCGGTGATGATCTCCGGCACGATCACCGACCTTTCCGGCCGGACGCTTTCGGGCCAGACGCCGTCGGCCTTCTGGAACTCGGTGCGCCATGCCAATCCCTTCACAATCGGCCTCAACTGCGCGCTCGGCGCTAATGCGATGCGCCCACATCTGCAGGAGCTTTCCGGCGTCGCCGACACCTTCATCTGCGCCTATCCGAATGCCGGCCTGCCGAACGAATTCGGTCAGTACGATGAAACGCCGGAGCTGATGGCGGCGCAGATCGACAGCTTCGCCCGCGAAGGCCTGGTCAATATCGTCGGCGGCTGCTGCGGCTCGACGCCCGAACATATCAGGGCAATCGCCGAGACCGTCGCGAAATATAAGCCGCGGCCGATTCCCGAGCATCGCCCCTTCATGTCGCTGTCGGGTCTGGAACCTTTCGAGCTGACCAAGGATATTCCCTTCGTCAACGTCGGCGAGCGCACCAACGTCACCGGCTCGGCGAAGTTTCGCAAGCTGATCACCAATGCCGATTACACGGCAGCGCTCGATGTGGCGCGCGACCAGGTCGAAAACGGCGCGCAGGTGATCGACATCAATATGGACGAGGGGCTGATCGATTCCGAAAAGGCGATGGTCGAGTTCCTCAACCTGATTGCCGCCGAGCCCGATATCGCCCGCGTGCCTGTCATGATCGACAGTTCGAAGTTCTCGATCATCGAGTCCGGCCTGAAGCGCGTTCAGGGCAAGCCGATCGTCAACTCGATCTCGCTGAAGGAAGGCGAGGAGAATTTTCTCGCCCAGGCGCGGCTGCTGCACAATTACGGCGCTGCCGTCGTCGTCATGGCCTTCGACGAGACGGGGCAGGCGGACAGCTACGAGCGCAAGGTGGAAATTTGCACCCGCGCCTATAAGCTTTTGACCGAAAAGATCGGCTTCCCGCCTGAAGATATCATCTTTGACCCGAACATCTTCGCGGTGGCGACCGGCATCGAAGAGCACAATAATTACGGCGTCGATTTCATCGAGGCGACGCGGACGATCCGCGAGCGCATGCCGCTCGTCCATATCTCGGGCGGCGTCTCCAACCTGTCCTTCTCGTTCCGCGGCAACGAGCCGGTGCGCGAGGCGATGCACGCGGTGTTCCTATACCACGCCATCCAGGCGGGCATGGACATGGGCATCGTCAATGCCGGCCAGCTTGCGGTCTACGACAATATCGATCCCGAACTGCGCGAGGCCTGCGAGGACGTGGTGCTGAACCGCCGTCCCGACGGCACCGAGCGGCTGCTCGAAGTGGCCGAGCGCTTCCGTGGCGCCGGCGCCAGGGAAGGTCGGGTCCAGGACCTCTCGTGGCGTGAATGGAGCGTCGAGAAGCGGCTCGAACATGCGCTGGTGAACGGCATCACCGAATATATCGAAGCCGACACCGAGGAGGCCCGCCTGCAGGCCGCCCGGCCGCTGCATGTCATCGAAGGGCCGCTGATGGCCGGTATGAACGTCGTCGGCGATCTGTTCGGCTCGGGCAAGATGTTCCTGCCGCAGGTGGTCAAGTCGGCGCGCGTCATGAAGCAGGCGGTCGCCGTGCTGCTGCCTCACATGGAAGAGGAAAAGCGCCTGAACGGCGGCGAGGAGCGTCGCTCGGCCGGCAAGATCCTGATGGCGACGGTCAAGGGCGACGTCCACGATATCGGCAAGAACATCGTCGGCGTCGTACTTGCCTGCAACAATTATGAGATCGTCGACCTCGGCGTGATGGTGCCGGCGACGAAGATCCTCGAAACGGCGATCGCCGAAAAGGTCGATGTCATCGGTCTTTCCGGCCTGATCACGCCGTCGCTTGACGAGATGGTGCATGTCGCGGCCGAAATGGAGCGGCAGGGTTTCGAGATCCCGCTTTTGATCGGCGGGGCGACGACCAGCCGCGTGCATACGGCCGTGAAAATCCATCCGGGCTACAACAAGGGGCAGGCGATCTACGTCACCGATGCGAGCCGCGCCGTCGGTGTCGTCTCGGCGCTGTTGTCGCCGGAGGCGCGCCACGGCTACGTCGACGATATAAGAGCCGAATATGCCAAGGTGGCGGCCGCCCATGCGCGCAGCGAAGCCGAGAAGGTGCGCCTGCCATTGCCGCGGGCTCGCGAGAATGCGCATAAGGTCGACTGGTCTGGCTATCAACCGACGAAGCCGCAATTCTTCGGCACGCAGGTGTTCGAGGATTACGACCTGGCCGAGCTTGCCAGATATATCGACTGGACGCCGTTCTTCCAGACCTGGGAACTGCGCGGCCGCTACCCCGCCATTCTTGAGGACGAGAAGCAGGGCGAGGCGGCGCGTGCGCTCTGGGCCGATGCGCAGGCAATGCTCAAGAAGATCATCGACGAGAAGTGGTTCCGCCCGCGCGCCGTCATCGGCTTCTGGCCGGCCGGTGCTGTCGGCGACGACATCCGCCTGTTCACGGACGAGAGCCGCAGTCAGGAGCTCGCCACCTTCTACACGCTGCGCCAGCAGCTTTCGAAGCGGGACGGGCGGCCGAACGTGGCGCTCTCCGATTTCGTCGCGCCGGTTTCAAGCGGCGTGCAGGATTATGTCGGCGGCTTCGTGGTGACGGCCGGCATCGAGGAAATCGCCATCGCCGAGCGTTTCGAACGGGCCAACGACGATTACTCCTCGATCCTGGTCAAGGCGCTGGCCGACCGCTTCGCCGAAGCCTTCGCCGAGCGCATGCATGAGCAGGTGCGCCGCGAATATTGGGGCTATGCGAAGGACGAGACGCTCAGCAAAGAGGATCTCATCACCGAAGCCTATGCCGGTATCCGCCCGGCGCCCGGTTATCCCGCCCAGCCCGATCACACCGAAAAAGCAACGCTTTTCACGCTGCTCGATGCGGAAAAAGCGGCCGGCGTGAAGCTGACGGAGAGCTATGCGATGTGGCCCGGCTCGTCGGTCTCCGGCCTCTATATCGGCCACCCCGACTCCTATTATTTCGGCGTCGCCAAGGTGGAGCGCGATCAAGTGGAAGACTATGCCAAGCGCAAGGGTATGGAGGTTTCCGAAGTCGAACGCTGGCTCGGGCCGGTGCTCAATTATGTGCCGCGCAAGACGGGCGAGGAGATCGAGGACGCGGCGTAAGAAGCGGCCTTACTCGCTCTTAATGCAATGAATTAGGAAATAATAAAGCCGGAAAGTGATTCACTTTCCGGCTCTATATCTTTGATGTAACTTGATAATAATCCACAGCTACGCTGTTTGAACTCGATAGCGGATTGGTGATTGCCAGAGGGCGCAAGGCTATGGTGAAGATCGTTCCAATTATACAGCCCTCCTTTAAAATCGGCCTTCTCAAGGGGAAACTTATTGGAAACGAGCCGGATTTCTTCGAGCCCACAGAGATTGAACCTACGCCGCCGCCTCGGTCGCCAGACGCTTTGGAGTAATAGGCATCAGCGGCGAACGGGATCGCTTTTCCTTGCCTTGGCAAGATCGAGAAATTTCGCCTTGATCGTTGCGAAAAGCCCAGGCGGAATGAAGCCGTAGGCGAACATTCCCTCGCTGCCCGGCACGGGTGAAAGCCCGCCATTCGGCCATTCATCGATATTGTGTTCGGAGACGATGACCCAACTCGAGGTGTCGTCCAGACCGATCGCCCGCTTCACCTTCGGCGGAATCTCTATTCCGACCGTATCGCCGGACGGTGGCGTATGGGTGATCGGCAGCAGAACGACATAGCGGGGACTGGCCAGGCTGTCGCTCGCCGCAAGAAGACAGGCGGGCCTGTCTTTGCCCTGATCGCGACCCGCCGATGCTTCGCGCGACCACAGGTAATCATAGCGCACGACAAGGCCGGGCTTCGGCTCGGGAATTGACGCCATGATGGACTATTTCAACAGGTCGTCGAGAGAGGTGTGGGCCGCGTCCATCTCCGCTCTTTCGACCGCGTCGATGACGACAGACAAGGCGTCGGCAGTTCTGTGCGTCCGTTGCGCGGCAGCTTTCAGCCAATCATAATGCTCGGCGGTCATGAGGACGAATTCACGACGGCCATGCCGGGTGATCTCGACGGGCTCGCGTTGCGCCTGATGCTGAAACTCGCCGAATTTTCGCTGAAATTCCAGAGCCGTGGTCCGAGCCATGATAAGGTTCCAAACTTTGATATCCAGATTATACGTATAATTTGGATAAACTCAAGCCGTCAGGTTACCCCGATCGTCAGCTCGGCGACGAAATCATAAGCATCGCCGCGATAGAGTGAGCGGGTGAATTCCACGGCACGGCCGGAGCCGAGATAGGAGATACGTTCGATCGACAGGCCGGCGGCGCCGACGGAGACGCCGAGAAGCTGGGCGTCGGCTTCCTTCATGTTGGTCGCCGAGATGCGCTGCACGGCGCGCACCGGGCGAACCTGGAGACGTTCGAGTTCGGCATAGAGCGAATTGGTCACTGCCGAGGGATCGGGCAGGAATTCACCGGAGACGCTGGCATTTTCGATCGCCAGCGGCTGGTCGTCGGCGATGCGCAGGCGGGAGAGGCGGGAAACCTTCACGTCGGTGCCGAGGCCGAGGATCATCATCTCGTCGGGCGAGGGGGTGTGGACGCCCTTGTGCAGCCATTCGGAGCGGGAGGACATGCCGCGGCGCGCCATGTCCTCAGTGAAGGAGGTGAGTTGCGACAGGCGCTGCTCGACCCTGGAGACCGGTTTGGCGACGAAGGTGCCCGAGCCGTGGCGGCGCACCAACAGGCCGTCGGCGACGAGTTCGTCGATCGCCTTGCGCACGGTCACGCGGCTGACGGCGGCGAATTCTGCGATGTCGCGCTCCGGCGGCAGTGCATCGCCGTGACCGAGTGTGCCGGTGCGCACGGCTTCTTCGAGCGTGCGGCGCAGCTTGACGTAGAGCGGGCCGGTGCCGGCCGCCTGCAGGCGCTCCAGGGACAGGAGGGTGGCGAGGTCGTCGGTCATGCGGCACCTCTCTGCCTGTCGTTCAGGAGTTTGACGGCCAGTTCCACCGCACCCTGTAGGGCATCGCCCTTCGGTCTGGCAAGCCGTGACTTGTAGCGTTCGGAAAGCCACGGTTCATAGGCTTTCGCAAGCCCGCCAAGCAGGCAGATCGACCGGCATTCCGGCCAGAGCAACGCGTCCAGGCTTTCGCCGATTGCCGCCGCCGCATCGGTGACGATGCCGATCGCGACCGCATCGCCCCTGGTGGCATATTCGAAGACGATGGGCGCGTAACGAGCAAAATCCGTCGGTCTTGCTGAATGGGCGAATTCGACGACACGTTCGGGATCGTTGCCATATTCCGCCAAGATCGCTTCGGTGACCGGTGAAGCCGGGCGCACGCCGTCATGGGCAAGCAGGGATCGTTCCATCAGATCGCGGCCGAGCCGGGCGCCGCTTGCCTGGTCGCCGACAATGGAGCCCCAGCCGCCGATACCGTTCAGCCGGCCGTTCCTGCGAGCGTTATAGACCGAACCTGTGCCGAAGGCGCCGACGATGCCGTCGGCATCGCCGAGTGCGCCCTGCAGGGCAATCAGCGCATCGGTGACCACTCGGCCTTCGGCAAAAGGCAGGGCTTCTTCGATCCGTCTGCCGTAATCGCCGACATTGGCGCCGGCGACGCCGACAACCGATGCAACGGCGGTGATGGTTTCCGCGGCAAGTCCGGCATCACGTAGCGCCTGCCGGGCGGATTCGACGATATTGAGAAGAGAGTTGTCCAGATCGGACAGGATGTTGGCAGGGCCTGATTTGCCACGGCCGATGATATTGCCGTCTCTGTCTGCGACAGCCGCCCGGCAACTCGTTCCGCCGCCGTCTATGCCGATTGCAAGCTCCGTCATCGGGCCTCCGAAATACACCGTTCCCTACGGTTTTTATTACAATACCAAAAAAATACCATTTACCAAGTGGGAATGCGTCGGAAAATCCATCATTTTATCATATTGTTTTTGTTGTATAAAATTTTTTAATCAATTTTTGACGGCCAAAAAGTTAAATTCGTCTGGACAATTGGTATTTTTTTGGCCTTAATTCGGCGCAAGGGAACAGCACAACGAAGCCCACGAAAACCGGCAGCAAAGCCAAGCCGGAACCGCTTCGAGGATGATCGAGAAACGCCCCCGCCAATCGTCAGGCTGGTGGCGAAGCTCAGGTATCCATCGGCTTTTCCCATGCTTTTCGCCGCGCCCGGTGCAGACCATCTTGCAGGGCGCGCCTTCCGACCGCAGGCTTTGCGGTTATCGAGCTTTCGGGGCCGGCAGTCGCTGGCGGTCCTCCAAGGGGCATTGGGTGTTTCCTCAGGCACGCCGATTGCTTGTTTCAGATCGAAAACAGCGCCTTCCGGCGCTTAAAACACAGGAGAGGGAAATGAAAAATACTGCTCTGAAAAGCTTGCTGCTTGCCTCCAGTCTGCTGAGTTCAGCAGGCCTCGTCCATGCCGCCGACGTCACGCTGACGGTCGAAAGCTGGCGTAACGACGACCTGCAGATCTGGCAGGAAAAGATCATCCCGGCCTTCGAAGCGAAGAACCCGGGCATCAAGATCGTCTTCTCGCCGACCGCGCCGACCGAATACAACGCATCGCTGAACGCCAAGCTCGATGCCGGCTCGGCGGGCGATATCATCACCTGCCGTCCGTTCGATGCCTCGCTCGAACTCTTCAACAAGAAGCAGCTCGCCGACATCACCAGCCTTTCGGGCATGGAGAACTTCTCGCCGGTCGCCAAGGCGGCCTGGAGCACCGACGACGGAAAGTCGACCTTCTGCGTGCCGATGGCTTCGGTCATCCACGGCTTCATCTACAACAAGGATGCCTTCGACAAGCTCGGTATCTCGGTGCCGAAGACGCAGGACGAGTTCTACGCAGCACTCGACAAGATCAAGGCCGACGGCACCTACATCCCGCTCGCCATGGGCACGAAGGACCTCTGGGAAGCCGCCACGATGGGCTACCAGAACATCGGCCCGAACTACTGGAAGGGTGAGGACGGCCGCGCCGCCCTGATCTCCGGCAAGGAGAAGCTGACCGACGCCGACTGGGTCAAGCCCTATGAAGAGCTTGCCAAGTGGAAGCCTTATCTCGGCGACGGCTTTGAAGCGCAGACCTACTCCGACAGCCAGAACCTCTTCACGCTCGGCCGTGCAGCGATCTATCCGGCCGGTTCGTGGGAAATCTCGTTGTTCAACAGCCAGGCCCAGTTCAAGATGGGCGCCTTCCCGCCGCCGGTTCCAAAGGCCGGCGACACGGGCTACATCTCCGACCATCCGGATATTGGCGTCGCCCTGAACGCGAAGAGCACCCATGCCGAGGAAGCCAAGAAGTTCCTCACCTGGGTCGCTTCGCCTGAATTCGCAGATATTTATGCCAACGCGCTGCCGGGCTTCTTCAGCTTGAACTCCAACCCGGTCAAGATGTCCGATCCGCTTGCTCAGGAATTCGTTTCCTGGCGCGGCCCGTACAAGTCGACCGTGCGCTCGACCTACCAGATCCTGTCGCGCGGCAAGCCCAACCTCGAGAACGAGACCTGGGTTGAATCGGCCAATGTGATCAACGGCACTGATACGCCGCAGGTCGCTGCCGAGAAGCTCCAGAAGGGCCTCGACAGTTGGTACAAGCCGGCCAAGTGATGTGACGAGGGGCGGCGTTTGCGGCCCCTCATCCGGCCTGCCGGCCACCTTCTCCCCGCGAGCGGGGAGAAGGAGACTCGCAGCGACCTCCCAGCCCGATCTCATCAGGGCGCGTTCCCTCTCTTCCCAGGTGGGTAGAGGGTCAGGGTGGGAGCATGTTTCCATCTGTGCTGCGCCTCGCAGCCAGTCGACAAGAACAGGCAAAAGCCATGAGCGAAACCCACAACGCGGTCGATATCGTCCCGATCAAGCGCCCGGTGCGCTGGCATATCTTCGTCTTCATGCTGCCGGCGGTCATTGTCTATTCCGCCATCATGGTCCTGCCGCTCATCGAAACGCTCCGCCTTTCACTCTACAATACGGTCGACGGGCAGCCGGCCTTCGTCGGCTTTGCGAATTTCATGGTTCTGTTCGGCGATCCGCGCTGGGCGCATGATTTCTGGAACGCGCTGGTCAACAACCTTGTCTTCTTCGTCATCCACATGTGTGTGCAGAACCCGATCGGCGTGGCGCTTGCCGCCCTGCTTTCGGTGCCGAAGCTACGCGGCGTCGCCTTTTACCGCACTGCGATATTCCTTCCGACGCTGCTCTCCTTCGTGATCGTCGGCTTCATCTGGAAGCTGATCCTTTCGCCGATCTGGGGCGTGGCGCCCTGGATGCTCGATCTCATCGGGTTGAAATTCCTGTTCGCGCCCTGGCTCGGCAAGCCCGGTTCGGCGCTGATCGCCGTATCGCTTATCTCGAATTGGCAATATATCGGCATTCCGATGATGTTGATCTATGCCGCACTGCTCAGCATTCCCGAAGAGGTGATCGAGGCGGCCGAATGCGACGGCATCACCGGCTGGGCGCAATTCTGGAAGATCAAGCTGCCGCTCATCCTGCCGGCGATCGGCATCATCTCGATCCTGACTTTCGTCGGCAATTTCAACGCTTTCGACCTTATCTACACCGTGCAGGGCGCTCTCGCCGGACCTGACATGTCGACCGACATTCTCGGCACGCTGCTTTACCGCACCTTCTTCGGTTTCCAGCTTCAGCTCGGCGACCGCTCAATGGGCGCGACGATCGCCACGGTCATGTTCCTCATCATCCTCGCCGGCGTCTCGCTTTATCTTTTCGTTATCCAGCGGCGCATGCGTCGCTACCAATTCTGAGGAGCGGGCATGTCCAAGGCACGCACATCTCCCATTCGCACCGGCCTCATGCATCTGGCGCTTGGCGCCTATACGCTGGTCGCGCTGTTTCCTGTTTTCCTGACCATCGTCAACTCGTTCAAGGATCGCGCCTCGATCTTCCGCGAGCCGCTGATGGTGCCGAGGCCGTCAACCTTCAGCCTCGTCGGCTACCAGACGGTGCTCGGCCAGGGCGATTTCGCCAATTATTTCCAGAACAGCTTCATCGTGACGATCGTCTCGATCCTGCTGGTGCTGCTCTTCGGCGCGATGGCGGCATTCGCGCTCTCTGAATACCGTTTCCGCGGCAATATGCTGCTCGGGCTCTACATGGCGATCGGCATCATGATCCCGATCCGTCTGGGCACGGTGGCGATCCTGCAGGGCATGGTGGCGGCCGGTCTCGTCAATACGCTGACGGCGCTGATCCTCGTCTATACCGCGCAGGGCATTCCGTTGGCGATCTTCATCCTGTCGGAATTCATGCGCACGGTTTCGGACGATCTGAAAAATGCCGGGCGCATCGACGGCCTGTCCGAATATGCAATCTTCTTCCGCCTGGTGCTGCCACTGGTTCGCCCTGCGATGGCGACGGTCGCGGTGTTCACGATGATCCCGATCTGGAATGATCTTTGGTTCCCGCTGATTCTAGCACCCTCCGAGGCCACCAAGACTGTCACGCTCGGTTCGCAGATCTTCATTGGCCAGTTCGTCACCAACTGGAATGCGGTGCTGGCGGCGCTGTCGCTGGCGATCCTGCCGATCCTCGTCCTTTACGTCATCTTCTCGCGGCAGTTGATCCGCGGCATCACGTCAGGAGCCGTCAAGTGAGCCAATCCGATAAACCGATCCGGGTCCTCGTTGCCGGCCTCGGCAATATGGGCCGCAGCCATGCGCTCGCCTATCACAACAATCCCGGCTTTGAGATCGTCGGTATGGTCAACCGCTCGACGCCGAAGCTGGAGCCCGAGCTGCGGGGCTATACGATCCATCCCGATTTTACGACGGCGCTCGCCGAGCTGAAGCCGGACCTCTGCTCGATCAACACCTATTCCGACAGCCATGCCGATTATGCCGTCGCCGCCTTCGAGGCTGGCTGCGACGTCTTCGTCGAGAAGCCGCTGGCGACCACGGTCGCCGATGCAGAGCGCGTCGTGGCCGCTGCCAGGAAGGCAGGCCGCAAGCTGGTGATCGGTTATATTCTTCGCCATCACCCTTCCTGGACGAGGCTGATTGCAGAGGCGCGCAAGCTCGGCCCGCCTTACGTGTTTCGCATGAACCTCAATCAGCAGTCCAGCGGCCCGACCTGGGCGACGCACAAGTCGCTGATGCAAACCACATCGCCGATCGTCGATTGCGGCGTGCATTATGTCGACGTGATGTGCCAGATCACCGATGCCAGGGCTGTCGAGGTGCGCGGCATGGGGCTGCGGCTGTCCGACGAGATTGCCGCCGACATGTATAATTACGGCCAATTGCAGGTGCTGTTCGAGGACGGTTCGGTCGGCTGGTACGAGGCCGGCTGGGGCCCGATGATCTCGGAGACCGCCTTCTTCGTGAAGGATGTGATGTCGCCGAAGGGCGCGGTGTCGATCGTCATGGATCCGAACGCCAAGTCCGACGATATCGACACCCATACCAAGACCTCGGTGATCCGTCTGCATACGGCCGAAACCGGCCCGAACGGCAAATTCATCCAGCCCGACCAGGACATCACGATGACGGGCGAGCCCGGTCATCAGGCGCTCTGCGACCTGGAACAGGCCTTCGTGCTGAGGGCGATCCGTGAGGATCTGAACCTCGATCGCCATATGGCGGATGCGGTGGCGTCGCTGCGTATCTGCCTTGCCGCCGACGAGAGCGTGCGTACCGGCCAGCCGGTCAGATTGTAAGGGAAAATCAGTGGGATCGCTTCAACTCAAATCCATCCGCAAGACCTATGGTACGCATGAGGTGCTGAAAGGCATCGACCTCGAGGTCAAGGACGGCGAATTCGTCATCTTCGTCGGACCGTCGGGCTGCGGGAAATCGACGCTGTTGCGCAGCATAGCAGGCCTGGAGGACGTCACCTCGGGCGCTGTCGTCATCAACGGCCGAGACGAGACGCTGACGCCGCCGGCCAAGCGCGGCATCGCCATGGTGTTCCAATCCTATGCGCTCTATCCACATCTGACGGTCAAGGACAATATGGGGCTCGGCCTCAAACAGGCCGGCACCGCTAAGGAGGAGATCGAAAAGCGCGTCGGTAAGGCGTCGGGCATGTTGTCGCTGGAGCCCTATCTGGCGCGGCGGCCGGCGGAGCTTTCCGGCGGGCAGCGCCAGCGCGTCGCGATCGGCCGCGCCATCGTGCGTGAACCGGAACTTTTCCTGTTCGACGAGCCGTTGTCGAACCTCGATGCCGCGCTGCGCGTCCAGACCCGCCTCGAAATCGCCCGGCTGCATCGCAGCCTGAAGGCAACGATGATCTACGTCACCCACGATCAGGTCGAGGCGATGACGCTTGCCGACAAGATTGTCGTCTTGAATGCGGGCGCGATCGAGCAGATCGGCTCGCCGATGGAACTCTACAAAAGACCGGCCAATGTTTTCGTCGCCGGCTTCATCGGCTCACCGCAGATGAATTTCATTGCGGCGGAGAAGGTCGGTGATCACAGTGCCAAGACGATCGGCGTGCGTCCCGAACACATGACGCTGTCGCGCGAGCAGGGGACTTGGGCTGCGAAGGTCGTGCATGTCGAGCATCTCGGTGCCGACACGATCATCTATCTGGAATCAGACCAGTGTGGCCTGCTGACGGCCCGTCTGTTCGGCGAACACCAGTACGAGCCCGACGAGATCGTCTATGTGACGCCGGACCAGGCGCATGTCCATCGCTTTGATGTTGACGACCAGGCGATCCGCTGAGCGCATCACAGAACGAAAAAGTCCCGCCGATGAACTGACCCCGTAAAGTCGGACAGTCTATCGTGCGTTTTTTTCAGCCGGCGTGTCAGTTCGATCAGCCGAGCACCGGCCGCATGAAGCTGCGTTCATAGCTGACGATGCTGCGGTTGCGTTTGTCGAGTTCGAAAGCGGCCTGACATTCCGGATCGCTTGCCATCAGCGTGCGGTAGTCCTCGTAGGCGGCAAGGCTCGGGAAGGAAAACAGCGCAACGGCAATGTTGTTGGCGCCTTCGGATGGCAGGAAATAACCGTGATGGGTGCCGCCCATCCTGTTGACGATCGGAATCCAGAGCCGGGCATATTCCTCGAATTCGGCAAGCTTGTACGGATCGAGCACATAACGCAGATGGCAGGTAATCATTGAAATATCCCGTCGCTTGAAACGCCGGGCGAAGAGCTGCCCCGGCTCATTTGGTTTGCGCAACTTCTGGCACTGAGCTGAGAGAGTTCAAGCGCTCTGTGGCGATGGCTGCATCACGTCTGCTGACAGTTCGGCTGGCCGAACTGAAAAAGGCGCCGTTTTGCGGCGCCTTTTGCGTAAACGGTATCGTCAAACTCAGTCGCGGATGACCAGTAGGTCGGCCGCCATGAAGCGCAGCGTCACCGTTTCGCCGGCCTGCGGTGGGGTGACGCCGGGGCTGTTGAACATATCGAAGGAGATGACGTTGCCGCCGACATTCATGCGGGTGCGGATGACCGACCCCAGGAAGTGGGCCGAGACGACCTGACCGGTGAGCGCAGTATCGCTTTTGACGCTGTCGGAGAGCGAGCCGGCTTCCGGACGCAGCGCAAGCGAGATGGTTTCGCCGGCCTTGTGGGCTGCGACCGACTGTTTCAGCGTGATGGCCTGATCGCCGATCTGGATGCGGTTGGCGTCGGGGTCGATCACCTTGGCCTCGATGAGGTTGAGCGTGCCGACGAAAGAGGCGACGAAGCGCGTTGCCGGCGTATTGTAGATCTCGAACGGCGAACCGATCTGGTCGGCCTTGCCGCCATTCATGACGACGATGCGGTCGGAGATCGACAGGGCTTCTTCCTGGTCATGGGTAACGAAGACAGTGGTGATGCCGAGCTGCTGCTGGATCTGGCGGATTTCCTCGCGCAGCGACACACGGATCTTGGCGTCGAGCGCGGAGAGTGGCTCGTCGAGTAACAGTACCTGCGGCTTGACGGCAAGCGCACGGGCAAGGGCGACGCGCTGCTGCTGGCCGCCCGACATCTGATAGGGGAAGCGGTCGGCCAGATGATCGAGCTTGATCAGGCCGAGCATCTCCTTGACGCGGGCGTCGATCTCAGGCTTTGGCGCGCCGGCGACCTTAAGGCCGAAGGCGACATTGTCGTGCACCGTCATGTTGGGAAACAGCGCGTAGGCCTGGAACACCATGCCGATATTGCGCTGGTTCGGCTTCAGTGCGCTCTGATCCTTGCCGTTGATGGTGAGCGTGCCGCCGGTCGGCGTTTCGAAACCGGCGATCATGCGCAGGACGGTCGTCTTGCCGCAGCCGGACGGCCCGAGGAAGGAGACGAACTCTCCTTTTTCGATATTCATGTTGAAGTTCTTGACGACCTGAACCGGGCCGAAGGATTTCTGAATGTTGTTCAGTGTGAGAAAGGACATGAGCCAGTTACCTTAAGCCTTTGCCGGGCGGGCTTTGCCGACGCGAGAAACGAGGTTGAGCAGGCCCATGCTGAGCCAGGTGATCGAGAAGGCGATGACGGCGAGCGCCGAAGGCTCGTAAGCCTTGTTGGCGCCGACGAGCTGCAGGTAGGGGCCGAAGGCCGGGCGGTTGAGCAAGGCGGCGAAGGTGAATTCGCCCATGACGATCGCGAGGGTGATGAAGGCACCGGACAGCACGCCGCTCATGACGTTCGGGAAAATGCACTTGAACAGGATGGTCGTCCAGCGAGCGCCAAGGCTTTCGGCCGCTTCCGTCAGTGTGCGGACGTCGATGGCGCGCATGGCGGTATCGACGGCGCGGTACATATAGGGCAGCGACAGTGTGATGTAGGAGAAGACCAGCAGGATGTTGGTGCCGGTCGTCGAGCCCGTCAGCGGCAGGTAGGAGGATGAGTTGTACATCCTGAGGTAACCGAAGACGATGACGATCGCCGGAATGACCAGCGGCAGCAGCGTGATGAATTCGACGACCGGGCGCATCTGCGGCAGGCGCAGCCGCACCCAGTAGGCCGTTGGAACGACGAGCAGCATGCCGAAGACGATGGTCAAAAGCGCCATCATCATGGAATAGCCGAAGGTCTCGCGGAACTGGGCGTCCGAGAAGACCGACTGATAGGCATCGAGGCTGTATTCACCGCGGCGCATGCGCAGCGAAAATTCAATGGTGCCGATCAACGGAATGATGAAATAGGACGCGCCCAAAATAATGGCGATCCAGGCTCCGAGACGTTGCGCTTTCATTTCTGCCACCGTTCGGCGCGCATGCGCAGCATGAGGTACAGGACGTTGGAGACGCCGGTGATGACGATCATTCCAAGCGCGATGGCGTAGCCGAGGTTGGCATTATGCAGAACGTCGCCGCGGATCTGTGCATAAAGAAGGATCGGTACGATGTTCAGCGAGCTGCCGGTCAGCGCGAAAGCGGTGGCGATGGCGCCGAAGGCATTGGCGAAGAGCAGCAGAGTCGTGCCAAGCAGGCTTGGCCAGAGGATCGGGAGCGCCACCATCGTCCAGTACTGGCGGTTGGTGGCGCCGAGGATTTGCGAGGCTTCGCGCCATTCCTTCTTCATGCCGTCGAGGGCAGGCGTCAGGATCAGCACCATCAGCGGGATCTGGAAATACATATAGGTGATGGTGAGGCCGACAAAGGACAGCAGGTTGAAGCCGGTGCCGTACAGATTGAAGCCAAACCATTCGCGCAGGAAGATCGTTACAAGGCCGGTGCGGCCGAGTGTTGCCAGGAAGGCGAAGGCGAGCGGCACGCCGGCGAAATTCGAGGCGACGCCGGAGAAGGTCAGAAGCGTCGAGCGCACCGAGTTCGGCAGGCCGCCGAGCACGACGGCCCAGGCGAGGAAAAAGCCGATCAACGCGCCGCCCAGAGCCGAGGCGACCGAGACGCGGATACTAATCCAATAAGCGCTCATGATGGATGGGGTAAAAAGATCGCCGATATTCTTCAGCGTAAAACTGCCCTCAGGCGTCAGAAACGCGCCGGCCACGAGATAAAGCGTGGGGATGATCAGAAACAGCAGCGAAAAGATAATGAAGGGTGCAATGCCCAGCCAGTCGATCACGCGATCTCTGTTGATCAAGGGGGCGCTGCTGACCATAGGCGTTGAGACGGTGCTCATGGAAAAAGCTCATCCTGGGGCGTCGGAGTGAGAAAACCACCCCGCCTATGCGGCGGGGAGGCAGGATCAGAGGTTACTTGACGCTGGCGCCGACCACGGAATCCCAGTTCTTGGTGATGGTTTCCTTGCCGGCGGCTTGCTCTTCGAGCGTCGGGAAGACGGCCTTTTCGTAGGCTGCTGCCGGCGGCAGCTTGTCGAGCAGCTCCTTCGGGATCTTGTTGTTCTTGGCAAGATCGTTGAAGCGGATCGGGTGGCAATAGCCCTTCAGCCAGCCGAGCTGACCCTCGTCGGAATAGAGGTATTCCATCCAGAGCTTGGCAGCGTTCGGGTGCGGAGCGAAGGCCGAAATCGCCTGGACGTAGACACCGGCAACAACGCCCGTCTTCGGAACGACAACCTCGAACGGAGGATTGCCCTTGAGGCTCTGGCCCCAGGACAGGGCGTTGTAGTCCCAAGCGACGATGATCGGCGTCGAGCCCTGCGCGAAGGGAGCAGCCTTGCCGACGACGGGCACGAAGTTGCCAGCCTTGTTGAGTTCGGCGAAGAACTTCAGGCCTTCTTCGCCTGCCTTGGCCGCGTCACCGCCGGATGCGGAAAGACCAGCAGCATAGACGCCCTGGACTGCCTGGTTGGCGCTGCGCGGATCGCCTGCAAGCGCGACGGTGTTTGCGTAGTCGCTCTTCTTCAGGTCGGTCCAGTCGGCCGGCGATTCCTTGACGAGATCCTTGTTCACGAGGAACGAGAGAACGCCGTAATAGTCGCCGTACCAGAAGCCGTCGGCATCCTTGGCCGTGTCCGGGATCGAATCCCAGGTGGAAACCTTGTAAGGCTGGATCAGGCCGTCCTTCTTGGCGGACGGACCGAAGGAAAGGCCGACGTCGATGACGTCAGGAGCCTGCGGGCCGGTGTTGCCCTTGTTGGCCTTGATGGCTTCGACTTCGTCGCCCGACCCTGCGTCGGGGTTCAGTTCGTTCACTTCGAGGCCATACTTGGCCTTGAAGCCGGCAATGACGTCGCCATAGCCGCACCAGTCGTGCGGAAGAGCGATCGTGGTCAGGGTGCCTTCCTTCTTGGCGGCGGCGATCAATTCAGCGCTCGGCTCGGCGGCGGCAATCGCGGTCGAAGCCACGATCATCGCAGTAGAGAGCGACAGAAGTCGAGAAATGTTAGAGATCACTGTTGTTCTCCTTCGGGTTTTCAGTGTCTGGCGATGCTGTTAATCAGGTTACATGAAGCTTGTGTGACGGGTGGATGACGTTAATTTTGGTATGAATAGCAGGCCTTTGCGACACGTGTTTTATTTGCGACGACACGACCTGTTTTCGCGAAAGTCCGTCCTTGTTCTCCCCTTTAGTTTTTCTTGTCCCTCCTAACCCGGTTTGCGGAAAAGCTTGGTCTGCTCGAACAAGCCCTCAAGCGTTTTCATGCGCTCCTTCGTCTCGTCCCAGGTCGAATTCTGAACGGCCTCGATCAATGCTTCGACGATGAAGAGGGTGACGACGGAGGAATCCCAGGCCGACGGCGCCTCGATCCGGACGCGGAAGGCATGCCGGGCCAGCTTGGCGGCCGGCGAGCCCCACTGGTCGGTGAAGACAATGATTTCGGCGCCGCGTTTGCGGGCGGCGGTGGCAAGGCTCACCATCTCCTGTTCATAGCGGCGGATGTCGAAGATGATCAGGATGTCGCCGGCGTTCATGTTGAGGACATATTGCGGCCAGCTGCTGGAATTCGACGACAGCAGCGTCGTTGCCGGACGGATCACCTGCATGTGGGTGAAGAAATACTCGGCAAGCGCCCCGGTAATGCGGCCGCCGACGAAATAGAGGCCGCGTTTGCGGTCGGAGAGCAGCGAGGCGACGCTGTCGAAGGTCGCGGTGTCGAGATCGGTCAGCGTCTGGCGCAGATTGCCCATGATAGCATCGGCGAAACGGTTGAGGATATGAGTGCCCGGCGCGTTCTGCGCCCATCGATCGTGCTTGGTGATCGGGTTGGAGATCGTCGCCTCGACCTCCAGATGCAGATGCGCCTGAAAGTCAGGATAGCCTTTGAAACCGAGCTTCTGCACCATGCGCACGACGGTCGGCGTCGAAACGCCGGCATTCTCGGCGATCGTGGTGATGCTGCCGAGACCGGACACCGGATAATTGTCGAGAAGGCTTTCGGCCAGTTGCTTTTCGGCACGCGTCAGCACCCCGAAATGCGAGTGTATGACGTCCGAAACCGTCTTCGACGCAACTGTCACGTAACTATGCTCCCCGGGATGGTCTGGCGCCACTTTCCCACTCAAATTAACAACGCGGTCATAATCCATGTCAACCACCATCATGAAAAGAAATTTTCAGTCGACGCTTGACAGTGATCGAAACCTGAAGAATTCTTTTCTTCATAGGGAATTTGTTAAGGGATAAGGAGTGGCGCCTTTGGTGCTGGCCGGGCCGAAAATCCTCAGCGAAGCGGATGGCGATTGTGTCGGGATCGAGCGCGTCCGTGGCCAGAGCCCGGTGTTGCTGATCTGCGAGCATGCCTCGAATGCGCTTCCGGCGTATTTTGGCGATTTTGGCCTGCCCGGCGAAGCACTCGCGAGCCATATTGCCTGGGACCCGGGCGCCCTTGCGGTTGCCCGCGGCATATCGGAAGGGCTCGACGCGACGCTCGTTCACCAGCGGTTCTCCAGGCTTATCTACGACTGCAACCGGCCGCCCAGTTCACCTGGCGCCATGCCGGAGACGAGCGAGATTTACGCCATTCCCGGCAACAAGGATTTGACCGCCGAAGAACGCCTTGCGCGCACCGATGCGCTCTACGTGCCTTTCCACGACGCGATTCGTGGGCTGATCCGCGATCGCCGGGCGAGGGCACAAGACAGCATCATCGTGACGATCCACAGCTTTACGCCGGTCTACCACGGCCGTGAACGTGCCGTCGAACTCGGCATGTTGCACGATGAGGACAGCCGGTTCGCCGACCTTATGCTGAAGGCAGCGGCCGAGGCGCCACTTTACAGGACAGAACGCAACGAGCCTTACGGGCCCGAGGACGGCGTGACCCACACGCTGATCCTGCACGGGCTTTCGAACGGCTTGCGGAATGTAATGATTGAGGTCCGCAACGACCTCATCGCAGACGATGCCGGCCAAGGGGTCATGGCCGACTATCTAAAAGGGCTGCTCCAGCAAAGCCTGGACGCCTGACATAAAAAGAAGACCCGAGGGAGCAGTCTAACTGCGGACGTCCGTACGGCGCAAAGGCCGCGGACAATTTGGCACTGAACCGGCCCGCAATTCCGCGGCCGATCGTGAACAGGGGGAAGTCATGTCGGATTATTCCGAACTGGACAAGAAGCAGGATGTGCACATCCTGCATTCCATGGGTTATGCCCAGGAACTCGAACGACGCATGAGCTCGTTCTCGAACTTTGCAGTCTCATTCTCCATCATCTGCATCCTCTCCGGGGGCATCAATTCGCTGGCGCAGGCGACCGCCGGTGCGGGCGGAGCGGCGATCGGCATTGGCTGGCCTGTGGGATGCTTCATCTCGCTCGTCTTCGCCATCGGCATGGCGCAGATCAGCTCGGCTTATCCGACGGCCGGCGGCCTCTATCACTGGAGCTCGATCCTCGGCAACCGTTTCACCGGCTGGGTGACCGCCTGGTTCAACCTGCTCGGTCTTGTCACCGTGCTCGGCGCCATCAATGTCGGGACCTATTATTTCTTCATGGGGTCGTTCGGCACCAGCTATTTCGGACTGACCGACACGACGGCAGTTCGCATCATCTTCCTGGTGGTCATCACCGGCGCGCAGGCGCTCGTGAACCACATGGGCATCGGATTGACCGCGAAGCTGACCGATTTTTCGGGTTATCTCATCTTCGCGACCGCTATCGCGCTGTCTGCCGTCTGCCTCATCGCAGCACCCTCCTACGAGATCGGTCGCCTCTTCACTTTCGCCAATTATTCCGGCGAAGTCGGCGGCAACGTTTGGCCGGCCACGTCAGGAACATGGGTCTTCCTTCTCGGCCTGCTGCTGCCGATCTACACCATCACCGGCTATGATGCCTCGGCGCATACGTCGGAAGAGACCGTCAAGGCTGCCGAATCGGTTCCGCGCGGTATGGTCGCTTCGGTGCTTTGGTCGGCGCTTTTCGGCTATATCATGCTGTGCGCCTTCGTTCTCATGCTGCCGAACATGGACGATGCGGCAAAGCAGGGCTGGAACGTGTTCTTCTGGGCGATGGACAGCCAGGTGAACCCTGTTATCAAGGACATCCTCTATTTTGCCATCCTCGTCAGCCAATGGCTGTGCGGCCTTGCGACCGTCACCTCGGTCTCGCGCATGATCTTCGCCTTCTCGCGTGACGGCGGCCTGCCCGCCTCCAAGGCACTGGCGAAGGTCAGCCCGAAATACCGCACGCCGGTAGCGGCGATCTGGACCGGCTCGATCCTGTCGGTACTTTTCGTTTGGTTCACCTCACTTGACTTCATGAAATTCGGCGACACGCCGGTCTATACGATCGTCGTCTCATGCACGGTCATCTTCCTGTTCTTCTCCTTCGCGATCCCGATCACGCTCGGCCTGTTCGCGTGGGGCACGTCGAAGTGGGACAAGATGGGTCCGTGGAACCTCGGTGAAGGCGTCTTCAAGCTCTTTGCCGTGCTGACCGTCATCGCGATGATCCTGATCTTCATTCTCGGCATCCAGCCGCCGAACGGTACTGCGCTATACGTTACCGTTGGCTTCCTCCTGCTGACCGCGATTGTATGGTTCGGCTTCGAAAGCCGGCGCTTCAAGGGCCCGCCGATCGGCGCGGAAGTGGCAAAACGCCAGGCCGAGATCGCGGCGGCCGAAGCAGCTGTCGGCGAAAGCGGCGAACACTAAAGCGCGGGGCGATCTTTCAGATCGCTCCTCGCACTCTAGGTCTTTGTTTTTCCGCATGTCGTTAGCGCAAAACCGCGGCACACTTTTACGCGACATGCTTTAGGCATCGAGGCTTCCCTCTCAAATGGCGGGGCCGCATCCTGCGGCCCCATCACCGGTTCAACGAAAAGGCATCAGGCCCAAATCCGGCCGAGCGCATGCGATTTCGTTGCCCCGATTTTCTCAATTCCAATGTCAGGCGGATCAACCATGAGCAGCTACACATTCGACGATCTCAAGAAGGATGTTGCCGAAGGGCGCATCGATACGGTTCTGGCCTGCCAGGTGGACATGCAGGGCCGGCTGATGGGAAAGCGCTTCCAGGCGGAATTTTTCCTCGAGAGCGCCTGGAAGGAAACGCATAGCTGCAACTACCTGATCGCCACCGACATGGAGATGGAGACGGTCTCCGGCTACAAGGCGACGAGCTGGGAGAAGGGCTACGGCGACTATACGATGAAGCCGGATCTGGCGACGCTGCGCCGTATTCCCTGGCTCGACGGCACGGCGCTGGTGCTCTGCGACATGCTCGACCATCACACCCATGAAGAGGTCGCCCATTCGCCCCGTGCGATCCTGAAGAAGCAGGTGAAGCGCCTGGAAGATATGGGCATGAAGGCCTACATGGCCTCCGAGCTCGAATTCTTCCTGTTCGACCAGAGCTATGAGACGGCGCAGGCCTCCGGCTACCGCAACCTCAAGCTCGCCAGCGCCTATAACGAGGATTACCACATCTTCCAGACCACCAAGGAGGAAGAGGTGATGCGGGCGATCCGCACCGGGCTGCAAGGCGCCGGCATTCCGGTCGAGAATTCCAAGGGCGAGGCTTCCGCCGGCCAGGAGGAAATCAACGTGCGTTATGCCGATGCGCTGGCCATGGCCGACAGGCATGCGATCATCAAGAATGGCTGCAAGGAGATCGCCTGGTCGAAAGGCAAGGCCATCACCTTCCTGGCCAAGTGGAATTACAACGCCGCCGGCAGTTCCTCGCATATCCACCAGTCGCTCTGGAGCCTGGAGGAGAAGCCTCTGTTCTTCGACCATACCGGCAAATACGGCATGTCGCCGCTGATGCATAATTATGTTGCCGGACTTCTCGCCCATGCAAGCGAGATCACCTATTTCCTGGCGCCCTACATCAATTCCTACAAGCGCTTCATGGCCGGCACTTTCGCGCCGACTAAGGCGATCTGGAGCAAGGACAACCGCACGGCCGGCTACCGCCTCTGCGGCGAGGAAACCAAGGGTATCCGCATCGAGTGCCGCGTCGGCGGCTCCGATCTCAATCCCTATCTCGCTTTTGCTGCGCTGCTTGCGGCCGGCATCGACGGGATCGAGAACAAACTCGAACTCGAAGCCCCCTTCGTCGGCGACGCCTATGGCGGCAAGGGCGTTCGCGAAATTCCGCGCACGCTTCGCGCGGCGACGACCGAAATGACGGAATCGGCAATGCTGCGCAAAGCCTTCGGCGATGACGTGATCGACCATTATACCCGTGCCGCGGAATGGGAGCAGGAAGAGTACGACCGCCGCATCACCGATTGGGAAGTGGCGCGCGGTTTCGAAAGAGCTTAATAGCCATTGCGGGTTGCTTGCCCCTCACCCTAACTTACCGGGGCCGAGCCGCGGGTCTCGACCCGTCCTTCGGACCCCCGTAAAAACGGGGAGAGGGGACTTACTACACGGATTGCTTGCGAGTTCGGAAAACGGTGCGGCATAACCCCTTCGCCCCGCAAGCGGGGAGAAGGTGCCGGCAGGCGGATGAGGGGCCTATGCTCTCTCCGAAATTTTTGATCAATACGAGGACGGAAATCGATCATGGCAATGATCCAATGCATTTCACCGGTTGACGGGTCGGTCTACGCCGAGCGCGCCGCACTTTCTCTCGATGCCGCCAAGGACGTGGTGGCGCGGGCCCGCAAGGCGCAGAAGGCCTGGGCGAAACGGCCGCTCGAAGAGCGCGTGCAGCTGGTGCTGAAGGGTGCGGCGCGGCTGAACGAGATGTCCGACACCGTCGTGCCGGAGCTTGCCTGGCAGATGGGCCGGCCGGTCAAGTATGGCGGCGAATATAAGGGCTTCAACGAGCGCTCGAATTATGTCGCTTCGATTGCGGCGGATGCATTGGCGCCTGTTGTCGTCGAGGAGAGCGAGCGTTTCGAGCGGCGCATCGAGCGGGAGGCACATGGCGTCGTCTTCGTCGTCGCGCCGTGGAATTATCCCTATATGACGGCGATCAATACGATCGCACCGGCACTGATGGCCGGCAATACGGTGGTGCTGAAACATGCCTCGCAGACGCTGCTGGTCGGCGAGCGGCTGGTGCAGGCCTTCGTCGGAGCCGGCGTTCCCGATGACGTGTTCCAGAACGTCTTCCTCGATCATCAGACAACGTCGGCGCTGATCGCCGCCGGCAGTTTCAATTTTGTCAATTTTACCGGATCGGTCGAAGGCGGACGCTCGATGGAGCGCGCTGCCGCAGGCACCTTCACCGGCCTCGGCCTCGAACTCGGCGGCAAGGATCCCGGTTACGTCATGGAGGACGCCGATCTCGAGGCGGCCGTCGATACGCTGATGGACGGCGCGACCTATAATTCCGGCCAATGCTGCTGCGGTATCGAGCGCATCTATGTGCATGAGTCGCTCTATGAGGCCTTCGTCGAGAAGTCGGTCGCCTGGGTGTCGAATTACAAGCTCGGCAACCCGCTCGATCCCGATACCTCGCTCGGGCCGATGGCGCATCAGCGCTTCGCCAAAGTGGTGCGCGAGCAGATCGCCGAGGCGGTTTCCAAAGGCGCCAAGGCGCTTGTCGACCCCAAGCTTTTCCCCCAGGATGACGGCGGCGCTTATCTGGCACCGCAGGTTCTCGTCGATGTCGACCATTCCATGGCCTTCATGCGCGAGGAAACCTTCGGACCGGCGGTCGGCATCATGAAAGTGAAAAGCGACGAGGAGGCACTCGCCTTGATGAACGACAGCCAGTACGGGCTGACGGCCTCGCTCTGGACCGGCGATGTCGAGCGGGCAGCGCGGCTCGGCCGCGAGATCGAAACCGGCACCGTTTTCATGAACCGCGCTGATTATCTCGATCCGGCGCTCTGCTGGACCGGCGTCAAGGAGACCGGCCGCGGCGGCTCGCTGTCGATCATCGGCTTCCAAAATCTGACGCGTCCGAAATCCTTCCATTTGAAGAAAGTCACAGCATGAGCAGCAATATCACCGCAAATTGGAGCTATCCGACATCGGTCAAGCTCGGCCGGGGCCGCATCAAGGAACTGGCCGACGCCTGCAAGAGCCTCGGCATCAAGAAGCCGCTGCTCGTCACCGACCGCGGCCTCGCCTCGATGGCGATCACCAAGAACGCGCTCGATATCCTTGAGGATGCCGGTCTTGGCCGGGCGATCTTTGCCGATGTCGATCCGAACCCGAACGAGAAGAACCTCGAGGCCGGCGTCAAGGCTTTCAAGGATGGTGGCCATGACGGCGTCGTCGCCTTCGGCGGCGGCTCCGGCCTCGACCTTGGCAAGTGCGTCGCCTTCATGGCCGGCCAGACGCGGCCAGTCTGGGACTTCGAGGATATCGGCGACTGGTGGACACGTGCGAGCGTCGAGGGCATCGCCCCGATCGTCGCGGTGCCGACAACGGCCGGCACCGGTTCGGAGGTGGGGCGCGCCAGCGTCATCACCAATTCGCAAACGCATGTGAAGAAGATCATCTTCCATCCGAGGTTCCTGCCTGGCGTCGTCATCTCCGATCCGGAGCTTACGGTCGGCATGCCGAAGATCATCACCGCCGGCACCGGCATGGATGCCTTCGCTCATTGCCTGGAGGCCTATTCGTCGCCCTTCTATCACCCGATGTCAGCCGGTATCGCGCTTGAAGGCATGCGGCTTGTCAAGGAATTCCTGCCGCGCGCCTATAAGGAGGGCACCGATCTCGAAGCCCGCGCCAACATGATGTCCGCCGCCGCCATGGGCGCGGTCGCCTTCCAGAAGGGGCTCGGCGCCATCCATGCGCTGTCGCACCCGATCGGCGCTGTCTACAACACCCATCATGGCATGACCAATGCCGTCGTCATGCCGGCGGTGCTGCGCTTCAATCGCAAGGCGATCGAGGAGAAGATCGGCCGCGCGGCTGCCTATCTCGGCATCTCGGGCGGTTTCGACGGCTTCTACGATTATGTGCTGAAGCTCCGCTCCGAGCTCGGCGTGCCGGAGACGCTGTCGGCGATGGGCATCGCAGCTGACCGGATCGACGAATTGTCGGCGATGGCAATCGAAGATCCGAGTGCCGGCGGCAACCCCGTTGCATTGACGCTCGAAAATACCAAGGCGCTTTTCAGGGATTGCTTCTGACCATAACAGCGAACCTTCAGACTGGCCCGGAAGCTAATGGCTTCCGGGCTTTTTTGTCTTTTTTGTACTGGCGGCATCCGTGCTCCAAGTCTTTGCCCGATGCATATCGTTGTCCCAAAACCGCTGAACACTTTTGAGCGACATGCATGAATTTTAGGGATGTGAAAAATAGCAACTGCAATTTCGGCGGGCGTGTTCGGGATTTGTTAACCATGATTGTAAAGAATGGATTAACCGCACGATGCTCCGACGGTGCGTAAAAGAGCGATTCCGGCTCGCGCCATTCCTTCCAAGGACCGAACATGCCTGTCATTACATTCGCAAATACCAAGGGCGGGGCCGGCAAGACGACCGCTGTTCTCCTTCTCGCAACCGAGCTTGCCCGCAAAGGCTATCGTGTCACCATTCTCGATGCCGACCCGCAGCACTGGATCTCGCGCTGGCACGAAATATCGGGTCATGTTCCCAATATTTCGGTGATCGATTTCGTGACCACCGCTTCGCTGCCGCTGCATATCAGCGAGAACAAGCACAATACCGACTATTTCATCGTCGACCTGCCGGGTGCGCGCAATCCGCTGCTCGCCACCGCCGTCGGCCTTTCCGATCACGTGCTGATCCCGATTCAAGGTTGTGCGATGGATGCGCGCGGCGGCGCGCAGGTGCTTGAACTGCTGCAGTATCTGGACGAGAAGGCGGGCATCAAGATCGGTCATTCGGTGGTGCTGACCCGCGTCAACTCGATGGTGACGACAAGGGCGCTGCAGGTCGTCAAGTCGCTGCTCAGCGAGCGGCATGTGCCGGTGCTGGACACGGCCATCATCGAACGCTCGGCCTTCCGCGACATCTTCGACTGTGGCGGCACACTGCACACGATCGATTCCACACGCGTCAGCAATCTCGACAAGGCGCGTGAAAACGCGACCTGTTTCGCCGAGGAGATAATGAGCAAGCTGCCGGTCAGGCTGACGGCGTCGGCCCGCATGGCGACGGCGGCCTGACCATCCTCCTTATGAAACGGAAAAGGCCGCCGGATCCGGCGGCCTTTTCCCATTGCTGCAATATGGTTCAGTCGACGAATTCGACCGTCACGCCCGGCTTGACCATCTTGGCAAGCTCGGTCGCGTCCCAATTGGTCAGGCGGATGCAGCCGTGGCTCTGGGTGCGGCCGATCTTGGAAGGCTCGGGCGTGCCGTGAATGCCGTAGGTCGGCTTGGAGAGCGCCATCCAGACGGTGCCGACGGGGCCGTTCGGGCCCGGCGGAATGTTGAGGATCTTGTCGTTGGCGCCCTGCTGGAAATTGATCTTCGGATTGTAGGTATAGCCGGGATTGAACGCGACGCGCTCGACCGTCACGGTGCCCGACGGCGAGGGTGTGTCGGTGGAGCCGATCGATGCCGGATAAGCGGCAATGAGATTGCCGGCGCCGTCATAGGCGAAGACCTGCTTGCGGCCCTTGTCGGCGATGATGCGGGCAACTTCGCCGCTCTTCGGCTCGCCCGGATTGACGACCTTGATGACGGTGCCGGCAAGGCTGAAATCGGCGCCGGGGTTCATCTCCTTGAGGAAAGCCTCATCCATGTGGAAGCGCTCGGCCAGCATTTCGGTGGTCGAGGTAAAGGCGAGCGACGGCAGCAGCGCCTTATGCGAATAGTCTTCCGGGATCTCGGCGACGTAAGGGCCGGCGGCATCGGCCGGCGTGATCGTGTAGCTGACGACCGGCAGGCCGCCGTTCATGCGCAGCTCTTCAAGAATGGCGTCGGTGTCGTTCGGGTCGAGTTTGGAGCCGGTCATCTGGTCATAGGCATAGACCGACTTGGTGACGTTCGAGCCCATATGGCCGTCAATGACGCCGGGGGAGATGCCGGCGCGATCGAGGAAGACCTGCAGCGCGACGATCTCGGGCTTCGACTTGTTCTTCAGCGTGATGACGGGCTCATCCGGCGCGGCCCTGGGCGCATCGGCGGGCGGGAGCTGCTGGTCGGGATCGATCGAGGCATAATCGTCGCCGGACTGCGGATTGCCGATGCTGTTGTCATCGGGATAGGGTTGACCGTCGAGCGGCCGGCGTTCGATCGCCGCATCGCGCGGAATACCGCCGGTGACTGCACCGCGCTCGGAATAACGCGTATCGCCAGAGGCGTTGTCGTCGGCGTAATAGGGATCGTTGCCGTTCTGATCGGTATAGACCTCGCGCGGACCGGGCCGTGGCGGATAGTAGCCGCGGGCGCGCATCTCGGTGGCGACGATGTTGCCGTAGTCATCGAGCAGCACGCGATTGCCGCTGCGGTCGCGGGCATAGATATAGCCGCGCGGGACATAGTCGAGAATTTCGCCGTTCGGCGTGACCAGCACGACATCGCTCTGCCGGCGATCACGGAACTGCTGTGCGCCCGCCTCCGGTGCTGCAGCCGCAATGGCTGCCAGCACGGCCGCAAGCGAAAATGCCGACTTCAAAAAGCGATTCACGTCTCATACCTCGGAACTGTGACTGGCAGACACACACCTGCGAATTTTGACGCTAGTGTGGAATTTATGAAACCGTGCTGAACAAAATATGAAAATCACTAAGATTTCCTTTTACTCATAAACGTTTGCGTCTCCGTGTCAGTTCCGCAAAATCCATGGTTGCGGCAAAAGCGCAAGAGAGGAAAAGGGTTCGATTGACGAAAGACGGCGCAAAATCTAACGCTATGCCGGCCGATAAGCCCCCGAGGAGACTGCGATGATCGAATTTGCCGCTGCAAGCGGGCCGCGCCTGATGCTTGATGAAACATCGGTGCTGGATATCGGCGGCTGCACCGTCGAAGGTGTCGATATCGCGCCGAAGCGCGCCATTCCCGACGACGGCGATCCGCGAATCGACCACTCGCTCGAAGGTTTCCTGTTCACCTGCGGGCCGGACCATATCCGCCATCGCCAGCCGATCGGCGGCCGTTCCGACGGCAAGGTCTATCCGTTGCACGGATCGGCCTCCGGCCATGCGGCCAAGGTGCTGTGGACGAAATACGAAAACGGCAATGCCGAATGCCGCGCCGATATCGACATCACCACCGTCGAGGGGCTGCCGCAGCGCATCGAGCGGCTGTGGCGGATCGATGGGGCGACCGGCGAGGTGCAGCTTGAGGATCGGGTCGTCAATACGAGTGATCGCACGGTGCCGACCTTCCTGATGTATCACATGAATACCGGCGGCAAATGGCTGGACGGGGGCACGCTGCTTGAAGGCCGGATGCTGGAGAATGGCGGTTTTCCCTGGACATTCGGTGAGGAGCCGGGCGGCATCTTCTGCGTTCCGGCGCCGCCGACGGAGGAAGGCTTCGCGGAGATCCGGCTTGGACCCATTGCCGCGGTCGGCGGCAGGACGCTCCGTGTGCGCTTCCGCGCCGATACGCTGCCCCATCTACAGGTGTGGCGGAACCAGCAGGCGCCGGCCCATATCATCGGCATCGAACCGGTCTCGCATCGCTGGGTGTCCCGCGACGAACTCGAGGCGGCCGGTGAATTCAACATGCTGGCACCCGGCGAGAGCCGCAGTTATGCACTGACCTTCGCCTTCCTCTGAGCGAAGTGTTGTTGACGCTCGCGGGCCTCCCGTCGTAGACCTTCAGCCCACGATTTTGAGGAGACAAGACGATGGATATTCGCCAGATCGACGATGAATATTCGGTTTCGGGCCAGATCACGCTTGAAGAGCTCGACGAGATCAAGGCGCTGGGGTTCAAATCGATCGTCTGCCACCGCCCCGACCATGAGAGCCCCGACCAGACGTCGTTCTCGGTCATCGAGGCGCGCGCCAAAGAGCTTGGCCTCGATATAGCCCATGTGCCGGTTGGACCGATGGGCGTGACCGAGGAAGCGGTGCAGGGCATGGTCGACGCGCTCGACGAATTCCCGCGGCCGATGCTCGGTTACTGCCGCTCCGGCGCACGCTCGACGGCGATCTACCAGAAGACCCACCATATCCGTGGCTAGCCCCGTTAGCTGAGCCCGTTCAGGGTGCCGGATTCTCCGGCGCTGCAGCGCAGCGCCGCCACCTTCGATCACTCAGGAGACTATGATGAGCATTAAGCGTATCGACGTCGGCGCGCGCATGAGCGGCGCCGTCATTCACGGCAACACTGTCTATCTCGCAGGCCAGGTCGGTGAGGGCGAAAGCGTCACCGATCAGTGCAAGTCTTCGCTTTCCGAAGTCGACCGCCTGCTGGCTGAGGCCGGCAGCAACAAGTCGAAGATCCTGCAGACGATCATTTATCTCTCCGACATCGCCGATTTCGCCGAGATGAACGCAGTCTGGCAAGGCTGGATCGATCCGGCCAATCCGCCGGCCCGCGCGACCAGCGAAGCCAAGCTCGCTGCGCCGAAATACAAGGTCGAGTTCATCGTTACGGCCGCGATCGACTGAGGTCACCGCGGGATTGTGCGTGAAAGCCGGTGGGGAGACCTACCGGCTTTTTGTTTGTGCGATTTCCGAGAGTGTGCGCGTCGGCGTGATCGCCTCGGGATCGAGTTTGATCTCGATGATCGCCGGCTTGCCGCTGGCGCGCGCCCGCTCGAAGGCTGGGCCGAATTCCGCCGTTTGCTCTACCGTCTCGCCGTGCCCGCCATAGGCGCGGGCAAGGGCTGCGAAGTCGGGATTGGTCAGGTCGGTGCTGCTGACGCGGCCGGGATACTCGCGCTCCTGATGCATGCGGATCGTGCCGTAGATACCGTTGTTGACGACGACCGCGATGATCGCCAAGCCGTAGCGGATGGCGGTGGCGAATTCCTGGCCGTGCATCAGGAAACAGCCGTCGCCGGCAAAGCAGATGACCTCTCGCTCGGGAAAGAGCCGCTTGGCAGCGACGGCGGCCGGCAGACCGTAACCCATCGAGCCGGAGGTGGGGGCGGCTTGGGTGTTGAAGCGGCGAAAACGATGGAAACGGTGCACCCAGGTGGCATAGTTGCCGGCGCCATTGGTGAAGATCGTTTCCGGCCCGGTATTGGCCTCCAGCCACTCCATGATCGGCCCCATATGAACCGGGCCAGGACCTGTCGCTGGCGGCTTCGACCAGGAAAGATAGGCCTGATGCATACGCCTCGTGCGCTCGGCCCAGTGCGGCTCGGCCGGCGCTTCCAGATCGGCGAGCGTTGCGAGGAAATCGGCGGGCGCCGCGCATATGGCAAGATCCGGGCGATAGATACGGCCAAGTTCGGATGCGTCAGGATGGATGTGCACCAGCGATTGCTGGGGGTAGGGGATATCGATCAGCGTATAGGACGAAGACGGCATTTCCGACATGCGGGCGCCGAGCAGGATAAGCAGGTCGCTCTCCTTGATCTCCTTGGCCAGCGCCGGATTGATGCCGATGCCGACATCGCCGGCATAGCAGGGATGAAGATGATCGAACAGCATCTGCCGGCGGAAGGAGCAGCCGACCGGCAGTTGGAAACGCTCGGCGAAGCTTGCAAAGTCGGCGACGGCGTCGGCATCCCAGCGCGTGCCGCCAAGGATCACCATCGGCCGTTCGGCCTTCAGCAGTCTCACATAGAGATCGTCGATCTGGCTGCGGCCGGGATGCGCCTCGACGCTGACATAGTGCTTGGCGCGGGGTGCCTCGACCTCGTCGCGCAGCATGTCCTCCGGCAGCGTCAGCACGACAGGGCCGGGCCGGCCCGAGGTTGCAACCGCAAAGGCGCGGGTGACGAACTCGGGAATGCGGGCGGCATCGTCGATCTCGCCCACCCATTTGGCGAATTCGGTGAAGGCGCGGCGGAATTCGACCTCCTGGAAGGCCTCGCGCTCGCGGGCTTCTCGCTGCACCTGGCCGATGAAGAGGATCATCGGGATCGAATCCTGTTTGGCGATATGCAGGCCGGCAGAGGCGTTGGTGGCGCCGGGGCCGCGGGTCACCATGCAGATGCCGGGTTCGCCGGTCAGCCTGCCCCAGCAATCCGCCATCATCGCCGCTCCGCCCTCCTGGCGGCAGACGACGACGTCGATCTCGCTGTCGCGCAGGGCGTCGAGAACGGCGAGAAAACTCTCACCGGGCACGCAAGAGAGACGCTTGACGCCGTTCGCCTTCAGCGCCTCGACGATCAGTTGCCCGCCCGTCTTTTTCATGACAATGCCCTCTTCATGCCGATACCTTCCTCTCGCGCTCGGCGAGTTCCGCCAGAATTTCTTCGCTGTGTTCGCCGAGACGCGGGCTCGGCCTGATGTAAGACAATGGCGTTTCCGACAGCACCACCGGCGTCCTGACTCCGGGGATCACGGTTCCCACGGCATCCGCGAGGTCAACGCGCAGGCCGCGGGCCTGTACCTGCGGATCGGCAAACATCTCGTCGATCGTGTTGATCGGACCGGCGGGAACCGCATTCTCCTCGCAGGCCTTCAGCAGATCCGCCTTCCGCCATTTCAGGGTCTCGGTCGAGATGAGGCGCCGGACCTCGCCGCGATTGGCGACCCGGGCCTTGTTGGTGGCGAACCCCTCGTCGCCGGCGATGGCGTCAAGGCCGAGGATGGTGCAGAGGCGCCGGAACTGGCCGTCGTTTCCGACCGCCAGAATGAGATAGCTGTCTGCTGCCGGCACGACCTCATAGGGGGAGATATTCGGATGGGCATTGCCGAGGCGGGTGGGTGCCTTGCCGGAGACGAGGTAATTCATGTTCTGATTGGCGAGCACGGCCGATTGCACATCGAGCAGGGCCATGTCGACGAGCTGGCCGTCGCCTGACTTGAGCGCGTGGATCAGGGCAGCCTCGATTGCCGAGACGGCATAGATGCCGGTGAAAATATCGGCGATGGCAACGCCTGCCTTCATCGGCTGGCCGTCCGGCTCGCCGGTGATCGACATGAAACCTGACATGCCCTGGACGATGTAATCATAGCCCGCGAGGCTGGCATAGGGGCCGGTCTGGCCGAAGCCGGTGATCGAGCAATAGACGAGTTTCGGGTTCACCTGGCGCAGGCTGTCGTAATCGAGCCCGTATTTGACGAGGCCGCCGAGCTTGAAATTCTCGATCACCACATCGGCGGTGGCGACGAGGCGGCGGACGAGATCCTGACCTTCGGGGCTCTTCAGATCAGCAGTAATGGAGCGCTTGCCGCGATTGGCGGCGTGGTAATAGGCGGCCGAGAGGTTTTCGCCATCGGCGCCCTCGACGAAGGGCGGCCCCCATTGGCGGGTGTCGTCACCGCCGTCAGGGTTTTCGACCTTGATGACGTCGGCGCCGAGATCGGCGAGCATCTGTCCCGCCCAGGGACCGGCGAGCACGCGGGCAAGCTCGATCACCCGGATGCCGGCAAGCGGCGGCTTTTTCGTCGTCATATTTCCTCGTCCGTTTCTACGGCGCCAGTGTCGCCTCAGATGTATCGGATACAGGCTTTGAAGCAAAGCGGCGCTCGCGCCAGAGGATGTAGAAGCCCGACGCCATGATGATCATGATGCCGAGCCATTTGACCGCATCCGGAAAGTCGCCGAAAACCAGCCAGGCGAAGATCGTCGCCGAGACGATCTCGAAATATTGCAGCGGCGCCAGCGTCGATGCCGGCGCTGCGCGATAAGCATAGACGCCGAAGATGCCCGCTATCGCGGCCATGGCGCCGACGCCTGCGAGGTAGAACCAGGCGCGGCCTTCAGGCATGACGGGGTCGAAGAGATCGGAACCGCTTCCTTCGCCTGCAAAAAGCAGGATGGCGCAGAAGATAAGGCCCCAGATGCCCATCTGGAACTGCATCGCCCAGGGATCTTCCCGGTGCGAGAGGACGCGGGTCATCAGTACGAAGATCGCGATGCAGAGTGCGCTGAGGACGGGCAGGAGCGCGACGTAGCCGACTTCGCTGAAACTCGGCTGGATGATCAGCATTGCCCCGAGGAAGCCGACGCCGCAGGCGGTATATCGCCGCCAGCCGATCGTTTCCTTGAGGAAAATACCGCCGAGGATGGTCAGCATGATCGGCTCGACGAAGAAGATCGCAATCGCGTCGGCGACGGCCATATATTTCAGCGTGGTGACGAAGGAGATCATCGAGACCGTGATGATCGCGCCGCGGATGGCATGGAAAAGGCTCTGGCGCCAGGAGAAGTCGGTGAAGCTGCGCCGCCATATGACGATTGGCAGCATGCAGAGCGCCTGTAGGGCAAAGCGGGCGGCGGTGATCTCGGCAGACGGGATCGTGACGACGGCAAGCTTGGCGAAGATGTCGATGAGCGGTGAGACCATTACCGAAAGAAACATCAGCGCAAGCCCCGTGGTCACGTCGGAGGCTGAGGAAACGGGGCGGGCGGCGGTGCTGCTCATGATGGGATCTCTCCGGCTCAGGATTTTGCGACGGCCTCGTCGCACCAATCCGCGAAGGCTGCGGTTGCCGCATCTGCGCCGATCTCGTTCAGCGTTTCGTGCCGCATGTCCCGATATATCTCAGTGCTGATACGAGAGAAGCCCCGGGCTTTCAAATGGTTTGACAGCCAGACGATGGCTTTTCCACGCTCCGTCGCCGGGTCCTCGCCGCCGCCGACCAGATGGATCGGCATGTGGCGCGGCAGCCGGTCCAGATGAGGCTTTTGCGGCGCGCGAAACGTCAGTTCGAAGAGATCGAGCCAGAGCGAGACCGAGGCATCGAAGCCGCAGAGCGGATCGGCAATATATTTGTCGACTTCGGCGGGAAGCCGCGAGAGCCAGTCGAACTCAGTGCGGCACCCCGGGATCGACTTTCCCCAGGCGCCGAAGGTGAGTTTCGGCAGGAGGCCGCTCGGCACGTCTGAGCCCTTCAGCATGCGCTCGGCAAGCAGGATCGCCTGAGCGGCGCGCCCGGCAAGACCGACGGCGAAATTCGAATTCCAGACAGCGACGGCGTCGAAATCGACAGGCACCGTGACCGCGGCGTTGAGGGCGATGAGGCCGCCCATCGAATGGCCGAAGAGGATCACCGGCAGGCCGGGATGGCGCAAGGCCGCATGGGCACGCATGGCGATGACGTCGCCGATCACCTTTTCGACGCCGTCCCGTCGGGCAAAGCGGCCGACCGGCGCGTCGGGTGCCGTCGTCTCGCCGTGGCCGCGGTGGTCGTGGGCATAGACGTGATAGCCGCGCGCCGCCATCGCCTCCGCAAAAGCGCGATAGCGTTTCGAATGTTCGGCGAGGCCGTGCGATATCAACAGGATGCCGTGTGCCGGGCCAGCGGCCTCGGCATGGTGATAGGCGAGCGACGCCCCTGGCGCGGCGAGCCTTTGCGTTTCAGAAAACATGTCGGTCCTCCCTGCGGTAACAGAGCAGATCGCTGGTGTATAATTCCCTAAATCGAAACCGATTTAAGAGCGAAATCATGCAGCAATTCCAAGTGCTGCAGTGTCCTGCATGCGCCTGAAAAGGTGCGGTGCTCTCGGCAAATGCAAGATGGGTTTCGGCTTATTGGGTAACAAATTGCAGCAGCGTCGCGATTCAGGGTTGCGAGCTTTTAATCTTCGTGCTTATTTGTTCCTGTATTGTTCTTTTTTGGGGGTTGAAATGAGCAGCATGCAGTTGCGTACCTTGTCGTTCGCTTTGTCGATGGTTGTTGCCGGCGCCGCCGTGGCGCAGGAGGCCGGCGGGCGCACCCGTTTTATACTTTCGGCAAGCTGGCAGCCGGCTTTTTGCCAGACGAACCAGAAGAAGGCCGAATGTGCGAGCCAGACCGGCGAGCGCCCGGATGCGACGAATTTCTCGTTGCACGGGCTCTGGCCGATGCGACAGAATTATTGCGACGTCAGCGCCGAGCAGAAGGCCGCCGACAAGGACGGCAGCTGGAACACCTTGCCGGCGGTCACGCTTTCGGCCGAGACGCAGACGGCGCTGGCAAAGGCGATGCCCGGAACGCAATCCGGTCTGGAACGGCATGAATGGACAAAGCACGGAACCTGCACGAAAATGAACGCCGAAGATTATTTCGGCGTCGGCGTGCATCTCCTGGGCGCGCTCAACACGTCGGCCGTGCGCGACCTTTTCGCCGCCAATATCGGCAAGCCGGTCAAGGCCGAGGCGATCAAGGCAGCTTTCGACAAGAGCTTCGGGCCGGGTGCCGGCGAGCGCGTCAAGATGAGCTGCCGGCGGGCCGGCAATGTCAAGCTGATCAGCGGGTTGACCATCGGGCTTTCGGAGGCCGCCGGGGCGGCGTCGGCGAAAAGTGCTGCGCTTGCCGATCTGATCCAGGGGGCGGGAAAAACCTCCTTCGGCTGCGACGAGGGCATCGTCGATGCTGCGGGCTTTTGACCGGAAATCCTGAGTAAACCGGGTTTCGGCGTTGCCCGCAGGCGCTGTTTCGCCTACATAGCGGCACGATCGAAGTTTCCCGCCCGGAGCAGCGCAGTCATGGCACGTCAGTTCATCTATCATATGTCCGGCCTCAACAAGGCCTATGGCAACAAGAAGATCCTGGAGAACATCCACCTTTCCTTCTACCCGGATGCCAAGATCGGTATTCTCGGGCCGAACGGCGCCGGTAAATCCACCGTGCTGCGCATCATCGCCGGCCAGGACAAGGAATTTACCGGCGAAGCCTGGCTCGCCGAAGGAGCGACGGTCGGCTACCTCGAGCAGGAGCCGCATCTCGATGCCAACAAGACTGTGTTCGAAAACGTCATGGAAGGCGTTGCCAAGAAGACGGCGGTGCTCGAGCGCTACAACGAGCTGATGATGAACTATTCCGACGAGACGGCGGAAGAGGGATCGAAGCTTCAGGACATTATCGACAGCCAGAATCTGTGGGATCTGGAAAGCCAGGTCGAGATGGCGATGGAAGCCCTGCGCTGCCCGCCGCGCGACGCCGATGTCACCAGCCTTTCCGGCGGTGAGCGCCGCCGTATCGCGCTCTGCCGCCTGCTGCTTTCGCAGCCGGACCTGCTGCTGCTCGACGAACCGACCAACCACCTGGATGCCGAGACGATTGCCTGGCTCGAAAAACATCTGCGCGACTATCCGGGCGCCGTGATGATGATCACCCACGATCGCTACTTCCTCGACAACGTCACCGGATGGATCCTCGAACTCGACCGCGGCCGTGGCATTCCCTACGAAGGTAACTATTCGGCCTACCTGCTCGCCAAGGCCAAGCGCATGCAACAGGAAAACCGGGAAGAGGCGGGCCGCCAGAAGGCGATCAGCCGCGAACAGGAATGGATCGCCTCCAGCCCGAAGGCGCGTCAGGCAAAATCCAAGGCGCGTATCAAGTCTTACGAACAATTGGTGGAGGCTGCCGAAAAGCAGCGTCCCGGCGACGCGCAGATCATCATCCCGGTCAGCGAGCGCTTGGGACAGGTGGTCATCGAGATGGAAGGCATCACCAAGGGCTTCGAGGGCCGTACGCTGATCAACGACCTGTCGATCAAGCTGCCGCCGGGCGGCATCGTCGGCATCATCGGCCCGAACGGCGCCGGCAAGACGACGCTGTTCCGCATGATCACCGGCGAGGAGACGCCGGATGCGGGATCGGTCCGCATCGGCGAGACGGTCCATCTCGGTTATGTCGATCAGAGCCGCGATGCGCTTGACGGCAGCAAGACGGTCTGGGAGGAAATCTCCGGCGGCGCGGAAATCATCAAGCTCGGCAAGTTCGATATGAACTCCAGAGCCTATTGCGGCGCCTTCAACTTCAAGGGCGGCGATCAGCAGCAGAAGGTCGGCAATCTCTCGGGCGGCCAGCGCAACCGCGTTCACCTTGCCAAGATGCTGAAGGCCGGCGGCAACGTCCTGCTGCTCGACGAACCGACCAACGACCTCGATACGGAAACCCTCGGTGCCCTGGAAAGCGCGCTTGAAGCGTTTGCCGGCTGCGCCATCATCATCAGCCACGATCGCATGTTCCTCGACCGTCTGGCGACCCACATTCTGGCTTTCGAAGGCGAGGGCCATGTCGAATGGTTCGAAGGCAACTTCGAAGATTATGAACAGGACAAGGTTCGTCGCCTTGGCCCCGACGCGCTCAACCCAGGCAGCCAGGCCCATAAGCGCCTGACGCGCTGATCCCAGCCATTTTCGTTAGTGAGAAGCCCCGGTTTTGCCGGGGCTTTTTCACGTCTGGCCTGTCGCAATTTGAGCAGGCAATTTCGCTAGAGCGCGAATTGCCGCTTGTCACCGTCTTTCAAATCACATAAAGATATCTTTATATCTTGATTGGATCGAAGATGGGTGAACCGTTGAAGCTTGGACTGGATGCGCTGGTGGACGTCTTGAAGGCGGCCGGCGAGCCGACGCGTCTGCGGCTCCTGGCGCTTCTCGACGGCGGCGACCTGACGGTGACCGATCTTACCGAAATTCTCGGCCAATCCCAGCCCCGCATCTCCCGCCATCTGAAGCTGCTCGGCGAGGCCGAACTGATCGAACGCTACCAGGAAGGCGCCTGGGCCTATTTTCGCCTCAAGCAGGACGGCAAGGCGGCAATGCTCGTGCGGGCATTGCTGAAGCATGTCTCCGAAAACGATCCGACCGTCCTTCGCGACGGCGAACGGCTGTCGCAGGTGAAGCGCCAGCGCGCCGAGCGGGCACAGGCCTATTTCAGCCGCAACGCGGCTGAGTGGGACGAGCTTCGCCGCCTGCATGCCGCCGACGAGGAGGTCGATGCCGCCGTCATCCGGCTGCTCGGCGGTCAGCCGATCGACTCGCTGCTCGATCTCGGCACCGGCACCGGCCGCATCCTCGAACTTCTCTCCGGGCTCTACCGCCGGGCGGTCGGCGTCGATGCCAGCCGCGACATGCTGAGCGTGGCCCGCGCCAATCTCGACAAGTCTCGCATCACCAAGGCTACCGTGCGCCACGCCGACATCCTGAACCTGCCGTTCGAGGGTCAGGATTTCGATCTGGTGACGATCCATCAAGTGCTGCATTTCTTCGACCAACCGGAGATTGCGATCGCGGAAGCGGCGCGCATGCTTCGGCCGGGTGGCCGGCTCGTGGTCATCGACCTTGCGCCGCACACGCTCGAATATCTTCGCGACGAGCATGCGCATGTCCGTCTCGGTTTCTCACACCAGGCGATATCCGACTGGCTGCACAGGGCCGGGCTCGACGTCGAGCAGGTTGTCGATCTTCATCCGGGTCAGCCGAGCGGACAGGGGTTGACGGTCACCGTCTGGCTCGCGCGCGATCCGAGGCGCCTTATGGCTTCGCAGACAAGCGAAGGCGCCGAACCTATATTTGCCGGGAGAATATGACATGGCTTTGAATAACGAGGCACGCGGCCGCAATATCGGGATCTCTTTCGAATTCTTCCCGCCGAAATCGGAGGAGATGGAAGGGCAGCTCTGGGATACTGTCAGCAAGCTGCAGGACTGGGACCCGGATTTTGTCTCGGTGACCTACGGCGCCGGCGGCACCACCAAGGCGCCGACGCTGACCGCCGTCACGCGTTTTCTTGCGCAGACGCCGCTCGCCACCGCTTCGCATCTCACCTGCGTCGGCGCGACGAAGGAAGAGACGCATCAGATGATCGAGACCTTCCGCAAGGTCGGCGTGACGCATTTCGTGGCTTTGCGCGGTGATGCGCCCGGCGGCGCCGGCGCGCCCTATCAGCCGCACCCCGGCGGTTACGCCAACGCGGCGGAGCTGGTGGCCGGCCTCAAAGCGATCGGCGATTTCGAGATTTCGGTTTCCGCCTATCCGGAAAAACACCCGGAAAGCCGCGATACGGCCGCCGATATCGAGATGCTGAAGCGCAAGGCCGACAACGGCGCCGACCGGGCGCTGACGCAGTTCTTCTTCGACAACGACAATTTCGAGCGTTACCTTGAGAAGGTGCGCGCTGCCGGCATCTCGATCCCCGTTGTGCCCGGCATCATGCCGATCCAAAACCTGACACAGCTGAAGCGTTTCGCCGGCGCCTGCGGCACGATCATCCCGGCCTTCCTCGATGAGCGTTTCGCCGGCTTCGACGACAAGCCCGAGGAGCGCGCCAAGGTCGCAGCCGATGTCGCCGCCGAACAGATCGAGGATCTCGTCCGGCGCGGCATCCATGACTTCCATCTCTACACGATGAACCGCGCGCCGCTGGTTTCCGCCGTGCTCGACAATCTCGGCTTTTCCCGCCGGGCGGCAAAAAGCGCGGGCGCGGCCGCCTGATCTTTCCAATTCGAAAGTGAAAAAGCGCATGTCGGGCGGGACATGCGCTTTTTCATTGGCGGATTGATCAGGGGAGTTCAGGTACTACCAGTCGTTACGCTTCCGTCGGCCGACTCAGATGAAGAGCATGGACAAGACGAAAGCAAACGCTGCACTGACCAACAGAACATTCAAGGATTGCGTGAGTCCCATGTCTGTCTCCTCGCGTTAACCGGACGATAATATGTCGGAAATATGTCGGTTGGGAAGCGGATTCTATGCTGCGCTGCCGAAGGGCGCGGTGGACAAGTCGAAGAGGCTATCGGCAAGCCGTTGAAACTAATCGATTATATTCGATAATTTTTTGTTCACAGATTTTAACATGCCGTTAAATCCGGCGATTGCCAGTTTACCTATGCGCCCAAAACATGGCGAGCGGCCAACCGGTTGAAAACACGTGGAATTCACAACCGATATCAGGTGGTCTTCGCCAGCAGGCGATAGGCGCGGCCGTCGAGAATGACGAGGCCGAAACCGATCAGCGCCATGCCGGCGAATTCGCCCGATGTGAGCCTTTCGCCGAGGAAAAGCACGCCGAGAAGGATGGCGCTCGGCGGCACCAGCAGGGTGACGAGCGAGGCGTTGGTCGCGCCGGCTGCCGCCATGATCCGGAAATAGAGGATATAGCCGAACGCGGTCGACAGCAGCGCCAGTGCCATGATGGCAAGCAGCGCATCAAGCGGCGGCGCGGCCAGCGTCCAAGGGCGATCTGCGAGCAGCGATAGCGGCAACGCGATTAGCGAAGAGGCGGTCAACTGGCCGGCAGCGGTGACCGGAGCGGGAACATCCCTGAAACGTTTGCCGTAGGTCGCGGCGAAACCATAAGAGACGGCGGCAAGCACGGGGAGCAGCAGCGCCCATAGCGGCGCCTCGCCGCCGGCCGAGATGCCGGGACCGATCAGCACGATCGTTCCGGCGAGACCGACGAGGCAGCCGGCGATTTTCGCCGATGAAAGCTTTTCGTCTGATGTGAAGTAATTGGCAATGAGCACCGTCCAGATCGGTGTCGTTGCGTTCAGGATCGCCGCGAGGCCGGCGCCGATGCGGGTCTGCCCGAAGAAGATCAGGGCATGCGGCAGGGCATTGTTGATCAGCCCAAGGATCAGGAATTCGCGCCAGCGGGCTTTGAGGATCGAGTAGAAATCGAAGCGGCCGGCGATATAGATATGCAGCGCCAGTGCGGCGATCAGCAGCCTGAGGAAGACCAGGGTCAGCGGCGGCACATGCTGGACGGCGATGCGGGCAAAGAAGAAGGAGGCGCCCCAGATCAGGCCGAGTAGGACCAGCAGGCTCCAGGTCCAGGCATTCATTCTGCTGTCCACGCTGCTTCCTCCACCGTAGGCCGGTCGTTTAGGAAGACCGGCACCCGCTTCGGATATGATGCTTAGCGCAGACGGTGGACCGCGCCACCCGTTTCTTGCGAAGCGGACGGCGGTTGGCTGTCAGAGGTGATCAGAGAGCGTTGAGAAGGGCAGGTGTTGCCCAGCCGTCGGCCGGCATGCCGAGGCGCTGCTGCTCCTTCTGGATCGCCACACGCGTGCCGGAGCCGAGGATGCCGTCGATCTCGCCGACATCGTGGCCGAGCGACTGCAGTTTGGTTTGCAGCGTCTTCATCTGGTCGCTGGCGAGCCCCTGTTCCGGAACGCCCTTGAGATAGGGCTCGGCGCCCGAAAGACGCGTCCCGAAATAGGCGGCCGACGTCGTGTAGATGAACGACTTGTTCCATTCGAGATAGATCTTGAAATTCGGGTAGGCGATGAAGGCCGGTCCCATGCGGCCCTGCGGCAGCACCAGATCGCCTTCAAGGTTGCCGAAGGCCGTATTGCCGTCACGCGGCTTGACGCCGAGCGCGAACCACTCGCCGGCCCTCATCGTGCCGCCGAGCCCGGATTTCTCCCAGGGCAGGTTGTCCGGCACGGTCACCTCTTGCAGCCAAGGCTGGCCACGTTCGAAGCCGAGATGCTGGATGAATTTCGCTGCCGTCAGGATGGCGTCCGGGCCGCTCTGCTTCAGGCGGATATGGCCGTCGCCGTCGCCGTCCATGCCATAGGCAATGATGTCGCGCGGCAGCATCTGCACCTGGCCGATTTCGCCGGCCCAGGCGCCGGTATTGGTGGCGGGGTCGAGGTCGCCGTGCTGAACCATCTCGACGAGCGCGATCAGCTGCGGGCGGAAGAGTTCGGGGCGGCGGCAATCATGCGACAGCGTCACCAGAGCATTGCGGGTATTGAAATCGCCCTGGACGGCGCCGAAATCGGTTTCCATCGCCCAGAAGGCAGTAATGACGCCGGAGGGAACGCCGAATTCCTGTTCGGCGCGGGCAAAGACCTCGGCATATTGCTTCATCTTCTGGCGGCCGATGTCGAGGCGGGCCTGGCTGACGGTGCGCTGAGAGAATTCGAGGAAGGTCTGCTTGAAGACGCCCTGGGCCCGATCTCGGCTCAGAACCTTGGGATCGATCTCGGCGCCGGCGAAGGCGGCGTCGGCGGCTGCCGCACTCGCGCCAGCGGCAACCGCATCCTTCTTGACGCCTTCAAGGAAGGCGGAGAGATCGCCGCCGCAGGGCGCTGCCGGTGCTGCGTCCGGCACCTGCTGGGCGGCCGCTCCGCCGGCAAGGGCGAGGGCAAACAGAAGAGCGAGTGCAGAGCGGCTTGCGAGCGAGCGGTGCATGGATGCGGTCCTTATATCAAACAGATTGCCGTCGCTTTCACAGAGGAATGTGACGGGAGCAAGAAACATCGGAAGACGTTACTAAGAATTTCTATCCTTGGAAACGGCCGCAACCCAATTGTTCCAGTTCTTTGCACTGCCGGCAAAGACATTGATATCGGTGGGACCGCTGATACCGGGAATGACGCCGGTCGAGGTATATTGCCAGAAGGCCCAGCGGCGGTCGGAATAGGTCACCTCGGGGTGTTTTGCCACCGAACGGACCCAGAAATGATAGTCCTGGAAGTAGCCGGCCAGATTGTCACGGTGGAAATCGACCGAGGTGTAAATAATCGGGCGCTTGCCATAATAGGCCTCCAGCCGGTCCATGAAACGCTGCATTTCGGCGCGCACGGTTTCCGGATCGGGACGATAGCGGCAGGTCTTCGATTCGGCGTTCCATTCGACATCGAGCACCGGCGGCAGGCGCATGGCCTCCTTCGGCACGTTGCGGATGAACCAGTCGGCCTGCTGATCGGCCGAGGAGCAGAAATAATAGAAATGATAGGGCGCATGCGGGATGCCGGCGGCGCGGGCCTCGCGCCAGTATTCGTCGAAGCGCGGATCGACCCTGTCCTTGCCTTCGGTCGCCTTGATGAAGGCGAAGCCGACACCAGAATTCTTCACCGTCGCCCAGTCGATATCGCCCTGCCATTTGGAGATGTCGATGCCATGGACCTGGTTCTGCTGCGGATGCTTGGGGCCGAAATCCTGCGGATCGGTATCCTTGAAACGCATCTTCGGCTTGATCGATGCCGTTTCGAGATAGTCATGCCCGGAGGAGGAGCAGCCGGCCAGCAGGATGGCCAGGGGCAAAACGCAAAACAAAAGCCGGCGCATGGGCGTCCCGTCGTAACTCGAATGATCTCTTTGCCCCACAGCCTGACCTTCGAAAAAGACGAGTCGGCAGAGGATAACCCTCTTTTCACCATATCAACGTAAAAATTCGGTTAGTTTCAAGCGAATTATGAGCTCTTGCTGATAATCGCGGCCCGCCAGGCATAACCGCCGCCAACGGTATCGAACAACAATCTCGCGTTGTTTTCATGGGCTTGCGCTTCCAGGACCTCGCGCAGATCGGGGCGCGGAGTGACGTGGAATTTCGCAAGCCATGACTGCAGCATGCGGCGGAACCAGCCGGGCAGGCCCTCCTGCTGGCCGAAATCGACGATGTGCAGCTGACCGCCGGGGTTGAGTGCGGCGATCGACGCATCGACGGCGCGCTCCCAGTCCGGGATCATCGACAGGGCATAGGAGATCAGGATGCGGTCGAAGCCGCTGACGCCGAATTCGCGCGGCGTGAACGCCGTGGCGTCGGCGACGCGGAATTCCGGGATGGTCGCCTTGGTGGCGAAGGTCTTGCGCGCCGAAATCAGCATTTCCTGGGAGATGTCGAGGCCGAACAGCTTGGCGGTCGGGAAATGCCGATGGGCGAAGGCCATGTTACGCCCGGTGCCGCAGCCCACTTCAAGCAGGGTGCCGCCCTCGGGCACGTCGAGATTGCGGATCGTGCTGTCACGACCGAGAAGGTAATATTTGCGGGTCAGGTCGTAGATATGGCGCTGATAGCGGTACATGCCATCCATCAGGCTGGCATGTTCGCCGCTCTTTCCTGCCGTTTCGGTGCCGACCTTGCTCACGCCTTCTTCCCGTAGATGTGGAAACCGCCATAAATTGCCGAGCGATCGAGCGCGGTCAGCTCACGCGACTTCTCCTCGAAGTAATCCCACTGGTCGCGGATGGGGGAAGATAGGCGGCCTTCGATGATGCTCTTTTCGGCGGCGGTGCGGAAGATCACGCGGGCGCCTTCACGCGCCGTGCGGTTGATTTCCCGCCAGACATCGTTCAACTGCTCGTCCGTCATCCAGTCCTGCGCGTCGAGCAGGATGTAGCGGTCGCGCGAGGCGGCCGGCTCGCGGGCCAGAAGCTCGGTGAAGCTTGCATGATGGACGTTGACGCGGTCGATATTGGCGCGGATCACCTCGTAGTGCTCCGATTTCAGATAGGTCGGCAGCGGGCCTTCCTCTTCGGTACCGTAGCGGCGGCCGAAGGCCTGCCAGGCGAAATAGTTGTCGCACATAGGGAAATGACAGGCGAGTTTTTCCAGACGATGCTTCAGCACCGGTGCGATCGAATGATCGGCGGCGAGGTTGGCGAGCTCGTCATATTGCTGCGGTGGAATGCCGAGGCCGAAGAGCGAGCTCTTGCGGCCGGTGATCCAGCGCACGACCGGCTTTTCGAACAGCGGCGCGATCTGCTCTTCGAAGAACTGGCGCTGCTCTCGGATCGAGCGGGTCTTGGTCATCTCGCGCAGCTTGACGCCATGCAGGCGGGCAAGAAGGTGGGCTGCGCCGATGAAGCGGCCGAGCAGGCCGGTTTCGTAGATGTTGCGGTTGAAGACGGTAACGCGGCGGCGGCCGAACTTGCGGCCGTTCCAATAGCTGCGGGTCGCCTCATCGAGCTTGGCGGCGAGATGCTGGTCGTAGGCGCGGCTGTTCGACTTCTCGTTCGGCATCGCCAGGAAACGGACGAGATCGGTATGGCCGGGAAGATGCTTGAAGGCGGCAAGCTTCAGGCGGTTCAGCGCGATGTGGTGCGGATTGAGATCGACGACGTCGATCGAGGCCGGCGCCTTGGAGAGATAGGCGAGCATATTGCAGCCGCCGGAGCCGATGGTAACGATGCGGTGGTTGGGCTTCAGCTCCATCGCCTGCATGTCGAGATCCGGATCCTCCCAGATCTGCGGATAGACGAGGCCGGAGAAGAGAAGGCCGAAGAGACGCTCGGAAAAACCATCCTTCGAAAAAGCCTTGTGGCGGAGAAGGGCGTCCTTGAGTTTCCGGTTCTTGCGGAAGCCGGCATCCGGTGCAAATTCTGACATGAGTCTGTCACCTTTTTAGCGTTCAGGGCGTGTAACGCGCCACTGCTACAGTTTGATGACGTGGGCTGTGGGCGCCGTTCTCCGGAGTGATCGCCCTCCTGGTAAAGTGATCGAAATGACGACCCTTCTCCGCCGCGGCCCCTTTCCGGCGCGTGCAATTCCTGCTTCTCTCGGGCATGGAGGAATGCCATGCGATTTGTCCTGCGTATGCTGAAGGCGCTTGCTCTCCTTATCGTTCTCGCCGTCATCGGCGTCGCCGGCTGGCTCTTCGTCCAGCCGCCGGAATTGCTGCGTGTCGGCGACGGCTATGCCGCCAAGATCGTCTGCTCCAACGTCTTCATATCAGGCCGGGAGGCCGAGGAGGTGCTCCATGATGATGTCCAGGCGCCCGGAAATCCGCTGCTGCGGCTGGTGCGCGTCAGTGTCGACCGCGACGACGATCGTGTGACGGCGCGCTTCATGGGACTGTTTGCGCCGAGTTATGCGCTCTATCGTGGCGCTTTCGGCTGCACGAGCGTGCCGGACGGCAATTTCGAGGCGGCGGCGAATGCGGTGCCTTTCAATGCGCCGGCGAGGGCGGAGGTGAACGAGGCTCTGTGGCCTGAGGGTGACGGCGCCGACGATCGGCCGGACGGGAAGATCGCCGCGCTGCTTGCCGATGAAAGAGTAGCCGGCCCAGCCATGCGGGCGATCGTGGTGGTGCGCAACGGCCGCATCGTCGCCGAAACTTATGGCGCCGGCTTCTCGGCGAAGACACCGTTGATCGGCTGGTCGATGACGAAGACGGTGAATGCTGCGATCCTCGGCCGGCTGATGCTCGACGGCAAGATCTCATTCGACGATGATAATCTGCTGGCGCAGTGGAAGAACGATGCGCGCGCCAGAATCAAGGTCTCCGACCTGCTCGGCATGGAGAGCGGACTTGCCTTCAACGAGGATTATGGTGATGTCGCCGATGTGACGCGCATGCTTTATCTCGATCCCGACATGGTATCGCTGCCGGCCAACGCACCGCTGGAGGCGGCGCCGGGTAAGCGATTTCGCTATTCGAGCGGCACGGCGGTGCTCTTGTCGCGCATCTGGATGGATCGGGTCGGCCATGCACAGGCGGCCTTTTCCTATCCTGATGACGCGCTGTTTTCGCCGCTCGGCATGACCAGCGCCGTGTTCGAACTCGATGCGCGCGGCACGTTCGCTGGAAGCTCCTATCTCTACGCGACGGCGCATGACTGGGCGCGCTTCGGCCAGTTCCTGCTGCAGGATGGAGTCTGGGACGGTCAACGGCTGTTGCCGGAAGGTTTTGTCGGCGCCATGCGCACTCCGACCGCAGCGTCGAACGGCCGCTATACACAGGGCCAGGCTTGGCTCGCGCCCGGCGACCCGAGTGCTAAGTTCGGGCTGCCCGAGGATACGTTCTGGCTGACGGGGCATGACGGGCAGAGCATGGCGATCGTGCCGTCCGCCAATCTGGTCGTCATCCGCCTTGGGCTGACGCCGAGCCGGCTCGGTTATCAGCCGCAAACGCTTCTCCAGGCGATCCTGGCGACCTTGCCGCAACCGGGAGAGCAACAACAGCAGGCCGGATCGCAACAGCCAGCGCAGCCGCAGCGATAGGCGGCCTTCGTCGTTTCAGTCGTTCTATTGCTTAATAGTTGCCCTGGGCGATGTCGGTCATGCCCTTGCGCTTGGCGTCGTAATAGTAGCCGCGCGCATAGAGGCGAACGGCATCGTCTTCCTTGCTGTCGGAGACGAGCCAGGCGCCGCGCAGATATTTTGCGGCATATTTGATGTTGGTCTCGGCATCGAAAAGACCACCGGGGGCGCCGTCATACCCCATGGATTTCGCGGTGTTGTACTTGATCTGCATGAGGCCGAAATAGCCGCGCTTGTTGTAGGCCTTGGCGTTGTAGCGGCTCTCGCGGTGGACGATGCGGTGGAGCAGCGTCTCGGGAATTTCGTAGAGCTTCGAATATTTCTGAATGAGTTTGGTGACGAAGCTCTTTTCGACGGTCGGGGCATCGTCTTTGTCGTCGTCGCTGAACATCGGCGGTGCCGTCGGCGGATCGATCGGCCCGGATTCATCGAACCCGTAGTCCATGCTGGGACGCGGCGTCGTATCGACTGCGGCAAGTGCCGCAAGCGCGCCGTTTTGCGGTGTCGCGGCAAAGGCAAGCTGCGTCGTCGGCTGTGCCGGGGCTCCCGGACGCGGCGTCGGCACCACGGACTGGATCGCCGTCATTTCGGGCGTCAGCGGAATTTGCGCATAGACTGCCGGCTGCACGGTGAGGTCGGCAGGCTGAGAGGCTGTCACGGGCGGCATCGCCATCGCGGTCAGGGAGGGGGATGCCTGAGGGAGGGTGGCACCGGCGACCGCCTGACCGGCTGTGCCTTCGGCTGTCGGAATCGCGGCAAGCGTGGCGTCTTCCCCGGGTTTCGGCATCGGCACAACGGTCTGGGCGGCTGTCAGTTCGGCCTGAGATGTGTATTCGACGCTGGCGCATCCCGTCATCACGCCGCAGAGTATCGTCGAAACGACAAGACTGCGTTTCAGGCCGGATAATCCGATCGCTACCATTCCGCCACTTTCGTGAAATCGCGCCGCCCCGGCAGCGTATAAAAGTTACTAAAAACCTTAAGCCCTGGTGACCCCATTAACCTATTTGTGACATTCCGGCAACCACGCAATGTTACTAGGCTGCAATACGGCGATACCCGGCCGTTACGGCGCCTGCCGCGATGAGCAGCGTACCGCCGGTACGGTTTACGGCGCGCTGGATGCTCGCCTTGCGAATCAGCCCGCGCGCGGTATGGGCGAGAAACGCATAGGTGGAAGCGTTGAGGATCGCCAGTACGAGGAAAGTGGCCTCCATGATCGCCATCTGACCGACGAAGGGCAGGGCTGGATTGAGGAATTGCGGCACGAAGGCGACGAAGAAGATAATGCTCTTCGGATTGAGGGCGGTGACGACATAGGCGTGGAGGAAGATCTTGAGCGACTTCTCTTCCGGCAGATTGTCGTTGTCGGCAACCGGTTCGCCGATGATGGGAGCGCGCCACAGCTTGATTCCCAGCCAGATCAGGTAGGCGCCGCCGATCCACTTCAAGACGGTGAAAAGGGTGGCGGAGGCGGCCAGGACGGCGCCGAGACCAAAGAGAGACGCCGTCATCGCGGCGAAGTCACCCAGCGCCACGCCGCTTACCGTCGCAAACGCAGTCCTGCGGCCATGACCGAGCGCATAGGAAACGACGAGCAGTATCGTCGGCCCTGGTATGGCCAGCATGATAGCGGATGCGGCTGCAAAAGCGAGCCAAGCTTCAAGTGACATGGTGTCTCCTCCTTATTCCTCGGGAACAAGCAAAGACATCATATTAACCATCCGTCAATCACGCGTCTTTGTATTTCTGGCCTATATTGTCCATGACTTCGGCAAACCATGCCGTCGAAAGGTCAAAAGCCTTGCCCCCCTTGATGCGCGGAAATTCTATAGTGCGCAATTTACCGTTCTGCGCTTCATCATGACCGGTGACGCCGGAGACTTTGTTGAGCGCGCTTTCGACGGCGAGATCGACCATGCTTTGGATCAGCCTGAGGTCGTCGCCGTTGGCAGGCGCCGAGCGGGCGAAGTAGCCTGATTTCTGCACGAGCGAACGCTCGGCGTTCAAAAGGCTGGCGAACTGCTTCTGGAACCAGGCGCCGACATTGATCGTGTCGATCTTCACATGGCCGAAGGCGTCGCGCTTGACGGTCTCGCCGGCGGCTTCGCGCTCAGTGACGATGGCGTCGAGGCAGGCTCCTTCGGAGACGAAGACCGTGGCGTGACCGTTGCGGTCCATGCTCTCCTTCAGGCGGGCAGCCTCGGCGTCGAGGTCGAAGGCCATCTCAGGCAGGTAGACGGCGTCGATGCTCTTCAAATGTGCGTTCATCATCAGGCCGTCGACATACTGGTTGCGGCTGGTGCGCTGGAGATAAGCGCGGGCGGTAGCGGCCGTCAGCCAGCCGCAATGGCGGCCCATGACCTCGTGGATGACGAGGGTGCGGGGCGCGGCCGTCTGCTCGTTGCCGACATTGTCGAAGAAATGCGCGCCGACTTCGGCGGCCGTCCAGGCGCCGAGCGACTGGCGGATCGGCACGACGTCGTTGTCGACAGTCTTCGGCAGGCCGACGACTGTGAGGTTGTAACCGTTGGCGGCGAGATAGGCGGCAAGGTCGGCGGCCGTGGTGTTGGTGTCGTCGCCGCCGATCGTGTGGAGAATGGTGATACCATCATTGGCGAGGCGTTCGGCGGCAATCCGCAGCGGGTTCTCGCCTTCCTTAACCAGGCCGCGCTTGACGCAATCGGCGGCGTTGGTGAGCTTGACGCGGCTGTTGCCGATCGGCGAGCCGCCGTAGCGATGCAGCAGCGGCGCCTTTTCGCGCATGTCGCGGGTGATCTCGATGCTGTCGCCGAGCAGGACGCCCTGGTAGCCGGACTTGTAGGCGACGATATCAAGGTCGGGGGCGATGTCGCTGTAGCGTTCGATGAGGCCGCCGACGGCGGAGGAGAGACAGGGCGCAAGGCCTCCGGCGGTCAGCATTGCAACTTTCTGCTTGGCCATGATCCCTCCTATGGCGTTTCGGTGCGGCGGCTTCAGCTATAGGCGTCGCATCAAAGTCGTTTCAAGCGATGCGCTTAGCTCATTGTTTTTATGCACGTCGTTATCCCGGAACCGCTGCACTTCCGGGCGAAATGCATGAGCGCATGGATGCGGCAGGGAAAGGAGCCTGTAAAGTAAAGAATTTACGAAAAAGCGCCTTTCTGCCGCGTAGTGACCGGAAGAACTGATATAATCGTTTCAAGCCGGTTCTGACTGACGAGAACAGTTGTGGAAATTGCCGGCGTGGCGCGCGCCGTAGCGGACGTGCCGAGTGCACGAGAATCCATTGCTGCGGTGCGACAATTACAAAATCGTGAAAACTGTGTTCGGCGCTACGACCAATAGCCGCCTTGCAAAGGCTACGATTCTTTGGTCAAGCTATCTGCATATAAGTTGACAAGCATGCGAGAGATTTCGATGTCCTTCTGGGAAAAACTGTTGAATGCCATTGGCAATACCGCGGGCAATGCGCTGTCTGCGGTGGTCGAGGCTATCCGAACAGTTTTCGAAGGCGATCCCGAGACCCGGCGCAAAGTGGCTTTCTCCGTGGCGATCATCGCGCTGTCAGCCAAGATGGCCAAGGCCGACGGCATCGTCAGCGAAAAGGAGGTCGAAGCCTTCCGGGAAATCTTCGAATTCCCACAGGACCAGGCAAAGAACGTCGCCAGGCTTTACAACCTCGCACGCCAGGACGTGGCCGGCTACGAAGCCTATGCCGAACGGCTCTCGACGCTCTGCGTTACCTGCGCGGCCAATTGCACCGTGCTGGAAGACGTGCTCGACGGCCTCTTTCACATCGCCAAGGCCGATGGGCTGATCCACGAGAAGGAACTGAATTTCCTCAGCCATATCGGCGAGATCTTCCAGATGAGCGAGACCCGCTTCGAGCAGATCGCCGCGCGCCATGTCTCGTCCGGCCGTGATCCCTACAAAGTGCTCGGCGTCTCGCCGTCGGATGATTTCCCGACCATCCGTCGCCGCTACCATGGCCTCGTCAGCGAACATCATCCCGACCGGCTGATCTCGCGCGGCGTGCCCAAGGAATTCCACGTGATCGCCAACGAACGCATGGCGGCGCTGAATGCAGCCTATGCGGCGATCGAGAAGGAACGCCGCGCCGCATGACCTCGTTCGAGGCCGACTGCAGCAGCGCCCGCGTGCAGCCTTCGCCAAACCACGGCGAGCGGGCGGACGGGCGCCGTCCAGACATGGTCCTGTTGCACTATACCGGCATGCCAACGGCAGATGGCGCGCTCGACTGGCTCTGTCGCGCCGAAAGCCAGGTTTCCAGCCACTATTTCGTGCATGAGAACGGCGAGGTGGTGCAGCTCGTACCGGAGGCGCGGCGTGCCTGGCACGCTGGAAAGAGCAGTTGGCAGGGCGAGACGGACATCAATTCGCTGTCGATCGGTATCGAGATCGACAATGCCGGCCATCCCGGCGGGCTTCCCGATTATCCGAATGAGCAGGTCGCCGCGGTGATCGAATTGTGTCGCGACTGTGTCAAACGTTGGTCGATCGCGCCGGAACGGGTCCTTGGGCATTCCGATGTAGCCCCGATCCGCAAGGTCGACCCGGGCGAAAAATTCCCCTGGGCAGAGCTTCACCGGGCGGGCATCGGGCACTGGGTCGAGCCAGCAACGATCACCGGCGGACGCTTCTTCCAGCAGGGTGACGCCGGCCAGCCTGTCGAAGCGCTGCAATCGATGCTGTCTCTCTATGGTTACAGCACTGAAATCACAGGTCAATTTTCCGAAAAGACGGCCGGCGACGTGGAAGCTTTCCAGCGCCATTTCCGTCCCGAACGGGTGGACGGCATCGCCGATTTCTCGACGATCGACACGCTGCACCGTCTGCTGTCGGCGCTGCCGCGTTATTCCTGACCGAAAGAGCCGGACATCAGGGCGGTATTCTCGCGATGGCCGTGAAAACCACCTCGCCACATCATTTCCCTATTATCTCCTCATTGCGATGGTCTAAGAACGCCCGCTGAACAGCGCTCGCGGCTTTTTCAAGTGTAACGATGAGCGCCAAATGAAACGATAAGAATTGCTGCGGAACGCGATCAATCCCTGGTCACGTATAACCGGATGACGGCGAGGCGCGCAGTCCTGCAATTCTATGGGTCGGAGTGAATAGACTACATGAAGAATATGATTGTTGGTGCTGCGGCATGCGTTGGCATGCTGCTGGCGGGATATAGTTTTGCCTTGGCTGGGGATGACTGGGGTGCAAGGGCTGAAACCATCTCGTTGAAAACCGTCGATCGCCAGAGCGGTTATGCCATGCCGGATTTTTCCACGAGCACTCCCTATGCCGTGCTGATCAATAAATATGCGGCCGAATACAATGTGCCCGTCGCGCTCGCCCAGGCTGTCGTGCGTGTCGAGAGCAATTTCAATCCGAATGCCCGCGGCAGTGCCGGCGAAGTCGGCCTGATGCAGATCAAGCCGGCGACGGCGCGGATGATGGGTTATTCCGGTACGAAGAAGGGCCTGTTCGATCCCGAGACCAACATCAAATACGGGATGAAATATCTGGCGGCCGCCCATCAGCTCGGTGGCGGGCAGACCTGCAACACCATCCTGAAATACAATGCCGGCCATGCAGCCACCCGCATGAACCCGGTGTCTAAAACCTATTGCGGCAAGGTGCTTGCGATGCTCGATTGAGCTTCGTCAGACGGGTCGGGAGAAATTTCTTTCCGGCATTTTTGCGATATGAATCAGGACGCTCGCCGTGATATCCCCACCTGAAACGAGGTGGGCTACCTCGATACGAGGTTAGGCCACCTCGAGATGAGGTTAGGCCACCTCGAGATGAGGTTAGGCCACCTCAAGATGAGGTTAGGTATGGCAGTCGATTTCAGGTTCATCATTATCGGGCGCGGCATGATGGGTGCCGCCGCCGCACGACACCTTTCCTCAATGGCCGACGACGGCATTGCACTGATCGGCCCGCGCGAGCCGGAGCAACGCAAGGCCCATGACGGGCTATTCGCCAGCCATTACGACGAAGCGCGCATCACTCGCACCTTCGACGGCAATCTGGCGTGGGGCAGTTTCGCCGCCCGGGCGCTCGACCGCTATCGGGAAATCGAGGCAAGGAGCGGCGTTTCCTTCTATTCGGAGGTCGGCTGCCTCTTTACCGGTCCGACGCCAAAGGATGAGCAGGATTATATCAACCGGGCGCTAACCGTCAGCCGGTCGCTTGGCAGCGATATCGAGACCATCGCGCCGTCGGACCTTCGCCAACGTTTTTCCTATCTCGCCGTCGATCCTGATTTCACGGGATATTTCGAACGCAAGCGCGCCGGCCACATCAACCCGCGGGCCCTTGTGCGGGCGCAGGCGAGGCTTGCCGAACAGGGCGGTGTTGCGCTGATCGAGGCAACTGCGACATCGGTGCGCGATGTTGGTTCGCATGTCGAGGTGACAGCCGGCGACAGAAGCTACAGCGCCGAGCGCGTGTTGGTCGCCGCCGGCGGTTTCAGCAATTTCCATGCCCTGTTGCCGCGTCCCGTCAATACCAGGGTCCTGGCGCGCACGGTCGCCTTCTATGAGATCGGCGAGCGCGAGATGGCGACCTTTGGTGATATGCCGTCGACGATCGTGCTCGGCGAACGGGAGGAGGACCACATCTACATTCTGCCGCCGGTGCGTTATCCCGACGGCAAGACCTATCTGAAGCTCGGTGGCGACACAGAGGCGCTTTCCTTCGACAGGTTGGAGGATGTCGGCGCGTGGTTCCGTTCAGACGGCAATGCTGCCGAGCGCGATCATCTCTCAGCCATCGCCCTGCAACTGATGCCGGAGCTTGCCGGCTGCCCGGTCACTTCGGCGCCCTGCGTGGCGAATTTCACGCCGACCGGTTATCCCTATGCCGGATATACCCAATCGCCGCGCATCGCGGTGCTCACCGGCGGCAATTTCGTTGCGGCCAAATCCTCCGATGAGCTTGGGCGATTGGGAGCGGTGCTTCTTACGGAAGGGCAGCTTGGCGACGCGGATTTCGGCAGCGAACTCACGCCGGTCTTTGTTTGAGGAAAAATGCGATGACAATCGACTTCAAATATATCGTCGTTGGCCGTGGGCTGATGGGGGCTGCGGCGGCGCGGCATCTGGCCCGCCAAGTGGACGGTGTCGCGGTGATCGGCCCGGACGAACCCGATGATCGCAAGGCGCATCAGGGCGTCTTCGCCAGCCATTACGACGAAGGGCGCATCACCCGCACCATCGATCCTGACCGCAACTGGGCGCTGCTCGCCAACCGGTCGATCGGCCGCTATGGCGAGATCGCCCTTGACAGCGGCATCGACTTTTATCGCGAGGCCGGCTGCGTCGTCGTTGCGCCTGATCGAAGCGATCATCTCGAAAAGACCCGGCAGGCGGCCGTTTCGCTGGACGCCGAAACCAGCCTTCTCGACGCGGCCGGGCTGAAGGCTGCCTTTCCGTTCTTCGCCTTCCCCGATGGCACCGCCGGCGTCTTCGAGCCGAGAGGGGCCGGGCATATCAGTCCGCGCAAGCTGGTGAAGGCGCAGTCGCTGCTGGCTGAAAAGGCAGGTGCTGCCGTCATTCGCGATCATGTCGTCTCGATCCGCAGCGAGGGCGGATCGGCTGTCGTCGAGACCGCAGGCGGCCGGACCTATCGCGGTGAAAAGGTGCTGCTGGCTGCGGGTGGATTTTCCATTGCAGAGAATCTGTTGCCGCGTCCGGTTGCCATGACGGTTTATGGCCGGACCGTCACACTTTTCGAAGTGAGCGAGACCGACGCGGCGGGCCTTGCGACCATGCCGTCGCTCATTCTCAATGTACCCGGCATCCATATCTACCTGCTGCCGCCGATCCGTTATCCCGACGGCAAACTCTACCTGAAGATCGGCGGCGACCCCGACGATCTGGCGCTCGGCGACGAGGCGGCGATGCGGGCCTGGTTCAAAACAGAAGGGCGCGACAGCGTGGGGGTACACCTCAAGCGCATCGTTGACGGTCTCGTGCCCGACATGGTGCCGCTCTCGATTTCCACGGCCGCCTGCGTCGTGTCGCAGACGGCGAGTGGTTACCCGATGATCGGCTACACCTCATCGCCGGAGATCGCGGTGCTGACGGGCTGTGCCGGCACGTCGGCCAAGAGTTCGGACGAAATCGGCCGGCTTGGGGCCGAACTGCTTTTAGCAGGCAGAATCAGCGAACAGGGCTACTCCACGGATTTCACACCGCAATTTCGCTAAGCGATATCGTTTATTTCGATAGCAATTGCCCTCTCTCTCGTTTATGGGAGCCCTGCCAGTTGGCTGGGCAGCCGCGCTTTATCAATGCCGAAAGGCGATAGGGTGAGGAAAGTCCGGGCTCCACGGAAACACGGTGCCGGATAACGTCCGGCGAGGGCGACCTCAGGGAAAGTGCCACAGAAAGCAAACCGCCTGTCATGACAGGTAAGGGTGAAAGGGTGGGGTAAGAGCCCACCGCATCTCCGGCAACGGAAATGGCACGGTAAACCCCACCGGGAGCAAGACCGAATAGGGATGACGTGGCAGGCCGAAAGGCCTTCCGGCCGGTTTCCAGGCCAGTCATCCGGGTGGGTTGCGCGAGGCAGCGTGCGAACGCTGTCCCAGAGGAATGGCTGCCACGTTCCGGTTCACGCCGGAGCCATACAGAACCCGGCTTACAGGCCAACTGGCGATTAACTTTTGTGGCGCGATCAAGCCCCGATTTCAGGAATCAATTTCAGATAAGTTGCTGAAACTGAAAGTTTTCAAGTGGATGCTCATGCAATCCGCCTGTTGAAGATTCTTTTTGCGAAAGCACTGTTGCGCGCCATCGCGGGAGGGTGATCCTAACCCTTTGTTAAACTTAACGGCTTATAAATTTTTGATTATGCGTCCGTTGCAAAGTGGGCGTATCCCATTGACGCCCATATGGTCCCATGCTATCCCAAATGCGCACTGCACCAGGGCAATCACCTGCCCATTCATCGCAAAGCAAAGGCGTCTTCCTCTCCGGAAGCGTCGGAGGGGTTTTTGCTCATCCGGCTTGCGAGGCTGTGCCTGATATCGGGAGTTTCGGGCGTCTTTTGGTCCGGATCCCTGCGGGAGCGGATGTTTCGCGTGATGAGCCGGTTCCTTTCGAATGCGACCAACAGGATCGATGCCAAAGGCAGGGTTTCCGTGCCTTCCTCGTTCCGTTCCGTGCTGGCGCAGCGCAATGTTCAGGAGCTCTATTGCTTCCAGGACTTTGTGTTTCCGGCGATCAGCGTCGGCGGTCCGGATCTTCTCGAAAGATTCGAACGGCAGATTGCTGCGGAGGATCCGTTTTCGCCGGATGCGAACGAGATGTCGCTTCTCATTCATGGAGGCGGGGTCTTCATGAAGCTCGACGCCGAGGGGCGGCTGATGGTCACGGATTTCATTCGCGGCTTTACCGACATCTCGGACGAAGTGACCTTCGTCGGTCGGGCGGATCATTTTCAGCTCTGGCAGCCGCAGGCTTTTGTGGCTGCGCAGGCGCAGGCAAGAGGGGAGCGCAAGCTGGCGGGCAAGCGTTCCTGAAAGAACGAGGGAACGGAATGGTGGCGAATCCTGGCGGAGGTTCAACTGATGCCGGTGGCGGACCGGTTCGTCACATTCCTGTCCTTCTCGATGAAGTGCTTTCAGCGCTGGCGCCGACGCCCGGCAAGCTCATTCTCGACGGTACCTTCGGTGCGGGCGGTTACAGCTCGGCCATCCTTGCTGCGGGTGCCGAGGTGATCGCACTCGACCGCGATCCGACGGCGATTGCATCGGGCCAGGCAATGGTTGCGGCCTATGGTGGCCGTCTCAAGCTTGTTCATTCGCAATTTTCGCATCTTGCCGATCATGCGCCGCAAGGCGGGCTCGATGGCGTCGTGCTTGATATCGGCGTTTCCTCCATGCAGATCGATGAGGCCGAGCGCGGCTTCTCCTTTCAGAAGAATGGACCGCTCGACATGCGCATGTCGGCCGCGGGCGTTTCGGCCGCCGATGTCGTCAATCGCGCCAAGGTCGCCGATCTCATCCGCATTTTCCATTTTCTCGGCGAGGAAAGCCAGTCGCCGCGCATCGCGCATGCAATCGAGAAGCGCCGCGAGGAAAAGCCGTTTGAGACCACGCGCGATCTTGCCGGTCTCATCGAGCTGGTCACGCCACGCAAGATGAAGGACAAGATCCATCCGGCAACGCGCGTCTTCCAAGCCTTGCGCATCTTCGTCAACGATGAGCTCGGCGAACTGGCGCAGGCGCTGTTTGCGGCTGAGGCAGCGCTGAAGCCGGGCGGGCGGCTCGTCGTCGTCACCTTTCATTCGCTCGAAGACCGCATCGTCAAGAAATTCTTCTCCGACCGTGCCGGCAAGGCGGTGGGGTCGCGGCATCTGCCGGTCGCGCATGAGCGGGCGGCAACCTTTGCGGCGATCGGCAAGCCGATGGTTTCGGCAAGCGAGGCGGAGGCGGAGATCAATCCGCGCGCCCGCTCCGCCAAACTGCGCGCCGGACTGAGGACGGAGGCTGCGGCCGAGGCCGCGGATATGTCGCTCTTTGGGTTTCCCAATCTCGCCAGTCTCGGAAAGCTTGGAGGTTGATATGTTGAAAACGTTCGATCTCGTGCTCATCGGCGTCATGACGGCCACCGCCGCCGTCACCTATACGATCAAGCATCGCGCCGAATTGAAGCTAGAGGAGGTTCATCGCCTCGAAGCGGAGATCAAGCTCGAAGAGGATACCATCGACCTTCTCAAGGCCGACTGGGCGCTGCAATCGCAGCCGAACCGTCTGGAACGGTTGGTCAAAGCCTATGATGACGAATTGCAGCTGCAGCCGACGCAGTCGACGGCGCTGGTGCATGCCAAGGAATTGCCGATGCTGAAATCCGAGGTTCCCGTGCCGGATGTGACCGAGGCCAAGGCCAGCGCCAAGAGCGCGACCGAGGCCAGCGCCAAGAGCGCGACCGAGGCTAACGCCAAGGGCGCAGCCCTGGCCGGGGCGACCGTCACGACGAAGGCGCAGCCTGTTCCCAAGCCCGCGCCGCGCGCCGCGGAGGAGGATGAAGCAGACGAGATCGAAACGGGGTCGGTGGAATAATGTCGTTTCTTTCCCGCATCATGGTCTTGAAGAGCCAGGCGCATTTCTCCGCCGGCGTCTATAACAGGTTCGGCGGTCCTTCCCCCGCCGGCCTGGCGATCGAAGGATCGCGCAAGAAGAAGTCAGGGCAGGCTAAAAGCCGCGTTGGCCTGCTGATCCTCGGCTTCATGGGTGTCTACGTCATTATCGGCGGCCGTCTCGTCGAATATGCAATGAAGGATCAGGAGGTCGTCTCCAGCATTCTACCACCCGATCGGCTGATGGCCTCGCGCCCCGACATTCTCGATCGCAACGGCGAGGTGCTGGCGACCGACATCCGCACTGTCTCGCTGTTTGCCGAGCCCAACAAGATCGTCGATGCCGACGAAGCGGTCGAGAAGCTGGCGACGGTGCTGCCCGAACTCGACGTCAGGGACACCTATAAAAAGCTCTCGGCGAAGACCTCGCATTTCGCCTGGTTACGCCGGCAGTTGACGCCGAAGCAGCAGAGCCAGATCCTGGCCCTCGGTATTCCCGGCATCGGCTTCCGGCCGGAGAAGCGCCGGTTCTATCCGGGCGGCTCTACCGCCGCGCATATCCTCGGCTACGTCAACATCGACAATCGTGGCGTCGCCGGGATGGAGAAATATATCGACGACCAGGGGCTCGCCGACCTCGCCTCGGTCGGCATGACCAGCGACCAGCCTCTCGAGCCGGTGCGGCTTTCGATCGACCTGCGCGTCCAGAACATCGTCCGGGACGCCGTCGTCAACGCCGTCAACAACTTTCAGTCCAAGGGCGCCGGTGCCGCTGTTATCGACGTGCATACCGGGGAAGTGCTGGCGATGGCCTCGGCGCCGGATTTCGATCCGAACGATCCGCAGCAAGGGGCCAAGGAAGGTTGGCTCAACCGGATGACCAACGGCACCTTCGAAATGGGATCGACCTTCAAGACCTTTTCGCTGGCGATGGCGCTCGACAGCGGCAAGGTCAAGATGACCGACAGTTTCGATGCCAGCAAATCGATCTATATCGGCGGCTTCACCATCCACGATTTCCACGGGCAGCGCCGCTGGCTGACTGTGCCCGAGATTTTCCAGTACTCTTCGAACATCGGCACGGCGCGCGTCATCGACATTGTCGGCATCGATGCGCAGAAGGATTATCTGACCAAGTTCGGCCTCTTGACGAAGATGCAGACCGAGCTGCCTGAGGTGAAGATGCCGAGCCAGCCGCGCGTCTGGAAGAAGATCAATTCTATCACGATTTCCTTCGGCCACGGTGTCTCGACGACGGCGCTGCAGACAGGGGTGGCGGCGGCGGCCCTCGTCAACGGCGGCAAGCTGATCGAGCCGACATTCCTGCCGCGCAGCCGCGAGCAGGCCGATGAGATCGCCACGCAGGTGATCAAGAAGACGACCAGCGACGAAATTCGCTATCTGCTCGATTTCAACGGATACAAGGGATCGGGGCGCGTCGCCCGCGTGCCGGGCTTTGCGGTCGGCAGCAAGACCGGTACGGCCGACAAGGTGGTGAACGGTCGTTATTCGGCAACGCTGAACTTCAATTCCTTCATTGCCGCATTCCCGATCAATGATCCGAGATATGCCGTGATCACCTTCTGCGATGAGCCGAAAACCGGCGAGAAGGCCTATGGCGGAACGATCTCCGCCGGTACCGCAGGCCCGATCGCCCGCGAGATCATCAGCCGTGCTGCCCCCATTCTCGGCATCGAGCCGAAATTCGGGGAGGGCGGATCGGCCTTGCTGGTGTCTTATTGAGTGTGAATGAATATCGGCGCCGATTCGCGAGGGGTGAACCGGTTTCAAGAGAGAAAAGTGCATTCGATGAAATTGCGAGACCTGGCCGGAGATCAGTTTCCGGAACTTGAAGCACAGCTCGAAGGCCCGGCAGGCTTGCTTGACATTTCAGGCCTGTCTTCGGACAGCCGCCATGTGGCGCCGGGCAATGCCTTCTTCGCTGTTGCCGGCACCAAGGCGGACGGCGCGGGCTTCATCGCCGATGCCGCCGGCCGGGGCGCTGCCGTCGCGATCGCCGCGCAAGCCATTGATGCCTCCATCCCGGTGCTTGCGGTCAAAGAGCCGCGCCGTTTCCTTTCAATCGCGGCTTCGCGCTTCTTCGGCCGGCAGCCCGACACTATGGTTGCCGTCACCGGCACCGCGGGTAAAACCTCCGTCGCCTCCTTCACCCGGCAGATCTGGGCGCATGCGGGTCATGCGGCGGCAATGATCGGCACGACCGGTGTCGTCTCGCCGACGCGCAACGAATATGGTTCGCTGACGACGCCCGATCCGGTGTCGCTGCACAAGCTGCTGGCCGAACTTGCCGACGAAGGTGTCACGCATGCGGCGATGGAGGCTTCAAGCCACGGTCTCGATCAATGCCGGCTCGACGGCGTCAAGCTTGCAGCGGCCGCCTTCACCAATCTCGGCCGCGACCACATGGATTATCATCCAACCGTTGAAGACTATATGGCCGCCAAGATGCGGCTTTTCGATGTGCTGCTGCCGAAGGGGTCGCCGGCGGTGATCTTCGCCGATGATCCGTGGTCGGCGCAGGCGATCAAGGCTGCGACCGATGCCGGTCACGATGTTCGCACTGTCGGGCGCAAGGGCGATTACCTCTCGTTGAAACGCGTCGAGCATTTCCGCCACAAACAGACCGCCGAGATCCATATCGACGGTGAGATCTTCGAGGTGGACATTCCGCTGGCCGGCGATTTTCAGGTCGCCAACGCGCTGGTCGCGGCAGGGCTCGCCATGTCGACCGGCGTTGCGGCGAAGGTTGCGATGGCTGCACTCGAGAAGCTCGTCGGCGCGTCCGGCCGTCTGGAACTGGTCGGCCATACAAAAGACGGCGCTCTCGCCTATGTCGACTACGCCCACAAGCCGGATGCGCTGGAAAACGTGCTAGGTTCGGTCAGGCCCTTCACCACGGGTCGCGTCGTTGTCGTCTTCGGCTGCGGCGGCGACCGTGATCGAGGCAAACGGCCAATCATGGGCGAAATCGCCTGCCGGCTTGCCGACGTCGTCATCGTCACCGACGACAATCCGCGCTCGGAGGAGCCGGCCTCGATCCGGGCGGAGATCATGGCGGCAGCGTCTAGTGCCTCGGAAATCGCCGATCGCGCCACGGCGATCCGCGAGGCTGTGGGCATGCTGAAATCCGGCGATACGCTGATCGTTGCCGGCAAGGGGCATGAGGAGGGGCAGACGATCGGAAGCGTCACATTGCCGTTCTCCGATCATGCGGAGGTGCGCAAGGCCTTGGAGGAACTGCAATCTTGAGCTGGCTCTGGACGACCGAAGATATGATCGCAGCGATGGCGGGGCGCCCCTTCGGCACCCTGCCCGAAGGCATCACCGGCATTTCCATCGACAGCCGCTCGATTGCTCCAGGCGAGGCCTTCTTCGCGATCAAGGGCGACCGTGTCGATGGTCACGACTACGCTTCGATGGCGGTGGCAAACGGCGCCTCCCTTCTCGTCGTCAGTGAGGCGAGGCTTCCCGCCATGGGCCGCCTGACGGTGCCGATGATCGTCGTGGAAGACGTGCTCGCCGCACTCGGCCGGCTCGGCCTTGCCTCGCGCCGGCGCTCCAAGGCCCGGATCATCGCGGTGACGGGATCCGTGGGAAAGACGACCACCAAGGAAATGCTGCGGCACGTGCTGTCGCCCTCCGGCAAGGTGCATGCTTCCGTCGCTTCCTTCAACAATCATTGGGGCGTGCCGCTGACGCTGGCGCGCATGCCTGAGGATACGGATTACGGTGTCTTCGAAGTCGGAATGAACCATCCCGGCGAGATCCGGCCGCTGGTAACAATGATCCGTCCCGATGTCGCCATCGTCACCACGATCGCGCCGGCCCATCTCGGCAATTTCAAGAACATCAAGGAGATCGCCGCCGCCAAAGCGGAGATCTTCGAGGGGCTGGAACCGGGGGGCCATGTCGTGCTCAACCGCGACAACGACCAGTTCAACTTCCTCGACCGAACGGCACAGTCGCTCGGCATCGAGCATATTCATTCCTTCGGCCAGCATGCCAAGGCCGAATTCCGCCTCGCCGAATTCAACGGCGCCGACGAGAATTCGACGCTGTGGCTGACGATCGGCGGCGAAACGCTGGAGGTCGCGATCGGCGCGCCCGGCCGCCATATCGCCGAGAATGCGCTTGCAGCGCTCGGGGTCGTCAGGATCGTCGGCGCCGACATGGAAAAGGCGATCGCAGCGCTGGCGACGCTGAAGCCGGAAAAGGGCAGGGGCAAGCGCCACCGGCTTTCGATCGGCAGCGGCAGCTTCACGCTGATCGACGAAAGCTACAACGCCAATCCGGCTTCGATGCGGGCGGCGATCGCACTGCTGGCGGCCTCCGAGCCGACCGGCCGCGGACGCCGTATCGCCGTGCTGGGCGACATGCTTGAAATGGGCGAGTATGCGCAGAAGGTCCATACCGATCTCGCAGTACCGGTGCTTGCGGCCGGCATCGAACATATCTGGCTCGCAGGAGCAGAAATGGCTGCGCTCAAGGAATCGCTGCCGGAAAGCGTCCATGTCGAATATCGCGAGAACACTGGCGAATTGACGGATTATGTATTGAACTCGGTCGCACCAGGCGACGTGTTGATGGTGAAATCGTCTCTGGGCATCGGTTTCGGCAAGATCGTCGCCGCGCTCCTTGACAAGTTCCCGCCATTTTCCGACACGCAACGCGAATTTTGATCGGGTAAACAAGGGGCCCTGAATGCTGATCTGGCTTGTCGAACTGTCGGAATATTTCAAATTTCTGAACCTGTTCAGATATATTACCTTCCGTACGGGCGCTGCTCTCTTCACCTCAGCCCTGATCGTCTTCCTGTTCGGGCCGACGATCATCAATTCGCTACGCATCCGGCAAGGCAAGGGCCAGCCGATCCGCGCCGACGGGCCGCAGACGCATTTCAAGAAGGCCGGCACGCCGACCATGGGCGGGCTGATGATCCTTGCCGGCATCGTCGGCGCCTCGCTGCTCTGGGCCGATCTTTCCAACGTCTATGTCGTCGCCACGCTGCTGGTGACGCTCGGCTTCGGCGCGATCGGCTTCTACGACGATTATCTCAAGGTGACGAAGCAGAGCCATATGGGCTTTTCCGGCAAGGCGCGTCTCGGCATTGAGTTCGTCATCGCCGGCATTGCCGTTTATTTCATGATGCGCACCGCCCTTGCCTCGGGCGTTGCCGGTTCGACCTTCGGTTCTTCGATCGCCTTCCCTTTCTTCAAGGACTTCATGATCAATATCGGCATCATGTTCGTCGTCTTCGGCGGCTTTGTCATCGTCGGCGCCGGCAATGCCGTCAACCTGACTGATGGCCTCGACGGGCTTGCTATCGTGCCTGTGATGATCGCTGCCGCCTCCTTCGGCGTCATCGCCTACCTCGCCGGCAATGTGGTGTTTGCGAACTACCTGCAGATCAATTTCGTGCCCGGCACCGGCGAACTCGCCGTTGTCCTTGGCGCTGTCATCGGCGCCGGTCTCGGCTTTCTCTGGTTCAATGCGCCGCCGGCCGCCATCTTCATGGGCGACACCGGTTCGCTCGCACTCGGCGGCACGATCGGCACCGTTGCCGTCGCCACCAAACATGAGATCGTCATGGCGATCATCGGCGGCCTCTTCGTCATCGAGACGCTCTCGGTGATCATCCAGGTCGGCTTCTTCAAGATGACCGGCCGGCGCGTCTTCCTGATGGCGCCGATCCATCATCACTTCGAGAAGAAGGGCTGGACCGAGAGCCAGGTGGTGATCCGCTTCTGGATCATCGCCGTCGGCCTTGCCATGCTCGGCCTCTCGACGCTGAAACTGCGGTGAGCCAGCGATGATCCCGGTCACGACGCTCAAGGACAGGAAGGTCGCGCTCTTCGGGCTCGGCGGCTCCGGCTTTGCCACCGCGCGGGCGCTGGTCTCAGGCGGCGCCGAGGTGACCGCCTGGGACGACAATCCGGACAGCGTCGCCAAGGCTGCAGCGGAAGGCATCCGGACGGAGGACCTGCACACCATCGACTGGAGCCGGCAGGCGCTGTTTGTGCTGTCGCCCGGCGTGCCGCTCACTCATCCGAAGCCGCACTGGACCGTCGATCTTGCGCGCGCCGCCGGCGTCGATATCGTCGGCGACGTCGAGCTCTTCGTGCGCGAGCGTCGCGCCCATGCGCCTGATTGCCCGTTCATTGCCATCACGGGCACCAACGGCAAGTCGACGACGACAGCATTGATCGCCCATATCCTGAAATCATCAGGCTACGATACGCAGCTCGGCGGCAATATCGGCACGGCGGTCTTGACCCTCGATCCGCCGAAGGCTGAGCGCTATTACGTCGTCGAATGCTCTTCTTATCAGATCGATCTGGCGCCGACGCTGAACCCGTCCGCCGGCATCCTGCTCAACCTGACGCCCGATCATCTCGACCGTCACGGCACGATGCAGCATTATGCCGATATCAAGGAACGGCTGGTTGCCGGCAGCGATGTCGCGATCGTCGGCGTCGACGATAGTCATTCGGCGCTGATTGCCGACCGCGTCGAGCGGGCGGATGTCAAGGTAGTCCGCATTTCGCGCCGCAGCGTGGTGGCATCAGGCATTTATGCCGAGGGCACCAGGCTCATTCAGGCCGTCGGCGGCGCCATGCTTCCCTTCGCCGATCTCGACGGCATTCAGACGCTGCGCGGCAGCCATAATGCGCAGAACGCCGCCGCCGCTGTCGCCGCCTGCCTTGCCGTCGGAGTTTCCGCTGACGATATTCGCACCGGCCTTGCTTCGTTTCCCGGCCTCAAGCATCGCATGCAGCCCGTGGGGCAGCGTGGGCGCGTCGTTTTCGTCAATGATTCCAAAGCAACCAATGCCGATGCTGCAGCGCCGGCCCTGTCGAGCTATGATCGCATCTACTGGATCGCCGGCGGCCTGCCGAAGGCTGGGGGCATTACAACGCTCGCTCCTTATTTCCCGCGCATCGCCAAGGCCTATCTGATCGGCGAGGCGGCGGCGGAGTTCGCTGCGACGCTCGGCGAGGTCGTGCCCTACGAGATCTCCGGCACGCTGGAGCGTGCGGTCGCGCATGCGGCAGCCGATGCCGAGCGCGACGAGAGCAGCGCGTCGGCCGTGATGTTATCCCCGGCTTGCGCAAGCTTCGATCAGTATAAGAATTTCGAAGTCAGGGGCGATGCCTTCGTCGGCCACGTCGCAGCGCTTGACGGAATTGCGATGCTGATCGGTTCGGCAACAGGAGAGAATTGACATGGTAAGCCGCGCGGAACGTGGGCCTCTGGCCGATTGGTTCTGGACCATCGACCGCTTCTTCCTGGCGATGTTCATCTTCCTGATGGGCATCGGTTTCATGTTGTCTTTCGCGGCATCTCCGGCTGTCGCCGAGCGCATCGGGCTCGAGCCCTTCCATTTCGTCAAGCGCCATGCAGCCTTCATGATCCCTTCGATCTCCGTCATGCTCGGGCTGTCGTTCCTGACGCCCCGCCAGGTGCGGCGAACGGCGATCCTGCTGTTGATCATCTCGATTGCCATGATGGTGCTGGTGCTGTTCGTCGGGCAGGAGGTCAAAGGCGGCAGGCGCTGGATCTGGATCGCCGGCCTTTCCATCCAGCCGTCGGAATTCATGAAGCCCGCCTTCGTCGTGGTTTGCGCCTGGCTGTTTGCCGAACATGCGCGCCAGCCTGAAATTCCCGGCAATCTCTTCGCCATCATCCTGTTTGCCATCGTCGCCGCCCTGCTCGTCGCGCAGCCCGACCTCGGCCAGACCATCCTGACGACGGCCGTCTGGGGCGGGATGTTCTTCATGGCAGGCATGCCGTGGATATGGATCATGCTGCTTGGCATCGGCGGCGCTGGCGGCCTTCTCAGCGCCTATTACGTCTTCCCGCACGTTGCGCTGCGAATAGACAAGTTCATGACCGGCGAGGGCGATACGTTCCAGATCGACACCGCGCGCGAGGCGATCATCCGCGGCAGCTGGTTCGGCCAGGGACCAGGCGAGGGTATCGTCAAACGGATCATCCCGGATGCGCATACCGATTTCATCTTCTCGGTCGCGGCCGAGGAATTCGGCATCGTCTTCTGCATAGCGCTGGTTGCGCTGTTCACCGTGCTGGTGCTGCGCGGCCTCTCGCATGCCTATCGCGAGCGCAACGACTTCAACCGCTTCGCCGTTGCCGGCCTGGTGCTGCAGATGGGCATCCAGTCGATCATCAATATCGGGGTCAACCTCGAGCTGTTGCCGGCAAAGGGCATGACGTTGCCGCTGATTTCCTACGGCGGCTCGTCCATGGTGGCGATCTGCGTCACCGCCGGCTTCATTCTGGCGCTGACGCGCCATCGACCGGAAAAACGCGCGCAGGACCGGAGCCTTTTCCGCGTCCCGCACGGCATGCCGGCGGAGTAACAGGTCATGAGCAAAGGCATCGTGCTGCTTGCCGCGGGGGGAACCGGCGGCCATGTGTTCCCAGCGGAGGCGCTGGCCTTCAAGCTGAAGGAGCGCGGCTACGCGGTGCATCTCGTCACGGACAGCCGGGCCGAGCGTTATGCCGGCAAGTTTCCGGCCGAGGAGATCCATGTCGTGCCGTCGGCGACGATCGGCTCGAAGAACCCGGTTGCCGTCGCCCGCTCACTGTGGACGCTCTGGAGCGGTATGCGGGCGGCAAAGAAGCTGATCCAGCGGCTGCGGCCGGTTATTGTCGTTGGTTTTGGCGGTTATCCGACGGTGCCGCCGCTGCTTGCCGCCACGAGGCTCGGTATTCCCGCGATGATCCACGAGCAGAATGCCGTGATGGGCCGCGCCAACAAGGCATTGGCGACGCGCGTGCAGGGTATCGCCGGCGGTTTCCTGCCGGAGGGGGGCGGCGCCTTCCCGGACAAGACGGTGACGACGGGCAATCCTGTCCGCCCGGCGATCATCGCCGCCGCCGAGGTGCCTTACACGCCTTCGCATCCCGGCGAAGCCTTCAATCTCGTCGTCTTCGGCGGCAGCCAGGGCGCGCAATATTTTTCCAAGGCGCTGCCGACGGCGATCAGCCTGCTCGACGACGCGCTTCGCGTGCGCCTGCGCATCACCCAGCAGGTGCGCCCCGAGGATATGGAGATGGTCGGCGGCTGCGTCGCCAAGCTGGAGATGGGCGCCGATATCGCCCCCTTCTTCACCGACATGGCCGAAAGGCTGGCAAGAGCGCATCTCGTTATCTGCCGTTCGGGTGCCTCGACGGTTTCGGAAATCTCGGTCATCGGCCGGCCTGCCGTGCTGGTGCCTTACCCGCACGCCCTCGATCACGACCAGGCGGCGAACGCGGCAGCACTGGCTGCGACCGGCGGGGCCAAGGTAATCGCCCAGTCCGAGCTTTCGCCGGAGAAGATCGCGGCGATACTGACGGCTGTGATGAACGATCCGGAAAAGCTTTCGCACATGGCAGCGGCGGCGAAGCTGGCCGGGAAACCCGATGCCGCGAACTTGCTTGCCGACATGGTTGAGGCTATTGCCGCCGGACGGACAATTGCGGAATTGAAGAGGACACGCGCATGAAACTGCCGAAGGCGATCGGTCTCGTTCATTTCATCGGCATCGGCGGTATCGGCATGAGCGGCATTGCCGAGGTGCTGCACAATCTCGGCCACAAGGTGCAGGGATCTGACCAGGCCGACAGCGCCAATGTCCAGCGACTGCGCGACAAGGGCATCGAAGTGTTCGTCGGCCACCGGGCCGAAAATCTGGGCGAAGCCGAAGTCGTCGTCGTTTCGACGGCGATCAAGAAGAGCAATCCGGAACTCATCGCCGCGCGCGAAAAGCTGCTGCCGGTGGTGCGCCGCGCCGAAATGCTTGCCGAGTTGATGCGTTTCCGCAATGCGATCGCCATCGGCGGCACGCATGGCAAGACGACGACCACCTCGCTGGTCGCCACCCTGCTCGAAGCCGGCGGGCTCGACCCGACCGTGATCAACGGCGGCATTATTAACGCCTACGGGACCAATGCCCGCATGGGCGAGGGCGAGTGGATGGTGGTCGAGGCCGACGAATCGGACGGCACCTTCCTGAAGCTTCCCGCCGATGTCGCCGTCATCACCAATATCGATCCGGAACATCTCGACCATTACGGCAATTTCGATGCCGTGCGCGCCGCCTTCCGGCAGTTCGTCGAGAACGTGCCGTTTTACGGCTTCGGCGTCATGTGCCTCGACCATCCCGAGGTGCAGTCGCTGGTTGGCCGCATCGAGGATCGCAAGATCATCACCTATGGCGAGAACCCGCAGGCCGACGTGCGCTTCACGAATGTGCGCATCGACGGCACGCGGTCGATCTTCGACGTCGAAATCCGCCGCCGCCGCACCGGCCAGGTGATCGATCTCAAGGGGCTGGTCATGCCGATGCCCGGGCGGCATAATATTTCCAATGCGACGGCTGCAATCGCCGTGGCCAACCGGCTCGGCATATCGAACGCCGATATCGCCAAGGGGCTTGCCTCCTTCGGCGGCGTCAAGCGCCGTTTCACGCTGACCGGCGAATGGAACGGGGTGCAGGTCTTCGACGATTACGGCCACCATCCCGTCGAGATCAAGGCGGTGCTGCGCGCTGCCCGCGAGTCCTGCAAGGGGCGGGTGATCGCGGTCCACCAGCCGCACCGCTATAGCCGCCTTGCGAGCCTGTTCGAGGAATTCGCCGCCTGCTTCAACGATGCCGACAGCATTTTCCTCGCGCCGGTCTATGCGGCGGGCGAAGATCCGATCGCGGGTATCGATTCCGTTTCGCTGGTCTCGCGCATCAAATCCGGCGGCCATCGCGACGCCCGTTTTCTCACCTCGGCGGAGCTTCTGCCGCAGATGGTTGCGGAGGTTGCAAAGCCTGGCGATTTCGTGGTTCTGTTGGGGGCTGGCAGCATCACATCCTGGGCGGCCGCGCTGCCCAAGCAACTGGAAGGTCTATCGGGAAAGTCCGTATGAAACAGGTGAATGGGGAAAAGCTTCTCGCGTCTCTCGGAGACGGTGTAAAGGATATCCGCGGGCGCATCACGCCGGATGCCCCCATGGACCGCGTCACCTGGTTCAGGGCAGGCGGCCTCGCCGAGCTGATGTTCCAGCCGCATGACATCGACGATCTCATCGCCTTCCTGAAGATACTGCCGGAAGAGGTGCCGCTGACGGTGATCGGCGTCGGCTCCAACATCCTGGTGCGTGACGGCGGCATTCCCGGCGTCGTGCTGCGCCTGTCCGCCAAGGGCTTCGGCTTTGTCGAGCTTGCCGGCGAAAACCGCATTCTTGCCGGCAGCATCTGCCCCGATAAACATGTGGCCGCGATGGCGATGGATAATGGTATCGGTGGCTTTCATTTCTTCTACGGTATTCCAGGCAGCATCGGCGGCGCGGCGCGCATGAATGCCGGGGCAAATGGCGTGGAGACCCGCGAGCGGCTGATCGAGGTCAACGCCGTCGACCGCAAGGGCAACAAGCATGTGCTGTCCAATGCCGAGATGGGTTATTCCTATCGTCATTCGACCGCGTCCAGCGAGCTGATCTTCACCTCGGTGCTGTTCGAAGGTTATCCGGAAGAGCGCGCCCAGATCCGCGCCGAGATGGACGCCGTGCGCAATCACCGCGAGACGGTGCAGCCGGTGCGCGAAAAGACCGGCGGCTCGACCTTCAAGAACCCGGAGGGGCATTCGGCCTGGAAACTGGTCGACGAGGCAGGCTGCCGCGGCCTCGTCATCGGCGGAGCGCAGATGTCGTCGCTTCACTGCAACTTCATGATCAACATGGGGCAGGCGACCGGCTACGATCTCGAATATCTCGGCGAACAAGTACGCCGCGAGGTCTTCGAGAAAGAGGGTATCAAGCTCGAATGGGAAATCAAGCGCCTCGGTGTCTTCATGCCCGGCCGCGAAGTGCGCCCGTTCCATGGCGTCACCAGCGAATAATTCTTACTTCACAGCGATCTTCAGACCTTCGCGTGGGGTGACGATGGGCGACCAGCCGAGCACGTCGCGGGCGTGGGATATGTCGACCTGCAGCGAACCGCAAAGACGCTGGTAGACGGCGTCTTTTCCGGTCAATCGGGCGCCCAGCTGCAACAGAGCGGGGGGGAAGGGAAGCAGCATTGGTTTGACACCCAAGCCTGCGGCAATTCCCTCGATGAGCCCGGGCGTTGAAAGATCGTCTCCGTCGCCTGCGAGAAAGGTCTGGCCGGCAGCGCCCTGATGCGTCATGGCCGCGATGATCAGATCGACGAGGTTTGGAAGCGCAACCAGCGTCCGGTGGTTTTTCAGTGACGCGAAGGGGAGCGGTATCTTCTTCCTGACAAGTCCGACGAGCAGGGCGAAGTTGCCCCTGGCGCCGGGCCCATAGACGAGCGGCGGCCGAATGACGACGACTTCGATGCCGGTTCGGGCAGAGATTTCATGCAGCCCGATTTCGCTTTCCAGCTTCGAAACACCATAGGGATCAAGCGGCATCGGCGTGTCGTCGTGGCGGAAGGGCCGATCGTTCTCTTCACCATTGACTTTGATGCTGCTGATGAAAACGAGCCTTTTTACCCCGGCGCGTGCAGCCTGTTCGGCGAAATTCAGCGTGGCGGCGGTGTTGATCCGGCGGAATTCCGTCAGTGGATCGGCTGCGCGGTCATTCATGATATGCACGCGGGCGGCGAGATGGACGACGACGTCAACACCGTGCAGAGCTGCCGTCCAGTCGGTTTCGCTGGATATCTCGATGGGAAAATGCCGCACATCTGCAGGAAAGCTGGCGGCTGCAGATCGCGTGGTTACCTGAAGCTCGCATGGCCGCTCTCTATGCAGTCTTTCGACGAGAGGCTCACCGACAAAGCCGGCCGCGCCGGTGATGAGGCATCGCATGATCTGTTCCCCGCTTTACCTTGAGTGCTCCGGTTAGCCGGAAGTGCCGACAGCATCAATAGAAAAACCGCGACGCCGGCTGTCTTCCTTGGATACGCAGGTTCTCGATCCTTGCGTGAAGCTTGCCGCAGCATTTGCCGCCGGCTTGACCGGACTCGAATTGTGGCAGATTCACTATGAACTCTGTGGTTGAGGTTCAAGAGGCACGCATGCAAAAGAGTCTTGTTGCGGAGTTTCTTGGTACGTTCTGGCTTGTCTTCGGTGGATGCGGCAGCGCCGTCCTTGCGGCGGCCTATCCCGAGCTGGGCATCGGTTTTGTCGGCGTGGCCTTTGCGTTCGGCCTGACCGTGCTCACCATGGCCTATGCCGTGGGCGGCATTTCGGGCGGTCACTTCAACCCAGCCGTCTCGCTCGGCCTGACCGTTGCCGGACGGTTTCCCGCGGCACGTCTCGTTCCCTATATCGTCGTCCAGGTGGTCGGCGCCATTGCCGCCGCCGCGCTTCTCTATCTCATCGCCAGCGGCAAAGCGGGTTTCGAACTCGGCGGCTTTGCCGCCAACGGATACGGCGATCATTCCCCGGGCGGTTATTCGCTGCTTTCGGCGCTGCTGATCGAAGTGCTGCTGACCATGTTCTTCCTGATCATCATCCTGGGGGCGACCAGCAGCCGGGTGCCTGCGGGCTTCGCGCCGCTTGCGATCGGCCTCGGGCTGACACTGATCCATCTCATCTCTATTCCGGTGACAAATACCTCGGTCAATCCGGCGCGTTCCACCGGCCAGGCGCTTTTCGTCGGCGGTTGGGCATTGCAGCAGCTCTGGCTGTTCTGGATTGCACCGCTTGCAGGTGGGGCGCTCGGCGGGCTCGTGTGGAAGTTCCTCGACGACGCCGACTGACTATAGGATCCAAAGCTATCTCGTTGAGCCCGCGTGGTTTTTCTGCGCGGGCTTTTCCGTTCCCGCGGATCGGCGGGCATGTTCGCTCCAACATTCCCGAGACATGGGGGTGGAAAAATGAAGCGCGCAGCACGGACAAATGCCGCGCTTGGGAAGGCGGAGTTAACAAAAGTAAACACTTCATTAACCATAATGATGCTCTAATGCACGCGGATCGGACAAAGGCCTGAAACGGCGCAGACAGCTTCGCGCAAGCGTCGATTTCGAGAATGGAAGTTATTTTTTGGGGGTGTTGATGAGTCGCAAGCATGTCGCTGTCCTGATGGGCGGATTTTCCTCGGAAAGGCCTGTCAGCCTTTCCTCGGGAAATGCTTGCGCAGAAGCCCTCGAAGCCGAAGGCTTCGACGTGACGCGAATCGACGTCGCGCGCGACGTTTCAGAGAAGCTCGCTGCATTGAAGCCCGATGTGGTCTTCAATGCGCTGCACGGGCCGTTCGGCGAAGATGGCACCATCCAGGGCATCCTTGAATATCTCGAGATCCCCTATACGCATTCGGGGGTGCTTGCCTCTGCGCTGGCGATGGACAAGGACAAGGCGAAGCTTGTTGCCGCCGCCGCCGGCATTCCGGTCGCCGAATCACAGGTGGTCAACCGTTTCGCCTTTCCCTCGACGCATCCGATGAAGCCGCCCTATGTGGTGAAGCCCGTCCGAGAGGGGTCGAGCTTCGGTGTCGTCATCGTCACGGAAGATCAGGCGCATCCGCCGCAGATCGTCAGCTCGCCTGAATGGCGCTACGGCGAGGAGGTGCTGGTCGAGCGCTATGTCTATGGCCGTGAACTCACCTGCGGCGTCATGGGCGAGACTGTGCTCGGTGTCACGGAAGTGGTGCCGCAGGGACACAATTTCTATGATTACGATTCCAAGTATGCGGCAGGCGGTTCAAAACACGTCATCCCGGCGAAAATTTCACCGAATATTTACCAAAAAATACAAACATTGGCCCTAAGGGCGCATCAGGCAATCGGTTGTCGCGGCGTCAGTCGGTCCGACTTTCGTTACGACGATCGTTTGTCCGAAGACGGCGAAATCATCTGGCTGGAGGTCAATACCCAGCCCGGTATGACTCCAACCTCGCTCGTGCCCGAAATGGCCGGTCATGCCGGCTATTCCTTTGGTCGGTTTCTCCGGTGGATGGTGGAGGACGCGTCTTGTTTGCGTTGACAGTCAAGAGGATTGGGCGTCCGAGCCATCATACCGTGCTTCCGATCATGGAAGCCGAAGAGCGGTTCGTCCTGCCGCGTCCGCTGCGCCGCGTTACCCGCTTCCTGGTCAGTCTCGGCAGCGGCCGCATCTACATTCCGGCCCATACGGGCACGGTTTCCGCGCTCGCTTTCCTGGCTGCGACCGGGCTTTACGGCATGTCGCTCGGCGGCCACACCGAAGCTGTCGCGCAGGCGACGACGACGGCGGCGGGTTTTGCGATCGAGGACGTGAAGGTCTCCGGCAACTCGGAGACCTCCGAAATCGAGATCCTGCAACTGATCGGCCTCGACGGCACGACCTCGCTGGTCGCCCTCGACGTCGATGCTGCCCGCCGCAAGATCGTGCAGCTTCCCTGGGTCGAGAGTGTCGAGGTCCGCAAGGTCTATCCGAAGACGATCGAGGTCAAGCTCAAGGAGCGTCAGGCCTATGCGATCTGGCAGCACGGACAGGAGCTTTCCCTGATCGAGAAGAACGGCAGCGTCATTGCGCCGCTACGCGACAACAAATTTTCGTCGCTGCCGCACGTCGTCGGCCGCGATGCGGAAACGGCTGCGGCTTCGCTCGACGACGCCTTCTCGAAGTGGCCCGACGTGAAAGCTCGCGTGAAGGCCTATGTCTGGATATCGGGCCGTCGCTGGGATCTGCACATGGATAACGGTGTTGTCGTCAAGCTGCCGGAAGCGGGTATCGATCAGGCGCTGGCGACGCTTTCGAAGTTCGACAAGGAGCACCAGCTCCTGGAGCGGGATATTGCCGCGGTCGATCTCAGGCTGTCCGACAGAACCGCGATCCAGCTGACGCCGGAGGCTGCGGTCCGCAGGCAGACGGCGGTGACGGAACGTACGAAAGAATTGAAGAAGGCGGGGCAGAATATATGAGCTTGTTCGGTTCATCCCATTTCGGATTGCCGCGCCTGAAGCCGCTTTCGTCGAAGCGGTCGCATGTCGTTTCGGTGCTCGACATCGGCTCGACCAAGGTGGTCTGCATGATCGGCCGGTTGACGCCGCGCGAGGAAAGCCAGATCCTGCCGGGCCGCACGCACAATATCGAGATCATCGGTATCGGTCACCAGCGTTCCCGCGGCATCAAGACCGGCGTGATTGCCGATCTCGACGCGTTGGAAGGCGTCATTCGTCTCGCCGTCGACGCGGCCGAACGCATGGCTGGGCTGACCGTCGAAAGCCTGATCGTCAATCTGACGGCCGGCCGTCTCGGCAGCGACATCTACACCGCGACGATCGATCTCGGCGGCCAGGAAGTCGAACTCAACGATCTGAAGAAGGTGCTGTCGGCAGCCTGCCAGCAGTCGCTGCGCCAGGACCGTTCGGTGCTGCATTCGCTGGCGACCGGTTTTTCGCTCGACGGCGAGCGCGGCATCCGCGATCCGCTGGCGATGTACGGCGATGCGCTCGGCGTCGACATGCATGTGGTGACGGCGGAGCGCTCGGCGCTGAAGAACCTCGAACTCAGCGTCAATCGCGCGCATCTGTCGGTCGAGGGCATCGTTGCGACGCCCTATGCATCGGGCCTTGCGGCGCTCGTCGACGACGAGGTCGAACTCGGCTGTGCGGCAATCGACATGGGCGGTGGCACGACGACGATCTCGGTCTTTGCCGAAGGCAAGCTCGTTCATACGGATGCGGTCGGCCTCGGCGGCCATCACGTCACCACCGACTTGGCGCGCGGTCTTTCGACCCGCATCGAGGATGCGGAGCGGCTGAAGGTCGTGCATGCCACGGCCCTTTCGAATTCTTCCGACGAGCGCGAGCTGATCTCGATCCCGCCGATCGGCGAGGACGATCGCGACCAGCCGTCGCAGGTGCCGAGGGCGCTGGTTTCGCGCATCGTTTCGGCCCGAATCGAAGAGACAATGGAACTGATCCGCGACCGCATCCAGCGCTCCGGCTTCAGCCCGATCGTCGGCAAGCGCGTCGTGCTGACGGGCGGAGCCAGCCAGTTGACCGGCCTTGCCGACGTGGCGCGGCGCATCCTTGCCCGCAACGTCCGCATCGGCCGTCCGATGGGCGTCTCGGGACTGCCGACGGCGGCCAAGGGTCCGGCCTTTTCGACGGCCGTCGGCCTGATGATCTATCCGCAGGTCGCGGACATGGAGACACATGCGTCACAGAGCGGTCTGCTCCTGTCGCTTGGAGGAAATAACAGCCGCATAGCCCGGATGGGCCAGTGGCTGAAGGAAAGCTTCTGAAAATTGAGTAATTGGCCGGCGTGGCGATGCGGCCAGAGAGAGAAGGAACAGGTACAATGACCATCAAGCTGCAAAAGCCTGACATCACAGAGCTGAAGCCGCGCATCACCGTATTCGGCGTTGGTGGCGGTGGCGGCAATGCCGTCAACAATATGATCACCGCCGGCCTCCAGGGCGTCGACTTCGTCGTCGCCAACACGGACGCGCAGGCGCTGACGATGACGAAGGCCGAACGGGTCATCCAGCTCGGCGCCAATGTCACCGAAGGCCTCGGTGCAGGCTCGCAGCCGGAAGTTGGCCGCGCGGCCGCCGAAGAGTGCATCGACGAGATCATCGATCACCTGAACGGCACGCATATGTGCTTCGTCACCGCCGGCATGGGCGGCGGCACCGGTACGGGTGCAGCTCCCGTCGTCGCGCAGGCCGCCCGCAACAAGGGCATCCTGACGGTCGGCGTCGTCACCAAGCCGTTCCACTTCGAAGGCGGGCGCCGCATGCGCCTGGCCGAGATGGGCATCCAGGAACTGCAGAAGTCTGTCGATACGCTGATCGTCATTCCGAACCAGAACCTCTTCCGCATTGCCAACGACAAGACGACCTTCGCCGATGCCTTCGCGATGGCCGACCAGGTTCTCTATTCGGGCGTTGCCTGCATCACCGACCTGATGGTGAAGGAAGGCCTCATCAACCTCGACTTCGCCGACGTCCGCTCGGTGATGCGCGAAATGGGTCGCGCGATGATGGGCACCGGCGAAGCCTCCGGCTCCGGCCGCGCGCTGCAGGCCGCAGAGGCTGCAATTGCCAACCCGCTGCTCGACGAGACCTCGATGAAGGGTGCCCAGGGCTTGCTGATCTCCATCACCGGCGGTCGCGACCTCACCCTCTTCGAAGTCGACGAAGCCGCGACCCGCATCCGTGAGGAAGTCGATCCCGACGCCAACATCATCCTTGGCGCCACCTTCGACGAATCGCTTGAAGGCATCATCCGCGTCTCGGTCGTCGCGACCGGCATCGATCGGGCGATGAACGAGGCTGCCGAGCGCAACCTTCAGCCAACCGCAAGGCCGGCTATCCGTCCCTCGGCGGCTGTTGCTCCGGCAGCGGCCGCAGTTCAGCCTGCCGCCGTGATGCAGGCACCGAAGGCCATGGATCCGATCGCGCAGACCATCCGCGCGGCCGACATGGAACGCGAACTTGAAATTCCGGCCCCGCGCGCCGCCGCACCGCTGCAACAGCCGGTGACACAGCAGGAAACCTTCCGTCCGCAGAGCAAAATCTTCGCGCCTGCGCCGGAAGCTCCGGCAATGCGCCCGGCACCGGTGCAGCAGCAAGCTCCGGCGCCCGTCACGAGCCAGCCGGTGATGAGCCAGCTCGTCCAGCAGCAGCCGGTTCGGCAGGAGCCGATCATCCGCCAGGCGCCTGAACCGATGCGCATGCCGAAGGTCGAGGATTTCCCGCCGGTCGTCCAGGCCGAACTTGACCACCGCACGCAGCCGGCTTCCGCACATGCGGCGGAAGAACGCGGTCCGATGGGCCTGCTCAAGCGAATCACCAATTCGCTTGGCCGCCGCGACGACGACGCCGTTGCCGCCGACATGACTGCCGCACCGGCAGCCGCTTCGCAGCAGCGCCGTCCGCTGTCGCCGGAGGCAAGCCTCTACGCACCGCGTCGCGGCAACCTCGACGACCAGGGCCGAGCGGTTCCGCAGGCCCGGATGATGCAGGAAGACGATCAGCTGGAAATCCCGGCATTCCTGCGTCGCCAGTCGAACTGACGCCGTAGTTCGGCACCTTTTATGCCCGGGATCAAGGTCCCGGGCATTGCTGTTTTTCGACCCGCGATTCGCAAGCGATTTCAATTGCCTGACTTCGTAACAAAGCGAAAGAAACAGTGATTTGGATTGGAGCGCCGTGGCACGTAAGTATGGTGCAACGAATCTGCCCTAGGAGACTTTTCGTGTGGCTCCTAGGGCAGAAAGAACGGTGACCGCGCCGATCGGACAGACCGCCGGTGCGGAAGAATAAAGGCAGATTTTATGGCAATTGGCTTGCTGGGTTTTCAAACGACGGTATCGCGTCCCGTGTCGCTTTCGGGCATTGGGGTGCATTCGGGCGCTAATGTCTCGATCACTCTCAATCCGGCCGAATCGGACACCGGCGTCGTTTTCCAGCGCCTGCATGACAATGGCGACATCACCGAGCTCAAGGCCGTCTCCTCGCAGGTCGGCAATACCGACCTCTGCACCGTGCTCGGCTTCTCGCCCGCCCATTCTGTCGCGACGATCGAGCATGTCATGGCGGCGATCTATGCACTCGGCCTCGACAATGTGGTGATCGAGGTGCAGGGCTCCGAAATGCCGATCATGGACGGCAGCTCGCTGCCTTTCGTCGAGGCGATCGAGCAGGTCGGTCTCGTCTCGCTCCGCGTCAAGCGCCGCTACATCCGTATCACCAAGCCGGTGCGAATCGAGCATGGCGGCTCGTGGAGCGAATTCCGCCCCTATGACGGTACGCGCTTCGAAGTCGAGATCGATTTCGACTGCCCGCTGATCGGCCGGCAGAAGTGGGCGGGCGACATGACCGCCGCCGTCTTCAAGGCCGAGCTTTCCCGCGCCCGCACCTTCGGCTTCATGCGCGATGTCGAGCGTCTCTGGGCCTCGGGCCACGCGCTCGGCTCCTCGCTCGAAAATTCCGTCGTCATCTCGGACGACAATACCGTCATCAACGTCGAAGGGCTGCGCTACGCCAAGGACGAATTCGTCCGCCACAAGACGCTCGATGCCGTCGGCGATCTGTCGCTTGCCGGCGTCCAGTTCATCGGCTGCTACCGTTCCTATCGCGGCGGTCACAAGATGAATGCCAATGCGCTGAAGGCGCTGCTCGCCGATCCCTCCGCCTACGAGGTGGTGGAGACGTCGACGCCGCGCCAGCGCGTCGCTGCCCGCGAACTGATTGCGGTCAGCGCTTCGGAATTCGCTCCCTGGTCGGCATGACCTCCAGCATATTCTTAAGACCAGGCCGCCTCTTTCCCGGAGGCGGTTTTTTTATGTCCGGTGTGGTCCGATGCTTAAGTGCCACAGGTCGGGGAAGAAGAGGAAAAGCCGGTCATTCCCCGGCTGCTGCCACAAAAATGCGTTAATGCCTTATCATTGCGTTGCTCTTGATGCACATTTATGGCTAGAAACGCCAGCGAGGCGTGGCTGCCGTGGAGCGAGCGGCGGCAGTGGGGTTCTTTCGAATGGGTTATGCAGGATCTGAAGGTATGATGAAGACAGCGCGTGCTTTGTTCGCATCGCTTCTGGTGCTCAGCGCAGGCGCCTCGATATCCGGTTGCCAGTCGGATCCCGATATCGACATCACCAAGCTCGGCCTCGAAACCGATCCGCCGGATGTGCTCTACACCCAGGGCCTTGCCAACATGAAGGCCGGCAACATGGCGGAAGCGGCGCGCAAGTTCGACGCTATCGACCGCGAGAACCCGTTCTCGGAATGGGCGCGCAAGGCGCTTGTGATGAGCACCTTCGTCAAATACCGCCAGGGCCGCCTGGACGACGCGCTTGCATCCGGCAACCGCTACATGTCGCAATATCCGAAATCGCAGGATGCCGCCTATGTGCAGTATCTCATCGGTCTCACCTATTCCAAGCAGATCGTCGACGTAACGCAGGACCAGCGCGCCTCGGCCAAGACGATCGAGGCGATGCAGGCCGTCATCGACAATTATCCGAACTCCGAATATGTCGACGACGCGCAGGCGAAGATCCGCTTCGCGCGCGACCAGCTTGCCGGCAAGGAAATGCAGATCGGCCGCTACTACATGGAGCGGAAGGAATATCTCGCCGCGATTTCGCGCTTCCGCATCGTTGTCGAAAAATATCCGAACACGAACCAGATCGAAGAGGCCTTGGCGCGTCTCGTCGAAGCTTATTATTCCATGGGCATCGTCGACGAGGCGCAGACGGCCGCCGCCGTTCTCGGTCACAATTATCCCGACAGCCAGTGGTACGCCGATTCCTACAAGCTGCTGCAGAGCGGCGGTGCCGAGCCGCGTGAGAACAAGGGCTCGTGGATCGCTGCGGCAGGCAAGAAACTTCTTCTCGGTTCCTGAGGCCAATGCTGATCCAGCTTTCGATCCGCGATATCGTCCTGATCGAGCGGCTGGATCTTGCCTTCGAGACCGGCCTCTCCGTGTTGACGGGCGAGACCGGGGCGGGCAAATCCATACTGCTCGACAGCCTGTCGCTGGCGCTCGGTGGGCGCGGCGACGGCGGCCTGGTGCGCCATGGCGAGGACAAGGGCCAGGTGACCGCGGTGTTCGACGTCGGCATGGACCACGGTGCCCGCACCCTCCTGCGTGAAAACGGCATCGACGACGAGGGCGACCTGATCTTCCGCCGCCAGCAATCGGCGGACGGGCGCACCAAGGCCTATGTGAACGACCAGCCGGTCAGCGTGCATCTGATGCGCCAGGCCGGTCAGATGCTGGTCGAAATCCACGGCCAGCACGACGATCGCGCCCTTGTCGACACCAATGCCCACCGCACTCTGCTCGATGCCTTCGGCGGTCTTACCGATAAGGTTTCCGACGTATCCCGGCTGTATCGCCTGTGGCGGGACAGCGAGCGGGCGCTGAAGAAGCACCGCGAGAAGGTGGAAGGTGCGGCGCGCGAAGCCGACTACCTTCGCGCTTCCGTCGAGGAGCTTGAGAAGCTCTCGCCGCAGGATGGCGAGGAGGACGAACTTGCCGATCGCCGGCAGAAGATGATGAAGGCCGAGCGGATCGCCGGCGATATTGCCGAGGCGTCCGAGTTCCTGAACGGCAATGCCTCCCCAGTGCCTCATATCGCCTCGCTGGTGCGCCGGCTGGAGCGCAAGAGCCATGAGGCGCCGGGCTTGCTCGAAGACACCGTGACGCTGCTTGATGCCGCGCTCGACCAGCTTTCCAACGCGCAGATGGAAGTCGAGGCAGCGCTGCGCAAGACCGAATACGATCCGAGGGAACTGGAGCGGGTGGAGGAGCGGCTTTTCGCGCTCAGGGCCGCCTCGCGCAAATATTCCGTGCCCGTCACCGAACTGCCGGCGCTTGCCGTCCGTATGATCGCCGATCTCGCCGATCTCGACGCGGGCGAGGAGCGGCTTGCCCGGCTCGAAGCTGAGGTTGGCCTGGCGCGGGAAAATTACGACGCGGCGGCGCGCTCGCTCTCCGACAAGCGTCATCACGCCGGCACCGCGCTTGCTGCGGCTGTGATGACGGAACTGCCGGCGCTGAAGCTTGAACGCGCCCGTTTCATGGTTGAGATCACCACAGACGCGCAGGAGGCGCTTGCCGAAGGCATCGACGTCGTCGAATTCCATGTCCAGACCAATCCGGGCACGCGGCCTGGCTCAATCATGAAGGTTGCCTCCGGCGGCGAGCTGTCGCGTTTCCTGCTGGCGCTGAAGGTGGCGCTCGCCGATCGCGGATCGGCCCCGACACTGGTCTTCGACGAAATCGATACGGGCGTCGGCGGCGCGGTGGCCGATGCCATCGGCCAGCGGTTGAAGCGGCTGTCAGAGCGTGTGCAGGTGCTGTCGGTCACGCATGCGCCGCAGGTCGCGGCACGGGCGGCGACGCATCTTCTGATCTCCAAGGGACCGGCGGCCGAGGGATCCGAAAAGATTGCCACGCGCGTGGCGACGATGGCGCAAAAGGACCGCACCGAAGAGATTGCCCGCATGCTGGCGGGCGCCTCGGTGACCGAAGAGGCGAGGGCGGCTGCGAAGCGGCTGCTGGCCGGCAACGGCTGATCGCCAATCCGGCCGCTGTGACAGGCGTTCCGATTCACGCTATGCGAGTTACTCGATCAGTGGTGATCCCTTGCCATGCGGCTTTTCCATTTCAGCGATGATCCCGATATTGCCATATTCGAACCGCGCTCGGTTCGCATTCCCTCCATTCGCCCGGCCGGCCGAGAATGGCTGAATGGTCCGCTTGTCTGGGCGATCGATGGCGAACATGACTTCATGTATCTCTTTCCGCGCGACTGCCCGCGGATCCTGATATGGGCAACGCCCGAGACGCCGGAGACCGAGCGGCGGCAGTGGCTCGGGGATTTCCGGGCTGCGGCCTATGTCGAGCGTCATTGGCTGGAACGGCTCAAAGCGGAGACCATCCATCGCTATGAGATGCCGGCCGAGGATTTCGAAGACCTCGGCGATACGGGCATGTGGGTCTCTCGCGAACGTGTCATTCCGATTGAGAGGATTGCTATCTCAAGGCTCGATCAGGAGTTTGCGCCGCGTGGGGTGGAGCTTCGGGTGGTCGACGGCCTTCGGCCGCTGAAGGGCTTGTGGAATACGAGCCTGCATGTCAGCGGTATCCGGCTACGCAATGCGCGGGATTGGGAGTAGGGCGGCCCATGCTACGCATCTGTGCAATGCTCAGACGTGTCAATGCAGTTCAAAGCATGGAATTTGGCGCGAGCGCTGACTCCATCCTCCTTCATTCCTGTGCTCGTCACAGGAATCCAGTGCGCCCAAGTCCTTGGGCGCGGGAGACTCTCTTGTCTGGATAAGATTCATTCACCGCGCAGACGCGCGGTAGCTGAATTCCTGTGACATCCCTCGGGTCTATGCCTGAGGACAGGAATGAGGGCGGAGAGGTGGGCGACCCAATCTTCCCGATCCAGCATATCCACCCTCTCTTTTCATCCGGCGATTTTGCTCTAAAAACAATGCCAGATTCTCTGGAGTGATGTTCCATGCCCACCGAAGGTTCCGCCGTCGAAACGTTGACGATCGAAGAGGCCGCCGCCGAGCTTGAGCGGCTGGCAAAGGAGATCGCGCATCACGACGCGCTCTATCACGGCAGGGACCGGCCGGAGATTTCGGATGCGGATTACGACGCGCTGAAGCGGCGCAACGATGCGCTGGAAGTGCGGTTTCCCGAGCTGATCCGCGAGGACAGCCCGTCGCGGCATGTCGGTGCGGCACCTTCCGTCACCTTCTCGCCGGTCGTCCATGCGCGGCCGATGCTGTCGCTCGACAATACGTTTTCGCAGGAGGACGTGCAGGATTTCGTCGCCGGCGTCTATCGCTTCCTCGGCCGTCTGCCGGATCAGTCGATCGCCTTTACCGCCGAGCCGAAGATCGACGGTCTGTCGATGTCGATCCGTTACGAGAACGGCAGTCTGGTGACGGCTGCGACGCGTGGCGACGGCACGACGGGGGAGAACGTCACCGCCAACATTCGCACCATCGCAGAAATCCCCAACAAGCTGCCGAAGGGCGCGCCTGCCGTCGTGGAGATCCGCGGCGAGGTCTATATGGCCAAGAGCGACTTTCTCGCACTGAACCGGCAGATGGAGGCGGAGGGCAAGCAGACCTATGTCAATCCGCGCAATACGGCGGCCGGGTCGCTGCGCCAGCTCGACGCCAAGGTGACGGCGAGCCGCAAGCTGAAATTCTTCGCCTATGCCTGGGGCGAGATGTCGGAGATGCCGGAAGATACCCAATTCGCCATAGTGCAGACCTTCAAGGATTGGGGATTTCCCGTGAACCCGCTGATGAAGCGGCTGAATTCCGTCGCCGACATCCTGGCGCATTATGATGAGATCGGCCTTGAGCGTCCGGATCTCGACTATGACATCGACGGCGTCGTCTACAAGGTGGACAGCCTCGAGTTACAGCAGCGGCTCGGCTTCCGCTCGCGCAGCCCGCGCTGGGCGACGGCGCATAAATTTCCGGCCGAACAGGCCTTCACCGAGGTCGAGAAGATCGAGATCCAGGTCGGCCGCACCGGGGCGCTGACGCCGGTGGCGCGGCTGAAGCCGATCACCGTCGGCGGCGTCGTCGTCACCAATGCGACGCTGCACAACGAGGACTACATCAAGGGTCTCGGCAATAGTGGCGAGCGCATCCGGCCTGAAGATCACGATATCCGCGAGGGCGATACCGTCATCGTCCAGCGCGCCGGCGACGTCATTCCGCAGATCCTCGATGTGGTGATGGAAAAACGCGCCGCCGATGCCGCCGCATACGAGTTTCCGAAGACCTGCCCGGTCTGCGGTTCGCATGCGGTGCGCGAAGTCAACGAGAAGACCGGCAAGATGGATTCGGTGCGTCGCTGCACCGGCGGCTTTATCTGCCGGGCGCAGGCGACCGAGCATCTGAAGCACTTCGTCTCGCGCAATGCCTTCGATATCGAGGGGCTCGGTTCGAAGCAGATCGACTTCTTCTTCGAAAACGAGGATCCGTCGCTGCAGATCCGCACGGCGCCTGAAATCTTCACGTTGGAGGAGCGGCAACTGCAATCGCTGACCAAGCTCGAAAATATCGACGGCTTCGGCAAGGTCAGCGTCGGCAAGCTCTATGCGGCGATCAACGAGCGGCGCAGCATTGCGCTCCATCGCTTCATCTACGCGCTCGGCATCCGCCATGTCGGCGAAACCACGGCGAAGCTGCTGGCGCGCTCCTATGGCACCTACGAAGCCTTTGAAACGGCTATGCGGGAGGCGGAGACGCTTTCCGGCGACGCCTGGAACGATCTCAACGCCATCGACGGCATCGGCGAGGTCGTTGCCCGCGCCATGGTCGAATTCTACAAGGAACCGCGCAACGTTGCGGTGATTTCGGAGCTGATCAGACAGGTGAAGCCACAGGAGGCCGAACAGCCGATCACCGCAGGCAGTCCGGTCGCCGGCAAGACCGTGGTCTTTACCGGCTCGCTGGAAAAATTCACCCGCGACGAGGCGAAGGCGAGGGCCGAAAGCCTCGGCGCCAAGGTGGCGGGGTCGGTCTCCAAGAAGACCGACATCGTCGTTGCCGGTCCCGGCGCCGGTTCCAAGCTCGACAAGGCGCGAGAGCTCGGCGTGCAGACGATGGACGAGGACGAGTGGCTGGCATTGATCAATGGGTGAAGGGCTGACGGCAAGCCAACAGCCCACGCTCATAGCCTGAGCCGCGCCATCGTATAGGCGTCGACATACTCCCCCGATCGAAAGCCGAAGGCCCTTAGCAGCCCTTCCTGCTCGAAGCCGAATTTCCGATAGAGGCCGATGGCGGCGTCGTTGTCGGTGTAGACGGTCAGCTCCAGCCGTTTGACATCGAGCCAGTCGTCGGCGGCGTCGACCATCGCGCCGAGCAGTATCCGCCCGAAACCGCGGCCGGTGAAATCGTCATGCACGCCCATGCCGAGGCTCGCAACGTGCTGCCTGCGGCCGGAGAGGCGATTGAGGCCGCAATTGCCGACGATTTTGCCATCCAGGGTAACGACCAGGTTCAGCGCATCCGGCGACGGGTTCTCCAAGTATTTGCGAACATCTTCGACCCTCTGGTACGGCGGCCGCAGAGTGCCGGCCCGATAGCCCGGCAGATTTATCAGATCGGTGATTTCCTCCGCATCGGAAAGGCGCACGGCGCGCACGAGGACGCCGTCCGGCAGGCGCGCTCGGCGGCCAGGGTCACTCTCTTCGCTTTCAGACATTGGCTGCTCTCCGTTGATTTCAGGAGGAGAGCCGAAGTTCTGAAAACCCTGCTCGCCTCGGCAGGGTTTTCGGGATGATCGGATCGCTGCTAACGCGCCATCGCTCCCGCGTACCCTTCAAGGGTCGTGGTGTGATGGATAAGCGCTGCCATGGTCATTGAACCGGTCATGGCGAGAAGTTTCGATATGTCGGTTGAAAAGTCAACCATGCGTCGTGTCAAATTTGCGCGGCCGGGAGCGGGACGGTATTTCTGTTCCCTAGGAAATGATTCGGGTGCTGATTTGAAGACCATCGCCATTGACTTCGAGACGGCGAACGAACAACGCGGCAGCGCCTGTTCCGTCGGCCTTGCCTGGATCGAGGAGGGCAGGGTCACGCGCGTCGAGGAGCGGCTGATCCGGCCGCGGGACATGCGCTTTTCCGGGATGAACATTGCGATCCACGGCATCCGGCCGGAACACGTCGAGGATGCACCGGAGTTTCCCGAGGTGATGGACGAATTCCACGAGGATATCAGCGGTGCGACAATGATCGCCCACAACGCCGCCTTCGACTTCAGCGTCTGGCGGGCTAGCCTCGATCTTTACCGGCAATCCTATCCGGAGCTGACCTATCTCTGCAGCCTGAAGATGGCGCAGCGGATCTGGCCGCACTTCCTCTCGCATCGGCTGAACCTGATCGCCGAGCATCTCGGCCTACGCTTCGTGCACCACAACGCCGCCGAGGACGCCGTCGTCTGCGCGGCCGCTGCCATCGAAATGGCGAAGGCGGTCAAGGCCAATGCCGTCCATGCCATACCGGCGCTGATCGGCATGAGGCCCGGCCGGCTGACGGCGCAGGCCTACGAGCCCTGTACCTGCCGGAAAGGCTGATCGTTTCCCGCCGCCGGCCTTTCTTGCAAAGCATCGGGACGCGCTTATCTAGAATGCGGATCAGCGCATAACCCCTAAAATCGGAATCGATTTTCGGAAAGGATTATGCGCAGATTCAAAGTGATAGAGCGTCCTTAGCGCGTCCGGTCGGACGCGCGGCGCTCCAAGGAGCCGCCATGTCCAAGCCGCGCAATCTTCTCCTCGCCGCCTTTTCTTTCGTCGCCCTTTCCGCCGGCGCCGCCTCGGCCGAGGTCGTCGGCAAGGTCGGGGTCGACTGGATCGGCAACGACATCATCGTCGAGGCAGTCTCCGATCCTGAGGTCAAGGGCGTTACCTGCCACGTCACCTATTTCGACCGCAGCCTCATCGACCGGTTCAAGAACGGCAACTGGTTCGAGGATCCCTCCAACAATTCCATCGCCTGCCGGCAGACGGGGCCGATCGAGATCGGCAGTATCGACCTGTCCAAGGATGGCAGCGAAGTATTCCGGCAGGGCATGTCGCTGATCTGGAAGACGCTGGTCGTCAACCGCATCTACGACAAGTCCAATGACACGCTGATCTATCTCGCCCATTCCAGGGAGCTGACGGATGGCTCGGCGAAGATGTCGATTTCGACGATTCCCTTGTATGGGCAGACTGTGACGTGGAAGAATGGGAAGCCTTAAGGGCGGGGCTATCGTCGCAGAAGACCCCGGCCCCATGTCCGCCGCGCTCTCGAAACCAAATAAGAAAGGCCCGGACGAGCCGGGTCTTCCAACGCCAGAATGGAAAATTATCAAGCCGCCTGAGTCAGCTCGTCGGCGATAACCGTATCGAGATTCAGGAAGCAGACCATGGTCTTTTCGAGCGCGACGATGCCGCGGCAGAAGGCGCGCTGGGCTTCCGGGATGATTTCCGGCGGCGGCTGCAGGTCTTCGCTCTTGATGGTCATCATGTCGGAAACCTGTTCGACCAGCAGGCCGACCAGCTTGCCGGCGATGTCGGTGACGATGATCGCCGAGCGCTCGGAGGGCTCGGTCATCTTCATGCCGAGACGGCAGGCCATGTCGATGACGGGGATGACCGCGCCGCGCAGGTTGATGAGGCCAAGCACGTAGGGCGGAGTGTGCGGCATCGGCGTCACCGGCGCCCAGCCGCGGATTTCGCGGATGGCCATGATGTCAATGCAGAATTCCTGGTCGCCCAGGTGGAACGAGACGATTTCGAGGTAAGCGCCAGACTGCTTGATGGCGTTGTTGTTGTTCATGGTCAGAATTCTTCCCAGTTGTCCCCGGCGGAGTAGCGATGCAGAACCGCCATTAAATATAGATGTGACGGCTTAAGTCTTTCCTAACGATATGTATTTTGGGATTGCCCGTCATTCTGAAGGCAAGCTATTCACAAACATCGCTTTTTTGATCCGTGCTGATTTCTGGGGGCTGATTTCCGGTTGGAGAAGGCCGCGGCCGATGAGACAATTAATCACGGGTCAGAAAACATATTGTTGAGTTGCGCGCATTCGGTCGAGACTATAATTACGCCGGCAGAGGCGGGCGGCGACTCCGCCTGGATCGAGGATCTCGCCAATGAAGACATTCCGCATCGCCATCTGGGTTGGCGTTCTGATACTTGCCGGGGTTCTCGGCTTCGTCAGGTGGTATCCCCTAAAATCGGGGGATGTGGCGGTGGAGGCGCCCTTCGGCGTGCCCTTCACCCTGGTTTCGCAGAGCGGACAGCCGATCACTGAGCAGGCGCTGCGCGGCAAGCCGACGGCGTTGTTCTTCGGCTTCACCCATTGCCCCGAAGTTTGCCCGACGACGCTTTTCGAGCTGAACGGCTGGATGGAGAAGGTTGATCCGAAGGGCGACAAGCTGCAGGCCTATTTCGTGACCGTCGATCCGGAGCGTGACACGCCCGAGATCATGAACGGGTACGTTTCCAACGTCTCCAAGCGCATTACCGGCATATCAGGCGCGCCTGACAAGATTGCCGAAGTCATCAAGGGTTTCCGCGTCTACGCCAAGAAGGTGCCGATCGACGAAAAGGATCCGAACGGCGACTATACGATGGATCACACCGCCTCGGTCTTCCTGCTCGATTCGGCCGGGCGGTTTGCCGGAACGATCGCCTATGGCGAAAACCCGGACACGGCGGTAAAGAAGCTGGAGAATCTCGTCAGCAAGGGGTGATGTTTCAGCGTGATGGGCGTTGGCTCGACCGGTGGCGGGCAACGGAAACGGGAAAGACCGCCTATCGTGAGTGAAATCCGCCTTTACGTGACGACGACCGAAAGCAGGGCCGAAGAGATCCTGGACCTTCTGAGCGCAGTCTTCGGCGAAGAAGACTTTGCGATCGGCACTACCGAGATCGATGAAAAGAAGGACATCTGGGAAGCCTCGATCTATATGATGGCCGAGGACGAGGCTGAAGTGCACTCCCGCGTCGAGGGCGCATTGAAGGCTTCTTTCCCCGATGCCAGGTTGGAGCGGGAAGTCATACCTGACGTCGACTGGGTAGTGAAATCGCTGGAGGGGCTGAAGCCCGTCAGGGCAGGGCGCTTCCTCGTGCATGGATCGCATGACCGCGACAAGATCCGCTCCGGCGACATCGCCATCGAGATCGATGCCGGCCAGGCCTTCGGAACCGGCCATCATGGCACGACGGCTGGTTGCCTCGAGGTGATCGATGCCGTAGTGCGTTCGCGCCCGGTCCGCAACGCGCTCGATCTCGGCACCGGCAGCGGCGTGCTGGCGATCGCGGTGCGCAAGCTCAGGAACATACTGGTGCTCGCGACCGACATTGATCCGATCGCGACGCGGGTGGCGGCAGAAAACGTGCGCCGCAACGGCATCGCGTCGGGCATTGTTACCAGGACCGCGCCCGGGTTTCATTCGACGGCGTTTTCCGAGCATGGTCCTTTCGATCTCATCATCGCCAACATTCTCGCCCGGCCGCTGATCCGCATGGCGCCGAAGCTTGCGACACATCTGGCACCCGGCGGATCGGTCATTCTCTCCGGCATTCTCGCCGCGCAGCGGTGGAAGGTGATCGCCGCCTATAGCGGTGCAAGGCTTCGCCACGTCAGGACGATTTGGCGAAATGGCTGGGTGACGATCCACTTCGATCGGCCGTGAGTTTTTGCAGTTGCGAGGCGAGGGGCTTGCCCTGCAATGCGTGTCGTGCGTGAGGCGGGACGTCTCCTCTCGACCCACACCAAGTCACTCTATGCGGATTGGAGCAAGCACCTCGCCTCCCTCATTCCTGTGCTCGTCACAGGAATCCAGCCACCGCCCGTCTGCGGGGTGAATGACCTCATATCTTGAAAAGAGTCTTTCGCGTCCAAGGACTTGGGCGCACTGGATTCCTGTGACGGGCACAGGAGGGAGGTCGGGCATGGCGCGGCAGTCTATCGAAACCGCCCGGCACTTTCCCAAAATAACAAAAAGGCGGTGCCTATGGCACCGCCTTGGACCGGTCTATCCGGCCAATGCCCGCGAGCTCAAGGGGAGGAGCGCTCGAGCGGGCTCTACTGCATTCCAATAGGCCGGTCCGGGAGGGAGGAGACGGACGGGCTTTCAGACTTAGAACGCGTAGCTAGGAGCGCCGTTGTGGCGCGTGGCGCGCTGGCTGACGCCGAGCAGCTTGAGGCTGTCGTCGTTCTGCGGGCGGCGGGCGCCGATGACGTGACGCACGGTCTGGCGTTCGCCAGCCTGCACCGGGCTGCTATATGCGAAGCGCGAGAGAGAGGCGGTCATTTCAAAAAATCCTTTGTTTCGGGTTCATCGCGAACCGTTCGATAGCGCCTATATAGCTATTCTGAAATGCGGAGGCAGAGGGTTTCGCTCATGGGAGCCATGCGGCTAACGCATAAAGCGTGCCAAATTAACTTTTCACGTCACAGTTCTGTCAAAATTTTGGGCGGCGCCACGGGTTTCGACTCGTTTCGTCGCTTTTTCTCCCCATCGATTGAAATTTCGCTAACATGGCCGGCATCCCATTCACCGGATTCGTCTCAACCATTCGGGGTTTCAGCATGTTCCAGTCCTTCGACGTCACCTCCACGCCGCAGTTCGGCAGGGATCGGGTATCGGCGCTGCGCGCTACTTTCGATTCGCTCGGCATCGACGCCTTCCTCGTGCCGCGCGCCGATGAGTTCAACGGCGAATATGTTCCCGCGGGTTCGGAGCGCCTGGCATGGTTGACGGGCTTCACTGGCTCGGCCGGCATTGCGCTCATCCTGCGCACGCAGGCGATCGTCTTCGTCGACGGGCGTTATGTGACGCAACTTGCCGAACAGGTCGACGGGTCGGTCTTCTCGGGCGGCGATCTCGTCAACGAGCCGCCGCATCTCTGGCTGGCCGCAAACGGCGCCAAGGGCCTGCGGCTCGGCATCGATCCCTGGCTGCATGCGGGTGCCGAGGTGCGCCGGCTGGAGCGAGCACTCGCGGAAATCGGGGGCACGCTGATCTTCCTGCCGTACAACCCGCTGGACAGGCTTTGGAGCGACCGGCCGGCCGAGCCGCTCGGCGCGGTCAGCATCCAGAATGTGGCGCAGGCCGGCTTGCTGGCGAGCGACAAAATCGCAACGATTGCCGCCGACCTTGCGAAGAAGAATCTCGCGGCTGTGCTGATCGCCGATCCCTCCTCGGTCGCCTGGACCTTCAATATCCGCGGCGCCGACGTGCCGCACACGCCGCATCCTTTGGCGCGCGCCATCATCCATGCCGATGGGCGGGCCGAAATCTTCCTCGACAAGCGCAAGACCGGCATCGAGCCCGAAGCCTATCTGGCACAGATCTGCGTGCAGATGCCACCCTCGGCGCTGGAGGAGAGACTCATTGTCGTTTCCACGGATGGTGGCCGCGTGCTGATCGACCCGGATATCGCCTCCTATGCGCTGGCGGAGATTATCCGAAAGGCAGGCGGCGAAGTGGTGGAGGGCGCCGATCCCGCCAAGCTGCCGCGCGCGGTGAAGAACGACGTCGAGATCAACGGCTCGGCTGCCGCGCATCAGCAGGATGGGGCAGCGATGGTCGAATTCCTCTATTGGCTGTCGCAGGAAAAACCCGGCACGGTGAGCGAGATCGCTGCCGCCGAGCATCTCGAAGCGGCGCGTGCCCGCGTCGGCCAGAGCATGCAGAACCCGCTAAAGGACATTTCCTTCGATACGATTTCGGGTGCCGGCGAACATGCGGCGATCATGCATTACCGCGTGACGACCGAGACCAACCGGATGATCGAGGCCGGTGAACTGTTTCTGATCGATTCGGGCGCGCAATATATCAATGGCACGACCGATATCACCCGTACCGTCGGCATCGGCACGGTCTCGGAAGAGCATCGCCGCTTCTTCACGCTGGTGCTGAAGGGGATGATTCAGATCAGCACGGCGCGTTTTCCAAAGGGCACGCGCGGCTGCGACCTCGATCCGCTCGCCCGCATCGCGCTCTGGCGCGCAGGCGCCGATTTCGCGCATGGCACGGGCCATGGCGTTGGCTCCTATCTCTCAGTGCATGAGGGGCCGCAACGCATCTCCAGGCTTTCGACTCAGGAACTGCTGCCCGGCATGATCCTGTCGAACGAGCCGGGTTATTACCGGCCTGGCAGCTTCGGTATCCGCATCGAAAACCTGATCTATGTGCGTGCGGCCGAGGAGATCGACGGCGGCGATGCGGCGATGCTCGGCTTCGAGACGCTGACCTTCTGCCCGATCGACCGCAGCCTCGTCATTCCAGAGCTTCTGAACCATGACGAGCTGCACTGGTTCAACGATTATCACCGCCGCACATGCGAGGCGCTGATGCCGCTCGTCCACGATCGCGATGTCAGGGCTTGGCTCGAAAATGCCACGCTGCCGCTGGAATATTGAGATACCGGCCTTCGGGCCGGTGCTCAGACCCCGATCGTGTGGCGCCAGGCCATCACGACGATCCAGGCGGCGACCAGCATCCAGCTATGCGAGACGCGTAGGCCGACGAAGAGGGCGACGACCAGCGCCAGCTTCGAATCCCACCCGCCGGTGAAGAAGGCGGGGGCAACCAGCGTCGTCAGCACGGCGGCCGGCACGGCGTTCAGCGCCGCTTCCATGCGCGGCGGAATGTGCTTCATCCTGGTGATGAGGATATAACCGCCGATGCGTGTGGCGTAGGTGGCGACCGCGGCTGCCAAGATGACGAGCGCCATGTGAAGGTCGAATTCCATGGCTCAGACCTCGTGAATTTCGGATTGAAGGGCGTCGGCCTCGAGATCACCCGGTTGCGGCGGCAGCGGCAATAGAGCGGCAAGCACGATGCCGGCGGCGGCGCCGAGGCTGACATGCCAAGGCGAACCGACATAGCGATAGGCAAGCACCGACGCGACTGCGCTGACGAGTGCTACGGGCAGGAAATTGTCGCGTTTGCGGAAGCCGAGGACGATGCCGAGGAAATAGGCCGGCAGCAGGATATCAAGGCCGATCGCCTTCGGATCGCCGATGAAGCCGCCGAGCAGGCCGCCGCCGACGCTGATCAGCACCCAGGGGATGTAGATGATGATGCCGAAGCCGAGATACCAGGCGAAGGTCACCGGCAGGCCGGTCTCGCCGCGTTTCACCGCTTCGGCAAATTGCGGATCGACAAGCAGGAAGAAGGTGAAGAACTTTTGGACCGGCGTGAAATCGCCGATGTAGCGCGCCATCGCCGCTGAATAGAGCACATGACGAAAATTGACGGCAAGGATCGACAGCACGATCAGCCAGGCATGGACATTGTGCCCGAAGAGTTCGATGCCGACCATCTGGCTGGCGCCGGCATAGACGGTGCCGCTCATAAGGGCGATCTCGGGAAGCGACATGCCGTTTTCGACCGCAAGCGCTCCGAACAGGGCGGCAAAGGGCGCCGACGCCAGCGCAACGGCGAAGCCGCCCCGCAAACCTTCAACAAAGTCGGCGCGAGTCATGCGATCTTATCCTGTTGGAATTCAAGGTTTCCCTTATGATTTATGGCCTGCGTCGGCAATTGAATTTCATTGATTGACCAATCGATTTCGCTGAACCATCAAAGTCCTGATCGCATCCGGCAAAGAGGAGACCATGAAGAAAATCGAATTTTCGAAAGAGGCGAAGACGACGATCGTTTCCAGCGTCCGCCGCTATTTCGAGACGGAGCTCGACCAGTCGATCGGTGTTCTGCCGGCAGAGTTCCTACTCGACTTCTTCGCCGATGAGATCGGCGCTCATTATTACAATCAGGGCCTGCGCGACGCGCATGCGGCGCTTCTCAGGAAGATGGAGGACCTGGCGGAAGATATCTATCTGCTGGAGCGAGACGAGAAGAACAAGGACACGAGCCCGTAAACCGGACACGGTGACACGGACCGTCATCTCAGAACCAAGAGGCGGTCAGCCCTCGCGCTTCATCCGCTCCCGGCGGGCGATTTCGGCCTCGGAGGGCTGCGCCAGCTCGAACGTGCCCGTCTTGGTCGCGCGCCTCCGCATATCAATCCGGTTGCGCGCAGGGAACCTTTATTCAAAAGCTTCTGGTCACGGTACAACGACTATTGCGCGCCATCATTTGATGTCAGGGTTGCAAGTTCTCGAGCTCGATGAGCCCGTATTGCCATCGTTTTGTCTACGAGACGAGCGGTCACATAAGCGAAACAAATGACTGCGCTGAGGAGCACGAAGAACGCGACTGGGCCATTCAATCCAATAGACGCCGCAACTGGCTTGAAAATACCGATTACACCTCGGTGTAAGATGTAGACAGGATAGGAGATATACCCGATCCACGTTGCCAACGCCTCTGCTTTTGCAGGCATCTCCAAAAGCAGGCCAAGCATGACGATGAGCGGCGCCAGGGCCATCGCGAACATCAGATCGTAGTAAGGCCGCAGCGCCAATGGAACCGGTGCCGCAATGCAGATCATCAGAAGAAGACAGGGCACGATAGCGGTCCAACCCTTCCTCCAGGCGGGCATCCCGGCGAATAGACGGCTGATCAGGACGCCTGCAGTAAATGAGAACATCACCCTTGGGAGCCCGCCTATCGCGGAAGGCCACTCCCAGCCAATATTCAACATGCCGTACTTAAGACCGACAAAAATCAGAAATGCAGCCGAAACCAACGCAACCTGGCAAAGGGCACGGATAGAGAGCCGAAAAAGCCAAAGCGCGAAGAGTATATTCACCAACAGTTCCCAGAACATTGACCATGCCGGACCATTGATTGGAAACATCCCTTGCATCGAATTCGCTTGAAGGAAATACATTGGGCTGGGCAGAAAAAACCCATTAGCAACTGTCGATACCAGCAAATCGGGGACACTCTGATTTCTCAGCCCCCAGCGGGTTAACAGAATGATCTGTACGAGGCCGACGAAAATTCCGATCAAATAGAGCGGATAAAGACGCTTGATTCGAGCCGTCATAAACGACTGGAACGGCAGACCGCGCGCAAGCCGCTTTCCATAAATGTCGGCGATAATAAATCCGCTGAGAACGAAGAAAAAATCGACTGCGAGATAAGCTGATGGGGCATATCTCTCTTGGAAATGTGTAGCGACAACACAAATGGCGGCAAAGCCGCGCATTGCATCGAGAGAATAGTAGCGGCTGCGGTCTGTAATCGAAACTCCTACGTTATCAATTGCCGGTGGCGAATAACCGCGGTCGAGACCAGTCATCTTATCGATCCTATTACGCTTTATGTCTGAGGGGTCTTTCAGACGCGGTAGATTGGAAACGTCATTTAAGTGACGTACACATTGTGGGTGACCGATTTGAGAAGCAGTCGGCTTAATCCGCAACCCAGGTCGCTACGGAGAAGCCCGGATATCACGATTGATGCGCCACGGGATCGACCATTGCAGCCCGATTTGCCTTGCGTTGCCGGGCCTGTTTTATACTGCCGATCAAGACATCTAAACGGGCTTTGCAGAGAATAAATATCAGGCAGCAGTACGCAAGGCCACCCGCGAGAACTTCCACGGCCAAACGTGGATAAGGCGACCAATGCATGAGCAATTCATGGAGGAGAAAAACGACAGCAACCATTCCTGCACAAGCCACGCTAGGCCGAAGGAATTGCATCAGATACGCGCCGACACTCAGCTCTATGTGCCGCGAAACCTTCCAACTGGTGATCGGCCAAAACAACAGAACTTCGATCATTATCGCGAAAACAATTATCGTCACGCCATAAGGATAAAGAATTGCGATGGTCACGAGCGTGAGGAGATTTCGTGCCAGCTGGTAGTAAAACCACCAATCCATCTCGCCTTGGCTCTTTATCAGGGATGCCTGAACATAGCCGATCCCAGCCATCAACCCTATGACACAGTAGAACCGGACCGGCCAAACGGCATCAATCCAATGCGCACCGAAAATTGTCGTGATCGCATCACCGGCAACTGCGGCAAGGCCAATGAATACGGGGTACGAAACCAGAGCGCAACCAAACGTTGCCATTAGAAATGCTTCTCGAACTTTCTTCGGATCGGACCGCAATGAAGAAAGCAAGACGTGCGTCACAGATGTTAAACCGCCAGCGATGATGTTGTTGATCATATCAAACAAGCGCTTCGAAAAATTATAGATACCGAGCGCTGCCGGGCTCAAGAGCACGCCTATGATCAAGTTGTCCAAGCTCATCGTCTGCAAGAACCGAGTGCCGGATGCGAAAAATCCATAGTGAAGCAGGTCGTTCAGACTTGTTCTCTTAAAGTGAAGCCCAGGCGACCAACCCGCACCCCAAAATGCAGCGCCGCAAGATGCAGCTGTGGCCGCGATCTGGGCAATCGCAAGCGCCCACAAGCCAAAACCCGCTAGAACCAAAACAAGGCAAATGCAAGCAGACGTAATCGTCGCGATGACAGTGCGGACGGCTACCAGATGGAATGACATCTTCCTATTAACAATCGCATTCGGAACGACGGCCGTAAAGTCGAAGAAAACCTTTAATCCCATGATGTAAATCAGGGATGTGACTTCGGCATGTCCGACATATGCCGCGATCGGCGAAGCGGCTAGACATAACGCACCGTAGATCAAAAACGAAAAGGCAAGCGAAAGCAGGAATATGGTGTCGAGGTGGCTACGCCTTATTTCGGCTCGCTGTATGATTGCTTCGCCAAATGCAGTCGGTCCAAAACTGCCGGCAAATGAGACTATGCTGAATGAGAGCGCGACAAGACCGAAATCCTGGGGCTGGAGAACTCGAGACGTCACCACAAAAACTGCGAAGGTAAGGACTGTCGGTATAAGCGTGCTCAGCGCCGACCAGAAGGCACCCGTCACGGCCGCGGCGGACCGATTCGCACTGACATGGCTGAATAGAATATCGTCATCTCGTAAAACCGACAAACTGAGCTCCTGCTGGGAATCAGACTATAGATGGATGAGGTACTAGCTCTGGGGTGAGAAGACCGGGATTTCGGTCTGTAACTTTACTTGAATTATACCAAGTTCCGTTCATCTCGTACGGAAGGCGAGACATTGCCGCTAAAAGCTCACCGGCATCTGTCGCTTTCTCCACCAGCGGGCTGTCGCCAGTCCAGCTGTCGATGAAGTCGTGGAGCCTGCTTCCGTTTCGCGCAACCACGGCATGTGGCTTATTCAGCAAAAGACAAAGGATATGACCATGTAAACGGTTGGTGATTATCCGTTGCGCGCCGGACAGGATCTTCACGCCATAGTCGACATATCGAGCAGCGACATCCTCGTGATGTTGGGCCACCATCTCGGAGCGGCTGAAACCGCGCCGACCGGCTGCCTTCACGACACTCGATTTGCGCATGCGCGACAAACTATTCGGGCCGTTAGTCCAATTGGTAATAGGTCCGTCGACAATTGCTCGCGCTTGAGCGATATCAACGTCGTCCTCTCCAAAAGGCTGCATGACGTATAAAACCCTGAGGGGATCAGCCTCGAACGGTTTGAGCCTTTGAATGCCGAATGCCGTGTCCGGGCCAGCCTCGACATCACAATCGAAGTTGGCTTTTGCCAGTTCGAAACTCTGAGCATCGCGCGTCATGCAATAAAAATTGCGATGCCTCCCAATCGTACGTTTCGCGTACTCCTTAAGCGACTCGTTAGCGAAATGGATTGTTTGCGGCATCTGGATAATCATTCGATCCGGATACTTCCACATCAAACGGTGGCGAATATCATCCCTGCCTGTCCGTGCGTCTCCGAATGTATCCCAGCCGCAAATAAATATTGGAGCATTGCCAGGAGTTGACTTTATTTCATCGATACTTTTGGCGGTGCCGCCAGTAAGTACGGGAAGACGCCCCGTTACTTCTCGTAGAACATTAACCAATCCGAGCCAACTTGCATGGTCGCCGGGATCTTTATTATAAGGAAAGTCCATTATAATGTAAGGTTGTCCTCTCTTAACGAATTTCCTTACCGTTTCAATCAACTTTTCTTGTTGTCGCTGTATTGCAACTTCGCCGAGATGATGCATAAATTCTACTTGAATTAAAAAAATTCAGTCACGGGGTATACCTCCAGGTTTGAAGTGTCAATTGGATGCCCCACTGCTTTAATGTCGCAGGCAAGTGCGCGATCTGCCATGCTTTTAAGGCGCCATTGGTACCGGAGTGCGGACGTTGCCCGCCCCGGGCTTGGCGATGAAACGAACGGACAGCTTCTGGACGACATCTGCGGATGACGGAGTGGCGGGCCGCCGGTTGGCCAAAGTCCGGCCCTTTTGCGCGAGCCGACACCGACAGGTTTTGCGGCGCCATTGATGGAGGCTGCGACCGCTGGAGAACTATGGCCAGCAACAGCATGCGAGACCGGCGTTAACCGACCAGAACCTCGGCGCTGTTGATGATGGTGATGCCATGCGTTCGCATCTCGTCGATGGCGGCGGTGACGCCTTCGGGGGTGATGCCGCGGCTTGCGTCCTCGATGAAGCGGACGCGGACACCCGGCATCATCTCCAACGCGTCGAGCGCGGAGAATTTGACGCAGTAATCGGTCGCCAGCCCGCAGACGTCGAGGTCGGTGACACCCTGGTCCTCAAGGAAATCGGAAAGGCCGGTCGAGGCGTCGCGGTCATTATCGCGGAAGGCCGAATAGCTGTCGATCTCAGGATCCTCGCCCTTCTGCTGGATCAGGTCGATCTCTGCGGATTTGAGTGCGGGATGCAGTTCGGCATCGCGCGTGCCCTGGATGCAATGGTCGGGCCACATCATCTGCGGCTTACCCGACAGCTCCCCCATCTCGAAAGGCGCGGCGCCTGGATGGGCGGAGGCAAAACTGCCGTGGCCCGACGGGTGCCAGTCCTGCGAGGCAACGATCAGATCGTATCTGCCGCTGTCGATCAGGCTGTTTGCGACGGACACCACCTTGTCGCCATCCGGCACCGGCAGATTGCCGCCCGGACAGAAGCCATTCTGAATGTCGACGAGCAGCAGCGCTTTTATCAAGGCCAATCCCTTCGCTTATTCCAGTGTCAGACGCCATGCACATTGAACGCATCAACTAGTGGATTTCCAGACGCCGACGCGCAAGTGTTAATTCTGGTACTAGCGGTAGCAACCAGCTGAAAAAGAATACTCTAATGCAATCAATGAGAGAATTGACGGCCACTCTCGTGTTGAAATAGAAGGGGAGACGTAAGACGCTTTTGCATCTGGCGGATCGAGGCTCCCCCGGCGGAGCCCCATGCCGAACTACGCCGAGGTCACGTCGTCGGCGGGATCACTTGCTGCGGCGGAAGCGCCGTAGGTATTGCGGTGGGCCTGGAGAGCCGTCTGCATGTCGCTCAGCACTTTGGTGAGGAGCGGATCGCTATCGCCCGACGCATTGATTTTGCTCGGATCGGCGGCGAGGAATTCGGACTCGGTCAACTTGCCGTCGCCATTGGTATCCATTGCGGCGAAGACCCCCTTGGAATCGTCGCTCTGATCGCTGCCGTCGCCATGATCGTCGCTGCCGTCGGTCTTCTGCAAGGACAGCATGAGAGACAGGATGTCGGCGGTGATCTTCTTGGCGATATCGGTGCTGCTGTCGTCGCTATCGCCGTCAGTCGCGGTCTTGCCTGACGTCGAGGACTGTGATGCGGCGGCGAGCTCGTCTGGCGAAATGACGCCGTCGCCATTCTTGTCGAGACTGGAGAGCGGAGACTGGTACTGAGTCAATGTGCTGCCGAGAGATGAAACACTGGTCACTTGAACCTCCTTTAAAAAGTTCGTCGTGAAGCCCGCCTTTCATGGACGGGCAGCTTCCGAGCTAAGCTGATTTGCAGAAAGCGTCAAAGCGACGTTTTGACACGTTAACTTTTCGGTTACGAAAAATATCCTGTTGGAATTGTTGTGTTTTTATCAACAGATGGATTCTGTCGAACAGAGTTCTGTGCCGGCGATCCCATGAGATCGCGCTGGCGGGGCTCGCGGAAAGGGCGTTGAGTGCTGCGCCGGTTCTCCGTCGCGACAGCATTTTCGCCCGCCCTTCCGGATGCGCGATGCGAGGGCGATCTTGCTCCCGGCCGCGATTTCTGCCTTTCTTGCTCAGACGCAAGCCGGAAGCGAAAACATGTCCGAGCCAGAGCCGAACGAGAAGATCGATGCGACGTTCCGCAACGGATCGCTGACGGCGACCGGGATCATCCTCGGTTTCTCCCTTAATTTCGTCAGCGTCTGGGTTTCCAATCCCAATGACTGGAGCCGCATCGATATCCTGCCGATGCTGTTCCTGACCATCGGCATAGCCATTCAGGTGAAGGTCTTCGCCGATTTGCTGGCGCGCGATTCCCTCATCGCCGTCAAATACGATCGGTCGCGCCGGCTCTTTCTAATCGGATTGGGAGTCGTCGCCGCGGGGATCGGCATCGCCCTCGTCAATGATATCCTCGGTCTTGGAAGGATGCGGATGCTCGGGTGAGCGTTTTCCCGCCAAGCTGACGCGACGTCAGACGCGCTCGACGAACCCGTCCAGTACCCGCTTCTGTCCAGCCCGGTCGAACTCGATCGTCAGCTTGTTGCCCTCGATGCCGGTGATGTTGCCGTTGCCGAATTTCAGATGGAATACGCGGTCGCCGAGCGTGAACCTCGACGGTTCCGACGAGGTGGATTTTGCCACCAGTTCGCCTTCGATCGTGCGCCCCTTCGGGCCGCTTTCGCCATAGCCGATGCGTTCGACGGCGTGGCCGGAGCGGGAGCCCCAATTGTCGCGCGTGGCGTCGGTCTTGTTGGCCTGGGCGCGTTTCCAGCCGGGGGTGGAATAGGAATTGGCGAAGGGTTCTGCCTTGTCGAAGCGGGACTGGCCGTAGCCGCCGCGGCCGTACCCACCATAGCTCTGCTCCATTTCGGCAACCTCGACATGGGTTTCCGGCAGTTCGTCGAGGAAACGCGAGGGCAGGGTCGATTGCCAGAGGCCGTGGATGCGCCGGTTGGAGACGAACCAGATGTGGCAGCGGTGTTTGGCGCGGGTGATGCCGACATAGGCAAGGCGACGTTCCTCCTCCAGGCCGGCGCGGCCGCTTTCATCTAGCGCGCGCTGATGCGGGAAGAGGCCTTCTTCCCAGCCGGGGAGGAAGACGGTGTCGAATTCCAGCCCCTTGGCCGAGTGTAGCGTCATGATCGAGACGGCATCGAGGTTCTCGTTGGTCTCGGCATCCATGACCAGCGAGACGTGCTCGAGGAAGCCGCGCATCGACTCGAAGCTTTCCATCGAGCGGATGAGTTCCTTGAGGTTCTCGAGGCGGCCAGGGGCTTCGGCACTCTTGTCGTTCTTCCACATGTCGGTGTAGCCGGACTCTTCGAGGATCTGCTCGGCAAGTTCGGTATGCGGTGTGTTTTCAAGCAGTTCCTGCCACCGGCGAAAAGATTGAATCACATCGAAGAGCGCCTTTCGCGCCTTCGGCTTCAGCTCGTCCGTCTCGATGATGTCGGCGGCTGCCGCAAGCATCGGGATATCGCGGGCGCGTGCGTAGTCATGCAGCGCGCGCACCGTCGTATCGCCGAGACCGCGCTTCGGCGTGTTGACGATGCGTTCGAAGGCCAGGTCGTCGGCGGGCTGGGCGACCATGCGGAAATAGGCCATGGCATCGCGGATCTCCAGGCGCTCGTAGAAGCGTGGGCCGCCGATGACGCGGTAATTGAGGCCGAGGGTGACGAAGCGGTCTTCAAATTCGCGCATCTGGAAAGAGGCGCGCACGAGGATCGCCATGTCGTTCAGCAGATGCTTACCGCGCTGAAGCTGCTCGATTTCCTCGCCGATGGCGCGGGCTTCCTCCTCCGAATCCCAAGAGGCGTGGACCTGCACCTTGACGTCGTTTGGATCGGAGCGGTCGGTAAACAGCGTCTTGCCAAGGCGCCCTTCATTATGGGCGATCAGATGGGCGGCAGCCCCGAGAATATGTTCGGTCGAGCGGTAGTTGCGCTCGAGCTTGATGACCTTGGCGCCGGGGAAATCCTTTTCGAAGCGCAGGATGTTGTCGACCTCGGCGCCGCGCCAGCCATAGATCGATTGGTCGTCGTCGCCGACGCAGCAGACGTTCTGCTTCTCGCCCTTGGCGCGCTGGGCGAGGAGCCGGAGCCACATATATTGAGCGGTGTTGGTGTCCTGGTACTCGTCGACGAGGATATAGCGGAAGCGGCCGTGATATTCCTTCAGGAGATCAGGGTTCTTGCGGAAGATCGCGATTGGATGCATCAGCAGGTCGCCGAAGTCGCAGGCGTTCAGCGTCGTCAGGCGCGCCTGATAGGCGAAATAAAGATCGCGGCCGCGGCCGTTGGCAAAGGCACGGGCGTCGCCCTCGGGGATATCGGCCGGGCCGAGCCCCTTGTTCTTCCAGGTGTCGATCATGCCGGCGAACTGCTTGGCCGGCCACCGCTTATCGTCGAGGCCCTCGGCCTGGATCAGCTGCTTGATCAGGCGGACGACGTCGTCTGTGTCGAGAATGGTGAAATCGGAGCGCAGGCCGACGAGCTCGCCATGGCGGCGCAAAAGCTTGACGCCGATCGAGTGGAAGGTGCCGAGCCAGGGCATGCCTTCGACGGCGCCGCCGACCAGCAGCGCGATGCGCTCCTTCATCTCGCGGGCCGCCTTGTTGGTGAAGGTGACGGCGAGGATCTGCGAGGGGAAGGCGCGGCCGGTATTGAGGATATGGGCAATGCGGGTCGTCAGCACGCGCGTCTTGCCGGTGCCGGCGCCGGCAAGCACGAGGACCGGGCCTTCCAGGGTTTCGACGGCTTCGGTCTGCTCGGGGTTCAGCCCGGTAAGATAGTCCGGCCGGCTGCCGCCGTCGCGGGCGGCCATGGCGCGGGCGGCAATGCCACCGGTGGCGGGCGCCCTTCCGGCGGGCCCGGCAGGCGGCTGCGGCTTGCGCGCCATCTCGCCCGGCTCTTCGTCGAAGAAGGGAATATCGTCGAAACTATTGCTCATGGCGCGTAATGTAGTGATTCGGGAAGGAAAGACCAGAAAAGATGTTCTGCTTTCATTCCCAAGCCTCCGCTATCCCAGGGGTTTGCGCATGGCGGCAAGGCCGCGGCGCGCGACCGCTACTACATCACGGAAAAATTTCAGCCGTTCTCTGTCGGAACCCGCGCCGGCCGGGCGTCCTTGGATCATCGGACAGTGGTCCGGGTCAACCGTCAACAAGGAGGCTGTATCATGGCGAAGGTCGTTTCAAATCTCTGGTTCGCGGAGGAAGCACGCGAAGCCGTCGAATTCTATGTGTCCATTATCCCGGATTCCGGGATCGGCCGCAGCACCATTCTTCCGGCGGAAACACCGAGCGGGCCTCCCGGCAGCGTCGAGCTGATCGAGTTCACGCTCGGCAACCAGGCCTTCCTGGCGATGAAGGCCGGCCCGCTGGACAGCTTCAACCATTCCTTCTCGATCGCGATCTTCCTGGAAAGCCAGGCCGAGATCGATCGGGTCTGGGAAGCATTCCTCGCCAATTGCGGCACGCCGGAGGCCTGCGGCTGGCTGAAAGACCGCTGGGGACTTTCCTGGCAGATCGTGCCGCGCATGCTTTCCGAGATGATCGCCGACAACGACCGCGAGCGGGCCAAGCGCGTGACCGAGGTAATGCTTGGTATGGTCAAGATCGATGTCGCCGCGCTGGAGAAGGCATTCAACGGCTGAATTTCGCCGGCGGCAAATGATTCGAACGATTGACTCACGGCCGGCATGCGGCCGTTTCCACCATCTCGGGCATCGATCGGCACATGCTGTCCAGCATCGACTCTGCGCAGATTTGGCTGCCAATCGTCGATTTTTCCGGAACTCGAATCACGGCCGACATTGCACACCCTTTTCATCTTTCTGTCACGTCGCGAAATGTGCTGATACCGCGGGGGTGCTTTTTTCAACTATAATGAGAAACAGTTTCGTAGAGTAAAAATAACCGGTGCATGCACGTTTTTGTGCGTTGCAAGAAACAGCCGGTGAGCGTCGAATATACCTACGAAATTATTGATTCTTAGGAACGTCGTAGCCATCTCGATGGTTATACGACTTTGAGCCTGCGGCATAACCTTAATGGAGGGCCCATGCTGAACGAATCCGTATTCGATGCGTTTACGCGCAGTTACGAAGCGCGCCGCGAAACCGATATGTCGGTGGCCGAGTATCTCGATCTCTGTAAAAAGGACCCGATCGCCTACGCCAACGCGACGGAGCGCCTGCTCTCCGCGATAGGCGAGCCGCAGATGGTCGACACCGCGAGGGATACGCGGCTCGGCCGGATCTTCATGAACAGGACCATCCGGATCTATCCGGCCTTTACCGGTTTCCACGGCATGGAAGAGACGATCGAACGCATCGTTTCCTTCTTCCGGCACGCGGCGCAGGGGCTTGAGGAGCGCAAGCAGATCCTCTATCTGCTCGGCCCGGTCGGCGGCGGCAAGTCCTCCTTAGCGGAGCGGCTGAAGCAGTTGATGGAGGTCCATCCGATCTATGTGCTGAAGGCGGGCGACGAGATCAGCCCCGTTTTCGAAAGTCCGCTCAACCTTTTCGATCCGGAGACGATGGGGTCGCTGCTCCAGGAGCAATACGGCATCCCGCTACGGCGTCTGAACGGGCTGATGAGCCCATGGTGCCTGAAGCGGCTCGACGATTTCGGCGGTGATATTTCCCGCTTCCGTGTCGTCAAAGTTCAGCCTTCGCGGTTGCGCCAGATCGCCATCGCCAAGACCGAGCCCGGAGACGAGAACAATCAGGATATCTCGTCGCTGGTCGGCAAGGTCGACATCCGCAAGCTGGAGACCTACTCGCAGAACGATCCCGATGCCTACAGCTATTCCGGCGGGCTCAACCGCGCCAATCAGGGTGTGCTTGAATTCGTCGAGATGTTCAAGGCGCCGATCAAGATGCTACATCCGCTGCTGACGGCGACCCAGGAAGGGAACTATATCGGTTCCGAGAATATCGGCGCCATACCTTTCTCGGGCATCGTCCTTGCGCATTCGAACGAAGCCGAATGGCAGACTTTCAAAGCCAACAAGAACAACGAGGCCTTCATCGACCGCATCTGCGTGATCAAGGTGCCCTATTGCCTCAGGGTGATGGAGGAGCAGAAGATCTACGAGAAGCTGATCGAGGGATCGGAACTGGCGGATACGCCATGCGCCCCGGCAACGCTTGAGATGCTGGCCCGCTTTTCCGTGCTTTCACGGCTGCGCAAGCACGAGAACTCGACGTTCTTCTCGAAGATGCGCACCTATGACGGCGAGAGCCTGAAGGAAACTGACCCGCGCGCCCGCAGCGTTCAGGAATACCGGGACGCTGCCGGCATCGACGAGGGTATGGACGGCATATCGACCCGCTTCGCCTTCAAGGTGCTTGCCTCCACCTTCAATCACGACACAACGGATATCGGCGCCGATCCTGTCCATCTGATGTATGTGCTGGAACAGGCGATCCGCCGCGAACAGTTTACCGACGATGTCGAGAAACGCTATCTGGAATTCATCAAGGTCGATCTTGCGCCACGTTATGCAGAGTTCATTGGCAATGAGATCCAGAAGGCCTATCTTGAATCCTATGCGGACTACGGACAGAACCTGTTCGACCGCTACGTCGATTATGCCGATGCCTGGATCGAAGACGTAGACTTCAAAGATCCCGATACTGGCCAGCTGCTCGACCGCGAGCTCCTCAACCAGGAATTGACGAAGATCGAAAAGCCGGCAGGCATTGCCAATCCGAAGGATTTCCGCAACGAAATCGTCAAGTTCTCGTTGAGGTCGCGGGCATCCAATGGCGGAAAAAATCCGTCATGGACAAGCTACGAGAAGATCCGGGAAGTGATCGAGAAGCGTATGTTCTCGCAGGTCGAGGATCTTTTGCCGGTCATTTCCTTTGGATCGAAGAAGGACTCGGAAACAGAAAAGAAGCATAGCGAATTCGTCTCGCGCATGGCCGCGCGGGGTTACACGGAGAGGCAGGTTCGGCGCCTCGTCGAATGGTACATGCGCGTCAAACAGGCAAGTTAATGCGGAGCCAATATGCACATTGTCGACCGTCGGCTAAATCCGCGCGGTAAAAGTCTCGAAAATCGGCAACGGTTTCTTCGGCGCATGAAAGGTGCCGTGCAGCAGGCGGTAAAGCGTTCTCTGCAAAACCGAAACATTCGCGATGTGCTCGACGGCGGTGAGATCAGCCTGCCGATCGACGGAATGGCCGAACCGAGCCTTCGGAGGGGCGACGGCGGTACCGCCGATCACATCCTGCCGGGAAACAGAGCTTTCGTGGAAGGCGACATCATTCCGCGGCCGCCGAGCGCGAGGGGCGGAAAGCCAAAAGATGCGGGCGAAGGCGATGGTGAGGACGGTTTCCGCTTCGTGCTCACCCGGGAGGAATTCCTTGATGTATTTCTCGATGACCTGGAACTTCCAGACCTTGCCAAACGGCGTCTAGCCGAAACGGAAGAGGAGACTCCGGTTCGGGCCGGCTATTCCGTCTCCGGATCGCCGTCCAACATCGCCGTCGGTCGCACGACGAGGCTTGCGATGATGCGCCGCGTCGCGCTTCACCGTCCGCGCCGCGAAGAGATCGAAGCCCTGCAGCGGCAGATCGAGGAATGCGAGGACGACGGGAGCCGCCTGGCGCTTGAGGTAAAACTCAAATCCCTGACGGAAAAAAGCCGACGCATTCCCTATATCGATCCGCTCGACGTGCGATATCGCCGTTTCGACAACGAGCCGAAGCCTGTGGCCAAAGCCGTGATGTTCTGCCTTATGGACGTCTCCGGCTCCATGTCGGAACACATGAAGGATCTTGCCAAGCGGTTTTACCTGCTGCTCTATCTTTTCCTGTCGAAGCGCTACAAGAAAGTAGAGATCGTCTTCATCCGCCATACCGACAAGGCCGAGGAAGTCGACGAGGAAACCTTCTTCTACGGTCCGGCGACCGGCGGCACGCTGGTCTCCAGCGCGCTTGTCGCCATGCGTCGGATCATTGCTGCGCGTTTCGATCCGGCAGAGTGGAACATCTATGGCGCCCAGGCCTCGGACGGCGACAACGCCCATTCGGACGGAAACCTGAGCGGACAGCTGCTGCGCGAGATTTTACCACTGTGCCAGTACTTCGCCTATATCGAGGTCGGCGAAGAAGGCGGCGATTCTTCCGTATCCCGTTCACCGCTTTGGATGCTCTATGACGGGATCCGTTCAGAGCTGCTGCCGCTTTCGATGCGCAAGGTCTGCCGGCGAGGCGAGATATTCCCTGTTTTCCACGATCTCTTCCAGAAGCGTGATGCACAGTCGAGGGTGACGCCATGACCATGACGATGAGGCCAAGGGAGCGGCTGTTGTTCGAGGGGGCGGACTGGGACTTTTCCACGCTCCAGCGTATCCACGACGCCTGCGAGGAGATCGCGCTCGGCGAACTCGGCCTCGACGTCTATCCGAACCAGATCGAAGTCATTACCTCTGAACAGATGCTTGATGCCTATTCCTCAACTGGTATGCCGCTCTTTTATCGCCATTGGTCCTTCGGTAAGCACTTTGCGCATCACGAAGCCTTCTACCGCCGCGGCATGCGCGACCTCGCCTACGAGATCGTCATCAACAGCTCTCCCTGCATTTCCTACCTGATGGAGGAGAACACGGCGACGATGCAGACGCTCGTCACCGCGCACGCGGCCTTTGGCCACAACCATTTCTTCAAGAACAATTATCTCTTCAAGCTCTGGACCGATGCGGAGGGCATCCTCGACTACCTCGACTTCGCCAAGGGTTATATCACCCGCTGCGAAGAACGTTATGGCGAAACGGCGGTCGAGCGGACGTTGGATGCGGCGCATGCGCTGATGTCGCATGGGGTGCATCGATATGCGGGCAAGACGACCATCGACCTTCGCCAGGAGGAAAAGCGGCAGCAGGAGCGCCGCGCCCACGAAGAGCAGATGTTCAACGATCTGTGGCGAACGGTGCCCGTCGGCAAGGCCAAAAAGGCGAGCGACGGCGGTTTGGAAAAGCGCCGCGCCGCGCTTGGCCTTCCGCAGGACAACATCCTCTATTTTCTCGAGAAAACCGCGCCGCGGCTGCAGCCATGGCAGCGGGAGATCCTTCGCATCGTCCGGCATGTCGCACAATATTTCCATCCGCAGCGGCAGACCAAGGTGATGAATGAGGGAACCGCCACCTTCGTCCATTACCAGATCATGAACCGGCTTCACGAACGGGGGCAGATCAGCGACGGCAACTTCCTCGAATTCTTGAAGTCCCACTCCAACGTCGTGTTCCAGCCGAGCTACGACGACCGCCGGTTCTCGGGCTTCAATCCCTATGCGCTCGGTTTTGCGATGATGCAGGATATCGAGAGGATCGTCACGACGCCGACGGAAGAAGACCGCGCTTGGTTCCCCGATATATCAGGGCGAGGCGACGCAATGGCGGTGCTGCGCGACATCTGGGCCAATTACCGGGACGAGAGTTTCATCAGCCAATTCCTGAGCCCGCACCTGATCCGCCAGTTGCGTCTGTTCCATCTCTACGATGATCCGGAACAGACGGAAGGGGTTCTGGTTTCGGCGATCCACAATGAGCGCGGATACTTGCGCATCCGCCGCCAGCTCTCCCGCGAATACGATATCGGCTGGACCGATCCGGCAATCGATATCGTCGATGTCGACCTCGCCGGCGACCGCCGCCTGTTGCTGCAACATATCATGATGAATGGCAGCTATCTTCAGGAAGCCGATACCAGGCTCGTCCTGCAACATCTCGCCGATCTCTGGGGCTACGACGTGTTGCTTCAGGAAATCGATGGCTCGAATACCGTGGCCAGAGAACATTCAGCAAGCCCGCGCAAGATCGTTCAATAATCAGCGGTATGCTGAAGGGCGATCATGAGCAATTATCGGTGGCGACAAACGTAAAGCCTTAGTAGGTTATCGGCGTTGCAATCGCCCACTTGATCCCCTGTCGACCAGTTTCAGCCTTTGCAGCGATCTTTCCGGGGACGGATAGTGCGGAGACGAGAGACCCATGAGTGAAACGCGGCGCAAGCTGACGACGATCTTCTGTGCTGACGTGCAGGATTATACCCGGCTGATGGGAGCTGACGAGGAGGGGACGCTTGCGGCGCTGAAGCGTTGCCGGGAAGCGATGGGGCGCCTGATCGAAAGCCATGGCGGCCGTGTCATCAATACATGGGGCGATGGGCTGATTGCCGATTTTCCTAGCGTGGTCGAGGCGGTGCGCGCGGCTGTCGATACCCAGAACGAACTTGCCGGCTTCAACGCCCGCCGCCCGACGGACGGACGCATGCTGTTTCGCATCGGCATCAATCTCGGCGATGTGATCGTCGAAAACGACGATATTTACGGGGACGGCGTCAACATTGCCGCGCGGCTGCAGGCCTCGGCTGCGGCTGGCGGCATCGTGATATCCAGTACCGTTTACGATCAGGTTCGCAACAAGGTCGCGGTCGGTTTCGAGTTTCTCGGGCCGCTGATGGTGAAGAACGTCGATGAAGGCGTGCCGAGCTATGCGGTGAAGATCGGCAATGCCAAGGACGAGACGCCGCCTCCCCAACGATCCGGCCCCGCGCGGCCGCAGCCGGCGGCTGAGATCGCCGAGGCAAGACCGGCACCTGGCAGGCGCAGGCTGTTCGGTGTGCTCGGCGTCATCGCCGCTGTCTTGATCGGCATCAATCTTTTATCGTGGCAGGGCGTTTTCTGGGCGTGCTTTCCAGTGCTTGGGCTCGCCGTCGTCGCGGCGCTCGCCTGGAACCGCGACCAGACGCGGTTCAACCGCAGGATCGCCTCGCTGGCGATCGTGGCGCTCGGCATTGCCGGCATCAACCTTTTCACCTGGACGGGACAGTTTTGGGCCGTGTGGCCGATACTGGGGATTGCGGCTGTGATGGGCCTGCGGTGGTCGATGCGCCGCTAAAGCATGTCGCGCAAAAGTGCGAGGCGCTTTAGAAATCCAACCACATCGACTTGATTCTGTGCTGCACCTCGGCCGACAGCCGGCGGTACGAAGAGATGGCAGGGCTTGTTCAAGCAAAAGTGAGCGACGGGGTTATTTCCATTCTTTGCCGATATTACAAATCGGTAATGCCGCCTGCTTATGCTTGCCGGTAAGCTGTAAACGCGCGATATTGTCGCATCAGACGGGCATCTTGGTCCCGCAGCGCCTCTTTCGACCGACCCTGGCCCAACCTCGAGTCCCTCCGGAGACGTGAATGGCTTTTTGGAAGCAGTTTGTACTTTCACTCATCGTCATTGTTGCCGGCTTCGCCGCATGGGTTTTCTTTGTGCCCGGTGCCGGCGATACGATGCGCGATGCAGGTATTCCAGACAGCTTCGTTTCCAAGATCGCGCCAAAGGCTGAGGGGACGGCGGATGCCGACGCTCCCGCGAGGGCGCAAGGGCAGCAACGTGGTGAGGGGCAGAACCGCCGCAATGGCGGCGGGCGCAACAGCGCCATTCTCGTTGCGACGCAGGCCGTCGTCCAGGGCGTCGTCAACGACCGCCTGAACGCCATCGGCACGGGCGACGCGATCCGCTCGGTCGCGGTCACGCCGCAAGCATCGGGGACGATCCGCGAAATCCTCATCAAGTCGGGCGACAGGGTGAAGGCCGGCCAGGTGCTCGCCACGCTCGACAGCGAGGAGCAGGTGATCGCCCGCGGCCAGGCGGATGTGGCAGTCAAGGCTGCCGTCGAGAAATCCAATCTCTATCACAACATCAAGTCCAGCGTGTCGCGCATGGACGTGTTCGATTCCGAGATCGCCGAACAGGGGGCGCGGCTGCAGCTGCAGGCCGCCGAACTCAATCTCGCCCGCCGCAACATTATCGCGCCGATCGACGGCATCGTCGGCATCGTACCGGTCAACATCGGCGACAACGTCACGACGAGCATCCCGATCGTCACGCTCGACGACCGGTCGGAAATTCTCGTCGACTTCTGGGTGCCGGAGCGCTTCGCCAACACCGTATCGGTCGGCCAACCGGTCGAGGCGATGTCGGTGGCAAAACCCGGACAGGTATTTTCCGGTATGGTCGAGGCCGTCGACAACCGCATAGACGCGGCAAGCCGCACGCTTCGCCTGCGCGCCAAGATCGGCAACAGTTCGGATGAGCTGCGCGCCGGCATGTCCTTCAGCGTCAGCATGAAATTTGCCGGCGACAAATATCCGGCAGTCGATCCCGTCTCGGTGCAGTGGGATTCGCAGGGCTCCTTCGTGTGGCAGGTCAACGACGACAAGTCGCGCAAGGTGCGGGTCAGCGTCGTGCAGCGCAACCCGGATTTCGTGCTCGTCAAGGCCGATCTTAAAGACGGTGACAAGATCGTGACGCAAGGCCTGCAGCGCGTGCGTGAGGGCGGGGCGGTGCGTGTTTCCGGTGACGTGGCCTCGAATGGGGAGGTCGCCACGCAATGAGTGTGACCGAGATTCATCAGGACAGGGCCTCGGGCAAGCAGAGCTTCACCGCGCTTTTCGTTCGCCGGCCAATCCTGGCGCTGGTGTTCAACACGCTGATGGTCGTCGCCGGCCTTGCCGCCTACGTCGGCGTCGAGGTGCGTGAACTGCCGGATGTCGACCGTCCGGTCGTCACCGTGCGCACGACCTTCGACGGCGCATCGCCGCAGACGATCGACCAGGAACTGACCAAGGTGATCGAGGGCGCGGTAGCGCGCGTCAGCGGTCTGAAATCGATCTCATCGACCTCTTCCTTCGGCCAGAGCCGGGTGACGCTCGAATTCTCCGATGCGATCGATCTCGCCGTCGCCGCCAACGATGTGCGTGACGCGATTGGCCGCATCACCCAGAACCTGCCTGACGAAGCGGATGCGCCGCAGATCGTCAAGGCGGATTCGGATTCCTCGGCGATCATGCGTCTTGCCGTCACCTCCACCAAGCTCAACATGGACGACCTGACACAACTCGTCGAAAACGAGGTGATCGACCGCCTCGCATCCGTCGATGGCGTCGCTGACGTTGAGGAATATGGCGACCAGGAGAAGGTTTTCCGCGTCGATGTCGACCAGGGCGCGCTGGCAAGCCGGGGGCTGACCATCGGCGATCTGACGAAGTCGCTCGACAATGCCGCACTCGACGTGCCGGCGGGATCGCTGAAGAGCAATACGCAGGATATCGTGGTGCGCGCCACCGCGAACCTGCAGACGCCGGCAGATTTTTCCAAGGTCATGCTGCAGGACCGTGTCAGGCTTGGCGATGTCGCGACGGTGACGCTCGGACCACGCGACGGCGAAACGGCGCTGCGCTCCAACGGCAAGCCGGGCATCGGCCTCGGCATCATCCGCCAGGCACAGTCGAACACGCTGAACATCTCGACCGGCGTCAAGGCCGCCGTCGAGCAACTGTCGAAGACGCTGCCGGAGGGCACGACGATCGCGATCACCAGCGATGACGCCGTCTTCATCCAGGGTGCGATCCATGAGGTGGTGCTGGCGCTGGTGCTCGCCGCCGTTATCGTCACCGCCGTCATCTATCTCTTCCTGCGCGACTGGCGCGCGACGCTGATCCCGGCGGTCAGCATGCCGGTGGCGCTGATCGGCACGCTGGCGGCGATCTATATGGTCGGCTTCTCGATCAACATTCTGACGCTGCTCGCGATCGTGTTGGCGACCGGCCTGGTCGTCGACGACGCGATCGTTGTGCTCGAAAACATCGTGCGGCGGCGCGCTGAAGGCATGGGGCCGCGTGCGGCCGCCGTGCTTGGAACACGCGAGGTGTTCTTCGCCGTTATCGCCACGACCGCGACGCTCGCGGCCGTGTTCATCCCGCTCTCCTTCTTGCCTGGACAGGTCGGCGGCCTGTTTCGTGAATTCGGCTTCGTGCTCGCCTTCTCCGTCGGGCTGTCGTCGCTGGTGGCGCTGACGCTCTGCCCGATGCTTGCCTCGCGCATGCTGACCAAGCCGATGATCGAGGATCACGGCGCGCTCGGCCGTTTCGGCGGGGCGCTTGCCCGCCTTTATAAATGGGCGCTGCACGGCTGTCTCAACGCCCCCTTCGTCGTCATCCTGTTTTCGGTACTCTTCGCCGGCGCGGCGCTCGTCGCCTTTTCCACGGTCAAGAGCGAACTGACACCCGAAGAGGACAGGTCGATGGTGATGATGCGGCTGACGACGCCGCAAGGATCGAGCCTCGAATATACGCGCGACAAGATGCAGCTCGTCGAGGAATATCTGCAGCCGCTGGTCGACAACGGCGACATCCGCAACGTCTTCTCGATCTCCGGCCAGGGCGGTTCGCTGAACAGCGGCTTCATGGTGTTGACGCTCGCCCCCTGGGGGGAGCGCCATCGGACGCAGGCGGAAATCGTCGCCGACATCAACCAGGCGGCATCACGCGTGCCGGCGCTGCGCGGGAACGCCATCTCCTCCAACAGCCTGCGCATCCGCGGCGCCGGCAGCGGCGTGCAGATGGCGTTGATCGGTAATGATCACGAGGCGCTGACGGCGGCGGCCGCCAAGCTGGTCCAGGCACTCGACGCCACCGGCCAGTACGATACGCCGCGCCTGACCAACGAGCCCAGCCAGGCGCAGGTGTCGGTGGCGATTGACCGCGAGCGCGCTTCCGATCTCGGCATCGACATAACCGGGCTTTCGACGGCGATCCAGTCGCTGCTGGAGGGGCGCTCCGTGGTCGACGTCTTCGTCGACGGCGAATCCTATCCCGTGCTTCTGACTTCGACGACGCGGCCGATCGACGATCCGACCGACCTCGAGAACGTGTTCCTGAAAACCGGCGACGGCAAGATCGTGCCGATGTCGGTGATCGCTACAATGAAGGAAGGTTCGGTCGCGCCGCAGCTCAACCGCGAGCAGCAGCTCGCCTCGGTCGCGATCACCGCCGGCCTGAAGGACGGCATGTCGCTCGGCGATGCGGTCAAGCAGGTGACGCAGCTTGCGCAGCCGTTGCTGCCGGCTGGCGCGCGCCTGCTGCCGCTTGCCGAAGCGGCGACGCTGGAAGAGAATTCGAGCGGCATGGCGCTGACCTTCGGCTTTGCCATCGTCATCATCTTCCTGGTGCTGGCGGCGCAGTTCGAGAGCGTGCTCTCCTCGCTGATCATCATGTCGACGGTACCGCTCGGCCTTGCCTGTGCCGTCTTCGCGCTTGTTATCACCGGCTCCAGCCTCAACATCTACAGTCAGATCGGCCTGGTGCTGCTGGTCGGCGTCATGGCGAAGAACGGCATTCTGATCGTCGAATTCGCCAATCAGCTGCGCGACCGGGGCGAGGACGTGCGCTCGTCGATTGAGAAGGCCTGCGCGTTGCGCCTTCGCCCTGTCATGATGACCATGATCGCCACCATCCTCGGCGGCGTGCCGTTGGTCTTTGCCCATGGTGCGGGCGCCGAAGCGCGCGTCGCGCTCGGCTGGGTGATCGTCGGTGGTCTCGGCTTTGCGACGCTGGTGACGTTGTTCATCACGCCGGTCGCCTATCTGCTGCTTGCCCGCTTCGCCAAGCCGCACGCTCATGAAGAAGCGCGCCTGCACGAGGAGATGGCGGTTGCCACGCGGCCGCGCGCAGCATCCGCCGAGGAGCAGCTTCAGGCCGCCGAATAGAGTTCACATCCGATTTAAGCGCCGCCGGATCCCGTCTGGCGGCGTTTTTATGCGTTATGAACCTTACGAAATAAGATAAATTACTTCCCAAGTTTAGCCGTTTGTTAAGCATAAACGGCAATGATCGTTACCAGTAACCGGCCGGTCTTCTTCATTTCTTGAGGGCTGCAATTCGCTGGAGTTCCAGCGACCCCGGACATGAATGTCCGCGCGGCAACGGTTCATTTCTTGTGTCGTTTGCGTCTGTTTGTGTTTTGGAGTTTAGTTCCCGTGAGTATTTATCAGCGCGTCTCCGTAGACGCGGCGCTTCATGTGCTGCGCGATATCAACCGGAATATGACGGTCACGCAGAACCATATCACGACCGGTATGCGTGTCGCAAAAGCCGCCGACAATGGCGTCTACTGGTCGGTCGCCACCACCGCGCGCACTGACAACAAGGCAGTTTCGGCCGTCCAGGATGCGCTCGGCATGGCGGCTGCGACGATGGGCACAGCCTATACCGGCGTCCAGAACGTCATCGACGTCGTCTCCGAGATCAAGGCCAAGCTGGTCACCGCAACCGAAGACGGCATCGACAAGAACAAGGTCGACGAAGAGATCAAGCAGTTGCAGGAGCAACTGCGCAGTGTTTCGGAATCGGCAACCTTCAACAGCGACAATTGGGTGATCCTCAACAACGACGCGACGCCGACGCAGCCGCGCCAGATCCCGGCTTCCTTCATCCGCAATGCCGACGGGACGGTCTCCGTCGGCATGCTGAGTTATCATATCGACACGACGCCGGTCGGAGCCACGACCTCCAAGGATGCGCGCTACTTGATCGACGACCGTGCCACCGGTTCTGGTGAATACGGCGTGCTGACCTCGTCCAATTTCGCGACCGAACTCGGCGCCGCACAGAACTACGTGTTGATGACGAGCAAGAACGGCACCACCGCCGGCCAGGTGGTGATTTCGGTGGCAACAGGTATGACGACAGGCCAGATCGGGCAGATGATCAGCGTCGTCGATGCCGCGCTGATGCAACTGACGACGGTCGGTTCGGCCTTCGGCGCGCTGGAAAAGCGCATCAACCTGCAGAACGACTTCGCCACCAAACTGCACGACAACAACGCCGCCGGGATCGGCCGGCTCGTCGATGCCGATATGGAGGAGGAGTCCAGCAAGCTCAAGGCGCTACAGACGCAGCAGCAGCTCGGCCTGCAATCGCTGAATATCGCTAATGCCACTTATGATACGGTCAGGCAGTTGTTCCAGAATTTCTAAGGTTGTGAGCCGCCACCCGCCCTCGTGGTTCGAGACGGCCTTGCGGGCCTCCTCACCATGAGGGTTGATTGTTGTGCCTTGCTTCAGCGGTGTCGGCGTGGTCGATCCACTAAAACTGGTGATATCAGCGCATTCCCGCAACATGGCTGCTGTTTCGGCGACTGAAATTTCCCTATCAAGAGGACATCTTCATTTTCTTGCCGCAATCCTTGCCATTTGCTCGCATCAGCTTTGAACGGAGACCGTCCTGTCCATGATCAAGAAATTCCTACTTCTGGCTGTTGCCGCAAGCTATCTCAGCGCTTGCACGACGACCGATCCCTATACCGGTGAACAGAAGGTTTCCAATACGGCGGGCGGCGCGGCGCTTGGCGCTCTCGGCGGCGCTCTCGTCGGCGTAGCTGTCGGTGGCGGCGGCCACGGCAAGCGCAACGCGGCGTTGATCGGCGCCGGCGTCGGCGCACTCGCCGGCGGCGCGATCGGCAATTACATGGACCAGCAGGAATCAGAGCTTCGCGCCCAGCTCGAAGGCACCGGCATTTCGGTGACCCGCAACGGCGACAACATCATCCTCAACATGCCGTCGAACATCACTTTCGACGTCGACCAGGACGCGGTGAAGCCGGGCTTCTATCCGACGCTGAATTCGGTGGCGATCGTGCTGCGCAAATTCAATCGCACGCTGATCGACGTCAACGGTCACACGGATTCGACCGGCAGCCTGCAACACAATCAGGACCTGTCGCAGCGCCGCGCGCTTTCGGTTGCTGATTACCTCGGCGGCCAAGGCATCGACCAGCGCCGCGTGTCAGCCGTCGGCTTCGGCCCTTCGCAGCCGGTCGCTTCCAATGCGAGCGAGGCCGGCCGCGCCCAGAACCGCCGCGTCGAAATTCAGATCGCGCCGATCACCCAGGGCTGAGCCGGATTTTTTTAGTCTTCGAAGCGGCCGGGCCATGCCCGGCCGTTTTTATTACTGCTGCATCGTCGCGCCTTTGGTGATCTTGTCGACGACCTTCTTTTCAGCGCGCAGTGCTATGCCGACCACCTTGGCATCGTCGGGCGCAAACTCGGCGAAGACGGCGCGGTTGGCCGCGTCGTGGCCGGTCGCAAACATTTCCTCGATGAAGAGAGAGGAAGTGATATCGCGCTCCAGCGCACGGCGGTGGACGGCTGACATCGTCGCCTCGTCAGCGGAGAGAACGATGATCGGCTGGATCGATAGCGGATTGTAGAGATTGCCGACACGGTCCTTGTAGGGCTCGCCAATGATCTCGGGATGCCCACCGGCGATGCCGGTCATCAGGAAGGCGGTGACGTTCAGCTTCTGCCAGCCGGCAAGATTGTTTCGCAGGACGACGGCAATTTTGGTATCAAACATCGGACGGTCTTTCATCTCGGGCTATGGAGTATCGGGCGTGTTGAGCCAGGATCTACATCCGCAGGCCTTCGAAGGTCTTGAACGTTTGTGCGCGGGACCATCCGGCAACGCCATCCTGGCGGCGCCGGCTTTTCCCGGCATCGAGCGCATCGAGGCGCAGTTTTCAGGCAATGCCTTCGAGCCGCACCGTCACGACACCTATGCGCTCGGCGTGACGCTGAAGGGGGTGCAGACCTTCCGCTATCGCGGTGAGCAACGTTTCAGCCTGCCGGGCCAGGTGATCGTGCTGCATCCCGATGAGGAGCATGACGGCGGGGCGGGGACCGAGGACGGGCTGCACTATCGCATGCTTTACCTCGAACCGTCGTTGCTTCTCGAATGCCTGGAGGCGGATGGGGTCGGCCTGCCTTTTGTCGGCGAACCGGTCATCGGCGATCCGGCGCTGGCGGGTGTGCTGCTCGCTGCACTCGGCGAACTCGACCGCGAACTGGACGAGCTTTTCGTCGACGATTTCCTGTCGCAGGTGGCGGGCGGGCTGTCCCGGCATGCGTCGATGCCGCGCCGGCCGTTCGGCGGAGTTGCCTGGCGGCAGGCGCGGGCGGCGCGGGATTATCTCGAGGCGCATACAACGCGGCCGGTACGCTCCGGTGAGCTCGAGGCGGTGACCGGGCTCGACCGTTTCGCGCTGTCGCGGCATTTCCGGGCGGCCTTCGCCACCAGCCCGCATCGCTATCTGCTGATGCGGCGGCTGCAGCAGGCGCGGGCGATGATCGGCGCAGGCGAGGGGATTTCGGATACGGCAGCGGCAACGGGCTTTGCCGACCAGAGCCATCTCAACCGGCATTTCAAGAAGGCCTATGGCATGACGCCCGGTCAGTGGGCGACGCTCGCCCACAACTCTGCGCGGCGCTTTATACGGGATTTTCCGCAAGGCCGGAACGGCGGGCGATGAAGCGGGCGAGCATCGGGCCTATCATCAGGATCACCATGAAACGGCCGGTCTGCATCGCCATGACGAAGGGCACGTCGACATCGCTGGAGGCAGCGATGATGGCGACGGAATCGGCGCCGCCGGGGCTGGTGGCGAGATAGGCCGTCAGCGGGTCGATGCCGGCGAAGATATGGAGGGCCGCCGCCATGCAGCCGCAGAGCGCCATCAACAGCACGATGCAGGCCGCACCCGCGGCAGGGCGCGCGCCACGTGTTCAAGGATCGAGCGGGTGAAACGCAGGCCGATGCTCCAGCCGACGAGCGCATAGGCGATGGCAAGCAGCCACATCGGCAGCTCGATCTTCAGGAGGCCCGAGCCCTGCAGAAAGGCGCCGAGAAAGAGCGGGACGATGATCGTGCCGCCCTGGATGTGCAGACGTTTTACGCCGTAGGTACAAGAGGCCGCAAAAACTAACGTCGTCGCAAAGGCCGGCCAGTCGACCTCGGGGAAGAGGACGAGCGGCGGCGGCTCGGCGCCGTCGGCCGCCACCCACAGGCGCGAGATCACAGAGGCGCCGACGGCGACGAAGACCACGCGCAGATATTGCATGAAGGCGACGAGGCGGGCGTCGGCGCCATAGGCCTCCGACATGATGACCATGGCGGACGCGCCGCCCGGCGAGGAGCCCCAGACGGCAGTCGTTCCCGGCAGCACCTGCCAGTGTGTCAGCAGCCAGCCGAGGCCGGTGGCGATGGCGATGACCGAGAAGATGAACAGCAGAAAGAGCGGTGCGTCCTTTGCCATGGTGCCGAGAATATCTGGCGTAATGGTGCGCGCCATCATGAGGCCGACGAGAACCTGACCGAGCTGCAGCGGCCACAAGGGCACATCAAGCTTTCCCTTGCCGACGGTGAGCGCCAGCAAGATCGCTGCGACCATCGGCCCGATCAGCAGCGAGGCCGGCAGAGCGAAGAGTTCGAGGAAGACGGTGAAAGCGAGCGAAAGCGCCAGCAGCAGCGCCCATTTCGGCAGGCCGGTATCGTGCAGCAGGCGGCTTGCGTCGCTCGGTGACATGTCCCCGTATCTTTCCTGGCCGGCGCCAAGCTCTGAGGCTGAAGGTGGGAGGATGCCCCGGCATGACAAAGAGCGGCCGGTGGCAAAAACCGCCTGGCGCGGGTCCGGTATAGGCGGGTGCGAGGCGGACGGTCAATCGCGAAATCGGGCTTTATCGGCGTCCTGAACTGCGAAATTGATTCATCCGGCCGCTTCAAGTCATTGTTTTCATGCGCGTCGTTGGTCGCGGATCCTGCTGGTTTGACCGAGATACATCACAGACGCACGTGGCTGGCGAGGAAATCGAGCAGCGCGCGCACGCGTGCCGGCAGCGGGCCGCCTTGACCGATATAGAGGGCGTGGAATTCCTCGCGATCGCCGGGATTGAGCTCTTCGAGCACCGGCAACAAGCGGCCTGCGTCGATATCGGCGCGCACGGTGAAGGCGGCAAGGCGGGCGAGGCCGGCGCCGGATAGCGCCAGATGCCGCATGGCTTCGCCGTCTCCCACCTGCACGCCCGGGGTGATCGGCAACGTCACCGTCTCGCCATCCTCGCGTATCGGCCAGCCCTCGACGGCGCGGGCGTAGGAAAAGCCGATGCGGCAACGGCGGCTGAGCTCGGCGACAGAGCGTGGCTCGCCGTGTTGCCTGAGATAATCCGGCGACGCGACGATGATCTTGCCGGTGGCGCCGAGCTTGCGGGCGATCAGGCTGGAATTCTTCAAGGGGCCGGCGCGGATCGCGACGTCGGCGCGTTCCTCCATCAGGTCGACAATCCTGTCGGTATGGGAAATATCCAGCGTCACGGCGGGATGAAGCGCCATGAAGGCCGGCACCAGTGGCGCCAGCACATGATTGCCGAAGGAGCCGCTGGTATTGATGCGGATGCGGCCCGAGGCCTCCTCGCCGGTCGAAGCATGGCGTTCCGCCTCGCCGATATCGGCAAGGATGGCGATGCTGCGCTCGTAGAAGGCGCAGCCCTCCGGCGTCAGTTGCAGCTTGCGGGTCGAGCGGTTGACGAGGCGGGCGCCGAGGCGTGCCTCCAGCCGGGCGACGAGCTTGCTGACGGCCGACGGCGTCATGCGCCGGGCGGTGGCGGCCGCGGAAAAGCCGCCGCGCTCGACGACACTGACGAAGACTTCCATTTCGCCGGAGCGGTTGATGTCCTGACGACTCATGATGAATTCAAGTCACAGATGATTTGCTGGAATGCAATCTATATCACCAAGCGGACAAGGTCTATCTCATGGGAAACCAAGGAGACAGATCCATGGACTACAGAAATCTCGGCGCATCCGGTCTCAGAGTGTCGGTGTTGAGCTTTGGCGCGGGCACATTCGGCGGCAGCGGGCCGCTGTTCGGTGCCTGGGGCAATACCGATGCGGAGGAGGCGCGAAGGCTCGTCGATATCTGCCTCGAAGCCGGCGTTAATCTCTTCGACACGGCCGATGTCTATTCGGCCGGCGCCTCGGAAGAGGTGCTCGGCCAGGCGATCCGCGGCCGGCGCGACGCTGTGCTGATCTCGACGAAGACGGCGCTGCCGACGGGCGAGGGGCCGCAGGACTGGGGAACGTCGCGGGCGCGGCTGATCCGTGCGACGGAAGATGCGCTGCGCCGGCTCGGGACCGACTATATCGACCTCCTGCAGCTTCACGCCTTCGATGCCTCGACGCCGGTCGAGGAGGTGTTGTCGACGCTCGACGGGCTCGTGGCATCGGGCAAGATCCGCTATGTCGGGGTTTCGAATTTTTCCGGCTGGGAGCTGATGAAATCGCTTGCCGCCGCCGAACGCCACGGCCATCCGCGTTATGTCGCCCATCAGGTCTATTATTCGCTGGCGGGCCGCGATTACGAATGGGAGCTGATGCCGCTCGGCGCCGACCAGGGCGTTGGAGCCCTCGTCTGGAGCCCGCTTGCCTGGGGACGGTTGACCGGCAAGATCCGCCGCGGCCAACCGCTGCCGGCGTCAAGCCGACTGCACGAGACAGCGCAGTATGGCCCGCCGGTCGACGACGAGAAGCTGTTCGACATCGTCGATGTGCTGGACGCCATCGCAGCCGAAACCGGCAGGACAGTGCCGCAGATCGCCATCAACTGGCTGCTCAGCCGGCCGACGGTATCGAGCGTCATCATTGGCGCCCGCAACGAAGAGCAACTCAGGCAAAACCTCGGTTCGGTCGGCTGGAGCCTGTCGAAGGATCAGATCGAAAGGCTCGACGCCGTCAGCGCCGCAACAGTGCCCTATCCCTATTTCCCCTATCGGCGGCAAGAGGGTTTTGCGCGGCTCAACCCACCGATCGTCTGAGGTGCCGGGACGGCGGACTTTGTGTATGGCTACCGGCCTATAACAAAGGGGGAATGAAATCTTCTGCCAATCTTAACTGGACAGCCGCTTTGACTTGCCGCATACCCAGCCTGCTGCATAATTCCTTAAATCGGAATCGATTTAAGGATGAAATTATGCAGCAATTTTAAAGTTCTACAGTGTCCTTTGCACATCTGAAAAGACGCGCGGCGCTGTGGCCTGCGGGACACGATACGGTTTCGGCGGAATGGCAGGGAGATCAAAGGGATGGCGCTGAAGGACGCGAAGGCGGGCACACACAACGAGGCGGGCATCGCTGTCGTGCTCGGCATTCTCAAGCAGAGCTTCGGCGAGCGCTTCCAGACCGGCCAGTCCTTCCGCGAACAGCATGCCCATACGACCACCTACATCCCGTCGCAGTTGCCGGACGGCGTGCTCTTTGCCGAGAGCGCCGAGGATGTGAAGGCGGCGGTCAAAGCGTGTGCGGCCCACAAGGTGCCGGTGATCGGCTTCGGCGTCGGTACCTCGCTGGAGGGGCAGGTCAATGCCGCCAATGGCGGTATTTCCATCGATTTCAGCCGCATGAACCGTGTGCTCGAGGTCAATCCGGAGGACCTCGACTGCACCGTCGAGCCGGGTGTGACGCGCGAAGCGCTGAATATCCATCTGCGCGATACCGGCCTGTTCTTCCCGATCGATCCCGGCGCCAATGCCTCGATCGGCGGCATGGCATCGACGCGGGCCTCCGGCACCAATGCCGTGCGCTACGGAACGATGAAGGACAATGTGCTTGCCGTCACCGCCGTCACTGCCAATGGCGAGGAAATCCGCACGGCGCGGCGCGCCCGCAAATCTTCCGCCGGCTACGATCTGACGCGGCTCTTCGTCGGTGCCGAGGGCACGCTTGGCATCCTGACCTCGGTGACGCTGCGCCTGCAGGCGATCCCGCAGAAGATCGCCGGCGGCGCCTGCGCCTTTCCGAGCGTCAAGGCCGCATGCGATGCCGTCATCATGACGATCCAGATGGGCATTCCGGTGGCGCGCATCGAGCTGCTCGATACCGTGCAGATGCGGGCCTGCAATGCCTATTCCCAGCTTTCCTATGCCGAAAGCCCAACGCTTTTCCTCGAATTCCACGGCACCGACGAGACGGTGCCGCTGCAATCGGCAGCTTTCGCGGAGATCGCGGCAGAATGCGGCGGGGCTGAATTCCTGTGGACCGCCAATGCCGAGGAGCGGACGAAACTCTGGAAGGCCCGCCACGATGCCTATTGGGCTGCAAGGGCGCTGGCGCCTGGGCTTGCCGCACTTTCGACCGATGTTTGTGTTCCGATATCGAGGCTCGCCGATTGCGTTTCAGAAACGCAGGCGGATATCGAGGAACACGGGTTGCTCGGACCGATCGTCGGCCATGCCGGCGACGGAAACTTCCATGTGCTGTTGTTGTTCGACGACAGACGCGCCGAAGACATCGCCATGGCCGAGAGTTTCGTGCAGCGGCTCAACCGGCGGGCGCTGGACATGGATGGGACCTGCACCGGCGAACACGGGATCGGCCAAGGCAAGATGGCGTTTCTGAAACAGGAACTCGGAGGCGCGGTGGATCTGATGCGACAGGTGAAACAGGCGCTCGATCCGGACGATATCTTCAATCCCGGCAAGATTTTCCACCATGGCTGACCGGAATATTCTCATGAACTTGGGCCTTCGCCCCGGCATCGACAGCACTCGGGCATTTCCGTTCTCTGCACTTCGGAATTGCTCTGTCTTTTTGTTTTTCCGCAATTGCCTGAGAACATCACTTCGCGCTTTTCCCGGCAAAACCGCTGTGCACTTTTGCTGGAAGTGCTCTAGTGTCGATACCGGAATCCCGAATGGAGAATGCTTGAATTGGTAGGCCGGTTCCTCGTCTTTCTGGGGGGAGTGATCGTCGTAGCGCTGTTTGTGGCGCTGCTTGCGCCGCTATTCATCGACTGGACGGATTTCCGCAAGAATTTCGAGGACCAGGCGAGCCGCATCATCGGCAAGAAAGTCACTGTCTATGGGACGGTGGATGCGCGGCTCCTGCCGTTTCCGTCGGTCACGCTGCATGATGTGCGCGTCGGCCAGGAAGCGGATGGCACGCCGATCGTCCAGGTCGAGCAGTTCTCCATGGATGCGGAACTCGCGCCTTTCCTGTCGGGAGAGGCGCTGATCTTCGACATGCGCGTCGTCAATCCGAAGGTGCGCCTGAGATTGCTCAAGGACGGCACGCTCGACTGGATGCGCGGCAGCCGCGCCGAAATACCGGCGAAAACCGTCGTTCTCGAAAACGTGCATGTCAGTGGCGGCGAAGTCGAGTTCATCGACGATCAGTCGGGCCGTTCGCGCCGCATCACCGGCTTCAATGCGGAAATGTCGGCCAAGTCGCTGGCCGGCCCCTGGCGCATCGAGGGCGATGCGGCCCTTGACGGCGAGCACGGCAGCTTTTCGATCTCGAGCAGCCAGCCGGACGAGAAGGGCGTGCTGCGCATGCGCACAAAGCTTTCGCCGGACAAGCACCCCGTCAGCATCGATCTCGACGGTGAACTCAAGCTGGTCGACAGCAAGCCGAACTATCAGGGCCAGCTTTCGGCAGCGATTGAAAACCGCAACAGTGCCAAGCCGGCAAACAAGAAAGAGCAGCCGCCGCGCGTCAAGGGCCGCTTCGAGCTCACCAACGAACGCATCCGAATTCCCGAATATCGGATGGAGATCGGCCCGACCGACGATCCCTATGTCATAACCGGCGAGGCGACGCTGGATACCGGCAATGCGCCGGAATTCCTGTTGACCGCCGACGGGCAGCAGATCGATGTCAATCGTATCGGCAATCAGGGTGAGGCCGGCAAGACGACGCGCGATGCGGCGGTTTCGGCACGCCAGCGCCTCAATTCGCTGATCGATGTCATCGGGCAGGTGCCGATCCCGCAGGTGCCGGGCAAGGCGAGCGTCAAGCTGCCGGCGATCGTCGCCGGCGATACGACGCTGCGCGACGTGCAACTGGAATTAGAGCCGGCCGGTACCGGCTGGATGATCGACAGCGCCAGCGGTACGCTGCCGGGGCGGACGCAGGTGGAAGGCAAGGGCAAGCTGCTGCTTCAGGGCGACCCCTCGTTCAACGGCCAGATCGTGGTGGCCTCCAGCCAGCCGACGGGACTTGCCTCCTGGCTTGCCGGCTCGGTCGATCCGGCCATCCGGCAATTGCGGCAGGCGGGCTTTTCCGCCAATGTCAGCCTGACACATGAATTGCAGCGGTTCGAAAATCTTGAAATCGCCATCGGGCCGGCGACGCTGAAGGGCCGGCTGGAGCGCCAGGCGGTTTCCGGCCAGACGCCGACGCTGTCGGTGGCGCTGAACGGCGATACGCTCGATCTCGATGCGCTGCAGGCGCTGAGCGGGCTGATGACCGGTCAGGATGCCGGCGACAACGTGCTCGACCACAAGATTGCCGCTCAGCTCAAGGCCGATAAGTTCACTGCCTTCGGCGTCGATGCCGAAAATGTCGAGACCACCTTCACGATCGCCGACGGCGAGCTTGCCGTCGACCGGCTGTCGATCAAGAACATCGCAGGCGCCGAGCTGACGGCGACGGGCAGGGCGGAAGGCTCGCTGCTCGACTACAAGGGCGCGGGCGAGATCACCTTCAAATCGGCCGATCCCGGCGGCTTCTTCACCATGCTGCGCGAGCACCTGCCGCATCACCCGGTGCTCGACCGGCTGGTGCGCAATGCCGGTTGGTATGGCAATACGGCGCTGCGCGGCGCGCTGACGCTCGGCGGTGATGAGGGCAACGCCCTGACGGTAACGCTGGCCGGCGTCTCGAACGGCAGCCGTGTCAATCTCGACTACCGCATGTCCGATCTCCTGGCGCTGACCGGCAACGGCACCACGAGCCTCGAGACGACGCTCGAAAACGCCGTGCCGTCCGTCTTGTTCGGCCAGGCCGGGCTCGACCCGCTGCCGGTCGATGTCGGCGCCAATGGCCGCCTGACACTGAAGGTGAAGGCATCGGGCAACGATCCTGCAGATGCGGCGCTGACCTTTGCGACCGACCGGACCTCGTTCACCGCCAATGGCAAGGTCGATGTCCGGCCGGAGACTTTCATGAACGGCCAGATCGCGCTTTCGCTCGACAGCGCCGATATCGACCCCTACCTCATCATGAACGGGATCGCCCTGCCGCAGACGGGAACCGGGCTGCCATTCGGCCTGCAGGTCAATGCTGCCGTCGATAGCGACAAGATCGTCTTTTCCGATCTCAAGGGCCATGCGGCCGACAACGAGTTTTCAGGCGCGCTGAGCTTCGACAGGAAGGCTGCGAAGACGACCGCGTCCGGCGAGGTGACGCTCTCCAAGGCTGATGCCGGCTGGCTCGGCGAGGCGGTGTTCGGCCAGATCGTCGATCCAGCCAATGGCGCGCTGACGACGGCGCCGCTCGGGCTGCCCGTCTTCAAGGATCTCGACGTCAATGTGAAGCTGACGGCCAAGCAGTTCTGGCCCGGCCTGCCGGAAACGGAGGTCACCGACTTCGCCAGCAATGTCGCCTACAAGGGAGACGAGCTGCAGCTCAACGACATGGCCGGCAACTGGGATGGCGGAAAGCTCTCCGGCAATCTGCTGTTCACCAATGCCGACGGTACCGGGTTCCTGCAGACGAAGCTTGCACTTGCCGATTCCGATCTTGCCGGCGTCGTTTGGCTGCGCGACGGCGCGCCGATCGCCAACGGCAAATTCGGATTGTCGCTGTCGATGGAAGCCTCGGGCAAGACGATCGGCGAGATTGCCAGTTCGCTCAACGGTTCGGGCGAACTGAGGCTCGGCGAAACCAGCATACGGGGGCTGAACCTTGCCATCCTTCCACCGCTGCTTGCCGCGACCGACACGATGCAAGAGCAGATCAACGCCGGCAAGGTGCATCCGATCGTCGAGACGCTGCTCAGCAACGGAGAGGCAAAGCTGCCGCCGCTCGGCATCCCCTTTAATATCACCGATGGGACACTGCGCGTGCAGAACGTCACCGTCGCCAACGATCTGGCCCGCATCACCGCCGATGCACAGATTGCGCTGCCGGAGGAGCGGATCACCGCGACGTTGGGTGTCGGGCTCAATCCGGGCACGGAAGCGCTGTCCGGCGCCGAGCCGGCGCTCAGGCTGAATTTTTCCGGCATGCTGCCGTCGCCCGGCAAGACGATGGATGTGACCGATATCACCAGCTATCTGTCGCTGCGCGCCTTTGAACGCGAGCGCCGGCGCGTCGAGCGGCTACAAGCGATCGTGCTCGAAAAGCAGCGGCTGCGGCGCGAAGCGGCACTCTACCGGTTCAACGCCGCCGAGCGCGTCAAGGCGGCTGAAATCGAGCAGCAACGGCAGGCGGAGGAAGAGCGGCTGCGTGCATTGGCGCAGGCAGCGGCGGCGCAAAAGGCTGCTGCCGAGGCGGAGGCTGCACGCACGGCGGAAGCCAAAGCCAAGGCGGATGCTCAAGCGAGGGCTGCCGCCGAAGCGGAAGCGGCGCGACGCAGCGGGCCGCTGCCCGGTTCGCTCAATTTCGACCAGGTGCCAGGCGTTCAGGCGCAATGAAAATGCGTCGGATTTGATTGCAGCTCGCGGCTGTATCACTTTGAGTTATGCAGTAGTGCCGGCTTTTGCCCAAGCGAGTACATGCAGCCGGAGCGCCGAGGACAGGTTGCTATCCGGCAGCCGATGATCATCGATCTCCGAAATCAGCGCGGCGAGCGGTATAGAGCGGCTTGCGGCGATCGTCTTCAACTCAGCCCAGAATTCATCCTCCAGCGAGAAACTGGTGCGGTGGCCGTGCAATGTCGCCGAATGCTTGCGGATCATGAAGCGGCTTTACATCTTGATGGGATTGGCAGATCGATTCAAGCAAACCGCATAAGTGGCTGATCTCAATGCAGGTCGCCCGGAAGCGTGCAGCGGTTGCGGAACAATGACATGCACAAAACAAAACGTTCAGAGGCCATTTCGGCTGTTCAAGCTTTGTATGAAACCGTCACGCGCCGTCGTCATCCGTCTCGATCCGGCCGTCTCGATGCGCCCTGTCAGCCTTTTCGTTCAGGCTGCGGGTGAGCTGCTTTTCGCCCTTGGTGCGGCCGAAGGAAATACGGTTCTGTTCGGCCTGCATCTCCTTTTCGGAGCGGGCCTGCTTCTTGCGGAATTGGCGCAGATTGACGATTTCGGCACTCATGCGGGGCCTTAATCCTTAATGAAAAAGGGAGGCTTGGCCTCCCTTCAAATCATTGCTTTTTGCGGAAGGAGTCGAGCGAGACGACCGAACCCGGTTTCTTCTCTTCGCCATCGGCAGGCTTTGCTCCCGCGGCCTCATCGGGCTTTCCTGCCGCGTCGACTGGATAGGCGGTGATTTCACCGGACGGCAATTCCTCGCCATCGGCGAGCGGCACGTCGAATTCGAGCTCGAAATTGACGGAGGGATCGTAAAAGCCGCGGATCGCATTGAACGGGATGACCAGCTTTTCGGGAACGTCGGAGAAGGAAAGGCCGATCTCGAAATGCGTCTCGGTGATCTTCAACTCCCAAAACTGATGCTGGATGACGATGGTCATCTGCTCGGGATATTTCGACTTCAGGTGCTGGGAAATGCGTACGCCGGTGGCACCGGTGAGGAAGGTGATGAAGAAGTGATGGTCGCCCGGCAGGCGGCCTGTCGCTCCGACTTCCGCCAAAACCTTGCGGATGACGCCGCGAAGTGCATCCTGTGCCAGAATGTCGTAGCGGATATGATCCTGCCCCATGCTTTTCCTGTCTTTCGTCGGTTCGGAAGTCTTTTCACAAGGTTATATGCCACGTCCAGGCGCCTTGGGAAAGACCGGAGCCGAGTCACGTTTTTAAGCAGCATACATGATTTCGGCGGCAGGGAGAAGGTGAAGGCTTCTGTTGCCAGGTGCCTTCGGACCCCGCCTAGAGGTGCGAACCACTAGGACTTTGATTGAAGTGTCACACCGCGATTAAGCAGCGAGACGAGCTTCCGCATAGTTGTCGTTTGCAACTACAATTTTAGCCCGATAACGGCGGTACAATGCCGAGCAAAAAGACGATCTTTACACCCTTGTCGATCCTGTTTCGCCCCCATCAAAAGCCGGCCTTCGTGGCCGCCGGTTTTTGGTGGAGGCGCCGGGTACCGCCCCCGGGTCCAATAGGCTTATTACACCGCTCATTTATCGCCATAGCCGACCCGAAAGCCGGCACGGGTGATATAGTGGTTTCCTCAGCCGATGGAAAGGGCAAACGTCATAAAAGCGTTATGCGATCCATCAGAAATATTGGAAAAATGCCGGCCGGTGATTGGTTTCCCGCTGCGAGAGGCTTAAATTAACGCAAACGGAATCAGCGCGACATGAAGCAATATCTCGATCTTCTGAACCATGTGGTGGAAAAGGGCTCCGACCGGGGCGACCGAACCGGCACGGGCACGCGCTCGGTCTTCGGCTACCAGATGCGCTTCGATCTCGAAGAGGGCTTTCCCGTCCTCACGACGAAAAAGTTGCATCTGCGCTCGATCATTCACGAGCTGCTCTGGTTCCTGAGGGGCGAGACGAACATCCGCTATCTCAAGGAGAACGGCGTTTCGATCTGGGACGAGTGGGCGGACGAAAACGGCGATCTCGGGCCGGTCTACGGCGCCCAGTGGCGCTCCTGGCCGGCGGCAGATGGCGGCCATATCGACCAGATCGCCAATCTGGTCAAAGGTATCGTCAACAACCCGAATTCACGCCGCCATATCGTCTCGGCCTGGAATCCGGCCGAGGTCGACCAGATGGCGCTGCCGCCCTGCCATTGCCTGTTCCAGTTCTTTGTCGCCGATGGCAAGCTCTCCTGCCAGCTCTATCAGCGCTCGGCCGACATCTTCCTCGGCGTGCCGTTCAACATCGCCTCCTATGCGCTTTTGACGATGATGGTGGCTCAGGTGACCGGGTTGAAGCCCGGCGATTTCGTCCATACTCTGGGTGACGCCCATCTCTACCACAACCATTTCGACCAGGCGAAGCTGCAGCTGGCGCGCCGGCCGAAGCCGCTGCCCTTCATGCGCATCAATCCGGATGTGAAGGACATCTTCAGCTTCACCTTCGATGATTTCGAGCTGATCGGCTACGAGGCCGATGCCAGCATCAAGGCGCCGATCGCCGTCTGACCCCGAGACATTCCATGGCCGATATCCGCAGGACCATTATCGCCGCCGTTGCGCGCAACGGTATTATCGGCCGCGATGGCGACATGCCCTGGCGGCTGTCGAGCGATCTCAAGCGCTTCAAGGCGCTGACATTGGGCAAGCCTGTCGTGATGGGCCGCAAGACCTATGATTCGATCGGCAAGCCGCTGCCGGGGCGGCCGAACGTCGTCATCTCCAGGCAGGCGGCGGTCGGCCACGCTGATGTCTCCATGGCGCATTCGCTGGCGGAGGCGATGAGGGCGGCCGAAAGGCTGGCCATTGAAACGGGCGTCGACGAGATCTGCATTATCGGCGGTGGGCAGATTTACGCTCAGGCGATCGGCCTTGCAGACCGGATGTGCATCACCCATGTCGAGGCCGACCTCGATGGGGACGCGTCCTTCCCCGCGATCGATCCCGCCATCTGGCGGGCAGGGGAGTCTATTGCGGTTCCAGCCGGCGAGAAGGACAGTCACTCCACGCGCTTCCTCGTCTATGACCGCCGACACGGCTGAAAATGAACTATTTTCCAATTAAATTGACCAAGTTCCTCACGTTGCGTTGAAAGCCGATGCGGCGATACCTATAACGGTCAGCAACGCATCCACCGGTCAGCCCCCACGGTTCCGGATGCGTGGAAGACTTAACGAACAACGAGGTTTTGATGCCCTGGAGCAATCAGAATGGCGGCGGCGGCCCTTGGGGCGGCGGCGGCGGTAATAATAATCAGGGACCATGGGGCCAGGGGCCGAACCGCCCGCGCGGCGGTGGCAGCGGCAAGGGCGGACCGCCCGATCTGGAAGATATCATCCGGCGTGGCCAGGACCAGCTGCGCAACATCATTCCCGGCGGTTTCAACGGCGGCGTGGCGGTGATCGTCGCGGCAGTCGTCGCTGTCTTCTGGCTGATCCAGTGCGTCTACGTGGTGCAGCCGGACGAACGCGGCGTCGAACTGCGGTTCGGCAAGCCGAAAGAAGAGATCTCGATGCCCGGCCTGCATTTCCATCTTTGGCCGATGGAATCCGTCGAGACGGTCAAGGTGACCGTGCAACAGCTCAATATCGGGGCGACCTCGGCATCGTCTTCGAACGGCCTGATGCTGTCCAGCGACAAGAGCGTCATCAACGTGCAGTTCGCCGTATTCTACACGGTCAGTGATCCGAAGGCCTATCTCTTCAACGTCGAAAATCCGGCAGAGACCCTGCAGCAGGTCTCCGACAGCGCCATGCGCGAAATCGTCGGACGGCGTCCGGCGCAGGACGCCTTCCGCAGTAATCGACAGCCGATCGAAGTGGATGTGCTCAATATCGTGCAGGATACGATGAACCGTTATGGCGCGGGCGTGACTGTGACCGGGGTGACGATCCAGAACGTGGCGCCGCCGCGGGAAGTCGCCGATGCCTTCGAAGAAGTGCAGCGTGCCGGTCGCGACCGCGACAGCACGATCGAAGATGCCAACCGCTACACGAACCAGAAGCTCGGCCAGGCGCGCGGCGATGCGGCGCGAATCCGTGAAGATGCAGCCGCCTACAAGGACCGTGTCGTGAAGGAGGCGGAAGGTGAGGCGCAACGCTTCACTGCGATCAACGACGAATATGCGAAGGCTCCCGAAGTGACCCGCAAGCGGCTGTTCATCGAAACGATGGAGCAGGTACTGAAGAATTCGAAGAAGGTCATTATCGACGAGAAGCAGGGCGTGCTGCCCTATCTGCCGCTCAACGAGCTCGGCAAGCCGGCGCAGCAGGGAGGTTGAGCCATGACATCGAACAGACTTCCCATCATTCTCCTCATCCTCGCGATCGTACTGGTCGGGCTGTATTCGTCCATCTTCGTGGTGAATGCACGCGAGCAGGCGATCGTCGTCCGCTTCGGCCAGATTCAGTCGGTCAAGACCGAGCCCGGCATCTATTTCAAGCTGCCCTTCGGCTTCATGGATGCCGACCGCGTTCAGCTTGTGGAAAAGCAGGCACTGAGGCTCGATCTCGACAATATCCGCGTTCAGGTTCAGGACGGTCAGACCTTCGACGTCGATGCCTTCGTGATCTACAACATCTCGGATGTTCGCCGCTTCCGCGAAACGGTCTCGGGCGATCGCGAGGCCGCGGAAGCGCGGTTGAGGGCGCAGCTCGATTCATCGCTTCGCCGCGTTTACGGTCTGCGCGATTATAATGCCGCGCTCTCGGAAGAGCGTGTCGCGATGATGCTGGAGATTCGCGACGACCTGCGAACCGATGCCGAAAATCTCGGCCTGCATATCGACGACGTTCGCATCCGCCGCACCGACCTTTCGCCTGAGGTTGCGCCCAACACCTATAACGCCATGCGCTCGGAACGCCTGGCCGAGGCCGAGCGTATCCGTGCCGAGGGTAATGAAGAAGGCCAGCGGCGCCGAGCCATCGCCGATCGTCAGGTTGTCGAGTTCACCGCGGGCGCCCAGCGCGATGCGGAAATCCTGCGCGGTCAGGGCGACGCGGAACGCAACCGCGTCTTCGCCGACGCCTTCAACAAGGATCCGGCTTTCTTCGAGTTCTATCGCTCGATGGCGGCCTATTCCTCGGCGCTTTCTTCGCAGGACACGACGCTGGTACTGTCGCCGAATTCGGAATTCTTCCGCTATTTCGACAATGCCGCCGGCGCCCTGCGAACGCCGACAAATCCGGCCGCGGCAATTCCCGGCGCGGCTGCTCCCGCAGCACCCGCGCAACCGGCGAACTGACGCCAAGGGATGCCATTCGCATCCTGACAATCCTGGAAGGGCCGGCCCGAGTGCCGGCCCTTTTTTCGTGGAAAGGTCGCGATAATCAGGCTTTTGCAAGGGCACGTCATATTGCTCGGGGATTTCGCGAAAAGGTGATTTCGCCCTCCATCATTCCGCCTTATGCTGGTGCTCAATGTGCGCATTTACCGCTTATGAGGATGCTTGATGGCCCCCACGACTCGCTCGCCCTTCAGACGAACGCTCGCGCTTATGGCCAGCGCTGCAATTCTTGCGCATGCTTGCATGAACGGGGTCGCCTATGCGCAAACCGCGCCTGAGACGACAGCGCCCGGAGTTGTTGCACCCGCTCCTTCTACTCCGGAAACGGCCGCTCCTGCACCTACGCCGCCTGCACCCGCCGCACCGCAGCAGACCGCGCCGATGCAGGCCTCACCAATTCAGGTCCCAGCAATTCAGGCCGGAGTGCCCAACAATGGTCCGGCTTCGGTCGCTGATCTCGCCGAGGGGCTGCTCGACGCAGTGGTCAACATCTCGACCTCGCAGAATGTGAAGGACGACGAGGGCGCAGGCCCGGCGCCGCGGGCGCCCGACGGCTCGCCCTTCCAGGAATTCTTCAACGATTTCTTCAACAAGCAGCAGGGCAACAAAGGCCCGAACCATAATGTCAGCTCGCTCGGCTCCGGCTTCGTCATCGATCCGGCCGGCTATATCGTTACCAACAACCACGTGATCGAGGGCGCCGACGACATCGAGATCAATTTTGCCAATGGTTCGAAGCTCAAGGCGAAGCTGATCGGCACGGATACGAAGACCGATCTTTCGGTGCTGAAGGTCGAGCCGAAGGCACCGCTGAAATCGGTGAAATTCGGCGATTCCAGCACGATGCGCATCGGCGACTGGGTGATGGCGATCGGCAATCCGTTCGGCTTCGGCGGCTCGGTGACGGTGGGCATCATTTCCGGGCGCGGCCGCAACATCAATGCCGGCCCCTACGATAACTTCATCCAGACGGATGCCGCGATCAACAAAGGCAATTCCGGAGGGCCGCTCTTCAACATGAAGGGTGAGGTGATCGGCATCAACACCGCGATCATTTCGCCGAGCGGCGGCTCGATCGGCATCGGTTTCTCGGTACCCTCCGAGCTTGCCTCGGGCGTCGTCGACCAATTACGCGAATATGGTGAGACGCGGCGCGGCTGGCTCGGCGTGCGCATCCAGCCGGTGACCGACGATATCGCCGACAGCCTCGGCCTCGACACCGCCAAGGGCGCGCTGGTCGCCGGCGTCATCAAGGGCGGCCCCGTCGACGATGGTTCGATCAAGGCTGGCGATGTCATCTTGAAATTCGACGGCAAGACCGTCAGCGAAATGCGCGATCTGCCGCGCGTTGTGGCGGAGAGCACGGTCGGCAAGGAAGTCGACGTGGTGGTGCTGCGCGACGGCAAGGAACAGACCGTCAAGGTCAAACTTGGCCGGCTCGAGGATAGCGATCAGGCGGCAGCATCCGACGATGCGGCGCCCGATGGCTCGCAGGACGACGGCGTGATTACGCCTGATCCCGGCGAGAACAACGATATGGACCAGCCGGATTCCGGCGATCAGGCCCAGCCCGCACCGGGCAAGCCAGACCAGCACCAGGGCCAGGTTTCGCCGGATGCGGCCACGCCGAAGAACGTGCTCGGCCTGTCGCTGTCGCTTTTGAGCGCCGAGACGCGCAAGGCTTTCGGCATTGCCGAGAGCGTCGACGGTGTCGTCGTGACCGAGGTGACACCCGGCTCCGCTTCGGCCGAAAAAGGGCTGAAGGCCGGCGATGTGATCGTCGAGGTGGCGCAGGAGTTCATGAAGTCGCCGGATGCGGTCGCTGCCAAGGTGAAGTCGCTGAAGCAGGAAGGCCGCCGCAACGCCCAACTGATGATCGCATCGGCGAATGGCGATCTGCGGTTTGTGGCAGTGCCGATGGAGTAGGGCGGCGACTAGCCGCTGCGTTCCTGTTCTCGCCTAACCTCTCCTCCGTCATTCCTGTGCTTGTTACAGGAATCCATTCAGCGCGCGTCTGCGCGGTGAATGGGTCTAAAGGTAAGGGGGCTCCCGCGCCCAAGGACTTGGGCGCGTTGGATCCCTTTGACGAGCACAGGGATGAGGAGATTGGGGTAAGCGTTCGCGCCAAATTTTATGCAGACGCGTCGGACAGTGACTGGGTTTGGTTTAGTAAACGTCCACAGACTGTGAGCTGAAACATTCAACCCCTCACGAAATCCGTCTTCCGGTAACCCTGGATATAAAGCAGCGCCGTCAGGTCGCCGTGGTTGATGCGCATCTGCGCTTCGGCGGCAACAGCCGGCTTGGCGTGGAGGGCGACGCCGGCGCCGGCAAGGTGCAGCATGCCGAGGTCGTTGGCGCCGTCGCCGACGGCGATTGCTTCTTCCGGCGAAATGCCGAGGCTTGCCGAAATCTCGTTCAGTGCATCGACCTTCGCCTGCTTGCCGAGGATCGGTTCGGCGACAAAGCCGGAGAGGATGCCGCCGTTTTCGAGCAGCGTGTTGGCGCGGTTCTCATCAAAGCCGAGAGTAGCGGCGATGCGGCTGGTGAAGACGGTGAAGCCGCCGGAGACGAGGGCGGTGTAGTGACCTTTGGACTTCATGGTGGCGATCAGTTCCAGTCCGCCTGATGTCAGCGTGATGCGCTTGGCGATCACATCGTCGACGACCGATATCGGCAGGCCCTTCAACAGGGCGACGCGTTCGCGCAAAGCGGGCTCGAAGGCGATTTCGCCGTTCATGGCGCGGGCTGTAATGGTCGCGACCTTCTCTTTCAGGCCGACTTCGGCGGCAAGTTCGTCGATGCACTCCTGGCCGATCATCGTCGAATCCATGTCGGCGATCAGCAGCTTCTTGCGGCGGCTATCCTGCTCCTGGATGACAAGGTCGATCGGTGCACCTGCTATGACGATAAGAATGTGGGCCTCGGCCGCTTGCGCATCGATGCCGTCACGCAGCGCGATGTCGCAGGCGATGCCGTCGGCCAGCCAGTAGAGGCCGGCAGCGTTCACCGCTTCGGCCGCCCGTTCGGCGATTGCGGGTGTCAGCACGGGATTTGACGGATTGGCAACAAGCGTGGCAACGAGAGCCATGATGGAAAACCTTCTGAGCACAGTGAACGCGATCCTGATAACCGGGCCGACGGCCAGCGGCAAGTCCGCGCTGGCCGTCGAATTGGCCAAGCGCCATGACGGCGCGGTCGTCAACGCCGACAGCATGCAGGTCTACGACACGCTGCGGTTGCTGACCGCGCGCCCCTCGGCAGAAGAAATGCAGGGTGTGCCGCATCATCTCTACGGCCACGTGCCGGCAGGTGCCGGCTATTCCACTGGCGCCTGGCTGCGCGATGTTTCGGCGCTGCTGCCGGCGCTCAAGGCCGCCGGCCGGCTGCCGGTCTTCGTCGGCGGCACCGGGCTTTATTTCAAGGCGCTGACCGGGGGCCTCTCCGATATGCCTGAGATACCCGAGGCGTTGCGGGAGGAATTCAGGGCGCGGCTGCTGGAGGAGGGGCCGGAGGGGCTCCATGCCGAACTCGCCGAGGCCGATCCCGCCATGGCGACAAGTCTCAACCGCCAGGATGGGCAGCGCATCGTCCGGGCGCTTGAAGTGGTGAAGGCGACAGGACGGTCGATCGCCGAATTCCAGGGCCGCTCGGGACCGATGGTGATCGACGCTGCCCAGGCCCGCAAGATTGTCGTGCTGCCGGACAGGGCGGTGCTGCATCAGCGCATCAACGGTCGTTTCGAAAAGATGCTGCGCCAAGGCGCGGAAGACGAGGTGAAGACGCTGCTTGCGCTCGGCCTGCCCGCCGAGGCGCCTGTGATGAAGGCGATCGGCGTCTCGCAGATCGCGGCGATGCTGAACGGCGAGATGACCCGCGACGAGGTGCTGGAGAAGGGGGCCGCGGCGACGCGGCAATATGCCAAGCGGCAGATGACATGGTTCCGCAACCAGATGGACGAGAGCTGGGAGCGGCTGACGGTTTAGCCGATGGTGGACCGTCAGCCGCCGCACTTGTGCTGGGCATCGGGGAGAATCCAGCTTTCATGGGTGCGGCCGTTGGTGACGAGGAACAGCCTCCCGCCCTCGTCGGGGCTGCAATCGCGGTCGATCTCGACCAGGCACATGGTGACCGGATCGCCGGGCTTCGATCTGAGCAGCGCTTCCTCCCTGTTATAAGAGACCTGGTAGCCGTCATTGGCATAATCGATACCCGTGCCGCTGTCGAAGTCCGCATCGTCAGCCGCGCCGCCATTGCCGAGGCGGGGATGGACCTCAAGAACCGATGTGGTCGCACAGCGTCCGGCTTTCGCGGGAATCGCGGTTGCCTTGGGCAATTGGCTGCCCGCGAGAGACTGGGCTGAAATCCCCTGCATGAAATCGTTTTTGTCGGGCGAGATATTCCAGAGGACGGCGAGATAGGCGCTCAAAATGCACGACCTGTCGTCACCGCAATCGCGCCGATCCGCCAGGAAATTGCGGGTGGTATGGACGGTATCCTCGTCGGGTGCTGCTTTTTTCTGAGCGACGTAGCGTCGGTTGAAAAGCTCGTCGAGCCGGGAGAGCCGGCTGTCGTCGCAGACGATCTTTTCATCGGCGCTGCCCGCCTTGGAACAGTCGAAGCCGGCAGCCTCCGCTGCCGTCGCGAGAGGAACGCCAACACTGAAGACAATGATGAAGTTCAAGATGGATTTCACGATCGCTCTCTCTGAAAAGCTGCCGTCTCCGACGGCGCAACGGACATTCGCACCACGGTGTGGACTCATCAACGCGCAGCCGTCAGTATGCCATGCTTTTTCTCGACGGCGCCGATGGTGCGCGGTTATGCCAGGGCGCGCCGCTGATCGAGGGAAGTCTCGACATCTTCTTTGCCGGTGCGGGATCGCGCCTGCTGTTTTCCACTGATCGTTTTCAGGATCGCATCATGTCTCTTGCCTCTCCGTTTCATGGCCTTTCGGCGTTTCCGCCGACCCCCGCCGATATAGATGGCCGCGTGGACACCGAATCCCTCTGCCGTCTGCTGGAACCTTTGTGTGAAGCGGGCGTCGCCTCCATCGGCCTTCTCGGCAGCACCGGGATCTACGCCTACCTCACCCGCGAGGAGCGGCGGCGGGCCGTCGAGGCGGCGGTCGAATGTGTCAACGGCCGTGTTCCCATCCTCGTCGGCGTCGGCGCTCTGAGAACCGACCACGCGCAGGATTTAGCGAGCGATGCGGAGGCTGCCGGCGTCGATGCTCTTCTGCTTGCCCCCGTCTCCTATTCGCCGTTGACCCAGGACGAAGCCTACGAACATTTCCTGGCGGTCACGAAGGCAGCGAAGCTGCCGCTCTGCATCTATAATAATCCGGGCACGACCCATTTCACCTTCAGCCGAGACCTTTTGCAGCGCCTGTCCGCCATCGAGACGATCAGGGCGGTGAAGATGCCGCTGCCGGCCGATGGCGATCTGCAGGGGGAACTCGCGGCTTTGCGGGAAGAGACCAATCTCGCGATCGGCTACAGCGGCGACTGGGGTGCAGGCCAAGCGCTGCTTTCGGGCGCCGACGCCTGGTATAGCGTCATCGGCGGCCTGCTGCCGCGCATAGCCCTCGCCCTGACCAAGGCTGCCATGGCCGGCAACGGCGAGGAGACGCATCGGCTTGATAGGCTTTTCCAGCCGCTCTGGGAAACGTTCAAGGCATTCGGAAGCATCCGCGTGATCTATATGCTGGTCGAGCATCTCTCACTCGGCCGGGCGGAGCTTCCGCGGCCACTCTTGCCGCTAGGATCGGCGGACCGACAACGGGTGCTCGACGCTGCCCGGCCGCTGATCACCCAGGAGACGGGGCGCCAGAGTCAATCCTTGTTGTAGAGGCTGCTCAGCGGTTTCTTCAGGATGCTTTCGCGCAGCGACGTGCCGGGTTCCCGGCGGGTGATCGCGGGCTGGTCCGTCGGCGGTGCGGGCCGGGGAAAGACCGGCTCCTCGCGGCGCATCTCGCGGCGGAGCGCGTCCAGCCGGGGGTCGATCGCCGGCGGCGCGGCCGGGTCCAGTCGCGGCGTCTGCGGCAGCAGTTCGCGCCGGTAGGATTCGAGCGGAGCGGATGACGGCGAAGGCGGCGCGTAGGGCATTGCGTCGATATCCTCGTCGGCTGCATCGGCCTCGTCGAGGCCTGCGGCGGACGCAGCATAGCTCACCTGGAAATTCGAGATGTCGGGTCCGACAGTGACCGCCCGCATGCGGGTGACGATCTTGCGCAGATCGACCGTATCCGGATCTTCCTCACTGTGTTTGTTGCTGGCGCTGTTTGCCTTCGGCAGCAGGCTCTCGTCGACGCGGGAAAAGCGCATGCGCATCGGCACGCTGATCGCCTCGCCGAAGGCAATCGCCTCACCGTTGCCGATCGAGGAGATGAAACTCGTCGTCGAGATCGACGAGTTCGGGATGGCCGAGCGGATGATTTCCTGGTCTCGGTCATTGGCAAGGCGCATGGCAAAGAGCGTCGAGCACTGCGAGAGGATCGTCTGGTCGAGCTCGCCCGGCCGCTGGGTGATGATGCCGAGCGAGACGCCGTATTTGCGTCCCTCCTTGGCGATGCGGGCGATCGCCTGGCGCGTCGGCACGAAGCCGAGGCTCGGATCGGAGGGGATGTAGCGGTGGGCTTCTTCGCAAACAACCAGCATGTGGATGGCGCCTTCGCTCCACAGCGCCACCTCGAAGGCCATGCGGCAGAGCACGGAGGCGACCGAATTGACCACCTCGGAAGGAATGCCGGCGAGCTGGAAGGTGCAGATCGGCCGGTTTTCGCCCGGAACGCGGAAGATCTGCGCAATGGTCTCGGTGATCGTGTCGGTGATCGTATTGTTGGAGAACATGAAGTGGTAGCGGGGATCGTTGATCGCGGCGATCAGGCGCATCTTCAGTGACCGCAGGAAGGGCTTTTCCGTACGGCCTTCCAGGCGACCGATGCGCTCGTCGATCAGCGCCAGCAGATCGGCCATGCGGTAGGGCACCGGCGTGTCGGCGGTGATGGAACTCTTTTCCGTCGTGCGCCGAACCAGCGAGTTGTCGCTGCCGCGGAAGGCGCGCTTGGCTTCCGGCAGGATATCGCGCAGCATGTCGAGTTCTTCGGGCACTGGCGGGCGGCCGCGAAAGACGACTTCGGCAAACTCCTCCAATCGCATCAGCCAGAAGGGCAGATCGAGCGTATCGGTATCGATTGTGACGGCATGGTTGGGAAAGGCAGCGGCGAATTCGTTATGCGGATCGAGGATCAGCACACGCAGTTTCGGATCCGCCGCGATCGCTTTGTGCAAGAGCAGTGACACGGCCGTCGACTTGCCGACGCCGGTGGAGCCGACGACGGCGAAATGCTTCGAAAGCATCGACGGAATGTGGATCGCCGCGTCGATGCTTTCGTCCTGCGTCAGCTTGCCGATGACGGCGGTCGTACCCTGGCCGGCATCATAGATGCGTATCAGGTCGGCAGCGCGGATGCGGTGGGCGATGGCGCCGAGATAAGGGTATGAGGAGATGCCGGTCGAGAATTCCTCGCGCCCGTCCTCGTCGACACGGACTTCGCCGAGCAACTCGGTCTCGATCCTGAAATTATTGTCCTCGCCTTCGCCCCAGGCATGGCTTCCGGTGTTCATCTGATAGACGAGGGCGACGACGCGGTTGCGGCCGACACTGATCGAAATCAGCCGGCCGACGGACCAGAGTTCGGTTAGGTCGGTGCCGCCTTCTTCGGCGACGGCGGCAATCGTCGCCCGCGAGCCGCTGCACGCAACGACGCGGCCGAGAAAACGATTTCCCGGCGCATGGCCGTCGCGGCGATCGTGCTCGCCTGCCTTGCCAGACACGCGCAAGTCGTTGTTGAGCAAAGGGCTACTCCCTGCAATGGGACATAAGAATAAAGTCCATCCTTTAACAAATCCTTCAAACCATGGTTTTTAGAGGGTAAAGGAGCGAGGATGGATTTTTATTGCGGCATGCGTTGACGCTGCGAAATTTTCTGTCTATCACTTCCGACCATGAAAATCGCAACGGCTCTTATCGTGGTGGGAAAGCGCATGGGCAGGATGGTGTAACCATCCGGCGGTAGCCACCCATGCGCTAGATGACAGGCTCCTCCGGAGCCTTTTTTTATGCCCGAAATTCGGGCTTCCGGCCACAAACGCAATCCCAGCATCAACGGAACAGACAGATGAGCACGGACAATCAGGCGGCAGGCAATCGGATGACGGGAGCGGAGATCGTTCTCAAAGCGCTGAAGGACAACGGCGTCGAACATATCTTCGGCTATCCCGGCGGCGCGGTCCTGCCGATCTATGACGAGATTTTCCAGCAGGAAGACGTCAAGCACATCCTCGTCCGCCATGAGCAGGGGGCAGGTCATGCGGCCGAAGGGTACGCGCGCTCCACCGGAAAGGTCGGCGTCATGCTGGTGACCTCGGGCCCGGGCGCTACCAATGCGGTCACGCCGCTGCAGGACGCGCTGATGGATTCGATCCCCCTCGTCTGCCTGACCGGTCAGGTCCCGACGCCGCTGATCGGCTCCGACGCCTTCCAGGAATGCGATACGGTCGGCATCACCCGGCCGTGCACCAAGCACAATTGGCTGGTCAAGGACGTCAACCAGCTCGCTGCAGTCATTCACGAAGCTTTCCGCATCGCCCAGTCCGGCCGTCCAGGCCCTGTCGTCGTCGATATTCCGAAAGACGTGCAGTTTGCGACCGGCACCTACACGCCGCCCGCCGATTACGCGATCCAGAAGAGCTACCAGCCGAAGATCCAGGGTGACCTCAACCAGATCCATGCGGCGATCGAGCTGATGGCGAATGCGCGTCGTCCCGTGATCTATTCCGGCGGCGGCGTCGTCAATTCCGGGCCTGAGGCTTCCAAGCTGCTGCGCGAACTGGTCGAGCTCACCGATTTCCCGATCACCTCGACGCTGATGGGTCTCGGCGCCTATCCTGCTTCGGGCAAGAACTGGCTGAAGATGCTCGGCATGCACGGCTCCTACGAGGCCAACATGGCGATGCACGACTGCGACGTCATGGTCTGCATCGGCGCCCGTTTCGACGACCGCATCACCGGCCGTCTCAATGCCTTTTCGCCGAACTCGAAGAAGATCCACATCGATATCGATCCATCTTCGATCAACAAGAACGTCCGTGTCGATATCGGCATCCGCGGCGATGTCGGCCATGTCCTCGAAGACATGGTCCGCCTGTGGCGGGCGCTGCCGAAGAAGCCGGAAAAGGGTCGCCTCGAGGACTGGTGGTCAGATATCGGTCGCTGGCGGGCGCGTAACTCCTTCGCATATACCAGGAGCAACGACGTCATCATGCCGCAATATGCGCTGGAGCGGCTCTACGCGCATACCAAGGACCGCGACACCTACATCACCACCGAGGTTGGCCAGCACCAGATGTGGGCGGCACAGTTCTTCGGCTTCGAGCAGCCGAATCGCTGGATGACCTCGGGCGGCCTCGGCACGATGGGATATGGTCTGCCGGCAGCGCTCGGCGTGCAGATCGCCCATCCCGACAGCCTCGTCATCGACATTGCCGGCGATGCCTCGATCCAGATGTGTATCCAGGAAATGTCGGCGGCGATCCAGCACGATGCACCCATCAAGATCTTCATCATGAACAACCAGTACATGGGCATGGTGCGCCAGTGGCAGCAGCTGCTGCACGGCAACCGGCTGTCGAACTCCTATACCGAGGCGATGCCTGATTTCGTCAAGCTGGCGGAAGCCTATGGCGCCGTCGGCCTGCGCTGCGAAAAGCCGGAGCATCTCGACGACACTATTATGGAGATGATCGAGGTTAGAAAGCCGGTCATTTTCGATTGCCGCGTTGCCAATCTCGCCAATTGTTTCCCGATGATTCCCTCGGGCAAGGCCCACAACGAAATGCTGCTGCCTGACGAGGCCACCGACGAAGCGGTCGCCAATGCAATCGATGCCAAGGGCCGCGCCCTCGTTTGACATTTTAATTTGCGCATAATCGTCTCCGATTTTCGGGGTTATGCGGCAGGGAAGAGGAAACTCAAGACCATGAACGCACACCTACAGCCCACGGGCTCCGCCTACTTCATCTCGCCGGAAACGGCGGCGATCGAAAGCCACACGCTTTCCATTCTCGTCGATAACGAGCCGGGCGTTCTTGCCCGGGTCATCGGCCTGTTTTCCGGCCGCGGCTACAATATCGAGAGTCTGACGGTCTCCGAGACCGAGCATCAGGCGCATCTATCGCGCATCACCATCGTCACGCGCGGCACACCGCAGGTGCTGGAGCAGATCAAGGCGCAGCTCGAGCGCATCGTGCCGGTGCACCGCGTCGTCGACCTGACGGTGCGCGCCCGCGAACTCGGCCAGGAGCGGCCGATCGAGCGTGAGGTGGCGCTGGTCAAGGTGGTCGGCGAGGGCGAGATGCGCGCCGAGACGCTGCGCCTTGCCGACGCCTTCCATGCCAAGGTGGTGGATGCGACGATTGATCACTTCATTCTGGAGATCACCGGCAAGTCCTCGAAGATCGACCAATTTGTGGCGATCATGAAGCCGCTCGGCCTCATCGAGGTCTGCCGCACCGGCATCGCGGCGATGAACCGCGGCGCGCAGGGGATGTGAGCCGGCACCACAACAATGCTGAAAGCCGCTGGGGGTCAGAGCATCTCCAGCGGCTTTTTCTTTGCCGGCGGCGGGAAGGCGGCGTCGAGCGCCTGCCAGTCCTCGTCGGTGATGTCGAGTGAGACGCAGCCGCGGTTTTCCGCCGCGCGTTCGGCATTCGATGTCTTCGGGATGACGATGACGCCGTCGCGTTCGAGCAGGAAGGCGAGCGCCAGCTGGGCGGGCGTTGCCTGATAGGCCTTGGCGATACGGATCAGTTCGGGGTGGTGCAGGATATGTCCCTGCTCGATCGGCGAATAGGCCATGACTGGAATCTTGTGGCTCTGACACCAGGGCAATAGATCGAATTCGATGCCGCGGCGGGAGAGATTGTAGAGGACCTGATTGGCGGCGACATTGGCGCCGTCGGGTACTCCGAGCAGTTCCTCCATGTCGTCGGTGTCGAAGTTGGAGACGCCCCAGGCGCCGATCTTGCCGGATAGCTTCAACATTTCGAAGGCCGCGACGGTCTCGGCCAGCGGATGGCTGCCGCGCCAGTGCAGAAGATAGAGATCGATGCGGTCAGTGCGGAGCCGTTCGAGGCTGCGATCGCAGGCTTCGATCGTGCCTTTCAGGCTGGCATTCCAGGGATAGACCTTGCTGACGATGAAGACCTCGTCGCGGCGTCCGCTGACCGCCTGGCCGACGATTTCCTCGGCGCCGCCGTCGCCGTACATTTCGGCGGTGTCGATCAGCGTCATGCCGAGATCGATGCCGGCCTTGAGGCTTTCGATCTCGGCTCGGGCGTGGCCGGCATCCTCGCCCATGGCCCAGCTTCCCTGGCCGAGCGCCGGCACTTCCGCGCCGTTCGGGAATTTGATCGATGGAATCGGGTCGTCCTGCATGGTTTTCTTCCTCGGCAAAAGATTGGGCCGTGTCGCCATCTTTCAAGTAATCCTGTCACCATGACAATGATGCAATGGTATGGGTGGTTTTGGACAGTTATGCTGACCTAAATGAACCGGCCGAAAGGGGTCGGTTCGGGAGGCCGCATGCCGCTGGATACGTTTTTCGCCCTCATTCTCTTCGCCTTCACGACGTCGATCACGCCGGGGCCGAACAATATGATGCTCTTCGCATCGGGCGTGAATTTCGGCTTCCGCAGAACGATCCCGCATATGTTCGGCATCGGTGTCGGCTTCTTCTCGCTGCTGATTGGTGTCGGCCTCGGGCTCGGCGCAGTGCTGCATACGGTGCCGGTCGTCTATACGGCGCTGAAATTTGCCGGCGGCGTCTATCTCGTCTGGATCGCCTGGAAGATCGCCTCTTCGCGGTCGCTCGCCGAAGGCAGGAGCGGCGTCGAGCCGATGTCCTTCTTCTCGGCGGCGGCCTTCCAGTGGGTCAATCCGAAAGCCTGGGTAATGGCGGTCACTGCGATGGCGACCTATACCAATCCGGAGCTCTATCTCGTCAGCGTGCTCCTCGTCGGCCTGGCCTTTGCGGCGGTCAATGTGCCGAGCGTTTCGACATGGGCGGGTTTCGGCTCGGCGCTGAGGGAATGGCTTTCCGATCCGGTACGGCTGAAATGGTTCAACATCAGCATGGCGGTGCTTCTGGTGGCGAGCCTCTGGCCGATGCTAAAATAGGGCGATCGACGGTTTCGTCAGCATCAGCCAGAGAATGCCGATGACAGCAAAGAAGGCCGGAAAGCCACAGGCGAACCAGATGCGGTAGAGGCTGAAATAGGCTGGCGGCAATGCGCTTCCGGATTTTGCTGCGACACGGGTGAGATCGCGCAGCCGGATCTGGATCCAGACGACCGGCAGCCAGAACAGGCCGGTGAAGATATAAAGCAGCAGCGACAGCGCAATCCAACCTTCCGACAGCTCCCAGCCGATCGCCCGCGCCAGCAGATATCCGGTTACGGGCTGGAAAATGGCGGCGGTGGCGGTGAAGATCGTATCGGCAATGACGACGGTTCCGGCGACATGGGCGATCAGGACGGGCTCCCGCGTGCGATGCGCCATCACCATGAAGAAGGCGATGCCGGCGCCGGTGCCGAAGAGCACGGTCGCGCCGATGACATGGGCAAGGAGCAGCCATTGCTCAAGCATCAGCGATCAACCAGGGTGGCGAGGGCTGTCAGCGTCAGCAGAATCGACGGCATCACCTTGACGAGGACGCCGAGCGGATCGAGCCAGAGCGCGGGTTCGAGCAGGCTGGCGCCGGTCAGATAGGCGAAGGACACGGCAAGCATGCCGAGAAGAGCGCGTTTGGCGAGCGGACGCACGAGGACGGCAGCGCCGAGTGCGACGTCGATCAGGCAGGTCGCAAGCGTCAGAGCCGTTGCCGCGACCTCCGGCATGAATGGCAGGAAGTGGGCGGATGTTTTCTCGATCGCAAGCAGCGGGATCAGGCCGGAGAGCAGCCAGAAGGCGGAGAAGCCCGATATGACGAGCGGCTTCAGGAGATAGAGCCGGGCAAACCAGAGATCCTGCACGCCGGAGGGATTGGCCGAAAGGGTTGCCGCAGCGGATGTCGCGACGATGCTGCTCTCTCCTTTCGCGCTTCGTATGCCTTCCGACATGACAGTCATCGCCGTCGAGCGTAGCGGCGAACGCCAGCCGAGCAGCCCTGATATATCGGCAAGCCATGTCACCGGCCTTGCAAGCCACGTGGCAAGGGACAGGACGCGGGCGGGCGGCAAGCCCAGCCATTGCCGGTGAAGGCTGACGAGATCGGCGAGCGTCAGGACTTCGTCGGCGGCGAGATCGATATCACCCCGGAGGCCGCCTACGACCGCCCGCGACACGGCTTCCGCCACATCGTCCACAGACAGGGTTTCGACCGGGCTTTCGGCATGGACGAGCGGCAGCGCCAGGGGGAGGGCGGCAAGCGCCCTGAGCAGCGATGAACCGCCATAGGCATTGCGGCCGAGAACGAGGGCAGGGCGCAGGATGAGGCAAGGCAGGCCGCTTGCCGCCAGCGCCTCGTCGGCCCGACGCTTGGTGGCCAGGAAGGGCAGGTCGCCCGCTGCGCCGGTGGTCCGTGCCGATATCTGCACGATCATAGGCTGAGACCCGCGTTTGGCGGCGAGGTAGAGCGCCAGCATTGCCTCGGCTTGCGTAGCGGCCAGATCGTCCGCCGGCCCGTCCTGGAGCGCGCCGGCGCAATTGACGACGACTTGCTGGTCTTTGAGGATCTCGTCCCAGTCGTCCGCTTTCGTCATGCGAGAGAGATCGGCACGGCGCCAGTCGATCGCCGGCTGTTTCAGGCGGGCACGCATGGGATTGCGGCCGAGCCCGGTCACGGCATGGCCATCGGCGACGAGCCGGGCCGCGACGACGGAGCCTATGAAGCCGGTTGCACCGAGAATCAGAATGTTCATGGCAGGAGATTAGCGGAAAAGTTTAAGGCGGATAGAAGGGCTTGGCGGGCTTGTGGCGTATGATAGAAGGAAGGAAGACGGCTTTACGAGGATGCTTTAGGTTTTGCGGGCCGTTGCCACGATTCCGCTTCTCCCCCAACGGGGAGAAGATGCCGGAAGGCAGATAAGGGGGCGAGCGGCAGAGCCGCGAATGCACGGAGCGCAAGCGAAGGGCAATCATGGTGGGTGTGCCGCGTGGCCCCTCATCCGACCCTTCGGGCCACCTTCTCCCCGCTGGGGAGAAGAGGAGGAGCGAGCTGCGAGCTTTAAGGAAACGGGACGCCTATCCGCGTTCCGGGAGGATATCGCGATGCACGACGACCATGACCAAAATGACGACCACGGCCACCACCCCAATCATGACCACGACAACCACTATTCCGACATGCAGGCCCGCGTGAAAGCGCTGGAAACGCTGCTGACGGAGAAGGGGCTGATCGACCCGGCAGCGATCGATGCGATTGTCGAGACCTATGAGACGAAGGTGGGGCCGAGGAACGGTGCGCATGTCGTCGCCAAGGCTTGGAGCGATGCCGATTTCGCCGACTGGCTGAAGCGCGATGCGACGGCAGCGATTGCGAGCCTCGGTTATACCGGCCGGCAGGGCGAGCATATGCGCGCCGTCTTCAACACGGCCGAGACCCATAACCTTGTCGTCTGCACGCTCTGCTCCTGTTATCCCTGGTCGGTGCTCGGCCTGCCGCCGGTGTGGTACAAGGCGCCGGCCTATCGCTCGCGCGCTGTCATCGATCCGCGCGGCGTGCTTGCCGAATTCGGGCTGACACTGCCTGAGGAGAAGAAGATCCGCGTCTGGGATTCGACGGCGGAGCTGCGTTATCTCGTTATCCCCGAGCGGCCGGAAGGCACGGACGGAATGGACGAGGCAGCACTTGCCGGCCTGGTCAGCCGCGATGCGATGATCGGCACGGCAATCGCAGGCAGCTGGAAGGTCTCAGCTGCCGGCAGTTCGAAGATTTCAGCTGCCGGCAGCCCGGAGGCTCTGCCATGAACGGACCGCACGATCTTGGTGGGCAGATGGGCTTCGGGCCTGTCGCGCCCGAAAAGGACGAGCCTTATTTTCATGCCGAATGGGAAAAGCGGGCGCTCGGCATCACGCTTTCCTGCGGAGCTTTCGGCGCATGGACGATCGATGAAAGCCGGCATGCACGCGAAAACATTCCGCCGGCCGATTATCTCGCCGCCAGCTACTACGAGATCTGGATTCGCGGCGTCGAGACGTTGCTCGCGCGCCACGGTTTTGCGAAGCGCGAGGAGTTGTTGTCGGGCCGCAAGCTGCAGGACGGCGCTGTGCCAAAGCGGGTGCTGAAGGCGGAGATGGTGCCGGGGGCGCTGGCAAAAGGCGGGCCTTGCGATCGTCCTGTCGAAACCGCACCGCGCTTTGCGGTCGGCGAGACGGTGAGGACGAAGAATTTCAATCCGACCACCCATACGCGGCTGCCGCGTTATGCGCGCGCCAAGACGGGTGTCGTCGAGGCGGTGCAAGGGGCTTTCGTCTTTCCCGACGACAATGCGCATGGCGGAGGCGAGAATCCGCAATGGCTCTATACCGTCGTCTTCGGCGGCGGTGAGATCTGGGGCGAGGGAGCGGATCCGTCCCTGACGGTCTCCATCGATGCATGGGAGAGTTATCTTGAGCGTTTGTGAGACGCCGTCTCAACTGGCGCAATCGCTTGGGTTGCCGAGGTCGCCTGAAGGTGATCCGGTTTTTCCCGAGCCTTGGGCGGCGGACGCGTTCGCCATGACGGTGCATCTGCATGAGAAGGGGCTGTTCGCCTGGGGCGAATGGGCCGAGGCCCTGTCCAAGGAGTTGCATAAGCCCGGCCGCGCTGGCGATGGCAGCGATTATTTTGACTGCTGGGTGGCGGCCCTTTCCGAACTGCTCGTCAGCCGCGGCATAGCGGATGCATCCGTTATTCTCGACCTGCAGCAGAGCTGGAAGCGGGCCGCCGAAGCCACGCCGCATGGGCAGCCGATCGAACTTGCCAACGATCCGCTACGCTGATCTTCACGACGGAAACTGCCTGTAGCATTCCTCGGCAACATCACGCAGCGTCTGCCTGGAGATTTCGCCGGTGACGGCATAACCGAGTTCGCCGTCGATCCAGTAGAAGGTTTCGAGGTTGCCCGAGGAGGCGAAGCGGAAGCTGGTCGTGCGGTTTTGCGTGTTGCGGCCGACGATGACGGTCAGGCGTTCGCCGGCCTGGTTCTCGTACATGAACATGGCGCCCGGCCTGTCATCGACCGGCAGCAGGCGGCCGCCGACCAGCTTGAAACCGAGCGGCTGAAGATTGGGGATCTTCAGGTTCTGGATGGCCAGACGCTTGCCGAGCCAGGTGGCGAGATGAACCTCCTCGTCGGCGAAGACCTCGACCGGGTGGCGAACCTCGGCGGCGTAGACCATGAAGGCGGTCTCCGCCTGTTTCGGCAGGGTTTCTGAGCCGGTAAGCTGCAACTCCGGCCTTTCCAGCAGTGCCGGGCCATAATGGCCGCTGGCGGCGCCGAGCGCGAACACGACGACGGCCGCGGCGACGATCGCCCAGCGTTTCGGCGTAGAGGAGACCGCGCGTGTGGGGGCGACCAGCAGTGGGTCGGTGTCTTTCGCCTGCTCATATCCTGAAAACAGAGATCGGATGCCGCTATTCTGCACCTGCCATTCGGCGACCATCGCCGCCTCGTTGGCATTATCGGCAAGGAAGGCCTCGACGCGGGCACGCGCGGTTTCCGGCAGCTGGCCGTCGGCATAGGCGTGGAGATCGGCTTCGGTGACGATCGGGTTGGTTTCGTTCATTTCGGTCTCCGAAGCGTAATGACGTTATCGGCCTTCAGCCTCTCGGCGACGCGCTGGCGGGCGCGCGACAGCCGGGACATGACGGTGCCGATAGGAATGTCGAGGGAAGCGGCAACCTCGCTGTACGTGTACCCTTCGATGACCACGAGCATCAGCACGGCGCGGTGCTCCTCCGAAAGGCTGTTCAGCGCGTTGTCGAGCCGGGCGCGCTCCAGTGGATCGGCCGGCGGTTCTGGAGCGGCGATGTCCCCTGCTGCGTCGAGTTCGACCAGGGCGTCGCGCGCCCTGCCGCGTCGGCCGTTGCGGTAGAGATTGGTCATGATGGTCAGGACCCAGCCGCGCAGGTTAAGCCCGCGCCATTGGCCACGGCGCGCCAGCACCTTTTCGACGCAATCCTGGAGCAAATCCTCGCCATCGGCATCCGAACGCGCGAGGCTGCGCGAATAGCGCCGGAGCGAGGGCAGGAGGGCCAGGACCTGGCCCTCGAAACTTTCGGGTGCGGGTGTTTTCACGCCAGCCGCTTTCTGATGATCAAGGCTTGGCAAGTTCCCAGTTGCCGCCGACGCCATCGCCGGTGATGTCGCCCGCCTTCTTGTCCTTGACCCAGTAATAAAGCGGCATGCCGTCCTTGGCCCATTGCTTTTTGCCATCCTTACGGTCGATGATCGAATATGCACCATCGGCCTTGGCATCGGAAGCGGCCATCAGCGGCGGCCAGTTCTTGGCACAATCGTCGTTGCAGTTGGAAACGCCCTTGGCGTCCTTTTTGAAGGTGTAGAGGGTCATGCCGTTGTCGCCGGCAAGAACCTTGCCCTTGGTGGATTCGACTTCCTTGACAGGAGTGGCGGCGAAAGCAGCGGTCGCGGCAAGGGCGGCAGCCGCCACGACGGACAGGAATTTCACGGATCTCATGATGTCTCTCCTTGAGAATTGGGCACGCAATTTTGCGATGCCTGAGATGAGACACCAGACGAGGCGGTTTTATTCCAACGGGGAAAAGTTTTGTAGCGGTGCGACGGCCTGGCCCGCGCAGGCCGTACAACCCGGTCGCACCGGGCGCCTAACGCGCTATTGCCCGGAAATGGATGCCGCCGCCATATCGACCCACACGGCTTCGAAAATATGACCGTCGGTATCCTCGAAGGCGCGGTTGTAGAGCCAGCCCATGTCCGTCGGCGCGCGCGGATCGGCTCTGCCGCCGGCGCCGGCTGCCGCTTCGACGATGGCGTCCACCTCTTTGCGGCTGTCCATCGTCAGGGCGATCAGCACTTCGCTCGCCTTCTGCGCTTCGGCGACGGGCTTCGGCGTGAAGGTGGCGAAGTAATCGCGCGTCAGCAGGTGGAAGATAATGGCCTCGGACCAGACCATGTTCGATGCCTGGTGGTCGCTGAACTGTTCGTTCTTGCTGCAGCCGATCGCTTGGTAAAAGCGGGTCGCGGCCGCAATGTCTTTTACCGGCAGGTTCACGAAGATCATCTTGGGCATTGCGGTCACTCCTCTTTCTTGTCGTCCGTTATCTCAGGGCGACTCGCCTCAGACAAACTCCTGCAGGATCGTGTCGCTCGCATGGATGCAGACGACTTCGAGCCGTCCGGTGCCGATATTCTCGAAACGATGCGGAATATTGGCGTCGGCGACAACGATATCGCCGGGAAAGGCGCGGATCTTGGTGTCACCCAGGGTGAACTCGGCTTCGCCCTTTCTGACCGCCCATGTCTCGGAATAGGGATGGACATGCAGGTCGGGCCCCTGGCCCGGCTCGTTGTCGACGATAAAAAGCGATACCGCGCCGCCGTGATCGCGGCCTTCGAAGCGGATGGTCCGGCTCTGATCGGGACGCGGTTCCTGGTGGCGAAGAATACTGAACATCACGTGCCTCCCGCTTGCGCAGCCTGCTAAACTATCTTCTCGAGAAGATATATTGTGAAAACTGTCTTCTTGTCAAGATATCTTCCTCGCCCGGAATGGAAGGTGTATGTTTTGCCTGTCGTGATAAGAGGCAGAGATGACGAATGGAATTGAGGGGGACGACCATCGCCCCGCGGACAAGGCTCGGTCCGCAGAAGACCATGTCGACCGTCTGCGCCGGCAATGGGGGCTGGAGCTGCCCGACCTGGATACGGAGCCGATGGCGATTCTCGGGCGGGCGTTTCGGCTGTCTAACCTGGTGCGCCCCAGCATCGAGGCGACCTTTGCCGATTTCGGCCTCGACCGCGGCGAGTTCGACGTGATCGCAACGCTTCGCCGGTCCGGACCGCCTTACCGGCTGACCCCGACCGACATGTATGCGGCGCTGATGATTTCCTCAGGGGGCCTGACCCATAGGCTCGACCGGCTGGAGAGAGCGGGGCTGATCCGCCGCGAAAAATCGCAACGTGACGGGCGCAGCGTGCTGGTGGCATTGACCGAGGCCGGCGCCGCACTCGCCGAAAAGGCTTTCCGCACCGACATGGCGAGCGAATCCGCGTTTTTGCAAGCACTTGATGCGAACGAGCGCAACGCGTTGGCGGCGCTGCTGCGCAAGCTGCTTGCCGGAATTGAAAATGACCAGGCGCTCAGTGGGAAAGAAGACGAAGACAGCTAAATCGCCGCTCAAGCAGCAACACGCTGCTTTGCCGGTCGTTTACATCGCGTCGATTTTCGGATAGTTTATATCCTTAATTTCGCATCCTGAAACAGCCATCATGCGAGTTGCTGAATGATCCTGAAAAGCCAGGTCGAGTGGGCGCTTCATTGCTGCGCCATTCTCGCAGGCCTGCCCGAGGGCAGGTACCTTTCCACCAAGGCGCTCGCAGAGCTTCACGGTCTGCCGAAGGAATATCTCTCCAAGGCGCTGCAGAGCCTTTCCCAGGCGTCGCTCGTCGAGACCACGCTTGGGCCGAGCGGCGGTTACAGACTTGCGAGGGCGCCGTCTGAGATCAATTTTCTCGAGATCGTCGAGGCGGTCGAGGGCAAGGCGCTGAGCTTCACCTGCACGAACATCCGGGCGAACAATCCTTGTCGGGCCGAAGGGTATTGCGACAGCAAACCATGCGCGGTCGCCCGCGTCATGTGGGAAGCCGACGAGGCCTGGCGGGATACGCTGCGACGCGTCCGGCTTTCCGATCTGGTCGGCACTTTGTCCGAGGAAGTGCCGGCCGAGCTTTGGCGGAGTACCTTCGAATGGGTTCTCAAGCGCGCCGGCTGAATACAGCGCTGCGCGTCTTGTGAGTCGCGCAAAGGACGCTGTAACGCTTTCAATCCGCGCATCGTGCTTTCCGAAAATCGATTCCGATTTTCGAAAGCACGATGCGCTAGGCCCTGAAGATGGTCCTGATGGTTTTCAGGATGGCGCGCGCGCTGTGGGCGGGTTCCGCGGGCAAGGTGGCATCGTCACGGAATCGCGCCGCGCGGAGAGCGAGGTCTTCGGCAATTTCTTCCGCCAGCGCCGGACGCTCATTCAGCAGCGGTGCGAAGGCCTGCTGATCGATTTCATAGACAGTCACGGCGGTCAGAGCCTCCAGGGTGCAGACTTCCTGCATGGCCGCAAGCAGTCCGGTCTCTCCGAAAAAATCACCTGGCGCGAGCCGCCCGCGTTCGTCATCTCCGTGCCGCGCTGCGATAATGCCTGCCCGCACCATCATCAGCGACGGCAGCATTTCGCCCTCCTGCACGATCACGTCGCCCTTGCGGAATTCGCGCACGGCTGTCGTTTCGGCGAGCTTGCGCTTTTCATCCGATGTCAGCGCCGCAAAGATCGGGATGGCCTCGATCAGTTCGAGTGGGGTCACACGAGGCGGCCGCGCGGTTTCCTCGCTCGGCAGTTCCGATGTCAGGACCGCCGCCGCCGCCGGGATGGCGAGCAGCAGGCCGGCCGATTTGCAGTGGCGATAGACGAGATCGAGCACCTCGTTCCTTGCGGGGATGCGTTGGCTCGGGCTCGATACCCGGAACTGCAGCTCGATTTCGACGGCCGTTGCATCCAGCCCTTTCAGCGCCACGACCGGCGGCGGTTCGCGCACGATCGAATTGCAGCTCCCGAGTGCCGACAACATGACCTGCCGGACCGATGCCGGCATCCGGGTCGGGGCGATGCGGATGGGCAGGATCAGCAAATGGCTCTCGTCCGGACGGCTGACATTCGTCAGGGCGAGCTTCGCCAGAAAGCTGTTCGGCAGAACGACGACGTTGTTTGCGCCGGTCAGGATATGGGTGGCGCGCCAGTTGCTTTCGACGACGCGTCCCTCCGTGCCGTCGCTCAAAAGAATCCAGTCGCCGATGATGTATGGCCGGCCGAGGGTCAGCGCGATGCCGGAGAAGACGTCGGCCAGCGTACTCTGAAGCGCGAGGCCGAGAATGATCGCGACGACGCCCGAAGTGGCGACCAGCGTTCCGATCGGCACGCCGAAGACAAAGGCCAGGATCGACAGCGCCATGCCGATATAGACGACGCCGATGACGAGATCCTGGAGCAGGCGGGCCTCCCGCGGGCTGCCCTCCAGCACCAGATAGAGCCTGATGAAACCGATGACGGCCCATGCCAGATGGACCCACCAGAGCGATTTCGCCAGGACGACGAGCAGCGCCTGCGGGTCCTCGGACTGATACCCCAAAAACCGGTGGGGTTCGATGCCGCTGCCGACGACGATCAGCGTCATCAGGCCAAAGAAGAGGATCTGCACCACCAGCCGCATCGTCGGCCGTTGGCGGGACAGGAGGTACCAGACGACCATACCGGCAAGGCCGACTGTAACGAGGGATATCAAAGGCTTGCCGAAGAGCGCGTCGTGAATCATCTATCAATCTCCGGAATGGCGGGCGGCACATGATTCAGCATGTTGGCCGCCCGCGCAAGCATCGAAGCCCAGAGCATGATGCCGAAAAGTGTGAACGGTTTTCGGGCGGCATCATGCTCTAACTCTTTAATTTAGAACAGGATTCAGATTTTAGGCCGAGTCGGCCTAAAATCATCCTGTTCTTGCGCGGACGGTGTGAACAGACCGTCACTTGTTCAGCGGGAAGGTCAACTCTTTCTGCTTGGTGTCGACGACGAAGACGGCGAGCAGGCGGGCGGGCTTCGTATCGCTGCCGTTGGCGCTGACGCCGTGGCGGTCGCCCGGCATTTCGGAGAAACTCTCGCCGGCATGATAGACCTTGACCGGACCGTCATTGACCTGACTGCGGATCGCGCCTTCGAGCACGGTGGCGTAGATGAAGGCCGAGTCGGGATGGGTGTGGCCTTCGGAGAAGCCGCCCGGGCCATATTCGACCAGCACGCCCTTGATGCTCTTGCCCGGCACGTTCGGAAGTTCGTGCTCATAGACGAGGGTGACCTTCGCAGACTTGCTGTTGTCGTGGGCGGTGGCGCCGGTGGCCGTCAGAAAGCCGAGGGCCACGGCGGCGAGGACTGATGCTCTGATCATTGGAATCTCCATGTTGCTTGGATGAGCAGGACGCGCCTGAACGGTCGCGTCTTGGCGCAGATCACTTAGGCTGGGCGGATTTTGCGAACCATTGTTCGAAGGTGATCGAGCCGAGCCGCGGGTTGTCGTCGGAAACCAGCGACTGGTCGTTGAGTCGGACGCCGAAATATTTGGCTTCCGGGTCGGCTTCGACGGTTCTTGGGTCCTTCATCGCCTTCAGATATCGGCCGACGAGTTCGCTGAGCCGCGCCCGTTCCGGCCCTGATATCTCGATCGTGGCGTTGACGGCCGGAGAAAGCGCCACCTCAGCCATGGCGTCGGCGACATCGTCGGAGGCGATCGGCTGCACATAGGCCGGCGACAGGTGGACCGTCTGGCCGACGGTGCCGGATTGGGCGATGCCGCCGAGGAATTCCATGAACTGCGTCGAATGCACGATCGTATAGGGAATGCCCGACGCTTTGATCAGCTTTTCCTGGGCAAGCTTGCCTCGGAAATAGCCGCTATCCTGCAGCCGCTCGGTGCCCACGACGGAGAGCGCGATATGGTGCTTCACGCCGGCGACTTTCTCGGCGGCGAGAAGATTGCGCCCCGAGGTTTCGAAGAATTCGAGCACCGCCTTGTCCTCGAAGGAGGGCGAATTGGCAAGATCGAGCACGACTTCCGCGCCCTCGAGCGCCGCTGCCAGTCCTTCTCCCGTGATCGTATTGACGCCGGAGTTCGGCGAGGCGGCAATCACCTCATGTCCCTTCTGGCGCAGGCGTTCGACAGTTTTTGAACCGATGAGGCCGGTTCCGCCGATGACAACGATTTTCATAACAGTTCTCCGTTCGCTGCCGGCATGCGGCAGCGTCAAAGGTGAATCTTCTCAATGAATTGTGAGGTTTAGTTCAGGCCAGCCTTGTCGAGGCCATAGGCTTTGTCGGCCGAGCCGGGGACCGTCTTGAAGCCGACATTGACGCGGTTCCAGGCATTGATGGCCATGACGACGAAGGTCAGGTCGGAGATTTCCTTTTCGGAAAGCTGGCCGCGAACCCGTTCGTAAATCTCGTCGGGAATGCCTCCCTCGGGAAGCTTCGTCAGCGCTTCAGTCCAGGCAAGAGCGGCGCGCTCGCGCGGGACGAACAGGTTCGATTCCCGCCAGATGGCGACGTGATGAAGCCGCAGTTCGGTCTCGCCGTGGATCTTCGCCTGCTTCACATGCATGTCGAGGCAGAAGCCGCATCCATTGATCTGCGAAGCGCGGATCTCGATGAGGGCCTGAAGCTTCTCGTCGATCACGCTGCTGCGCAATGCCATGCTGAATTCCATGAACTTCTTGAAAAGCTCTGGGGACTGCTGGGCGTAGTTCAATCGCTGGGTCATGTCGTCTCTCCTTTAATTAAGGATATTTAGTATCCTTATGGATAAAAAATATCCGTAATTTCTGGACTGTAAAGCCATTCCAGCCTAGTTTGGCTGCATAAAGCCTATGCGCAAAAGTATGAGGGGCGGGGATGGATATCGTTTCGGCATTACGGACCTTCCAGCGCGTCGTGGAGACGGGCTCGTTTTCGGCGGCGGCACACGATCTCGACGTGACGCAGCCGGCGGTCTCGCGGCAGGTCGCAGCCCTTGAAGGCCATTTCAACACCCGCCTCCTGCACCGAACGACGAGCGGGCTGTCGCTGACGGCGGAGGGGGAGCGGATGCTGCCGATGGCGCTGAGGATTCTCGAAGCGGTGGAGGAGCTCGGCGATGCCACTGGACCGGACGGAGCTATGGCTTCCGGCAAGGTCAGGCTCAGCGTTCCGGCGCCGCTCGGCCTCTATCTCAGCGAACGGCTGGGCGATCTTCTTGCTGCCCATCCCAAACTTTCGGTCGAACTGCTCTTCAGGGAGCAAAGCTCCGATATGATCGAGGAGCGCCTCGACCTCGAAGTGCGGCTCGGCTCCGTCGCCGACAGCAGTCTCGTCTGCCGCCGGATCGGCTGGACGACGGCCTTCCTCGTCGCATCGCCCGCCTATCTCGCGCGCAAGGCGGCGCCGCGCACGCCGAAGGACATCAAGGACCATGAATGCCTGTGTTACAACAGGGCGGGCGATGCCGCGACATGGTCGTTCTCCAACGGTTCCGAAGACATTTCGGTTCGGATCTCGCCGCGGCTGACCGCCTGCAGTGCCGTCGCCATTCACCGAGCCGCCCTTGCCGGCGCGGGCCTGGCGGTGCTCTCCCATATCATTGCCGTGCCCGATATCGCCGCAGGCCGCCTGATCCCCGTGATGGAGGATTTTCAGCCGAGCCGGCTGCCGATCACGGTCGTCTATCCCTCGAGGCGCAACATGCCGCTGCGCGTCAAGACGGTTCTGGATTTTCTGACCGATGCCATCGGGCGGGATCCGTCGATGTGCGCGAGCGGCATGGGCTGGCAACAGAACGGATGATTGTCTCACCGGGCGATTTGCGGTTTTCCGCCTTGCCTAACGCCTGCGAATCCTGCCAAGTCGTCCGATCATGCAATTTGCGCCGCAACAAGACGAAGCCCTCAAGGCTGTTTCGAAATGGCTGAATGAAGGGCGCTCGCCGCTCTTTCGCCTGTTCGGCTATGCCGGAACGGGCAAGACGACGCTCGCCAAGCATTTCGCCGAGAATGTCGACGGCGACGTACTGTTTGCCGCCTTTACCGGCAAGGCCGCGCAAGTGCTGCGTTCGCGCGGCGCCTCCAACGCCCGGACGATCCATTCGCTGATCTACCGACCGCGCGGTGAGGAAGCGGTGGAGGACGAAGAAACCGGCAAGACCTCGATCGCACCGATGTTTTCGATCAACCGGCAAAGCCCGGTCGCCAAGGCGGCGCTGATCATCGTCGACGAATGCTCGATGGTCGACGAGGCGCTCGGCAAGGATCTGATGAGCTTCGGCACGCCGATCCTGGTGCTCGGCGATCCCGGCCAGCTGCCGCCGGTGACCGGCGGCGGTTACTTCACCAATCAGGATCCGGATTACCTGCTGACCGATATCCATCGCCAGGCGCGCGATAATCCGATCATCAAGCTCGCCATGCAGGTGCGTGAGGGCAAGGAGGTGATGTACGGCGATTACGGCACGGCCAAGGTGATCTCGAAAAACGAGGTGACGCAGCAACTGGTGCTCGATGCCGACCAGGTGCTCGTCGGCACCAACAAGACTCGGCGGCGCTACAATCAGCGCCTGCGCGAGCTGAAAGGCTTCAATGCCGAATATCCGCAGACCGGCGACAAGCTCGTCTGTCTCCGCAACGATCCGGCCAAGGGCCTGCTCAACGGCTCGCTCTGGCAGGTGATGACCTCGTCCAAGGAAACGACGAAGCCCGGCATCAATCTGCTGGTCCGGCCTGAGGATGACGACATGGATCGGGGGGCTGCCAAGATCAAGCTCTTGAAACAGGCCTTCGAGGATGTCGAAGGCGAGATTCCCTGGAACACCCGCAAGCGCTACGACGAGTTCGACTATGGCTATGCGCTGACCGTTCACAAGGCGCAGGGCTCGCAATGGAACGACGTCGTGCTCTTCGACGAGAGCTGGGCCTTTCGCGATACGCGCGAACGCTGGCTTTATACCGCGATCACGCGCGCAGCGGAGACGCTGACGATCGTGCGCTGACCTCGATCGCGCCTCGGATATTGGGCGAGGAGTCGACGGTGGCGGCCGTCGGGAATGATGCGTGCAAGCTTGCACGCGGCGTGCGTCGGGCTTGCACGTGGCGTGCGTCAGGCTTGCACGCGGGTTATGCTTGGACGATGCCGAGCAGAACAGCTTTGGCGATCGCCTGGAAGCGGTTGTTGGCGCGGAATTTCAGGATGATTGCGGCTTCGAGATCCCTGGTTTCGTCATGTTTCAGGTCGAGCGCCCGGGCGATTCGCTGGGTGGAATAACCCTCCGCCATCAGCTCCAAGCACTGCCGCTCCTGCGGGGTCAGGCTTGCGCTGTCCTGGTTATCGTTCAATGGCGGCTCTTCGACACTGGCGTCGTAATCCAGGAGGTCGCCGACCTGCTGGAGCTGGCGATGCAGCGTCGACATCTCAGCCGTCAGCTCGCGTTTGCGCACTTGCAGTGCTTCGCGGAACATCGCCTCGGCTCTTTCCTGCGACTCGGCCTTGCGAAGCTCGTCCATCAACTCCTGGATGACGGCGATCGGCATTCCGGTCTCACGGCAGACGGTGATGACCGCCATGCGCATCACATCGTCTTGTCCGTAGACCCGCATCAGACCGATGCGATTGGCCGAAATCAACCCCTTCTCTTCGTAGAAATGCAGTGTCCTGTGCGTAACGCCGAATGCGTTGGCCATGTCGGCAATAGGCACCGGACCATCCGGTAGATCCGGCGGCAGCGCGGCCGAAGGCAGGAACCGGTATTTGGACCGGGCCTCCGAAGCGATACCGGCGGCAGCAAACAGGCGTTTGGAACCGTCTGGCATGAACCCTCCTAGGGCATAGTGTTGCACCTCATGCGGATTTGCCAGTTGCTTCCCAGGCGCGGTGAGTGGGGTTTTCCTCTGGGCGTTCTTGTCATTGGGAAAGAAGCAGTAAGCGGCTTACGTTTACGCGATACAATGTCCACGTTATGCGTGAACGATCTTTTTTATAAGTGCTAAAAGTAATCTCTTTTAAATGGGATAGCAACGCGACGACGTGATTTCTGGGTGTGCTGCAGCAAAACATGCGCTGCATTGCAGCATCTGCCCACCGTCTTCAGGGGTGACGGGAATTACTGTTTGCGGTACGCGGGTGGAGGAAATGACCCACCGACAGTGATGCCTATCAGCAATCGGCATCACATCCATTTGCGAATCTCGTTGGTCATCTCACGGCACTTGGCTTAGAAGCAGGGCCTCTGTTTCAGCACCGATGGATATCAGCCATGCCCGCCAAGCTCTCCGTAAACCTCAACGCCGTTGCCATGCTGCGCAACCGGCGCGACTTGCCCTGGCCGAGCGTCGAAGCGCTCGGGCGCTTAGCGCTTGCCTCCGGCGCCAGCGGCCTGACGGTGCATCCGCGCCCCGACCAGCGGCACATCCGCTTTTCCGACCTGCCTGTCATTCGCAACCTGATCGACGACGAATTCCCGAAGGCCGAGTTTAATATCGAAGGTTATCCCACGCAGGAGTTCTTCGAACTCTGCGCCGGGGCGGCACCGGAGCAGGTGACGCTGGTGCCCGACGATCCCGCCCAGGCGACCTCGGATCACGGCTGGGATTTCCGCAAGCATCGGACATTTCTGACCGATGCCGTCGCGCGGCTGAAGACGATGGGATGCCGGGTCTCGCTGTTTGCCGACGGAGACGGGGATGCCGAAGCCGTCGAGATCGCCAAGGCCGTCGGCGCCGACCGGATCGAACTTTATACCGGCCCTTATGGCGGCTGTTACGACGCGCCGGAGCGAGCGGCCCCGATCCTCGAAGCACTCGGACGGACGGCGGATGCGGCGCTGGCGATCGGCCTTGCCGTCAATGCCGGCCACGACCTGACCGTCGAAAACCTGCCGGCGCTTGTGAAGCGCATTCCCCAGCTTGCCGAGGTCTCGATCGGCCACGGTCTGACTGCCGATGCGCTGGAATATGGCATGGCCGAGACGGTGCGACGGTTCTGTCGGGCGTGTGGGCAGGCGGTTTAAGGAAGCAATTTGCCCTCAGGGTGGCCACCCCCCTCGGCCCTGCCGGGCATATCCCCCACAAGGAGGGAGATCGGCAGGAGGCTGGATCATCGCTCTCTCTCCACCGTATCGGAGTAGACGTGCGTTAGTTGTGTGGGAGAAGCCGTCGCTCCCATCCAATCTCCCCCTTGTGGGGGAGATGCCCGGCAGGGCAGAGGGGGGTGACGCATGCCGATGCCCGCGAAGGTGTCAGTGCGCGCCACCTCCAGCCGCCGTCAAAGCAGCCTTATGCTCGACGAAGAAATCCTTCAGCGACTGCGGCTGTTTTCCGGTCAGCTTGTTGAAGTCTTCGGTGAGGATGTCGAACTTGCCGGCGCGGATGTTGGCGTCGGCCGACACCAGCATGTCGGCGACGAAACCGGGAAGGCCGGCGCCGCGCATGCCCTGGCCGAGCTGCTCATCATTGACGTCGACCACGTCGAGCGGCTTGCCGGCGACTTCGGAGACGATGGCGGCGATCTGCTTGTTGTTCAGCGATGCCGCGCCCGTCAGCGTATAGGTGGCGCTTTCTGACGTGCCGGAAGCAAGGGCTGCGGCGATCGCCAGGGCGCAGTCGTCACGCGAGATGGTGGAGACCTTGCCGTCGCCGGTAGCGCTGTACCATTTGCCGCCCTGCAGGCTGTGCGGCATGCCGTGCAGATAATTGTCGTGATACCAGGCGTCGCGGATGATCGTATGGGCGATGCCGCTTGCCTTGATGGCGTTTTCGCTGCCGAGATGATCCGGCGCGAAGGTGACGAGCGAATCGTCCGGTGCCGGCATCGAAGTATAGGCGATGTGCTTGACACCAGCCTTGACGGCCGCAGCGACGGCAGCCTTGTGCTGGGCGAGACGCTTGCCGGGAGTATCCAGCGCATCGGTGCTGATAATCAGCAGGCGGTCGACCCCGGCGAAAGCCTTCTCCAGGCCGGCGGCGTGATCGAAATCGGCCTTGCGGGTGACGACGCCCTTGTTTGCGAGTTCGGCGAGCTTTTCGGGGCTGCGGGTTGCCGCGACGATGCTGCCGGGGGCGACCTTGTGGGTCTCGATCAGGTGATGGATGACACGCTGGCCGAGCTGACCGGCAGCGCCGGTGACCAGGATGGTTTCGCTCATAGGTCGTTTCCTTCTGCGTTGCAGTGATGGTCTCGAAAAGAGAGTTACACTAGAATAGGAATTGACTTGGCGATGTAAAGGAGGCAGTTTTTCGGCCCTACGTTACCAAAAGGGAACCAGCGTGTGAGCGGTGCGGTCGTCAGTCTGAAAAACAGGATGCCGGGGGCACGGCGCGAGATCGATCTTGCCGGCCTCGATTTTGGCAATTGCCCGGTCAGGGACATGATGCAGCAGATCGGCGGAAAATGGTCGACGCTGCTACTCGAAGTGCTGGCGGCGGAGCCCCGTCGGTTCGGCGAACTGCGGCGGATGATCCCCGATATTTCACAGCGCATGCTGACACAGACGCTGCGTGATCTGCAAAGAGACGGTTATATCGCTCGCGAGGTCTTCCCGACCAAGCCTCCGAGTGTCGAATATTCGATGACCGAACTCGGCCGATCGCTCTACCTGCCGCTGTCGCAACTGTTGAACTGGGCGGAAGCCAACCATCATGCCGTCCGCGCCGCCCGTTCGCGTTTCGATTCTCCCGATCGCTAGAGTGTCTTACTTGCCACGCCCCTCCGTCAGAAACAGCAGGAAGGCGAGCGCCGGGAAGGCAAAACCGATCCAGGCGGTCATCGTCCAGCCGCCGGTCGCATAGGCCCAGCCGCCGACCGCCGAGCCGAGGGCCCCGCCGGCAAAGAATGTCGCCATGAACAGGCCGTTGAGCCGGCTGCGATGTTCCGGGTTCAAGCCATAGATGGCGCGCTGGCCGCAGACGAGATTGGTGGTGACGCCGAAATCGAGCATGATCGCCGCCGTCGTCAGCAGGATCAGCGCGGTAAGCGAGCCGTCCGCGGCGAAATGGCTGATCAGGAAGGAAGCCATGCCGAGGAGCATGGCAAGCGTCGAGGCGATCTTCGTCATGCCGCGATCGGCAAGCCGGCCGGCGATCGGCGAGGCGATGGCGCCGGCGGCGCCGGCGAGGGCGAAGAGAGCGATGCCGTTTTGCGTCAGGCCGAAGGCCGGGCTTGCGAGCAGCAGCGGTGTCGTCGTCCAGAACAGGCTGAAAGCGCCGAACATACCGGCCTGATAAAGCGCCCGGCGCTGCAGCACGCGCGAAGTCAGCGCCAGCTGCCCCATGGAAGCGAGCAACTCGCCATAGCGCAGCTTCGTCTTCGGCCGGCGGACCGGCAGGTTGGCGCGCAGCACGATGGCAAGCACGAGCATCAGGGCTGCGGTGACGTAATAGACCACGTGCCAGGAAGAGGCTTCGGCGACGAAGCTTGCGAAGGGGCGGGCCAGCATGATGCCGCAGAGCAGGCCGCTCATGACATTGCCGACGACCTGTCCGCGCGTCGCATCGGGTGCCATGTTGGCGGCGAAGGGAACCAGAACCTGAACTGCGACCGATGACAGGCCGATGCAGAGCGAGGCGGCGAGGAAAGTCGTGGGCGTCGAAGACAGCGCCGCGCCGACCAGCGCAACAGCGGAGACGGCAACCAGCAGCAGCACCAGCCGGCGGTTTTCGGTGAGGTCGCCGAGCGGCACGATCAACAGCAGGCCGAGGCCGTAGCCGATCTGCGTCAGCGTGACGATCAGGCCGGTGGCGGCCGGGGTGAAGCCGAGTTCGGCGCTGATCGGGCCGGCGAGAGGCTGGCCGTAATAGAGATTGGCGGCCACCAGCCCGCAGGCGGCGGCGAAAAGGAAGGTGAGCCAAGGGGACAGCGTCCGTGGAATGGCCTTATCAGGCGCGGTGGCTGAAATGCTCATCAGAAACTCCGGTATTCAAATTGTAAGGAATATTCTCAAGTCATATTGCCGCTGGCCACCCGTTTCCGGTCATGCAGCGGCCTGTCGCTCCGGAAGGGTGGCTTAAAGTCAGGTCACCATCTTCATGGCAGCTTCGGCAGCGGCAGCCATTTCCTCGCCGCTGCGGCCTGTCTTGCCGATGACGCGCATGCCCTTGGTGAGGCAGAGAAGCCCAAGTGCTACCGCCGATATATCGAGATCCGCCTTGATCGAGCCGTCGGACTGGCCGAGGCGGATCAGGTCTGAAAGAAGCGTCTCGTCGTTCGTGAAGGCGGTGGCGACGCGTTCGGCCGCCTCTTCGTCGAAGAGGGCGAGATCGCCGGCACTGCCGACGACGAGGCAGCCCTGCCTGCCGATCTGCCCATGCGAGGAGGCGGCAAAGAAGGTAACGAGTGCACGCAGCTTGTCGCGGCCGGTTTCGACACGATCGAGTTCGGCTGCGAGCACGCCGCGGCGCACGGCGCGGTAGCGGTCGAAGGCAGCGAGGAAGATGCCGCGCTTGTCGCCGAAGGCCTTGTAGACGCTGCCGGCGGCAAGCCCCATGGCTTCTGTGAGTTCGCTGATCGAGGCAGCATGATAGCCGCGCTCGGAAAAGACGCGAAGGGCGGCGTCGAGTGCAGCCTCGGCGTCGAATTCCCGCGGGCGTCCGCGGCTGCGGGTTTTCTGTTGGAGAGTCGTTTCGTTCATGTTCGCCTAATTAGGAAATGAACGTTTCCAAATCAAGCGAAATTTTTGCGACAGTGCGAGTCAGAGGGTGAGGGCCCAGTTTTGGCCATTGGCCTCCGGGCCGAACATCCGATGTCTCTCCTCGGAGACAAGGCGGAAGCCTGATTTGACGTAGATGGCGCGGGCGGTCTCCAGCATGTCGTTGGTCCAGAGCTGAATCTCGCTGTAGCCTTTCTGCCTGCAAAAGCCGATACATTCGTCGACCAGCAACTTGCCGAGCCCGAGCCCGCGGGCTGATTTGTCGACATAAAGCAGCCGCAGTTTGGCGATGCCGTCGCCGCCATTGGTGACAAGGACCGAACCGACATTGATGCCGCCGCGCTCGGCGATCCAGCAATATTCTTTTTCGGGATCGAAATTGGCGAGGAATTTCCCGGTAACGTCAGCAACCAACGCCTCGAAGCGCAGGTCCCAGCCATATTCCTCGGCGTAGAAGCGGCCCTGGCTCTGTACGATCCAGCCGATATCGCCGGCCCGGTGGGCGCGGATGACGGCGGGCACAGGCTTGGCCGCAGAGTCGAGCAGGGCGCGGATGGTGTCCATGGCCGAAACGACGGCCTGCGGCTCGCCGATCGCCAGATTGTCGAAACGGGCGGCGATCTGGGCATTGGCGCGCCGGCCGAGTTCTTCGAACTGCTCCCGTCCCCGGTCGGTGACATTGATGATCTGGCTGCGCAGGTCGGCCGGGTCCGGACTGGTCTTGATCAGCCCCTCGGCACGGAAACGCTTGAGGATGCGGCTGAGATAGGCCGGGTCGAGATGAAGGTCGCGGACAAGGGCTGCGGCGCTGACGCCCTCTTGCGAGCCGATCTCGAAGAGAATGCGGGCATCCGTCAGCGTGAAGCGGGAGTCGAGATAGGCCTTGTTCAAGAGGCCGAGGAAATTCGTGTAGAAGCGGTTGAAATCGCGGGCGGTTTTGATGAGGGCGATATCGGACATGGTGATCTCCAGATGGAGATCTGGCCAGACGTGATAAGGTTCGCTCCTCGTTCGGCGTCATCCTCGGCCTTGTGCCGAGGATCTGCTGCCCTATCGAACGGAGGCAGATGCTCGGGACAAGCCCGAGCATGACGGAAGAGAGGTCGGCGACTGTCCGCACAAGTTGACTAAAATCTCCTGATGGAGACTTTGTCATGCATTTAGTTGACTGAGTCAACTAAATTGTGACTGCCCTCACGCAGCCTCTTCCGTTTCCGCGTCCTCCGCGCCGAGCGCGAAATCCACCGCCGCGCGGGCATGTATCGTGGTGGTGTCGAAGCCCGGCAGCGGAAGGCGGTTGGGATCGAGGATCAGGCAGATTTCGGTGCAGCCGAGGATGATGCTGTCGGCCCCGTGCGCGACGGCGCGGTCGATGATATCGATCAGCTTTTCGCGCGAGCTGTCGTGCACCCTGCCGGCGCAGAGCTCGTTGAAGATAATGTCGTGCACGGTGGTGCGGTCGGCGGCGTCGGGCACCATGATATCGAGACCGAGGCTCTTCATCCGGTCGCCGTAGAAGCCATGCTCCATGGTGTAGCGGGTGGCAAGCAGCAGCGGCCGCTTGCGGCCGGCCGCCTGCAGCGATTTCGCCGTCTCGTCAATGATGTGGATCAGCGGTACGGAAATCTTTGCTGCGACTTGGTCGGCGATCAGGTGCATGGTGTTGGTGCAAATAAGGACGCAGCCGGCACCGGCTGCCTCCAGGCGCGCTGCCACCTGGCCGAGACGGCGGGCGGCGCCTTCCCAGTCGCCGGCCTTCTGAAGGGCCACGATCTCCTCGAAGTTGACCGAATGCAGAATGAGCTCGGCTGAGGCGAGGCCGCCTTTGCGGGCGCGCACCATCTCGTTGACGAGGCGGTAGTAGACCGCCGAACTTTCGAAACTCATGCCGCCGATCAAACCTATCGTTTCCATCTTCCTGTCTCCATGCTCCTGAACTTTCGAAAATGATGCCGCAATCCCGGCGCGGCGTGTTTGCGTTGTTTGTCTCCCGTGTGAAATACGTGATATGATTTTGCGTGGTTTCGGGAAACTATGCAAGAAAGAGGCGTGAGGTTCATTTCACACACATGCTGGATGATCGCGACAGACGAATTCTCGACATGCTGCAAAAGGATGCAGGCATATCCGTGACCGATCTTGCCGAGCGTGTGGCGCTATCAGTGTCGGCCTGCTCTCGGCGCATCCAGCGGCTGGAGGAAAGCGGCCATATCGCCCGGCGTATCATCGTGCTCGACCGGGAGAGGATGGGCGTGCCGACGACTGTCTTCGCGCTCGTCAAGACAGCGCATCATTCAGACGAATGGACGGAAACCTTCCGCAGGATCATCGCCGACATTCCTGAAATCGTCGAGGCCCACCGGCTGACCGGCAATCACGATTACATCCTGAAGATCGTGCTGCCGCGCGTCGAGCATTACGACGTGATCTACAAGCAGATCGTGCGCAAGCTGGAACTCTTCGACGTCTCGGCGTCGATCTCGATGGAAGTATTGAAACATGGAATGGCGATCCCTGTGGGATACGCCCGGTGATCGTCATTCGAAGGGGCATGATCAGCGCCATCGATGGCGATTAATTTGTCTCTCTACGGAACATTTTTCGACATATTGCGTTCACCTTTGTTTCAGGGGAGGGGAAGATATCTTCTCTGCCTGGAGGAGCAGAGGAGAATGGTCATGAGAAAGCTAACCGGCGCCGCGTTATGCTTGATCATAAGTGTCCCCGGCATCACGCCGGCTCAAGCGTTTCCGGCTATCAACCCACCCAGAATCGAAACGCAACAGCAGATTGAGCAAGTGGAATGGCGTGGACATGGCGGTCACTGGGGTGGCGGCCACTACCGAGGCGGGTATTACGGCCATCATAGTCATGGATCAGGCTGGGGCTGGGCTTTGGGCGGTTTGGCCGTCGGCACCATCATAGGCGGCGCATTGGCACAGCCCTACTACGGCTCGTATTACGGTTCACCCTACGGCTACGACTCGCCCTACGGCTACTACCGTTCGCCTTATCGCTACTATGGCTCACGTTACCGCTATTATGGCCGGCCCTATCGGGCCTATGCCTCGACTGCCTATTATGGAGGCGGCAGCCACGAGAGGTGGTGCTATTCGCGCTATCGGTCGTACAGGGCGTTCGACAATACCTTCCAACCTTATTACGGACCCCGTCGCCAGTGCGCCGGTCCCTATTGATTGGTTCGAACGGCACGCCTGTGTTAGCGCCCAGCCGAAGTTACGGTCTGGGCAGCATAACTCCGCCTGACTTCCATTCCACAAGCTTCGCAGGGGGCGGATTGCTGGAGTAGCCGAAAATCTCGGCGCTAAAGCGCGTCGCGATCTTTCGGATTCGCTCGTCGCGCCTTAGGTCTTTGATTTTCCAACATGCCGCTCTCGCAAAACCGCTGCGCACTTTTGCGCGACATGCCGTTTCGACTGCGATCGGCGCACGGGAGGCATGCCGAAAAGGCGGTTGCAACCTTTGCGGCAAAGGCCACATTGGCTTTCAGCGAAATGGCGCAGAAGGGGCAAGTCATGAGCGATCATCATGTCGTCGTTGTCGGCGGCGGTTTTGGCGGGCTGCAGCTCGTCAACGGGTTGAAGGGTGCAGGCGTGAAGGTCACGCTCGTTGACCGGCGCAATCATCATCTTTTCCAACCACTGCTCTATCAGGTGGCGACCACCATTCTTTCCACCTCGGAGATCGCCTGGCCGATCCGCCGTCTCTATGCCGACCGGCCCGACGTGACGGTGCTGCTCGGCGAGGTCATGGGCGTCGACAGCGCTGCCAAGACGGTTTCCCTACGTGGCGGCATGACTCTCGGTTATGACACGCTGGTGCTGGCGACCGGAGCAACGCATGCCTATTTCGGCCATGACGAATGGGAGCCGGTGGCGCCCGGCCTGAAGACGCTCGAGGATGCGACAACGATCCGCCGGCGCGTGCTGCTCGCCTTCGAGAAGGCGGAGATGGAGAGCGATCCCGCCGTGCGCGACGCGCTTCTGACCTTCACCATTGTCGGCGCCGGGCCGACCGGGGTCGAGCTTGCCGGCATCATCGCCGAGCTCGCGCATTTCACCCTGCCGAAGGAATTCCGCAATATCGATACGCGCAAGACCCGCGTCGTGCTGGTCGAGGCCGGCCCGCGGGTGCTGCCGGCCTTCGCCGAGGAGCTTTCGGCCTATGCGCAGACGGCGCTGGAAAAACTCGGCGTCGAGATTCATCTCGGCAGGCCGGTGACCGACTGCAACGCCGACGGCGTGAAGATCGGCGAGACCTTCGTCGCCAGCCGGACGATCGTCTGGGCGGCCGGTGTCACCGCCTCGCCGGCGGCACGGTGGCTCGGCGTTGCCGCCGACCGGGCTGGGCGTGCGGTTGTCGAGAGGGATCTGAGCGCGCCTGGTCTGCCCGATGTCTTCGTCATCGGCGACACCGCTTCCGTCATGCGCGAGGACGGCAAACCGGTGCCGGGTATTGCGCCAGCGGCCAAGCAGCAGGGCGGCTACGTCGCCAAGGTCATCCGCGCCCGCCTGTCGGGAAAATCGGCGCCGGCACCCTTCCGCTATCGGCACCAGGGCAGTCTGGCGACGATCGGCCAGAGTGCGGCGATCATCGATTTCGGCCGGATCAAGCTGAAGGGCTGGATCGCCTGGTGGATCTGGGGCCTTGCCCACATCTACTTCCTGATCGGCACCCGCTCGCGCTTCTCCGTCGCCTGGAGCTGGCTGTGGATCTATCTCAGCGGCCAGCACAGCGCCCGGCTGATCACCCAGCGGGAGACGATGCGGCAGGAGGGGTAGGCGTCCTGCGCCGTCTCTCCGGCCTCATCCTGAGGTGCCCCGAAGGGGCCTCGAAGGACGAGGCCGGCCACCGACGTTTCACCGAGGGATATAGGCATGTAGCCACCCGCCCTCGTGGTTCGAGACGGCCCTGCTGGCCTCCTCACCATGAGGGCTGATCGTTGTGCCCTGGGCGCACGCGCCGACGGCCGGAGCCCGCAAAGCGGTAGTACCCACGCTTGACACATCTCCCCATACCGCCTTAGAATCCCGCGCGCTTCCCCCAACCACCACCTGGGGCGTCGCATCCAGCCGTATCAACGGATAGAGGTTCCAATGCGCCGACTCACTTCTCACGAAAATCACATCCGAATTTCTGAGAAGTTGGTGGTTCATGCGCACTTTGAATCTGGGCATCCTCGCCCATGTGGATGCAGGCAAGACTAGCCTTACCGAAAGACTGCTTTTTGACGCCGGCGTTATCGACAAGCTTGGCAGCGTCGATACCGGCAATACACAGACGGATACACTCGAACTCGAGCGGCAACGCGGCATCACGATCAGGGCCGCGGTGGTGTCGTTTGCGATCGGCGACAGGACCGTCAATCTGATCGACACGCCCGGTCACCCCGATTTCATCGCCGAGGTCGAGCGGGTGCTTGGGTTGCTAGATGCGGCGGTCGTCGTCGTTTCGGCGGTCGAAGGCGTCCAGGCGCAGACGCGTGTGCTGGTGCGGGCGCTGCGGCGGCTCGGCGTTCCCTTCGTCTTCTTCGTCAACAAGGTCGATCGTCTAGGCGCGCGGTACCGGGAAGTGACGGAGGCCCTTGCCGCGCAACTGGCGGTGCGTCCCATCGCCATGTCCTCCGTCATCGATGCCGGCAGCAAGCTTGCCCGGGTGGAGGCTCTGGCGCCGGGAGACGAGCCGCTTTTTTCGGCGCTCTGCGAAGCGCTCGGCGAGAACGACCAAGCGCTGCTCGACGATTATGTGCTCGCCCCAGAACGGCTGACCAGGGAAAGGCTCGGGCGCAGTCTGGCTGATCAGGTGGCAAGGGGCTTGGTGCATCCCGTTTTCGCAGGAGCGGCCATGACCGGCGCCGGCGTGCCGGCGCTTAGCTCTGCTATCGCGACTTTGTTGCCCGAGCGGCGGCTTGATCCGGACGGGCCGGTCGCCGGCAAGGCCTTCAAGATCGAGCGCGGCTGGGGCGGCGAAAAGCTCGCCTATCTCTACCTGACTTCGGGCACCGTGCGGCTGCGGCAATATCTGGATCTGCCCGGGGGCGAGGAACGGGTGACTGCAATCCACGTGTTCGAGGCCGGCCGCAGCCATGGCGCCGCGAGCTTCTGCGCCGGTCAGATCGCCTGCGTCAGCGGCCTTGCCGGTGCCCGGATCGGCGATGCGGTGGGCAGCAATCCGGCCTTGGGCGGGCGGGCTTACTTTGCCCCGCCGACGCTCGAAACACGCGTGCTTGCCCGACGGCTCTCGGACAGCGCGGCGCTTTGGTTGGCGCTGAACCAGATGGCCGAGCAGGATCCGCTGATCAATCTGCGCAGGACCGAGGAGACGAATGAAGTCTTCGTGTCGCTCTATGGCGAGGTGCAGAAGGAAGTGATCCAATCGACGCTGCTGACGGATTTCGGCCTCGAGGCGGGTTTCGAGGAAAGCACGGTCATCCTAGTCGAAAGACCCGTCGGCAGCGGGGCCGGCCTGCAGATCCTCTTCAAGGAACCGAATCCGTTTCTCGCCACTATCGGCCTGCGCGTCGAGCCGCGCCCTGCCGGCTCGGGCAACAGCTTCGCGCTGGAGGTGGAGGTCGGCCAGATGCCCGTCGCCTTTTACCGGGCGGTCGAGGAAACCGTGTTCGAGGCGCTGAAGCAGGGCATTTTCGGCTGGCAGGTCATCGATTGCCATGTGGCGATGACGGCGGCGCGGCACAGTTCGCCCGCAAGCACCGCTGCCGATTTTCGGCAGTTGACGCCCTGGGTGCTGGCAACGGCACTCTCGGCTGCGCAAACGGCCGTCTGCGAACCTTTCGACCGCTTTCACCTGGAAGCGCCCGTCGAGAGCCTGAGCAGCGTGCTCACTCTGCTGGCGAAGTCCGCTGCGGCGACGTCGCATTCCGTGATCGCCGATGGCGTGGCGCGGCTCGAAGGCGCTCTGGCGTCTCAGATGGTTCAAAGCGTCCAGCAGCAATTGCCGGGCCTGACGAGCGGGGCAGGGACGATGGAAACCGCTTTCGATCACTACGCCCCGATATCAAGGCCGCCGCGCCTGCGTCTGCGTTCGGGGCCTGATCCGTTCAACCCGGTGGAATATCTGTTGCGGCTGCAGTCCACGAGAGCCTCATGCTGAGGTGCGCAGGCCGAAGGCCGGAGCCTCGAAGCAGGGGGCGGGCGCTCTGAAGTGGCGGTAGAAGCGGCGTTGGCGGATGATGCTTCGAGGCGATCCTTTGGATCGCACCTCAGCATGAGGGCCGGTGGAGTATGCCGTTATCAAAAAAAGGCGGCCCCCGAAGGAGCCGCCTTTCATTCTTCAAGCCGACAGCGAGGCAATATCGATGACGAAGCGATAGCGGACGTCGCTCTTGACGACCCGCTCATAGGCTTCGTTGATATTCTGGATGTCGATCTTCTCGATCTCGGAGACGATGTTGTGTTTGCCGCAGAAGTCGAGCATTTCCTGGGTTTCCTTGATCGAGCCGATCATCGAGCCCGCCAGGCTCTTGCGCCCGCCGATGACCGAGAAGGCGTGGACCGGAACCGGGTGCTCGGGAACGCCGACCAGAACCATCGTGCCATCAGACTTCAACAGGTTGAGATAGGCGTTCCAGTCGATTGTGGTGCCGACCGTGTTGATGATCAGGTCGAAGGTGCCGGCGAGTTTGGTGAAGGTCTCGGCGTCGCTCGTTGCATAATAGTCCTTGGCGCCGAGCTTGAGGCCGTCTTCCTTCTTCGACAGCGATTGGGAGAGGACGGTGATGTCGGCGCCCATGGCAGCACCGATCTTCACGCCCATGTGGCCGAGGCCGCCCATGCCGACGATCGCAATCTTCTTGCCGGGACCGGCTTTCCAATGCGCGAGCGGCGAATAAAGCGTGATGCCGGCGCAAAGCAGCGGGGCGCCGGAATCGAGTGGAATATTGTCGGGGAAGCGCAGCACATAACCTTCCTTGACGACGATCGAGTCGGAGTAGCCGCCGAAGGTCGGGGTCGTGCCATCCGCTTCATAGCCGTTATAGGTCGGGACGAGGCCCGGCATGTAGTGCTCGTAATCCAGGTCACGCGTAGCGCAGCCGACGCAGGAATCGACGAAGCAGCCGACGCCGACGCGGTCGCCGACCTTGAATTTCGTGACCTTGGAGCCGACGGCGGAAACGACGCCGGCGACCTCGTGGCCCGGTACCATCGGGAAAATGGAATTGCCCCACTCGTTGCGGGCCTGGTGAATGTCGGAGTGGCAGACGCCGCAATATTGAACTGCGATGACGACGTCGTCATCATTGGGTTCGCGGCGCTCGAAGGTGAAGGGGGTCAGCGGTTGCGACGCGTCGGTAGCGGCATAGCCTTTTGCGATAGCCATCTGATGCTTCCTTTTGGGGTTGGGAGGGGTTGAGCGGGATGGCGGACTATTGCCCGGATGCTGGCAAGGGCGTTAGAGTGATCCTCTCAGCTTCTTGCACGATCCTGCAAAAGTCAGGCGCCCGGCTGTTTGCGAAATGGCAAAGACACTCTAGATAAGGGCGATATCGCCCGCGCCAGACAGCTGACAGTCAGACAGCTGACAGAGAGAGTTGCCGCATGACTTTGCCCTTCAGCCCCTATCAGGAGATCGTCGATATCGCGATGCGCTTTGCGCCTCACGACGGTGAGTTCTCCACTTCAATCGGCAATCTTCATGTCAGCCGCCGGTCCAGGCCCAGCGATCCCTTGCACAGCAGCTACCGGCCCTGTTTTGCCTTCGTGCTGCAGGGAGCCAAGAGCCTGCAGCTCGGCACGGAACAGATCAGCTACGGCACCGGGGATTATCTGCTGACCTCGCTCGACCTGCCTGTCGCCTGGCGGGTCACGGAAGCGAGCCCTGAGGTTCCGCATCTCTGCCTGGGGCTGGCAATCGATTCCGAAAAGCTTCTGGAGCTGCTCAGCCGCATCGATATTCCGCGCCCGGCCGCCCATACCGACGGGCAGCGCGGCATGGTGGTGAACGTCGCGCCGCCGGAATTGATGGATGCCGCCGTCCGCCTGCTGCGCTTGCTCGATCGTCCAGGCGACATTCCTGCCATGGCGCCGCTGATCGAGCAGGAAATCCTCTACCGGGTGCTGACCGGGCCGCACGGCGCTCGGCTGATCAACATCGCCACGGCTGACAGCCACAGCAACAGGATCGCGCGCGCCGTCTCCTGGCTGAAGGAGAATTTCGCGCGGCCGCTGCGCATCGAGGACCTTGCCGACCGCGTGAACATGAGTGTCTCGTCCTTCCATCACCATTTCAAATCGGTCACGGCAATGACGCCGGTGCAGTATCAGAAGCAGCTTCGCTTGCATGAAGCACGTCGGCTGATGTTCGTCGAGCGGCTCGACGCCGGCACGGCCGGCCACCGCGTCGGCTATCAGAGCCCGTCGCAGTTCAGCCGCGAATACAGCCGTCTTTATGGGGCCTCGCCGGCCCGCGATGTCGACGGCGGGCGCGAGATCATGGCGGCGGAATAGCGTTCAAGAACGTCCGGCGGCGCCATCCGGCCATTAAAGGATGTTTGACGATTCCCGGTTAGGCTGGTGCTATCAATCAAGCAGGCACCGCCGTCCGCATGACGCAAGCACCGTCTCTTTCCATCGTCGCGCCTTGTCACAACGAGGAAGAAGGTCTGCGTGAGTTCTGCCGCCGCGCCGCCGCTGCCGCGCAGAGCGTTGCCGGCGACGCCTTTGAGCTCATCCTCGTCGATGACGGCTCGTCCGACGGCACCTGGGAGATCATCTCGGATCTGGCGGCGAAGCTGCCGCAGGTGCTCGGCGTTCGTCTCCTGCGCAATCACGGCCACCAGCTGGCCTCGACGGCCGGTCTTTCCGCGTCGCGGGGCGAGCGCGTTCTTTTGATCGACGCCGATCTGCAGGACCCGCCCGAGCTACTTTTGATGATGATGCCGATCATGGAGCGTGGCGCCGATGTCGTTTACGGCCAGCGCACGCGCCGCGAAGGCGAAAGCTGGTTCAAGCTCGCCTCCGCGTCGCTTTTTTACCGTGCGCTTTCCAGGCTCGCTTCCGTGACCATCCCGCGCGATACCGGCGATTTCCGGCTGATGCGCCGGCGCGTGGTCGATATTCTGCTGGCGATGCCGGAGCGCGATCGTTTCATTCGCGGCATGGTCAGCTGGATCGGCGGCAGGCAGGTGGCGCTTCCCTATGAGCGCGACGCCCGTTTTGCCGGCACGACGAAATATCCGCTGCGCAAGATGATCAATTTCGCGCTCGATGCGATCACCAGTTTTTCCACGACGCCACTGCGCATCGCCACATGGCTCGGCATGATCAGCGCCGGGGTCGCGATGGCGCTGCTCGCCTATACCTTCGTGCGCTGGCTGCAGGACGAGACGGTCACCGGCTGGTCGTCGATCATGGCTGCGGTCAGCGCCTTCAGCGCCATCCAGCTGATCTGCATCGGCATCATCGGCGAATATCTCGGCCGTCTCGTGCAGGAGAGCAAGAGGCGGCCAATGTTCATGATCGAGACCATCCTGCGCAGCGGCGAACATGCCGAGCTGCCGACGGCTTTTTCGGAGATGAGCGCCGGCGACAAGCGCTCCGCGCTGGATGCAGCCTTTACATCCGGTGAGCCGCGCTCGCAAAAGAACAGCCGGATCGGATGATGGACCGGATTGCTGCGCCTGTTCATTCGGCATCCAGGCCCGAAGAACTAGACGCCAGGCAGGATTCCACCATTGCGATCATTGCTTTCGTCGCGCTTGCCGCGGCCCTGGTGGTGCTGTTTCGCTTTCCGCCGGTTCTCGACTACGCCAATCACTACGCCCGTATCTGGCTTCTTTCGGGCGGGATCGGCGAGCAGCCGTTTCCTCAAATCTACGCGGTCGATTGGAGCCGCACCTTTACCAATGTCGGCATCGATCTTCTCGCCACCTGGCTGGGGCCGGTTGTCGGCGCCGACAGGCTGGCGCGGGCCTTGCTTTTCCTGGCGATCGTGCTGCCGCCGCTTGGCGCGATCTCCCTGCATCGCGCCCTGTTCGGCGGCCGGCACTATTGGCAGATCGCAATAACGTCGCTTGGCTGGTGCTCGACGATGATCGGCGGTTTCATCAACTTCCAGATCGGCCTTGGTATGGCCTTGTTCTTCGCCTGCGTCGATTTACGGCTGCAGGGCCGAAATCCCGGCCTGCTGTTTGCCTGGCGGCTTGCCGCGGCATTGCTGCTGACGGCAATGCACATCTTCTCGCTCGGCTTCTATATGGCGATCGTCTGCGGTCTCGAATTTTCCTGGCGCTTCGACATAGTGCGATCGAAGGCGGGCGTCGTCAGGCTTGCCGGCCGATTGACGCTGGCGCTCGCGACCTGCATCCTGCCGCCGCTCGCGCTCTATCTCCATACGGCAGCTTTGCCCAATGCCGGTGGTGATGGCCTTGGAATTGTCTGGAACGACGGCGTCGCCCTTATCGCCATCAATCTGCTGTCGGCCATCGCCACCTACGTCCCGCTGGTGGATGTCGTGCTGATTTTGCCGCTGATCCTCGTCTGCACGCGTGCCGCACGGGCGGGCGACATCCGCATGCATGCAGGTCTTGCCGTCGCCGGATGCGGCCTATTGCTTCTCTCCTGTGTTTCGCCACGGCACATGCTCGGCACTGGATGGATTAGTTGGCGCTTTCCGATCATGACGGCGCTCGTCGCCATGGCGATGGTGTGCCCGTTTGCAAATCTCACGCGCCGGCAGGCGCTGTTCTTGGCGCTCCTCGTCAATCTTGCGGTCTTCGGCCGTACAGCCTGGGTCGGTTGGAACTGGTGGTTGGCACAGAAGGATGTCACTGCTGTCGAGCGTGTGCTGAAAAATGTGCCGGCTGGTGCGGCTGTGCTGCCTCTGGGGCATGAACCCGCGACGGCGGTCGGTCTTGCCCACTCCAATCGGTATTTTGCCTGGGGGCTGGATACTTTCCGGCACCTGCCGACGCTCGCCGTTCCCTTCTCCCATGCTTTCGTGCCGACGGTCTTCACGGCAAAAGGCAAGCAGCCGTTATCCGTTCTGCCGCCATGGTCGGAGATTGCGGTCCCTGAGGGCAATCTGCTGTCGATCGGCGTGCTTTCATGTCCCGCAATGATGCGGGAGTACGAGGAGTTTACGCCTTATCTTTCGGACTGGCGCAGACGTTTCGATTTTATTCTTGTCGCCAATGCCGATATCCCCGACCGCTATGTCGGCACCTTGATGCCGGCGGACCTGACGTTGATCGAGGATGCCGGTTTCGCAAAGCTTTACGCGATCGATAAGACTATGCCGGCAGAGCCTGTCTCGATTCCCGCCGGTTGCGCTACTGCGTCTTAAAGCTGATCAGCCGGGAAATTTCAGCGCCTTGTCAGCACGGCATTTGGCGAGCGCAAGTTGGCGGAAAGAGAGGATTTTCGTGATGCGTTCCTTGCCGTCCGTCTCGACGCTCAAGCAGGCGCAGGCATAGCCGTAATTGCCATTGGTTCTGACGTAATCGTGCTCGGAGATGTCATGGATCAGCTCCATTCCTTCCAGTTCGCCGGCATCGTCACCCTGGGTCATGATCGTCCAGGTGCTGTCGGCATCCTCCAGCCACCAGTTGGCGGGGGTCGGATTTTCGAGCCAGCCGCAACGGGTTTCGGCGGCCCGCGCACTGGTTGCGACCACAAGGGCTGCGGTCATCACCGCGGCGGCTATCCGGTATTTCATGGGTTTTCCTTGTTGCCAGATTTCAGTTGTTGATCGCGATGATCGCCCAATGGCTCGTCTCGCAGGCGCTGTCTTCGCAGACGGCGCCCATCCAGACTGCGCCGTTTGCGAGCATGACGCCGTCGCTGTTGACGAAGAGATCCTGATATTGCTGGCGCCCGACGGCGCTGCGCGTTTCCTGTGCCACCAGGTCGTCGAAATTGTCGATGAAATCCTCGGCGCTCTCGACGTCATAGCTCTCGCCATTGGCCTTGATCGTCAAAGGGTATTCGGCAAGGCTGGCAATGGTTTCGGCATCGCCGGCGCGCATGGCTTGAACGAGTTGGCGCAGCGGCCGGTCAAATCCTGCGGCATCGCCGTGCAGTTCCTCGATGCGGTTATAGACGTCGCTGTCAGACTGGGCGAGAGCGTCTGAGCCGCCAAGGAAAATTGCTCCGAGCAAGAAAACAGCTGCAGACAGACGTGACATCGAAGCCTCCGGGAAAATCGCGTAGCGTGGCACTATGCGATCGCTGAGCGGCGGTGCCTATCCAATTCTGGTATTTCAGCGCGGTTTCCCGTATTAAAAAATCTATCCGGGCTTCTTGACGACCTGATCGGTTTGGCGCATAAACGCCAAGAACCGTACCGTACGGTACGTATATGGAGCTATGACCTTGTCCGTCGATACCGCAGAGCCGAGCGAATTTTCGCCGCGCCAGAACGCCGTTCTGGAGCAGGCGCTACGGTTGCTCGTCGATGGCGGCGAGAAGGCGCTGACGACCTCGGGCGTCGCGCGTGCCGCCAATTGCTCGAAGGAAAGCCTCTACAAATGGTTCGGTGATCGCGACGGGCTCTTGTCGGCGATGATTGCCTATCAGGCGAGCAAGGTGCGCACCTTCGAGCGCAACGGCGAACGGCTGACGGCGGCGAGCCTGCACGACCATGTCGTGATTTTCGCGCGCGACCTGCTGGAGGTGCTGGCTGGCGACGTCTCGCTGGCGCTGAACCGGCTGGCGATCGGCCAGTCGAACCGCGACGGCTCGAAGCTCGGCAAGCTGCTGCTCGAGCGCGGCCGCCGCCAGATCGACCGCCGCGCCATGGCGCTGATCGATGCCGGAAAGAGGGCAGGGCTTCTGCGGTTTTCCGATGCCGATGAGGCTTATCACACGCTTTACGGCCTTGTTGTTTCCGACCTGCATGTGCGCATGCTGCTCGGTGAACCCGGCCTCAAGGATACCGCACGCCAGGCGGAGAGGGCGGTCACCGCCTTCCTCAGGCTCCATGGCACGGAGAAGGTTCTGGCGGAGATGCCGGTTCTCGGCTGATTTCGCCTTAATGACAGTCAACAAGACAAGCACAAGGGAAGGAACTTCAAATGCGCGTCTACTACGATCGTGATGCCGATCTCAACCTCATCAAGGCCAAGAAGGTCGCCGTCATCGGCTACGGCTCGCAGGGCCGTGCCCATGCGCTGAACCTCAAGGACAGCGGTGCCCAGAACCTCGTCATCGCCCTCAAGGCCGGTTCGCCCACAGTCAAGAAGGCCGAGGCCGATGGCTTCAAGGTCATGACGGTTGCCGAAGCTGCCGGCTGGGCCGACCTGATGATGATGGCGACCCCCGACGAGCTGCAGGCCGACATCTACAAGGCCGACATCGCTCCGAACATCCGCGACGGCGCTGCCATCGCCTTTGCTCACGGCCTCAACGTGCATTTCGGCCTGATCGAGCCGAAGGCTTCGGTCGACGTCGTCATGATCGCGCCGAAGGGCCCGGGCCACACGGTCCGCGGCGAATACCAGAAGGGCGGCGGCGTTCCCTGCCTCGTTGCCGTCCATCAGAATGCTTCCGGCAATGCGCTTGAACTCGCGCTCTCCTACGCCTGCGGCGTCGGCGGTGGCCGTTCCGGCATCATCGAAACCAACTTTCGCGAAGAGTGCGAAACCGACCTCTTCGGCGAACAGGTCGTTCTCTGCGGCGGTCTCGTCGAGCTCATCCGCGCTGGTTTCGAAACGCTCACCGAAGCCGGTTACGCGCCTGAGATGGCCTATTTCGAATGCCTGCACGAAGTGAAGCTGATCGTCGACCTGATCTATGAAGGCGGTATCGCCAACATGAACTACTCGATCTCGAACACGGCCGAGTGGGGCGAATACGTCTCCGGTCCGCGTATCATTACCGCCGAGACCAAGGCCGAGATGAAGCGCGTGCTGAAGGACATCCAGACCGGCAAGTTCACTTCCGATTGGATGCAGGAATACCGCGCCGGCGGCTCGCGCTTCAAGGGCATCCGCCGCCTGAACGACAGCCACCAGATCGAGGAAGTCGGCGCCAAGCTGCGCGGCATGATGCCCTGGATCGGCAAGAACAAGCTGGTCGACAAGAGCGTGAACTAAGCGGTTCCGATAAAATAAACATAAGAGGCCGGAGTGAAAGCTCCGGCCTCTTTTGCTATTGGTCCGTTATCGAAGCTGCCATATGGGATCTGACGTGTTTGAAACGATTGTGCTGTCGGCAAGGCAGGACCTGGAAGATAGTCTTAAGACCCTCTATCCCACATTCTTCGAATATCCGTTCCCATCTTCGCTGGACGCCTCACCGCTCCGCGATGCCGAGAAAATCCTCACTGGACTAAAATCGGCGCCTTTGCGGGAGATCGATGCGGCGGTGCTAGGCCCATATGCGGCAGGTGCGATAACGACGATCGGCTCGGTCGACGACTTCAGGCACTCCTGCCGCGTATTCTCCACTGCGCTGTCCTCGGCGCGTCCGCATTCGGTTTCGAGCCGCCCATCATCGCTTCCAAGCTTCTATTGTGCGACTGGCAGCAATGGCCGATAGCGGAGCGGACGGCAATCGCGAATTTCTTCTACTCGGCCTGGACCTATAAAAGGTTGCAGGATCCCGATTTTGATGCATCGGCCTGGGTTTGGATAGTCGCCATGGCGAAGCTCGATCTTCAGTTCCGGGCATGCCTTGATCTGTGGCTGAAGCAGCCGACGCCGAACGCCCTTTTGCAACTCGCCGGCGCTGATCTCAAAAGCCTCTACAGGGGGCAGCGACTTCTGGGGGGACGTTGCATCGGCAGATCGTCATCTCGTCCTTGAATGGATCAAGGGCGATATCGTTGAAAATGCATTTATCGCGCTGATAGATGCGATGCCGCCGCAGCGGCATTGGATCATCGATCGCCTGCTCGACGAAATCGGAGAGTTGCGGCGTTTGCCTTCTCGCGTTGAAACGCTGGAGTGATAATCTCGGATCTGACGGTGCCATCTCAACGTGTCATCTTGTGAATCGAGCGCGGCAAGATCACGGGAAGGTTTTTGTTACGTCGATAATTCCGACTATGGCCGCATTAAACTGGTCCATTTCCTCTGCGGGTATCCAATATTCGAGGTGCGCCCGACCGCCCGCTTCCTGAACTGAATGGCCATCGAGATAATCTTTTTTGACTTCAAACCTGGTCACAAAACCTGATCCGCTCCTCGGTACATTCCAGTCCCGGGCTATCCTCACTGCATAGTCTTCTGAAAGCACGGGATAAAAAATCGGTTGGTCGGGCAAGCGAGGGGGAAAACCGCGCATGCCAAGCTCATGAATGAGCGCCAGTTCCTCAGGCCCAACTGGTCGCCATAGTGTAACGGTCTCTATATCTTCGCTCATTTCGGTCTCTCGGCAATCTGGTAGAAAGGCTTCGAATGGATAAATCAACTATGCAGTCGATGGGCTTGTAACGACGAGTTTTTCGCCGACTATCGCAATAAGCGAATTCGGTCCATGGTGTTTGATATGCCCTATCGCGTGCTTCTTGCAGTCACGATCGTGGTTGATCCAATAGTTGCACCGCCGCCGCCAGCCTTGATGTGAAAGCGCAATCTTTTCAGCGGTGAAAATGTCCCCTCCGACATAATCCTTATTTGTTTGATCAGTTCGGGCCACGTTACATTCTCCTTAAAGAGCATGTCGACTGCCACTTGGAGGTTCTCTGCTATTTGCACAACTATAGGCTTTCCGGTTGACGGTTATGAAGCAGTTTTGATCAAAAGTTGATGTTGTCAACGCGCCTCAGGCAATTTCCAGACTGCCGGAAACAAAGGCCGGGTCGAAAGCTCCGACCTCTACCGCTCCGCGCTGATCGTCAGCCAGCGGGTCGGCTTGCCGTCATAGCCGCCGCCGTCGTGTTCGGTGATGGCGAGGTTGCGCCAACCGTCCTTCGTCAGAAGCGCCGACAGCCATTCGCGTGAGGGATAGTTGTAGTAGCGCCCGAAGCCGTCATGGCCTTCCGCTTCTCCCGCCTTGAAATTTGCGTGAAGAAGGCCGCCGGTTTTGAGCGCGCGGTGGATGCGGGCGAAGATATCGGGCAGTTCAGACCTCGGAACATGGAGCAGACTCGCATGCGCCCAGACGCCGTCGAAGGCGCATTCGGCGTCGAGTTCCTGAAACAGCATGATCCTGACCGGCTGGCCGATCCGCACTTCCGCCTGTCTTGCAAGTTCGGCCGAACCGTCTGTCGGGGTCACGTCGAAACCTTGCGAGAGCATATAGGCGCTGTCCTGGCCGCCACCGCAGCCGAGTTCGAGGATTGCGCCACCCGGTGCAATGCCGGCGAGGAAGGCATCGAGCTGCTGCTTCGGCAGGCTGCGCGCCCGGTTGGCGTATGTCTCGGCGTGTTCCTCGTAAAAAACGGAGGTCGTGTCACGAGGCATGCGGGTCGGCCGTTGGCGAGCGTCGGTTGGATTGAAGGTGCCTTTCGGGAAGCCGGTCGGCGCCGATAATGTCGACGACGAGGATGCCGTCCGGTATTTCGCGGTAGAAGGCGACATGGCGCATGTGGAGGAGGCGGCGAAGGCCGGCGCCGAGTTCGTCGCATTCATCTCCCATGGCGGGGACGCGCGAAAGAAGCACGAAAATCCTGTCCCAGTCGAGAAGATAGGCATCCGCCTGCGCCTCGCCGAAATGCAGACTGGCATATTCGTCGATGCCCGACAACACGGCGTCTGCGGTTCGGGTCAGCCTATAGGTGGTCACGCAGCTTCGCCTTCGTTTCCAGCAGAATATCGGCAATGCGCCGGTCGCTGATGCCGCTTTCCTCAGCCAGCCTCAGAATATCGCGCACTTCTTCGTCATCGAGCTTGCGGTGGTTCTGATCCTTCAAGACGAGTTCCGCCAGATATGCGCCGGCACTGCTATATCTGCCGCTTGCGACACGGCGTGCGACGTAGTCCGCCAGATTATCCGGAAGGGAGATCGTCATTTTCGCCATTGAATTCAGTGCCGTCCGTCCATGCCGGTTTCGGCGTCCCCGATGCCAGATTACCATTTCCCACTTTATGATAGAAGCGTTGCTCGCCGCCGTCGAACACTTGGGTCACATCAAGGTCAGTCTTTTTTTGTCGATATAGACGCCCCGTTCGAAATCCTTAAAATCGGCGTCGATCCGCATCATGGTGGTAATCTCGAGCTGCACGATCGTCGGTACGATACATTGATCGCTCCGGCGAGGACGGAATATATCTCCAGCCCGACGGCTTTGCGGGCGACGGAGAGCGGCGCCCACTCTGTCGGTGTTGACGCCGCCGTTCGCGTGGAACGTCCGAAGTTCAGGTCGGGATGAGGCGCGTCCAGCCGTGCTCATCGTTCGTTACGCCCTTCTGCAGACTGACGAGCTGTTGGCGCAGTTCACCGGTCAATTTGCCGGTCTGTCCGTCTCCGACTGGAAACTCACCGCCGGCATGTCGAACCAGGCCGATGCCCGCCAGGACTGCGGCAGTGCCGCAAGCGAACGCTTCGACGAGCCTGCCACTGGCAGCGTCGTCTTGCCATTCCGCGAACGAGTAGGGGCGCTGCTCGACGCGCAAACCCCTTTCTTCGGCGAGCACGATCACGGAAGCCCGGGTGATGCCCGGCAGGATCGTGCCGCCAAGGGGCGGGGTCACCACAGATCCATCGTTCATCACGAAGAAGACGTTCATGCCGCCGAGTTCTTCGACCCAGCGATGCTCTGCGGCGTCCAGGAAGACCACCTGATCGCAACCCTTTTTGGTCGCCTCGGCTTGCGCCACGAGGCTGGCTGCGTAGTTTCCGCCGCATTTTGCTGCACCCGTGCCGCCGGCGGCTGCACGGGTGTATTCGGTCTCGACCCAAAGGGAAACCGCCTTTGCGCCGCCCTTGAAGTAGGCGCCGACCGGAGAGGCGATGATGCAGAAGACATATTCCTGAGCCGGACGAACGCCGAGAAACGCCTCGTTGGCGAACATGAAGGGGCGAAGATACAGGCTGGCGTCGCCGGACGGAATCCAGGCCTTGTCGACACGGACCAGTTCTTCGACCGCCTTCAGGAAGAGGTCTTCGGGCACGGGAGGCATCGCCATGCGGGTCGCCGACTGCGCGAAGCGGCGTGCGTTCTCTTCAGGCCGAAAGAGCAGAATCCGGCCATCGTCCGCCTTGTAGGCTTTCATGCCCTCGAAGATTTCCTGAGCGTAGTGCAGCACGGCGCTCGCAGGATCGAGCTCCAGGGGTCGCCTCGGCGTAACCTTTGCATCGTACCAGCCCTTCTCGGCAGTCCATCGTGCCAGGACCATATGATCTGTGAAGAGCTTGCCGAAGCCGGGGGTCTCGAGTGCCTGAATGCGATCGGCGTCCGAGACGGGAGACTTGTGGAGTTCGATTTTGATTTCAGGAGAGGCTGACGTCACGGTCATTTCTGGCACCTTGATAGTAAATTGAATAATGGCGGCGACACTACCGTCGCCGAGCTGGTCTTGGAAGGGTGTGAATCAGCCGGTTTCGACTTTGATTAGAGGAATAATCGCTTGAAGTGGCTGACGTCGAGCAGCAAATTCGCAACCGGGCGCCTTCGATGTCGGATGGCGGTTACATCAAGTGAAATCCCGACCGTCCAAAGGCATTTGAATATAAGATTCCAACATGTCACCATGACAAGAAAATAGGTCAGTATTATTGACATAAATTTCCCGGCATGGTCTTCTGCCGGGAATAGAAAATACGAGGAAACCCCATGCTGAACTGGGACACCATGTTTGCGTCGCGCTCGTCGCGCATGCGCGCATCCGAGATCCGCGAACTCCTGAAGCTTCTCGACCGGCCCGATATCATTTCCTTTGCCGGCGGCATTCCGGATCCGGCGCTGTTTCCCGATCAGGAATTCAAGCGGGCCTATGCCGATATCTTCGACGGCGCTGGCGTCATTTCGGCGCTGCAATATTCGGTCAGCGAAGGCTATAAGCCGCTGCGCGAATGGCTGGTCCGGCAGATGGCCGATCTCGGCATCCCCTGCGAACTCGACAATGTCTTTATCGTCTCCGGCTCGCAGCAAGGTCTCGATTATCTCGGAAAGCTGTTCCTGTCGCCGAACGATACCGCGCTGGTGACCCGGCCGACCTATCTCGGCGCACTGCAGGCCTTCAACGCCTATGAGCCGGCCTACGACCAGCTGACGCCGAACGGCAACCGGACGCCGGACTCCTACCGTGCGGCGGCAGCGGCAGCCGGCGGCAAGGTGAAATTCGCCTATCTCTCCGCCGACTTCTCCAATCCGACCGGCGAAACGGTCGATCTCGATGGCCGCCGGAAGGTTTTGGCGCTGGCCGAAGAGCTCGACATCGCCCTCATCGAAGACGCGGCCTATCAGTCGCTGCGTTACGACGGCGACCCGATCCCGCCGATCCTGGCGCTCGAGATCGCCGAAAAGGGCCACATCAACGATACGCGCACGATCTACTGCGGCAGCTTCTCGAAGACGCTGGCGCCCGGCCTTCGTGTCGGCTTCATCGTCGCCAATGCGCCTGTTATCCGTAAGCTGGTGCTGATGAAGCAAGCCGCCGACCTGCATTCCTCAACGATCAACCAGATGGCGATATCAGATGTCGCCGAGCGGGGCTTTGAGGCCCAGGTCGCGAAGATCAAGTCCGCCTACATGAATCGTCGCGACTGCATGCTGGCAGCGCTCGAAAATTATATGCCTGAAGGCACGAGCTGGACGAAGCCGGAAGGCGGCATGTTCATCTGGATCACGCTGCCGGAAGGCATGGACGGGGCCAAGCTCTTGGCGAAATCGCTCGAAACCGCAAAGGTGGCCTTCGTGCCCGGCAAGGCCTTCTTCGCCGACGGTTCCGGCGCCAACACTTTCCGCGTCAGCTTCTCCTGCGCCAACGAGCAGATGATCGAGGACGGCATCGGCCGCCTGGGGGCGCTGATCTCGGCCGAGATCGGCGGGTGATTGTTCTAGGTAGGGCGAGACGCTGCCACAAGTCCCTTCTCCCCAGCGGGGGTCCGAAGGACGGGTCGAGACCCGTGGCTCGACCCCGGTCGATGCCGGCAGGAAGATGAGGGGGTGAGCGGCGAACGCCGCGAATGCGCCGAGCGTCAGCGAAGGCAAGCCAAGGCGTGCCGTGTGGCCCCCTCGTCCGACCCTTCGGGCCACCTTCTCTCCGCTGGGGAGAAGAGGGAGCAAGCCAGCCAGCGCCAATCAGAAGATCGTCGTCCAGCCTTCGTTCGCCGTCTCGCTCTTGCCGTAGCCGACGCGGTCGGCCACGGCGCCGTCATGATCGCCTACTGCTGGAGATGCGGGCGGAACAGCTCGAGATCGGCTTCACCAAGCCGGTCGCTCACCGTGTTCAGCTGATGCCAATAGGGATAGATCACCGGCGGCAGGCTGACGGCGTCGAGGCGCTTGCGCTCCTCGTCCGTCAGCATCAGCTCGGCGGCGGCGATGTTGTCGCGGAACTGTGCGTCGGTGCGGCCGCCGATGATGACCGAGGTCACCGCCTTGCGGCCGATCAGCCATGCGAGCGCCACCTGGGCGGCCGAGACGCCACGTTCCTCGCCGATCGCGACCAGCGTCTCGACGATGTTCCAGAGGCGGTTTTCGTCGCGGATCGGCGGTTCGGTCCAGCCGGCGAACTGGCGCGTGCCTTCGGGAGCGGCCTGGTTGCGGCGGTGTTTGCCGGAGAGCAGGCCGCCGGCCAGCGGGCTCCAGACCAGCACGCCGAGGCCCTGATCGATCGAAATCGGCAGCAGCTCGTATTCGGCGTCGCGGGCTTCCAGCGTATAGTGGATCTGCTGGCTGACGAAGCGCTGGTAGCGGTGCTCGTTGGCGATGCCAAGCGCCTTCATGATGTGCCAGCCGGAATAGTTTGAGCAGCCGACGTAACGCACCTTGCCCTGCTTGATCAGCGTGTGGAGGGCTTCCATCGTCTCCTCGAGCGGCGTTTGGCCGTCCCATTCATGCACCTGGTAGAGGTCGATGACATCGGTCTTCAGGCGTTTGAGGCTCGCTTCGCATTCCCGGATCAGGTGGTAGCGCGACAGTCCCTGGTCGTTCGGGCCGTCACCCATGCCGAAACGGGCCTTGGTGGCAAGCAGCACGCCTTGCGGACGCTTGCCGGAGAGCACGTCGCCGATGATGTTTTCGCATTCGCCGTTGGAATAGGCATTGGCGGTGTCGATCAGGTTGATGCCGGCATCGATGCAGATATCGATCATCCTGCGCGCCTCGGAGACGCCGAGGTCGCCGACGGTCTTGGCCCATCCGACGCCGCCGAAGGTCATCGTGCCCATGGTCAATGTTGAGATCTTCAGGCCGGAACGGCCGAGCGAACGATATTCCATTGAAACTCCTCCTTCATCGAAAAATGATTGACGTACCGCAAAACGGTCCGATGGCAATGGCAGGGCGTTCACGCCTGCGTGAAGCGCTCAACCCGCTTGAGCTTACGCTTTCAATTCCTCCCCAGCGAGGATGATCAACGGCCGGCTTCTCAAAGATTCAGGCATAATCGACCGGCTTTGCGAAATGGTCGCCAGCGGCCTCGGCAGTGGTGGTGCTCTGTCACATCTCTGTCAACCACCCCTAATATGGGAGGGGTGACGCAATCCCGAGGACCCTCCCATGAAAACGATCGTTTCCGCCGCAGCCCTTGTCGCCGCGAGCTTGCTTGCCATTCCGGCTTCGGCCGCAAACCTCGTTCTCTATACCAGCCAGCCGAACGAAGATGCACAGGCGACGGTCGATGGCTTCATGGCCGCCAATCCCGATATCAAGGTTGACTGGGTGCGCGACGGCACGCCGAAGATCATGGCCAAACTCCAGGCCGAGATCCAGGCCGGCAACCCGGTTGCCGACATTCTCCTGATCGCCGATGTGGTGACGCTCGAGCGCCTGAAGGAAGACGGCAAGCTGCTCGCCTACAGGTCGCCGGAAGCCGCGCAGTACGACGCCGCCCTCTATGACGCCGACGGCTATTATTACTCGACCAAGCTCATCACGACCGGCATCATGTACAACACTTCGGCGGCGATGAAGCCGACGAGCTGGAAGGATCTGACCAAACCGGAAGCCAAGGGCCTCGTCACCATGCCGAGCCCGCTTGCCTCTGGCGCGGCCCTGATCCACGCCCAGACACTCGCCGCCGTGCCGGGCCTCGGCTGGGATTTCTACAAGTCGCTTGCCGAAAACGGCGCGATCGCGGCCGGCGGCAACGGCGCCGTGCTGAAGTCGGTCGCTTCGGGCGAAAAGGCTTACGGCATGGTCGTCGACTATCTGCCGATCCGCGAGAAGGCCAAGGGTGCTCCGGTCGAGTTCGTCTTCCCAAGCGAAGGCGTTTCGGCCGTCACCGAGCCGGTCGGGATCCTCGCCAGCACCAAAAATGCCGATGCCGCGAAGAAGTTCGTCGATTACGTGCTCTCCGAAAAGGGCCAGGAAGGTTTTCTCAAGCTCGGCTACATCCCGGCCCGCAACGGCATGAAGCTGCCGGAAGGTTTTCCGGCGCGCGACAGCATCAAGATTCTGCCGATCAAGGCGGCTGAAGCTTTAAAGAATACCGACCAGGATCTGAAGATCTTCTCGGGCATCTACGGCTCGAACTGATCCTTCCATGCAAGGATATGTGAGAACAGGAAACAGCCAGCCCGCCTGGCTGTTTCCTTTTATCGTCGTCACCGTCCTCATCCTCAGCGTGCTGCCGCTCGCCCGCCTTGCCATGGTCGGGATCGCGGCCTTCGCCAATGGCGGCGTTCTGACTGTGCTCGGCGATCCGTCGCTCTGGTCGGCGACCTATTACACCATCGTCACGGCAATTTTCGGCACGATCATCTCGCTTGTCATCGGCTGCCTCTTCGCCTTCCTGCTGACGCTGACCGATATCAGTGGCAAAGGGCTGCTCAGTTTCTTCTTCGTGCTGCCGATGATGATCCCGCCGCAGGTGACGGCGCTTGCCTGGGTGCAGATGTCGGGGCCATCAAGCCCGCTGTTAAAGGCGCTCTCCATCGCCCCGCCGCTTGGCTCGCCGCAGCCGCTCTATTCGGTGGGCGGCATCGCGCTGCTTTATGGCGTGCAGCATGCGCCGCTGGTCTATCTGGCGCTGCGGGCCGGGCTGATGACACTGCCGTGCGACGGGGTCGAGGCGGCGCGGCTTTCCGGCGCCTCGAGCCTCAGGGTGTTCCGCGATATCATCCTGCCGCTGTCGCTGCCCGGCATCATCGCTGGCGCCGCAATCTCCTTTGTCTCCTGCACCGGCAATTTCGGCATTCCCGCCATCCTCGGCATTCCGGCCTCGATCTTCACGCTGCCGACGCTCATCTTCACCAAGTTTTCCGCCTTCACCAGCCGCACCTTCGGCGATGTCGCCGTGCTCTCGGCTGTTATCGCGATGATCTCGGTCGCCGGGCTGATGATCCAGGACCGAGCGTTGCGCGGCCGCGATTATCGTGTCATCGGGTTATCGGGCGCGAGTGCTGCCTTCGAACTCGGCGCCTGGCGTCTGGTCTTTACCCCGCTGCTCTGGGTGATCCTGTTCTTCATGCTGGCCGCCCCCTTCTTCGCGCTCGTTGCCGGCGCGTTGGTGCCGGCCTATGGCGTGCCGCTGACCTTCAAAACCATGTCGCTGCATGCCTTCGAGGAGATCCTGTTCCGGCAGGCGGTGGCGCGCACGGCCTTTATCAATTCGCTGTCGCTTGCCGCCGCTACCGCCCTTTGTCTCCTGGCGGTGACGGTGCTTGCGGCCTATGCGCTGACGCGGCGAAGAGATGCGGCTTCCCGCATCGTGTCCAGCCTGATCGAGATACCCTATTCGCTGCCCGGCATCGTCATGGCGGTCTCCTTCATCCTGGTCTTCGCGGCGCCCATCCCGTTCCTGCACATCTCGCTCTACGGCACGATCTGGATCATCCTGATAGCTTACCTCTCCTCCTTCTTCGCCGTCAGCCTGAAACCCGTCGTCAGCGCTTTCCAACAGCTCGACCCGGCGTTGGAGGAAGCGGCACGGCTTTCCGGCGCCGGCTTCTTCCGCCGGCTTTTCGACATCATCGTGCCGCTGATCGCGCCGGCCGCCGGCGCTTCCGTCATCCTCGTCTTCCTGATTGCCTGCAACGAGTTGACGATTTCAGCACTTCTCTGGTCGGCCGGCACCCAGACGCTCGGTGTCGCCATCTACAATCTCGACGACAGCGGCAGCTTGGACCTTGCCTCGGCGCTCTCGGTGCTCGTCGTCCTCATGGTGGTCGTCATGATGCTGCTGCTCGAACTCCTGGCAAAACGCCTGCCGAAAGGGGTGGTCCCATGGCGAAACTGATCCTCAACCGACTGGCCAAGGATTTCGGCACCGGTCGTGCCGCCGTCAGCGATTTCTCGCTCGATGTGCGCGACGGCGGCTTCCTGGCGCTGCTCGGGCCTTCCGGCTGCGGCAAGACGACGGTTCTGAGGATGATCGCCGGTTTCGAGACGTCCTCCGACGGTTCGATCCATCTCGGCGAGCGGCTCATTGCCGATGCCGCCCAGGCGCTGCCGCCTGAGAAGCGCAACATGGCGATGGTGTTCCAGTCCTATGCGCTCTGGCCGCAGATGAGTGTGGCCGACAATGTCGGATACCCCTTGAAAGTGCGCGGCATTTCCGGCGAGACTTACCGGGCGAAGGTCGGCGAGGCGCTCTCCACCGTGCGGCTTGCCGATTACGCCGGGCGGCGTCCTGCCGACCTTTCAGGCGGCCAGCGCCAGCGCGTGGCGCTCGCCCGCTGCCTGGTGACATCGCCCGACGTCGTACTGCTCGATGAGCCGCTCGCCAATCTCGACCGGCACTTGAAGCAGGAGATGGAGGAAACCTTCCGCGAATTCCACCAGCGCTCGGGTGCCACGATGATCTACGTCACCCACGACCAGAGCGAGGCGATGGCGCTCGCGACCGATGTCGCCGTCATGTCGGAGGGCCGCCTGCTGCAGGTGGCGCCGCCGGCAGAGATCTATGCCCAGCCGGAGGGCCGGATAGTCGGAGGGCTGATCGGGCGAGGGGCAATCCTGACGTTGCCGGTCATGGGCGGCGAACGCCATCTGGAATGGGACGAGCTGCAGGATGCGATGCAGGCGGCCAATACCGATGGCGCCGATATTCTGGTGCGGCCGGAGGATGTGACCATCGGCGGCGAGGGGGCTCCGGCGATCATCGAAGCCGTGCTCTTCGAGGGCGAACGTTATGCCGTGAAGCTCACGCTCGGTAACGGCCAGACGCTGCGCGCCTTTAGCCGCGTGGCTGTCGTGCCCGGTGAAGCGGTGCGCGTCGTCATCCGTGCCGGGTGGCGGCTTTGATCGAGCCAGGCAATTGCATCCGGGGCTGCAAAAAGGGCATTTGTCCGCACATTTCTTGGCCCGCCATCTTTTCCCCGTGCGATTGCCGGATAAGGTACTGCCCGCAACCGGACCTTCGCCATGTCGCTTCGCCTCGCCACCTTCAATGTCGAAAATCTGCTGACCCGTTTCGATTTCACCGGCTTTCGCAATCAGTTGCGCCAGGACCGCGTCATCAAGCTTTTCCAAGTGTCGAGCGAGGGTGTCTATCAGCAGCTCGAGCAGGCCCGCGTGATTGCAGCCACCGACGACACCCGGCAGATGACGGCGCTGGCGATCGCCGATGCGGATGCCGATATTCTCTGCCTGCAGGAAATCGACAATATGGCCGCGCTTCAGGCCTTCGAATACGGCTATCTCTTCCGCATGGTCGGAAACGGCTACCGGCAGAAATATCTGGTCGAGGGCAATGACAGCCGCGGCATCGATGTCGCCGTGCTGATGCGCGAGGAAACGCGCGACGGCCAGAAGATCGAGCTCAGGGAAGTCCGCAGTCATGCGATGACGACCTATCGCGATCTCGATCTCTTCGACGAGGAGCTGGCGCTTACCAACCGCATCGACGACAAGATCTTCAAACGCGACTGCCTGGAGCTTGATCTCCTCATCGGCGGCCGGCCGTTCTCGCTCTATGTCGTGCATTTCAAATCGATGGGTAATCCGCGCGACGGGCTGGACGGGCGGCAATCGACGATGCCGATCCGCCGCGCCGAGGCGCGCGCCGTGCGCCGCATCATCGAAGACCGCTTCGGCGCCGGCCACACGGGCAAGAAGAATTTTGCCATCTGCGGCGACATGAACGATTACCAGGAGCGTGTCGACGTCATCGGCCGCCGCGGGGCAGGTTATCGTTTCGAGCATCACGATGAGGCCGAGAGCGCGCTCGACGTTTTCAGCCATGACGGCTTTGCCGAAAACGTCGTGCGCCGCCGCGCGGCCCTCGACCGCTGGACGCTTTATCACGCCCGCGGGCCGCAGGAGCAGTGGCTCTGCCAGCTCGACTATCTCTGGCTTTCGCCTGATCTTGCCGCCCACAACGCCGGCCGTCTGCCTGACATCATCCGCAGCGGCCAGCCCTATCGCACCATCTTCCCGCCGGGGCAGGAGGTGGAGCGCTATCCGCGCACAGGCTGGGACCGGCCGAAGGCGTCCGATCACTGCCCCGTCGTCATGACACTCGATCTCCCCTGAAAGCGAACATGAAAACCAATTTGAACATGAATTTTGCAAACAGCGATTTTTCCGATGATTTCGCCGGCTGGCCGCCGGAGGCCACGGTCTTCCCGATCGCCGGCGTCGATCTGCGCGTCCTGCCCGGCAGCCATCCCTTCGTCGTCGCCGAGGAAGCAGCGATCCGCGAGAACTGGGCCAAGGAAACCGCCGCCAACCCGGCGCTGTTCGAGGGGCGACTGGTGTTCCAGCAGCGGCTGTCGTTCAGTGAGGACGGGATTGCGGGCGAGGGCTACGTCACGCCCTTTTCCGCTTTCATGTGGTGGCGCCGGCAGCCGCAGCGCCAGGGCGGCCTGCATATCTTTGCTTATCCGGTGCTCGAAAGCTCAGACGGCGCACTGGTGGCGATCCGCATGGGCGCACACACCGCCAACCCCGGCCAGGTCTATTTCGCCGCCGGCTCGCTGGAACAGGAGGACATCGTCGACGGGCGTTGCGACATCGAGGCCAATATGCGCCGCGAAGTCCACGAGGAGACAGGCCTGGACCTCGCCGACGCGGCGGCCGGGCCGGGGCTCTACGCCAGCTATTCCAGACGCACGGTAACGCTCATGCGGCTCTTCCGCTTCGACATGACGGCGGATGAGATAGTGGAGCGGATCGAGGCCCATATGCTGGTCGCCGAGGACAAGGAGATCGCCGGTGCGGTGGCGATCCGCTCCGCCGATCCCAAGGCCTATCCCTATAACATCTCCATGCTGCCGGTGATTAGCTGGTATTTCGGCAAGGCGGGCGCATAAGGAGGCCACAGGCCGGCCTCGAAGGACACGCTCCAGCTTGGCTCCTTGCATCCATCTGACTTAGCGCCTTGCACTCGGCCGTTTGGTCGGGCAGGTTGGCGGCGCGATGACCGATTCAAGGAGGCCGATGTGGCGCGAAGCTACAGCGTCTATGACGTGTTCACCGATCGAAAGCTTGCGGGCAACCCGCTGGCGGTGATCTTCGACGGCGCCGATCTCAGCGACGAGGCGATGCAGGCGATCACCCGGGAGATCAATCTCTCCGAAACGGTGTTCGTACAGCCTTCGAGCAATCCCGCCTATGCGGCGAAGCTCAGGATCTTCACGCCCGGGCGCGAACTGCCGTTTGCCGGCCATCCGACGGTCGGCACGGCGGTGGCGCTGGCCGAGCGGGCGCATGGCGCGGCGACGCTCGATCTCGTGACGGTGCTTGAGGAAAATGTCGGGCCGGTGCGCTGCGCCGTGCGGCTTAGGGAAGGCGAGGCGAGCTTTGCCGAATTCGACCTGCCGCGGAAATCGCAGCCGGCCATCATGCCGCTCGACAAGCTCGGCATGGCAGATGCGCTGTCGCTGAAGGTGACCGAGATCGGTTTTGAAAATCACGTGCCCTCGGTCTGGAGCGCCGGCGTTCCCTTCCTGCTCATCCCGGTGCACGATGTCGGAGCCGCGCAACGGGTGGAATTCGATCCGCAGCTCTGGGAAAAGATCGTGCCCTTCGTCGACGGTGCGCTTGCATCGGCCTATGTCTATTGCCGCGGCGGCGTCAACCACGTGGCGAAGTTCCATGCGCGCATGTTCGCAAGCGGCATGGGGATCGTCGAGGACCCGGCCACCGGCTCGGCGGCTGCAGCACTCTCCGGTGCCATCCACCATTTCGACCGGCTGACGGACGGGCATCACCCGATCATGATCGAGCAGGGCGTCGAGATGGGCCGGCCATCCTTCATCCACCTGCATATCGATGTCGACGGCGGGGCGATCTCCAACGCGCGGATCGGCGGCCAGGCGGTGCGACTGGCCAGCGGCACGCTCGACCTTTGATTTCATCAGAGCGCCGCGCGTCCGATCGCTAAGGACGCCCTATCGCGTTGAATCTGCGCATAATCCTTTCGGAAAATCGGTTCCGATGGTCGGGGTTGCGCGCCGCATTTCAGCCATGCCGAAAAATCTTCGCGATTAACCAAAGAAAATTCGCCGATGTGCTGGACAAGCCTGCCGATCCTGTTTATACGCCCCGTCACACCGCGCAACCAAGCGCGAACGGGTGATTAGCTCAGTTGGTAGAGCAGCTGACTCTTAATCAGCGGGTCGTAGGTTCGAGCCCTACATCACCCACCAAATTTCTTGAAAAGATTGATGTATTTGACGTTGGGCCGGAATTTCCGGCCCGGCGGAAACTATTCCGGAAACGGGCGGCATGGTCGAGCTGTTCGTAGATCTGGCAGCGCCGATCCCGGCGCCCTATTTGCTCTCTCATGAGGGGGAGGGGTTCATGAGAAGCGTCATTCTAGCCATTGCCTTGTCTCTGCCATTGCCGGCCTTTGCCGCTGGCGCGAAGGAGGTCAAGGCAAGCGAGCATAGCTGCGGCGAGCTTGCGCAGATCATCCGTCAGAATAAAAAGGTCTTTGTCCGCGTCGGCTTCGGTGGCCGCAGCTTTCGCTATCCGCCGGCGCAATGCAGCATGGGCGACAAGCGCGCGACGACGAGTTTTCGCGATGCTGGCGGAAAGCAGTGCATTCTCGACTATGCCTGCGTCTTCGATCCCGCGTCGCCCTATAATTTCCCTTAGGTTCATCGGTTGAGGCATGGTGGGCATCGGTGCGATGCTCCAACTTCATATCTTCATAGTCAGGAGTTTTCATGAAAAGCGTTGTGCTGGCCGTCGCGCTGCTGTTTCCGTCCGCAGCCCTCGCCATCGAGGCGGTGGAAGTCAATGCCAGGGATCATAGCTGCGATGAGCTTTCCCAAATCATCCGCAAAGACAAAGCCGTTTTCGTGCGCATGGGCTTGGGTGGCCGCAGTTTTCGTTATCCACCAGCCAGGTGCAATCTGGGCGACAAGTACGAAACGGCGAGGTTAAGGGATGGCAATGGCAAGATTTGCCTTCTCGACTACCAGTGCGTGTACGATCCCCAGTCGTTCTATAACAGGATCCCGAAATAGTTTCCGATTTCAGCGTCATCACCGGCATGCATTCATCGGTGACCCACTGAAGAAAAAAGGCCGGGCGAAACTCGCACCGACCCTTCCTCGATCTGTCTCGATAACGGCTGCCAGTACATCCGTGGTCAGCCGTCAGAGACAAATTCACTATCCCTGAAATAGGGTCTGTTTCGCGATATTCAAGAGACTACGGCAGAAAGAAGCCGGCGCTTTGCCGACTTCTTTCGGGTGAGCAGGCGTTACTGCTGGGCAGGGGCAGCCGGCGTAGCCGGTGCCGGTGCTGCAGGCGCCGGTGCAGGCGTTGCACTGTTGTCAGTCGGAGCGATCGGCTTGACCGGCGCCGGCTCGGATTGCGTCGTGGAGGCTGTTGTATCAGGGGATGTGCCGGGGGTGCTCCACTGCGAATAGGCGAATGCAGCGACAGCGATCACGGCCAATGCAGCGACCCAGACAACCCACGTATTATTGGTGCGCGGGCCTGGCGTCGTGCGCAGATCCAGATTTGGGTTCAGCGGGCGGTTCGGGTCGTTGGCATTATTGGGGTCGTACGTCATGGTACTTTCTCCTCTTTCGGTGAATGAAGAATGCCAAAGTGGGCTTTTTGTTCCGTGTTGGCGCTGGGAGTCGGTTGCTATCAGGGGGGTGCGCGCCGCAGCTCGCCCGAATCGGCAGCCAGAGCCGTCCGCTTTTGCAACGGGCGGTGGGCTTGCTTGCCCACCGGAAGACCTGCCGCTCCGATGTAAACGGCGCGAGTCTCTGTTCCGTGCAAGCGGTCCGCTTGACACGACGGGGTCTGTTTGCGCATGGTTTTGCCATGGGGTTGCGATCACCCCACGAGGCGTCATGCTGAAGAATCGCGTCCAGTAACACCGATCAACGGAGGGACGCGTCATGCCGTCATTTCTCGAAATTTCCACCGAAAAACTCAGCCGCCTCATCGGAACTCCCGGGGCGCCCTGCATCATCGATGTTCGCACCGAGACCGACTTCGCACTCGATCCGCGGCTGGTTCCGGGCTCGATCCGGCGCGATCATGCCGCGGTCGCGTCCTGGGCGGGCAGCATCGATGCCGATGCCGTCGTTGTGGTCTGTCAGAAGGGCGGCAAGCTCAGCCATGGCGTGGCCGCCTGTCTGCGCCATAGCGGGATCGATGCCGAAAGCCTCGAAGGCGGCTTCGAAGCCTGGATTGCCGGCGGGGCGGCGGTGCCTGAGGAAAAGCTGCCGCGCCGCGACGCTGAAGGACGCACCGTCTGGGTGACACGGGCGCGGCCGAAGATCGACCGCATCGCCTGTCCCTGGCTGATCCGGCGCTTCGTCGATCCGGACGCGGTCTTCCTATTCGTGCCGGCGCCCGAAGTGTGTGCCGTCGGCGAGCGCTTCGGGGCGGTCCCCTTCGATATCGAAGGCGTGTTCTGGAGCCATCGCGGCGAGTTCTGCACCTTCGACGTGATGGTCGAGGAATTCGGCCTGGCGTCCGAGCCGCTTCTGCGGCTGGCGCAGATCATCAGGGCGGCGGATACCGCAAGGCTCGATCTCGCGCCCGAGGCGCCTGGCCTGCTTGCCGCTTCGCTCGGCCTCTCCAGGATGTATTCCGACGATCTGGAGCAGGTCGAGGCCGGCATGCTTCTCTACGATGCCTTCTTCCGCTGGTGCCGGGACGCGACCGAGGAAACCCACAACTGGCCCGCGCCGAAGAAGAGGGCATGAGATGGCCGAGATGACAGACAATAGCCCTACCGGCCAAACGGTGGAGAGAAATGCGGGAGAGGGGCATCACCACGGCGTCTCCTTCGGCGAAGCCTTCAAGGTGTGGCTGCGCGTCGCCGCCTTGAGCTTCGGTGGTCCGGCCGGCCAGATCGCCGTCATGCACCGGATCATCGTCGATGAGAAGCGATGGATCGGCGAGCATCGTTTTCTGCATGCGCTGAATTATTGCATGCTGCTTCCCGGCCCCGAGGCGCAGCAACTCGCCGTCTATATCGGCTGGCTGATGCACCGCACGCTCGGTGGTCTCGTCGCCGGCCTGCTGTTCGTGCTGCCGGGATTCCTGTCGATCCTTTGCCTCAGCTATATCTACGCGGCTTATGGCAGCGTCGGCATCGTCGCCGGCGTGTTTTTCGGGCTGAAGGCGGCGGTGCTTGCCGTGGTCGTGCAGGCCGTCATCCGCATCGGCGGCCGAGCCCTCAGAAACAACTTCATGCTCCTGATTGCGGCCGTGGCCTTCGTCGCCATCTTCTTCTTGCACGTGCCGTTCCCGCTGATCGTGCTCGCCGCCGCCATGACCGGCTTCATCGGCGGCAGGTTCGGGCTTGCCGCCTTCAGGCCGGGGGGCGGCCACAAGGCTGGGAGCGGTTCGGTGCTTTCGGATGCCGAGTCTGCGCTCGGGGACGGCATACCTGATCATGCGCGCCCCAATCTCGCTTGGTCGCTGCGTATGTCGGCAGCTCTGCTCGCTCTCTGGCTCGTACCTGTCGCCGCCCTCTATGCAGCGTTCGGGGCACACGACGTCTTCACCGAGATCGGTCTGTTCTTCAGCAAGATGGCGGTCGTTACCTTCGGTGGTGCCTATGCCGCGCTCGCCTATGTCGCGCAGGAAGCCGTGCAGCGTTTCGGCTGGCTGAAACCCGGCGAGATGCTGGATGGCCTGGGGATGGCCGAGACGACGCCGGGGCCGCTGATCATGGTGCTTCAGTTCGTTGGCTTCATGGGCGCCTACCGCAATCCCGGATCGCTCGATCCGATGCTCGCCGCCACGCTTGCGGCAATCCTGACGACGTGGGTTACCTTCGTGCCCTGTTTCCTCTGGATCTTCCTCGGCGCGCCGTTCATTGAAAAACTGCGCGGCAATGTGGCGCTTGCCGGCGCTATGTCGGCGATCACGGCGGCGGTGGTCGGGGTCATTCTCAACCTCGCCATCTGGTTTGGCCTGCACACGCTTTTTGCCGAGGTCACCACCGTCCGCCTTGGCGGCCTGCGGCTCGATATCCCCGTGCTGCAATCGGCCGTGCCGGCGGCAATGGCGCTGTCTGCCGCCGCCGCCATCGCGATCTTCCGGTTCAGGACCTCGGTCATCACGACGTTGCTTGCCTGTGCGATATCGGGAATGCTCTGGACGCTGGCTGTCAGCTAAAGCTCCTAATTTTGTGCATGTCGTTGTCCCGGAACCGCTGCATACTTCCGGGCGACAGGCATCAGCCTTCCGCCCCGTCCGCGGGGATGCGCGTCGCCAGCATCTTGTCGATGCGCATGCCATCCATATCGAGCACTTCGAAACGCCAACTGTCGAAAACGAAGGTTTCGCCGGCTTCAGGGATATGCTGGAGCTGGTGCAGCGCGAAGCCCGCAAGCGTATGGAAATCGGCATCCGGGCGATCGCGCAGGCCCAGCCGTTCGAAGGCGTCGAAGGCCGGCATCATTGCATCGATCAACAGCGATCCGTCTTCCCGCACGACGATGTCGGGCTCCTCGTTGGATCCGGGCAGGTCGCCGGCGATGGCCTCGAGCAGATCGGTCTGGGTGACGATCCCTTCGAGGCTGCCATATTCGTCGATGACGATGGCGAGCCGGACTGGTGAGGCCTTGAAACTGTCGAGCACACGCACGACCGAGGTGCCCTCGTGCAGCACCAGCGGTTGCTTGATCACCGCCATCGGCCGGACCTTGCCACCGTCGAGAACCTGGTCGAGAAGGTCCTTCTTCAACACCATGCCGATCGGTTCGTCGATCGAGCCGCGGGCGACCAGCAATTGTTCGTGACTGCATTCGCGGATCGTTTTCAGGATCTCCGCCTCGCTGTCATCGGCGTCGAACCATTCGATATCGAGACGCGGGGTCATGATGTCCGAGATCGGCCTGTCGCCGATGTTGAAGACTCGCTCGACGAGCTGCTGCTGCACCTGGTTGAGAAGGCCGGCCTCCTGGCTTTCGGCGACGAGCAGCTTGAGCTCCTGCGGCGAATGGAACGACGATTCGCCGGTTCCGGCGCGAAGCCCCACACCTCGCAGCACCAGGTTACCCATGCCGTTCAGGACAGAGATCGCCGGCTTGAACAGCAACAGGAAAATCCCGAGCGGACGCACCACGGCAAGCGAGGTCGCCTCGCTTCGCTGAAGCGCCAAGCTTTTCGGCGCGAGCTCGCCGAGCACGATGTGAAGTGCTGTGATGATGACGAAGGCAATGACGATGGCGACGGTATGCGCGCCTGTTGTCGCCCACTGTCCGGGCAGCCAGGACAGCAGAGGTTCGATCAGGTGGGCAAGCGCCGGTTCGCCAACCCAGCCCAGCGCCAGCGACGAGATGGTGATGCCGAGCTGGGTGGCGGCGAGGTTGGCGTCGAGATTGTCGACGGCGCGCTGAAGCGCCGAGGCATTCATGCGGCCTGCCGCGGCAAGTTCGGTGACGCGGCTGCGCCTCACCGAGACCAGGGCGAATTCGGCGGCGACGAAGAAGCCGTTGGCAGCCACGAGAAGTAGCACGGCTAGTATCCCGACAAAGTCGAAGAGCCCGCCCGCGGATTCGGACATGTTTTCCCTACCTCTGAAATGATGCTAGCCCGAAACTACACGCTGGCACACAGGTAGCAAGGCGCAGCCGCCATTCTTGCAGTGATGATGCCGCTGCTGGCCCACCGCGTCAGATGATCTGCGCAGTTGCCCGATGCGGCGCGCAAGAGTGCGCAGCCGACCGAATGATCGCTGCCGTGGCGTTCATCTCTTCGGCGCTTCGAAGAGTTCGACCGGGTTTCCTGCCGGGTCTTCGAGCAGGATCTGCTTGCCGCCTATGCCCTGCACGATCTCGTTGCGAAAACGCGCGCCTGCCAGGCGCAGCGCGGCGACTTCCGCCTCCAGGTCCGCCACTTCGATCTGGATGCGATTCCACCCGCCGGGCTCCGGCTTCCGTCCGTCCGGCATTGCCTGGGCTCCGCCGCCCGGTCCCGTCATACCGCTGACGAGCAGACGAAACCCGTCCCTGGTCAGGATGGCGAAGGTCGGCGCGGGGTGAAGCGCAATCGAGAAGCCAAGATGTTTCGTGTAGAATTCCAGGGCGGCGTCGACGTCGTCGACGATGTAGCGCATGCTGATGCCGGGCATGGTTTCCTCCATCATCTGTTTATCGAGCAATCCCGCGCGACGATCCGACAGCGCCAAGCGCTGGATCGGACGGGCGAAGGGCGCTCCATGAATTGAATCTGCGCCCAATCCTTCCGAAAATCGAATCTGATCTTCGCAACGGCCCGCCAATCGCCGTCTCGGGCAAAACCGTTGTTTGCGAAGCTGTATAAGCCTCATCTGAAATATAAGATTTATGCCTCAGTCATCGGATTCCATTACGAAAGTTTAATTTAAATTTCAGTTTCGGTTCATCTTTTCGGGCCTAGTTTTCTCCCGTGCCCAACACAAAGGAACGCCACATGAAAAAGGTTTTTGCAGCTCTTCTTTCCGCTTCCTTCCTTCTCTCCCCGATGGTTGTCTCCCAGGCCAGCGCGGATGATTATCGCCGTCCGCCTGTCGTCGTGCAGAAGAGGGTGATCGTCGAGAAAACGGTCCTCCGGCCGCATTGGAAGAAGGGATACCGCGTCAATGCCAGCGAGAGGCGCCGGTTTCACGACGTCAATGACTACCGCCGCTACCGGCTGGCGCCGCCGCCGCGCGGCTATCGCTGGGTCCGGGCCGACAACGACTACCTGCTGATCGGCGTCACCAGCGGTGTGATCTCCAGCATTATTGCCGGTCGTTGATGGGTGGATATGAGGAGGGCGGCTTTAGCCGCCCTTTCCGATTCCGGGAGGGGGTGGTGGAAAATGGACACCCTATCGATGAGCGTCGTTGTTCTCCCCACCACCTCATTCCTTCCTCGGGTCAAGCCCGAAGGGATGAGGGAGATTGGGCACGGCCCGCGCCTAATTCTGCCGCCGTGCCGCCGTCACCCGCTTGGCAATAATACGAAACAATCCCCCTGGTGTTCGATCAACCTTCACATCCCCCTCATGGGTCGACGGATGAAGCCCCTCGATCGGCGGCAACGGATCACATTCCTCGCAGATGCAACGGTAGCGTTTGATTGCCGTCGCCTTCATGCCGCCTGCCGGTTCCAGCTGGCGAAGGGGTCGGGCAGGTTGCGCCAATGCTCGGGCGCGAAGACTGCGGTTTCGACGAGACAGGCGTCGAGCTCTCCTCTGATCCAGGTCTCTTCCATCGGGTCGGCGCCGATGAAGACGATCTCCTGGCGACGGTCGCCCCAGACGGGGTCGAGATAGGGGCTGATGGCGCTGAGGAAGCCCGGCTCGTCCGGCCATTGTTCGCGCGGCACCGCTGCCCACCACAGACCCATCTTGCCGGTGCGGACGATCGCGCCCGCCTGGCTGATTTCGCCGACGTGATGCGGGCGCGTCGCCAACCAGAAGAAGCCTTTGGCGCGCACCACGCCCGGCCATGTCCTGTCGAGAAAGGCCTGCAATTTTGCCGGATGGAAGGGACGCTTCTCGCGATAAACGAAGGAGCGGATGCCGTATTCCTCGGTCTCCGGCACATGGTCCTTGAAGCCGTGCAGTTCCTTGTACCAGAGCGGGTGGGTCTCGGCCTTGTCGATATCGAAGCGACCGGTGCCGAGCATCTCCTTCAGCGCCACCTTGCCGAAATCCGCCTCGATCAGCTTCGCATCCGGGTTGAGACCAGTGATGATTTTCCGCGCGGCGTCGCGTTCCGTCTCGCTCGCCGTGCCGATCTTGTTCAGTACCACGACATCGGCGAATTCGATCTGCTCGACCAGCAGGTCGACGATGGTTCTGGTATCGCCATCGCCTGCCGTTTCGCCGCGGTCGGCGAGGAAATCGGCCGAGGCATAGTCGGCGAGCAGATTGGCGGCATCGACGACGGTCACCATCGTGTCCAGCCTTGCGAGGTCGGAAAGGCTTTGGCCGTTCTCGTCGCGAAACTCGAAGGTGGTGGCGACGGGTAGGGGCTCTGCGATGCCCGTCGATTCGATCAGCAGATAATCGAAGCGGCCCTGATCAGCGAGCTGGCGCACTTCCTTCAGCAGGTCGTCGCGCAACGTGCAGCAGATGCAGCCATTGGTCATCTCGACCAGTTGCTCCTCGGTGCGAGAGAGATTGGCGCCGCCACCGCGCACGAGGGCGGCGTCGATATTCACCTCGCTCATGTCGTTGACGATGACGGCGACACGCAGCCCCTCGCGATTGGCGAGCACATGGTTGAGTAGCGTCGTCTTGCCGGCGCCGAGAAAGCCTGAAAGCACCGTGACCGGAAGTCTGTTGTCTTTCTGTCTGATATTCATCACGTCACCTTTATTAATGTTATATCATTACATAAGTGTTGCCGAAAAAAGGCGGAACGGGGGTGTCGCCGCCTTTTTCCGCCTCATCTCTCCCCGCGCGTCCGCGAGGACGTGCAGAGCGCCGCATGAAGGTCATGCGTTGGAGAGACAATCCTTCATGCTCTCGGCAATGCCGCGCATGAGGGTGAAGTAGAGGTCGGGGCCGGCCTTCAGCGTGGCGGCTTCCGGGTCGAGCACGCCTGACCTGGCGCGCGTGCCCTCGATGACGACATCGACGAGCCGCGGCTCGAACTGGGGTTCGGCAAAAACACAGGTAGCCCCGAGTTCGCCGACCTTGCGGTGGATTTCCGAGACGCGCTCGGCACCGGGGATGGTTTCCGGGCTGACGGTGATCGAGCCGGCGACGCGGATGCCGTAGCGGTGCTCGAAATACTGATAGGCGTCGTGGAAGACGATGAAGGGCTTGTCCTTGACGGGGGCGACGGCGGCGGCGATCTCCTTGTCCAGCGCCGTCAGCCGGTCGTCCAGCGCCTTGGCATTGGCCTGATAGGTCAGCGCATTGGCGGGATCGGCGGCGACCAGCGTCGTGGTGATCATGGCGGCCATCGCCTTGGCGTTCATCGGATCGAGCCAGAGATGGGTGTCGAAGGCGCCGTGGTCGTGATCATGGTCGGCTTCGGCGCCGTGCGCGGCTTCGGCCCCAATATGTTCATCGCCGTCGTCATGCGGCTCGAATGCGCCGCCCTCGCGAAACGGCAGCTTCACGAGACCAGGCGCGTCGTCGAGTTCTGCGAAGCTGGCATCCGAACCCAGAGCCTGCAGCGGTTTTTCGAGGAAAGCCTCGAGGCCGGGACCGACCCAGAAAATCACCTTGGCTTCCTGCAAGGCCCGCGCATTCGAGGGCTTCAGATTGTAGGTGTGCGGCGAGGCGGCGCCGTCGACGATCAGTTCCGGCTCGCCCACACCCTGCATGATCGCCGCAACCAGCGAATGGATCGGCTTGATCGAGGTGACGACGACAGGCGCATCGGCCGCACGCATCGTGCCGGCAAACAACAAAGCGGGGATTGCCAAAGCCGGGATTACAAGAACCGGCATTCTAAGGGCCAGCATTTGGAGGGCAGACCTCAAGGCGCGTTTCATCGGCATGCTCCGCTTGAATTCAATATGTTATGTTATTACATCAATTGCGTTATGCTATAACGTGTGCGATAGCAGGACGCAACAGCACTTTCGGAAAAATTGATGCTCTCTCCCGCAAAGTCCCCGGCTGGTATCAGGGCCGAACCGCTGGTTTCGCTTGAGAATGTCGGCGTTCTTCGCAATGGCCGCTGGCTGGTGCGCGGCGTCGAATTTTCCGTGTCGCGCGGCGAGATCGTCACGCTGATCGGGCCGAACGGCTCCGGCAAGTCGACCAGCGCCAAGGCGGCGATCGGCGTGCTAAAGCCTGACGAAGGCAGGGTGGAGCGCAAGGCCGGCCTCAAAGTGGGCTATGTTCCGCAGAAGCTTTCGATCGACTGGACGCTGCCGCTTTCGGTGCGCCGGTTGATGACGCTGACCGGCCCGCTGCCGGAGCGTGATATGCTTTCGGCGCTCGAATCCGCCGGCGTTGCTCACATGCTTGATGCCGAAGTGCAGCATCTCTCCGGCGGCGAGTTCCAGCGGGCGCTGATGGCCCGCGCGATTGCCCGCAAACCCGATCTGCTGGTGCTCGACGAGCCGGTGCAGGGGGTTGATTTCTCAGGCGAGATCGCGCTCTACGACCTGATCAAGTCGATCCGCAATGCGACTGGCTGCGGCATCCTGCTGATCTCGCACGATCTCCACGTCGTCATGGCCGAGACCGATACGGTCATCTGCCTTAACGGCCATGTCTGCTGCCGCGGCACGCCGGAGGCAGTCAGCCGCAGCCCGGAATATGTGCGCCTGTTCGGCAGCCGGGCGGCGCAGACGCTTGCCGTCTACAGCCATCACCACGACCATACGCACCTGCCGGATGGGCGCGTGCAACATGCCGACGGCACGGTCACCGATCACTGCCACCCCGCTCATGGTCCCGAACGGGACCATGAGCTTGACGGACATCACGCGCACGACCACGACCATGCGCAGGATCACGACGATCGCCATGGACATGAGCACCCGCATGCCCATTCTCACAGTGGGGAGGGCCGCCATGCTTGACGATTTCTTCGTGCGCGCCATCCTTGCCGGCGTCGGCCTGGCGCTGACGACGGGGCCGCTCGGCTGCTTCATCATCTGGCGGCGCATGGCCTATTTCGGCGATACGATCGCTCATTCGGCGTTGCTCGGCGTCGCGCTGTCGCTGCTCTTCGAACTCAATCTGACGCTGGCGGTCTTTGCCGTCGCCGCGCTCGTGTCGGTGCTGCTGCTCTTCCTGCAGAAGCGACAGGCGCTGTCGGCCGATGCGCTGCTCGGCATCCTCTCGCATGCCACACTGGCAATCGGCCTTGTCATGGTCGCCTCCATGAGCTGGGTGCGGATCGATCTCATCGCCTTCCTGTTCGGCGATATCCTTGCCGTCTCAACGACCGACATCGTGCTGATCTGGGGCGGCGGGCTCTTCGTGCTCGTGGCAATGGCCTGGCTCTGGCGGCCGCTGCTGGCTGCGACCGTCAATGCCGAGCTTGCCGAGGCCGAGGGGCTTAGGCCTGAGCGGGCGCGGCTGTTCTTCATGCTGCTGATGGCCGTCGTCATCGCCATCGCCATGAAGATCGTCGGCATCATGCTGATCACCTCCCTGCTGATCATTCCGGCGGCTGCGGCGCGACGCTTTTCGGCGACGCCGGAGATCATGGCGGTGCTCGCCTCGCTGATCGGGGCGGCCGCCGTCGTCGGCGGGCTGTTCGGCTCGCTCACCTACGACACGCCGTCGGGCCCATCGATCGTGGTCGCGGCGCTGATCCTCTTCATGCTCAGCCTGCTTCCCGCCAGGCGTCACCGCGCGGCCATGCAAGGACAAGGTTCATGACGACACCGCAACTCACCAAGAACCAGTCGCTGGTCTTCGACGTGCTCGAAAAAGCCGAAGGACCGCTCAGCGCTTACACCATACTCGACAAGCTGCGCGACCACGGGTTTCGCGCGCCGCTGCAGGTCTACCGGGCGCTGGAAAAGCTGCTCGAATACGGTGTCGTCCATCGGCTCGAAAGCATCAATTCCTTCGTCGCCTGCGCCCATCCGGGCGATGACTGCCACAGCCATGGCATCGTCGCCTTCGCGATCTGCGAAAGCTGCGGCCAGGTGATGGAGTTCCACGACCACGAGGTCGACCATCGGCTGATGGCCTGGGTGCGGGGGCAGAAGTTCAAACCAGCGAAGACGACGATCGAGATCCGCGGTTTGTGCGAGGCTTGTGCGGCGTAAGCGGCCACATTATCCGTCGGCGCCTTATCCTATCGCACGAAATCCCTGACCTGCACATACAAGGCAGGGCGGGGAGGCGGCGTGCCCGAAGGTGACGATCCACGCGTTGTTTCCTCTGGGTGTTTGCTGCAGATCAATACACAAAGCGATGACTCAAAAAGGTGAGGCCGCGAGAGCGGCCCCACCTTTTGCATTTCTGTGTGGGTAAGGTTAGTCCGGCTTGGATTCAGAACCGCCCTTTCCGGAGCCGCCATTGTCGCCCTTTCCGGAGCCGCCATTGTCGCTGTTGCCGGAGCCGCCATTGTCGCTCTTTCCGGAGCCGCCGTTGTCGCTCTTGCCGGAGCCGCCATTGTCGCTCTTGCCGGAGCCGCCATTGTCGCTCTTGCTGGAGCCGCCATTATCGCTCTTGCCGGAGCCGCCGTTGTCGCTCTTGCCGGAGTCGCCATTATCGCTCTTTCCGGAGCCGCCGTTGTCGCCCTTGCCGGAGCCGCCATTGTCGCTCTTGCCGGAGCCGCCATTGTCGCTCTTGCCGGAGCCGCCGTTGTCGCTCTTGCCGGAGCCGCCATTATCGCTCTTGCCGGAGCCGCCATTGTCGCTCTTGCCGGAGCCGCCATTGTCGCTCTTTCCGGAGCCGCCATTGTCGCTCTTGCCGGAGCCGCCATTGTCGCCCTTGCCGGAGCCGCCATTGTCGCTCTTTCCGGAGCCGCCATTGTCGCCCTTGCCGGAGCCGCCATTGTCGCCCTTGCCGGAGCCGCCATTGTCGCCCTTTCCGGAGCCGCCATTGTCGCCCTTTCCGGAGCCGCCATTGTCGCTCTTGCTGGAGCCGCCATTATCGCTCTTGCCGGAGCCGCCGTTGTCGCTCTTGCCGGAGCCGCCGTTGTCGCCCTTGCCGGAGCCGCCATTGTCGCTCTTGCCGGAACCGCCATTGTCGCCCTTGCCGGAGCCACCATTGTCGCTCTTGCCGTGACCGTGATCCTTGCCCTTGTCACCGTCGTGATGATCGCGGTCCTTGTCGTCGTGATGATCGCGGTCCTTGTCGCCGTGGTGATCGCGGTCCTTGTCACCGTGGTGATCGCGGTCCTTGTCGCCGTGGTGATCGCGGTCTTTGCCACCGTGATGATCGCGGTCCTTGCCGCCGTGATGATCGCGGTCTTTGCCACCGTGATGATCGTGGTCCTTGCCATCACCGGTGTCATCTCCGCCGCCGGTATCGTTTCCGCCACCGTCCGCAACTTGGTTGCCGCTGTTTTCGGTAGTCGAGCCGGTGTTCGATGTTTTCTTGCCGCTGCCGGTGCCCTGGCTGCTGGGGTCGCTATCTCTCGGGCTGAACTTGCTGCCGGCCGGAATTGATTTGGTCGGCATGCACAGCCTGTATTCGAGTGTGCCGCGAACTGCGCTGTTGCAGTTAACCACTGCCGGGGCTGCGGTTGCCAAGCTGCTGCTTGCCAGAAGCGAAGCAAAGGCAATGCCCAATTTCGATGCTCTGCTGATCATTTCACTCGTCTCCCAAGGTTAACTGAATGTTAATGGAGAGACTTCTTATACTAACGATCAATTAACGTGAAGAATAAACAATAGTTAACCTGTTTCAGTCCTATAATAAGGTTAAATTCGCAAGTATAAAATTTTAATAAATTTTTAGACCGACTCTGCTATCGTGACGATACAAATAAGGGGAATCGGCTATGGCGCGTCTCTTTTCTCTTGCTGCTATCTCATTCATTCTTCTGGCTTTTCAGGCTGTTGCCGGGTCATCGCTGCCTGTAACGAGAAGCATCGGCGCGCCTGTGGGATTCGGCGCAGCCTGCGCCAAATACAAATGGCTGTGCGGCAGGATGGCGACGCAACAGCTGAACGACGCGGCAGGCATGGCGCTTCTTCAAAAGGTCAATCGTGCTGTAAATGGACGCATCATTCCCGCAGAAGATCGCCCCTCTTCCGGATCCAAGGATGTTTGGTCTCTCCCGGTCGCCGGCCGTGGCGACTGCGAGGACTACGCCCTCCAGAAGATGAAGGACCTGATAGAGGCTGGTTTTCCCTCGAACCGGTTGGCGCTTTCCGTGGTCATCGGACCGCATGATCAAAACCATGTCGTTCTCATTGCCCGGACGGACGGTGGCGATTTCGTACTCGATAATCTGAGCAGCGCCGTGAAGCCCTGGCGCATAACCGGCTATACGTTTCTGGCCACGCAGGATTTCCGGTCGCGAACGGGCTGGCGCGTGACGCTTGCTGGTCCTCGCGCCGGTGAGTTCTCCTGAACCAGACGCGTCGTCGTTCAATCGCATCGCCAAGGTGTCTGACACCGGCAGCCCGGTCTCGGCCGCGAATTGGTCCTGTCTTGCAGCCCGAAACTCTCCTGCTGGCAATGGCGAAATCGGGTGCACGTGCGGTAAATTCGACGAGGAATTGTGTGCCCGAAACACGGCCCAGCGCGTGAATCATGTAAGAATCGGAAACACTTTGTGACTAAGTGTCTCCAAAATCAGCGTTTTTTGACTTGCCGCTTAAGAAGAGATGAAGGATATTCTGCAAACGTTGAGGGAAGCCTTCATGATCAGAATGATTGAAAACCCTGCCGAACTGGCTGGCGAGGATATCACCGGCAAATATATTCTCCGGAAGCTGAACTATCATTGGTTCGCTTACGGCAAAGCGGCTATTGTGACCGCCTGCAAGGGAACGATCCTGCATCTCGAGCGGGAAGAGACGGTCTATTCCGAGCGGTGGGGCCGTCGCGCCTATACCGGAGCCGGCAAGCGCTACCCCGGCGGCATCTGTCCCATTTCGGCGATCGCCTGCGTTTGCGATACGCCCGATGATGTCAATGCCGTCATTCAACTGGATGTCGAGGCGCAGGACGAATTCTATCAGCTGATCGCCAAGGCGGAAGCCAGGGTTCAGGCGCTTGCCTCTTCCTCACGAAGCAGTCAGTTTCTCGAAGCTGCCGAATAAGGCGGTTTTTTCAACGAAATCAGTCGTCATTGCGGTAGCCTTGGCATAGCGCTGTCGCTCTGCTCTCTCGATGTTCCGATCCTCGCCGACCTGCTCATCGTGGTTTTCTTCGCTGTAGACTGCCACTTCTCTCCAACCACATCCTGAGGTGCCCCGCAGGGTCCTCGAAGGACGGGGCCGGCCACCACTTCTGAATTACCCGATCAGCCGATCTGCTTGAGATCGCGCGCGAAGCGTTGCCAGTTGGCGACATAGTTTTCCGCCGAACGGCGGATGGCTTCGATTGCCGCCGCGTCGAGCGAGCGCACGACGCGGGCCGGTGCTCCGACGATCAGGGAATTATCGGGGAATTGCTTGCCTTCGGTTACCAGCGCATTGGCGCCAACAAGGCAGTTGTTGCCGATCTTCGCGCCGTTCAGAATGGTGGCGCCCATGCCGATCAGCACGTTGTCTCCGAGCGTGCAGCCGTGGAGGATGGCGTGGTGGCCGATGGTGCAGCCTTTGCCCGTGGTCAGCGGGAAGCCCATGTCGGTATGGGCCATCACACCCTCCTGGATGTTGGTGCCTTCGCCGATTGTGATCTTCTCGTTGTCGCCGCGCAGCACTGCGCCGAACCAGATGCCGACATTCTCGCCGAGTTCGATCTCGCCGATGATGTTGGCGTCCGGTGCGATCCAATAGAGGCCGGCGGCGGGCAGTTTCGGCGTTGATCCGCCGAGCGCGTAAACCGACATGGCTCTCTCCTCAAACGACCTCGACCGATAGGGTGGCGACGCCGTCGATGCCGCAACTGATGCGATCGCCCCTGGCGACCGCACCGACGCCGGCAGGCGTGCCGGTCATGATGATATCGCCCGGCGCCAGCGTGAAGAGCTTCGACAGTTCGGCGATGATTTCCGGCACCTTCCAGATCATCTGGTTGAGATCGCCGTCCTGGACAGGCCTGCCGTTCTGTTCCAGCCAGATCTTTGCCTGCGAGGGATGGCCGAGGCGGCTTGCCGGAACTATCGACGAGACGGGGGCGGAATGTTCGAAGGCCTTGGCCAGTTCCCAGGGACGGCCGAGCTTCTTGGCCTCGCCCTGCAGGTCGCGGCGGGTGAAGTCGACGCCGACGGCATAGCCGTAGATGCAGTCGAGCGCGTCTGCGGTCTTGATGTTGGCGCCGCCGGATTTCAGCGCAAGCACACATTCCACCTCGTAATGGACGTCGTTCGAGAGCGGCGGATAAGGAAAAGCATTGCCGGCCGGCAGCAGGTTATCGGCATTCTTCTGGAAGAAGAAGGGCGGCTCGCGGGTGGGATCATGACCCATCTCGATCGCATGGTCGGCATAGTTGCGCCCTACGCAATAGACGCGGCGCACCGGAAAACGCTCGGCGCTGCCTTCGACCGGGAGCAAAACCGGTTGCGGAAGCGGGATGACGGTTGCGGGATCGGACATGAGCGGGCTCTTTCTGTTTTCGAAGTCTGGCAGCACCTTAGACGGAAAACATCGCGCCGGGGAAGCGTCTTGGGTGTCCGGCTTCGATGCATTGACGCTGTCAATGTCGCAGGTTAACGTTGGCCATGGATAGGATTTTTGCAGTTTCAACACAGTCTACGACCACCGCGCCGCGGGGGTTGGTAGACGCGTGAACTGAATTCCGTTCATTGCCGCTGAGACCAACCCGCCGGAGACGAGCGGGTTTTTTGTTGCCGCTCGTGTCCCAGTATTCGAGGACGAAATCGTGGATATCCAGAAACATATTCTTGCGGAGCGGGCGCTGGCCGTTGCCCGCCGCTGCGTCGCCAGCCGCTTTGCCGAGGCCGCTTTCGTCTACGTGGCTGGTTCGCTCATGCGTGGCGATGGGACTGCGTTTTCGGATATTGATCTGGTGGTCGTGTTCCCATCGCTGGAAAGAGCCTGGCGGGAGTCGTTCACTGAGGACGGTTTCCCGGTCGAGGCCTTCGTCCACGACGAACAGACGCTGGCGCATTATCTTCATGCCGATGCGGAGAGCGGCTGCCCCGTCATGGTCACCATGGTGGCGACAGGCAGCATCGTGGGGCCGGATTTCGACCGCGCACGCATCGTTCAGGCCAGGGCCGAAAGCATGCTCGCGGCAGGGCCGAAACCTCTTGCCGGCGCAAGCTACGACATGCTGCGCTATCACGTCACCGATCTTGCCGACGATCTGCGCGGGTCGCGCCCGCCCGAAGAGGTCGCGGCCATCGCCGCGCAGCTCTATCAGAAACTCGCCGACCTCATCCTCCTCGGGCGTGGGGCGTGGGCCGGCCGCGGAAAGTGGGCGCCGCGTCTCATGAGAGCGCTCGACGCACAATTGGCAGCCGAATTCGAAGGGGCGTTCAGGCTGGCGGCAGGGGGCGACGCTGCGCGATTGCTGGCTTTGGCCGACCGCGAGCTTGCCTTGCATGGCGGCCGCTATTTCGAGGGGTTCAGGCAGGAGGCGCCGCTGGAGGCGCGTCGCCTGGAATAGTCAAGCTGACGGGTTTCCAGCACGGAATGGAAGAATCCGCGGCTACGCTCTGGCTCCCGGCTCGGTGCGGCCAATGAAGAGAGCCTCCCTCAGAGGCGTGTCCTTCGAGGCTTCGCCCTGCGGGCTGCGCACCTAACGGAGGTTGGTGGTCCGCGCACCGACGGTTTCAATCCATTATATCATCCGCAACCGTGAGCTGGTCAGCCGACATGGCCGCAGACGCTGTTGAACGTCTCTCGTGCGAAAACAAAACTAAACAGGTCCTTCCATGCTAATCTCCTGAACCATCGGAAGGATGGATGTGATGGCAATGCTGGAAACGGATAAGGTGTTCGCAGGCTCGGTTCCGGAAAACTACGACCGCTATATGGTGCCGTTGATTTTCGAGCCGTACGCTGCCGATCTTGCGGGGCGGGCAGCGTCCTTCTCGCCGAGCGCCGTGTTGGAAACCGCCGCGGGCACAGGGGTCGTCACCCGTGTATTGGCGCCAAGATTGTCGTCAGGCGCAAGCTATGTCGTCAGCGACCTCAACCAGCCGATGCTCGATTATGCCGCTTCCCGGCAAACGCCCGACAGTCGCATCCAATGGCGCCAGGCGGATGCTCTGGCGCTGCCGTTTGAGGATCGGACCTTCGATCTCGTCTGTTGTCAGTTCGGGGCGATGTTCTTTCCCGACCGGCCGGCTGCCTATCGCGAAGCAAGGCGGGTCCTGAAATCGGGAGGTCATTTTTTGCTGAGCGTATGGGATCGCATCGAAGAGAATGTGTTTGCGAACGATGTGACGAATGCTCTCGCCAGGATTTTCCCGAACGATCCGCCGCGCTTCCTGGCACGCACGCCGCACGGCTACCACGATAAGGACCTGATCCGGTCCGAACTCGAGGGCGCAGGTTTCTCCCATGTGGTGATCGAAACGAGAGCCGAGCAAAGCCGCGCATCCTCGCCCCGCATTCCGGCCGTTGCCTATTGTCAGGGCACGCTTCTTCGCAATGAGATCGAGGCCAGAGAGACGGGAAAACTGGAGGCTGCGACCGATTACGCTGCATCCGCGATTGCAGACAGGCATGGCGGCGGCGAGGTTGCTGCCAAAATTCAGGCACATGTCATCGTGGCCGTGGCCTAAAATCATCCTGTTTTAAATTAACAGTAGAGCATGATGTCGCCCGGAAACCGCACACACTTTTCGGCATCATGCGCTAGAGCCGGCGAACGCCCGTAATGCATGCCTAGCCGAGAGCGCCTCGGGCAGCGCAGATCCTGTCGATCAGAGCATCAAGTTCATCCCTTTGCGGACGGCTTGCGGGGCGTCCGTGAAGGCTCGCGCCATTGCAATAAGCTGCCAGTTGGATAAGGTGAATTGTAATATTATTAAAACCAGAGGATGAAAGAAGCATGCCGAGTTCGCGATTTTTCAGAGCAAATCATATTCTAACTCCCATGCTTTTCGTAGCTTTGGGTCTGTCTGGATGCGTTACCACCAAGGATGGTGTTCAAATCTCCGAGGATCATAGTCGCGCCCTGAGTGGAGAGCGGACGAAAATGGGCCAGTCTTACAATTTGAATGCAGACTGCACCGCTGCGACAATGCCGAGCATAAAACTAGTGCAGCCCCCGGCGCATGGATCGGTAGAATTCGTAAGCGAAAAGATTTTTTCACATTATGCGACAGGCGCCGCCCAGATTAGGTGTAATTCCAGGCGATCTCCTGGCAAGTCCGAATATTATACTTCCAATAGCGGATACTCCGGAAAGGATATGTATAAGGTGAGGGTGTCCTACGGCGAAGGAACAATCAAGGACGTAACCGTCAATATCAATGTAAGAAAGAAATAGAGTAAGGCCTTCGTCATAGTATTTTCAGCCGGTCATTCTTCGATAAACGAGGCGGTGGCGTGTCCGCGGTGCACTGTCGCCATCATTCCACGCCTCCCGGTTATCCTAACCAAGTGCGCCTTGGGCGGCGCAGATCCTGTCGATCAGAGCATCGAGTTCACCCCTTGGCGGACGGCCTTTGGCCAGGCGCTGCTTGAGGTGCATGATCGGCTCGGCCAGGATTTCATCCAGGCTCTCGGCGCAGGTGAAATCGCCGGCCACGCGCTTGACCTTCGAATTGTCGAAGATTGCCGTCCAGGCCTTGTCGCCGAGCAGCGGGCCTACCCACTCCGGATTGTATTTGATCAGGGTGTCCGTCGGGATGTGGACGATCTTCGCCTCGACGCCCAGTAACTTTGCGATGGTCTTTTGAATATCGTCCCAAATATGCGCGCGATCGGAGGTGATGTGGAAAATATCGTTGAGCGCTGCCTCCTTGCCGAAAAGCCCGACGAAAGGCACTGCGAAATCGACGGCGCGGGTCAGTGTCCACGGTGTGTGGCCATCGCCCGCCACGATGGTGGGCTCGCCATCGAGCATGCGTCTTGCCATGACGTCGCTGTCGCCCATCATGATCGGCAGGCCGGTGCGAACGGTGTGGCTGGGGCGGACGATCGTCCAGGCGAGATTGCTGGATTTCTTGAGCAATTCCTCGCAGGCAATCTTCGCCTGGCTGTATGGCCAGTAGGGATTGATCGCCGGGGTGTCCTCGGTAATCACGTAGTGACGCGGCGGCTTTTCATAGACCGAGGCCGACGAGATGAAAATATACTGACCGCAATTGCCCGCAAAGACCTCGATGTCGCGCGCGACCTGATCGGGCGTGAAGGCGATGAACTGGCATACGACATCATAGTTGGCCTTGGCGAGATCCGCATAGCTGCTTGATCCCAGTTCGCCGACGATCGAGGTCACCCCCTCAGGCAGCGGGTTGCTTCTCAAGCCGCGATTGTAGACGCTGACATGATGGCCCTGAGCAACGGCCCGCTCGACGCATGGATAGGAGATTTGGCCGGTGCCGCCAATGAAAAGAACTTTCAAAGCCATGAGAGTGACCTCGGGGTCTGCGCGGGATCGATGATGGCTCTTCATAGCGCGAAAGAACTTGATCGTCTCCCAGAAATCTCGCCATCGTCCCTAGATGCCTGGAAGCGGCCTCTGAGGGCGAGGCGGATGTTCTGGGCGGTGATGGATGCAAGGAGCAGCGTTGCGGCGTGTCCTTCGAGGCTCCGGCCTCTGGTCTGCACACTTCCCGATGAGGAGCGTTGGAGGATGCAGCGTCCAGATGAAAAGTGCGGAGGATATTGCGTCCTGGCCGCACCTAGATGAGAAGTGCCGAGGATATCCCTCCTCGATGAAGAGGTAGACGATGTTCGACAAAGAATTCAATGGCGCCGCCTCGCCGACAGTGAGGCATACAGCGCGATTGTCGCTCAGGGCTCCTGCGCCAACGGATATTCATTTCCTGACCGAGCTTTTCTCTCGACCGGAACTGGTCGCACACCGACCCGTGCCGCGGCCGGACTCGCCCGAAGAAAGTACTGCGCGGCTTGCCCGTGATATCGGGCATTGGAAAGATCATGGGTTCGGGCGTTGGGCGGTCGAAGCGAACGGCGCGCTGATCGGTTTCGGCGGCGTGACCGTTTCGCAAGAATTCGGCGGCCTCAATCTTTCGTATCATCTGCACCCCGAAAGCTGGGGGCAGGGATATGCCACGGAATTGGTCCGGGAAACACTGACCTTTGCCTTCTACGATCTGCATGCGGAGCGGGTGATCGGTTTGGTCCGCCCTATCAATGTCGCGTCAAAGCGCATTCTGGAGAAATGCGGCTTTCACTTCGACCGCGGAGTGATGCTGCACGGCGCACCGACCAATATGTACGCCCTCGACGAATTCCGGACTTAGGAGTTGACGTGGACGTTCGGGTTGGCCGGTTTGCGCGGGCCCAAAACCGTTGCGCATTTTTGCTCGCTCTAAGGTATCAGCAAGATACTTCCCGCCGAACGTCCCGACTCCAGTTCTTCATGGGCCGTCGCAACATCTGTCAGGCTGTATTCGCCGCCGATCTGAGAGACGATCCCTGTTTCCATTGCCCGCACTGCCGCTTGAGCGGCCTCACGATATCTATCGATATCAGCGCACCAAGCCATGATGCTCGGGTGAGAGAGCGCCTTGCCTGGCCGGAGTTCCTCGACCGGAACGGGTGGAACTGGACCGGCGGCCTGGCCGATGCTGACAGCCATGCCGAAAGGTCGGACCGAGCGGATGCTTTTAACAAGCATGTCGCCGCCAATTCCGTCAAAGGCGACGTCGACACCGTTTCCGCCCGTCAGCCGCTTGACCTCAGCGACAATATCCGCTGCCCGTCCAACCACCAGATGATCGGCTCCGTAGGAGGCGGCCAGTGCTGCCTTCTCAGCGCTGCTGACCGTGCCGATCACCGTGGCATTGAGCGACTTTGCCCAACGAACAAGCATGCTGCCCAGTCCACCGGCGGCCGCATGAACGAGAACAGAACTTCCGTCACGCACATGGAAGGTCTTCGTCAACAGCATGTAAGCGGTCATGCCTTTGAGCAGCGAACTTGCCGCCGTTTTGGCCGAAATCACCTTGGGAAGCGTGATTGCACGGTCGGCGGCGATGTTCCGCGTCGAACAGTAGGCTCCGACCGGCGGTCCCGCATAGGCGATATGATCGCCCTCTTTGACGCTGTCGACGCCGGGACCGACAGCTTCGACGACGCCCGCGGCCTCCACGCCGATCACTGCGGGATATGCGGGCAGAGGGTAGATGCCCTTGCGGTGATAGACGTCGAGAAAGTTGGTTCCGATAGCGTGGTGGCGGATTTGGATCTCGCCTTTCCCAGGGAGATCGACACGTTGATCATCGACCTGGAAGTGAGTGACGTCGCCCGGCGAGTTCAGCAGTATGATCTGATCTGTCATCGTTTTGTCTCCTTGATGCAGACAAACTACTCGGTGGCGAGATGCGTAAAAATTCCCTATTATCGCCCAATGATTGGGAGAGAATTCACACAAATCGATTGGGACGACCTGCGGCATTTCTTGGCGCTCGCACAGTCCGGAACGTTTCTCGGCGGGGCCAAGCAGCTCGGCGTTGAACATGCGACAATAAGCCGACGTGTTGCATCGCTGGAAGCCAGACTGGGACGCAAGCTCATCGACCGTCGTGGACGGCGCGTCGTTCTAACCGCCGATGGCGAACAGGTTGCCAGGCATGCAATGCTTATCGCCACGCAAACTGCTGCAATCGAGCAGCTTGGTCGCAGCAGCTCGAGTGAATTGCGTGGACATGTAAGGATCAGCGCTCCTCCCGCGCTTTCGAGCGTACGTCTGGCGCAGCCAATCGTGGCCATCCGGCGAGACCATCCAGCCGTCCAGATCACGCTTGTCGGCGAGAAACGGCTCGCGTCGTTGAATCGACGGGAGGCGGACATCGCCGTGCGGTTGTCGCGACCAGAAGATGGCGACTATTCCATCATCAAGCTGGGCGAGATCACCTTCGACCTCTATGCCTCAAAGTCATATCTCGAAACCGTTGGGCCATCCGAATGGACTTTTATCGGCTATGACGAAACCATGAACGCCTCGCCCCAGCAGGTCCGTCTTTTTGAGCTGGCCGCTGGCCGGCCAATAGCGGTAAGATCATCCGTACTGGAATTTCAGGCCGCGGCCGCGAGACTTGGTGGCGGCGTCGTCATGCTCCCGGATTTCGCCGTCGCGGAATCCGGCGATCTCCAACGCATCACGGACGAACATGCTCTTGCAAGGGACGTGTGGTTGGTCGTGCATTCGGAGATCAAGGATGTCCCCTCTGTGCGCGTGGTCGTGGACGCGCTCAAGCCCGCCTTCGGGAAGTAATCGGCTGCCAAGCGTCAAGTTTCAGCGCTGCCCAAGACCGTCATTCCCCGCCGTCGCCAACCAGCTCATCCCTGACAATCGCGTAATAGGGCGCAAGCTCGGGCAGGTCAGCCGCCAGCGTCTCGAAGACGGGGTCGGATGGCGCGAGCGTGCCGGCATATTTTGCCTCGATGAACACCCGGTGGGCGGCGAGGGACTGCGGATCGGCCTTGTAGAGGACGGTGAAGACCGGCGACGGCACGGTACGGCCCTTGACGATGATCCGGTCGAGCTCGACCACGGTGTAAGTGTCGGCGACCAGTCTTGCGGTCTCCTCGCCAAGCAGCAGTGCCACGCCATAATTCTTCGAGGCGCCTTCCAGGCGGGAGGCAAGGTTGACGCTGTCGCCGAGGCAGGAATAGTCGAAGCGGCGGGTCGAGCCCATATTGCCGACGATGCATTCGCCGGTGTTGATGCCGACGCCCATCCTCAGGTCGTGCGGCTTGCCGCCACGCGTGGCCGCCTCCCGCTCCAGCTGGTTGTTCAGCCGCGAAATCGCCATTTGCATCGCAAGCGCGGCGCGCACGGCGTGGAGGGCATGGTCGGGATCGTCGAGCGGCGCGTTCCAGAAGGCCATGATGCAGTCGCCCATATATTTGTCGATCGTACCGCCATGGTCCATCACTACCTCGGAGAGCGGCGTCAGCAGCCGGTTGATCAGACCGGTCAGTTGCTCCGGATCGTCCTTCAGCGTCTCGGCGATGGTGGTGAATCCGCGCACATCGGAGAACAGCACGGAGAGCGTGCGCCGCTCGCCGCCGAGCTTCAGCTGCGAGGGATCGTTCGACAGGCGCTTGACGAGATCGGGGGAGATATATTGGGCGAAGGCGCGGATGATCTGCCGCTTGTTGCGGCGCTCCTCGGCATAATCGAAAGCGGCCTGGCCGAAGACGACCGAGATATAGGCGACGGTCGGGCCGAGCGGCGAGACGAAGACATGGGCAAGTCGGATGCCGGCAAAGCTGACGGCGGCGAAGGCGAGCAGAGCCGCCGCACTGGTGACGATCGTCAGCCATCCCGTCGAGCGCCAGACGGTCGTGGCGGCAAGCAGCACCGATATCAGGATGCAGGCTGCAACCATGGGCAGGCGGGCTTCCGCGATCGACAGGCCAGCGCGGATATTGTCGTAGATCGTCGCCTGGATCTCGACGCCGGAGACGAGTTTGCCGGTGTGAACCGTATAGGGCGTCGCAAAGGCATCGACACCGCCCTTGTCGATCGCGGGCGCATTCTGCAGGCTGAGGCCGACGAGAACGACGCGACCCTTGAAATAATTCCGCGGCAGCAAATTCTCAGGGTCGAGCGCCTGGTAGTAGGAGACCGTAGGATAGCTGCGGGCCGGGCCGAAGGACTGGATGAGCCGGCCGGCCGGCAGGATCTCCGCCGGCGTTCCCGACGTCTTCGCCAGCATGGCGGCAAAGCCGTCCTCATAGCCCGGAATGCGGCGGAAGATGCCGTCGCCGCTGAGATCGATCGAAGCGATGCCGGTCGCAGCGCCCGCTTGCGTCAGCTGCGGCAGCGGCGTGGCACGGATCAGCTGCGAAGCCTGTGGCGTCTCGATCAGCGTTTCGTCGCCGGCGAGCACGACGTCGGTGCCAACGGCTTCGGTGATTGCCGCATCATTATCCGGGTTCGAAGGTTCGGCCATGATGATGTCGAGGCCGATGACACGGGCGCCGGCGGCGCGCAGCTGTCTCACGAGTTCGGCATGCAGGCTGCGTGGCCAGGGCCATTGCGCGTTGATATCGGCAAGCGACGGCTCGTCGATCGCAACGATGACCGGCCCGTCCGGCGGCGGGCGTGGATCGTCTGCAGTCGAGAGATAGTCGAAGCTTCTGAGTTCCAGCAGCGACCAGGCGGGCAGGCGTGACAGCAACGAGATGGCGATCAATACGGTCAGCGACAGCGCCAGCAGCCTGAGGTGACGGTTTCCGGCTTGCCCGCGGGTCGTCCCAGCCTGCCGAGACTTATCCTGATCCCGCATCAGAAGCGGACTTTGAGGGTGCCCTTGAAGGCGCGGCCCCAACCGGGCACACCGGGCGTGATCTCGAACTCCTCATCGAGCAGGTTATAAGCGGCTGCTTCGAGTGCGATGCGCTTGTCCAGCGGTTCCCAGATCAGGTGCGCGTCGAGGCTCCAATAGTCGTCAAGCTTGGTGCCGAGGTCATCGCCGTCGCGCTCGCCGACATAATTGGCGGCCACTGTTGCCTTGACCTTGGCCTCGTTGACCCAGGTCAGCGCGATCTGGCCGGAATTCTTCGGGATAAATGGCAGGGAGCCGCCGTAGTTCGGCTCCAGCGGGTCCTTGTTCTCCGATTCCATGTAGGCGTAGGTGGCCGAGAGGCCGAAACCGGCGCCGAGCGCGATATTGGCGGTGACGGCGGCGCGGTCGATGCTGCCGCGGGACAGCGGCAGGCTGTCGGCCGCGGGAAGCGCGATCAGCGGCAGGTCGATCGAAAAATCATGCAATTCCTGGTGCTGGTATTCGACCGAGGTGAAAAACCGGTCGGTCCATTCGGCATCCCATTGCAGTGCGGCCGTATCGGCATAACCCTCGATGCCGATCGAATATTGGTTGGCCTGCAAACCAAGGATGCCGATCGGGGCGAGAGTGGGAACGCCGGTGTCGAGGCTCTGGCGCATGAAGGCGGCGCGCAGCCAATGGTTCTGGGCAGGTGTCCAGGCAAGGCCGAAGCGTGGTTCCAGACGGCTGACGTCGACTCCGTCGCCTTCCATATGCGTGCCGAAGAGAGCGTATTCGCCCTTGAGATCGGGTGTGATCTCGTGCAGCACGTCTATGTAGGCGCGGCTGATATTGACGCGGTTGCTGAATGTGTCCGGGCCGGTCGTGGTCTCTGGGATGATCACGACGCGCGGAAAGAGTTCATGCAGGCGAGAAGAGGTGGTTGTGCTGGCATCGATCCAGCCGCCTTCGATGCCGTACCGCCACGTCAGCGGTCCGCTGCCGATGGAATGGCTGAGCGCGCCGATATAGGTTTTTGAAGACAGATCCTCGGTCCCGTCCAAAAATGGAATGATGTCAGGATCGCGCAGGCCGAGAACCGGCGCATCGTCGACCTGAAGGGCGGTGGACGTCTGCGATTTGCTTTCCGAATAGAGGAAGGCGCCGTTCAATATATTTTCGTAGCCGAAGGTATGGCTCCAGCCGAGGCCGGCATTGGTGGTTTCGGTGATATTGCGCCGATAGTTGTATTCCGACGAGACTTCCGTTGGAATCCCGGCGCCCAGCAGGTTGAGGAAGTCCGTCAGTGACGAGCCTTGCGTCAGTGCGTTCAGCGTTCCATCGTTCTTGGCATGGTTGACATAGGCCACCACGCGATCGTCGGGCGTCACCGTTGCCGTCAGATAGCCATTGCCGCCGATAAGCTTGTTGTCGGTCTGGAAGCCGCCGAAATCGCGATAGTCGCCATCGAGCGCCAGTTCTTCCCAGGTCAGGTTGCCGAAGAAGCTGAGCGGGATAGTCTCGTTCGAAAAACCCTGGATTTCGGCCTCGCCGATGCGCCTTGTATGGCCGTCGACGCTGTTGATGCCGCCGCCGAGCGAGCCTTCGATGAACGGCGTGCGCAGCAGCGTTGCCGAACGAGAGCGGCCGGAGAGCATGTGCGGATCAAGCAGCAAGCCTTGGATAAAGGACGAATAGCTCGATGCGTTGCCGCGGTTCTGGATGACATTGTCATCGCTGAAGCTCGTTGCGTTGACGTAAGGGAAGATGCTGCCCTTGATCGACTGGTCGATATAGCCGCTGCCTTCGAAGGGACTGAAGACCGCGTCCCCGTAATAGCGGCCCCAGGCATCCAGGCCCTGCAGGCGAAAAGCGTTGTTCAGCGTCGAGCCGGCGTCCTCATTGGCGCCAAGCTCGCTGTAGTCGCCGCCGCGGGCGCGCGAGCGGCGGAGAAATTCCTGCGCGTTGCGGATCGCGCCGTCGGCGTCGTAATCGTCGATATCGACGGCGGTGCGGAAGGAGGAGATGACCGGATCGTTCTTATCGAGCCTGTCGGCATTGTCGACCGCTTGCTCGGAGGGGATGCGGTCGCCCTTTTCGTAATGGGCGGCGGCGAGCATCAGCTGCGATTGCGAATGGGCGGGATTGGCGGTGCTGGCGGCCAGCAGGTCCTCCAGCGCCTTGTCGCGCTCGCCGGTCTGCAGGTAATAGCGGCCGCGGGCGAGGAGGGCGATGTCAAAGGAGGGATCGGCGGCGAGCGCCGCATCGATTTCGCGCTTGGCGTCCTTCATCCTGGATTGGTCGAGATAGAGGATGGCAAGATTGCCGTGGGGGACCGGATCCTGCGGATCGAGGGCGATCGCCTTTAGGAACGCAGCCTCGGCCTCGCCATTGGCGTCGCGGGCGCTTTGCAGCAGGCCCATCGAGTTCAACGATCCCGAAGCGCCCGGCGCAAGCTCGATGGCGCGGTTCAGGTCGGCCAGGGCGCCATCGATATCGCTTTCGTAGCTCGCCTTGTAGGCGGCGCGTGCGGCAAGGGCGATCGGATGATTGGGATCGAGCGAGAGGGCGCGGTTCACCGCCTCCTGCATCTCAGCGCGGTCATCGATCAGCTGCGCCAGCTGAGCGCGGATCGCGGGCAGGGTTGGGTCATCAGGAAAACGCTTTTCCGCATCCTTGATCAGGTCGACGGAGGCGCGGGGATTTTTGAGGAAGCCTGCGGTGTAGGCTTGCATGATCGCGCCATAGGGGCCGACCGCTGATGACGGCGGCTTTTCGACATGGGCTGGATCGGCAAGCGAACGGGCGAAATAGCCGCCATACTGCGCCATGTTCCGGCGGGCCGGATCGAGATGCGGCAGTGCCGCCGCAAACAGCCTTGCGGCTTCGTCATAGCGTTTTTCGGAGCCGGCGATCGTGGCATCAATCAGGTCGACGCGCGCCTTCTGGAGGGTGGTCAGCTTGCGCCGGCGAACCTCCTGAAGTGTCTTTGCGGCGACCTGCCGGCCGTCGAAGGCGCTCTGCACTTCGGCAAGCTCCAGCCAGTCCTCGGTGGTGCGACGGTCCGCCGGCAAAGCCAGCAGCCGGCGGCGCTCATCGGCCATGCGGCCTGCCGGCAACGGAGAGGTCGGCATCAGGCCGAATCCATCACGCAGGTTCAGGTAGAACAGCATCTGTTCGCGGTCGTCAGGCGTGACGATCACCAGCTTGCGTGGTGCCTGGCCGATGGTGGCGACCGCCCCTTCGCCTTCGTTCACCTCGACGCTACCCTGCGGGTTGCTAAGCGCCACGCGGCCTTCCAGCACGATCATCGAGGTCTTGTTGCCCTCGACCGTCATGGTCCAGTCGGTGCCGCGGATGGCGGCAGCGGCCGCTGGTGTTTCGACCGTCAGCCCCTGGCCGCCTCGCTCGGCGCGCGCCCAGATCGTTCCCGATTGCAGCTCCAGAGTCGTGTCGCCACTTGCGGCCATTTTCTTGACCTGCAGCGATGAATTGCGGCCGAGGCGAACCTGGGTGTGATCGGAAAAGACGATGGCGAGCTGGCCATTGGCGTTGGTGCGCAGTACGTCGCCGGTCAGAAGATCCTGATTGATATCGACGACACGCCAAGTCGATACGTCGATGAAACGGACCTCTTCGCCGGTCTTGCGGGCGATGACCGACCCGGCGACCGGTGTTGCACGCTGTACCGGCTCAGCCATTGCCGACGGCGCGAAACCGGGCATCGCAAGCGCCAGCGCCATGCCAGCCCGACAGATGTTCTTGGAATAACCCCGCATGACCCAGACCCCAACCCCACTTCCCCTTTGTCTGTGTAGAGTGGAAAAGTCAAGCGTGTTGCACACGTGTTCTTGCTTTCGTCTCCAAGTGTAATATCAGAGAAACACTTGATGGCGGAGTATTCATGTGAGCGAATTCGAAACTGCAACTGAGGTTATGCTAAGCCATCCGTCGAGCGCGGATATCGGCGTCGAGTATTTCGACCATATCAAGAAAATCAACGACATATTCTATGATCAGATCAAGATATCCGATCAAAAGGCCGCCTATATCTTCACGTTTATGCTGGCCTTCCTGGTGAGCTCCAGCGAGGTGAGGGCGGTTTTCAGCCTGGGGCGTTATGTCAGCGGCACATCAGGGAGCACGCTGTTTTCCGGTTTGCTTGCCGCAGCCTCGGTCTTCTCAATCCTGTCAGCCATCCTCGTCGTGCTGCCGCGCCGTTTGGATAGCTCGACTTCGTTGTTCTGGGGCGCCTGGCAGAACCACCGAGACCTGTTCTTCGACGCGGCACTGCGGCGCGACGAGCGTTATCTCTTCGACCAATATCTCGAAAACGCCAACATCCTCTCCGCCATCGCTCGCAGCAAATACCGCTGCGTCACTTTTGCGTTTCGCGGTTTGATGGTGAGCGTCATCGCTTACGTGCTGCTATTGGTGGCGATGTGAGGATGGGTCGTTAACAACACTCATTTGCGCTGAGCGCACGCCATGCCAAGAATGCAAGGGCGGTGAGACGGGCGCGCCGAAGCGCGCCCGTCCTCTTCAATTCTCGACCTCAAGAACGAGTTCCAGCTCGATCGGGACGCCAAGCGGCAGGCTGGCGACGCCGAGGACGACGCGGCCGGAGAGTTTTTCCTCGCCGAAGACCTGGAGCAGCATTTCCGACGCTCCGTCCGCGACTTTCGGGTGGTCGCGGAAATCCCCTTCGGTGGCGATATAGACGCCGAGCTTGACGATCCTGACGACCCTGTCCAGCGAGCCGAGATAGTCCTTGGCGGCCGCCAGCGCACTCAGTGTTGCCGTCTCCGCCGCCTTCCTGCCGTCCTCTGATGTCAGCTGGCCGCCGACATGGCCGATATAGCGCGGCTGTCGGTTGATAACCGGCAGCATGCCGCTGAAGAAGACCAGCTTGCCTGATCTGACCGCCTCGACATAGGCCCCCAGGGGTGTCGGTGGCGGGGGAAGGGTGATGCCGAGTTCCTGCAGCCGGCGTTCTGCGCCGGCTGCCTGCACTTGCGGGTGGTTTACCATTTGCCCAGATGTGCGCCGCCGTCGACGTGCAGCACCTCCCCGGTGACGCGCGGAGCTTCGGTCAGGAAGACAACCGCATCGACGACTTCCGCGACGTTGGAAATGCCAGCCATCGGCGACAGCGTGCTCAGGAAGTCCTTCGGATTGTCCTTGTGCAACGGCGTATCGACGACCCCCGGAGCCACGGTGTTGACGCGGATTCCCTCGCTTGCATATTCCATCGCCAGGTTCTTCGAGATCGCGTCGATGCCGCCCTTGGTCATCATCGCTACCGAGGCCGAGAAGCCGGCGATCGGATGATCGATCAGCGGTGTGGTGATGCTGACAATGCTGCCGCCCGATTTCTGGGCGAGCATCTGCCGGACGACCAGCTGGGTCAGGTGGATGAAGCCTTCGAGATTGGTCGAGGACAACTTGCGGAAGTCGGTCATGGTGTAATCGACGAACGGCTTGCTGAAGAAAATGCCGGCATTGTTGACGAGGGCGTCGATCGAGCCGAACCGGTCGATCGCGGTCTTTGCGACCCGCGCGGCGGTTTCGGCCTCGCCGATGTCGCCGTCGACGAGCGCCAGTCTGTCCGACGCCTGCAAGGCATCCGAGGCGCTGACCTGGCGCGAGGTGGCGACGACATTATAGCCGCGCTTGATGAAGGCGTTGACGAGCCCGGCTCCGATACCCTGGGAGGCGCCCGTGACGATGACAGTCTTTGCGGTAGTCATGTTGAACTCCATAATTCGGTCGGGCAACGGAGGTCTTGCGTTTGCAAAAGGCCGGGTCGCTCGAGATGGGGCAGCTGCGAATGCGCCTCCATCGGGTTATGATCGTTTTCGCAAGGTGAATATGGCGAAAACTCCATTCCTCGATTAGACGGAAATATCTGGATTCTCTTTTGCATCTATGCAAAAATCGCGGCATGGCAGACCTGAACGACATCGCGGTTTTCGTGACGGTGGCGCGGTACGGCAGCTTCAGCCGCGCCGCCCATTCTCTCGGCATGCCGGTCTCGACCGTCAGCCGCAAGGTGACGTCGCTGGAAGAGCAGCTTGGTGTGACGCTGCTGCAGCGCACGACCCGCAAGCTTAGCCTGACGGCGCAGGGCCGGGCCTATTTCGATCAGTGCAGCGAGCCGCTCGCCCATCTTATCGACGCCGAGCAGGCACTCACGGAAACGCAGAAAAAGCCGGAAGGTCTTCTAAAGATCTCCGTGCCCGTCATTTTCGGACAGGAGGTCTTCTACGAATTCGTATCGTCCTTCCTGAAGACCTATCCCGAGATCCAGGTCGATCTCTTCGTCACCAACCTGTTCCTCGATCTGATCGCCGAGAATATCGATCTCGGCATCCGCTTCGGCGAACTCAAGGATTCCTCAATGGTCGCACAGCGGCTCGGAAAGAGCGTGCGCTATCTGGTCGCCGCGCCGGACTATCTGAAAGGCAGGCCGCTTCCCTTAAAGCCCGACGACCTGAAGGAGCATCGGTGCGTGCTGCTGAACGGCCGCAACGGCGAAGCGGAATGGCATCTGGTCAGCGGCGGCAAGTCGGTCCGCCAGCAGGTGTCGGGGCCGGTCTCGAGCCGGGATTTCGACGCGGTGAGTGCCTTCACCAATCGCGGCCACGGCATCGGCCTGCTGCCTTCGACCTATTGCGACGACGAGATCAGAAGAGGTGCGCTCATCCGCCTGCTGCCGGACTGGTCGTCCGAAGAAATATTCGTGCATGCCGTCTATCCCACTCGCCGCTTCCTGCCCGCCAGATTGCAGGCCTTCATCGACGCGCTGAAAGCATGGAAAAATCCTTTGTGGCTGCCGCTGCATTGAGCCGGCCATCACTGAAAATTGAAGCTGCCTGCGGGGCCGGGCGTCCAGCGGCGGCCAAGCTGTGCTAAGGTTGCGCTTGGATGGCGCGGGGATTTGCCGATGCTGACGACAGTTGCGGTGCTTATGGGTCTTTCCGGCCTCGTCCCGGCAGCGCAGGCAGGGGGAAACGAGGTCGACGTAACCCTGATCCTTGCCGTCGACACCTCGCGCTCGATGGATGTCGAGGAGATCGGCATCCAGCGCGAGGGTTATGTCGAGGCGCTCAAGCACAAGGAATTCATCGATGCGGTCAAGGGTGGGCTCACCGGGCGCATCGCCATCAGCTATTTCGAATGGGCGGGCTATGTCGTCCAGGGCTCGGTGATCGACTGGCAGGTGATCGAGACGGAGGCGGATGCGATCGCCTTTGCCGACAAGCTCGACGCCCGGCCGGTCGCCACGCAACGGCGCACCTCGATCTCTACCGCCATTGCCCAGGGCACCAGCATGATCATCGCTAGTCCCTTTCAGGGCAGGCGGGAGGTCATCGACGTTTCCGGCGACGGCCCGAACAACTCAGGCAATCCCGTGACACCAGCCCGCGACAGGGCGGTGGAAGCGGGCATGGTCATCAACGGCCTCGCCATCATGCTGCGGCCTTCCGATGCCCCCGACGGGCTCGACACATATTACGCCGATTGCGTCATCGGCGGCCCCGGCGCCTTCGTGCTGCCGGTCCACAAGATCGAGGATTTCGCGGTCGCCGTGCGCCGCAAGCTGGTGCTTGAAATCAGCGGCCTTCCGCCACCGGCGACGGTGCGCAGGATTGCGGGGGATGCGCCCGCGGACTGTCTGGTTGGTGAGAAACAGTGGCGGGATTTTTTCGAGCGGTGAGGGGGTGGCTTGCTTTCGCTTGCGCCGGGGGTGAAGCGAGAGACAATGAAAGACGTGCCGTGTGGCCCCCTCATCTGCCTGCCGGCATCGACCTGGGTCGAGCCACGGGTCTCGCCCCGTCCTTCGGACCCCCGAGGGGAGAAGCGGAATCGCGGCGGCGCCTCGCGTCCCTTGAAACCTCAGCTTGGGAATGAAGGTCGTGCGGCTTGCCCCTTCTCCCCAGCGGGGAGAAGATGCCGGCAGGCAGATGAGGGGGCAGCACGGCACGTCCTCCATCGTCCTTCGCTCCGCCTTGAGCGGCGAGCGAAAGGCAAGCGGATTGCACCATTGTTAAGAAGGAACACAGGCGCGACGAGCGTCTGCGTCCTCCAACCGCGATACCCATCTATAGCGGCAGCTCTCTGCCGGACTGTTCGCTGACCATGTAATCGGCGTACCAGTCCGGCCAGCCTTCGTCGTGCTTGCCGCCGTTTCGCTTTTCGTGTTCGCCGTGGGCGGTCGCCGCGCGGCGCAGCGCTGATGCAAGGTCGCTCGAGGTTGCGAAGGCTGTCTCGTCGGCGTCGATGCGTCCCGCCAATCGCGTGGTGACCTCTTGGAACAGCCAGCCATTGCCGTCGGGATCCTTGAACGAGGCGAAGGAGCGATAGCTACGGTTTTCGGGATCGCGGCCGGCGATGCGCAGCCGTCCGAAGAGATAGGGCTCGTCCTTGCCGGCATAGACGCCTGATGCGTCGTGGAACACGTCGCTGACCTCGACGCCGCGAGCGATGAGATCGCGGCGGGCGGCCTCGATGTCGGAGACGATAAGGTAGAGCCCCTGGGCGGAGCCGGGTGGCGCGGCGGTGACGTTCTTGCCGAAGATGATCGCGCAGCCGGAGCCGGGTGGAGTAAACTGGAGCACCCGGAAATCGGCATCATTGGCGAAGTCGGCGTCGAGCCGCCAGCCTAGGCTGTCGTAGAAACGTTTGGCGCGATCGACGTCTGAAACGGGGATGACGACAACCTCGAGCTTGGTGTCGACGGGCCGTGTTCTCGAATTTTCGATAGGGGTTTCACTGCGCATTGCATTGCTCATCTTCAGCTCCTTGAGGTTTGGGACGCATTAAGAATGGCGATACATGTCGGGGTCGAGTGGACCACAGCGCGGCGAGGGCGTCGAATCAATTATTCTGTCGGAACTGACCTGATGAAGACGGCGGGATCGGTCCCGCCGCCTCGGTTCGGAGGGAACCCCTTACGCAGCAAGAGCGGCGCGTGTCTTCCCGATCGTCAGCGCGGCCTTTGCGGCCTCCCGCCCTTTCTCGACGAAGTGCGCGCGGTAGATCTGCTTATGGTGCTCGGTTTCCTGATACTGATGCGGCGTCAGCGAAACCGAAAGCACCGGCACGCCGGTATCCATGCCGGCGCGCATCAGCCCGTCGACCACGGCCTGGGCGACGAATTCATGGCGGTAAATTCCGCCGTCGACGACGAAAGCGGCGGCAATGACTGCGCCATAACGCCCGCTTGCGGCCAAATCGCGGGAAAGCAGCGGCATCTCGAATGCGCCGGGAACATCGAACACATCAACCTGCTCGGGCGGCACGAGCTGGTAGAAGCCGTCAAGGGCGCGGTCGACGATGTCGGCGTGCCAGTTGGCTTTGATAAAGGCGTAGCGGGTGGGTGTCATGGTAATCTCCTTTGGCGAACAGACACATCACCCAAGGCGATCACGAACGTCCCCGACAGCCGCAAGGGCTGGGAACGTGCGTTCTCTTTCATCCGGACTATGACCGTCGGCTCAGGCATCTCACCTGATCTGCTGACCCTTCCGAGGAAGGCGCTCGCGGGCTCGCAATCGAAACTGCATACCGCCGGTAGGGACTTTCACCCCGCCCTGAGAACGGCCGGGACAATAGGGGGAAGACGAGGGGCTGGCAATAGGGCGAAATGCTTTCATCGCGGATGCGGGTATAGGGTGACGCGATCTCCACCTTAGCTGGCTGCAACCCACCGCGCCGGTGTCGGGCGACGGGGGCGGTGTGGCCCGGCGCACTTGCTGAGCGTGTATTTCCACCTACATGCTCACGCGAGGACACCCACGTCTAAACAGCATGACCCGCTGATCCCGCCCGAGGCGAGGCAGGCCATGACAACTATCGGAGAGCGTGATGCCAGAATCCTTCGTCGTTCACCGCGAGGCGCATATCGCGGCGCCGCCGGCCGCAGTGTTTGCGCTGATGACCGACCCGCAGAAGATCCTGCGCTGGATGGGGACGGAGGCTGATGTCGAGCCGCAGCCGGGCGGGCTCTATCTTGTCAACGTCACCGGTGCCCGCTTTGCGCGCGGCTCGTTTCGCGAGGTGGTGCCGGTTCATCGCCTTGCCTACAGCTTCGGCTGGGACGGCAGCGAGGTGGTGCCGCCGGGGTCGAGCCTGGTCGAGATCGACCTGATCGAGCAGGGGGGCGGAACACTGCTGCGACTCACACATAGCGGCCTGCCGAGCGCCGATCAATGCGCCGGACATGCGGAAGGCTGGGCGCATTACCTGGGGCGGCTGACCGAGGTCGCCGCCGGGCGTGACCCGGGTTCCGATGCATTTTACGGCAGGACATGAACGGTTTTTTGCGGGCCGGTGGATTGCCCTGAAGCGCCTGCCCTTGCGGGAAAACCAGTTGGCCGGCGCTGCAATGAGCCGTCCGAAAGCGCTTCTTTTTCGCCTGTAAACATGAACGCGAAGTTCATCTCCAGTTCAATTTGGCGGCCCTAGGGTGGGAACGGCTGGATGAAATGGAGTTTCCGATGAAGGCACTTTCTATCGCGGCTGCCTTGCTCGCTGGCAGCCTTTCGGTCGCCACAGCTGAGGCGATGCCGATGGGGACAATCAGTGTCCAGAGCAATGTAAAAAGCGATGTCACCAAGGTCGACTATGCGTGCGGCCGCGGCTGGCATCTGACCCGCTGGGGCGAATGCCGGCCAAACTGGCGAGGCCCGCCGCCGGTAGCCTTTTACGGCGGTCCGCCCCGCTGGGGCTGGGAGCGGCGCCACCGGGATTGGGATGGTCCGCGCTGGCGCGATGAGCGGCGGGGCGATCACCACCGCCGTTGGCGGGATGACGACTGAAGCCTTCCCTGCGGCAAATTGACGAGGGCCGGTGCGATATTTCGCCCGGCCTTTTCTCTTGAATGTTACGACTGTGGTCAGGTCAGATTTTGCTGACCAGCCAGTACTTGCCGTCGATCAGTTCTTCGAGTTCGATCGGATCCTTGACGCCGAATTCATACCATTCGACAAGTTCCTTCGCCTTCCGGCTGCTCTCCTGTGCTGTCAGCTCGACCTGATGCCTGTCGCACCACCGCCGAAGGATCGACGTCAGCAGCGTCATGTCATTTCCATCCAGCGGATCTTTCGGCCAAAAAATCGTGCCCATCGTACCCCTCACTCACACGATGACGAACAGCCGCATAATGGAAGCAAAACGGCGCAGGTTTAAAGCGTTATTTTTTGCTTTTCACCGTGATGGAAGAATCTCGAGAGGAATTGTCTGCGTGGAATGGCTCCAGGAGCCGACAGGGCTTCAGAAGGCATCCTTGCGGACGTCCCGGGGCGATGTCATGTTGAAGCATGGATCTGCCATCTCCCCTTGCCTGGTTGGTTGATGAGGCCGGTGCCTCGCCTGGTCCCGAACGGTTTCTGGCCGAGCTCGGGCGCCGGCTTTTGGCTGACGGCCTGCGGCTTTCGGGCGGCGCGCTGACGCTTTCCGTGCCGCATCCAATCATCGCTCGGCGCACCTGGCTGTGGCGGGCCGAGACCGGGGAGGTCATTGAGGCTTTGGCCTTTGCTGCGGCTCCGCCGAGCGAGGCCGGGCGCGACTGGCTGGCTGGGCTCGGGCCGGTGTGGGAGAGCCGGATCGGGCCTGCACAGGATAATCAGGCATCGGACGGGCCGCTGCTTGGCTGGGCGGGAGTTGGCAACGGGGCAAAGGTCGGCGCATTCGGTGCGTCCGAGGCCAGTCTGCTGCGCGAAGTCGCGCGTTTTGCCGTAGCGCCGCTCGCCGCTTTGGCGGCGCGGGAGGCGCGGGCCGCGCTGCTCGAAGCCTATCTCGGCCGGCGCAGTGCTGCCCGGGTGCAGGCCGGCGCGCTTGCCCGCGGCACCGGTGAGACCATCCGCGCTGCCCTTCTCTGTGCCGATCTGCGCGATTTCACCGCGCTTTCGGAAGTGACGGAGCCGCAGGCGATGATTGCCGCGCTCGACGCTTATTTTGATCGTGTCGCCGGCGCCGTGCACGCCTTCGGCGGCGAGGTGCTGAAATTCATCGGCGACGGCGTGCTGGCGATCTTTCCGGTCGCCGCGACCTCGAGCGAAGCAGACATCGCCCGAGGGGATCGCGAGGCCTGCGAGGCCGCCCTGCGGGCGGTCGCCGCCACCCGTGCCGGCATGAGCCATCTTGACCAGGTGCGCCAGGCCCAGGGGCTGGCGCCGTTGCCGTTCGGCGCGGCGCTGCATTTCGGCGAGATTCTATGGGGCAATATCGGTGCGGCCGACCGGCTGGACTTTACCGCCATCGGCCCCGCGGTCAATCTGGTCAGCCGCCTGGAAGGGCTCTGTAAGCTGCTCGGCAGAAGCGTGCTGATTTCGGGAGCGGTGGCGGCGAATACGACGACGGCCTTGATGCCGCTCGGAGCGCATGCCTTGCGCGGCATTGCCGCCCCTTGCGCGGTCTTCACTTTGCCGGAAGCTTGAGTCGTCATGAGGACGTGGCATTCAAGTGGTGCAGCGCCGTCGCAGCGTTGGAAATGCGGCTCCGGGCGGCGTGTTGTACGTTTGGGATCTCGTCAAAAGAATCCTGATTGTGAAACTCCGCTTTTTTGGCTAAAGCCTGTCCCCACATCGGACGGGAGGTTCAAACATGGATCGAAACGCACGCATATTTTTCTCTGCCCTAGGGCTATCTGCAATACTGGTAGCGGGCGCTGCCCAGGCGGATGACGGCAAGAAGGCCTCGATCGTCGATGATCGCGGCGTTACCGTCGAAATTCCCTCGCAGCCGAAGCGCATTGCCTCGATTTCCTATTTCGCCGATGACGTCGCGCTCGCGCTTGGCATCAAGCCGGTCGCCAGCACCTATATGACGGCGGGCCGCGAGCCGGACTTCCTGCTCGGCATGACCTCCGGGATGAAGCAGATTGGTCAGCGCGCCAAACCAAACCTCGAACTTTTGTCCGAAGCCAAGCCGGATCTCATCATCGCGATCCGCCGCTACACGGTCGGCAACGCGGCGCAGCTGCAGAACATCGCGCCCTATGTCGCCTACAACATGGAACTGCTGGAAGAGAGCTACAGCGAGACCGCCGCACTTTCCAAGCTGCTCGGCAAGCCCGAGCGCGGCGAACAGCTGAATGCCGATTTCCGCGAGCATCTTGCCGACTTCGCCGCCAAGGCGCCTGCAGATGTCCATCCGCGCTTCCTGATCATGTGGGGCGGCGCAACGCCTTTTGCGTTCCACACGGAAAACACCTCGGCCTCGATCGTTGCTGCAATCGGCGGCGACAACATTCCAGGGCCGAAGAGCCCGGGCGGTGAATTCGGCATCGACCTCAGCCTCGAAACCATGCTGGAAAAGGACCCCGAGGTCATTTTCGTCTATGATTCCGGTCCGGACCGCCCGCATGAGAGCAATCCGATCTGGTCGCAGCTGTCGGCGGTCAAAAACAACCGGGTCTTCTATGTCGGCGACCAGTGGGTCGAGACCAACGGCCCGATCGCCCGCGAAATCGTCCTGCGCGAGGCCGCGCATTATCTTTATCCCGACACGTTCCCGGCCGTCGACGTCAAGGCGGAAGCCGCCAAGATGATCCCGGCCGAACTGCAGAACTAAGCTTAAGGACAAGACCTGCGATGAGCCCCCGGCAATCGTCCCTGGCCATAGGGCTCATCGTCGCCGTCGCCATGCTGGCGTTGATGCTTGGTTTGCTGGTCGGCGCCAAGCCGCTGTCGATCGAGACGGTCATCGCCGTGCTTCTGGCGCCCGATGGCAAGATTGAATCCATCCTCGTCTGGACGCTGCGCCTGCCGCGCAGCCTGACGGCGGCGGCCGGCGGGGCGGGGCTTGCTGTTTCCGGCTACGTGCTGCAGACGCTGACGCGCAATCCGTTGGCCGATCCCGGCATCACCGGCGTGACCGCCGGGGCGGTCGCGCCGATCGTCTGCTGTTTCGTCTTCGTGCCCTTGATATCGCCGGGCTACTATCCCTTCATCGGCCTTGCCGGCGGGCTTGCGGCTGCCTCGGTCACATTCTGGGTGTCGCGCGGCGGGCAGGGGCGGCCGCTGCAGCTTGCGCTTGGCGGCGTCAGCATCTCATTGTTCCTCGGGGCGATCACCACCTATGTGCTGCTGCTGACCGGGCCGCAATCGGCATCGCTGCTTTTCTGGCTGAGCGGCGGCTTCCAGGGCCGCACCTGGTCGCATCTTTTCTACATGCTGCCCTGGACGATTGCCGGCGTCGCCGGTGCGCTCGCTCTGCGCCGGGTGATCGGCATGTTCAAGCTGAGCGACCATGCCGCCGCCGCAATGGGCCTGCAGCTCGGCCTGTGGAAGCCGCTCATCCTCATTCTGGCCGTCATCCCGGTCGCCGGGGTTGCGCCGGTGGCCGGACCGGTCGCCTTCGTCGGCCTTGCCGCGCCCCACATCGCCCGTCTGCTCAAACCGCGCGGCACCGGATGGGAGATCGGATTATCTGCAGCTCTCGGCGCGCTGATCGTGACGGCCGCCGACGTTATGGCACGCAGCATCGCCATTCCGCGCGAGTTGCCGGTCGGGATCATCACCGCGCTCATCGGCGGTCCCGTCTTCATTTATCTCGTCCAGCGCGGGCGGCTGAACCTTGCCGGTGAGACGCGATGAACGGCCCGGCATCGCTAGAAACGGGTTCGGCAACGTCCTGGATGGCGGCCGCGCTCGCCGTATTGGCGGTTCTGTCGCTTGCGGCGGCGATCTTCCTCGGCGTCGCCGATATCCCCATGGCCGATGTCGCAGCCGTGTTAACCGGTGGCGGCTCGCCGGAAGCGCGTTTGATCATTCTCGACATCCGGCTGCCGCGCGTCGCCACCGGCATTCTGGCCGGTATCCATTTTTCGCTGGCGGGATTTCTGTTGCAGACCATCACCCGCAATCCGCTTGCGGACCCATCGCTGATGGGCGTGTCGCAGGGGGCGACGCTGTCAGTGACGATCTTCCTGCTGTTCACCGTCTATATCTTCGAGCCCGGCTCGAACACGCTGGCCGAATTGCCGGTCGCATGGCTGCCCGCTGCGGGGCTTGCCGGCGGTCTGCTCGCCGGGGGTGTCATCTATCTGCTTGCCTTCCGTCTCGGCCTCAGCGCCCTGCGCATCACGCTGTGCGGCGTGGCTGTCGGCGCGGTGCTGCATGCGGTGGCGATCGGCCTCATTGCCGGATGGGGATCGGCTCGCATCGAGATCATTCTCGAATGGCTGTCGGGCAGCCTCTACGCCCGCAGCTGGGATCACGCGCTCTTCCTGCTGCCGTTCACGATCGCGGGGCTCGCGGTGTTGCCGGTCATCTACCGGCCGCTGCTGCTGCTGCAGTTCGAGGCGCCCGTCGCACGATCCTTCGGTCTTGCCTATCGCATGCAGTTCTCGCTCGTGCTGATCGTGTCATGCGCGCTTGCGGCGAGCGCCGTCGGCGCTGTTGGGCCCATTGTCTTCGTCGGCCTCATCGTGCCGCATCTCGCCCGGTTCCTTGCGGGGAAGAATTTTATGCTGTCGCTTGCGCTGGCGATCGTGCTCGGCGCCATCATCGTTACCCTCGGTGATCTCATCGGCCGGCTGCTGGGGCAGGCTGAGGAAATCCCGATCGGCGTGGTCACGGCCGTTTTCGGCGTACCGGTCCTGCTCGCGCTGCTGCGCAAAACCATGTGAGGCCGAAATGCCATTGTCCTGCTCCGACCTCTCGGTCATGTACGGCCAGCGAAAGGCCCTCGATGCTTTCAATCTTTCGCTCGAAAAGGGCGAGATACGGGCGCTGATCGGCCCAAACGGCTCGGGCAAGAGCACGGCGCTGCATGCGCTTGCCGGCCTGATCAGGCCGGCTGAGGGCATGGCATTACTTGATGGCGTCGCCGTCGCCTCGATGTCGCGCCGGATGCTTGCCAGAAGGCTCGCCTTCCTGCCGCAGCAGCCGACCGCACCCGACGAAATGACCGTCGCCCAGCTCGTCCGGCAGGGCCGCTATCCGCATGTCGGCCTGTTCCGCTCCTATGATAGCGGCGACGAGAAAGCGATCGAATGGGCGCTCGAAAGCACCGACCTTGCCGGGCTTGCCGATCGCAGCCTCAGCGAATTGTCCGGCGGCGAGCGGCAAAGGGCGTGGATATCGGCAGCCCTTGCCCAGGAGGCGGATATATTGCTGCTCGACGAGCCGACCTCTTTTCTGGATATCGGCTATCAGGTCGAGGTGCTCGATCTGGTGCATCGTCTGAGCCGGGAAAAGGGCGTGACCATTATTATGGCGATCCACGACATCAACCAGGCAATCGCCGTCAGCGACCGCATCTCGCTGCTGGAAAAGGGCCGGCTCAGATTTGACGGCGCCCCGCGAGAACTCGCCGAACGCGAGCTGATCCAGGAAATCTTCCGGGTCAGGGGCCGCTTCGTGCAAGTCGCCGCCGATAGTCCGCCGCATTTCGACTTCGAGCTAATGCGGCTTCAGCGCCCGACACTGGAAATCAGCGCTTCACCAGCCTGAAGACGATTTTCGTCTGGGTGTAGTAGTTCAGCGCGTCGGCAAAATCCGGCGTCCAGCCGTCCGCCACGAAGGGGATGAAGCCCTCATATTCGAGCTTGCGGGCCGAGACCTGAAAGCCGGCTTTGTCGAAGGCGCGGCAGTAATCGGTGATCGACCGGTCCTGAACGACAGTGTTGGTGCGGTTGGCGACGAGTTCGCGCCATTTCGGCCAGAGCGGATTGTCCGTATGGCATCCGGTTACCGCATAATAGACGCCGCCGGGCTTCAGCGCCTGCCGGATATCGGCGGCATGGGCGTCGATATCGGGGACGAGGTAGATAACCTCGTGGCTGATGGCGAGATCGAATTCTTCGCTCCAGCCTTCCAGCCTGCCGCCGACCTGATGCTGGACCGGCAGATTGCCTTTCAGCGTCTCGGCCTTGGCGATCGAGGTTTCGGCGATATCGATGCCGAGCGCCTTGCGGAAGGGGCGGATCGCATAGAGATGACGCAGCAGGCCGCCCTGATTGCAGCCGAAATCGAGCACGCTCTTGTCGGTCAGGTCACGCTCGAGGATGAGGTCGATGAGGTGGCGCCAGATCGGCGCATGACCATCGGCCATCCTGTCCTCGGCATCGGGGTCGATATACCACGTGCCGATGTTTTTCTGCGCTTCCCCAGCCATCACTTGCCCCTCGCTTCATGCGGATCAGGGTGACGGTCTTAGGGTGCGTGATCATGCTTGGCTAGGCCACAGCCCGGTTTTAAGCCGTCTTTCGATGCTGGCTATTTTTTGCAAGCAAACCTTTGCAAAGATATGTTTGCGATTATATGCTGGAAGCATGAAACATCCGCACCCTAAGCCCGCAGCAGATGCCGCAGTCTCCCGCACCGTCAGCCGCGTCGTGCCCGCACCGCCGGCGCTGAAGGCGCTGGCCCATCCCGTCCGGCTGCGCATGCTCGGCATGCTGAGGATCGATGGGCCTGCCACGGCGACGCAGCTTGCCGCGCGGCTGGGCTTGAACAGCGGTGCGACGAGCTATCATCTGCGCCAGCTTGCCCAATATGGCTTCATCGAGGAGGCGCCGCATGCCTCACGGCGAGACCGTTGGTGGCGCGCCAGCCATGAGCTGACCTCGGTGCCGCCAGGCGAGGCCGAGGGGGAGGGGCTCGATCTCGACCTCGCTTTCAACCAGGCTGCACTCTCTTTGCAGGTCGGCCAGATGCAGCAGGCGCTGGAGGAATATGCCGAACTGCCGGCGGAGTGGCGCAAGGCGACGGCTGCCGACGACATCATTATTCCGATGACGGCAGCACAGGCCGAGGCTCTGACGAAGCGGCTGACCGACATCATCCTGGAAGCGATGCGGGCGGCCCCGCCGCTGGGCGAGGCGGCGTCTCGGAATCCTGGCATCGTTCCTTTCTACGTCATGCTGCACGCCTTCCCCTATCCGGGCCGCATTCCGCATCGCGAAGGGGAGCATTAGCCGTGAGGAAGGGCAGGCCTTTCCTGGCGCTTGCCGCAGCCGAGACGCTTTCGCTTTCCGGCACCCGGTTATCGACCATTGCTATTCCCTGGCTGGTGCTGAGCACGACGGGTAGCCCTGTCCTGACCGGGCTGACGGCGATGGTGGAGATGCTGCCCTATGTCGTCGCCAAGGCGCTCGGCGGGCCGCTGATCGACCGCGTCGGCGCTAAGCGTATCGCCATTGCCTGCGATATCGCCTCGGTGGCCGTGGTAGGGTTGGTGCCGCTGCTCGATTTTTCGGTCTGCTCGGCATGCCGGTGCTGCTGCCTGTCGTCTTTGCCATGGGCGTGCTGCGTGGGCCTTCCGACGCCGCCAAGCAGGCAATGGTTCCCGACATCGCCAGGCTGGCGAATGTGCCGCTCGAACGGGTGACCGGCGTCGCCAGCGCCATCGAGCGGCTGGCCTCGACGGCGGGGGCGGCCGGCGCCGGTGCGCTGATCGGCCTGATCGGCCCGGGCCAGGCGCTCCTCGTCAACGCCGCCACCTTCGCCGCCGCCGCGCTGATCGTCTCCGTCGGCATCCCCGATATGCGGCGCACGCCAGAGCTATCCGGCGCACCCGGCGCCCGACCGGCCAAAAGAGCCTCCTATCGCGACGATCTCCGTGAAGGCTGGCGCTTTCTGCGCGGCGAGGCGGTGCTCGTCAGCATCGTCGTCATGGTGGCGATCACCAATCTGCTGGACCAGGCCTATCATGCGGTGCTGCTGCCTGTCTGGACACGCGATTCCGGCCATGGTCCGGAACTGCTGGGAGCGATGTTTGCGGCATTCGCCGGCGCATCGATTGCAGGTGCGGCGATTGCCGCAGCAATCGGCGAACGGATGCCGCGCCTGATCGTCTATACCGTGGCATTCCTGTTGACCGGCTTTCCGCGTTTTCTCGTTGTCGCGCTGGATGCGCCGCTCGGCCTTGTCTTTACGACCCTGGCCATCGGAGGATTCGCCTCCGGCTTCCTCAACCCGATCCTGTCGGCGGTGATCTTCGAGCGCATCCCCAAGCCGCTGACCGGCCGCGTCATCGCATTGAATACCGGCCTCTGCTTCGCCCTCATTCCCTTCGGCGGCCTCGTCGGCGGCGCGCTGATCAGCACGATCGGTCTTGCCGCGGCGCTGCTGCTCACCGGCTTTGCCTATCTCGTCGCCACTCTCTTTCCCCTTGCCTTGAAAAGCTTCCGCGGTTTCGACAGGGCGGTTGCCGATGCTAGTACTTCCGTATCAAGGCGATGAGCGCGCGTCCGATCTCTCATGCCCCAACGCCTCGACCATCAGATCGACGAAACGGTGGATGCGCGGTTCCAGCAGGCGCTTGTCGGGATAGAGCGTGACGATCTTGGCGTCATCGGCTTCCAGGTCGGGCAGAACCTGCCGAAGGCGCCCGGCGGCGAGATCGCCGGCGATGAGAAAATCGGGCAGGAGCGCGATTCCCAATCCCGCCAGGGCAGCGTCGCGGATCGCCTCTGCGCTGTCGAGCCTCAGACGGCTGCGCCCCTGCGCCTTGATCCAGGAGCCGCCCTTGCCGCGAAAACGCCAGCCTTGCCTTTGATTGCGATTGGCGAAAATCAGGCAGTCATGGGCTGCGAGATCGTCTATTTCGCGCGGCGGCTCGCCGTGCTCGGCGAGATAGGACGGCGAGGCGCAGAGGCGTGTCTTGTAAGTGGCGATCACGCGCGAGACCAGCCGCGTATCCGACGCTGCGGCGCCGATCCGGATCGCCAGATCGAAGCCGTCCTCGATGATGTCGGAGAGGTGATCGGTAAAGCTCACCTCGACCTGGATGTCGGGCCAGGCCCGAAGATATTTTTCCAGCAGGGGCAGCACGATGAGCCGACCGAAGGCATCGGGTACGGTGAGCCTGAGAATGCCGCGCGGCAGGCCGCTCTGGCCTCCCAGACTCGCTTCCGCCTCGTCGACCGATGCAAGGATCTGCAGGCCGCGCTCGTAGAATACCCGCCCTTCATCGGTCAGGCTCAGCGTTCTCGTCGTGCGGTTGAGCAAACGTGCGCCGAGCCGGCCTTCCAGGCGAATGACGGCCTTTCCCGCCGCCGAGCGGGACAGGCCCATGGCCTGGCCGCCGGCGATAAAACTTCCGGCATCGACGACGGCCATGAAGATCAGGATATCGTTCAGGTTCGTGCGCGGCATCAGGCAACTCGAGCGGTTCGGTCCCAGCCATAAGTCGGTCAGTCATGCAACCGATTCAAGGCTCGGACCATCAACGCTCACCGCGGCAGTAAGGTCCCGAGGCTTGACTGCTGGGGTGCTGGAACTGGGCTACAGCATATCGCCGAGGCTCCAATGGTTGTTCCATCGGGCGTCGATCTCGTCGTCGACATTCTGATATCTGATGTCGGTGGAGAGGCGCAGCCGCCGGCCGCCGCGATCCTGGTTGGTGGTCGAGGCGTGGATCATGTAGGGCGAGTGGAGCACGACGTCACCAGCCTCATAATCGGCGGCGAGCCAGCGGGTGTTGAAGCGCTCCGCCATATCCGGGAGATCCTTCGAGACCCAGCCGCCTTCCGTCATGTGGCTGTTATAGGCGCTGATCCGCGCTTCAGGCGAAAGATCGCCGCTTGCGGCCTGGAACTCGGCCTCCATCTTGACTCCAAGCGCGTGCGAGCCTTCGAGGTAGACGAGGCCGCCCATCTCCGAGGGGATATCGCCGATCGGGATCCAGGCCGTCACCAGGCGGCTGGTGCCGCCGCGGAGATAGACGAGATCGTAGTGGGCGGGGGTGGCTGTCGGCGAACCGGGCTGAGTGAAACGCATGATCTTGCGCTTGTGCAAGTAGGAGATGCCCTGCAGAAATTCGTCCATGAAGCGGATGAGCAGCGGTTGCGTGCAAAAGCCCTCATAAGCGGCGGAGCGGACAAGCGACATCAGGCGCCGGTTCGCCAGGCTCCAGTCGGGGCCGGCGGCCGACGCGATCCCTTGCGAAAAATCGCTGCCGGGCTCGACCAGTCCTGTCATCGCGAGGCGCTCGAACACCCAACCGCGGAAGTCGATGATATCGGCCCGCGGCAGAAGACCTTTCAGCCAGACATAGCCATCGTCCTGGTAGCGGCGGCGGATGGCGTCGACGCCGATGGCCGGATCGGTCGGCGTGAGCCAGCCCATCCGCTCCGCAGCCAAGGTCTTGCCATGGGCGATAAGAGGAAATTCCGGCGTTCTGGTCTGCATGGCTCCGGTGGCAATCGACATTTCAGCCTTCCTCAGCTTAAGTTGATTTGCCAATAATTAGCTGGTCTGCAGGGACAACCGACATAGAGAAAATTGGCAGCTGGACTTTTCGCTCATCATGAAAGATGCCGAGGCCATCTATAGAACACCGCTCGACGCGGCCGGCGGACTGGCGGTCATCGGCAGCGGCAGGCAGCATGCCCGCCATGCGGTGAGCGACCGTAAACTTCCGAGTTTCGCCGTCGTGCTGGTGGAGCGCGGGCAAGGCTGGCTGGAAACCGCCGCCAGCGGCCGTCTCAGGCTGATTGGGCCTGCTCTGTTCTGGCTGTTTCCCAACCGCACGCATTCCTACGCTCCCGACGAAGGCGGCTGGGACGAGCGTTGGGCGCTTTTCGAGGGATCCTTCATGCGAGACTTCGTCAGGCTGAGGATGATTGCCGAGCGGCATCCCGTCGTGCCCCTGCATCATCCCGATGAGCTGGCGCGGCTCTTCGGCAAGCTACATGCCGATCTGCTTGACGATACCAACCTTGGGCAGGCGTCGGCGGCATTGATGCTGCATCACATCGTCATCACAGCCGCCAGACAGGCGAGTGGAGCGGCCGATCGACACCAGCGAAGGCCTGATATGGCGGACATCGTCGAAACGCTACGGCAGCGGGCGATGCAACCGCTCGATCTCGCTGCCTTCGCCGCCGAACTCGGCATGTCGCCGGCGACGCTGCGCAGGCGGTTCACGCTTGAAACCGGACTTCCTCCCAAAGCATTCCAGCTTCGGGTGCGCATGGACCATGCCAAACAGCTGTTGGCAACCACCGACCAAAAGATCGAAGCGGTGGCCGCCATGGTCGGCCTGGAAGACCCATTTTATTTTTCACGTATTTTTCACGAACGCGAAGGCTGCAGTCCCCGCGAATTCCGCGCGCGATATCTGCGGGTTTGAAAATAGCAGGTGTCAGCGCCAGCCAAGCGCCGGGGCGACGTGGGTCAGGATCGCCTCGATGACATGGGCGTTGTAGGCAACGCCGAGCTGGTTGGGGACGGTGAGCAGCAGTGTGTCGGCCTCGGCGATCGCCTGATCCTCGGCGAGCTGCTTAACCAGGGCATCGGGTTCGGCGGCATAGCTTCGGCCGAAGATCGCCCGGGTCTTTTCGTCGATGAAACCGATCTTGTCGTCCTCGTCGTTGCCGTAGCCGAAATAGGCGCGATCACGGTCGTCGACCAGTGCGAAGATGCTGCGGCTGACCGAGACGCGCGGCTGGCGTGTGTGACCGGCTGCCTTCCAGGCCTCGCGGTAGGCGCGGATCTGGTCGGCCTGCTGGACGTGGAACGGCTCTCCTGTCTCGTCGTCCTTCAGCGTCGAGCTCTGCAGGTTCATGCCGAGCTTGGCCGCCCAGACGGCGGTGGCATTGGAGCTTGCGCCCCACCAGATCCGCTCGCGCAGTCCCTCCGAATGCGGCTCGAGGCGCAGGAGGCCCGGCGGGTTCGGAAACATCGGCCGCGGGTTGGGCTTGGCAAAACCTTCGCCGCGCAACACTTCGAGGAATACTTCTGCGTGATGGCGGGCCATGTCAGCCTCGCTCTGGCCTTCGGGCGGGGCATAGCCGAAATGGCGCCAGCCATCGATCACCTGCTCGGGGGAACCGCGGCTGATGCCGAGCTGTAGCCGGCCGCCGGCGATAAGGTCGGCGGCACTGGCATCCTCGGCCATATAGAGCGGGTTCTCGTAGCGCATGTCGATGACCGCGGTGCCGATCTCGATCCGGCTGGTTTTTGCGCCGACGGCTGATAGTAGCGGGAAGGGTGCGGCCAGCTGGCGGGCGAAATGATGCACCCGAAAATAGGCCCCGTCGGCACCGAGCTCCTCGGCCGCGACGGCAAGGTCGATCGACTGGAGCAGCGCATCGCCGGCCGAGCGTGTCTGCGATTGAGGCGAGGGCGTCCAGTGCCCGAACGAGAGGAAACCGATCTTCTTCATGCCGATGCCGCACCTTGAACTATTGTATCTGGGGGTGATGCGTCATCGCACAGTTTCGGCCCGGAAGACAATCGGAACTGCCTGGTGGGGCGCATCGGTGTTGTCGGAACCGGTCTTTTGGCGGGAGGCACGCCAAACGCCGGTTGCTGCAACTCCCTGCCGCTCTGAGGCACGCCGATCAGCCCTCGTCCTTCGAGGCCCTCACGGGGCACCTCGAGATGAGGTTGGAGAGAGCCAACAGCCGCGCCCGCCAATCTCTTCAAGCGGAAGGAGAGGCAATCGCGGTAAATGTCGGAGACGGAGTCGGTTTTCGCGATGGCGGAGGGGTTTGCGTTTGTTATGATGCGGCGGACCGCGAAGGGAGCGGGAGCCTTCGTGCCACGCGCCTGCACGCCTTCTCGGCCTTGACCATGGGCCGTAACATCGCCGCCGAGGCTTGGAACATGCGCTACACGTTTGCCATAGGCGACATTCACGGCTGCATCGATCCGCTCCACAGCATGATCGATCGTATCTCAACTTACGCTTCCGAAGGGACTGTGGTTTTCCTTGGCGACTATATCGATCGCGGGCCTGACAGCAGACGTGTCCTCGACCGGCTCATTGCCGGTCCGTCCGACCCGTGGCGCTGGATCTGCCTGAAAGGCAATCATGAGGACATGATGGTCGCTGCCTATGCCGATAGCGATAACAGGGCCGCATGGCTCGGCAATGGCGGAGTTGAAACCGAGATTTCGTTTGGCGGCAGGGTTCTGCCCCAGCATCTGCAATGGGCGGCCGATCGTCTGTTCATGCATGTCGATCGGCACCGCATCTTCGTCCATGCCGGTGTCGATACCGCATTCCCACTGGCGCAGCAGAGCGAGCACGATCTTCTATGGATCCGCTTTCCTCCCGGCCGGTCTGAGGAGTATTGGGGCAAGCATCTGGTCCACGGCCATACGCCCTCACTGTCCAACCCAGTGACGACAGGAAACCGCACCAATATCGATAGCGGCTGCGTCTTCGGCGGCAAGCTTTCCTGTGCGGTGTTTAATGATGACGTCGCCGGCGGGCCGATTGACTTCATCGAGGTGAAGGCATGAACTTAGCCGCGTCGGCAAGGGGGCGGTGTGGAGCGAGCAATCGAACACCCGGCCATGACCCGTCAGCAGAAAATTTGGCGAGAATACCCCAATCTCCGACACTCCTGTGACATCTCTTGGGGGTCAAAGCCCGAGGACAGGAATGACGGAGGAGAGATGTGGCGGCGCTTGGCGCCATCACCGCTCGCTCAAGCCTCGCCATCCGGCGGCGAGCCGTAGCCAGGGCATCAGGTGGAAGCCGCTCATCAGCAGGTACATGAGCACCATTCCGCCGATCGGGAAGGCATTCGGCGTCGTGGTGCAGATCATATCGGCGCTGCCGGTCGCGGCCGTCAGCAGCGCCATGAGTGCGAATGTCGGGGCGGCGGCGAGTGATAGCCAGTCCGCGGCGTGGGCGGCGATCCCGCCGCCTGGGCCAGCCATTCCACCGCTCGGCTTAGCAGCTGATCCGTCTGCTGCGGCGGCCAGCGACAGCCATTCGGCGGCGTTGAGAGAGGCGTTGCCGTCGCCTCTCTTTGGAGTGTGGGCCGAAAGCAGCATCGGCGTTACTCCTTGCCGTACCGGTCGTGATGGCGCCACCAGATGCCGGTTTCGTTGCGGCCCTTTGGGGCGCGGTCGAGCCATTGGTACATGCCCCAGAGCCCGTCCAGCCCGCGGGCATAGCTTGAATAGCTGTGATAGACGGCACCATCGACAAGCTCGAAGGCGCTGACTCCCGGCCGGTCGCGGGTGTAGGTGGCGACATCGGTGCCGGTCATGGCAGCAATCTGGGCCACCGGTCCCTCGCTGCCTGGCGATTGCCATTCCTGCACGGTCTTGCCGGCGAGCGGTTCGGGGGCAGGCGGTTCGCGGCGGTAATTATAGTCAACGTCGCCGCGGTGCTGCTCTTCGGCGCTGAACCAAACGCTGAAATCGCCGTTGAAATCGCTGCCGAAGGACGAGGCCCAGGGGAAGCTCCAGCCCATGCGCTGTTTGAAAGCCTGAAGCTTTGTCAGAGGCGCGCGCGAGACCGCCGTGAAGGCGACATCGTGGTTTTCGAGATGGACGAACAAGCCGTTGAAACCGTCGGCAATCGAGGAGCAAGACGGGCATCCGGCGGTATAATCGGGGCCGAACATGAAGTGATAGACGAGAAGCTGCGAACGGCCGCCGAAGAGGTCTTTCAGCGAGACGTTGCCGTCTTCGGTGTCGAAGCGGTAATCTTTTTCGATCCTCACACGCGGCAATTGCTGACGCTTGAGCGCCAGCGCGTCGCTCTGCCTGGTCAGTTCCTTCTCCTCCTCGAGCAGATCGAGCCTGGCTGCCAGCCACTGCTGGCGCGTTGCGTTCGGTTGTGCCGTCATTGGGTCTTCTCCTTTGCCTGTCTATCGTCGTAGCATCCGGCGCAGGCTTGCCTGCCGGTCTCACGCAGATTACGGCCGGGCAGTGGAATAGCGGGAGTGACAAGTGTGACGGGATTTGAATGGACTCGCTGATCACAGCCGCGGCGCGGGCGCTGGCGACAGGCGATGCGCTCGGCGCGCTGAAGCGGGTGGCGTTGCGCGACGATGCGCCGGCGCTGGCGCTGCGCGGCATCGCGATGGCACAGCTTGGCGATCTCGTTCGCGCCAAGTCGCTGCTGAAGAGCGCGGCGCGCGCCTTCGGCCCGCGGGAGGCGGTGGCGCGAGCGCGCTGCGTGGTCGCCGAGGCCGAGATCGCGCTGGTTTCGCGTGATCTCATTTGGCCGCCGAAGGCGCTGGAAGCGGCGCGCAAGGTGCTGGAAGCGCATGGCGACAGGGTCAATGCCGCCCATGCGGGCAATGTCGGCATCCGCAGACTGGTGCTGATCGGCCGCCTTGACGAGGCCGAGCGCGCGCTCGCCGCACTCGATCCGGCGCCGCTGCCACCGGCTCTGCGGGCTGCCCACGAGCTGGTGGCGGCGGGCATTGCCGTCCGCCGCCTGCAGACGATGGCGGCGCGTTCGGCGCTGGACCGGGCAAGGCTTGCTGCGCGAGCGGCCGATATCCCGGCTTTGACGGCGGAGGTCGAAGCCGCCGCCCTGGTGCTCGATACTCCGGCGGCGCGGCTGATGTCGCGCGGGCAGGAACGTCCGCTCCTGCTTGCTGGAGTGGAAGAGCTGCTTTCCTCCGGCACGCTCGTCGTCGATGCGTGCCGCCATGTGGTGTGGAATGCAGGGATGGCGGTCTCGCTGGCGACGCGGCCGGTGCTGTTTGCGCTTGCCCGCGCCCTTGCCGAAGCCTGGCCGGCGGATGTGGCACGGGGCACGCTGATTGCCCGCGCCTTCCGCGGCAAACATGCCGATGAATCGCATCGCGCCCGGCTGCGGGTCGAGATCGGCCGGCTGCGCGCCGAGCTGCGCGGACTGGCAGAGGTTTCGGCGACGAAGCGCGGCTTTGCGCTTTCGCCGCGCGGCGCCCAGGAGATTGCCGTGCTGGCGCCCCTCGTCGAAGGGGCGCATGGCGCGGTGCTCGCGTTTCTGGCCGACGGGGAGGCGTGGTCGAGTTCGGCGCTGGCGATTGCGCTCGCGGCCAGCCCCCGCACCGTGCAGCGGGCGCTGGATTCGCTGGCCGGTGAAGGCAAGGTACAATCGTTGGGGCGCGGGCGGGCACGGCGCTGGATGAGCCCGCCGCTGCCTGGTTTCCCGACGATCTTGTTACTCCCCGGGCCGCTGCCGAGCGATTAGGATGGCTCGAGTTATAAAGAACCGGAGTAATGGGGAAGGAAGAGATGAAAAAATCGGCTGCGAATATCCTGCGTGAATATGGACCGTTTCCCGGCGCTGAGCGCGTCAATGGCGTCACCTTCGACGGCGAACATGTCTGGTTTGCCTCGGGCGACCGCCTGAACGCGCTCGATCCCGCAAGCGGCGAGGTGGTGCGCTCGATCGAGGTCGCGTCGCATGCCGGGACGGCTTTCGACGGTGAGTTCCTCTATCAGATCGCCGAGGATGTCATTCACAAGATCGATCCGAAGACCGGCCGTATCCTTTCCACCATCCCGGCGCCCGGCAATGGCGGCGATTCTGGTCTTGCCTGGGCCGAAGGCACGCTCTGGGTCGGCCAGCACCGCGGCCGCAAAATCCATCAGATCGACCCGGAGACGGGCAAGATCCTGCGCACGATCGAATCCAACCGCGTCGTGACAGGTGTCACCTGGGTCGACGGCCAGCTCTGGCACGGCACCTGGGAGGGCGACGACAGCGACGTCAGGCGCATCGACCCCGAAACGGGGGAGGTGCTGGAACGGCTCGACATGCCCGAAGGCACCGGTGTCTCCGGCCTCGAATCCGACGGCGGCGACTGCTTCTTCTGCGGCGGTGGCGGCAGCGGCAAGATCCGCGCGGTGCGCCGACCGGGGTGAGAGCCAGGTGCCACTGTGGTGGGGCCAGGTCGCGCGAAGTGGGAGCCATCGATCCAATAGATCGATTGCGGGGGCGCAGAGGCAAGGACGGGAAGAGGCGTCGTTGACGCTGCGCCGAAGACGCCGATGCGGCTATCCTCTCCCTAGCGGCCGTCTGCTCACCAGCAGTCAGTGCGAAGCCGGAAATTGACACGAGCTCACTTGCAGAATTTCGATCGAGTGGGCGATTGATTTCGTCACTTAACGATCTACCTTCGCGGTGTCGGGCGAGGGCTCTAAGCAAAGCCGTTATGACCGCAGGGAGAGACTTTGAAGCATCTTCGCACAACGCTTGGGCCCAGGAGCAAATCCCAACTGGGGATGATCCTCCCGCATGAGCACGTCTTCGTTGACCTCAGGACACCCGACCAGCCCGGTTATGCCGAAGCAGAGACCGACGCCGTCGTTCGGCTGATGGCCCCGGAAATCGAGCGGATCAAGAAGCTCGGGGTGACGGCACTCGTCGAATGTTCGACGGGCGGCGTCGGACGTCGTGCGGATATCGATCTTGCCGTGTCGCTTGCGACGGATTTTCCGATCGTCGTTCCCACCGGCAATTACCGCGAGCCGTGGATCCCCGAATGGGTCCGCCATGCTTCCGAGAAGGAGCTCGAGGCGTGGATGCTTGCCGAGCTGACGGAGCAGATCGGCGAGACCGGGTTCCAGGCGGGCTGGATCAAGCTCAGCGCCGGTGATGATGGCATGACGGCGCTCGAGACGAAAATCCTGCGGGCAGCCGCGCGCGCGGCAGCGCAGACAGACGCCGTCATCGGCAGTCATACGATCAGAGGACGGGTCGTCATGGATCAGCTCGATGTCATCGAGGCGGAGGGCTACAGGGCCGACAGGTTCATCTCGATCCATACGCAGGAAGAAAAGGACTTCGCCTACAACGTCGCCGTCGCCGAGCGCGGCGCTTGGATCGAGTATGACCATGTCGGCAGAGCCGGAGATAAGGAGGTGGCGGACCTGGTGATGAAGGCGCTGGAGGCGGGCTGCGGCGACCGCCTGTTGTTGAGCCATGACCGGGGCTGGTTCGATCCGGCGCAGCCGATGGGCGGGACACCCAAGCCGTACACCCATCTTTCCACGGTTCTGTTGCCCGAGCTACGACGGCGAGGCCTGGACGACACGACCCTGGTACGCCTGACCCATGAGAACCCGTTCGAGGCCTTCGCCCGATAGGGGCAGGGGTGGGCCAACTAAGCCTGCCGGCGTAACGTGTTTTTCGAGAAGCGCGATGATCACGTGAGCGGGCGCCGATACAAACGACCTGCTCAAACTCCGCAACTTGTCCGCATCGATGAGATCGGCCGGCGTCACGAGCCCTTGGCGGTGATTTCCTCTCCGAGGCTCACAATCGCAGCACGACGATACGCCGACTTATACCGCTGGATCCTCATCGAACAGACGCGCCATGCCGATGGCATCGATGAATCGGCCGTCGATGCGCGCGGCGCGCCGGATGATGCCCTCGCGCACGAACCCCATCTTTTCATAGAGTGCGATCGCCCGGTGATTGTCTTGGTAAACATCGAGTTCGACCCGGATAAAGCCGGCTTCCTGCGCGGCCCTCAAGGTCGTCTCGATGAGCTTTCGTCCGAGACCCTGGCCGCGATAGGCGGGAAGAATCCCCATTCCGAGCTTTCCGCGATGGGCGTGCGACGGGAAGAAATGCCGGTCGATGTCGCACCAGCCGACGACCTCATCTTGGGCGATAGCAACGAATTGCGGATTGGCTTTTGCAATCATGCCCATCACGAAGGCGCGCGTTTCCGGTAGCGGCGTTGCCTCAAGCATGGACAGGTATTTTTTCTCCCGCGCGACCACATCGAGCGCGCGATGAAAGCTGTCGATACGGGCAGCAGCGATCGGTTCGATCCTGATGCCTGACGTGTCCGACGCGGCGGCGTCCATGCATTTCTCCTTCGACGATCGCGAATGCATTCGGCGGCATGCCGCGGACCTCAGGGGAGCGTATAATTCACGGTCCGTCAACCTTTGCGTGTCAATTTCTCGGCAGCGGGCGCTGTCAAAAGGTTGCAGATATTGAAGGTCAGGCTAACATCCCACATTACATTCGTCTTGGTGACGCTCACCTGTGCGGCGGCTGTGTTGCTGTGCGGATTTGCCTGGCTCGCCGCCGTGAAGGTCGATGATCTCTCGCTGCGCCGGCAGGCCGACTTTGTCCAACAGGGACTGGAAGAGCAGATCGCAGCACTTCCCCGGGAACAGGAAAGCATTGCCAAATGGGACGATGCCTTCCTTTATGCCAAGCAGCGGAACCATGAATGGCTGCTCGACAATATCGGCCGGTGGACGAGCCAGTATTTCGGGCACGACAGGACCTATATCTTCGACGATACCAATCGCCTGATGTTTGCGTTCCGCGACGGCGCGGATGCCATGCCGCCGCGGCTTGGCAGCGACGACGGCCAAGAAATGACCGCTCTCGCCGGAGAGATGCGCGCCGTTCTTGTCGACCGGACGGCAAAGCCCAGCGCCAAACCGCTTGGTCAACTGGCGACAGTTCGTACGATCATGATCGGCAGCCGGCCGGCAATCGCCAGCGCGCGCCCCATTCTGCCGAGCTCGGTCAGAATGCAGGTTGAAGCGGGCCAGGAATTCATTGCCGTCTCGGTCAAGTTCATCGATGGAAAAGCCGCCGAAAGCATCGCCCATTATGCGCGTCTCGAAGGGTTGCATTTCGCGTCGAACAGTGAGGACGGGCGGGCCGAAGTGCCGGTCTTGTCCCATGACGGCGGAACGATCGGTTATCTTGTGTGGCCGCCTATCCTGCCCGGATTCATGCTGCTTCAACAGATCGCACCGGCTGGGCTTGGCTGCCTGGCGCTGCTGATCGCTGTCGTGTTCTGGCTCGGACGCGGTCTGCATCGCACCTCGCTGACCTTGCTGGACAGCCAGGCTGAGATCACCCATCACCGCAACCATCTGGAAGAAATGGTGGCCGATCGCACGGCCGAGATCGAAAGGCAGAGGGAGGAACTGGACCGGCTGCTGGTACACGAACGCCAGGTCAATGCGCTCCAGCGCCAGTTCGTCGCCATGGCGTCGCACGAGTTTCGCACGCCGCTCGCGATCATCGATGCCGCCGCCCAGCGGCTCTGCCGCTCGACCACCAATGTCAGCGGCGATTACGTTCACGAAAAGGCCGGCGTGATCCGCAGCGCGGTGGTGCGCATGGTCGATCTGATGGAGAGCATCCTCGCCAGCGGCCGGCTCGAAACCGGGCAGATCACCCTGAAGCGGAGCGAAGGCGATCTGAAAGCGCTGCTGGTTACCTGCTGCGATAGACAGCGCCACCTCAGCCGCTCTCATCTGTTCCATCTCGATCTTGAATCGATGCCCGATCTGTTGACGTTCGACCGCAGCGCGATGGAACAGGTGTTCACCAACCTGATTTCGAACGCCGTCAAATATTCCCCCAACGCGCCGGACATTTATGTTCGTGCTCGGGTTGAAGAAAAGATGATCCAGATCGCCATCTCCGACAGCGGCATCGGCATGGATGCGGACGATCTGCCGAAGCTGTTCCAACCCTATTATCGCGCCCGCAGTGCGACTGGCATTGCCGGAACCGGCATCGGACTGAACCTCGTCAAGCAGGTCGTCCAATTGCATGGCGGCACCGTCGAGGTGACGAGCGAGGTCGGCAAGGGCACAACCTTTACCATCCTTCTGCCAATAGAGTTTCTATCGGCTGATCAGCACGTCGCAGCTTAGGGAAAAGCTTATGGTTACAGTCCTGTGCATAGAAGATGAAGTCGAGATCCGGAACCTCCTCGTCGAAGAGCTGAGCGAAGCCGGCTATAAGACGCTTGAGGCCTCGAACGGCGCCGAAGGGCTGGAAATGATCCTGTCGAAATGGCCCGACATCGTCATCAGCGATATTTCGATGCCTGTCATGGACGGGCATCAGCTTCTGGCCGAAATTCAGATCAATCATCCCGAACTCTCCAACATCCCCTTCATCCTGCTGACGGCGCTAACCGACCGGGAAAATACGCTCGCCGGCCTGCGCGGCGGGGCGGCGGACTATCTGACCAAGCCGCTCGATTTCGACCTGCTGCTCGCCAAGCTCGAAGGTTGCGTGACGCGGCTGGAGAACGACAAGGCGGTCAATCGGTCGTTTTGACCGCCGCCCGGCAGGTATGGAGAGGCCGGTGTCCGCTGGCCCCGTTCCGTTATCGCGTGTCGAATTTGAAGATCGGTTGGCCCTGCAGCGTGCCGGCTTCGGTCGGGTGGTAGAGGTAAGCGGCGCAGGCGCGGTCGAGGGGGATGGCGAAATCGTTGGCGACGGAGACACGGGCCTGGCCGGCGGGGGCCTGCTCGACGAAGGCCTGCAGAACCGGCTGGTCCGCTTTGGCAAACAGAAGTTCCGTCACTATGCCGAAGGTTGCGGGATCGGCAGCGAGGGTGGGTGAAACGGTTCCGTCACGGACCTTGGCAGCCATCTCGGTCCAACGCGGCCAGTCGGCCTTGATCTTGTCGGATACGCCGGCAGGCCAGGGCGGCACGTCGCTCACCTTACCTGTCACGTAAGGCTGCAGTGCCTCGACAGCCAGCAGTCGGTCTAAGACATCCCGCATCATGAAAATGCCTGAAGACCTGACATACCGCCTGCCGGAATAGGGTAGGCGGTCAAGTGGAGGATCGATTTGCGAATGCCCCAGAAAATAGACAGCGCTTCGGTAGGCGAATAGCCACGCGGCATCCATCGTGCCGTTCCTTCTGATCGCGCCGCTCTGGATTTGCTGCATCAGGATTCGAGCCATGCGGTCGACGCTACCGATCGCTCCCGTCTGGTTCAGTAAATTGAGAAGAAAGTCCTGCTCGGGTTCGAAAGCGGTGGCCATTTGAATGCGATGGATGGCGTCTTGCTGAAGCGCCGATTGGACATTGGGACGCTCAAGCCTGGGATTGCCGACCATTGCCCGCATCTGGCTGGCGTACAGTAGATATAAGCTTGGCTTTCCGGCGCCGCGCTTTAGAAAAGTGTTCCATGCCTGAGGATTGTTTTCGCTGGCGGAGACATAGGCCGCGATGTCAACCAAGCCTTGGCCTTCCGCGGCAAGGACGATCCTCTTTTTGAACTCGTCCGGCTGATCGATGATAGCCGCTGCAACGGCGCTACCCCCATTGGTGAACGCGCCGGGTGCTTTGCTCCTCGGCTCTGTCGCAATAGGAGCCAGCCGTTTCATCAGGATGTCTTCGCCACCTTCGTTCAGCAGCAGGGCGCGGATTGTCGATGTGCCGAGCGTCGTGACGAGCATGTCAAACTGCTCCTGGCCTAGCGATGCGATGGTCGCCTCGTAACCCTCCCGGTGAATGTGCCAGGCATAGGCGAGGTCATCAGCAGTACGGACATTCAATGCGAGCAGGGTCTGCAGCAGGCTACGGGTTTCCTCGTCCGAAAGAGGTGCATAGCGGATCTTGAGGTAGGCAGCCTCGGCGCCATACCGCTTCGCGATCAGTGGCGGCAAGGCGCCGCGATCGGCCAACACGATATCGCTGAAGGACAGGATCGTTTCCCGCTGTGGGCAGGCATTGTCCGCGGCGAAGGCGGACCAGGAAAGGCACGACAATAGAAGAAGACTGAAAAATCCACTCAAAATACGAAGCATCATTGTTCCCTTGCGGTTCCGCCATAGCTGCTCTGATCGAGGGGCGCGGCCGCGCTTGGAGGATATGAGGCGGTCTATCGCGCGGCAAGGGTACGACACGCCCAACTGGTTGTTTTCGGCTCCTTGGTTATGCCCCTTGCCTTGGCAACACATTGCGTAACACCTCGAAGACACGCGGATCGAGCGTCTGCGACACGTTGAAGCGCATGAAATTCGTTGCCGATTGCGACAGGCTGAAGGCGTTGCCGGGAGCCAAAACGATCCGCTTTTCCAGCGCGGCCCGCGCCACATCAGCCGCATCGACGCCGTCGGGCAGGCGGCACCAGAGGAACATTCCGGCCTGGGGCTCCAGCCAGGGCGTTATCCCTAAGCCCTCTAGCTTGGCCGAGACCTCGCTCATCGCTCGGGAGAGCCGTTGTCTCAGCGTCTCCAAATGTTTGCGGTAGCTGCCGTCGCTCAAGACGTTCAGCACCAGTTCCGCCGTCAGCCGGCCGCCGCCGAAGGAGGTGGCGATCTTGAGGTCGATCAGTCCGTCGATCCATTCCGGTTTCGCCGCGACAAAGCCGCAGCGGGCCGAGGCTGACAGGGTTTTCGAAAAGCTGCCAATGTGGATGACCCGCTCAAGGCCGTCGAAGGCGGCAAGGCGCGGCGCCGGCGTATATTCGAAATCGGCAAAGATATCGTCCTCGATGATGGTGAGGTCGAACTGATCGGCGAGTTTCAGAAGCCGATGGGCTGTCACCGGGGAAAGCGTTGCACCAGTCGGATTGTGGATGCTGGAGTTGGTGATGTAGAGCCGCGGCCGCTCCTCGGCGACGACTTGGGCAAACCGCTCGATATCGGGCCCGGACGGCGTGTAGGGCACGCCGACGATTTTTGCGCGGTGGGCGCGCAGCAGCGCGTGGAAATTGAAATAGCAAGGGTCGTCGACCAGCACCGTGTCGCCGGGTTCGAGCAGGAAACGGCAGAGCAGATCGATGGCCTGGGTGCCGGAATCGGCCAGCATGATCTGGTCTGGCGAGGCTTCGATCCCCCGTTCGCCCATGCGGCGGCAAATCAGCTGTCGCAGCTGCGGCAGACCGAGCGGCGAGCCGTAATCGGCGAGCACTGGCCCATCGGCGCGGGCAAGCGTTCTGAGCCCGCGGCGCATGCCGTCCGCGGGCAGCCAGGAAGGCGGCAGCCAGCCGCAGCCGGGCTTCAGGGCGGTTTCATCGGCCTCCAGCGATTGCCGCGATATCCAGAACGGATCGACGGCGCGGTCGAGCTTCGGCCCGGCCTCGGCAAGCGCAAAGGGGGCTGCCTGATTGGCGACGTAAAACCCCGAGCCGGGTCTTGCCAGGATCGCCCCTTCGGCCACCAGGCGCTCATAGGCGTCGACGACGGTCGAGGTCGACAGCTTCAATGTCGCTGCCAGCCCGCGGACGGACGGCAACTTTGCGCCGGGCGTCAGGCTGCGGCCGGCAATGCGCTGCCGGATCGTCGCGACGACCATCTCGACGCGCGTGCGTGCTTCGTTCATCCGTATTGCTTCCTGCACCATAACAGTTTTGCAAAACCGTATCAGACTGTCACTGTCCTGGCCATCCGTGTTGGCCGATAAAGGGACGGCAAAAATGGAGTGCAAGGCATCATGGACCGCATGGCGTCGGGATGGATCAATGGCTTTATTGGGGTGGTGATCTTCAGCGGATCGCTGCCGGCGACGCGCGTGGCGGTGATGCAGTTCGATCCGGTCTTCTTGACCGTGGCGCGCGCGGCGATCGCCGGCATTCTCGCGCTCGGCCTGCTGATCGCTTTCAGAGAGAAGCGGCCGAGCCGGCGCGACATCCTCTCGCTTGGCGTCGTCGCGCTCGGTGTCGTAGTCGGTTTTCCCCTGCTGACGGCGCTGGCGTTGCAGCACGTCACCTCTGCCCATTCCATCGTCTTTATCGGCCTGCTGCCGCTCTCGACGGCGATCTTCGGGGTGATCCGCGGCGGCGAGCGGCCGAAGCCGGCCTTCTGGCTGTTCTCCGTTCTCGGCAGCGCTCTGGTGGCCGGTTTCGCCTTGGTGCAGGGCCTGACCGCATCGCCGGTCGGCGACCTGTTGATGTTGGCGGCGATCATCGTCTGCGGCATCGGCTATGCCGAAGGCGGCCGCATTTCGCGCACGCTCGGCGGCTGGCAGGTGATATCCTGGGCGCTAGTGCTGTCGCTGCCGGTCATGGTCGCGGTTGCACTGTTCCATCGGCCGGCGAGTTTTGCCGGCATCGAAACGCCGGCGCTTGTCGGCCTCGCCTATGTCTCGCTGTTCTCCATGCTGATCGGCTTCATCTTCTGGTACCGCGGCCTGTCGCAAGGCGGCATCGCCGCCGTCGGCCAGCTGCAGCTGCTCCAGCCGTTCTTCGGCCTCGCGCTCGCCGCCACGCTGCTGCATGAGTCTGTGACGTGGAGCATGCTTGCTGTGACGGTTGCCGTGATTCTGTGCGTCGTGGGTGCAAAGAGGTTTGCGCGGTAGGAAATGATCCAGTAACGGACGGGTACGTCGCCACCTTTCTTGACCGAGCCTCCTCACGCCTCTTCAGTGTTGAAGCCATAGGCTCGGTCGACGAGGCCAACGCGAATTTCATAGCGGCTGTACCAATCTGACCGACCACGATTTTGCGCCTCGATATGGTCGACGATTAATTTCCAGGCTCGAATGCTGTCCTCATCCTTCCAATAGGAGATGAGTATGCCAAAACCATCTGCGCCGCGCACGCTTTCGAAGCCGAGATATCCGGGCTGCAGTTTTGCAAGTTCCGTCATCGCATACCCCATCTCGCCGTAACCATCGTCGACCTTGGTTCGTTGAGAGGAAAAACTGACCATATAATAGGGCGGCTCAGGTAAAGCGGCGATGGGCATTTCGGCTCCTCCGTTTGGCGTAGTGCAGGACCATACGATTGCCGTAGGCGCTGCACAACTCGACTTCTCATCGAGGCGGGAATGCTACCCTCGGGTGATCCGGACGTCATCGGGCATCGGCGCGGCTGTGCCAGTCCTGGTCACAAAGCCGCCGTTCAATCGTCAGCAAATCGCCCCGTTACCGCCGCACCGTGCCCTCTTAAGGGCTCCATGGTCGCGACCGCGCCAGCCCTTCAGCGGCTGGCGATCGACCGAGGCGGCTTGCTGCCAATCAAATCATGCGCGTGAAAAGGAACGAATATGATCACTCGTTACACATCCCTGGCAATGATGACCGCTGCGGTCTTCGGCCTGCTTGCTTTCAGCCCGGCCTCCGCAGCGGAGATGGCCCAGGCACAACAGCAGCCTTCGGCACAAGCGCAGCCGCCGGCTCAAGGCCAGGCGCCGATGCAGGGGCAGACCGGCGGCAACGGCACGCCTGCTGCCGTCAGCGATCAGAAACTCGAGGCCTTTGCCGTTGCCTATCTGCAGGTCGATAAGGTCCGGCAGGAATATTCGGAAAAGGTCGGCGCGGCGAAGGACGAGGCTGGCAAGCAGAAGCTGCAGGCAGAAGCCAAGAAGCAGATGGTCGACACCGTCGAAGCCTCCAAAGATATCTCCGTCGAGGAATATTCCTCGATCCTGACGGCCGCGCAGAGCGACCCGGCTCTGGCCAAGAAGGTGCTGGAAAAGATCGGCACACCGCCGCCGGGGCAGCAGCAACAACAGCAATAGGCTTAAACCGAAACGACGGGGCGGGCGGGAAAGTCCACGTGGCAAGCGCTGCCCGCGCCCGCCCCAATTCTGATGCGGCCTATTTGGCGGGCACGACCAGCGCCTCGCCCTTGCGCACGATGTAGGTCGCCAGCTCCGAAGCCTTGCCGTCGCCGACGTTTTTTGCCGAGTGCACCACGCCCGACGGAATGAACAGGGACTGGCCGGCCTTGAGCGTCACCGGCTGCCTGCCGTCGAGCTGGTATTCCAACGTGCCCTGGAGCACGAAGGCGATTTCTTCGCCGGGATGCGAATGCTTTGGCGCCAGAACGCCGGGGGCGAAGTCGACGCGCACCTGAACGGCCTCGTGGCCGGGCACGTCGATATCGTTTTTGATCAGATCGGTGCGCTGCAGCGGCTGTTCCGCATGCGCTGCCGCGGCCGCGCCGAGAGCGAGGGCGAGCGTTATAGCCTGGATCGTTTTCATCTTGTCGTCCTTCCTGAATTGACCTTTCCGGCTCGTTGGCCGCAATGGCATTTCAGTCGATGATTGAACCTGGGATATGTCGGGAAACCGGCATTTTTGTAAGATAGTGTATCTGCGGTGTTGTTTCTCTGCTGTGCCGCGCCAGCCCCCTCTGGCCTGCCGGCCATCTCCCCCACAGGTGGGGAGATTGGCAAGTGGCTACCCCGCGCCTCAAGCCGCCGACGTTGAGCCTCTAACACCTCCTAGCGTCGCGATATCCGTCACACCCCCCGATGATTCGAAGTCGAAGATCTTCTGGGTCACCAGGGCCGCCGCACCCCGGGCCCAGGAATTGTCCTCCCAGTCGGGCAGCAGCGGCGGGGCGGTGCGGAAAGTCCGGGCGGCCAGCGCCTCGCGCAGCGGCGTCAGGAACGGGTCGCCGAGGGAGACGGCTTCGCCGCCGGCGACGATGACTTCGGGATCGGTGATATTGACGAGATTGGCAAGGGCGGTGCCGATGCCGCGGCCGGACTCTCCGACGATGGCGAGGGCGGTGGCGTCGCCTGATGCTAGCGCCTTGCAGAGATCGGGAAGACCGAGTTCGTCGCGGCCGGTTGCCTCGCGCCAGCGGCGGAGCATCGAGATTTCCGAGTGATAGGCCATCAGGCAGCCGCGTTTGCCGCATTCGCAGAGCCGGCCACCGTCCTCGAACAGCGTGTGGCCGAACTTGCCGGCAGCACCATTGGCGCCACGATAGAGCTTGCCGTCGATCACGAGCGCGCAGCTGATGCCGACGCCGACGGCCAGCACCGCCATGTTGCGGTGCTGGCGGCCAAGCCCGAAGAGCTGCTGGGCGATGGCATAGGCGTTGGTGTCGTCCTCCAGCCAGACCGGCACATGGACGCGGGCCGCCACCAGCGCGGCAAGCGGGACATTGTTCCAGCCGAAGCGGTGGCTGCGCACGCAGGCCGTCTGCTCGTGATTGATGACGCCGGGCATGGAAATGCCGATGCCGGCGAGCCTGGCGTCGGGCCGGCCGGCGAGCTTGACCAGTTCGGGCACGGTGGCCGCCAAGAGGTCGGCGACCTGATCCGGGTCGTGGCCGCCAAGGCTGACCCGCATGGCGGCGACCGGGTTGGTGGCAAGGTCGGTCGCCACGCACTCGACCGAATCCACCATCAGCTTGAAGCCGACGGCAAGCGCGTGTTCGTAGTTGATGTCGACCGGGATCGGCCGGCGGCCGGTGAGGCCGGGCACGGTCTTGCCTTCGATGACGATGCCTTCCTCCAGAAGGTCGGTGACGACGAAGGTGACGGCGGCCGGGCTCAAGCCGATGACGGCGGCGATATCGGCGCGGCTCCTCGGCCCCTCACGCCGGAGAAGGTTGAGAATGAGGCGTCGGTTCATGGCTCTCGCCGTGGTCTGGTCGCCTTTGAGCTTCACGATTCATTCCTTAATTTTGTAAATTAATTATTGCGGGCCGAAAAGATCTATGCATAAGTTCGGCCGCGGATCAACTCAGCCAAGCGGATTATCGCTGGAATTGCGGGTGGATCGCAACGTTGAAAGCCTGGTCGGTCGTTTCATGGAGGAGGCGGCGGTCGGGAGATGTCGATCGATCAACTGGGAGGAATTCAATGACATTTTTGAAGCAATTTCCGTCGACCACGCGCAGACGCTTCCTGAAGGGCGCCGGTATGGTTTCCGCAGCGGCTGTTACCGGCAGCTTCCCGATCCCGGCGATCGCGCAGGCGCAGGAGGTCACGATGATCTCCGACGAAAACAATGCTGCTGCGCTCGACGCCCTGAAGGCGATTGCCGCGGGCTTCAGCAAGGAAGCCGGCGTCAATGTCGTCATCAACAATATGGACCACGAGGCCCACAAGACGGCAATCCGCAATTATCTCGTCGCCGGCGCGCCGGATGTCTGCTCCTGGTTTTCCGGCAACCGCATGCGCGCCTTCGTCAAGCGCGGCCTGTTCGACGATATTTCCGATCTGTTCGAGAAGGAAAAATACAAGGATGTGCTGGGTGCGACGGCCGGCGCCGTCACCGAAGACGGCAAGCAGTACGGCCTTCCCACCGGCGGCACGCTCTGGGGCATGTTTTACCGCAAGGACGTGTTCGAGCAGCATGGGCTGACCGTGCCGAAGACGGCCGAGGACTTCATGGCCTATGGCGACAAGTGCAAGGCGGCCGGCATCACCCCGGTTGCGATGGGCACCAAGGAATTGTGGCCGGCGGCCGGCTGGTTCGATCAGATGAACCTGCGCATCAACGGCCTCGACAAGCACATGGCGCTGATGAACGGCGAAATGAGCTATCTCGACCCGTCGCTGACCGCCGTCTTCGACCAGTGGGAAGCGATGATTTCCAAGGGTTTCTTCACGGCGAACCATACCTCGTTCGGCTGGCAGGAGGCCGCAGCGCTGCTGGCGCAGAAGAAGGCCGGCATGATGAACCTCGGCGCCTTCCTGCGTTCGGCCTTCACCGCCGAGGACCTGCCGCAGCTCGCCTATGCGACCTTCCCGGTGCTGGACGCCAAGGTCGGCCATTTCGAGGAGTTCTCGGTCAATTCGATCCACATTCCCGCCAAGGCTAAGAATAAGCAGGGCGCGCGCGACTTCCTCGCCTATTTCTACAGGCCGGAGAACTTGGCGGTCTATCTGGAGCCAGGCGGCAACGTGCCGCCGCGCAACGACCTGCCTGCGAGCAAGGATCCGCTGGTCAATATCGCTGTGGAGACCATGAAGACGGTGCAGGGCACCTCGCAATATTACGACCGCGACAGCGACCCCGATATGGCCCAGGCCGGCCTCGTCGGCTTCCAGGAGTTCATGGCCAAGCCCGACCGGCGCAAGGCGATCCTCACGCGCCTCGAGGGGACGCGGAAGCGGATTTATAAGATCTGAGCTTGCAACCGGTTTGGTGACGGACCGCGCTCCTTACTCGACGTCATCCTCGGCCTCGTGCCGAGGATCTGCTGCCCTATCGATTGGTTGCAGGTGCTCGGGACAACCCGAGCCTGACGAAGGGGGAGTTGGCAGGCTTTGCCAGCAAACCGAGGGCGTCGCTCTACTCCCGGCGACGCCCGCCTCCACTCGACGTCATCCTCGACCTTGTGCCGAGGATCTGCTGCGCATCGACGTGTGCAGATGCTTGGGACAAGCCCGAGCATGACGAAAGAGAGGTTGGCGGGCTTTGCCGGCGGCTCGAGCGGAAAGACCTCGCACCTCTAACATGAGGCTCCAGACATGCAGACATTATGGCGCCGCCAGCGTTGGTGGCTTACCCCGACTTTGCTCATCGCACCAGCGATCGTGCTGTTTTCGACCGTCATCCTGCTGTCGGCCGTCCGCAGCGTCTGGATCAGCCTGCACGACTGGGATGGCTTCGGCCCGATGGTGTGGATCGGCTTCGGCAATTACGTCGAGCTCTACAACGATCCGCAATTCTACGTGTCGCTGAAGAACAACCTGATCTGGCTCGTCATGTTCATGGCCGCCCCGCCGATCGGGCTTGCCATCGCGCTGCTGGTCAACCAGAAAATCCGCGGCATGCGCTTCCTGAAGTCGCTGTTCTTCATTCCGCTGGTGCTGGCGTCGGTCACGGTCGGCGTCGTCTTCACCTGGGTCTATACGCCGGAGTTCGGCCTTCTCGCGCTGATCTTCCGGGCCTTCGGGGCGGTGGCGCCGGCGGTGCTGTCAGACGAGCATTTCGTCACCTTCGCCATCGTCATTGCCGCCCTCTGGCCGCAAGTCACCTTCTGCATGGTGCTCTATCTCGCCGGCCTCAACAATTTGAGCGAAGAGCTGATCGGCGCCGGCCGCGTCGATGGGGCGAGGGGCTGGAACATGCTGTGGCACATCGTGCTGCCGCAGCTGACGCAGGTGACCTTCATCGCCATTGCCGTCACCGTGGTCGGCGCCTTGCGCTCCTTCGACATGGTGTCGGTGATGACCTCGGGCGGCCCGTTCGGCTCCTCCTCGGTGCTTGCCTACCAGATGTTCGAGCAGTCGATCTTCTCCTACCGCTTCGGCTACGGCGCGGCGATCGCCTCCGTGCTCTTCGTGATCATGGCCGTCTTCATCGCCTGGTATCTCAGTCACATCATCCGCAGCGAAGAGAGGGGAGGCTGATGTATCCTCGTCCCATTCCCGAGGCCGCCGTCTGGCAGCGCCGCCTCTATGTGCTTGCCGTCGTCATCGTGCTGCTGCTCTGGCTCTGCCCGCTGTTTGCGATCATCCTCACCTCGTTCCGCTCGACCGAGGATGTGATGGGCGGCAATCTGTGGGGATGGCCGACCAGCATCGGCGTCATCGAAAACTACACCGCCGTCTTCACCCAGACGCCGATGGCGCGCTACTTCCTCAACAGCCTGATCATCACCATTCCCTCGGTGATCGGCGTGCTGGCACTTTCGACGCTCGCCGGCTACGTGCTGTCGCGCTACCGCTTTCCCGGCAACATGCTGATCTTCGCGCTGTTTGTCGGCGGCAATTTCCTGCCGCACCAGATCATGATGATCCCGGTGCGCGACCTGATGGTGCGGCTCGACCTGATCGACACGACGGCGGCGCTGATCATCTTCCACGTCGCCTTCCAGACCGGCTTCGCGACGCTGTTCATGCGCAATTTCATCGCAGCCCTGCCGGACGAACTGTTTCAGGCGGCCCGCGCCGAAGGGGCTTCACCCTTCCAGACGCTCATCCATGTGGCGATCCCGCTGGTGCGGCCGGCGCTGGCAGCCCTCGCCATCCTGATCTTCACCTTCATCTGGAACGACTATTTCTGGGCGGTGGTGCTGACCGTCAGCGACAGCGTCAAGCCGGTCACCGCAGGCCTTGCCAATCTGCGCGGCGAATGGGTCTCGGCCTGGAACCTGATATCCGCCGGCACCATCATCGTCGCCGTGCCGCCGGTCATCATGTTCTTCCTGATGCAGCGGCACTTCATCGCCGGCCTGACCATGGGGGCGGTGAAGGGATGAGTGTGCGTCTTTTATTTCAACAAGAGAGGGCCAGGACATGACCAGTCTCGAACTCCGGCAGATCAACAAGAATTACGGCGCCTATCATGCGCTGCGCGGCATCGATCTTTCGGTGGCACAAGGCGAGTTCATCGTCATGGTCGGTCCATCGGGCTGCGGCAAGTCGACGCTTTTGAAATCGATCGCCGGCCTGGAGGAGATTTCCTCCGGCCAAATCCTGATCAACGGCCGCGATGTCAGCAAGCAGGAACCGGGCGATCGCGGCATCGCCATGGTCTTCCAGTCCTACGCGCTTTATCCGCATATGACGGTGGCGGAGAATATGGGCTTCGGCCTGCGCATGGCCAAGCGCCCGAAGGCCGAGATCGAGGCGGCCGTCGCACGCGCCGCCAAGATCTTGAGGATCACCGATCAGCTGGACAAGCGGCCGAAGCAGCTATCCGGCGGCCAGCGGCAGCGCGTGGCGATCGGCCGGGCGATCACCCGCTCGCCCGAGGTCTTCCTGTTCGACGAGCCGTTGTCGAACCTCGACGCGGCGCTCAGAACCCAGATGCGTGTCGAGCTCAGCAGCCTGCATGCCGAACTCGGCGCCACCATGGTCTATGTCACCCATGACCAGGTGGAAGCGATGACCATGGCAAGCCGCATCGTCGTCCTCAATCAGGGGATCATCGAGCAGGTCGGCTCGCCATTGGAGCTTTACCGCAATCCCGACAATCTTTTCGTCGCCGGCTTCCTCGGCGCGCCCAGAATGAATTTCCTCGGCGTCACCGTCGACGACGTGTCGGGCCGCAACGTTACCGTTTCGGCACCCGGTCTCGTGCCGGTGACGGTGGAATTGGCCGAACCGACGGCGCTGGCCAAGGGTGCCGGCCTGACGCTCGGCATTCGTCCGGAGACGATATCGATCGTCGCCGATGCCAGCGAGGGCGGGGCGATCGAAGGCGAGGTGCGGCTGGTCGAGCATCTCGGCCGCGAGACCATCCTCTATATCGATGCCGGCAATATGCGGACCATCGCCTCTGAGAGCGGCACCGGCAACATCACGGTGCAGCTGAGTTACGTCGCACCCTTTGCCGCCGAACAGAAGGTGGTGCTGAAGCTCGATGCCAGCGAGCTCTATCTCTTTTCATCCGAAGGCGGCCGCACGATCAGCGCCCGCAAGACCATTCTCGACCGATAAGGAAAGACCCACCGTGTCCGACAAGACCCTCTCCGTATGGAATCCCGTCAAGACCGACCGCTTCCTCGTCGGCGCCCCGCATTATCCCGAGCATGTCGATGAAAGCTATTGGGAGCGCGACGCCGAGCGCATGGCCAAAGCCGGCTTCAACATCGTCAGGATGGCCGAATTTGCCTGGCACATTCTCGAGCCGAAGCTCGGCACCTTCGATTTCGACCTCTTCGACCGCGCCATCGCAATGCTCGGCCGCTACGGCATCGATACGATTATGTGCACGCCGACGGCCACGCCGCCGCGCTGGCTGACCGCAGCACATCCTGAAATTCTAAGGGTAGACGGCAAGGGCCGGCCGATGAGCCACGGCTCGCGTCAGCATTGCGACACGGCAAGCCCTGTGTTCCGCGAGCACAGCCGGCGCATCACCAAAGCGATGGCCGAGCACTATCGCGACAACCTGCATGTGGTGGGATGGCAGACCGACAACGAGCTGAACACCAGCATGCCGGAGAGCTTTTCCCAGGCGACGCTCAGCGAATTCCAGGCTTTCCTCGCCGATAAATACCGCGAGATATCAAAGCTCAATCGCGCCTGGGGCGGCGATTTCTGGGCGACGGCCTATGACAGTTTCGACCAGGTGGTGCTGCCGATCGAATTCGGCCCGACCTTCCCGAGCCCCGGCCATCTGCAGGATTACCACCGCTTCCTCGCCTTCTCCACAGCGCGCTTCCAGCACGATCAGGTTGAGATCCTCAGAGCCGTCAAACCCGCCTGGTTCATCTTCCACAATCTCGGTGGCCTCAGGGATATCGATTTCCGCGGCCAGTTCAGCAAGGATCTCGATTTCGTCGGCTACGACATCTATCCGATGCTCTATGACGAGTTCCAGCGGCTCGGAAACCACGCCAAGGTGCAGGCGCTGCACCTCGATATCTGCCGCGGCTTCTCCGGCAATTACATCGTGCCCGAGCAGCAATCGGGTTTCGGCAGCCAGCCGGGCTTCTGCACGCTGACGCCGGAACCGGGCGAGTTGCGCCGTATGGCGCTCTCCTCCGTCGCCCACGGGGCCGACGGGCTGATGTTCTTCCGCTGGCGCCCGGCCCATTTCGGCGCCGAGATCTACTGGATGGGCATCATCGACCATGATGATATCGGCCGCCACCGCTATGAGGAGGCCAAGCGCTTCGCGACCGAGATGATCGCGCTGCAGCCGAAGATCCTCGGCACCTATGTGCGCATGGATGTCGGCATCGCCGGCTCCGATTTCGACAATCAGGAAGCCCACAAGACCTATCCGATCGGCCTGCCGAGCCCGCAGGACGATGCGATCCTCATGCATCAGCACTGCTATGACAGGGGCATTGCCTGCGGCTTCATCCATCCCGAGGACGATCTTTCCAGGCTGAAGCTTTTCTATGTCCCGCATTGGGTGATGTGGAAGGACGAATGGACGGCCAAGCTCGAAGCCTTCGCGGCGGCGGGCGGCACTGTCGTCATCGGCGCCCGCACCGGCACCCGCAACGAGGATAACCACGTCATCCGCGAAACCGCCCCGGGGACCGCGCTGTCGAAGTTGACCGGCGTGCGCGTCGAGGATTTCGGCCGTCTGACCGCCCCCGGCTCCAACGGCCTGTTCGACGTGATGGAGCGCTCCGGCGGCCTCGTCATCCCGCCGAACAAACCGGCCGAATCTCAGCGCCGCCAGCGCCGCTTCAAGCTCGGCAACCGCGAAATCACCGCCGGCCACTTCTATGAAAACCTCACCGTCGACAGCGACGTCGAAGTGATCGCCGCCTGGTCGAACCGCTATGCCGAGGGACAGGCGATGGCAACCGCGCGCAAGGTCGGCAAGGGGCAGGTGGTCTATCTCGGCACCTATCTCACGCCGGAACTGACCGAAGCGCTGACCGAACGCCTCTTCCCCCAGGCAGGCATCGAACCGCTGGTCGGCGGACTGCCCGAGGGTGTGGAGGTGACGATGCGGATGAATGACGAGCGGCGGCTGCTGTTCGTGCAGAATTATACCGACCAGCCCGCCACAATCGGCGGCGTGCCGGCCGGGCGGGACCTGCTGGATGGGGAGAAGCCGGTAACGGGCAGGCTGCAGCTTGAGGGCTATGGCTGCGCGATTGTGGAGTTGGAGGGGTGAGGCAGTGGCGCCCGCCTCGTCCTTTGAGACCCCTGCGGGCACCTCCAGGATGAGGCTCTCTGGGGCGCCGGCGCGAGGCGGTGGCGTCACGTAACCAGGAGCGAAACTACGGTATTCCATCGCCTCTTATTGGGCGCGGCATCCTCCAACATCCCTCATCCTGAGGCGCGTAGCCCATAGGGCGGAGCCTCGAAGGACACGCTCCAACGCCGCTTCTTGCATTCACCGGGCGCCGGCACACCCGCCTCCCGCCTCGTCCTTCGAGACCCCTGCGGAGCACCTCCAGGAGGCTCTCGGGGCGCTGCGCACATCCTCCGGCGCCCGCGATTGCAGTGCGGCATCCTCGCGTCACAGGCGTAGCTGAATCAGCGGTCGATCGCCCTTCTTCCCACCATCAGCGCTGTCGAAAGCCTCTCTCGCTGTGGTGACCTCCGGCAGTTTTACGAGCGTCCATTTGTGCAGTTCCTGAAGGGGTTCCCGCAAGGTGTGACCGAGTGGCGTCAGCTGGTATTGAACCGCGACCGGAGAAAGTGAAATCACCTCTCTCGCGACGAGACCGTTGCGCTCGAGGCGGCGAAGGCATTGCGTGAGAGCCTTCTGCGTCACCCCTTGCAAACGGCGGCGGATGGCGTTGAAGCGCTGAGGTCCCTCATTGAGAACTGCAATCACCATCATCGACCACTTGTCAGCGATCTGATCGAATAGAGCCCGGCTCGGGCATTCGGAAGAGAAGCAGAGCGGTTCAAGTTCGAGCATGTCGGTTTCCTTCAATATACCTAGGCGACTTCAGGTGCCTGATTGACGCTAGGTTTACATCGTATACCTGGAAGTCCGTTTTACGCAACGGAGTTCCACTCATGCCCAATCCCGATACAAGCAGCCTGTTTCGACCTTTCACCATTCGGTCGCTTGAACTGAAAAATCGTATAGTTATGGCGCCAATGACCCGCCTGTTTGCGCCCGAAGGCGTGCCGGGGCCGGCAACTGCCGACTACTATCGGCGCCGAGCAGAAGGTCGTGCGGGACTGCTACTATCTGAAGGGACGGTGATTGATCGCCCGGCTTCCCGCAACGACGGTGGGATTCCGTTTTTCCATGGTGATGCGGCCCTGAGAGGATGGAAAAATGTGATCGACGCTGTTCATGGTGCTGGTGGTCGGATGGGGCCACAGATCTGGCACACCGGAGCGACGCGCTACATCAATAATTGGGAGCCCGACGCCCCGGTGGAAAGCCCGTCTGGCCTCAACGCGCCCAGTGAGGCTCGCGGCGTTGCGATGACTGAGGAGGATATCGCCGATGCTGTCGCAGCATTCGCCAAAGCGGCGGCAGACGCCAAGCGGCTCGGCTTTGACACTGTTGAAATCCACGGCGCGCACGGCTATCTGATCGATCAATTCTTCTGGTCGGGCACGAACCTGCGAACCGACCTGTATGGCGGACCGACGCTTAAGGAGCGCTCGCGCTTTGCTGGCGAGATCGTTTCCGCCGTGCGCAAAGCGGTGGGACCTGATTTCCCGATCATCATGCGCGTCAGTCAATGGAAGCAGCAAGATTTAACCGTGCGCCTTGCAGAAACACCAACAGAGATGGAGGCTTGGCTCCTGCCATTGGTTGAGGCAGGGGTAGATGTTCTTCACGTGTCGCAGCGTCGCTTCTGGGAACCGGAATTCCCGGAAATTGATGGCGAGAATGGCCTCAACGGCGCGGGCTGGGCAAAGAAAGTGACGGGTGCCGCGACAATCGCAGTCGGCTCGGTGGGCCTCGACACCGATGTAACTGCAAGCGCTTTTGTTGGTAAGGGAGCAGCCACAGCTAGCATCGATCGCCTAATCGACCGCATGGACCGCAATGAGTTCGACCTTATTGCCGTGGGTCGCGCGCTGCTCACCGATCCAAATTGGGTCGCCAAGGTTGAGAATGGCGATTATGCAGACTTGAAAGGGTTCGACCCAGCCACCTTATCCGAGCTTGCCTGATCCAGACGGGGAGAACGGATGCAAGCGCGGGCTGCATCCGTTCACCCCGTCGCTCGCCCTGTACAGTTCGAGATCGTTTTGTGGAGCCTCTGAAAGCATGGCACTGCGATCCAGACCGCCGTTCTCGCGCAGTGCATATCCGTTGATCAAGTCCTCGAACGCGTCGGGATTGTCCCACTCGCTGTCACATCTCCGGCAGGCCGGCCTTTCGGAAGCCGTCGACAAAGTGATCTCGTACGGATGCATCGCGCAGCGGCTGGGAGCTTAGCCAATGGCCGATCGTGAAATGCGGGTGGGCGATCAGGAACAATTCTGCTTCTCGCCACGCCTCCTCACCGTGGCCCAATTGCGCAAGCGTAGCAGCCAGGAATTTGCGTGAGTTGGTACGATACGTGTCTTTCCTGCGGAGTGTAGCGGTTGCCGCCTCATAGTCACGCGCGGCGTATTGCGCCTGCCCAAGATGACAAAGATACCAGCAGGCTGGATAGGGATTGAGCCGCAGAGCTTTTTCGATCTGCGCCAGTCCGTCGGCAACCCTGCCGTCCAGCACCGAGATGTCCGACATGGCGGCCCAGGTGTCGGCGTGGTTGGGGTCCAGCTCCAGGGCCTTGGCGAAGGCGGCCTCCGATTCCTCCCATCGCCGCTCGTAAGCCAGAATGGTCCCCAGAACGTAACGGCAGCCGGCATCGTTGGGATCCAGCTCGACCGCCTTCTGCGCTGATGTCGCCGCCATCTCACGGTTAGGATCTTCGGGCTCGCCGAAATGAGCCCAGGCAAGCCAACGGTTATAGGCGAGCAGACCGAGCGCCTCGGCATATGATGGCTCGAGCTTAACCGCGCGCTGGAGCAGCATATAGGCCTCACGCTCGGTTTGCGGCGACTCTTCCGTCAGGAGGCGGGCGCGCACACACAGATCGTACGCCTCAAAGTTCTTCGGCCGATTGCGCGGCGTCGGGATGGTCAGCCGGCCGACGAGGGCTTCAACAATCTTGGCGTTAACTTCATCCTGTAACTCGAAAACATCTTCCAGCGTCCTGTCAAACCGGTCGGCCCACAAGTGCTGGCCGGCAAGCGTGTCGACCAATTGGGCATTGATGCGGACACGTCCCATTGCGCGTCTGGCGCTCCCCTCCAGGACATAGCGGACGCCGAGTTCCTGGGCGACCAGCTTTACGTCGACCGGCTTGCCCTTGTAGCCGTACACGGAATTGCGCGCGATGACGAACAGGCCAGCCGTACGGGAAAGGTCGGTGATCAGATCTTCGGTCAAGCCGTCGACGAAAGACGCGTCCGCTTCATCCCCACTCATATTCGTGAACGGCAATACAGCGATCGAGGGACATTCGGGCAGCGGCAGTATGCTCTGCAGCGCATCCGGCCAATGCCACACGTGGACCGGGCGAGTGAGGTTCTTCAGGTAGCGTTCGCCTGCATCAAAGAACCGGTCGCTAATCTTGCCGACGATCTCGCCGTGAACATTGGCTGAAATGCAGATACCTCCCGGCGCGGCCTGCGTCTCCAAGCGCGCCGCGACATTGACGCCGTCGCCGAGGACGTCTGAACCGTCGTCAATGACATCTCCCAGATTGACGCCTACACGCAAAAGCAGGCGCCGGTCTCCGGAAGCCTCAACAGCGGCGGTGGCCCGCTGCATTTCCAACGCTGCTTCGACCGCGTCCACCGCGCTACCGAATTCGATTAGGAATCCGTCGCCCATGACCTTGAAGATGCGACCGTTGTGGCGCGTCACAGCCGGCTCGATAATGCCGGAACGGAGTTCCCTGAGGTTCGTCAGCGTTGCGCCTTCATCAGCCTCCATCAGGCGTGAATATCCCACCACATCGGCAACGACGATGGCAGCAAGGCGACGCTGAAGAGATGGATCCGTCATGTGAGGACAAGCCTAACGACTGAGTTAGCAAGTTATTGTTCAACCGCGGGTGAGTCAACAAGCCGTAAGAGGTAATGTCCAGGCGATCCACCACCATCGAGCCGTCATTCCTTTTTTGTGACCGACGGCGTCGAGGTGGACGACACGGAAGTGAGTATCCACGGAAAGCGGACGGTTCTTGAATGTCTGGTGATAGGGGGCGAGCGGTCGCATCGACTCGCGACGACAGAGTGGTAGGCAAGGAGGGAGCGCCCCACTATCGCGCAGAAGCCTTAGAGAGCGGGCTTTCTGGGATGATAGAGTGGACAATGTCCCTAGTTGCCCCAGCCAATTTGGAACCGATCAAATCGAACCTCGCTCAAGGGCTGGTTGGAGGCGCTCAGCCTCACCGAACGAAGAACGAGATGAAGCTCGGGGGAATAATATTGTTCGAAAATAATCGGAGGCAATTCCGTCAGTTCCAGACGGCTGTTGATGGCCCAGACTTTGTAGGAACAAGATGCAATAGTTTCCTCTCTCAAGCCGTCGAACCTCATGAAAGTCGTGCCCGAAACGGATTTTTTGCTATTGATGAAAAGCGTGGTCTCGGATTGCCAGTTCTTCTGCTGCGGTAGATCGTCTAACGCAATCGCATTCGCGTATTTCAGTTCATGCGTCCCGCTGGCACTCACTCTCTTTTCGACGAGCAAGGGGTGCAAATATACAGCCGAGACCGGCTGCAACGAACCGTCGCGCTCCATCAGCCGTTGTTCGGTGAGACCCGGGCCGTCCGGCTTGTAGAATACGGAATAGAAAGGCGCCTCTCTGGTCAGCAGCACGCCCTGTTTGGTCTCATTGGCGGTTAGGCAATTGCCAAAGGCTGGTACCGCCAATGTTATTCCAACCAGTAGCGACAAACTTCTTAGCAAGATCGACATTCTAGATTCCCCTCATCCAAGTCCGCTACTACAGTGCTTGGGTGAAATTGGGGAGATCTAGTCTAAGTCGCCGGCCCGGGGCTCGCCCACAGCCTGACCGAACTTGACCTGATGACCTGCCACTGAGAATTCGCTTGACGATTCGAATGCCTTCGCGCCGCATGCCAATACCTGCACCGAAAACATGGTGACCTGGTTCGATACGATCACCAGCATAGAAAACACCGGCGCGACCGAAACCAACGGCGCCGACTGGGCTGCGGCAATCAAAGCGAGCAACAACCAGCACCCCGATCACGATACCAGCTCATGGGCGGTGAGGGGGCGTGACGGCCGCGACGCTGCTTCTTGCATTTGCCCAAGCTTGACGTTTGCAGGCTCTCCAGCGAGTTCCTAAAGCTGACGTGCTGCAGACTGGCGCAGTTGAGCAGTATCCTGGCCTCCTTCGGAGGCCGACTTGAGGTTGGCGCCGGCACTTGTCACCGCTTCACAAACCGATAGGCGAAGCGATCGGTCTCGCCCTTGATCGAGGGATCGAACACCTTGATCGAGTGCGGATCGTTCCTGTTCGCGAGCAGCGTGCTTGCCGCATCCAGTATGAAGCCGGCAGCTTCCACCTCCTCGCGCACGCAGGCAGGGTCGATGCGATGCAATGACTGGGCATCACCTGTGCCGGCCCCGGCGGCGGCGGCGTGATCGACGATGACGTAGAACCCACCGGGCTTCAGTCGCTCGTAGACAGCTCGATTGAAGTCGGCCGCCGTCGCGCCCCTGGCCTGCATCAGTGCGGTGTGGAGATCGTGGTAGAACAGGTGCAGCCACAGGACATCCGCTGGCTGTGTGAACTCCGGCATTGCCACGAGGTCCGCTGACATTGCTTCGACGTTTTCCCGGCCTGGCTCTTGCGCGATAGTTCGCATGAGGCCGACCGGATCGTTCTTGAAATGCGCGACTTCGGCCGGCACGAAGCTGGTGACTCGACCTTCGGGTCCAACGATGTCGGAGAACAGGCGCGTCCAGTCGCCGTCGCCTGGATAAACGTCGATGACGGTGGTACCCGCGTCAATGCGTGCGAACCGGATCAACTCGGATAATTTGGATTGGTCGTACATCTCAATCTCTTTTAGGGTTGGGTATTCGGCGAGCGCTCGGCACGCGAGACGGCGATCCGCGGCTCATTCACCTTCAGCGAAAGCCGATGGTTGCAGAAGGCCTGCGCTATACGGGCCCGGACACGTCCATCTGCGCGGCGCGTGCCAACGCTTGCGTGTCGATGTATTCCCGGATGTCGGTCAGTCTGCCGTCCCGGACAGTGATGGCGAAGATCCACTCGTCCTCGAACGTCTTGTTCGTGGCTTTTACCTTCCCGCTGGCGAAGCCGACGGCGAGAACCCGGTCTCCCTGCGCTACGAATTCACGGGGTTCCGTGGAGGTTTCCATCGACTTGGATGCCGTCTCCAGCAAATCTGCCAGTCCCGCGTGTCCGCGGTGCGTGCCAGCGAGCGGCCAGTCCTCGCCCGGAATGATCCAGCTGATGTCTTCGGCAACCAGCGTCAACAGAGCCTGTCTGTCGCCGCGGCTTATCGCGGCGAAGAAATCCTTCACGGTCTGGATGTTTTTTTCAATACTCATGGGAATATCTCCATTTCGCTGGGATCGGATCGCGCTCGATCCGATCCGTACACCGTGGTCCAGTCGGTAGGGCTGTCGTTTATCCGTCGAACTTGACCAGATCCTTGAAGATCAGATGACCCCAGCTCTTGCCGCGCGCCTGGACCAGCAGCCCGCCTTCCGCCAGCCCGCCAAGCTTGATGGGCGCGAAACCGAGATTTTCTGCGAGTGTATCAATTTCCGCGGCGGCAGCATCGTCGTCGCTCGCCAGGAACACGACTCTCCTGCCGCCCTGCACGGCAGGATCTTGGGCAAGAACGGCAGCGCCCAAGTGGTTGAAACCCTTGACCAGCCTTGCACCACGGAAGGCTTGCGCGACGAATTTGGAAGACGGCTGTCCTACCAGGTCCTCGGGGGGGCACGCCGTAGGCATTGGTCACATCGATGATCGTCTTGCCCTGCCAGGTCGGCAGCGCTTTCGCGACATCCGGATGCGCCTCGAAACGGACGGCCAAGAAGATGACGTCCGCCTTGACTGCGTCCGCCAGCGTTTTGGCAATGACTTCGGGCCCGATCGCGGCCGCATCAGCAGCAAAGTTTTCCGGGTCGCGCGTGGTTGCAACGGCTACTTCGATGCCGTTGCGGGAAAACGCCTTGGCCAGAGCTCGGCCGATATTGCCGAAGCCGATGATTGCGTAGCTCATAATGCTTCTCCGATCCTGTGTTGACGCCGGGTCAGACCTGCGCCCAACCACCATCGACGGCGAGATCGATACCGGTGATGTAGGAGCTTTCATCGGAAGCGAGGAACGTGAGCGCCGCCGCTATTTCCTCTGGCTTGCCCCTCCGACCCATTGGGATCTGTGCGGCAAACTGGGCGACCGCCTCCTCGGCTTGCTCAGCGGTGAGGCCGGTCGTGGTCGCCAAGGCGGGGGTCTCGATCGCGCCGGGGCTCATTGTATTGACGCGGATATTGCGGTCCTTCAGCTCTTGGGTCCAAGACCGCGAGAAGCTGCGAACAGCCGCCTTGCTTGCTGCGTAAGCGCTGAACGCTGGCAGCCCCATCACATTCGAGACCGAAGAGTTCAGGATAATCGAACCACCGTCCTTGAAGAGAGGAAGGGCCTTCTGCACCGTAAAGAACAGACCCTTCACATTCACATCGAAGGTCTGGTCAAAATGGGCCTCAGTCGCTGCCGCCAGCGGCGCGACCGTACCTGCGCCCGCGTTTGCGAAGAGAATGTCGATGTGACCATGTTTCTCCTTCACGGTGGCGTAGAGCCGGTCCAGATCTTCCAGGCGCGAGACGTCGCCCACGACTGTTGTCACGTTTTTCCCGATAAGGGCCGCGGCCTCTTGTAAGGCTTTCTCGCGTCGCCCGATGATCACGACCTGCGCACCTTCTTCCACGAAACGCTTGGCTGTGGCCAAGCCAATCCCGCTGCTTCCGCCCGTGATGACTGCGATTTTACCTTCGAGTGCTTTCATAATCTTTGCCTTTCGCTGTGTGTAAGTTAAGCGCGGAACCGCGCCGGGGTCAGAGTTGGGCGAGGCCACCGTCGACGGCGACTTCGCTGGCGGTCATGAAGCTGCTGTCGTCCGACGCGAGGAAGGCGGCAGCGGCCGCGATCTCCGCCGGATCGGCCATGCGCTGGAGCGGGGTCATCGCGCCGTAGGCCTTCTGGCCCTCCTCTCCGAGCGCCTCCTTCGCGAGTTCGGTCGCCGTCGCGCCGGGCGACAGCACGTTGACCCGGATACCGGTACCCTTCAGATCCTCCGCCCAGGTCCGTGCAAGATTGCGCACAGCTGCCTTGCTGGCGCTGTAGGCGGTGAATGCCGGGGCGCCGGTGGTCCCGGCGCTCGATCCCGTCAGGATGATCGAACCGCCTGGACCCATCAGGGGTAGCGCCTTCTGGACCGTGAAGATCGTGCCCTTCACGTTGGTGTCGAAAGTGTCGTCGATGTGCTTGGCGGTGATCTGGCCGAGAGGAAGCGGACTTCCGGCCCCGGCATTGGCGAACACGATGTCGAGGATTCCGCGCTCGGCTTTCACCGCCGCGTAGAGCCGATCCAGATCGGCCTCATCCGAGACCGAGCCCTTCACCGCGCGGGCGTTTGGTCCAAGCTCAACCACAGCCGCATCGAGTGCTTGCTGCCGACGGCCGTAGATGAAGACGAGGGCACCCTCCTCGATGAAGCGCCTTGCAGCGGCGAGGCCGATACCGGTGGCGCCGCCCGTGATCACGGCGGTCTTTCCGTTCAATCTGGACATGTCATGCATTCCTTGTGTCGTGTCTCGGGTCATCGCTTTGCGGAGATATCCTCCGACAGCCTCGATATGGGGTCGTTGGCGCCAGGCGATGAGTGCGCAATCGCGCGCATCCCTGGTGCGAAAACGATCCACTTACGTGATCGAACGCAGCGACGATCATGCGCAATCCCGCCCAGTAGGGTAGACTGGTCGTCGGAAGCCGCCCTCTATGCGGCGCGGGAATGGACCATGATCGACTGGGATGACGTTCGCTACTTTCTTGCCGCTGCGCGTGGCGGCTCAGTGCGGGCTGCCGCCAAGAGCCTGGGCGTCAACCACGCGACCGTGCTTCGACGTATTGCTCAGCTCGAGGAGCACCTCGGGGCGCAGATGTTCGAAAAGCTGCCTTCGGGCTACCGCCTGACGGCCGCGGGCGAGGAGGTTCTCGAGTTCGCGAGCCAGATGGAAGCCTCGTCGCGTCAACTGGAGACGCGTGTCTTCGGGCGCGATCAGAGTGTACGCGGGCTTCTGCGGGTGACGCTGCCCCCGTTCCTCGCGACACACCTGCTCATGCCGGATATCGCAGATTTTGCGCGTCTGCATCCGGACATCGAGATGGAGGTCGTATCGACCGGCGAGGTCGTGAATCTAACCAACCGTGAGGCGGATCTGGCGATCCGGATGGTCTCCGATCGCAAGACCCTGCCGCTCAATCTTTATGGCCTGAAAGGTCCGGATCTGCTCGCGGGCGTTTATATTTCCCGCGATAGACTGGCCGCGTGGCGTGCGGGTGCGCCGGATCCAATCCGGCCCATCGTCATCGGCGGTCAGGCTCTTCCGGACTGGGTCGACGAAGGGGAGTTTCGCGCCACAGGGGTTCCGTTCAGGACGCCGGACGCCGACGCGCAGATCGCTGCGGCAAGGCAAGGGATCGGTATCACCAGACTGCCCTGTTTCGTCGGAGATGCCGATCACCTGCTGGCGAGAGTTCCGGGCATCGATCTGAAATCACGTGCGACGATCTGGCTTCTCACGCAGGGAGAGACACGCAAGACGAAGCGCGTCCGGCTTTTCACAGAGTTCATATCCCACCGACTTGCCGGATACGCTCCCCTCCTTGCCGGGCAGTCCATATTGCGCGGCTGACGTCCCGTGCCCAACGCCACAGATGGGCTAGCGAAATTGCTGTCGGAGATTGGCATTCCCAAGGGTGACAGGCCGCTGAGTGGCTGCTCTCCGTGAAGTCGAAACGCATAGTGGACGGTCCGCTTCCGGCCCCGAAGCGGTCATTCTCGATCGTTCACGGCTACCTTCGGTGGATCGCAACCAGACGAAATAGCAAAGCGATTGCAAACATCCCCACAGCGCGGAATGAGATACACAATGGCGGTCACGCCGACGCATTCGCTCTCGGCTATTTCACAAGTCTGCTTAAATCCGCTTCGCAGCTCGAAGGCTGCAATCGCCACTGCGGAGCAAGCCAGCAGCAATGAAATCCAGGTCCGAAATCCCCTTCGCATGATGCATGCAGATATGAGCATTGCTGCACACGGTGTTATTGTGATCAACGCCAGCGACGTCATCTGCCGCCTTTCACATCCTGATTTGAGATCTGCAATATCGCCAGATGGATCTATGGTCACAAGCGTATTCCGCACGCCTGTCCATTTGGCCTTGCTGTAACTCGGGAGCGAGAAGCTCGAACGTTACGATGAGCACTTCGATCCCCACCGCACCAATTCATTCACCATACCCAGACACCCACCGTAAACGCTAATCTCACAACCCACCGAACAACCCGCCCAAACAGCCCCATTTCCCACCCATCCGCCCTACCCATTTCAACCTTCCTTAAGCGCCCACTGCTTAGCGTGCCCCTCAAATCGAGGGCCTTTCCCATGTTTACCGTTCTGACGTGCATCACCGGGCGGCATGATCTCACGCTGGTCGGGCTTGCGGGTTTGATCTGCTTTCTCGCAAGCCATTGCGCGCTCGTTCTGCTCAATCGGGCGACGTTGGCCGATGGCGCGGCTGTCTCTTTTCCCCTTTTCCGAGCCCACGAAA
>NZ_WUFT01000109.1 GCF_010668805.1 Rhizobium phaseoli | reverse complement strand
GGTTGACGAGGCATGTCGCGCGTTGGTTCTGAAACGTGTGATCGAGACACGCCTGGTTGCACGCGATACACGTGTTGATTTCATCCGCGCGTCCTTGGGCTGCCTTCACGACGAACTCGGGGTCGGCGAGCAGCGGACGCGCCATCGACACCAGATCGCCCGCGCCTTGCGCGAGCAGGTCTTCGGCGACCTCCGGCGTGTTGATGCGGTTCGATACGATCACGGGCACGCTCACGGCCGTCTTCAGGCGTGCCGCCAGCGGTGCGAAGGCGGCGCGCGGCACCGACGTGACGATGGTCGGCACGCGTGCCTCATGCCAGCCGATGCCCGTGTTGAAGATCGTGACGCCCGCCGCTTCGAGCGCTTTCGCGATCTGCACGGTTTCGTCCCACGTGTTGCCGCCTTCGACGA
>NZ_WUFT01000108.1 GCF_010668805.1 Rhizobium phaseoli | reverse complement strand
GTGTACAAGCGCGTCGATACCTGCGCGGCCGAGTTCGCGACGAAGACGGCGTACATGTACTCGACGTACGAAGAAGAGTGCGAGGCGAACCCGACGAACAACAAGAAGATCATGGTGCTGGGCGGCGGCCCGAACCGGATCGGCCAGGGCATCGAGTTCGACTACTGCTGCGTGCACGCCGCGCTCGCCATGCGCGAGGACGGCTACGAAACGATCATGGTCAACTGCAACCCTGAAACTGTTTCGACCGACTACGACACGTCGGACCGTCTGTACTTCGAGCCGCTGACGCTCGAAGACGTGCTCGAAATCGTCGACAAGGAAAAGCCGCTCGGCGTGATCGTTCAGTACGGCGGTCAGACGCCGCTGAAGCTCGCATTGGATCTGGAGGCGAACGGCGTGCCTATCGTC
>NZ_WUFT01000107.1 GCF_010668805.1 Rhizobium phaseoli | reverse complement strand
GTTTCTGCAACTGGAATACGAGCTCTCCGTTTTCCGCATGCACGGTCGGCAGCGCGCCGAGTTCGAGCGAACGCGAGAAGCTGTTCACGAGAACTTCGTCGTCGGCCATGATGGCGTTCTTGTAGGCCATGAAGTGCTTGAAGCTCGACACGCCATGCTCGTGCACGAGCGTACCCATGTCGCGATACACGGAATCGTCCCACCATGTCACGGCCACATGAAAGCCGTAGTCTGACGACGCCTTCTCGGCCCAGCCGCGCCATTCCCTGAACGCGTCCATCAGCGGCTGCTTCGGGCTGGGAATCACGAAGTCGATGATGCTCGTCGTGCCGCCCGACAGGCCCGCCGCCGTGCCCGTATAGAAGTCGTCGCTGGCCGTCGTGCCCATGAAGGGCAGTTCCATATGCGTGTGC
>NZ_WUFT01000106.1 GCF_010668805.1 Rhizobium phaseoli | reverse complement strand
AGTATGGTGCGACCGTCGCTTTCTTCACCGTCGACGAAAAAACCCTCGACTTTCTCAACTCCGTCGGTAGAAGCGACGTCGAGCTTGCCGCATTGAAGGGCTATTTCGAAGCCCAACGGATGTTTGGTATTCCGACGCGCGGTGATATCGACTACACCGATACGCTGACGATCGACTTGTCCGCGGTCGTGCCGAGCGTCGCGGGACCGTCGCGTCCGCAAGACCGCATCGCGTTATCGACGCTGAAGAGCAAGGTCCGCGAAATGCTGCCATCAACGGCCCGCGAAGCCGGCAAGCTGAGTCACGGTGACATCGTGCTTGCGGCGATCACGTCGTGCACCAACACGTCGAACTCCAATCTGATGCTTGCGGCGGGCATTCTCGCGAAAAAGGCCGTTGCACATGGCCTGAAG
>NZ_WUFT01000105.1 GCF_010668805.1 Rhizobium phaseoli | reverse complement strand
GCCGAGGGTGCGCAGGAGCGCTTCGCGCTCGGCCTCGTCCCGCTCCGCCGTCAGGGCCTTCGCGTCGTCGGTCGCCAGCTGCACGATGCGCGCCGCGGTCTCGACCGCTGTGCCGACGCCGCGGACGCCGAGGACCGCGCGCAGGGTCTCTTCGCGCCGGGCGCGGGCCTCGGCATCCGTCGCCAGCCGCACCGCCATGCCGATGTGGCGCTGCGCGAGGCGCGCGGACTGCTCCGCGAGCGCCGGGTCGGCCCCCGTCCGCGCCGCGATGAGCTGGGCGACATCGGCGACGTCGGGCTCACGCAGTCGCAGGGTGCGCACGCGGGAGCGGATCGTCGGGAGCAGGTCGGCCTCGCTCGGAGCGCAGAGGATCCAGACAGTCCGCTCCGGAGGCTCTTCGAGCGCCTTCAGGAG
>NZ_WUFT01000104.1 GCF_010668805.1 Rhizobium phaseoli | reverse complement strand
CCTGATAAATGCTGCGATAACGCGCCAGCCTGTGCGCAAGCAATGGCGCCTGCGCACGATCCGGCTCGCAGGACTCGAGGGTAGGCGGCGCAAGACAGACCTGGCTGATCGACTCGCCCGTCACCGCGAGCCGCGCAAGGCGCGCCGCACCAAGGGCCGCGCCCACGTCGCTGCCTTCGTGACGATGCATCGTGATGCCCGTTGCCGTCGCGCACAGATTCGCCCAGAACGGGCTGCGCGAGCCGCCGCCGATGAACGACGCGCTCTGCAGTGTCGTGCCCGCGCTTTGCAGCGCGGCATAACCGTCGGCCATCGCGAACGCCACGCCTTCCATCACGCTGTACGCGAGATCGCCTGTCGTGTGCGCGCCCGTCAAGCCCCAAAACACGCCGCGCGCGTTCGCATCGTTATGAGG
>NZ_WUFT01000103.1 GCF_010668805.1 Rhizobium phaseoli | reverse complement strand
GTCCCAGACATTTCCAGAGCGGCTCATCGAGCAGGTGATGCCGTGATCTCCCATGAGGCGCTGGAACTGCTCGCTGGTATATTGGCTGCCCTGGTCGGAGTGATGCAGCAGAGCATCTGGTTTTCCTCGACGCCATATCGCCATGATCAGCGCATCTGTGACGAGTTGGGCTGTCATGTTGGCATTCATCGACCAGCCGACGACACGGCGTGAGAACAGGTCGATGACGGCTGCGACATACAGCCAGCCTTCCGCGGTCCAGATATAGGTGAAGTCAGCCACCCATTTCTGGTTCGGACGGTCTGCCACGAACTGGCGGTCCAGCACGTTAGGCATGATGACGGCACGGTCACCGGCATCCTTTGGCAAGCCACGCCGCCTCGGTCTTGCCCTGAGCGCATTCAAGCGCATCAGC
>NZ_WUFT01000102.1 GCF_010668805.1 Rhizobium phaseoli | reverse complement strand
GTACTTTGGCAAGGACCTGAAAGACCTGTCGCTGGCCGAATGCGCGATGCTCGCCGGTCTGCCCAAAGCGCCGTCCGCGTATAACCCGGTGGTGAATCCGAAGCGCGCGAAAGTGCGTCAGGAATACATCCTTCAGCGCATGCTGGAACTCGGCTATATCACGCAGGACCAGTACGACACGGCGAGCCGTCAGCCGCTCATCGTCAAGGGCGCTGGCAAGGAGTTCAGCGTGCACGCGGAGTACGTCGCGGAAATGGTGCGGCAGATGATGTATGCGCAGTACCGCGAAGAGGCGTACACGCGCGGCCTGAACGTCGTGACGACCATCGATTCCGCCGATCAGGACGCCGCATACCGTGCGTTGCGCAAGGGCTTGATGGACTATGAACGGCGTCACGGCTATCGCGGTCCGGAAG
>NZ_WUFT01000101.1 GCF_010668805.1 Rhizobium phaseoli | reverse complement strand
GTCCAGGTCGGCCGCGCGCGCCGCGAAAAGGCGATCGATCAGGCCGCCGGCAAGCGTGCCGCGCGCGAACGCGAGGAAGTGGTGCAGGAAGAGCGCCACGACTTCCGCGAGCAGGCGCCGCAGCCCGTGCAGATCATCGAACCCGCGCTGGCCACCGAGGCGGCGCCGAGCGCCCGCGTGGTGAAGGAGCGCCAGAAGCCGCTCTTCCACGAAATGCCCGACAGCCGCCTGCCGCAGGTCGATCTGCTCGACGGCGCCCTGGCTCGCCAGGAGACGGTGGCGCCCGAGACGCTGGAGATGACCAGCCGCCTCATCGAGAAGAAGCTCAAGGACTTCGGCGTCGAGGTGCGCGTCGTGGCCGCCATGCCCGGCCCCGTGATCACGCGCTACGAAATCGAGCCCGCCACCGGCGTGAAG
>NZ_WUFT01000100.1 GCF_010668805.1 Rhizobium phaseoli | reverse complement strand
TGTTCGAGGTGCATCCGGAGCTTGCCTTCATGCAGCTTCAGATCGACCAAGGCGGCGAGGCGGCCGGCCTCAAGGAGGGTAAAACGTCAGAAGCGGGACATGCGAAAAGAAAAGCCTTGCTCGCGTATGTCTTTGGCGACACGTTGCATACCGCGCTCGACGAACGTGTTGCCCGGCACGCGCAGAAGGACGACGTGCTCGATGCCTTCGCGGTGCTATGGAGCGCGCGCCGCATCGCGGCCGGCAGCGCCGTCGTGCTGCCCGATGATGAACCGCGCGACGGCGCGCTTCTGCCGATGGTGATCCGCTACTGAGCGAATCTCGGGGCGTTGCGCGTGCGGACAATCACTCCGCGCCGCGCACGATGCGCAGATCGCGCTCGACGCCATTGCCGAGCGCGGCCAGCGCCTTCTTGTAG